>CAVVSN010000025.1:0-22879 GCA_963750885.1 uncultured Actinomycetota bacterium
ATACCCGGCGGTCCAGTGATTACGCCGCGGCACCGGCACAGGGTTTGACGCTGGTCCGGGTGGATTACCCGCCGGACAGTGAGTTAGAGGCCCGGACGTTGATCACCCGCGACATTCGCATCCGCGATTTATAGCCTGCCGGCGACGAAGTTGGCTGCCTGATTTACCAAGCCCGAGTCGACGTACGACGGCTGCAGATGGGCAGCCCATTGCAGATTCTGGAAACTTCTGGTGCAGATCGGGTCGCTGGGGGCACACAGGTCGATGGTCTTACCGGCGAAAGCCGGGCTGAAATTGGGGGCTGGGCCGAGCACCCGCTGGGTGCCGTTGCCGAACAGCGCGACCGCGGCGACATGCTGATCCACTGCCGCCGGCAGGGGATTGGTGAAGCCGAATCCGGGTTTGTTCACGGCGACCACGACGTCGGTTGCGGCGGCGCCCAGTGAGTAACCGCCGAGCACCAACTTGGTGGTCGGGCAGCTTGCCGCCATCGACTGCGCGTGCGCGCTCATGTCGTTGGCAGCGACGTTGACCTCGGTGTTGGCAGGGTAGTTGACCCCGTAGGAGCCGATGGTCATCCGGGGCACCTTGCTGCGCAGCGCGGTGATGAAGGATTGCCCGATCAGGCCGACGCCCGGTGGTTCTTCGCGGCCCCGCGCGAAATCGACCTCGGCATCCGGGCAGGCCGCCGAGGCCACCGGAAGCGATGTCGTCGAGAAGGGAATCGCGGCGGGGGCGCTCAGCAAACCGCCGCTGAACACCGCCGCGACTGCTAGACGGGTCAGGCGAGGTCGCATGAGCAAACGCTAGGGGGTAAAACTATTACCCCGCTGTGAGCCACCTGAGGGTAGGGCCAGCGACAGGACTAGGCGAGCTTGCCGGCGACGAAGTCGGCCGCCTGATTGAGCTCGCCGTCCTGGATGTAGCCATTCGCCATGTGCTGGTTCCAGTTGTCCTGCCAGGTGTGCGGGTCGGCCGGGTTGCAGATCGGGTCGTTGCCGTGGCAGAGGTCGATGGTCCGGTCGGCGTAGGTCGGATTGAAGTTCGCGATCGGGCCCACCCACTTGGTGCCGTTGCCGAAGAGTGCGATCGCGGCGATGTGCTGATCGGCGCCCGGCGGCAGCGGGTTGTTGAAGCCGAACATCGCACCGGGGGCGGCCATCACCACGTCGGTGACCGCGGCGCCGAGCGAGTAGCCGCCCAGCACAATCCGGGTATCCGGGCAGCTGTTGATGATCGACGTGGCGTGCGCGCTCATGTCGTTGGCGCCGACCGCGACCTCGGTGTCGGCCGGATAGTTCACCGCGTAGAGACCGACGTTCTTGTTGACCTTGGACCGCAGTGCGCTGACGAAGGCGTTGCCGAGGATTCCGGGGCCGGGCGATTCCTGGCGTCCCCGGGCGAACACCACTTCGACGTCGTGGCAGGCGGCGGATGCGGTTGGGAGCATCGCGGGGGCCAAGGTGGGCGCGAGTGTCGACACGATGACTATGAGGGCGACGGCGTACGAGGCCCGGAACGTGGATGTGGAGCGGCCGGTGCGGCGAAGCGTCATGGCCTGACAGTAGTGCGCCCTCGCAACATCAGGGTTGCGACGGGTGATCAGTGAAACGCCAACGGCTGGGTCTGATCGACCACGGTCGGGGACGGGCCGGCGGGGGCAGGCCCAGGAAGTGGGCCTTGACCAGGCAGTGGACTCTGAACGGGCTGCGAGCCTTGGCCGGGGAGCGAGCCAGGTCCGGGGAGCCCGCCAGGTCCGGGCGGCAGGCCCAGCGGGCTGCCGTCGGGTCCGGTCTGGGGGAGCACCGACAGCAGTCGGGTGGCCACAAAGCTAGCGGCTTGGCTGGTGTAGACGGGCACGTAGCCGTCGGTGTGGCCCTTCCACTCGTTGCCCTGGCCGGCGTGGCAGATCGGGTCTTCGGGGTTGCAGTAGTCGACGGCCTTGGCGCCGAAGTTCACGCTCTGTGCGGCGATCGAGCCACCGCTGCGGTCGGCCGGGTTACCGAAGGTGGTCACTGCGATCACGTGGGTGGCGTACTGCGCCGGCAGCGAGTCGCCAAAGCCGATGCCGCCGATCTGGGTGCCGGTGACGATGTCGACCACCGATGCGCCCTGGGAGTACCCGCCGAGCACCTGCGGGGTGGCCGGACATTTGTCGGCCATCTCCTTGATGTGCTTGATCGCGTCCTTGGCGCCGTCGTTGCCGTGGATCTGCAGCAGGGTGGCCCGGTAGTTGACCGCGTAGGCGTCGACGTTCTTGCCGGTGGTCTGCTTGATGCCGTCCGCCAGGGCCTGGCCGACGCGCCCCAGACCCTGCGGCTCGTCGGTGCCGCGAGCGAACGTCAGCGCGACGTCGGGGCAGTTAGCAGCCTTCGCGGAAGGGGCCAAACCGGGTGCAATGAGCAGTGTGCCCGCGCCCAGCAATGCGGCGGCGGTCAGGCTGAAACAGCGTGACCAGGCACGATGGGAAACGGTAAGGCGCTTGCGGCTAATGCTCACCCGGTGATTCTACGGATAATCAGGCTTGCGGTCATATCTACGGTCTTAGGCGTTGGCTGTGGATCGCCGAGCGCGTCGTGCGCGACCGGTACTTACCGTCAAGGGGGATGGCATGGCAACCAACCACCGGGCTGCAGATCAGCGGGTATCGATTCCTGCGGCGGCGTATCCAGTGTGCACTTCTGGGCAGGGACCTTCGCACCGTCAACGACTCGATGCGCGCGCCTGCTCAATCGCTGACGGCAGGCCTGGCGGTCGCGATCGTCGTCCTGGCCGGATGTCTGGTCTTGGCCCTGGTGCGGCCGCAACCCGGCCTAGAGACGGCACCGATCGTGATGGAGAGTCACTCGGGGGCGCTCTACGTCCGGTTGGGTGAAACGCTGCATCCGGTGTTGAATCTGGCGTCGGCCAGGTTGATCGTGAAGGCGAATGCAGACCCGCAGGCGGTGCCCGCGTCAGCGTTCAGTCGCGACAAAATGGGTCCGCTGCTTGGGATCCCCGGTGCTCCACAGTTCCTCGGAAGGCCGCTCGGCGAAGACGAATCTCGGTGGACGGTCTGCGACAGCCGCGACGGCACGACGGTGATCGTCGGTGGGGAACCGCAATCCGGTGTCCTCATGCACGGCCAAACCCTGCTTGTCACCCCATCCTCCGGTGGATCGACCTACGTGTTGTTCGATGGTCGACGCGCCGCGGTGAATCCAGGGGAAGCTGCGGTTGCACGTGCCCTGGGACTCGACGGCCGATCGCCGCTGCCGGTATCGCCGGTCCTGCTCAACCTCATCCCGGAGTCACCGCCCATTACCGCGCCACGGATTCCCGACGCCGGCAGACGTGGGCCAGATTCGCTCCCCGGATTTCCGATCGGCAGTGTGCTGCGGGTGGCCCGCACGGGCGGCGACGAGTTCTACATCGTGCTGAGGGAAGGGATTCAGCGCGTGGGGCAGGTAGCTGCAGATCTCGTGCGGTTCGCCGACTCGCAAGGCACTCGCACTGCCCTGCCGATTGCACCCGACGTCATCCGAACCACGAAATCGGTGACGCGTCTGCCGGTGTCTGACTATCCCGATCGAGTGCAGGCGCCGTCGGTTGTGGACGGCGCGACGGTCTGTGCCAGTTGGCAGGATCCGGCGTCGGGAAGTGTCTCTGTCTCGCTTTCGGTTGGCGAACTCCCTATTTCGGCCGGGCAGGCGCCTGTTCGGCTGGTGCAGGCTGACGGGGCGGGGCCCGCCGTCGACGCTGTCTACCTACCGCCAGGGCGCATAGGTTATGTCCGCGCAACCAGCCTGTCGGGCGCCCATGCTCGCACGGGCACCCGCTACCTGATCTCGGACACCGGGGTCCGATTCGCCGTTCACGACGACGATGCGGCCCACGACCTTGGCCTGCCCGGCGCGATGGTCGCCGCGCCATGGTCGGCGTTGGCCGCACTGCCTGCCGGGCCCGAGTTGAGTCGGCCCAATGCTTTAGTCGCTCAGGATGTTCCGGCTACTGGGGGACGTTCGCCGTAATCGTGTCCGTATTCCACGAACGCACAGCATCACCGCCAGCAAGCCACCGCAGCCCGCTGCGCCCGTGAGAGCCGTGTCGCGTGCGCGGTGGTCTGGCGCCGAGGGAAGCGGAGGTACGGCGACGGGAGCCGATGTCCGGGTCGGCAACGGCGCGTCTGTCATCGGGCTATCGGTGCTGACCGCGGCGAGGAAATCCACCACTCCAGCGCCGACCCGCGGATCCGATCCGCCTGCCGGATGGTGCGCGGTGGCCTTGATGCGTTGCATCACCTGACGAGCCGTCCATGTCGGGAATCGGGATCGGACCAGAGCCGCCAGCCCGCTGACCACGGGCGCGGCGTAGCTCGTACCGGACAGGGGAGTCGAACCTTGCTTCGCCACAAAGGCATTGGCTAACCCGTCACCTGACGAACTCAGCGATACCACCCCTTCGCCAGGCGCGGCGACATCGACCCACGGTCCGGCGAGACTGAACGACGATGGCTCGCCGCGCGCGTTCACCGATCCGACAGTCAGCACGTAGTCGTCGTACCAGGCCGGGCTCACGACCACGGTCGCCGATTCCCAGGTCGCGTCGGCCGGTTGCGTCGGGCACTGCCCGGCGCCGGTATTTCCCGCGGCCACCACCACAACGACGTTCTTGGTGTCGACCGCATAGGACAATGCCGCGCCGAGTGCGCCGTCGTCGAGCGCTGCGTCGGCAGGAGCGCAGGCGACCGACGATATGTTGATCACGGAGGCGCCTAGGTCGGCGGCGTTGCGCACCGCCCGTGCCATCGTGTCGACGTCTCCGAATCCCGAGGCCGCCGAATCAGCGGCGGCGCTGAACCTGGTGCTGGACTGCCGAATGCTGATCAGACTTGCCTGCGGGGCGACGCCGCTGAAGTCGTCGGCATGGCGGGAATCCGCTATGGAGGCGATGATCCCAGCCACTGCAGTGCCATGTCCGTCACAGTCCTGCGTGCCATCGCCGATGGACACATAGTCGCCGCCTGGTCGCAATTGCGGTAATCGCGGGTGCGGTGCAACGCCGGTGTCGATGACGGCGACGCGTTGACCCGAACCGCGGGTGAGTTTCCAGACCTGTTGCAAATCAAGCCCGGACAGCTGGGTGGCATCCGCCTGCCGTTCGAGGGCCGGTATCGCGCAGATCTCCCGCTGCACAGTTGGTCGCGGGGGGCTTGCCGGCGCCGCCTGCGGGAGGCGGCCGGCGTCAACCGCCGGTGGCGACACAGCCCGCGCCGGCAATGCGAGGCACTGCGGCAACGCGGCTACCGCCGCCGCCGTCACGCACCGCCACACGGCCAATCGCGCTGACCTCACAACAGATTCACGCTGCGAACCGCGTCGAACAGACCACAGAGCCAAAAAGTCAGCGGTACGACGGTCGCGAAAGCAAGATATTCCATCACTTCGAGACTTCGGTGCCCGAATGGAGAACCCGTCGCCGGGACGCCAACGAACCCGAGGTACAGCGCGAGCAAACCAAGCGCCGTCGCGAGCACCGCGATGTGGAGCGCGTGATGTGGATACCGGACTGCACAAGCGAAGAGGGCAGCGTTGAGTGTGACCGCTCCGCAGATGACAGGCGGGATGACTCGAGCGATGTCTTGATGTGTGCGCGCCCGCAGCATCAAGACGCTGCCGACCACGGCGGCGAACACGATGCCGGGCGGGGAGATCCGAAGCAGGGAACTCGCAGCTCCCAACGCGGCCGAAGCCGAGAACGCAGTAACCAAACTGGTGAGCCAGCCGTGCGCCCGAATTGCTGCCATCTGCAATTGATCTGGGCTGGAGCTCGGCGCCTCAGATGACAACCGCGCGAGCATGGCCGATATCGGGGGCGACGCTTCGATCATCGCCAACGATGTCGCCGCGAGCCCCGCACCGATCGCAGGGAGCGGCTCTGCGGCGACCATCCATACGACCGCTGCCGCCAAGCATGTCATCGCAAAGCATGCCAAAGTTGCGAACAGGGATGCGCGGCAGGCGATCACACGGACGATCCCCGCGGAGGTGGCCGCGGCCGCCATCGCGAACAGCGCGTTGGGAGCACCCGGGCCACCGGGCACGGCGAGCAGTCCGGCAACTGCGGCGAATCCAGTGGCCATCAAGCCCAGCGTCAGACCTGCGCCGCCTGCGCTGAACACGTGACACGCGACGACCGCTGCCAGGAGGGCGAGAAAGCTGATAGCCGCGGCAACGCCGACACATCCCGCGCGGTGTGCCCCGTTGGCATCGAACGCGGTTCGGAGCAGCACCGCTACGCTGACGCCAGCCCAGCAGCTCGCGACGAGAGCGCCGACAAGCTGCGCCGCTCTCTGGTTCCAACGTCGCTCAATTTCGGCGACCACGGCCGATATCGTTTCCGCTGTGTCGTCAGAGCTCGGCGCCACGAAAGCCATCGACGAATGAGCGAGGACTATTGTCGCTCCATCTCGAATCCCCAATTCTTTCAACGTTTTCGATGCTTCCAATGCCGTTCCACTCGCGGTGGACAGCTGATACCTCACGGCGATCTGGCCAGGTCCGAAGTCGCTACATTCGGTGAGCGCATCGACGATCGCCGGGATCAGAAGTCCGATGGCAACCGTGGCCGACAACACCAGGTCGACGCGGGCGTATTCGGCGTGAATCGCTACCCGCCGCATTCCTGCGGGCGCCGCCACTGTTTGTCGCACGCCGACCTCCATTCGCCGACACGGACGCTAGCCAGTGTGCAGATGCCTCGTATGCGTTGATCCACAGGCGACTTGCCGCTGGTGTCAACCGTGCCTACCGTGCTCGAGGCATGGAGGGCTGGATGCCGGTCGGTGGCGAGGCAACGGTGGAATACGCGGTCCCCGAACGATTGCCGCCGCCCGTGTGCGAGACGTATGACATCGCCGTCGCTACGCCGCAGGAGGTAAGCCACCCGCAGGCGAATCAACTGATTCGCCTGCTGCCGATCGTTACCGCCGTCGCGGCGGTCGGGGCGATGGCAGCGGCCTACTATGCACGGTCAGCGGTGGCGCGAAATCCGGCCTTCATGATGTTCCCGGTCATGATGCTCATGTCGGCGGTGGCGACGGTGCTATCGGGTGCGGGTCGGCGCCGGAGCGAGATCAATGTCCGACGCGCGGACTTTCTCGACCAATTGTCCACTGCGCGAGCCGCCGCCCTTGAGGCGGCTGCGGCACAACACTATTCAATCGCGTGGAGTCATCCCGCACCTGACACACTGTGGACCCTGGTGGGCGGGCGCCGGATGTGGGAACGTCGTGCGGCGGACGCAGATTTCGGCCAGGTGCGGATCGGCGTAGGACCCCTGCCTCTTTCCGCGCGTTTGGTTGCGCCCGCCGCGGACCCAGTAAGCCGCTTGGACCCGGTGGACGTGGCCGCGCGGCAACGCTTTCTGGATACACACTCGACGGTGGGGAACGCACCGATCGTGATCGCGCTGCGCGAATCGACGGCCGTGAGCGTCGTGGGCGACCCAGAGCGGGCGCGTGCACTTCTGCGCGCCATGATTTGCCAGTTGGCCGTGTTGCACAGTCCGACAACGGTCTTGATTGCCGCCGCTGTGACTGACCGCAACCGACCGAATTGGGAGTGGTTGAAATGGTTGCCGCACAACCGACATCCCCATACTTTCGACGACCTCGGGCCTTCCAGGATGGTGTATGCATCGCTGATAGCGATGCATGAAGCGATCGGCGATCTGATGGATCGGTCGAACAGCCCAACTGCCCCGCACCTCGTAATCGTCGTCGACGGTGAACGCGAGAAGCCCGAGTGGGTCGCAAACGGCACTACGCTACTGACGGTCGAACGCCGCGACGACGAACCGGTGATCGTTAGAGCGTCCGGTGAAAACGTTGCCGCACTTCCTGATCAGCTAAGTCACGCAGCTGCGCTGTTGTGCGCGCAAAGATTGGCGGGCTACCGAGCAGGTCGCGTGGACGCAGCGCCCAGCGAGATGACATGGCCGGATCTCGTCGGCATCGATGATGTCGCTGCGTATTCGCCGGCTACTCAACGGGCCGTCAGAAGTCTCCGGGTTCCGGTCGGCACGGGGGTCACTGGGACGCCGGTCGAGCTGGACATCAACGAGGCCGCTGCCAACGGCATGGGACCGCATGGACTTTGCATCGGAGCGACGGGCTCGGGGAAGTCTGAGTTCCTTCGAACGGTCGCCCTGGGGATGATCGTCGGCCACTCATCCGAAGATCTCAACCTGGTGCTGATCGATTTCAAAGGCGGTGCGACGTTCGCCGGGCTGGAGCCCGCGCCACACGTAGCAGCTGTCATCACGAACCTGTCTGACAAGGCGGCCCTGGTGGCTCGAATGCGCGATGCGTTGATGGGTGAGATGAACCGTCGTCAGGAGGTGCTCCGCGCGGCGGGCAACCTCGACGGGATCGCGGCTTACCAACGCCGGCGACGGATGGACACGCGACTCAGCCCGTTGCCGACCTTGTTCATCATCGTCGACGAGTTCTCCGAATTACTCAGTCAGCAACCGGATTTTGCTGATGTATTCGTCGCGATCGGGCGGCTGGGACGGTCTCTGGGTGTGCATCTGCTGTTGGCAAGTCAACGTCTCGACGAAGGCAGGCTGCGGGGTCTGGAATCGCACCTGTCATATCGGGTCTGCTTGAAAACATTGTCGGTGAACGAGTCGCGGGTAGTGCTCGGCACCTCGGAGGCCTACGAACTGCCCGCGACGCCGGGCGCCGCATACCTGCGGGTGGGCACGGACGCACCGTTGCGGTTCCAGACCGCTTTCGTCTCCGGTCATCTCGTGGAGCGCTGCGCCACCGTCAAACGTCCTTTATCGCAACGTGATATGAGCCCAGATGCTGTACGCCTGTTTACCAGTGAAGTCACCGGACCAGTTGTGCGTGGCCGCAGCGGCGAGATGGATCGGGGTGCGGGCCCCACTGTGTTGCAGGCGATCATCGGACGGGTATCCAGCCAGGGTCCGCGAGCACACGAGGTATGGCTGCCACCCTTGGGTTCGGCGCCGGCACTGAATACTGTGCTGCGGGATGCCGGACCCGCTGCTGCGTTGATGGCCCCCATCGGCGTCGTCGATCAGCCTTTCGAACAGCGGCGCACGCCCCTGGTCGTCGATTTGTCGCGAGCTGCGGGCAATGTCGCGATTGTCGGTGCACCTCAGTCGGGCAAGTCGACGGCGCTGCGCACACTTATCACCGCGCTGGCGGTAAGCCACGATCCGAGCATGGCGCAGTTTTATTGTCTCGATTTCGGCGGCGGCGCGTTGACCTCGCTGCGAGACTGGCCGCACGTCGGCTCGGTCGCCGGGCGAGCCGATCCAGAGCGCGTGCGCCGTACGCTCGCCCGACTCGCCGCCGTCATCCGTTCGCGCGAGACGCTGTTTCGCGAGCACGGTATCGAATCGATCGATCGCTACCGACAGCTCAAGGCGACGCGGGACCCATTGTGTGACCGGTTCGGCGACATCTTTCTGGTTGTCGACGGGTGGCTGAGCCTGCAACGTGAACTCGACGCGGCGGACGCCTCGGTCACGACGCTGGCTGCCGAGGGGCTCTCCTATGGCGTGCATGTCGTGGTATCGGCCTCGCGCTGGGCCGAGATCCGGCCGGCGCTCAGAGATCAAATCGGGACCAAGATCGAGTTGCGACTTGGGGACCCGGCAGATTCTGAGTTGAATCGTCGCGGCGCTCAGCAGGTCCCGGGAGGCGAGCCTGGCCGGGGACTGACCCACGAGGGCCTGCAGATGGTCATCGCACTGCCAAGGCTTGACGGCCGTGAATCCACATCGGGCCTCGTAGAAGCCTGTTACCAGGTGGGGGAGATGCTTCGGCAGCGCCACGTTCGATGGACCGCACCTCCGATTGCGCTGCTGCCAAGGCAGATCGAGCACGATCGCGTGATTGAGCAGGTTGGCGCCATCGATACCGGGTTCATCATCGGCATAGAAGAAGACGAACTCGAGCCGCTGGCAATCGACTTCACGCATCAGCTACATCTGCTGGTCCTCGGCGAAAGTGAATGCGGCAAAACTGCGACATTGCGGGTCTTGTGCCGTGAGCTGCTCAGAACGACGACTGCTGTGCAGCTGTTCATCGTCGACCCGCGCCGCTCGCTGCTCGGTGTCGTCGAGCCTGAAGCCGGGCAGCTTGGCGGTTATGTGGCGTCCGCCGATGCGGTCGGCGAATCGGTGCTGCGATTGACCGAGATTCTGCGTCGGCGGATGCCGCCTGCGAATGCCACGCCGATGCAACTACGTGGCAGGTCGTGGTGGTCGGGTCCGGAAATCTACGTCGTGGTTGACGATTACGACCTGCTCGCCGCGACTGGTGGCAACCCGCTGGCGCCGTTGGTGGAGATGCTCCCGTACGGCCGGGACCTGGGACTGCATCTTGTGGTGGCGCGCAGCACCAGCGGTGCCGCCCGAGCCATGTTCGAGCCATTGCTGGCCGGACTCCGCGATGCCGGTTGCATGACGTTGCTGATGAGCGCCAGCCCAGAGGAGGGATTGACTGTCGGGGCGGTGCGACCGTCGCAGTTGCCGCCCGGGCGCGGTGTGCTGATCACACGTCGTGGCGACCCGCAGCTGATCCAGGTCGGTTGGATACCGGCACCGTGAGGTCGCACCTCATCGAGGTCGGACCAAACTCGGTGCGTCGATTATGTTGCGGTGGAGGCACAGTCGCCGATGCAGAGGCAGAACGAACTGCGTTCGAGACCATCGACGATCGCGTTGCGTTGTTCGACCTTCAACCCGTCGCTGTTGCCTCGCTATGGGAGGACGTCCTGGGTTCGGTCGACTGCGGTACTTCCGAGCATGTGACCGTCGTTCACCCGTCCTGGTGGTCACCGGCGCGAGTCGGAATCGTCAGCGCCGCTGCGCGGACTTTGGTTGGCATCGGCGAGATTCGGCCACGGTCGTGGCTGGTTGCGCAAGCGGCTCCATCCAACTCTGAGCTTGACACCCTGCTCGTGGAAATCGCCGACCAGTTCGTTGTTCTCACCGGCGCCGCAGTTGCGACCGAGACACGTCGCCGAGACCAGCTCGAGGTCGCTGGGGCAGTCGCACGTGCGGTCCTCACGATGGCCTCGGACGCTACGGAGACCGTGGTCATCGATGCACCGGCAGCGGTGCACGGCGCCGGGACGCTGGCCGGCGTACATCGCCGAAAGACTACGTGGCTCTTGCGGGATGAGCGTCGTTCTCGTCGACGACATTCGAATGCGGAGGCTAGCTGGAGAACTCAAGTCGAGGGATCGGCGACGTCTCGATACCGATCGCTATGCATCTGCGGGAGTGGGTCGCAGTCGACGGGCGCTGACAATGCTGGTGCTTGCCACCGGATTCGTCATCAGTGTTGTTGTCTTGCAACGTAATACCAAAATTCCGGCGCGTGATCAGATGCAGACGACTCTCGCAGTGGAAGGGCACGTTGCGCTGGAGGTTCCCGCTCAATGGCCGATGCGACGTGTCGTCACCGGTCCGGGCTCCGCTCGGTTGCAGATCACATCGCCGACGGATCCTGAGGTGGCGCTGCATGTGACCCAATCAAGGGTCGCGTTGTCGAGCTTGGATGCGACGGCGGAGTTCCTCAAAAGTGCGATAGATGCGGCGCCGGCCGGCATCTTCGTCGACTTCAACCCCTCAGACCACAGTGCAGGACGTCCGGCGGTGACTTATCGAGAGGTTCGGACCGGGCATGACATTCGCTGGACGGTTTGGGTCGACAAAGCCGTCCGGGTCAGCATCGGCTGCCAAAGCGGCAGCGGTCACCGCGACGTCGTACGCCAGGAGTGTGACTTGGCAGTCAGATCAGCGCGGGTCTTGGACTGAATGTGGTGGGAACCAGATCGCGCAAGCGCGAGTCTTACTTGTTGTCAGCGCGGGTGGGGCCGCGGTTATCGGCGGAAGAGGAACCAGTGAGCGCACCGGTTGGCAATGCACTCAGCACCGATTTCGATCTCATGCGCTCGGTGGCGGCGGCCATCGATGGCCGAAACGAGGAGATTCGCGGGGCTCTGCAGGCGTTCATCGGCCGCATGGGCGGTGTGCCGCAGTCCGTATGGGGTGGCGCGGCGGCGTCCCGATTCAAGGACGTAGTACTTCGCTGGAACGCGGAGTCGATGAGGTTGCACCAAGCCCTTCACGGCATCGCGGAAACTATTCGCTGCAATGAGGTCGCGCTACGGGAAGCCGCCGACACCCATGCGGCACATATCGGCGTTGCCGCCGGAAATCTTTAAGGCCGGGCTCCAATGGACCCACGATTGTCATACAACTTCGACGAGATCGAAGCTTCTGTTCGCCAAGAGATCCACACCGCGTCGGCGCGTTTCAACGCCGCGCTGCAGGAATTGAGGGCGCAGGTCGCGCCACTGCAAGAATTGTGGACCCGCGAAGCTGCGACCGCCTACCAGGTCGAGCAGGTCAAGTGGCATCAGGCCGCTACCGCGCTCAACGAAATCTTGGACGACCTCGGAAGAGCGGTACGGGACGGCGCGGATGACGTTGCAGACTGCGGATCGCCGATCAGCCGGCGAATGGGCCCGGACTGGACGCTGATCTCACAAAAGACTCTGCGCGGTTCCGTCGGTAAGGAGAAACCGGCGGAACCGCGCAGTTCACCCTCCCCAGATCTAAGCGGCGTGGTGATGGCCCCGCCACGGCATGTGCGGTGCGGTCCTGTCGATTTCGCGTCGGCTGGCCGGCGCTGCGCGGAGCGGCGCCGCAGGCGACTTCGCGTCGTCCTGCTTGGCACGGTCCAAAAGCTCGTGGAACCCCGCCCAGGCCGCGGCGATCGTCGCGATGACCAGAGCGGCGCCGACCAGCACTACCGGGTCGACAAAGGTCAGCAGCATGATCACGACGACGAGGCCCCAGAGGAGCTCAGCACGCTTGCTCCAGAGTTTGTCGACGATCGACCGGTCAGTCTGCTCAGGTCCGGTTTTGTCTTGTTCTGGCATCTTGACCTCCTACGAATTAAAGTCACTGCGATTTTATCTACCTTACGCTGCGCTGATCTGCGATCTGCATCGCCGGGAAAAATTTCGGATTCTCGCGTCGGAGGCGTCCGGCGTGAGCACCTCAGGTCGTGTTTTGACCTGCGCGGATATCCGCCGGTAAGCTGCTGCGTTGGCGTGCGGTACGCCGGGTCTCGGGTCTACGTCGGTCGCCGAGAACATCCCACAGCCGCAAACGTCTGACCGGCACCCGGGTCACCGGGATCCACAACCGGGTCGAAGACCCGAAAACGGAAGGTAAGCGCTGTGTCCACCTACGCGCCAAAGGCGGGTGACACCACGCGGACGTGGTACGTCATCGACGCCCAGGACGTGGTGCTCGGTCGCCTCGCCGTTGCAGCAGCAACTCTGCTGCGCGGCAAGCACAAGCCGACATTCACGCCCAACACCGACGGCGGTGACTTCGTCATCATCGTCAACGCCGAAAAGATCGCCCTGAGCGGCGACAAGCAACACAAGAAGCTGGCCTACCGCCACTCGGGTTACCCCGGCGGTCTGAAGAGCCGCACGATCGGCGAGTTGCTGGAAAAGCACCCCGATCGGGTCGTCGAAAAGGCGATCGTCGGCATGATCCCCAAGAACAAGCTCGGCCGGCAGATCAAGAAGAAGCTGCACGTGTACGCCGGTCCGCAGCATCCGCACGGCGCTCAGCAGCCGACTCCGTTCGAAATCAAGCAGGTGGCCCAATAATGACCGAAACCGCAGCAACTGACACTGAAACCGTCGTCGAAGAGGTCGCTGAAGTCGCTGAGGCGGTCGAGGCCGCTGAGACTTCTGAGCCCGCCGCCGCCTCGGCCGCGCGCGAGGACGCCATCTTCATCGAGCGTCCGATCCAGACCGTCGGCCGGCGCAAGGAAGCCGTGGTGCGGGTTCGCCTGGTGCCCGGCACCGGCAAGTTCAACCTGGACGGCCGCAGCCTGGAGGCCTACTTCCCGAACAAGGTCCACCAGCAGCTGATCAAGGCTCCGCTGGTGATCGTCGACCGGGTCGAGGGCTTCGACATCTTCGCCCACCTGCACGGTGGCGGCCCGTCCGGTCAGGCCGGCGCGCTGCGTCTGGCGATCGCCCGGGCGCTGATCATCGTCCAGCCCGATGACCGGCCCGCGCTGAAGAAGGCCGGCTTCCTGACGCGTGACCCGCGTGCCACTGAGCGCAAGAAGTACGGCCTGAAGAAGGCCCGTAAGGCGCCTCAGTACAGCAAGCGCTGATCCAGGCGGCGATCACGGCCGCGTACCAGTTGGGTGGCACTACGGCGAATCCTTTTGTCGTTCGTGTGCGCGGTCACCAACTGTGAGAGGTTTGACCGCATGGGTCGACTATTCGGCACTGATGGCGTCCGCGGGGTTGCCAATCGCGAGCTCACCGCCGAGCTCGCGTTGGCCCTCGGCGCCGCGGCCGCTCGCCGGCTGACCAGGCCGGGCACCGGAAGGCGACGCGTCGCGGTCGTCGGCCGCGATCCCCGCGCCAGCAGCGAAATGCTGGAAGCCGCGGTGATCGCCGGGCTCACCAGCGAAGGTGTCGACGCCCTGCGCTGCGGGGTGCTGCCGACGCCGGCCGTGGCCTACCTGACCCACGAATACGACGCCGACTTCGGCGTAATGATCTCCGCGTCGCACAACCCGATGCCCGACAACGGGATCAAGATCTTCGGGCCGGGCGGGCACAAGCTCGGCGACGCGACCGAAGACCAAATCGAGGATCTGGTGGCGTCGGGGCCCGGGCTGCGTCCCATCGGCGCCGGCATCGGCCGCGTGGTCGACGCCGGGGATGCGCTGGACCGCTATCTGCGTCAGGTCGGCAAGGCCAGCACCGTCCAGCTCAGCGGCCTGACCGTGGTGGTCGACTGCGCCCACGGCGCCGCCTCGATCGCCGGGCCCCGGGCCTACCGCGCCGCGGGTGCGCGTGTCATCGCGATCAACGCCGAACCCAACGGCCTCAACATCAACGACCGCTGCGGCTCGACGCATCTGGACGTGGTGCGCTCGGCGGTCCTGGAGCACGGCGCCGATCTCGGGCTGGCGCACGACGGCGACGCTGACCGCTGCCTGGCCGTTGACGCGGCCGGCGAAATCATCGACGGAGACGCGATCATGGTGATCCTGGCGCTGGCGATGCAGGAAGCCGGGGAGCTGGCCGGCAACACTCTGGTCGCGACCGTGATGAGCAACCTCGGGCTGCACTTGGCGATGCGCGCGGCCGGCGTCGAGGTTCGTACCACCAGCGTCGGCGACCGATATGTGTTGGAAGAGCTGCGATCTGGCAAGTTCAGCCTCGGCGGCGAGCAGTCCGGACACATCGTGCTACCCACCCTGTCCACCACCGGCGACGGCATCCTGACCGGCTTGCGGCTGATGTCGCGGATGGCGCAGACCGGTACCTCGCTGGCCGGCTTGGCCTCCGCGATGCACACGCTGCCGCAGGTGCTGATCAACGTCGACGTCACCGACAAGGCCGCCGCCGTTGCCGCGCCCTCGGTACAAACCGCGGTGCAAGAGGTCGAGGACGAACTCGGTGACACAGGTCGAATCCTGTTGCGGCCGTCGGGTACCGAACAGATGATCCGGGTGATGGTGGAAGCCGGCGACGAACACGTCGCTCACCGGCTGGCCGCCCACGTCGCCGACATGGTGCGCGCTACCCGCTAGAGACGGAACCTTCACGCGCCTCGTTGCGTCGAATCTGTTATGAGACAACGAGACGCATACGTCGACGCCGCAGCTGTTCATGCCATCGCGAATCGGTTTGACGAGGCAGCACATCTCATCGACGGCGCGGTGCGCAGCCAGTTCGGCAGGTTGGCCTTCGACGGCACCACCTCCGGCCGTGCCTACATCGGCCAGGGCGATGCGCTCCGATTTGCTATGCATCGCCTCAGCGGCGAGCTCACCCAATGGGCGCGGGCCAGCATGGAGGTGGCCGCGTCGCTGCGGGCCAGCGCCGATCGCTACGACGACGCCGATCAGCTTGCGGCCGCGCGGATCGCCTGATGGCCGCGTGCCGACGACGATGCAGAGCGCAGCGATGAGGAGGAATGGCACATGAGCGCCCGATATGACGTGGCGACGCGGCTTGCCGAAGGTAGGCAGGCCGTTGAGCACACCCAGACCTATGTGCGGGCCTGTCAGGCGCTCGGCTATCAGCAGCCCGATCTCACCGCGCACCCGTCCCAGGTGGGGGACTGGTACGAGACCGAAGCCGGACTCGACCTGGTGGTGCTCGACGGGGATGCCGCCGAACTTCGTGCCGCGGTCACCACGATCGAGGAGGCGTTGTGGGTGCAGCGCACCCAGATCACCGACCTGGCGGTGGCGTGGCGAGGTTCCGGTGCCGAGTCGGCGACGCGGTTTCTGCAGCGCCACTGTGACGCCGCGGCGGAGGTGGCCCGACATGTTCGGGCCGCCGCCGAGCACTGCGAGACACTGCGCGACGACGTTTGGCAGTCGGTGGACGGCAAGGTCGCGACCGCCGTCGCGATCGACGAACGTCGGGCCGCGGAGCGCTCGACGTGGCTGGCCGCTGCGCAGGTTGTCACGGTGGGCTCGGGGGACCGGTCGGCAGCTGAAGTGGTGGTCCACCGACAGGTAATTCCATACGTGGACAACGACATTCGTAACGACTGGCTCGCGGCGATGAGCTCGGCGAATGCCTCGGTGGCGGCGTGCTACGACGCGGCCATTCATGCGCTGGCCTCGACGCGTGACGTGTCTTTCGACATTCCCGGCGATCTGGGGCCGAGCTGGAAACCGGCACTCGACGAGCACTCAGGCGTGGAAGCGGCGCCGGCGGTCTCACCGTCCGCCACCCCACTGTCGACCGTGCCGGCCGCGGCCTCGGGTCCTCTACCGCCGATACCCGAAGCATCGCAGGCACTTCCAGCGACAGGCGACGCGGCGTCGGCCCCGCCGGAGTTGGCCGATCCGCTGGGCGACGCTGCCGGGCTGTCCACCGGCACTGGTGGTCTCGGCGGGCTCGGCGGTATGACCGGCGGCATCGGAGGTGTGGTCGGAAGCATCGTCGACAGTATCGGCAGCCTGCTGGGTTCGCTGGCCGGTGGGCTTGGTGGAGGTCCCGGCGTTGGCGACGACTCCTTGGATCTCGATGACCCGTTGGTCGAGGATGACGCCGAAAGTGCAGATCCTGACAAGCCCGACGAACCGGCAGGGATTGTCAACGCCGACAACGTCGTGCCGGAGGCGCCAGGGATCGAAAATCCGCCCGCCGCAGGCGAAGTCGTCGGCGAACCGGCCGCGCAACAGCTCGACGCCCCGATCGTTGCGCCGCCGCTAGGCGAGCAGCCCCCACCGACGGCGGCACCCCCGGACGACGCGTCAACACCCTGCGAGATCGCCGAGGATCAACTGCCACAGGTGGGCCAGTGATTCAGCCTTTGAGCAGCGCGACGAACTTCTCTTCGGGCGTCAACGCAGCGGCTTCCTCGCCGACGGGCGAGGTCTTTGGCAGTTGAACGTCCGGATCGGCGAAGTCGCGATAGGTCTTGTCGCCGCTGAGGGTGTACAGCAGGTAACCCGTCAGCAGCGCCCGAATGATCTTCTGCGTCTTGCGGTCCGGGCCACCCAAGCCGAACGCCGTCGCCAATCGGCGGCCTTCGGCAAGCCCGGTGGCCTGGGCTTTATTGACGATGCGCAGCGTCGCGGCGTCCCAGGCCTGCCAGAGTTCAATAGCATTGGAGCGCAATGCTTTTGCCGAACCGGGCGCGCTGAACACCACTCCGGGTACCCGCAGCGTCGCGGCCGGCTGGTCGGCCGACGGGGTGGTGATGGCTGGGAACACCGCGGCCACCGCTCGGGGCTTGACCTTCATCCCTGCGGCGGCGAAGACCGCGGCCGAAGCGCCGAAGCCGTGGCCGATCACGCCGAGCTTGTCGGGATGCACGCTGATCTTGCCCGGCCCCAGTCGCACCCCGGTGGCGATGTCCAGCGCCGTGCCCATGTCGAAAGCGAGGTTCAACACCGACGGCGCCACCCCACGCTCGGTGTCGGGAGCCGCCGCGACGATGCCCCAGGACGCCAGGTGCTCCAGCAAACCCGAATACCGGGCGACGCCGGTGAGCCAATCGTGGCCGAAAACGACTGCGGGCAAGTGCAAACCCGACTCGGGCGTGTAGACGGCACCCGGCAAGCCGGCGAAGGCCAAGTCGCCGCGCAGCACCCGGTGCGGGCCGCTGCGGCTCAGGGTGCCCACGAGCTTGCCGGTCTTTGCCACCCGATGACGGTAGCGCACGCCAACGGCGGCGCCGAAGCCTCGCCGCCAGGCGAATCAGTCACTATCAAGCTCATTGACAGTAGATCGCCAGCGAACACGCCCAAGCATCGCGTTTTACGCGTGAAACGTGATGGTACGAACGGGGACATGACACTGAAACGAATCGCAGCCGCGGCTGCTCTCACTGCGGGACTGGGTCTTACCGGCATCGGCGCAGCGAGCATGGCCGAGGCTCAGCCTGCCGCTCCGCTTCCCGACTACCACTGGTGTCCCGGCCAGTTCTTCGACCCGGCTTGGGGCCACAACTGGGACGGGGGCCGCTGCCACGACGACAGCTTCTTCGACGGTGAGCCGCACGACCAAGGGCACTGGCACGGAAATGGGCCCTGGCGTCCGTGAGTAATTGACCAATTGTCGAAGCAGCCGTCCCGATCGGGGCGGCTGTTTCATTTTAGGCAACCCGTCCCAGACCAGAGCACTTACGTATACGTCAACGCTGGTCATGCACGGTATTGCGGCTCATGTAATACCAATGTTATTCACAGCAACTCATAACAAATTGAGTCTGCTAAGGGTTTAGCTAGGTGCCCGCGGGTGGTACGAAGGGACGGTGATAAACATCAAACAAATTGCAGCTGCGACCGCAATCGCCTCGGGTCTTGGACTCGCCGGCGTGGGCGCGGCGAGCGTCGCTGAGGCCATGCCGATGGCCCCGTTCCCGGCCTATCATTGGTGTCCCGGGCAGTTCTTCGACCCCGGTTGGGGCAACAACTTCGACTGGAATCGTTGCCACGACGACAACTACTTCGACGGCGAACCGCGCGACCGGGATCACTGGCACGGTCAGGGCGATTGGCACGACGACCGCGACGGTAACTGGAATAACGGCCGTGGCCCCGGATGGGACAACCACGGACCCGGCTGGGACAACCACGGGCCCGGCGGCTGGAACGACCACCACGGCTACTGAGCCGATAGTCACAGCCACCGCATAAATCAATACAAAGTCTGACCTGAAGCAGGTCAGAGGCGTGCGGCCGTCCCGATCGGGGCGGCCGCACTGCTTTGCCGGGACCCCTTGTAGACGCCTCGAGGCGCACGACTGCACTACCCTGAAGGGCTATGTGCGGAATCGTCGGCTATGTCGGGCATCAGCCCGCCCTCGACGTCGTCGTCGACGCGCTGCGCCGGATGGAGTACCGCGGTTACGACTCGGCCGGTATCGCGCTGGTCGACGGAGATGGTGACCTGACGGTTCGGCGACGCGCCGGCCGGCTGGCCAATCTGGAGAGCGCGCTCGCCGAGGCCGATCCTGCCGCCTTGTGCGGCACGACTGGTGTGGGCCACACCCGGTGGGCGACGCACGGACGCCCCACCGACCGCAACGCGCACCCGCATCGTGATGCGGCGGGCAAGATCGCGGTCGTCCACAACGGCATCATCGAGAACTACGCGCCGCTGCGCCACGAACTCGAAGACGCCGGGGTCGAGTTTGCCAGCGACACCGACACCGAAGTCGCCGTCCACCTCGTCGCCCGCAACTATCACCAGGGTGAGACGGCGGGCGATTTCACCGCCTCCGTGCTTGCTGTGCTGCGCCGCCTCGAGGGCCACTTCACCCTGGTGTTCGCCAACGCCGACGAGCCGGGCACGATCGTCGCCGCGCGCCGCTCGACCCCCTTGGTGGTCGGAATCGGTGAGGGCGAGATGTTCGTCGGCTCCGATGTCGCCGCATTCATCGGCCACACCCGCGAGGCGGTCGAACTCGGACAGGATCAGGCTGTCGTGATCACCGCCGACAGTTACCGGGTCAGCGACTTCGACGGCAACGATCTGACCGACAGTGCCCGGAAGTTCCACATCGACTGGGATGTCGACGCTGCCGAAAAGGGTGGCTACGAGTACTTCATGCTCAAGGAGATCGCCGAGCAGCCCACCGCGGTTGCCGACACTCTGCTCGGGCACTTCGTCGACGGCCGCATCGTGCTCGACGAGCAACGGCTCTCCGATCAGGAACTGCGCGAGATCGACAAGGTTTTCATCGTCGCGTGCGGCACCGCGTATCACTCGGGGCTGCTGGCCAAATACGCCATCGAGCACTGGACCCGACTGCCCGTGGAAGTCGAGCTCGCCAGCGAATTCCGCTACCGCGACCCGGTTTTGGACCGCAGCACGCTGGTGATCGCCATCTCGCAGTCGGGGGAGACCGCCGACACCTTGGAAGCCGTCCGTCATGCCAAGGAGCAGAAGGCCAAGGTATTGGCCATTTGCAACACCAACGGCTCGCAGATTCCCCGCGAGTGCGACGCGGTGCTCTATACCCGGGCCGGCCCAGAGATCGGCGTCGCGTCCACGAAGACGTTCCTGGCACAGGTCACCGCCAACTACCTGGTCGGCCTGGCGCTGGCGCAGGCTCGCGGCACCAAGTACCCAGACGAGGTGGAACGCGAATACCGCGACCTGGAGGCCATGCCCGATCTGGTGGCGCGGGTGATCGCCGAGATCGAGCCGGTTGCCAAGTTGGCCCACCGATTCGCCCAGGCGTCGACGATCCTGTTCCTCGGCCGCCACGTCGGCTACCCGGTGGCACTCGAAGGTGCGCTGAAACTCAAGGAGCTGGCCTACATGCATGCCGAGGGCTTCGCCGCCGGTGAGCTCAAGCACGGCCCGATCGCGCTGATCGAGGACGACCTGCCGGTGATCATCGTGATGCCGTCACCGAAGAGTTCGGCGATGTTGCACGGCAAGATGCTGTCGAACATCCGCGAAATCCAGACGCGTGGCGCGATCACCATCGTGATCGCCGAGGAGGGCGACGACACGGTTCGTCCCTACGCAGACCATTTGATCGAGATTCCTGCTGTGTCAACGCTTTTGCAACCACTGCTGTCGACCATCCCGATGCAGGTGTTCGCGGCGTCGGTGGCGCAGGCCCGCGGCTACGACGTCGACAAGCCGCGCAACCTGGCCAAGTCGGTCACCGTCGAGTAGCTCGGGTCACGAACTGCGACCAGTCGGGTTCGCGGGTCGCGGCCCAGTATTCGTTGACCGCCACGGGCTGACCGTGTGGATCTCGCCGTCGGCGTTCTTGAAATACGAGTGCTTCACTTCGGGTGCGCCCACACCATCTGCTTAATCTCGTGTTGGGTGCGCTCGTGCCAGTCCGCGGCCGCCTCGGCGGTGGGTTCGATCAAATGCGCGCCTGCTTCAGCCAGTTTCGCCAGGCAACTGTTGACGTAGCGCATCTGTAGTTCGGAGTTGAAGATCAGGCTACCGCCATGAGCCAGGTGCGCGCCCGGCCCGTAGATGACGAAGAAGTTGGGAAACTGCGGCACGGTGATGTCCAGGTAGGCGAATGGCCTGTTGCCCCAGACGCTGTGCAGGTCGGCGCCGTCCGGCCGGTGATCGTCATCGGCCACAGCACGTCGGTATGACGAAACCGGTGGCGTACAGGATGATATCGACGTCGTAGCATTCTCCGTCGTCGGTGGCGATGCCATCGGCGGTGATCTGATGGATCGGCGTGCGCACCAGGTCGACGTCGTCGCGGCGCAGCGTGCGTAGCCAGGTGCCGTCGTCTTGCAGCGTTCGTTTGCCGGTGGCCGGGTAGTCCGGTAGCACCTTGGCGAGTAACTCCTCGTCGCCGTCGACCTGACCGGTGATCCAGTCGGTGAACATCAGCCGGGCAAGGGCATTGATCTCGCTGACCGCGTAGTCCTGGTTGTCATACGCGGGGTCGACCCGCGCAGCATCGAGGCCTTTGTCGGATCCTGGCCACAGCACCGGAATCGATACCAGCGTCCGTAGAAGGGCAGATGCTCCATCGCCCAGCGCACCCCGTCGCCGACCTCATCGTGATACATCGCGTTGGGGAACATCCACTGCGCGGTGCGCTGAAAGACGGTGAGGTGCTCGACATCGTCGGCGATGGCCGGGGCGATACTGGAAGCCGCTGGCGCCCGCGCCGATCAGCGCAACGCGCTTACCGGTGAGATCGACCGAGTGGTCCCACGCTGCGGAATGAAACGACGGGCCGCGAAAAGTGTCGCGCCGGGCAACTCCGGTATGTGCGGGAGCGGTTGAGCTGGCCGACCGCGGTGATGACGGCGCGCGCCTGCAACGTGGTGAGTCCTTCGTCGTCTTCGCGCGTGGTGATCGTCCACAGGCCGTCTTCGTCGTCCCATTCGACGGCGACGACCTCGCTCTGCCAGCGCACGTGGTCGTTGAGGTGATGCTTGTCCATCAAGCCGCTGAAGTAGCTCTGCAGCTCCGGGCTGTTCGGCGAAGAAATGGGACCAGTCGTTGCTGGGTTCGAAGCTGTAGCAGTAGAAGTGGTTGGCGACATCGACACGCGCGCCCGGGTAGTTGTTCTCCCACCACGTTCCACCGGGGCCGGCATTCTTCTCGAGGATGGTGAACGGAATATTGGCCTGCCGCAATCGAATACCGGCCAGGATTCCCGACTCGCCGCAACCGATCACGACCACCGGCACCTGTGCCGCGTGATCGGTGTCCAGTGGAGCCGGCCGGCGGGGATCGACACCTTCGAGGTCCATCTCCTCGAAGAGCAACGGCGGATGAACGTCCGGAACGCTCTCGCAGACCGCCCAGTCCATCATCTCCCGGAT
>CAVVSN010000026.1:0-459938 GCA_963750885.1 uncultured Actinomycetota bacterium
CTGAATAGGGCGTATCCACCGTTAGGGGGTGTAGTGGTGTGTTCTGGACCCGAAGCGGAGTGATCTACCCATGGCCAGGGTGAAGCGCGGGTAAGACCGCGTGGAGGCCCGAACCCACTTAGGTTGAAGACTGAGGGGATGAGTTGTGGGTAGGGGTGAAAGGCCAATCAAACTCCGTGATAGCTGGTTCTCCCCGAAATGCATTTAGGTGCAGCGTTGCGTGTTTCTTACCGGAGGTAGAGCTACTGGATGGCCGATGGGCCCTACTAGGTTACTGACGTCAGCCAAACTCCGAATGCCGGTAAGTCAAAGCGTGGCAGTGAGACGGCGGGGGATAAGCTCCGTGCGTCGAGAGGGAAACAGCCCAGATCGCCGGCTAAGGCCCCTAAGCGTGTGCTAAGTGGAAAAGGATGTGCAGTCGCATAGACAACCAGGAGGTTGGCTTAGAAGCAGCCACCCTTGAAAGAGTGCGTAATAGCTCACTGGTCAAGTGATTGTGCGCCGATAATGTAGCGGGGCTCAAGCACACCGCCGAAGCCGCGGCAATCAACCTTATGTTGATTGGGTAGGGGAGCGTCCTGCATCCAGTGAAGCAGCCTAGTGATGGAGCTGTGGAGGGTGTGGGAGTGAGAATGCAGGCATGAGTAGCGATAAGGCAAGTGAGAACCTTGCCCGCCGAAAGACCAAGGGTTCCTGGGCCAGGCCAGTCCGCCCAGGGTGAGTCGGGACCTAAGGCGAGGCCGACAGGCGTAGTCGATGGACAACGGGTTGATATTCCCGTACCCGTGTGTGCGCGCCCGTGATGAATCCATTCTGCTAACCACCCAAAAGGTGGCCCATCAATCCCTTTCGAGGGGAGCGAGAGCCACCGGCTGCGTGGGACCCGGATGGGTAGTAGTCAAGCGATGGGGTGACGCAGGAAGGTAGCCGTACCAGTCAGTGGTAATACTGGGGCAAGCCCGTAGGACGACATTTAGGTAAATCCGGATGTCACATAGTCCGAGAGGTGATGCATAACCGAATGAGGTGAATTCGGTGATCCTATGCTGCCGAGAAAAGCCTCTAGCGAGCACACACACGGCCCGTACCCCAAACCAACACAGGTGGTCAGGTAGAGAATACCAAGGCGTACGAGAGAACTATGGTTAAGGAACTCGGCAAAATACCCCCGTAACTTCGGGAGAAGGGGGGCCCACACACCGTCAAGGCCCTCGCGGCCGGCAGCGGGAGTGGGTCGCAGAAACCAGTGAGAAGCGACTGTTTACTAAAAACACAGGTCCGTGCGAAGTCGCAAGACGATGTATACGGACTGACGCCTGCCCGGTGCTGGAAGGTTAAGAGGACCTGTTAACCCCTCGGGGTGAAGCGGAGAATTTAAGCCCCAGTAAACGGCGGTGGTAACTATAACCATCCTAAGGTAGCGAAATTCCTTGTCGGGTAAGTTCCGACCTGCACGAATGGCGTAACGACTTCTCAACTGTCTCAACCATAGACTCGGCGAAATTGCACTACGAGTAAAGATGCTCGTTACGCGCGGCAGGACGAAAAGACCCCGGGACCTTCACTATAGCTTGGTATTGATGTTCGGTACGGTTTGTGTAGGATAGGTGGGAGACTGTGAAACAATTACGCCAGTAATTGCGGAGTCGTTGTTGAAATACCACTCTGATCGTATTGGACCTCTAACCTCGAACCGTATATCCGGTTCAGGGACAGTGCCTGGTGGGTAGTTTAACTGGGGCGGTTGCCTCCTAAAATGTAACGGAGGCGCCCAAAGGTTCCCTCAACCTGGACGGCAATCAGGTGTTGAGTGCAAGTGCACAAGGGAGCTTGACTGCAAGACTGACACGTCAAGCAGGGACGAAAGTCGGGACTAGTGATCCGGCACCCCCGAGTGGAAGGGGTGTCGCTCAACGGATAAAAGGTACCCCGGGGATAACAGGCTGATCTTCCCCAAGAGTCCATATCGACGGGATGGTTTGGCACCTCGATGTCGGCTCGTCGCATCCTGGGGCTGGAGCAGGTCCCAAGGGTTGGGCTGTTCGCCCATTAAAGCGGCACGCGAGCTGGGTTTAGAACGTCGTGAGACAGTTCGGTCTCTATCCGCCGCGCGCGTCAGAAGCTTGAGGAAACCTGTCCCTAGTACGAGAGGACCGGGACGGACGAACCTCTGGTCCACCAGTTGTCCCACCAGGGGCACCGCTGGATAGCCACGTTCGGACAGGATAACCGCTGAAAGCATCTAAGCGGGAAACCTTCTCCAAGACCAGGCTTCTCACCCATTAAGTGGGATAAGGCCCCCCGCAGACTACGGGATCGATAGACCAGACCTACAAACCCGGCAACGGGCGCAGGGAACTGGCACTAACCGGCCGAAAACTTACACACACGCAACCACAAATCCAACAGCGCAAACCACTACACCCCACCACCAAAAACAACCCACAAATTTAATAAAGTTACGGCGGCCACAGCGACAGGGAAACGCCCGGACCCATCCCGAACCCGGAAGCTAAGCCTGCCAGCGCCGATGATACTACCCAACAGGGTGGAAAAGTAGGACACCGCCGAACACACACAACAAGCCCCGTGCCCCCCAAAACCCTTGGGGGGCACGGGCATTTATGTTTCACGAACCGACGAAAGCTCGACCGGCTATGGAACGCGTTTTGCGGAGAGACGAGAGGCTCGGATCTCAAGCCTGGGTCGCTGCCGGCGTGCCGATCAACAGGTGGGGTGCCCCGTCTGCGGCATTGATCCGAAGGTGCTGCACCGTGAAACCCGCGCTTTGCAGCGCGTTGATGACCTCGGGTACGGGGCGAAGGCGGAAGCCGTGGCCAGTGAACGGGAACTTCGCCATCGTCTCGGGGTCAGCGACGCCGACGACGATGCGCCCCGAAGGTGCTGTCACCCTGGCCAACTCGGTGAACGCCTCCTGCAGCTCGGCGACGAAGTAAATGGTGTTGACGGTCACGACACCGTTCAAGGTCCCGTCGGCGAACGGCAGTCGGGTCAACGACCCGTCGTGCAGCGCCAACCGCCCCGCCGCGACGTCGCGCCGATACCGCCTTGCGGCCTGCTTGAGCATCGTGTCCGAAACTTCCACTCCATGGACGCGACCCAGACCGACTAACGCTGTCAAGCAATAACTTCAGGCCCACACCGCCGCCAAATCCGACATCGGCCACCACGGCATCGTCGTCGGCGTGCAACGCCTGCACAGCTGCGCTCACGAAGCCGCGGTTGCCTCGATTGAGCGCGAGCCCGACGATCCGGCCACCCACACCGCGTGGATGGCCGAGCTGCTTGGCGATAGAGGCCATAAGGGCGCTCCGGGCGGCCATCTCCTGACCGTACCGGGTGCAGCCCACATTGTGCGAAGAAACAAGCACCCGGTCCTGGACTGGGCCCTGGTCCGGCGCAGATGGGACGCAGTGCACGGCAGCTGGACAACAGCTCACTCGTTCTTAGCGAACAATGCCCGTCGCGACCCCGGACTTCTGGCTGATCAAAAGCTCTGAGCGCAAGGCTATTTGGGACTTAGCCTCCCAGGCTGAACCAGTCGGCCGTGGGCAATGATCGAACCAGCCTGCTTGAGTCGCTGGGTGCAATGCTCATGTCATAGCTTTGGATCTGCTCGATGCCGGCGAGTCGCTCGGCGATATACCTGTACAGATCTTCGACGTCACGGCAGATGACGACCGCCATCACATTGTTGCGGCCGCTGACCGCGACTACTGACGCGACCTGTTCATGAGCGGCGATTTCTTCAGCGACAGCGGCGAGATGGCGCGGCGGCGTCGTCAGCCAGAGCATGGCGTTGACGCCGAAACCGAGAAGGCCCGGTAGCAGGTCGACATCGAAAATCAGCGCGCCCGAAGCCTCTAGCGCGGCGATGCGGCGTTTAACCCGCGCCGCAGACCATCCGGTTTCCTGCGCAAGGCGGGCGTGCGGTGCGCGGCCGTCCGCAGCCAGCGCGTCGAGCAAAGCGTGATCCTGTTCGCCGAGCGTCGCTGGACCGGTCCCTGGATCCACCGGTTCGGCGTCCCGTTTGATCAAGTCCGCCTGCACCGAGTCGAGCGTGTGCCCGTAAGCGGTCCATTGCGCGTTTGCCGGCTCACCGAACACATGCAGGACCAAATCGACTTCCAGTGCAAGTACGGTCGATGTCCGCGGAAGGCGTTGCAGAATACTGTCTTTCGTGTCCCCTAGCGGCGCACGGATGATGCAGACCAACTCGGTCCATCCCGACAGCACGTTGGCGTGCGTGACTTCCGGGCGCCGCACCAAAGCCTCGGCCAGGCGGGGGAGATCGTCGGGCTTGGCACGCACTCGCACCACCCACTGGCTGTCGCCGTAGACCCGTGGATCGGGTAGCCCTATCACGCGCACCACACCGTCGCGATGCAGCTTGCGATATCGCCGGGCGACCGCCTGCTCAGGTGCATCGATGACCTCGGCGATGCTGCGGAAGGACACCCGCGGCGCCAATTGGAGCGCATGCAGAATTTTGCCGTCTAACGCATCAAGCACGCTGAAAACTCTACGTAATCAACCGCAAGCTGTCGCTTTCTCGACAATTTGATGGTTTCACTAACAGAAATGATGCCGCAACCATCAATGTCGAAGGCAGGCACTTCACCAGCCAATCTCGACAGGAGGCGGAACCAATGCGGTTGACAGACAACACGATTCTGGTGACGGGAGGCGGCAGCGGGATCGGGCGCGGACTGGCCGTGGCACTACACAAAGCCGGCAATCGTGTCGTCATCGCCGGACGACGTGTTGAGGTGTTACGCGCAGTCGCCGATCAGCACCCGGGAATCGACTACCTGCACTTGGATCAGTCTGAGAGGCAGTCGATTGAACGCTTCGTCGACGAGCTCACCCGACGGCATACCGACGTGAACGTGGTGGTCAACAATGCCGGAGTGATGGCACTCGAAGACCTTTCCGAACCAGATCCGGACGTCGCATCAGCCGTCATTTCGACCAACCTGCTCGGTCCCATTGTGTTGACCTCGTTGCTGATGCCCACGCTTAAAGCCCAGCGACATCCAGCCATCGTCAACGTCACCTCGGCGCTGGCCTTTGTTCCGCTGGCTTTCGCTCCGACCTACAGCGCCACCAAAGCAGCATTGCACGCGTATACCGAGTCATTGCGTTTCCAGTTGCAGGACAGCGGAATTCACGTCATCGAAATCGCACCGCCCCGGGTGGAGACCGAAATGCAGGGCCCGGCGGACGACGACCACACCATGAGTCTCGATGACTTCATCTTCGAGGCACTCGCACTGTTGGCAAGCCGGCCCGATGCGGGGGAGGTCGTCGTCAAGGCCGCCCGCGGATTGCGCGAGGCCGAACGAAATGGCATGTACGCCGAAGCTTTCGCCGCGGTAAACCCCAATTCTCTGGCCGCAGCCCGAAGGGAAGTCTTGTGAAAATTGGCATCGGATTGCCCAACAACGTCGTCGGCGTTCCAGGACCGTTGATGGTCGAATGGGCCCGACGCGCCGAGCAGCGCGGCTTCGAGTCGGTGACAACTATCGACCGGCTCGTCTACCCCAGCCTTGATTCGATCATCGCGCTGGCGCTCGCGGCCGGAGCAACGACCGACCTTGCGCTGGTGAGCAATATCCTGCTCGCCCCGCTTTACCCGCCGGCGATCCTGGCCAAGCAGCTTGCCAGTCTTGCCCTCGCTGCGGGCGACCGTATCGCCATCGGCGTCGCTGTCGGTGCGCGTGAGGACGACTACACCGCGGCGGGCGTCGAGTTCCGCAAGCGTGGGCGTGTCGCTCGACGAACTTACGACCACGATGCAAGAGGCCTGGCGCGGTGCACCGATCGTCGACGGTAGCCCGTTATCTCCTGGAGCCAGTGCATATTCCGTTGCTGTTCGGTGGAAGGTCCAAAGCCACACTGCGACGCGCCACGACGATCGGAGACGGCTGGGTCGCCGGGGCGTTGCGGGAGTACAAATGGCAGGGGGAGTTCCTCGAACTGGTCCGCAAGGGGTGGCAAGAGGCCGGGCGAACCGGCGACCCGCACAACCATGCGTCAGTGAACTTTGCGATCGGCGACCGACGACGTGGCTGATTCCGGTCGCCACCACCTGGCGCAGTACTACGGCTTCAAACCCGAATACGCCAAGCTCAACGTCGACGACATCATCACCTCACCACAGGATGCGCGCGGCACGGTGCGGGCCTACCGCGATCTGGGTTTCGACCGACTGCTCTTCCATCCGGCGGTGGCGTCACTCGAACAGGTAGACCGATTGGCCGACGCGGTGCTGTAGCGGGGAGTCAACCAGGTCCGCTATCCTACCTGTGCGGGCCGTATCCTGACACGAGACTTGCAGGGAAAGGTTTCAGTGGTCGACAACAGAACAGGTGGCGAGCGTCGTCAGCCTCGCGGCGGAACCGGTGATCGTGCCAACGATCCGCAACGGCGGGAGAGGCGATCGCCACGACCTCAAGCCTCCGCGTCCGGTCCCGGCCGCGCTCGAAGGGCTCAACCCCAGCACGGCGCCGCCGAGGATGACCGCAACGAACCACCGCTTCCACGCGAGATCGAGGCCAAGCAACTGGCACCCGACGTCCGCCGGGAGCTCAGCACTCTGGACCGCGCCAACGCCGATGCGGTGGCACGCCACCTGGTCGCCGCGGGGGAGCTGCTCGACGAAGACCCCGAGGCCGCGCTCGAGCCATGCCCGCGCCGCGCGGGCGCGCTCCGGCCGCATCGCCGCCGTGCGGGAAGCCGTGGGAATCGCGGCCTACCAATGCGGTGACTGGTCGCAGGCCATCGCAGAGCTGCGGGCGGCGCGCAGGATGGGCAGCAAGTCTCCGCTGCTTCCGCTGATCGCCGACTGCGAACGCGGCCTGGGCCGGCCGGAACGCGCGCTGGAGCTGGCCCGCGGACCCGAGGCGGCCAAGCTCGTCGGCGATGAAGCCGACGAGATGCGCATCGTCACCGCCGGCGCTCGCGCCGACCTCGGACAGCTCGAGCAAGCCCTGACCGTTCTGTCCACCCCGCAGTTGGACCCGACGCGGGTCGGCACGATCGCGGCCCGGTTGTTCTACGCCTACGCGGAGACCTTGCTGGCGCTGGACCGCGGCGCGGAGGCGGTGCAGTGGTTCCTGCATGCCGCCGAAGCCGACGTCGAGGGGGCCACCGATGCCGAGGACCGAGTGAGTGAGCTCGGCTGACGTGGGAACGCTTGCGCAGGAACATGATTGCCTGCTTCTCGACCTGGACGGAACGGTGTTCCGGGGTCATGAACTGACCGAGGGCGCTGCCGAGTCGCTGGAAAAAGCATCGGGTCGAACGCTATTCGTCACCAACAATGCGTCGCGTAGCGCCGACGAAGTCGCCCAGCATCTGACTGACCTCGGCCTGCAAGCGACCGCCGAAGACGTCGTCACGAGCGCGCAAAGCGCGGCTCACGTGTTGGCCGACCAGCTGGCACCGGGATCTCGGGTGCTGGTCGTCGGAACCGAGTCGCTGGCCGCTGAAGTCGCCGCCGTCGGTCTCGAGCCGGTACGGCTTTACGACGACAAGCCGGACGCCGTCGTGCAAGGCCACTCGCCGGAAACCGGGTGGGCGATCCTCGCCGAGGCGGCGCTGGCCATCCGAGCCGGAGGGCTCTGGGTCGCCGCCAACGTCGACGCCACCTTGCCGACCGAACGCGGCCTGCTGCCCGGCAACGGTTCGATGGTGGCCGCGCTGAGAGCAGCGACCGATGCCGAGCCGCAGGTCGCGGGCAAGCCGGCGCCGACATTATTGCTAGATGCGTTGGCGCGCGGCGAGTTTCGGACACCGCTGGTTGTCGGTGACCGGCTGAACACCGACATCGCCGGCGCCAACGCGGCCGAACTGCCCAGCCTGATGGTGCTCACCGGCGTCAATTCCGCGCGCGACGCGGTCTACGCGGTGCCCGAGCAACGCGCGACCTTCATCGGTCACGACCTTCGTTCGCTGCACCAGCACGCCAAGGAGCTCGCCGTGGGTCCCCAGTCGGCCTGGCAGGTCGACACCACAGACGACGCGATCACTGTCAGCACTGCCGCCGACGACGACGGCGACGGACTCTCGATCGTCCGTGCCGTCGCACATGCGGTCTGGTCAAGCCACCGCGACGGACACGACTGTCGCCGTCGAGGCCGGCGACGACACCGCGCGCGATGCCCTTCAACGGTGGTCTCTGGCGTAAATCCGATAGCGTAGTAAAGCGATGACTCGCGCCGACGACGATGCAGAGCGAGCGCGATGAGGAGGAGTGGCGCCATTACGTACCGACCCTGAAGAGATTCGCGCACGGATCGACGCCATCCTCGCGGAGCTACCGGATCCTGCCAACCCTGACAAGATGCCCTCCGAAGCCGATCTCGAAGAGCTCGCGCGCCAGCTTTCCGAGGCGCACGACATGCTGGTGCAGGCGCTGGAGTCGGCGGAGAAGGCCTGAGGCCACTGTGCCGCGGCGTACCCGTGTTGATGCCGAGCTGGTCCGTCGCGGTCTGGCCCGATCGCGACAGCAGGCCGCGGAGCTGATCGGCGCCGGCAAAGTCAGCATCGACGGGATGCCCGCCGTCAAGCCGGGCACAGCCGTCGCGGCCACAGCGGCGCTGAAGGTCGCCGGCGACGCGGAACGCGGCTGGGTGTCGCGGGGCGCCCACAAGCTCATCGGTGCGCTCGACGCCTTCGGCATCGACGTTGAAGGCCGACGCTGTCTGGACGCGGGGGCCTCGACGGGCGGATTCACCGAAGTCCTGCTGGATCGTGGTGCCCGCGAAGTGGTCGCCGTCGATGTCGGCTACGGCCAGTTGGCCTGGTCGCTGCGGTCAGACTCGCGGGTGGTGGTCGTCGAGCGAACCAACGTGCGAGAACTCACGCCGGAAGCGATCGACGGCAAGGTCGAGACGATCGTCGCCGACTTGTCGTTCATCTCGCTGAACACGGTGTTGCCTGCGCTGACTGGATGCGCCTCGCCCGGCGCGGATATCGTTCCTATGGTGAAGCCGCAGTTCGAGGTGGGCAAAGGGCAAGTGGGGGCCGGCGGGGTCGTCCACAGTCCCGATCTGCGGGCAAGCGCGGTCCTCAACGTCGCCCGTCGCGCCGACGAGCTGGGATGGCACGCCGTCGGGGTGACCCCCAGCCCGCTGCCGGGTCCATCGGGCAACGTTGAATACTTCCTGTGGTTACGCGCCGAGACCGATCGGGGTTTGTCTGCTGATGAGCTGGAATCCGCCGTCCGCGGGGCGGTTGAGGCAGGTCCGCAATGACGGATGAGCGCACTGTCCTGCTGGTGGTTCACACCGGGCGCGAGGAAGCGACCGAGACCGCCCGCCGGATTGAAAAAGTGTTGAGCGACAACAATATTCGTCTCCGCGTGCTCTCGGCCGAGGCTGTTGATCGCGGCCCGGTTCCGCTGGGGCCGGACGACGTGCGCGCCTTGGGCGTCGACATCGAGCTGGTCGACGCCGACCCCGACGCTGCCGAGGGCTGCGAGCTGGTCATCGGCTTGGGCGGCGACGGCACATTTTTGCGGGCCGCCGAGCTTGCCCGCAACGCGAACGTGCCGGTGCTGGGCATCAATCTGGGCCGGATCGGCTTCCTCGCCGAAGCCGAGACCGAGGCCATCGACAGCGTGCTCGAGCATGTGGTTGCGCGCAGCTATCGCCTCGAAGAGCGTTTGACGCTGGATATCACGGTGCGGCTCAAGAGCGAGGTCATCTCGCGCGGATGGGCGCTCAACGAGGCGAGCCTGGAAAAGGGTCCGCGGCTCGGAGTGCTCGGCGTCGTCCTCGAGGTCGACGGGCGGCCGGTGTCGACATTCGGGTGCGACGGCGTTCTGGTGTCGACGCCCACCGGGTCCACGGCCTACGCGTTCTCTGCCGGTGGCCCCATCCTGTGGCCCGACCTGGAGGCGTTGCTGGTCGTGCCGAACAACGCGCACGCGTTGTTCGCCCGGCCCATGGTGACCAGCCCTGACGCTCGCATCGCCATCGAGATCGAGGCCGACGGACATGACGCCCTGGTGTTCTGCGACGGTCGCCGTGAGATGCGGGTACCCGCCGGCGCCCGGTTGGAGGTGCAGCGCTGCGACGTATCGGTGAAATGGGCGCGGCTGGACAGCGCGCCGTTCACCGATCGTCTGGTGCGCAAGTTCCGGCTTCCGGTCACCGGCTGGCGCGGACGGTAACGGTGCTTTCCGAGATTCGGATCGAGTCGCTGGGTGCCATCAGCGTCGCGACCGCCGAATTCGACAGCGGGCTAACGGTTTTGACCGGCGAGACCGGCACCGGCAAGACGATGGTGGTGACCGGCCTGCACCTGCTCGGCGGGGCCCGCGCCGACGCCAACCGAGTGCGTTCCGGCGCCGAGCGCGCCGTCGTCGAGGGGCGGTTCACCACCGCCGATCTCGACGATAAGGCGGCCGCGCTGCTCGACGAGTTGCTGGATGGCTCCGGAGCCGAACGTGACGAGGACGGCAGCATCATCGCGCTGCGGTCGGTCAGCCGGGAGGGCCCTTCGCGGGCTTATCTCGGCGGAAGAAGCGTGCCGGCCAAATCGCTGAGTGGCTTCACCGCCGAACTGCTGACCCTGCACGGACAGAACGACCAATTACGGCTGATGCGGCCCGATGAGCAGCGCGGAGCACTCGACCGGTTCGCCGGCGTCGACGCCCGTCTGGAGAAGTACCGCAAACTGCGCGATGCGTGGCAGACGGCGCGGCGTGACTTCGTCGACCGCAGCAACCGGGCGCGCGAACTGGCGCAGGAGGCCGACCGGCTGAAGTTCGCGCTGAACGAGATCGACACCGTCGATCCAGCACCCGGCGAAGACGATGCGCTCGTCAGCGATATCCGTCGGCTCTCGGAGTTGGATGCGTTGCGCGAGGCCGCATCCGGGGCGCGCATTGCGTTGGCCGGCGCGGGGGATGAGGCCACCGCCGACCCGACGGCGCAGTCGGTGTCCGCGGCCGACAATCTGGCGCGAGCCAAGACGGCGCTGGAGTCGACCGATGACTCGACGCTGCGAGCCTTGGCCACTCAACTCGAGGAAGCGGTCTCGGTGGTCGACGATGCCGCGCGTGAGCTCGGCGGCTACCTGGACGAATTGCCCTCGGACGCCAGCACGTTGGACACCAAGCTGGCCCGGCAGGCGCGAGCTGCGCACACTCACCCGCAAGTACGCCGCCGACATCGACGGGGTGTTGCTGTGGGCCCGGGAAGCACGCGACCGGTTGGCTCAGCTCGACGTCTCCGAGGAGGCGTTGGCCGGCCTGCAACGACACGTCGACGAACTGGCAGTCGAATTAGCAAGTGCCGCAGCCGAACTCAGCAAAGTGCGCACCAAGGCCGCCAAGCGACTGGCCAAGGAAGTCACCGGTGAGCTGTCCGGTTTGGCGATGGCGGACGCGGAGTTCACCATCACGGTGTCGACCATGCCGGCCACTGCGGACGATCCCGCGGCGCTGACGCTTGCATCCGGCACGCAAGCCCATGCCGGCGGGGATGGTGTCGACCTGGTCGAGTTCGGCTTCGCCGCGCATCGGGGTATGACGGTGTTGCCGCTGGCGAAAAGCGCCTCGGGCGGTGAATTGTCTCGGGTGATGCTGGCCCTGGAAGTCGTACTGGCGCGCGTCGACGACGGGCACCACAATGGTGTTCGACGAGATCGACGCCGGCGTCGGCGGACGCGCGGCGGTGCAGATCGGCCGGCGCCTGGCGCGGTTGGCCCGCAACCGGCAAGTCATCGTGGTGACACATCTGCCACAGGTCGCGGCCTACGCCGATATCCACCTCATGGTCGACACGAACGGCAAGAACGGCGCGAGCGGAGTGCGCCGCCTCGACGGCGACGATCGGGTTGCCGAGCTCGCCAGAATGCTGGCCGGACTTGGTGATTCGGACACCGCGCGCGCCCACGCCCGCGAGCTTCTCGAGGCCGCAGACTGTGACCGTATTGCGACCTGAAAAGGGCGCCCAAGCCTGTGACAGATGTGACACGATATAACTTCTGAGGCCTTTGTTACGGCGCGCCTCCCCGCGCATTCTCGGGTTCACCGACAGAATCGCCTCCATGAGCGTGACCACCACCTTGTCCTCATTGTTGTCCCGCAATACCTCGCGGCCGGGTGTCATCGGAACCGCCCGAGTCGACCGCGACATCGACCGACTGCTGCGCCGGGTGTGCCCCGGCGACATCGTGGTCCTCGACGTGCTGGACCTGGACCGGATCACCGCCGACGCGCTCGTCGACGCCGAGATCGCCGCCGTGGTCAACGCATCCCCGTCGGTGTCGGGCCGCTATCCCAACCTGGGGCCCGAGGTGCTGCTGGCCAACGGCGTCACGCTCATCGACGAGACCGGCACCGACGTCTTCAAGAAGGTCAAAGACGGCTCCAAAGTCCGCCTCTACAACGGCGGCGTTTACATCGGGGACCGCCGACTGATTCGCGGCACCGAACGCACCGACGAAGAAATCGCCGACCTGATGCAGGAAGCCAAGAGCGGCCTGGTCGCGCATCTGGAAGCGTTCGCAGGCAACACCATTGAGTTCATCCGGAGCGAGAGCCCGCTGCTGATCGACGGCATCGGCATTCCCGACGTCGACATCGAACTGCGCCGCCGCCACGTCGTCGTGGTCGCCGATGAAGAGGAAGATGCCGCCGAGGACCTCAAGCGACTCAAGCCGTTCATCAAGGAATACCAACCGGTGCTGATCGGAGTCGGCACAGGCGCAGACGTGTTGCGCAATGCCGGATATCGTCCGCAGCTGATTGTGGGCGACCCCAGCAATCTGAGCACCGAAGTCCTCAAGTGCGGAGCTCAGGTGGTGCTTCCGGCCGACGCCGACGGCCATGCGCCCGGCCTGGAACGGATCCAGGATCTCGGCGTCGGGGCGATGACGTTCCCCGCCGCGGGCTCGCCGGCCGACTTGGCTCTGCTGTTGGCCGACCACCACGGTGCCGCGTTGCTGGTGACCGTCGGCCACCGGGCCAACATCGAGACGTTCTTCGACCGCACCCGTCAGCACAGCAACCCGTCGACCTTCCTCACGCGACTGCGCGTGGGAGAAAAGGTCGTCGACGCTAAAGCCGTTGCCACGCTTTACCACAACCGTATTTCCGGCGGTGCGATCGCACTGCTGATCTTGACGATGCTGATCTCGATCATCGCCGCGCTGTGGGTGTCGCGTACCGACACGGTGGTGCTGCACTGGGCCGCCACATACTGGAGTCATTTCTCGCTCTGGTTACAGCACTGGATCCATTAGGACGGTGGCGGCGTGATATCTCTACGTCAACATGCGATTTCACTGGCCGCGGTATTTCTGGCGCTGGCGGTGGGAGTCGTTCTCGGATCGGGATTTCTCTCCAACGTGATGGTCTCCGGATTGCGGGACGAGACCCGGAATCTGCATAGCCAAGTCGACTCGCTCAACGGTGAGAAAAACGTCCTGAACGCAAAGCTGGGTTCTGCCAACGCTTTCGATGCACAGATGGCCGGCCGGATGGTGCACGACGCACTGAACGGCAAATCGCTGGTCATCTTCCGCGCTCCGGACGCCAAGGACGAGGACGTCGACGCGGTGTCCAAGATCGTCGGACAGGCCGGGGGAGCGGTCACCGGAACGGTGACGTTGACTCAAGAGTTCGTCGACGCCAACTCGGCGGAGAAGCTGCACTCGGTGGTCAACTCGTCGGTTCTGCCTGCGGGCGCCCAGCTCAGCACCCAACTGGTCGATCAGGGATCCCAGGCCGGCGACCTGCTGGGCATCGCCCTCTTGATCAGCCGCGATCCCGCCGTCCCTCCGGTCGACGACCCACAACGCGACACCGTGCTTGCGGCGCTGCGCGACACCGGATTCATCGGGTACGGAAATCAGCACATCGGCGCATCGAATGCCGCCGTGGTGATCAGCGGAGGCTCGCTGGGCAATGACGCCGGTAATCAGGGCGTCAGCGTGGCGCGCTTCGCAGCGGCGCTCGCTCCGCACGGTTCGGGCGTGATGCTGGCCGGACGGGACGGCTCATCGGACGGGCCCGCCGCGGTGGGCATAGCCCGCGCCGACGCCGCGGTCACTCCGTTGATCAGCACCGTCGATGACGTGGACGCCGAATCCGGCCGAATTACCGCGGTCCTCGGTGTGGCCGATTTGATCAACGGTGGACACACCGGGCAGTACGGCACCGGCCACCGCAACACCGGACTCACCGTCGCGTCCTAGTCGCGATGTAGCCCAGAATCTCCGGCACCGGGCGTGTCAGCGACGCGGCGGCGCAGTGTTTGTTAGGGTTGTTTTCCGTGGGTCGGCAGGCCCAAAGCTGGAAAACAGCCCTCATCAGAGGCTAGCCCTGCGCCGTCTTCACGGAGGTCGCCACATTGCGAAAGCATCCGCAGACCGCCACTAAGCATCTCTTCGTCAGCGGTGGGGTCGCTTCGTCGCTCGGTAAGGGACTCACCGCGAGCAGCCTCGGGCAGTTGCTGACCGCCCGCGGACTCCAGGTGACGATGCAGAAGCTCGATCCCTACCTCAACGTCGATCCGGGCACCATGAACCCGTTTCAGCACGGCGAGGTGTTCGTCACCGAGGACGGCGCCGAAACCGACCTGGACGTCGGCCACTACGAGCGGTTCCTCGACCGCGATCTGTCCGGGTCGGCGAATGTCACTACCGGACAGGTGTATTCGACGGTCATCGCTAAAGAGCGCCGCGGTGAGTACCTCGGGGACACGGTCCAGGTCATCCCGCACATCACCGACGAGATCAAGCGTCGCATCCTGGAGATGGCCGAGCCGGATGCCGACGGTAGGCGACCAGACGTGGTCATCACCGAGATCGGTGGGACCGTCGGCGATATCGAGTCGCAGCCTTTCCTCGAGGCGGCACGACAGGTGCGTCACGACATCGGTCGGGAGAACGTCTTCTTCCTGCACGTGTCGCTGATCCCGTACCTGGCGCCGTCGGGAGAGCTGAAGACCAAACCCACGCAGCACTCGGTGAACGCGCTGCGCAGCATCGGTATCACCCCGGACGCGTTGATCCTGCGCTGCGACCGCGACGTGCCCGAGCCGCTGAAGAACAAGATCGCGCTGATGTGCGACGTCGACATCGACGGCATCATCTCCACCCCGGACGCCCCGTCGATCTACGACATCCCGAAGGTTCTGCACCGCGAAGAGCTGGACGCCTACGTTGTGCGCCGGCTCAATCTGCCGTTCCGCGACGTCGACTGGACCGAATGGGACGACCTGCTGCGCCGGGTGCACGACCCGCAGGAAACCGTGCGGATTGCGTTGGTCGGCAAGTACATCGACCTCTCCGATGCCTATCTCTCGGTGAGCGAGGCGTTACGGGCGGCCGGGTTCAAGCACCGCGCGAAAGTCGAGATCCGCTGGGTGGGCTCCGACGACTGCGAAACCGCAAGCGGGGCGGCCGCGGTGCTCGAGGATGTTCACGGCGTGCTGATCCCCGGCGGATTCGGCATCCGGGGCATCGAGGGCAAGATCGGCGCCATCTCCCATGCGCGGGCACGCGGGTTGCCCGTACTGGGGCTCTGCCTCGGCATGCAGTGCATCGTGATCGAAGCCGCGCGCTCGGTCGGTCTGAGCGAAGCCAACTCCGCGGAGTTCGACCCCGACACCCCGGACCCGGTCATCTCCACGATGGCCGATCAGGAGGAGATCGTCGCCGGCGAGGCCGACCTCGGTGGGACGATGCGGCTGGGCGCCTATCCGGCAGTGCTGGAGGCGGGCTCCATCGTCGCCGAGGCATACCAGTCGACCGAGGTGTCCGAGCGGCATCGGCACCGCTACGAGGTCAACAACTCGTACCGGGATCGCATCGCCGAAAGCGGCCTGAAATTCTCCGGGACTTCTCCGGACGGGCATCTGGTCGAGTTCGTCGAGTATCCGCCGGAGATGCACTCATTCGTCGTCGGTACGCAGGCGCATCCTGAGCTCAAGAGCCGGCCGACCCGGCCGCATCCACTCTTCACCGGCTTCATCGGCGCTGCGATCGAGTACAAGGCGGGTGAGCGGTTGTCCCTGGAGATTCCGGAACGGCGGGCCAACGGCAGCGAGCAACACGATGGGGCCGAATCGTCACTGTCTGAGCCCGAACCCGTCACCCGTGGGTGAGCACGTCTTCGAGACGACCTCGTCCGAAATCCTGCACACCGGAAAGATTTTCGCGTTGCGGATCGACCAGGTGCGGATGCCTGGCGGCAACGTCGTGACCCGCGAAGTCGTCGAGAATTTTGGCGCGGTGGCGATCGTGGCCATGGATGGCGAAGGCCGGATCCCGTTGGTCTACCAGTACCGTCACCCTTTCGCTCGACGACTGTGGGAGTTGCCCGCCGGACTGCTCGACGTCGACGACGAGGAGCCGCATCTCGCCGCGGCCCGCGAACTTCACGAGGAAGCCGGCCTGCGCGCGGAGACCTGGCAGGTGCTGGCCGACCTGGATTCCGCGCCTGGGTTCAGCGACGAGTCGGTGCGGGTGTTCCTTGCCACCGGACTGACCGAGGTCGAACGGCCCGAGGCGCACGACGAAGAAGCCGACATGACCGTGCCAGTGGTACCCGATCGCGGACGCGGTACAGCGGATCTTCAGCGGTGAGATCGTCAATTCCCTTGCAGTGGGCGGGATCTTGGCGGCTTACGCGGTCTGCGAGGGCATCGCGGAGCCGCGACCGGTGGACGCGCCGTGGATCGACCGGCCGACTGCGTTCAGAGCGCGAAAGGACGGTGCCGGGTGACGACGCTGGCGCCGCCGCTGGAGGGCCAGCTGCAGGGATACCTCGATCATCTGACGATCGAGCGCGGTGTCGCGGCGAATACGTTGAGCTCCTATCGCCGGGATCTGCGCCGGTATTTCGAGCACTCTGACCACCCGCGGCGTCGACGACCTGGCCAAAGTCACCGAGGACGACGTCAGCGAATTCCTGATGGCGCTGCGCCGCGGAGACCCGGACTCCGGTGTCGTACCGCTGTCGGCGGTGTCTGCCGCCCGGACCCTGATCGCGGTGCGGGGATTCCACCGGTTCGCCGCGGCGGAGGGACTGGCCGAATTCGATGTCGCGCAGGCCGTCAAGCCGCCGACGCCGGGTCGCCGACTGCCCAAGAGCCTCAGCCTCGATCAGGTGCTCGCGCTGCTTGCCGGCGCCGGCGGTGACAGTCCGTCCGACGGCCCGCTGACCCTGCGGAATCGCGCGTTGCTCGAACTGCTGTACTCCACCGGCGCCCGAATTTCCGAAGCGGTCGGACTCGACGTCGACGACATCGACACCCACGCCCGTTCGGTACTGCTGCGCGGCAAGGGCGGCAAGCAGCGGCTGGTTCCGATCGGACGGCCCGCGGTCCAGGCGCTGGACGCCTACCTGGTGCGCGGGCGTTCGGATTTGGCGCGTCGCGGCCGAGGCACCCCGGCGATCTTCCTCAATGCCCGCGGCGGGCGGCTGTCGCGCCAGAGCGCGTGGCAGGTGCTCCAGGACGCCGCGGAGCGGGCCGGCATCACCTCCGGCGTGTCACCGCACACGTTGAGGCATTCGTTCGCGACTCATCTCCTCGAGGGCGGGGCCGATGTCCGCGTCGTGCAGGAACTCCTGGGTCACGCATCGGTGACCACCACGCAGATCTACACGATGGTCACCGTGCACGCACTGCGCGAAGTCTGGGCCGAAGCTCACCCGCGGGCGCGTTAGCCGCCCAGGTACTCCGACTCCAGCACCAGATCGGAAACCAGGCTCTGGTATTCCAGGTGTGCCTTGTGTTCGACGGTGTTCCAGTGCGTGCCCTGCTGCTGACGCATGTATTCGCGATACTTGGGCGCGCCCGGGACCCGGACGTTGTCGGCCACCGCGATCGAGCCGGTGTGCAGCCAGCCTCGTTCGAGAATGCTCAGCAGATCGACCAGATAGGCATCCTTGTCGTGGTCGAGGAACACGAAATCCAATGCGCCAGAACCGAAACCATGATCCCGGACCAGCACATCGAGGGTGCGGCCACCGTCGCCGATGGTGCCCACCACGCAGGTGATCCGGTCAGCGACACCGGCATGCGCCCAGATGCGACGGGCGTTGGCGGCGTTGGCTTCGGCAAGCTCGACGGAGTACACCTGGGCTCCCGGAGCCGCCCGGGCGATGCGCAGCGCCCCGTAACCGCAGTAGGTGCCAAGTTCGAGGGCCAGCTTCGGGGCGGCCCGCCGGACGGCGGCGTCGAGCAGCGCGCCCTTCTCGTCGCCGACATTGATCAGTATCGACTTCTCGTAGGCGAACCGGTCGATCGTCGCGATGACATCGTCGATATCGCCGGCCCGAGCGTGGGCGAGCACGTACTCGACGGCGGCGGCTTCCCGGCCGTCGCCGATCTGGCCCGTGGTGGTGATGTTGCGGGCGCCGGTCGCCATCCGCCAGACCGACCACCGCAGCAGGGGGAAGCGCTGCTTCAGACTCATGATCGCCACCCTAGCCCGCTGGGCGATCCAGCTTGGGCGTCGCCAAATTCGCTGGTGACGTTGTTGCGGGTCTCCTGGCACGGGCGCGTATACCCGTTAGACTCTGCTGCGATGTCCGCACATTTCCCGACCGCCGCGCACGCTGTGGCGATTGATGCTGCCGAGTTGCAGCCGGGCATGACTGACGACGCCGACAGCGGCACCGAAGTCGGCCTGACCGGGCGCCCACCACGGGCGATCCCCGAACCCAAGCCGCGCAGCTCGCACGGGCCGGCCAAGGTCGTGGCGATGTGCAACCAGAAAGGCGGCGTCGGAAAGACCACGTCGACGATCAACCTGGGTGCCGCCCTCGCCGAATACGGCCGCCGGGTATTGCTGGTGGACCTCGATCCGCAAGGAGCCCTGTCCGCGGGCCTGGGTGTGCCGCACTACGAGCTGGACCACACCATCCACAACCTGCTGGTCGAGCCGCGGGTGTCGCTGGACCACGTGCTGATACACACCCGGGTCAAAAACCTGGACCTGGTGCCCAGCAACATCGACTTGTCCGCCGCGGAGATCCAGCTGGTCAACGAGGTGGGCCGCGAGCAGACGTTGGCCCGTGCGCTGCACCCGGTGCTGGACCGTTATGACTACGTTCTGATCGACTGCCAGCCGTCGCTGGGCTTGCTGACCGTCAACGGGTTGGCGTGCTCGGACGGCGTCATCATCCCGACCGAGTGCGAGTTCTTCTCGCTGCGCGGTCTGGCCTTGCTGACCGACACCGTCGAGAAGGTGCGCGATCGGCTCAACCCGAAGCTGGACATCAGCGGCATTTTGATCACTCGCTTCGACACGCGAACCGTGAACTCCCGTGAGGTGATGGCTCGGGTGGTGGAGCGGTTCGGCGATCTCGTGTTCGACACCGTCATCTCGCGTACTGTCCGCTTCCCGGAGACCAGCGTCGCCGGCGAACCGATCACCTCCTGGGCCCCGAGATCGGGCGGCGCGGCCGCCTACCGCTCGTTGGCCCGCGAGGTGATCGACCGGTTCGGCGCGTGAACGCTCGCGCGACCTGCGAGGCACCACCCAAGAACGGCTTCCAGGTCAGGTTGACCAATTTCGAGGGGCCGTTCGACTTACTGCTTCAACTGATTTTCGCCCACCGCCTCGATGTGACCGAGGTGGCGTTGCACCAGGTCACCGATGATTTCATCGCCTACACCCGCGCCATCGGTTCCGAGCTGGGACTCGAGGAGACCACCGCATTCCTCGTCGTCGCCGCAACGCTGCTCGACCTCAAAGCCGCTCGGTTGCTCCCGTCCGGCCGGGTCGACGACGAGGAAGATCTCGCGCTGCTGGAGGTCCGCGACCTGCTGTTTGCCCGGTTGCTGCAGTACCGGGCGTTCAAGCACGTCGCTGTGATGTTCGCCGAACTGGAGGCCGCCGCGCTGCGGAGCTATCCACGCGCGGTGTCGCTGGAGGATCAGTTCGCCGAGCTGCTGCCCGAAGTGATGCTGGGAGTGGACGCACCGGCCTTCGCGCAGATCGCCGCGACCGCCTTCACCCCGCGGCCGGTGCCGACGGTAGGCACCGAACATCTACACCAGGTGTACGTTTCCGTTCCAGAGCAAGCCAAGCGGCTGCTGTGGTTCCTGGAGCAGCGTGGGATGGGGCAATGGGCGTCGTTCTCCGACCTCGTCGCCGATTGCGAGCCCATCGAGATCGTCGGCCGCTTCCTGGCGCTGCTCGAGCTGTTCCGCTCCCGAGCGGTAGCATTCGACCAGTCAGAACCGCTTGGTGTGCTCCAGGTTTCGTGGACCGGAGAACAGCCGACCAGCGCAGAATTGCGGGACGAATACTCATGAGCCAACCGTTCGATGCCGATGTGAGCATCGACGTGCCCGAAACCGATGTGCCCGTCGACGCATCCGAGCTCGACTCCGCTGTGAATCTGGGCATCGACGTCGCTACGGCACCCGAGCTCGAGGACAGCGAGCTGGGCTCGGTACTGGAAGCCCTGCTGTTGGTGGTCGACACCCCGGTCACCGTGGACGCGCTGGCCACTGCCACCGAACAACCGGCCTATCGGGTGGCGGCCAAGCTGGCGGTGATCGCCGATGAACTCACCGCACAAGACAGCGGGTTCGATCTGCGTGAGGCCGGCGGGGGATGGCGGCTCTACACCCGGGCCCGGTTCGCGCCGTACGTGGAGCGGCTGCTGCTGGACGGATCCCGCTCGAAGCTCACCCGGGCTGCTTTGGAAACATTCGCCGTGGTGGCCTATCGGCAGCCGGTGACGCGGGCGCGGGTGAGCGCGGTCCGTGGTGTCAACGTCGACGCAGTGATGCGCACCCTGCTCGCGCGTGGCCTGATCACCGAAGCGGGAAATGACACCGATACCGGCGCGGTGACGTTCGCAACGACGGAGCTGTTCCTGGAACGCCTCGGGCTGTCGTCGTTGACGGATCTTCCCGATATCGCGCCGCTGCTTCCCGATGTCGACACCATCGACGACCTCAGCGAATCCCTGGACGTTGAGCCACGTTTCATGAAGCTCTCCGGCGGCTCGGTCTCCAACGACCCGCCGTTGTCGTTCGACGTGGATCACGAGTGATGGCCGCCGCCAACGAGCCCGAAGGGGTTCGCCTGCAAAAAGTGTTGTCGCAGGCCGGAATTGCCTCTCGCCGGGTTGCCGAGCGAATGATCATCGATGGCCGCGTCGAAATCGACGGTCAGGTGGTCACCGAGCTCGGCACCCGGGTCGACACCGATGCATCCGAGATCCGTGTTGACGGCGCGCGGGTGATCCTCGACGAATCGCTGGTGTACCTGGCGCTGAACAAGCCCCAGGGCATGCACTCGACGATGTCGGACGACCGCGGCCGACCGTGCATCGGCGACTTGGTCGAGCAGCGGGTCAGAGGTAACAAGAAGCTGTTCCACGTCGGGCGCCTCGACGCCGAGACCGAAGGTCTGATCCTGCTGACCAACGACGGCGAATTGGCGCACCGTCTGATGCATCCGTCCTACGAAATACCCAAGACGTATCTGGCCACCGTGAACGGGTCCGTGCCTCGTGGGCTCGGCAAGAAGTTGCGCGCCGGAATCGAATTGGATGACGGCCCGATCGCTGTCGACGATTTCGCGGTGGTCGATGCCATCCCTGGCAAGTCGCTGATCCGGATCACGTTGCACGAGGGACGCAAACGGATCGTGCGCCGAATGCTGGCCGCCGTCGGCTTTCCGGTTCAGACATCTGGTGCGCACCGACCTCGGTGCGGTGACACTGGGCGAGCAGCGGCCGGGCAGCATTCGGGCTCTGCGCCGCAACGAGATCGGCGAACTCTACAAAGCGGTCGGGCTGTGAGCGGAACGGTTGTCGCCGTCGACGGTCCGGCCGGAACCGGAAAGTCTTCGGTATCACGAGGATTGGCGCGCGAATTGCACGCCCGCTATCTCGATACCGGCGCGATGTACCGCATCGCAACCCTGGCCGTGCTGCGCGCCGGAGTCGACCCGACCGATCAGGACGGCGTGCTGGCCGCCGCGGCCGCCGCGAACCTCTCCGTGGGCCACGACCCCGACACAGACCGCAGTTACCTTGACGGCGAAGATGTTTCGTCAGAGATCCGCGGCGACGAGGTCACCAAGGCAGTGTCAGCGGTGTCGTCGGTCGCCGCGGTTCGAGCCCGGCTGGTCGACTTGCAGCGCACCCTGGCCGCCGGGCCGGGCAGCGTCGTGGTCGAAGGCCGCGACATCGGCACCGTGGTCCTGCCAGACGCCCACGTCAAAGTATTCCTGACCGCGTCGGCCGAAACACGGGCTCGTCGTCGCAACGACCAGAACGTCGCCGCCGGACTGCCCGACAACTACGACAGCGTGCTCGCTGATGTGCGCCGCCGTGACCACCTGGACTCGACGCGCGCGGTCTCGCCGCTGCGCGCCGCCGCGGACGCCGTGGTCGTCGATACCAGCGAGATGACCGAGTCCGAAGTGATCGACCACCTCTTGGATTTGGTCACGCAGAGAAGCGAGGCAACCCGGTGACGCCCGAAGGCGACGATGATGGCGGCGCAGCCGTGAGTGAGCGCGTTGGCAATGACGGCACATGGGCTGATGAAAGCGATTGGGAATCAACGGAATTCATCGACTCGATCGACGATGAATTCAGCGGTCCGCCACCCGTGGTGGCGATAGTCGGTCGGCCGAACGTCGGTAAGTCGACGTTGGTCAACCGCATCCTGGGTCGGCGCGAAGCTGTGGTGCAAGATGTGCCCGGGGTGACCCGTGACCGCGTCTCCTACGACGCGTTGTGGACCGGCCGCCGCTTCGTGGTCCAGGACACCGGGGGATGGGCGCCCGACGCCAAGGGCCTGCAGCGACTGGTGGCCGAACAAGCCGCAGTCGCGATGCGTACCGCCGATGCCATCATCTTGGTGGTGGATGCCGTCGTCGGCGCGACGGCTGACGACGAGGCGGCCGCACGCCTGTTGCGTCGATCGGGCAAGCCAGTGTTTCTGGCCGCCAACAAAGTCGACAGTGACAAGGGCGAATCCGACGCGACCGCATTGTGGTCACTGGGTGTCGGCGAACCTTATGCGGTCAGCGCGATACACGGTCGCGGCGTCGCCGATCTGCTCGATGCGCTCATAGGTGTGCTGCCGGAGGTCGCGGAACTGGGTTCCAGCCACGGTGGTCCGCGACGGGTGGCGTTGGTCGGCAAGCCCAACGTCGGCAAGAGCTCGCTGCTGAACCGGCTGGCGGGCGATGAGCGTTCGGTGGTGCACGACGTCGCCGGCACTACCGTGGATCCGGTCGACTCACTGATCGAATTGGACGGCAAGATCTGGCGTTTCATCGACACCGCGGGCCTGCGACGCAAAGTCGGGCAGGCCAGTGGCCACGAGTTCTACGCCTCGGTCCGCACTCACGGCGCTATCGACGCCGCCGAAGTGGTGATTGTGCTGATCGACGGTTCGGTGCCGTTGACCGAGCAGGATCAGCGGGTGCTGTCCATGGTCGTCGAGTCGGGGCGCGCGCTGGTTCTGGCCTACAACAAGTGGGACCTGGTCGACGAGGAACGCCGCTACCAGTTGGACAACGAGATCGACCGCGAGCTGGTGCAACTGCGGTGGGCGGAGCGCGTCAACATCTCCGCCAAGACCGGCCGGGCGGTGCAGAAGCTGGTGCCGGCGCTGGAGAACGCGTTGGCGTCGTGGGATGCCCGAATCGGAACCGGCCGGTTGAACGCCTGGATCAAAGAGATTGTGGCGGCGACCCCGCCGCCCGTGCGAGGCGGCAAGCAGCCGCGGATCCTGTTCGCCACGCAGGCCGCCGCGCGACCGCCGACCTTCGTACTGTTCACCAGCGGCTTCCTGGAGGCGGGCTATCGCCGCTTCCTGGAGCGACGGCTGCGCGAGACGTTCGGCTTCCAAGGCAGCCCGATCCGGATCAATGTGAGGGTCCGCGAGAAGCGGAAACCACGGTCGCACTGACGGCGAAGCCGGTGCCGAAACCACGGCAGCTAAGGTCTTTTCGGTGTCCTTGTCTCACGCCATCCTGATCGTCTTCGCCGGTCTGGGGGCGGGCGCAATCAACGCCGTCGTCGGCTCAGGCACGTTGATCACCTTCCCGACCCTGGTCGCCATGGGCTACCCACCGGTGACCGCGACGATGTCGAACGCCGTGGGCCTGGTGGCGGGCAGCGTGTCGGGAACCTGGGGTTACCGCCGAGAACTACGCGGCCAGTGGGACCGGCTGCGCTGGCAGATTCCCGCGTCGATCCTCGGCGCCGCCGTGGGCGCCTGGCTGCTGCTACATCTGCCTGACAAGGTTTTCGCTCGAGTGGTTCCGGTGCTGCTCGTCGCGGCGTTGGCGTTGGTGGTCGTCGGCCCGCGGATCCAGACCTGGGCACGGCGGCGAGCCGAGGACTCGGGGCGGTCTGCCGAAGAGGTGTCGCCCCGCCGGATGGCGGCGCTGGTGGCGAGCACCTTCGCGATCGGCATCTACGGCGGCTACTTCACAGCGGCGCAGGGAATAATGCTCGTCGGCGCGATGGGCGCGCTGCTGCCGGAGTCGGTGCAGCGGACCAATGCCGCCAAGAATTTGCTGGCGCTGCTCGTCAATATCGTTGCGGCGCTTGCCTATACGTTGGTGGCGTTCGACCGGGTGAGTTGGCCGGTGGCCGGCCTCATCGCGGGCGGTTCCCTGATCGGTGGCTGGCTGGGTGCGCACTACGGCCGCCGGCTATCGCCGAATGCGTTGCGCGCCACGATCGTCGTAGTCGGCTTGATCGGCCTCTACCGACTGCTGGCGGCTTAGCGGCTCAGCCTTTGTGGACGATGTTGCCGATACCAGAATTCCCGATCGTCGGAGATCCAGTGTGATAGGTGATCTGGTTTTCGGAGCCTGAGGCTTGGATCGCGTCCGACGCGTCGACGGTGATCTGGTTTTGGATACCGGACACACTCACGCGCGCGCAGTGGCCGGTGATGACGACGTTGTTGGTGATTCCGCTGACGCTGACGCTGCCCCCATTGCACGCGATCGTCCGGACTTCGCTGATGCCGGAGACAGTAACGTTGTCACCCGTCGCCGCGGACGACGTCGATGGCGTGGCTCCGGGCGTGTGCGGCATCGTCCCGGACGGGTTGGGATTGACCGAGGGGAAGCTTGGAATGGGGAACATGCTCGGCAAACCGCTACGCGAAACCTGGTGTGCGGTAAAGAGAAAGATGCCTATCGGTAGTGCGATCATGCCCATGACGAAGACGGCGATCGCGATCCAGATACCTCGCCCCTGGGAGCGCCTCGGCGGACCCGAGAACGAGTCGCTGTAGGGCAGCGGCGGCAGTGGTGAGAATGGTGGAGCGGACAGTGACGGCACGGGAGGGCCGGACTGTGGCACCGCAGGGGGAACATACGGTCGCGTCGGAGGGGGACCGGATGGCGGCGCCCATTTGCCCGGCGATTGATTCGCGGCGGCTTCGGAAGCGCGCGCCGCGTCGCTCAGTGGCTGCTCCAGCTCCCGGATGCGGGCTTCCGGATCATCCTCGGATTTCATCTACCGATGCTCGCATACGAAGAACACGGCTAACGGGTCATTCGCATTCGGTAGTTTTTGCAACGTGCCCCAATTAGCCAATCGTCAGATCCTGCTGCGCCGTCGTCCGAGTGGGCTGGTCCAGCCCGGGGACACCGAATTGGTGAGTACGCCGGCGCCGGAGCCGGCCGAGGGCGAGGCGCTGGTTCGCACCACCTACGTCGGCCTCGACGCCGCCGTGCGGACCTGGCTCAACGACCAGCCGGGCTACCTCCCGCCCGTGCAGTTGGGCGAGGTGATCCGGGCGGCCGGGATCGGCGAAGTGGTGTCGTCACGGTGTGAGGCTTTTGCGGTCGGCGACGTCATCACCACGCTGTCCGGCTTTCAGGAATACGTGATCATCCGAGACGACGTATTCAGCACTCCGATCCCCGGGGAAAGCGATCAACTGGCGATCATGTCGGTCTACGGCCCGACCGGTGCGACGGCCTATATCGGCATGACCGACGTCGGCAAGCCGCAAGCGGGGGACACCGTCGTCGTGTCGGCCGCTGCGGGTGCCACGGGATCGATCGCGGGCCAGATCGCGAAGATCGCCGGTGCGCGCGTCGTGGGGATCGCCGGCGGTGCGGCGAAATGCCGAGCGGTGGTTGAGGACTTCGGATTCGACGCATGCATCGACTACAAGAACGACGATGTGGCGGCCGCGCTCAAGCAACACTGCCCCGATCGGGTGAACGTCTACTTCGACAACGTCGGCGGACCCATCCTCGACGCGGTGCTCGGCCGGCTGGCCATGAACGCCCGAGTCGTGCTCTGCGGGATCATCTCCAGCTACCTCAGCGGCGACCACCCCGGACCGGTCAATTACGTGAACCTGCTGTCGAAGACCGCGACCATGCAGGGGTTCAATGCGCTCGATCAGTGGGGGCGGTTCGACGAGGCGTCGGCGGCGCTTCGCCAGTGGGGGCACGAGGGCCGAATCAACGCCCGCCAGACCATCTTTGAGGGCATCGAGTCGTGCGTCGATGCGCTGAACGGGCTGTTCACCGGTGCCAACATCGGCAAGATGCTGGTCAAGTTGAGCGAGCCGTCACCGACCTGACGGCTTGGGTTGGGGCGGGCGGCGCCGCCTACGGTAGGCTCTGTCCCTGCTGCCGGTGACGCCACCGGCACCGGGCTGTGGCGCAGTTTGGTAGCGCACTTGACTGGGGGTCAAGTGGTCGCAGGTTCAAATCCTGTCAGCCCGACCATAGATTTCGCAGCTCAGAGGCGTTCTCGGAGGGATCTGGGGGCGCCCTGTCTGCGTTACAGGGGCCGTATGCCAACATTCGTCGCGCTCGACGCCCACGGCCGACGCATGATGATTAAGTCGAAGCGAATGACAGCGTGGCTGGATTCGGTCGCAGATTCACGAAGGGTTGATCCCATGCAACAGACCGGCATCACCAGCCATGCAGCCGCTCTCGTCGGCGCCTCGATGGTGCTGACCGCCACAATCGTGTGCGCTGGCGCGGCGGGCGCCGACCCAAGTCAGCAGCAGGATCAGTTTTTGGCGCTGCTCGAACAGGAACAGATTCCGCCCACCGACGCGGGTGAGGTGCCTGGTGTCGTCGCGCGAGCCCACCACATCTGTAGCGAACTCAATGGCGGCACCCCAGTCGACGCCGTGGTGAACGAGGAACTGGACCGTGGGTATTCGGAAAACCCGCGCTTGCACCTGATGGCCGACCGCGTGCGAAGGACCGTAGTCAGATTCGTCACCGCATCAGTAACCGTCTACTGCCCACGCCATCAGGGCGAGCTTCCGCCGTACGAGTGAGTTTGCTGAGTCGCTGCAGGCGATCGGTTAGCCCATGTGCTGGGGGCAGTAAGCGCTCGCCGCGATCATCGTGAACTTGGCAGCGCCGTCGCGACTAAATCCCGGATTACTCGACGACACGCTCTTGATGACGCCGGCTTGGGAATTGCCCTGGTCCATCAGTGCGCATGCCATTTTGGCAACGGCGACGGCGACAGTTGGATCCTGGAACGTAATGCCGGCCTTGGTGAGTGTCGCCAAAAAACTCGGATCGGGCCCCGAAGTGCCCGGATCGGCTTGCACCGGCGTGGCCACGCCGATCACAGCAACGAAGCTCGCAAGGGTGACGAAGAGTCGCATTGCATCATCGTTATAGAAATCGACGCCCGTGGTGCGCAACTGCTGACCTGAATGCGTTGCGTCGGTGAATGTTCGACTCCTCGCAACCCTGCCGACAGCCGACCGTCACATAGAGGTCTCTACTTCGTGTCGACGACCAACACCTCGGTTTTGGCCCGGGAACGAATAGCGCGCGGGACCGACCCGATCAGACGCCCGACCACCGAGTTGAATCCCACACTGCCGACCACGATGAGATCGGCACCGGCGCTGTCAGCCAGCTTCAGCAGCGCATCCACCGGCGAGCCTTCGACAGCTTTTTCCTCGACGTCATGCGCGCCGGCCTGCTTGGCTCTGGCGCTCGCGTCACGAAGCATCGCGTAGGTCGGTGCGTTCCCTTCCGTCCGGTACCCCTCGCCCGAGGCCTGGTCGGGATCAACTCCACCGGAGCGCGAGCCCGCATCCTGGAAGGCCGATGCCACAATCAATTTCGCGCCCGACTTCGCCGCGATGGCCGCCGCCTCATCGACCGCGCGAAGCGATGTCTCCGATCCATCGGTACCAACCAGGACGACCTTGTAATCCGTCACGCTCTGCTCCCATCGACCGCCGCGCCGCGCCGGCTTATCGCGCACACATGCCTATCACAAAATCGGAACAAGTGTTCACTGAATACCCGATATGGCATGTCAGGGCGTTGCGGACGCGATGGTCTCCTCGCGGACAGGTTCGGGTAGGTCGTTCTCCGGAGTCTCGCGGTGCCGCCCGTAAACCCACTCGAATACCGGCGTAGCCATCAGCGTTGTGACGACGGCGACCAGGACGAGGATGGTGAAGAGCGTCGGCGTGATGATGCCGGCCTGGAGTCCGATGTTGAGCAGGATGAGCTCGATGAGGCCGCGGGCATTCATCAACGCACCCAGCGCGACCGATTCGCGGAACGGAACTTTCCTCAGCCGTGCCGCCAGTGTGCACGCGATCCCTTTGCCGGCAACCGAGATGGCGAGAATTCCGAGCGTCACCATCCACAGCTTCGGGCTGTTCAACAAACCGATCTGCGTGTTGAGCCCTGAATAGACGAAGAACAGCGGCAGCAGAAACGTGGTGACGAGCGGCTCGAGATTGACGGTCAGGCGCTGGGCGAAGAACCCGGACGGCATGGCGACGCCGAGGATGAAAGCACCGAAGATCGCGTAGATACCGACGGCGTCGGTGAACCAGGCGCACGCCATCAGCAGAATCAAGACGGTGCTCAGTACCGGTGCCGTGATTTCGTTATGGCGTTCGGTCACCGTCCCGAGTCCGCGCAACACTCTGCGTCCAATTGTCAAGAGCAGCAACGTGTACAGGATTCCGCCGAGGATCGCCGTGGCGGCGACGGCGATGCTGCCGCGATGTATTGCGAGCACCGTCGCCAGAATGCACCAGGACAGCGCATCATCGGTCGCGCCGCACGCCAACGCCAATGTTCCCAACGGTGTTCCGGATAGTCGCCGTTCGTAGATTATTCGGGCCAGCATGGGGAACGCGGTCGTCGCGATTGAGGCGCCCAGAAACATCATTGCCATCACGAGCGTGACGCTTTTGTCGAAGTAGAGTCCGCTCGCCAGCAGCGGTGCGGCGATCAATGCGCCCAAACCCAGCGGCGTGATGATGCCTGCCGCGGAGACCGCGACCGCGGTACCGATCCGATGCTTGATGAGGTTGACGTCAAAGTTGAGGCCGATCAGGAACATGTAGAGCACCAGGCCGATCTGGGCCGCGGTGTAGAGCACCGCGTTCGCCGGTCCTGGTGGAAAAAGGTGGTGCTGGACGTCGGGGGCGATCCGGCCCAGCAACGAGGGCCCGAGAAGGACGCCGGCAATCATTTCACCGACGACTTGCGGCTGACCGAGGCGTTGTGATGCCAGACCGACGACTCGGCACGCGAGCAGAATTGCGGCCAGCTCCAGAAAGAAATGAACGGCAATCGATGCGGGCATGGTCTACGTCCTCGGGTTTGCCTGACTGGTCATTTCTCCGCTTGCCAGCGACCCGGTTTAGTGTAGCTTCTTAAATGTTAAGTAACTGTCCTATCCGAACAGCGGGAGGGGACTTATGGACGTGCAGACGCAGCTGTCTCAATTGAGCCCGGAAGCACGGGCGGCGCTGGTGCGGAAGATCAAAACGCGCCTCGTGGAGGACGACAGCACACAGGCGAAACACGACCTCGCAATCATCGGAGGCGGAGTCGCGGCGCTCACCCTCGCGCTCGAGCTTCGCCGCGCACGGCCGGACACGCGAATTCTCATCATCGAGCCGCACGATCACCCGGTTGCAGAGATCACCCACACGGTCGGCGAATCGACAGTCGAGATCGCCGCGCAATATCTCCGCGATCGCCTCGAACTAGCCGACCACTTGAACACCTCGCAGCTGCGAAAAATGGGTCTGCGAATGTTTTTCTCGAACGATGGAAATGCCGACATCGTCCAGCGAATGGAACTCGGCAGCTCATCGTTCAGTCCCCAGGTCACCTATCAGATTGACCGCGCCAGGCTGGAGAACGAACTCAATCGACGATGTCTGTCGGAAGGCGTCGAGATCACTTCTGGCCGGGTCACTTCCGTGGAACTCGGCCTCGGAGGTCGCCCACACACTCTTTGTGTTCAGAACGGTGACGCCACCAGCTCCACCACCACACGTTGGGTGGTCGATGCGTCAGGGCGCAACCGAGCGTTGCCCCGCCAGCTGGAACTCAAGCGCGCCAACGAGCACCACTGCAATGCCGTTTGGCTACGTGTTGCGACAGAGATCGACATCGGCCAGTGGAGCGACGACGCTGAGCTGGCAGGCACGCCTCGTCGAGGGGGACCGGGCGATGTCCACCAATCATTTGATGGGTGAAGGCTACTGGGTGTGGCTGATCCGACTCGCCTCTGGAGCCACCAGCGTCGGCATCGTCGCTGACCCCGCCTTCCATGCATTCAGCGATTTCAACACTCTTGCCAAAGCCCAGTCGTGGCTTACTGAGCACGAACCTCAATGTGCTGCCGTCCTGGCACAGCACGAGCACCTGATCAAAGACTTCAGGGTGATGAAGAATTACAGCCACGGATCGTCGAAAGTTTATGATGGACAGGATCGTTGGTGCCTCACCGGCGATTCGGGCGTCTTTCTCGACCCCTTGTACTCGTCCGGGCTGGACCTCGTGGCGATCGGCAACGGCCTGATCACCGACATGATCTCCCGTGAGCTCGACGGCGAGAATGTCATCGCCCGCTCGAGCATCAACGATTCGCTCTTCCGGTCGCTCAGCGAGATGTGGCTCAACATCTACTGCAACCAGTACAAGCTGATGGGCTCGCCCGCCGTCATGACGGCGAAGGTGATCTGGGACATCGCCTTCTACTGGGGCTTCTTGGGCCTGATGTACAGCAACGGCCGATTCGTCAGTGTCGCCGACGATCCCGGGGTGGTCCCACACCTGGAAGGCCTTATCGAACTCAGCAACCGGATGCAGGTGTTCTTCCGGGAGTGGGCAGCGGTCGAGAATGTTCTTCCCGCTTCGCAGTTCGTCGACATGTACTCAGCCCATAATTTCATGGTGACGCTGCATACCGCGATGATGGGGGAGGCCCAGGACTTCGCGGCACAATTCGATGCGAATATCCGGCTGTTACGCCGGCTCGCAGGACAACTGATCGAAACCATCCTCTCGGAAAAGTCTCGCGCATTTTCCGACGACGATGTCGTGCAGCAGGTGCAGGCGTGGCAGCGAGACAGCTTCCTGCGGGAACTCCGATCCGCCTACCGCCGGGAGCAAGACGCCGACCCGCTCAGCCACGGATGGATTGTCCAAACTGCGCCTGCCCTCGAATTCAGTTGAACCGAAAGCGGATCCGCTCTCGTCGACGGCTCCGGGCGGCATCATCACCACAGGTTGTTAGGTCTCCAAGATGAATACGCTTGCCGAACACGGCACCAACAAGCCCCTCGCGATCGTCGGGATCGGCTGCCACTTTCCGGGCGGCGCCCACACCCCGGACCTCTACTGGGACTTAATGCGTAGTGGCACTGACGCGACACGCGAAGTGCCCGAAACACGCTGGAATGCCGACAAATACCATGATCCGAACCCGAAGAAGGTCGGCAAGATGGTCACCCGTCGCGGCGGGTTCCTCAGCGAGATCGATCAATTCGACCCTCAATTCTTCGGCATCTCGCCTCGAGAAGCGAACCTGGTCGACCCTCAGCAGCGCCTCTTGCTGCGGACCACCTGGGAGGCACTGGAAGACGGCGGAATATCCGCGGAGAGTCTGGCCGGCACTGATGTCGGCGTATTCATCGGCGGGTTCACTCTCGACTATCAGCTTCTTCAGAATCAAGGGTCGCACCAGCCGCTACCTCTTCAAGACTCATTCCGCCACCGGGATGATGATGACGATGCTGGCGAACCGGATCTCGTTCGCCTTCGACTTCCGCGGGCCCAGTATGACCATCGATACCGCGTGTTCGAGCTCGCTCGTCGCGGTACACCTTGCGGCGCTAAGTATTTGGAACGGTGAATGCGATCTGGCGCTCGCCGGCGGCGTCAACATCATGATCGGACCCAGCACCGCGATCGCGGAATCGAAGAGCGGGTTTCTCGCGCCGGACGGACGGTGCAAGGCCTTCGATCAGTCCGCCGACGGGTACGCCCGGGGCGAAGGTGGCGCTGTCGTCGTCATCAAGCCCCTGGACCAGGCGCTGCGCGACGGTGACGAAATCTACGCGCAGATCCTCGGCACAGCGGTGTCCCAAGACGGCCACACCGACGGCATCACCGTTCCGAGCGCGCAGGCCCAGGAAGCCGCTATCACGACAGCCGTCCGACGAGCCGGCCTTCACCCCAACGACGTCGGCTATGTGGAGGCACACGGCACCGGCACTCCGGTCGGCGACCCGATCGAGGTCCGGGCTCTCGCGAACGCGCTCACCGCAGAACGCCCAGCGACGAGTCCGCTGTTGATCGGGTCGGTGAAAACCAACATCGGGCACCTCGAAGCCGGCGCGGGCGTAGCCGGGCTGATCAAGGCAGCGTTGGTGCTCAAGCACGGCTTCATCCCGGCGAACTTGCATCTCAACAATCCCAGCGACCAGATCCCGCTGGGCGACTTGAGAATCGACATTCCACGAACCGGTCGCCCGTTTCCCGCCGGCAAGCGACGCGTGGCAGGGGTCAACTCGTTCGGCTTCGGCGGCACCAACGCCCACGTCGTACTCGCGGAACCCCCTGGCCCGCTCGGACGTCAACGGCTCTCGAGCAATGCCCAGACCAGCCGCCGCTGGCTGTCCTACCGATATCGGCGCGCACCGAGGAGGCCCTCGTGGCCACGGCCCGTCAGCTGGCCGAACACGTGGGTGCGCACGACGACCTCAGACTGCTCGATCTTGGATACACCCTCAGTCGGCGCCGCTCGCACCTGAACTACCGTCGGACCCTGGTCGCCGACAGCATTGCCGATGCCCAGCAACAACTTCAAGCCCTCGCCGACGGTGGGCAGATCTCCGCGACCCGCACCAGCCCGACTCCGCCGCAGCTGGCATTCGTCTGTACCGGCATGGGGCCGCAGTGGTGGAAGATGTGCCGGGGGCTGCTCGATGTGTATCCCGCGTTCACTGAGAGCATTCGGCGAAGCGATCGCGAGCTGTCCCGATACACGAACTGGTCATTGATCGACGAGCTTCGCGCTGATGAAACCCGTTCTCGGATGGCCGAAACCGAGGTCGCGCAACCCGCGAACTTCGCGATCCAGATAGCACTCGCCGAGCAGCTGAAGCAGTTCGGGATCACGCCGGACGCGGTGATCGGCCACAGCGCCGGCGAAGTGGCCGCCCACTATCTCGCTGGAATCCTCACTTTCGAGCAGGCGATTCAGGTGATTTACCACCGAAGTCGGCTGCAGCAGCGCACCAGCGGACTGGGCCGCATGCTCGCGGTCGGTCTCAGCGCCGAATCGTTCATGCAGAAGATCGACGCCGAAACGCACGATGCGATCGGACGGCGGGTGTCGATCGCGGCGATCAACGGCCCGTCAACAGTCACCGTTGCCGGCGACGGTGACGTCCTCGACGACATCGCCCGACAACTCGACGAGCTTGAGATCTTTAACCGGTTTCTCAACGGGAAAGTGCCCTACCACACCCATTACATGGACACCATCAAAGCGGACCTCCACGAAGCGTTCGACAGCGCTGACTCCGGGCGCGGCGACAATCCCGCTGTACTCGACCGTGACCGGCGAGCGGCTGAACGGCTATCCCGACGGTGCCGCCTATTGGTGGCAAAACACCCGCGCCACGGTTCTTTTCGAACCTGCGATCCGACGGATGCTCGATGACGGATATACACATTTCGTCGAGTTGGGGCCACACCCGGTTCTCGCAGCGTCACTGTTCGAGATAGCCGGCGCTCACGAGACCGAGACGGTCGTTCTGGCAACTCAGCGGCGCAACGAGGACGACGCTCGCACGTTGATGAATTGCGTTGGCGCACTGCACTGTCACGGCCATTCGATCGCGTGGGACGCGCTATACCCGAGCCACGCCGCAAGACTCGTCAAACTTCCTGCGTATCCGTGGCAATCCAAGCGCTACTGGAACGAAACCCAGGAGGCGGCCGAGGATCTCCATTACAACCCTGTGCATCCCCTGCTGGGGCAACCGGTGAGCGGGGTTCATCCCACCTGGGAAGTCGAGCTGAGCACCATCACCACGCCCTTCCTTGCCGACCATCAGGTGCAGGGAAGCACTTTGGTACCCGGAGCCGTCTACATCGAAATGGCTTTGGCGGCAGCCAACCTCACCTACGGGTCAACCGGTTACAGTGTGGACAATCTGGCCCTGCTGCGCGCGGTGATCCTCGACGAAACGTGTGATCCCGTTCTGCGGACCACCCTCAATCGCGACACCGGGACACTGGAATTCGCCGCATTCACCGCGACAGCCGGAGGTGACGTCAAGTGGACGATAACGGCGACCGCAGAACTCAACACACTCCTACACCCGCCTGAGCGGGCCAACGCCGCCTCGTCACGCCCAGCCCGTCACCACAATCGACCGCGACGAGTTCTATACCCGCGCCCGGGTCGTCGGGTTCGATTACGGTGACGCATTTCAGACCATCGCCGGTATCACGTCCGGAGACGGCTGGGCGACAGCGGACATCACCATCCCTGCGCAGATCGCCGACGACATCGATCACTATCGATTCCACCCGGCCCTGATCGACGGCGCCTTCCAAACACTGATCGGCACAACTCTTCTCGGACGCGACATCGGCGAAGACGCCTACCTTCCGACCCGAGTCCGGCGCAGCGCCGTCTACGGCGCGCCCGAGCACCACATGACCGCCCAGATCACTGTGGTGTCGGCGACCAAAGATGAAATCGAAAGCGACATCACACTCATCGGCAGCGACGGACGGCCGCTGGCCGTATTCACCGGGTTCACGTTGCAAGCACTGTCATCGCACATGTCGCCCGAACGGATAGACAAGGGCCTGTACGAGATCGAATGGGTCGCGCGCACCGAGATGGCCGACCATTCGGCCGGGGCAGCGACGTCAACGGATAGCCTGTCGTGGCTGATCTTCCTCGACAGCGCCGGCGTCGGGACAACACTGGCAGACCAACTTCGCCGCAGCGGTCACCGTGTCCGTGCGGTGCTGCGCCAGCCTGTCAGCGCGCTGACGAAGGTCGACGGTGGTTACTTCCTGAATCCGCAACAGCCCGAACAACTTCACCAGTTGATCGCAACTCACATCGAAAACGAAGATGACCTGGCGGGCATCATCAACTGCTGGCCGTTGGACATCTCCGCCGAACCCGACGGGCATCTGGCCGACGCCGCCGGTGAACTGAACGACCATCTAGGTGTTTTCACGATTCTGCATCTCGCCAAAGCCTTCGCCGAGCACGACACCTTTGCGCCACGGCTCTACGTGCTCACCTCTAACGCCCAACCCGCTTCGGGAACTGAGCAGCTTGCTGTCGAACAGGCCGCTGTCTGGGGTCTCGGGCGGGTGTTCGGCCAACAGGAGTTCGCCCACCGATGGGGCGGGCTGATCGACATCGACGGCGCCGACGACCATACACAGACTGCGTCGCGCGTCTGCGAGCACATCCTCGCCGAGGACGCCGAGGATCAGATTGCCATCCGGGGCCACGCGGTGTTCGTTCCTCGTCTTCGCCTGAGTACGAGCCTGACGCAACCTTTCCCGACCAAACTCACCCCCAACGCGACCTACGTCGTGACGGGTGGTGGGGGAGCCCTCGGCCGCGTCGTGGCCACCTATCTGGCCGAACGCGGTGCACGCCACATCGCGCTGCTATCCCGCAGCGAGATCCCGCCGAGAGACCAATGGCCCCTGCTACCCGATGACCACCGGCACTACGCGACCATCAATACGATCCGAAAGATCGAGCACCTCGGTGCGCGAGTGACCACCGCGAGTGTCGATATCACCGACCTCGGCGAGGTGGAGAACTGGCTGAGCGATCACCTCCACAGTGGGGGCCGACCGGTCCGCGGAATCATCCATGCCGCAGGCATCGTCGATGACCGCCTTCTGGTGAATATGACCGAAGAAGATTTCACCAGGGTGATGGCGCCTAAGGTCACGGGCGCCCGTGTGCTGCACAACGCTTTCCAGGGAAGCGATCTGGAGTTTTTCGTGATGTTCGGGTCGGCCGGGTCGGTTATCGCATCACCTGGCCAAGGCAATTACGCCGCCGCCAACGCGGTGCTGGACGCCTTCGCGCACTACCGACAGGCACAGGGTTTGCCGGCTCTCACAATCGGTTGGGGCCCATGGTCAGTGGGGATGGTCGAAGAACTCAAGCTGGAGAAGATCTATGCGCAGCGGGGGATCGAGCTCATCACGCCTGCGGCGGGCACCCTTATCCTCGATCGTCTCCTCAACCAGAAGGTCACCAATGTCGTTGCGATCAGCGCCGACTGGGGGCAGGCTCGGCGCGCCGGGATCGGCGGTCAGGTTCCCCCGATGTTTTCCGAATTGGGTACGGCTGAGACTTCCTCCGAAGCAGGCGATCCAGAATCATCGATACTCGACTTCCTGACAGCACGCCCGGCGGACGAAAGGTTCGAGCTGGTCGCCGGCCATGTTCAACAAGTCGCAGCCACGGTTTTCGAGATCGCTGCCGCCGATATCGGACCCGACGACGGTCTCGACGACATCGGCATGGACTCTATGATGGCGATGGATTTTCGGCTCAGGATCAATGCGATTTTCGCGATTGACCTGCCGCTGCTCGAGCTACTTCGGGGCGTAAGCGTGAATTCACTGGCCGACCGAATCCTCGCCGACCTGAGCTTGACCGACGCCGGCCCGCTGGCGGTGGGCGATGAGGTGCCCGCGGCCAGCGCGGCCGACGACGATGTCGACCGATTGATCGAGCAATTGTCCGAAACCGAACTGCGCGAAATGCTCGCTGAGCTCGAGAGCCAGGGCGAGGCGCACACGTGAGCTCCGCGGTGCAGGTTCGAGCTCTGCGCAAGTCGTACGGGCAGCTACAGGCCGTGCACGATGTGGACCTCGACGTCGGGTACGGCGAAGTGTTCGCGATCCTCGGGCCCAACGGGGCAGGCAAGTCGACAACGATCGAGATCCTCGAGGGTCACCGCAAGCGTGATTCCGGCCATGTCAGTGTGCTGGGCGAAGACCCCGGAACGGCGGGCCGAACTTGGCGCGCCAAGATCGGCATCGTGCTTCAAGAAGTCAGCGACGCCGGGATGCTGACGGTCTTCGAAACAGTCCGGATGTTTGCGAAATGCTATGGGGCGGCGCGTATCCCAGAGGAGGTGCTCGAGCTCGTCGGACTCGGCTCGGTGTCTGAGTCGAAAGTCAGTACGCTGTCCGGGGGGCAGCGTCGCCGGCTCGACGTCGCACTCGGCATCATCAACCTCCCTGAACTGTTATTCCTCGATGAACCGACCACGGGGTTCGATCCCGAAGCGCGAATTCGCTTTTGGGATCTCATCCGGCTGCTGGCCGACGCTGGCACAACGATCCTGCTGACCACCCATTACCTCGAGGAAGCGGCGGCACTGGCAGACCGTGTCGCCGTCATCACCGGCGGACAGGTGGTGGCAGTCGACTCGCCGCAGAACCTAATCCAATATGTGAGCACCGCCGCGACGGTCCGGTGGAGGACAGCAGGCCACAGCCACGAGGTCGAAACCGATCACCCCACCGACCTCATCAGGAAGTGGTCGGCCGATGGGGCAGAGTTGGCTGACTTGACTGTTTCTCGACCCACGCTCGAAGACGCCTACCTGCAATTGATCGGCCGGAGCTGATGGACACCGACCACATGGCTGATGCCGCACCGCCGCGACCGCGATTGACGGAGGCTCGGCCCGCACTACCGTCACCGCTGCGGATCGGATTGTCGCGAGTCGTCCCCGAGCTGAAGATGTTCTACCGCCGGCCGGAGCAGATGGTGCTGACTTTTTCGTTGCCGGCCGTCATCTGCATCCTGCTGGGTTCGATCTTTTCCACAAAACTGCCTGAAGGAGAGACCAGTACGGGCGCCGTGATCGCGGCGAGCATGCTTGCCTATGGCATTCTTTCGACGTCATTTATCAACCTGGGCATCAGCATTGCGGCCGATCGCGATACCGGTGCCTTGCGGCGTCTACGCGGGACGCCGACCACGGCGCTGTCTTACTTCGTCGGAAAAATTCTTCTCGTCGCGATCCTCAGCCTCGCCGAGGCAGTCATCCTTGTCTTGGTTGGGCTGCTTTTCTTTGAACTCCACTTACCGACAACTATTTTCGGATGGTTCACCCTGATCTGGGTGTTCCTTCTGGGCACCGTCAGTTGCTCGCTGCTTGGCATCTTCATCAGCAATTTCGCCAGCAACGCGGTCGCGGCGGCCGTCGTCACCAACGGCCCGGCGATAGCGTTGCAGTTCGTGTCAGGGACCTACGTGCCGCTCGTCGTGTTGCCGACATGGATGTTGGTCGTCGGCTCGGTCTTTCCGGTCAAGTGGATGGCTCAAGGGTTTCGGTCGGTGCTGCTGCCGTCGAAGATGTCTGCTTTCGAACCGGCCGGCAGCTGGGAACACTGGCACATATTCCTGGTACTGACCGCTTGGGCGATTGGCGGTTTGGCTGCCTGCCTCGCCGTTTTCCGGTGGTCGGACCGGGACTGATCAGGGACGGGTCCGCAGGATCTCTTCGGCTGTGCGCCGTCCGCTCACCAGCGCTCCCTGTATCGAGGCGGTGTCCCGGTGGTCGCCGCACCACCAGAGCCCGTCGCTGACGGCGACCGGCTGACGTACTCGCAGCGGGGCCGGCTGAGCGGGCAGTGCATGTCGAATAATGCTTCGTGTCAACAACTTCCAAGAACCACCGTCGACGCCCATGATGTCTGCGGCATGGCCCCGGGTAACACTGTCCGGCGGCGGCGCCCCATCAGTTTCCAGCAACGCGGACGCTGCGATCAGATGCTGCCCCGCGGGGGCGTAGCTGGGTGCGGCGGCGCTGATGACCGCGGTGTTGAGGACCGGTCCGGGTGGGTCGCGCCGAGCGTCAACCCACAGCATCGGTGGCGCCGTCGCAGCCTCATCGGTTGACCACCAGTCGGTGACGACGCCGTGGGTGGGCGGGGGAGACGAATGGGTCAGCGTCGCTGCCGTGGTGGGATCAGTTGCCACCACGACATCGTTCGCGAGCACGCTCGCGTCTGAGTCCCACACCCGCCAACTCGTACCCTGGCGCTCGATGCGGGTCACCGCGCGATTCAGACTTATCAGGCCGCTCAGCGGCCTAGCCATCAGCCGCGGAAGCGATTGCATACCTGCGGCCGGCAGAGCCGGCACACCAAGCAGGAACATCCGCGCCAGCAGCAGAGCGAACGCATTGGAGCTGCTGCCGGTGTCCTCGAGAAGCACTCCGGCAAGGAACCGATCGATTACGCGGCGCAGTTCACCGCCTACACGTTTTTTGTCCAAGGCGGCTTTCAGCGTGATGTCGGCGTCTGCGTGCGATGTCAGGGCCGCGGGCCGCAGCGCGGGCAGAACCCAGCGCGCTATCGCGACCACATCGGTGGGTCGAATGGCGCCTGACGTCAGCATCTTCGGCACCAGCCTCGGCTCGCGCAGCGGGTGAGCCAGTACAGCTGAGGTGGACTGGCGCCGAACCGCGACGCCCGCACCGAACGGCTGCAGATCGAGCGCGGGGACGTCGACGGCGCGCGCCAGCTCTGGGTAGGCCGGATTCAGTACCTGAAAGCCGCGGTCGCACAGAAAACCGTCGAAGGCATCGGTGCGGATACGGCCGCCGACGTCGTCGTCCTGCTCCCAGACGCGAACATCGCGGCCCGCAGCCGCCAGGACACCGGCGCACCGCAAGCCGGCTAACCCAGCGCCGATCACCAAGACCTCAACACCGTCACCCACCATCGCCTGTAAGCCCTTCTCGCCGCCCCGCCCCTGGCATTGCCCTGATCACCGACGCTAAACCGGTGAAGTTCATCCGGCCGGCTTGGATCTCGGTAAAAACGGGAAAACTTGGTCGATTCGCCGGATGTCTGCATGCCAGTGGCTGATCTTCGAGGTCGGGAGCATAACGCTTTCCATCAACGGCTGGTGCCAGGAACTCGGTGAATGGTTGTCTAAGCAGAACGACGCCAACTCGAGGGGATGTCAGTGGTCTTCCGCGCAGACCAGGAAATTGGACGCGACTTAGCCGCTGTCGACTGGGCGGCCACTCCGCTCGGCCCGGTGGAGGGCTGGCCGCAGAGCCTGCGTACAACGGTCAACATCTTGCTGGCGTCGCGCTTCCCGATGTGGATGGCGTGGGGTCCGGAGCTGACGTTCTTCTGCAACGCCGCCTACCGCCGCGACACCCTCGGCCTGAAATACCCCTGGGCGCTGGGCCGCCCGGCCCGCGAGGTGTGGACCGAGATCTGGCCCGACGTCAGCTCGCGAATCGAACACGTCTTGTCGACCGGGGAGGCAACGTGGGACGAGGCTCTGATGCTGCTGCTGGAGCGGTCCGGCTACACCGAGGAGTCCTACCACACGTTCTCCTACAGCCCGTTGCGCGCCGACGACTCTGCGGTGGTCGGCATGCTCTGCGTGGTCAGCGAGGACACCGAACGGGTAGTCGCTGAACGGCGGATGGCGACCCTGCGCGAACTGGGCTCCGACCCGAGCGTGGTGCGTACCGAGCGGCAGATGCTGGACTTCGCCGCCAGTCAGCTTTCGCGGAACCCGTACGACCTGCCGTTCACACTCACGTATTTGTGCGGCGATGACGGCGACCTGCAATTGGCCGGGGCGAGTGGAATCGCGCCCGGGCACCCGGCAGCACCGCAGATGCTTCTGAGCGACGGTCACGCGATATGGCCGGCAGGTAAAGCGATCCAGGGTGAACCCCAGCTGGTCGAGCTGGACAGTCTCGCGCTGGATCTCCCGGCCGGGGCCTGGCATGAGCCACCCGTTCAGGCGTTTGTGGTGCCGATTCTGCAGCAGGCCGGCCCGCCTCTCGGTCTGTTTGTAGCCGGGCTGAACCGGCATCGCCGGTTCGACGACGGCTACCGCGGATTTGTCGAGGTGGTGACCAGTCACATCGCGGCAGGGATAGGCAGCGCGCGCAGCTACCAAGCCCAGGAGCAACGTGCCGAGGCTCTGGCCGAACTCGACCGGGCGAAGACGACGTTCTTCTCCAGCGTGAGCCACGAGTTCCGCACCCCTCTCACACTCATCCTCGGACCCGTCAACGAGTTGCTGGGCCAGCCGGGCGTCGACGAACAGGAACGGCGTGAACTCGAGCTCATCCAGCGCAACGGGCTGCGGCTGACCAAGTTGGTCAACACCCTCCTGGACTTTTCGCGCATCCAGGCAGGACGCATGCACGCTCGCTTCGAGCCCGCAGACCTGTCGACGCTGACCGCCGAACTGGCCAGCATCTTCCGCTCGGCGTTCGACCGGGCCGGCCTGATCTTCACGGTGGACTGCCCGCCGCTGGACCAACCGGTCTATCTCGACCGCGAGATGTGGGAGAAGGTGGTGCTCAACCTGCTGTCCAACGCGTTGAAGTACACCTTCGACGGTTCGGTCACCGTCCGGGTCAGCCGCGACGACACCGCTGCGACCGTGACCGTCACCGACACCGGAATCGGAATATCTGCCGCGGAGATGCCGCAACTGTTCGAACGATTCCACCGAATCGAGTCATTACGCGCCCGGTCCACGGAGGGCAGCGGAATCGGCCTGGCTCTGGTCAAAGAACTGGTCGGCATCCACGGCGGCACCATCTCCGCCGACAGCCAGGAGGGTGCGGGCACGACCTTCACGGTGCGGGTGCCGTTCGGCGTGGCACATCTGCCGGCGGACGAGCTCGTGCAGGCGCCGGTCTCCCGTGCGGTGTCCGGCGTGATCGCTGACCCGTATGTGCAAGAGGCGTTGCGGTGGTTGCCTTCTGACACGGGCAGCAAAACCGCCCCTGGCGTAACCACCACGGGCGTAATTCCCGCCGAGGGCGACGGTAAGCGGGCACGGGTATTGATCGCTGACGACAACACCGACATGCGCGAGTACCTGACCAGTCTTCTCCGAAACTCCGGCTATCACGTCAGCGAGACAGTCGACGGCCAAGAGGCATTGGAGGCCATCCGGGTCGAAGTTCCCGACCTTGTCATCAGCGACGTCATGATGCCGCGCTTAGACGGACTGCAACTGGTGGCAGCACTGCGGTCCGAGCCGCGTACCGCAACCGTTCCGATTCTGCTGTTGTCCGCCCGCGCGGGACAGGAAGCGTCGATCGAAGGGCTGCACGCCGGCGCTGACGACTACCTCGTCAAACCATTCGCAGCGGCAGAGCTGCTGGCGAGAGTCCGCGCCAACATCGAACTGGCGCGGCTACGCAACCACCAGGCCCGCTGGCGCACTGCGATGGTCGACTCGTTGCAGGAGGCGTTTTTCGTCTGCGACGAGAACGGGGCCGTCGTTGAGATCAACAACGCGTTCACCGAGATCCTCGGCTACGGCCCTGAACGCCTCCCCTATCCGGCGACTCACCCCTGGTGGCCCGACCCCGCAGCAGACCCGGAAGCCCATCGACTGGTCGAGGCGGCGTTCGCAGAGATGCTGGACAGCACCCACGGCGGTTTCACCGTTCCGGTCAATCACCGGGACGGGCACCGGGTCTGGGTTGCGGCCAACTTCAACCATGCCGACGACCCCGACACGGGTCGACAGATCATGGTCGGGACGATGCGGGACGTGACGGCTGAGCATTACGTTGTGCAACGTCAGACCGCACTGGCCGCGCTCAATCAGCAACTGGCCCAAGCAGATACGGTCGATGATGCCTTGCGCGGAGCTGCTGAGGAGCTGTGTCGGCTATGGCGGGCGCGCCGCATTGCCGTCGTCACTTTCGCCGGCGCCGACGAATCCACCGCACCAGACGTGGTTTGCGTGGGGGAGCCCGCGGGGTGGGCGGAATTGACGCCGCGCGAGCGTCAGGTGATCGAGTTGTTGCGTGACGGCGAACCCCTGACCACTGTGGCAGAGGGACCGGGCGCCGCCGGCATCACGCTGCGCCATCAGCGCGGAGTGTCGGTCTTCTGGATCGAGCTGACCGAACACCGGCCCTTCACCGCTGAAGACCACACCTTGTTGACGGTATTGGCCGGACGCCTCGGACAGGGCTTGCAGCGGGTTCACGAAGTCGACGAGCAGCGCGAAACCGCCGTGGCCCTGCAGCATGCGATGCTCGGCCCGGCCAGCCTGCCCGGCGGCTTCGCGGTGCGATATCTCCCCGCCAGTCGACCGCTGCAGGTCGGCGGAGACTGGTACGACGTCGTCAACCTCGATGCGGGTCGCGTCGCGCTGATCGTCGGCGACTGCGTCGGCCACGGGCTGGCCGCGGCTACCGTGATGGGGCAGCTTCGCAGTGCCTGCAGAGCGCTCCTTCTCGAAAAATCCAGCCCGAGCGCCGTTCTAGCGGGGCTCGACCGTTTCGCCGCGCGCCTACCCGGCGCCGACTGCACCACCGCATTCTGCGCCGTGCTCACGCTGTCGACCGGCGAGTTGGTGTACTCGAGCGCAGGGCATCCGCCGGCGATCATGGTCCATGCCGACGGTGGCACCGAGATGCTGGAAAGCGGACAGGGATTTCCGCTGACGATCCGATCAGCGGAAACCCGACCTGAAGCCCGCATCACCATGCCGGCGCGCTCGACGCTGTTGCTCTACACCGACGGACTTGTCGAACGCCGCGGTAACTCCATCGAAGACGGCATGGCCCGCGCCGCCGATCTCGTCGAGGGCGGACGCTCGCGCGAACTTGACGACGTCGCCGACTCATTGATGAGCGGCCTCGAACCCACCGGCGGTTACCCCGACGACGTGGCCATCTTGCTGTACCGGCAGCCGGCTCCCCTGGAAATGGACTTCCCGGCGAACGTTCGCCAGTTGGCGCCGAGCCGCGCAGCCTTGCGCGGTTGGTTGCGCGAGGTGGGTGTTGAGCCCGATCAGATTCAGGACATGCTCATCGCCACCGGTGAAGCCGTCGCGAATGCGATCGAACACGGCCACCGCAGTCGTCCCGAGGGCATCATCTCGCTGCGCGCAACGGCCGTGGTCGACGGGCTTCACGTCAGCGTCATCGACTCCGGCGTCTGGAAAATACCGCACCCGGTGCCCAGCGAGCATCGCGGTCGCGGACTCTCATTGATGCGATGTCTGGTGCAGGACTTGAGCATCCATTCCAACGACGCGGGTACTACAGTTCACATGTACGCAAGGATCACTTAATGATGACCCCGCTCACCCTTCACACCGACCGGAGTGTCGACGGGACACCTCGGGTGATTGCAGCGGGCGAAATAGACGTCAGCAACATCCACGCGTTCACAGAGGCGTTGACAGCAGCCAGTGAGAACAACAGCAGACCGATCACCGTCGACATGAGCGCAGTCAAGTATCTGGATAGCGCAGGCATCAATGTGCTGTTCAAGCACGCTGACGAGATCGACCGTCTACACCTGATCGTGCACCCCTTCCTCATGCGGGTGCTTTCGATCACCGGTCTCAGCGCGATCGCGACGGTCCAACCCGCATCTTCGGGACAGGACGGGCGGCGACCTAACGGCCTCTGAAGCGACGCAGTTGGACAATCCCGTTCGCCACCGCCGCGACTCCCGCGATCAGCAGCGCCATCGACACGACGGCGGTCGTCGCCATGCCGAGTACCCCGTGCAGCGGCACGTTCACGAATAGCGACATCACGAGCAGGACGGCGCCGGCGGCAATCAGAACGCGGGCACGAGTCATCGGTCAATTCTCCTGAGTGTCATTGGCAGCCAGGGTAGGCCAACTTATTTCGAGGTACCTGAGGACGAAGCCGGCGCGGGTGCGGAGTCACCGCTCCACCTTGGTCAAAAACCTCTGAATGGTCCTGGGCTCAGCCATGCCATCCATCGGAGATCCAGCTCGACGCCACAGGTTCACCGGTCGATTGCACCGACCGTCATACTCGACCAGTGACAACACCGTTCGTAGCCGCGGGAGACCGATGAACACGGTGGCGCTGACAGGCGGCATCGCAGTCGTCGAGCTCGGCGGGCTCATCGCTCTGGGGGTGTTGCTCATCGTCTCTCGGCATCAGCTGAAAGAAACACGAACCGTACTCGAGCGCAGCCGCCAGACGAGGTCTGGTCGGCGCCGGCGCCGGCCGGGGCTCGCGCCATTCGCCATCAGAACAGCGTGGCGGACCGCCGACTCGCTGATCACCAAAGGCATTGGCGCCACGGTCCGTAACTCGATCGAAGATCTCGCCGGATGGGCGCAGGTAGAGCGTCCCGACCTCGCGCGACTGACCGCCAACGGCGATGTGGTGATTGCCTTCTCCGACATCGAGGACTCCACCGTCCACAACGAAGAACTCGGCGATAGAGACTGGGTGAAGCTCCTGGAGCGCCACAACCGGCTGCTCGAGAAACTCGTCGCCGATCATGACGGCCATGTCATCAAGACCCAAGGCGACGGCTTCATGATTGCGTTCGGTGACGCCGAACAGGCTGTGCTGTGGGGGATTGGTGTCCAACGTGCACTGCTCGAGAACGCAGATCAGTGGGGCGGGATCCGCGTCCGAATCGGCATCCACATCGGGCCGTCGGTCAGACGCGGAGACGATTTATTCGGACGCAATGTCGCGATGGCCGCCCGGATCGCGGACCAGGCCGGTGGTGGCGAGGTCTTGATCAGTGACGCGGTGCGCGAGGCCGCCGGCGGCGCGGCCGGTATTGATGTGTGCGCACCCCGCGACGCCGAACTCAAAGGCTTGCAGGGCACGCACAGCCTTTATGCCGTCAAGATTCCGGACTGAGGAGATCAGGGCCGGATTTCCACCTGATCATCGGGATTGAAATAGCGCTCGGTACCGTCGGCGAACTTCACTGTGCATACTTCCGGCAAAAAACTGCCGTCGTGCGGCGCCAATTCCGAGACAACTCGTGTCGTGACCCGTTTCCACGCGTCGTCACCTTCGCCCTGCTCGCGGAGCTGGTAGCCCGGTAAGCGGTTGGTGAGGTCGACTGCCCGCAATTGGAGCACTCGGCTTGATGGCATCGGCATAATTCCAATTCTGCCCAGCAATTCTTACGAGCAGGTGACGTCTAGTCGTGAGCTGGCTGCGGAAGTGGGCGGCGAGGTACAACCGTCGGCCACCAGAACCACGGTCCCAGGATGGCGAGGATGGACGGCACGACGAACGAACGAACGATGAGCGTGTCGAGCAGCAGGCCGATGCAGACGGTTGAACCCATCTGACCGATGGTTCGCAGTCCGCTTGTGAGCATGGCCAGCATGGTGAACGCGAACACCAGACCAGCCGATGTCACCACGCCGCCGGTGCTGCCGAGAGCGCGGATCAACCCGGTATGTATTCCACCGTGCAGCTCTTCCTTGACCCGGTTGATCAGCAGCAGGTTGTAGTCCGATCCCACCGCCACCAGGATGATGAACGTCAGCGGCAATATCAACCAGTGCAACGGCAGCCCGATCAGGTGCTGCCAGAGCAGGATCGACAGGCCGAACGCACCGGCATAGGAGAACGCCACCGTTGCGGGAATCACCAAGGCCGCCACCAGACTTCGCGTGATGAACATCATGATCAAGAAGATCAGCACGAAGGCGGCGATCGCTGCGATGAGCAGATCCGATGCGGCGTATCCCTTGATGTCCTTGTCGGTGGCGCCCGAACCACCGATGTAGACGCGAGCGCCGGCCAGCGACGTCTCTTTCAGAATCGTTTTGATGGCCTCGGGGAACATTTCGACATGCTCCACGCCTTCGGGGCCCATCGCGTCGCCCTCGTGAGTGACGATGAAGCGGGCTGCCTTGCCGTCCGGCGACATCATCAATTTCTCGCCGGTTTTGACGTCTTCATTGTCGAAACCCTCGTGCGGGATGTAGAAGAAGTCATCGCTGCGGGACTTGTCCCAGTCATTCCCGACATTGATCGAGTCGTCGAACGTCTGCTCGGTCGCAAGGGATTGAAGATCGGCAGAGCCGTACGAGTTGACCAGCTTCGCCTTCAAGGCGTCAGTGTCATCGGCCGTGGCTTTGAGCTGCGCGATGATCTTCGGGAACGTCTTGTCGACTTCCTCGATGGAGATCCTGGCGTAGTTGATGTCTTCGGCCAACTTGTCGATCTGGTCGATCGTGTCGAATACCGATCTGAAGGTCCAACAGATCGGGATGTCGAAACAGTGCTTCTCCCAATAGAAATAGCTTTTGATCGGGCGGAAGAAATCGTCAAGGTTCGAGACGTCGTCCCGTACGTCTTCGCTGACCTTTTGCAGATCCGCGATGGTGAGGGCCGTCTGGTGCAGCTCGTCGGACACCTTCTGGAAGAAAACGATCTCCTTGCGCAACACCTCGACGGAGTGCGACTGAATCTCTGCTTGCTGGTCGGTGTTGGAGTTCTGCTCCCTGTTGAAAGGCAGCTGTTGACCGTTGCCGCTGCCCTGGGTGGTGAACAAGTAGGGAATGCTCGCGTGTTCGAGCGGTCGGCCCAGAGGTCTGGTCATGCCTTGCACCAGCGCTATGCCGTGCAGGCGAATCAGAGCTCGCTGAACCCGGTCCAGGGAGATGAAGTCGGCCGAGTTGCGCATATCGTGGTCGGATTCCACCATCAGCATTTCGGAGAACAATTTGCTCTTGGGGAAATGTCGGTCGGCGGCCTGGAAACCCAGATTCGACTTCGAATTGTGCGGCTGGTACTGCCGGTCGTCGTAGTTCTGTCGATAGCTCGGCACGAAGATCGCACCCAACATGACGATGGCCGAACTGGCGACCAGGATTGGCACCGGCCAGCGCACCACGCTCGCGCCGATTCGCCGATACACGTGCGCCTTGGCAGCCTGTCGCGGATCGAACATCCCGAACAGGCTGCCCACCGTCAAAATCGCAGGACCTAGGGTCAGCGCTGCGGCGATGGTGAAGAGCATGGCGATCGCGACAGCGGGGCCCATGGTGTGGAAGTAGTTCAAGCGCGCAAACGTCAGGCAGAAACACGCACCAGCGATCGTCAGCCCCGAACCGAGGACGATCGGCGTGACGCCTTTGTAGGCGATGTAAAAGCTGTCTTCTCGGCTCTCGCCGGCGTGCCGCGCTTCGTGATAGCGCCCCATCAGGAAAATGCCGTAGTCCGTCCCGGCTCCCAAGGTCAACGCGATGACGATGTTGACTGCGAACGAGGACAACTCGAGCCATCCGTGATGCCCGAGGAATCCGATGAGCCCCTTGGCAAACAGCATTTCGATGAGGACGCCGAGCAAGACGGGCAGCAGCGTGGGAGGTGAGCGATAGACGAACATCAACATCACCAGGATGAGGATGATCGTGATGATCGTGACGTTGTTCAAGCTCGAGTTGGCGATGCTCAACGTATCCGAGGCCAGCGGCGCCGCACCGCTCACGAAAGCATTGAGTCCCGGCGGTGGCGGGTCTTTGGCGATGATGTCGCGGACGGTGTTGACCGACTCATTGGCCTGCATCTGGCCGATATCGCCGGCCAGACGTAGCAACACGTACGTGCACTTGCCGTCCACACTTTGCGCCCCGGCCGCCGTGAACGGTTTGCCCCAGAGATCCATCACGTACTGCACGTGCTTGGTGTCGCGCTGGAAGCGCTTCACCAAATCGTCGTAGTACGCGTGATCCTGGTCGCCCAGTTTTCGGTTTTGCGCCTCGAACACCACCATGGTCAAGTTCGTTGAATTGGACTCGTGGAACTTTTCGCCGATGTGCAGCAGCGCCCGCTGTGACGGCGCGTAGTGCGGGACCATCGGACCGGCGAGTTCTTCTGCGACGTCCTCCAGCTTGGGCGTGAACGCAGTCATCGTGACCGCGGAAAAACCCCAGAAGAAGATGAGTGGTATCGCGAATCTACGCACCATCCTGGGAAGGAACGGGCGTTTGACCCGGGGTTCATCTAGACGGGGTTCATCCAAACGGTGTTCGCTCATGCGGATTTCACCCTGCACTGGACATCTGCGTCCGGATGATTGTCCGAAGCCTCGGGGACGCCGGACTCCGGGGCTGCCGGCATGCCGTTCACCAGCATGCGGCAGCGCAACGGACCGCCGTGCACGTGCACTGAAATGGCGCCGGATGCCACTGTCAGCGTGGTGGTCTCGTCGTGGGTCCAGGGCTCGTTCGTGAATGTGACATCGACTGGATGCGGGTGCCCGGCGATGTCGACATACACGATCTTCGCGGTCTTTCCGACGGGGCCGAATACCTGATAGGTGAGCCGCTTGACGTTGAATTGCTCCGGCGCCTGGGGCCCGTTGACCGTGATGACCGGCTCGGGTTCAGAGAACTGATGCACCTTGTACATGCACACCAGGCCCACGCCGAGCGCGATGACGGCAACGAGCGGCATCCAGATGCGCGCTAGGACAGTCCTCCCCGTTGAACGAGGGCTCACTCGATCACCTTTCGGAACACGTTCCCCGGCCTCGTGCTCTCGACCCGACCCCACCGTCGACTCGATATATCAATCTGGTTGATATGCGGCCCTTAGACGTTACCACTACAGAACGGAAGCGACTACAACGTGCGAAACGGTATCAAATGTGGGCGCGGTCGGCAGCCCGGGACGATCGGACGTCAGGCCGTCACTTCTGCGGTTCGCAATCGGCCCTTGAGCCGCTTGGCGCGCAGAAGCTGGATGGCCAGGTTTGACGAGGTGAACATCGGGATCACGCCGATGAACGATCGCTCGGACGGGGTAGCTCCCTGCAGGTATTCCAGGCAGCCGAACACGTAGTAGACCGACAGCGCGAACAAGGTCAACGGGATGCAGAAGGCCATCGGATTGCCGCGGATGGCGACGATGCGCTGCGCGTACTCGAACTCTTCTGGTGTCATGGTTTCGCGTTTGCGCAACTTCCTGATGACCCGCGGCGCGGCCCGGAGTTCCTCGCCGAACGGCAGCTTGGGTTCCGCCTCCAACCGCCGCGCGTAGACAGTTCCGATCGCCAACAGCAGAAAAGTCACCGCCAGGGCGATCAACGCGAGCAGACCCCAGAAATACGTACTCACATCCCACTCCTTTGCTCCGCCGCTCGAACCTAACATCACCGGCGGGATCCGGCCGTTCGCCCAGGGCGGCGCAGCTTGGGCAGTCAAACTGCAAGACTGACACCATGCCCGTGATCGACACCCGCGTGCGCCAAGCCGGCCCGCAAGACGCCGTTGGATGCCTGACCATCTACCGCCCCTACGTCGAGAACACCGCGGTGAGTTGGGAACTCGAAGTCCCGACCGTCGACGAGATGGCGGAGCGGATCACTGCGGCCTGCGAGATGCACGCTTGGCTGGTCCTCGAAAGCGGCGCCCGGACAATCGGATTCGCGTACGGACACGCCCTCAATCGCCTCCCCAGCCATCAGTGGTCGGTAGAGACCGGCCTCTATGTCGCCGACGATCATCATCGATGCGGGGCAGGCCGCAAGCTGTACACGCAACTTCTGAACCGCCTCGGGGAGCGCGGCTACCGACGAGCGTTCGCCGGTATCACTCAGCCCAACGAGGCCAGCAACGGATTTCATCGATCGATGGGGTTCGCAGACGTCGGGCTGTATCGCCGCGTTGAATGGAAGCACGACCGTTGGCACGACGTCGCCTGGATGCAGCTCGATCTGCCGGGTTCTCCCGACAGTGCTGATCCGCCCGGATTGATCAATTGAACGTCCATGGGACCTGACGAGAGTAGAGAAACGTGAGCGACGGCGCCCAAACCGGAACCATCACAACCCACGTTCCGGCACGTCTGGATCGGCTGCCGTGGTCGCGGTTTCACTGGCAGGTCGTGATCGGCCTCGGCGGCGTCTGGGTGCTGGACGGCCTCGAGGTGACGATGGTCGGCAACGTGTCGTCGCGCCTCACCGAGAAGGGCAGCGGCATCGCGCTCACCGCCGCGGACATTGGTACGGCGGCGGCTTTCTACATTGCCGGAGCGTGCGTGGGCGCGTTGTTCTTTGGCCATTTGACGGACCGCTTCGGACGGCGCAACCTGTTCATCCTGACCCTCGCGCTGTATTTGGTCGCGACTGTCGCGACGGCATTCGCATTCGCGCCGTGGTACTTCTTTCTCACGCGTTTCTTCACCGGCGCCGGCATCGGCGGCGAGTACGCCGCGATCAACTCAGCTATCGACGAACTGATCCCCGCACGGGTGCGCGGTCGCGTGGATCTCATCATCAACGGGACCTACTGGCTGGGATCGGCGGCCGGCGCGGGCGGAGCACTATTTCTTCTCGACACGTCCAACTTTTCCGCAGACCTTGGCTGGCGCTTGGCATTCGGCATCGGCGCCATCTTCGGAATATTCGTCCTTCTCGTCCGGCGTAACGTCCCGGAGAGCCCACGGTGGCTGTTTATCCACGGGCGCAATCAGGAAGCCGAGCAGATCGTTGGCGAGATAGAGGCCGGCATTGAACTGGAGACGGGGCAGCCGCTTCCGGAACCACCCGGGCAGCCACTGAAAGTCCGCCAGCGCGAGACGATCTCATTTATCGAGATCGCGAAAGTGGCTTTCCTGCTCTACCCGCGGCGCGCCGTCCTCGGATTGGCGTTGTTCATCGGGCAGGCGTTTCTTTACAACGGCGTCACGTTCAATCTGGGCACCCTGTTGAGCGGCTTCTACGGTATCGACGCCGCGAAGGTGCCGCAGTTCTATGTGTTGTGGGCGCTGAGCAACTTCGTTGGGCCTCTGGTGCTCGGTCGATTTTTCGACACCATCGGCCGCAAAGCGATGATCACATTCTCCTATGTCGGCTCTGCCTTGGTGGCCGTTGTTCTCGCGGTGCTCTTCGTCACCCAGACCGGCGGGGTCTGGGCCTTCATCGGCGTGCTCGCCGCCACGTTCTTCCTGGCGTCCGCCGGTGCCAGCGCCGCCTATCTGACGGTCAGCGAAATCTTCCCCATGGAGACCAGAGCCTTGGCCATCGCGTTTTTCTACGCCGTCGGCACCGCCATCGGCGGTATCAGCGGGCCGCTGCTGTTCGGACATCTGATCGAGTCCGGTCAGCGCAGCGAGGTCATGTGGTCGTTTCTCATCGGGGCGGCCGTCATGGCGGCGTCAGGTTTGGTCGAACTGTGGCTCGGTATCAACGCCGAGCAGCGTCCGCTCGAAGAGCTGGCTCTGCCGCTGACGGTGGCTGACGCCGAGCGCGACGAGGAGCCTGCGTGATGCTCAGAGCCACATCGGCGTGAACACTTTCTGAATTCGTGGCGTCTACCAGCGAAGATGTTCGGAGGCAGGCTGCGTCTTGCGCGCAACTTTGAAAGACTCGAACACATGAGACGTCTGCTGATGCTCCTTAGCGTCCCCGCCATAATCATGTCGGCTGTGCCGGCATACGCCGACCCGCCGTCCGACACAGACACGAAGTTCCTCCTGGAACTCAAGGGGGCCGGGCTCACGTATAAAGACCCGAGTGCGACCGTCACGGTCGCCAAGTCCGTGTGCGACCTGCTCGACAAGTCGACGCCCGAAAGCGACATCGAGAAAAACCTGCAGTCGGAAAATGCGTCGCTCGCCGGAAGCGGCGCGAGGAAGTTCATGTTGGTCGCCGCCAGCGGGTACTGCCCGAAATACCTGCCAAGCGACGACAGTCCTCCGAAACCGCCTAATAGCTAAAGTCGACCGCGAAAAAGATCGTCGGCCACGGCGCGCATCCGCTCCGACATTCGAAGCAGATCGTGTTCGCCGATCCCGTCTTGGAGCGTGTACGCAAGTTGCCGCAACTCAACGGCGCAGTTGCGCAGTTCGTTTTCGACCGACTGGACTGGGACCATCACGTTCCCTCTCGAGCAGAACGGGCCAAGGGCCCGACAATCAGATGTGATGAAGCTACGTAATCGGGCGCCCATAGGGCGATACACCAGAGACCGTTTTACGGAGTTCTGACATGCCGTTACGCCCAAGTTGCCTGGTGCACAATTCAATTGCGATCCAGTTCACCAGTCGCGGACATAGAGGGAAAGTAAGCTTCATCCCTGCGTGCGGCATTAATAAATGAGATGGACTCGCTGAGAAAAAGCCGGCCGGCACGGACGCAGACTCCGCGAAAGAAACTGAGTAATACTATCTTTCGCGCGTCGCCGCGTTAACAAAGTGTTAGCTTCGCTCCGTGCCTGAACGCGGAGAACCACTACGAATCGGCGTCCTGGGCGCAGCTCGCATCGCCCCATCGGCGCTCATCAAACCGGCGAAGGGCAACCCTGACGTTGTGGTGAGCGCGGTGGCCGCGCGCGACGGCGCCCGCGCTCGGGCATTTGCTGCCGAAAACCAGATCCCGCGCGTGCACAACAGCTACGAGGCCCTGATCGCCGATCCCGACCTGGATGCGATCTACAACCCGCTTCCGAACGGACTGCACGGCAAATGGACCCGCGCCGCACTCGACGCCGGCAAGCACGTGCTGTGCGAGAAGCCGTTCACCGCCAACGCAGTCGAGGCCCGCGAGATCGCCGACGTGGCCGCGAAGTCGAACCGAGTGGTAATGGAGGCGTTTCATTACCGCTACCATCCGTTAGCTCTGCGAACCGAACAGATCCTCGCCTCCGGCGCGTTAGGCAAACTCCGACGGGTCGAGGCGTCGTTGTGCTTCCCGTTACCGAAGTTCTCCGACATTCGCTACAACTACGCGCTTGCCGGTGGCGCTCTGATGGACGCCGGTTGTTATGCCGTCCACATGGTCCGCACCTTCGGCGGTTCGACACCGGAAGTGGTCTCGGCCCGAGCCAAACTTCGCGATCCGCAGATCGACCGAGCGATGACCGCCGAGCTGAAATTCGCCGAGGGCCACACCGGCCAGGTCCGCTGCTCGATGTGGTCGACGCGCCTACTCGAGATCAGCACCCGAATCGTTGGCGAGCGGGGCGAGTTGTCACTGTTCAACCCGGTGACTCCGCACTTCATCCACCGTCTGGCTATTCGCTTGCCGGAAGGCAGACGTGTTGAGCGTTTTCCGCGCCGCACGTCCTACGCGTATCAACTCGACGCGTTCGCCGCCGCGGTCCTGCGAGGTGAGCCCGTAAAGACCACGCCCGAGGATGCGATCGAGAACATGACCGTCATCGACGCGATCTACCGCGCGGCCGGCCTGCCGCTGCGTCAGCCGAGCTGACAGTTCCTGCGCGAAAGCGCCTGGGAGAATGCTCCGGCTTAACTGTTTAATTACTTAACGAACTTTGCTGATGGGTAAACGATCTCACGGTCACTACGCCGTTGATATGAATTTAGCCGCGTCGAGCCACGCGTCGCTCACCGGCTTCGGGCCGCTGACCAGCGTCTGTCCAATTCAGCCCTGGCAAGCATGTCTCCGCCGCACCACAGGGCCGGCGAGCGGACCTAAGTTGGCCGCGTACAGTCAACGCGGAAATCGATGGGGGCCACGCAGTAGGTGCCGGGGGATCGTTTTCCGATCTTTGCCGGATCGCTTTCAGCGGTGCCGCATGAGCAGTCAGGGGGCACATGACTACGAATCCGTTCGACGATGACAACGGCAGCTTCTACGTGCTCGTCAACGACGAGGAACAGCACAGCCTGTGGCCCAGCTTCGCCGAGGTACCAGCCGGCTGGAAGGTGGTTTACGGCGAGGCGGACCGGGCCGCCTGCCTCGATTACATCGAGAACCACTGGACGGATATCCGACCGAAGAGTCTGCGCGACAGGCTGGCCGAGGGCCAGGGGGCCTGAGCGGATCGGACGGCGCAATTTAGGGGAGTCGATGGAGCTCGGTGATCGGGCATTACCAGTGACACGTGGACAGCTGGATATCTGGCTTGCGCAGGAGACCGTCAACTCCGGGGCGGAGTGGCACCTTGGACTGTTCGTCAAAGTCGAGGGCGGCGTAGATCGCGACGCCCTCGAGTGGGCGATCCGCCGAGTGGTGCAGGAGGCCGAACCGATCCGCGCCACCTTCGCCGAGGTGGATGGCCAGGTCTTTCAGCAGGTACTCGACTATCCCGACGTCGAGCCGGCGTTTTTCGATGTTAGTGGCGCGCCGGATCCCGAGCGTGAAGCCCGCGAGATAGCGTCGTCGCTTCAGCGCACACCGATGCCGTTGGACGATCGACTGTTTAAATTCGCGATTTTCCAGGCGCGGGCCGATGAGGTGTATCTGTTCGTCTGCTGCCACCACATCGTCATCGACGGATACGGCCTTGCGTTGGTCTGCCATCGGATTGCGGCGATCTACTCCGCCCTCGTTTCCGGCGCGCCGATTCCGCCGCCGATCTTCGGGTCGCTGCAGGAACTGCTCGACTCCGAATCGGAATATGAAGCGTCCCAACACTATCTCGAAGATCAGGCCTACTGGACGAAGAACCTGCCAGACGGCCAGCGCACCGTTTCTTCAGGCGTCCGAAGGGGCTGGCGACGGTGACCCTTACCGGTCGTCCGGTCCGGTTCGATTGGATCCCGAGGTGCTTCGCCGCGTCCAGCAACTGTGCCGAGCGTGGGACATGCCTCGATCAACGGTGATCACCGCGGCGTGCGCACTGATAGTGCGTGGGCTGGTGCGCAGAGGGCCGCGAGCTGGTGCTCGACTTTCCCGTCAGCAGGCGCGTCCGCCCGGAATCGAAGACGCTCCCCGCGATGGTCGCCGGGGTGGTGCCGCTGGGGTTGGACGTTTCACCGGCATTCACCGTGGCGGACTTCTGTGCGCACGTTGACGCGCGCATCCGAGAAGCGTTGCAGCATCAGCGATTTCCGGTAGCAGGCCCTCGAACGCAAATCTCGGCCGCGCGGCCCGGCGGCGGTGGCCGAGAGGGTGGTCATCGATTTCCTCCCGTCGGGATTCGCCTTGCCCTTCGGTGGTGCCGCGGCAACGGGCGTCCCTGATTTCCGGCCTCGGGCGCGGGTTTGGACTGGTCTTCTCCGGCGCCGGCGACGAGTTGCTCCTCAGCACACTGGGTGCCAGGCAGCCGTTCCCGAATTTCGACGTCTCCGATCTGGCAGGGCAATTGGAACGGGTGCTGGCGGCGATGACCGCCGATCCGGAGCGGCGGTTGACCTCGCTGGATCTGCTCGCGGCACCCGAGCGCGTCCGGTTGGAAGAACTCGGTAATCACGCGGCGTTGACGCGCCCGGTCAAGCGCACCGGTCTCGATTCCGGCGATGTTTGCCGCGCAGGTGACGCGTCAGACCCGGAGGCGATCGCGCTCGGTGATCGGAAGGTCGATCGTTGACCTATCGGGAACTGGACGAGGCGTCGAACCGGTCTGGCGCATCTGCTGGCCGGCCGCGGCGTCCGGCCGGGACAGTCTGTGGCGCTGCTGATGCCGCGTTCGGCCGACGCCGTCGCGGCGATTATCGCGGTGCTCAAGACCGGGGCGGCCTACCTGCCGATCGACCCGGGCGCTGCCGAATGCGCGGATCGAGTTCATGCTCGCCGACGCCGCGCCGTTCGCCGCGTCACCACCGCCGGATCTGGCCGATCGATTCAACGGCTTCGACCTGCCGCTCGTCGACGTCGATGATGACGGAGACCCCCGCTGTCGGTACCCAGCCCGGTACAGCGCTGCCGACGCCGGCCGCCGACGATCTCGCCTACGTGATCTACACCTCCGGCACGACCGGTACGCCCAAGGGCGTGGCCATCTCCCACCACAACCTGACGCAGCTGATCGCGTCGCAGGACGGCGGGTTGCCGCCCGCCTCCGAGCAGGCGTGGTCGCACTGGCATTCCTACGCGTTCGACTTCTCCGTGTGGGAGATCTTCGCGGCGCTGTTGCGCGGGGGCCGGCTGGTGGTGGTGCCCGAATCGGTGGCGGGCGAACCCGACGGCGTTTCACGACTTACTGGTTTCCGAACACGTCAACGTGCTCACCCAAACCCCCTCTGCGATAGGCATGTTGCCGCCCGAAGGGCTCGAGTCGACAGCGCTGGTGATGGGCGGCGAGGCGTGCCCCGCCGACGTGGTGGACCAGTGGGCGCCGGGGCGGGTGATGATCAACGCCTACGGCCCGACCGAGACGACGATCTACGTCGCGGTCAGCGCACCGCTGAGCGCCGGCGGTGGCGCAGCGCCGATCGGGTCGCCGGTGCCGGGGTCGGCGCTGTTCGTGCTGGACGGATGGATGCAGCCGGTATCGGCCGGGTGTGGTCGGTGAGCTGTACGTGGCCGGAGCCGGAGCTCGGCGTGGGTTATCTCCGCCGGACCGGGCTGACCGCATCGCGGTTCGTGGCGTGCCCGTTCGGCGGCGCCGGGCCAACGGATGTATCGCACCGGCGACTTGGTGTGCTGGGGCGCCGACGGGCAGCTGCGATTATGTCGGGTCGCGCCGACGAGCAGGTCAAGATCCGCGGGCTATCGCATCGAACTCGGCGAAGTGCGAACGCGCTTTGGCTGCGCTCGACGGGGTCGCAGCAGGCGGTGGTGATCGCCCGCGAGGACCGTCCGGGTGACAAGCGGCTGGTCGGCTACGTCACCGGCAGCGCCGATCCGATCGAGGTGCGGGCGGCGCTGGCGGCGGCGGCTACCGGCCTACATGGTTCCCGCTGCGGTGGTGGTGCTGCCCGAACTGCCGCTGACTTCCAACGGCAAGCTCGATACCCGTGCGCTGCCGGCGCCGGAGTACACCGCCGGGCGAGTACCGGGCACCGGCCGGCGCGGTCGAGGAGATCCTGGCCGGCATCTACGCCGAGGTGCTCGGTCTCGACGCGCAGGCGTCGGAGTCGACGACTCGTTCTTCGAGCTGGGTGGCGACAGCATCCTGTCGATGCAGGTGGCGGCGCGGGCCCGGGCTGCCGGGCTGACGTGCCGGCCGCGCGACGTCTTCGTCGAGCAGACGGTGGCCCGGCTGGCTGCGCGTGGTCGGCACCGCCGACGATCAGGACGCCGCGATCGATGAAGGCGTCGGGCCGGTGGTGGCCACGCCGATCATGCATTGGCTGGCCGGCCAGCAAACCGCCGACGGTTCGGTCGAGCAGTTCAACCAGACCGTGACGGTGCAGGCCCCGGCCGGCGTCACCGAGGCCGATGTGTTGGTGGTGCTGCAGGCCCTGCTGGATCAGCACGCCATGCTGCGGTTGCGCGTCGACGACGACGGTGCCGGGACTTGGTCGCTGCAGGTGCCTGAGGTGGGCTCGGTCGACGCGCGCGAGCTGCCTGCATGTCGGTGGACAGTGTTGTCCGATGACGCACTGCGGGACGCCCGGTCGCGGTTGAACCCGGCCGCCGGAGCGATGCTCAGCGCGCTGTGGGCGACCTCGCAGGTGAGCTGGTGCTGATCGTTCACCACCTCGCCGTCGACGGGGTGTCGTGGCGAATCCTGTTGGAAGACCTCAACATTGCCTGGGCTCAGCATCACGCCGGGCAGCCGGTGGAGCTGGCGACGACCGGTACGTCGTTCCAGCGGTGGGCGTCGCTGCTCGTCGAGCATGCGCACCGACGCGCCGTGGTCGAACACGGCCGACGCATGGAAGCAGGCCGCGGCGGCGCCGGCGACGTTGCCGGCCGTGCGCCCGGAGGTGGACACCCACGCCACCGCGGGGCGGCTGTCGGTACACGCTGGACGCCGAGGACACCCGCGCGCTGCTCGGCGAGGTTCCCGCCGCGTTCCACGCCGGGATCCACGACATCCTGTTGATCGGATTCGCCTTGGCGATGGGCGGAGTTCCTGGATGCCGGCGACACGCCGATCGGCATCGACGTCGAAGGCCACGGTCGCCACGAGGAACTGGCCGCCGACGTCGACCTGTCGCGCACCGTCGGATGGTTCACCACCAAGTACCCGGTGGCGCTGTCGGTCGACGGACTGTCGTGGGCGCAGGTCGTCGCGGGCGACGCGGCGTTGGGCGCGGTCGTCAAGGACGTCAAAGAGCAGCTTCGCGCGCTGCCGCACGCCGCCTGACCTACGGTCTGCTGCGCTACCTGAACGCCGATGTCGATCTGGACGGCTGCCGACCCGGCGATCGGATTCAACTATCTTGGGCGCCTGGGAGCACCGGTGATGCCAGGGCGCCGACGATCTGTGGCGGCTCGGCCAGGACGGTCTGTCCGTGGCCGACGCCGCCGCGGCAGTGCCGATGCCGCTGCCGCACACCGTGGAGCTCAACGCCGGCACCGTCGACACCGAGGCGGGCCCGCAGCTGCAGGCCGACTGGACCTGGGCGACCTCGGCGCTCGACCACACCCAGGTCACCCGGCTGAGCCAACTGTGGTTCGAGGCCCTGGCCGGCATCTGCGCGCACGTGCGCGCCGGTGGGGGTGGGCTGACGTCCGTCCGACATCGCGCCCGCACGGCTGAGCCAGCAGCAGATCGACGAACTGCAACGGCAGTACCGGATCGCCGACATCCTGCCGCTGACCCCCCTGCAGCAGGGGCTGCTGTTCCACACCAGCACGGCGCAGGCCGCGGCGACATGCGCCGACATGTACGCGGTGCAGCTCGACTTCACCCTGACCGGCGCCCTGGACCCGCGACCGGCTGCGCGACGCGGTGCACACGGTCGTCGCCCGCCATCCCCACCTGGCCGCCCAGTTCCGCCGAGACTTCGACGAGCCGGTCCAGATCATTCCCGCCGATCCCGTAATCGCTCTGGCGTTTCCTCGATTTCAGCTGCTGGCGGCGATCTCGAAGACGACAGGAGATCGAGCGGCTGTGCGCCGCCGAACGCGCCGCGGTCTGCGACCTCGCCGACCAGCCGGCGTTTCGGGCCGTCCTGATCCGCGTCGCCGAGCGACCGGCACCGATTCGTGCTGACCAATCACCACATCGTGCTCGACGGCTGGTCGATGCCGATCCTGCTGCGCGAGATCTTCGCCAGCTATGTCGGGCAGCGGCTGCCCCCGGCGGCGTCGTACCGAAAATTCATCACCTGGCTGGCCGATCGGGACCTCGACGCCGCCCGCGCGGCATGGCGCGAAGTGCTCGCCGGCTTCGACGCACCCACCCTGGTCGGCCCCCAAGACCGGCTGCAGGATCGGCTGGGGCTCGGCGCGCGAGGCTTCGCGTCGTTCGCAGGTGCCGGAACAGACCACGCAGGCGCTCGGCGAGCTGGCGCGCTCGTGCCACACCACCGTCAGCACCGTGCTGCAGGGCGCCTGGGCGGTGCTGCTGACCTCGCTGACCGGCACGGCACGACGTCGTGTTCGGCACGGCGCGATCCCGGCTGGGTCAACTCGACGTGGCCGACGCGGAGTCGATGGTCGGCCTGTTGATCAACACGGTGCCGGTGCGCGCGAACATCACCGCGGCCACCACCGCCACCGACCTGCTCGAGCAACTGCAGACCGCCCACAACGACACCCTCGAGCATCAGCACTTGGCGCTCAACGAGATTCACCGCGTCAGCCGGGCACGAGCAACTCTTCGACACGCTTGTTCGTGTACGAGAACTATCCCGGTCGACGAGCGGCGCTGTCGGTCGGCGGCGACGACGGTGACGAGTTGACCATCGCCGGAGTTCACCAACCGCGAGTTCAACCACTACCCGCTGACCGTGGAAGCCTTGCCGGGCCGCGAACTCAGCCTGCACGTCGAATACGACACCGACGTCTTCGACGCGGCCGGCATCGAGGCGTTGATCGGCACGGTTGAGCAGGCTGCTGGTCGGCGATGACCGCCGATCCGACGCGGAAGCTGTCGTCGATCGACCTCCTCGACCCCGATGAGCAGGCCCGGCTGCAGCGGTGGTCGGGCGCCGGCGTGACGGCGCCGATCGGGATTGCGCCGCAGCTGTTGGCCGCGGCGGTGGCAGCCGATCCCGAGGCGGTGGCCGTCGTCGACGGCGACCGCAGCTGTCGTACCGCGAACTCGACGAGTGGTCGACGCGGTTGGCCCGGATGCTGATCGAGGCGGGCGTCGGTCCGGAGCGCGCGGTCGGGCGTGGCCGTCGACCGGTGCGCCGAATTGGTGGTGGCCTGGTGGGCGGTGCTCAAGGCCGGCGGTGTCTACGTGCCGGTGGACCGCACTCATCCCGTCGAACGGATCGCCACGGTGCTGGACTCGGTGGCGGCCGTGTGCGTGTTGACCTGCGAGGCCGACACGGTCGCGGGCGCCGGGCGCCGCCCGGTGCTGCGCGTCGACGGTCTCGACGTGTCCGGCCACGAGCGCCGAGCCGATCACCGACGCGACCGACTTGCGGCACTGAGCGTGGACAACACCGCCTACGTCATCTTCACGTCGGGGTCCACCGGCGAGCCCAAGGGAGTGGCGGTCAGCCACGCCGGTCTGCTGGGAGCGGCTGCGGCGCAACGCGACGTGTTCGGGTTGGCCGCGCGAGTCCCGCGTGCTGATGGTGGCCGCGCCGACCTTCGACGCCTCACTGTTCGAGATGTTGATGGCGACGGGCTCGGGGGCAGCATTGGTCGTCGCGCCCCCGGACGTCTATGCCGGTGAAGCGCTGACCGCGTTGATGCAGCGGCAGCAGGTCAGCGCGACCCTGCTGACCCCGACGGTGGTCGGCGTCACTGGATCGAGCGCGTCTGGACGGGCTGACGCACGCTGATCACCGGCGGGGAAGCCTGCCCGGAGCGAGTTGGTGCAGACGTGGGCGCCGGGCCGGCAGATGTTCAACGCCTACGGCCCAAGCGAGGCCACCATCTGGGCGACCGGCGCACCGCTGTCGCCCGCGACAGCCGGTCACCATCGGCGCCCCGATCCCGGGCGTCCGGACGCTGGTGCTCGACGCCCGGCTGAACCCGGCGCCCGTCGGGGTGGTGGGCGAGCTGTATCTGGCCGGGCCGGCGCTGGCGCATGGGCTATGTGGGCCGCGTGACGCTGACCGCCGAGCGGTTCGTGGCCAATCCGCATTGTGCCGGGCAGGTGAACCGGGCGCACGAATGTACCGCACCGGTGACCTGGCGCGGTGGAATCCGGACGGCACGCTGGACTATCTGGGCCGCGTCGACACCCAGATCAAGTTGCGCGGGCAGCGGATCGAACTCGGCGAGATCGAGAGCGCCCTGCTGGCCTGCCCGCAGGTCAGCCAGGCCGCCGCCGCCGTGCATCACGGCACCGCCGGCTCCCAGCTGGTCGCCTACATCACTTTCGAGCACGCCACGAACGCCAACCGCGATACCGACCACGACGCGGAGATCGTCGGCGAGTGGCAGACACATCTACGACGAGCTCTACGGCGCGGAGCGGAGGCAGCCCGGGTTCGGGATGGACTTCCGCGGCTGGAACAGCAGCTACACCGGTGAGCCGATCCCGCTCGAGGAGATGGTGGAGTGGCGTGTCGGCCACGGTGGATCGGATCATGGCGCTGCGGCCGCGGCGGGTGCTGGAGATCGGCGCGGGCTCCGGGTCTGGTGTTGTCACAGATCGCGCCGCACTGTGAACGCTATGTCGCGACCGACATCTCGCCGGCGGCGATCGAGACGCTCGCACACTCGTCTGCAGCAGTTGAAGATTCCGTGGCGCGACCGGGTCGAGCTGCTGGCCCGCCCGGCCCACGTCGTCGACGGACTGCCGCGCGGGGTAGTTCGACACCATCATCATCAACTCAGTGGTCCAGTACTTTCCCAACGCGGCATATCTGACCGAAGTCATCGACAACGCCTTGGAGTCTGCTGGCTCCCGGCGGGGCGTTGTTCATCGGCGACGTCCGTAACCACACTCTGCAGAGCGCCGTTCCAGACCGCGATCGCTGCTGGCGCGCGGCGGACGTCACCACCGATGCGGCGGTGATCCGCCAACGGGTCCACCACGCCGTGCTCGGCGAACCCGAATTGCTGCTTGGCCCCAGAGTTTTTCACCACGCTGGGCCGAGCGTCACGCTCGGCGGCCGGGCTCGACATCCAGGTCAAGCGCGGATCGGCCGACAACGAACTGAACCGCTACCGCTACGACGTCGACGATTCACAAGGCACCCGCCGCGGTGCGCTCGCTGGCCGCCGCGCCCATCTGGACGTGGGCCCAGTGCGCCGGCCTGCCGGGCTTGCACACGCGGTTGACAGCCGAGCGCCCCGACGCCGTCCGCATCACCGGCATTCCCCGCGGCGGGGTGATCGCCGACGTTGCGGCTCGAACACGCCCTCGCCGCCGGGCTTCCGCTGACCGATGCGATGGCACCGGCGACCGCCGGACACCGAAATCCCCGAGGTCGACACCCGAACAACTGCATCGCATCGGTGAAGCCGCCGGCTATCACGTCGCCGTCACCTGGGGCGCGCAACCCGGCACCGTGGACGCGATTTTCGTCGACCGGGCCGGTTCAGCGGACGACCCGGCGCTGACCGACCTCTACCTGCCGCCCGACGGGGCACATCAGTCCGTCACCACGCCAACGATCCCCACAGCAACACCAAGATCAGCGCGGTGCGTCAGCGGTTGGGCAGCGTGGCTGCCCGACTACATGGTCCCGCCGCACATCGTCGTGCTCGACGAGATGCCGCTGACCTCCTCGGGCAAGCTGGACCGCAAGGCACTGCCCGCACCGGAGTACTCCGATGGCGACGGCTACCGTGCGCCGGTCGGCGCGGTCGAGGAGATCCTGGCCGACATCTACGCCCAGGTATCTGGGGCTGCAACGGGTCGGGGTCGACGACTCGTTCTTCGACCTGGGCGGCGACTCACTGTCGGCGATGCGACTGATCGGCGCCGTCAACGCCAGCCTGGATGCCGATCTTTCGGTGCGCACGGTGTTCGAAGCTCCGACGGTCGCCCTGTTGGCGCCCCGCATCGGCGGCGATGCGCGACGGCTCGAGCCACTGGTGGCCGGCGAGCGGCCCGAAGCGGTCCCATTGTCGTTCGCGCAGAACCGGTTGTGGTTCTTCGACCAACTGCAGGGACCCTCGCCGATCTACAACATGGCGGTCGCGCTGCGGCTGCGCGGGCGACTCGAGCCGACGCGCTGCGGCGCCGCGCTGACCGATGTGCGTCGATCCGCCACGAGAGCCTTGCGCACGCTGTTCGCCGCACCTGACGGGCATACCTCAGCAGGTGGTCGTGCCCGCCGAGCGGGTCGACATCGGTTGGGACGTCATCGATGCCGCCGGCTGGTCGGCGGGCCGGCTGGATGAGGCCGTCGGCGCGGCCGCGCGCCACACTTTCGATTTGGCAAGCCACGATCCCCTTCCACGCAACCGCTTTTCCGTGTCACCGACAGCGAACACGTGTTGGTGGCCGTCGTGCACCACATCGCCGCCGATGGGCTGGTCGATCACCCCGCTGGTGCGCGACCTGGGGCTGGCGTACGCCAGCCGGTGTGTGGGCCAGGCCCCCGATTGGGCGCCGCTGCCGGTGCAGTACGCCGACTTCACGCTGTGGCAGCGCAAGCAATTCGGGGATCTCGACGACCGCGGCGGCCCGATCGCCGCGCAGCTGGCCTACTGGGAGCACGCCCTGGCCGGGCTGCCCGAACGGCTGCAGCTTCCGACCGATCGGCCCTACCCGCCGGTCGCGGATCACCGAGGCGCACGGGTGACCATGCAGTGGCCGGCGGAGTTGCAGCAACAGGTCCGTCGCGTGGCGCGGGAACACAAGGCGACCAGCTTCATGGTGATCCAGGCCGCGTTTGCCGCGCTGCTGTCCAAGATCACCGCGACTTCCGATGTGGCGGTTGGATTTCCGATCGCCGGACGGCGCGACGCCGCGTTGGACGAGCTGGTCGGCTTCTTCGTCAACACCTTGGTGCTGCGCGTCGACGTGGCCGGCGACCCGACCTTCGTCGAGCTGCTGGGCCAGGTGCGGCGCGCGCAGCCTCGCCGCCTACGAGCATCAGGACGTGCCGTTCGAGATGCTGGTCGAGCGGCTCAACCCGACCCGCAGTCTGACCCATCACCCGCTGGTACAGGTGTTGTTGGGCTGGCAGAACTTCTCCTGGCAGGCGAGCGACGCCGCCGGGTCTGGCGCTGGGCGACCTGCAGGTGACGCCGATACCGGTGGACACCCAGACCGCGCGCATGGATCTGGCGTTCTCGCTGGGCGAGCGCTGGGACGAGGGCGGGGAGACCTGCCGGACTCGACGTGATGGTGGAGTTCCGCACCGACGTCTTCGACGCCGACAGCGTCGAGCGCTCGTCGGGCGGTTGGAGCGGGTGTTGGTGGCGCTCACCTCTGATCCGGACCGCCGACTGTCCTCGGTGGATCTGTTGGATGAGGTGGAGCGTGCCCGGTTGGATCGGTGGGGTAATCGGGCGGTGTTGGTTGAGCCGGTAGCCAAGGTGTCGGTGCCGGCATTGTTCGTGGCGCAGGTGGCCGCGTACGCCGGACGCGGTGGCGGTGGTCTGTGAGGGCCGGTCGTTGACCTATCGCGAGCTCGACGAGGCGGCGAATCGGTTGGCGCATCTGTTGGTCGATCGGGGTGCGGGCCCGGGTCAATGTGTGGCGCTGCTGTTTCCGCGATCCGCCGAGGCGATCGTGGCGATCCTGGCGGTCCTCAAATCCGGTGCGGCGTATCTGCCGATCGACCCGGCGCTGCCGTCGGCACGGATCGAGTTCATGTTCGCCGACGCCGCGCCGGTCAGCGGCCGTCACCGTCGCTGAGCTGGCAACGCAACTCGACGGGTTCGACGTGCCGGTCATCGACGTGAGCGACCCCGTCATCGACACCCGGCCGAACACGGCGCTGCCGTTGCCGCGACCCGGACGAGGTCGCCCACATCATCTACACCTCCGGAACCACCGGGGTCCCCAAAGGCGTTGCCGTCAGCCAACACAACGTCACCCAACTGTTCGCGTCGCTGGACATCGGCGTCGCCGCTGACACCGGACCAGGTGTGGACGCAGTTCCATTCCTATGCCTTCGACTTCTCGGTCTGGGAGATCTGGGGCGCGCTGCTGCACGGCGGTCGCCTGGTCGTGGTTCCCGATGCGGTCGCCCGCTCGGCCGACGATTTCCACGCCCTGCTCGTGCGCGAACAGGTCACCGTGCTCACCCAAACCCCCTCCGCGGTCGCGGTTCTCTCCACCGACGGTTTGGACGCGGCGGCGCTGGTGATCGGCGCCGAACCCTGCCCGCCCGAACTGGTCGACCGGTGGGCGCCTGGACGGGTGATGGTCAACGTCTACGGCCCGACCGAGACCACCATGTGGCTGTCCAAGAGCACACCGCTGACCGCCGGCGGCGGACCGCCACCGATCGGTTCACCGATGCCGGGGGCGGCGTTCTTCGTCCTCGACGAGTGGTTGCGCCCGGTGCCACCCGGGGTGGTCGGCGAACTCTATCTGGCCGGACGCGGCGTCGGGTGCGGATATTGGCGCCGGTCCGCGTTGACGGCGGCGCGGTTTGTTGCCTGCCCGTTCGGCGGACCCGGGTCACGGATGTATCGGACCGGTGACCTGGTCTCCTGGGGCGACGACGGCCAGCTGCGGTACCTGGGTCGCGCCGACGAACAGGTCAAGATCCGCGGCTACCGCATCGAACGCGGCGAGATCCAGGCGGCGCTGGCCGAACTCGACGGCGTTGAGCAGGCCGTGGTGATCGCCCGCGAAGACCAACCCGGCGACAAGCGTCTGGTCGGCTACATCACCGGGACGGCCGATCCCACCGACGCGCGCATCGCGTTGGCGCAACGACTTCCGGCGTACATGGTTCCGGCGGCCGTGGTGGTGTTGCCGTCGCTGCCGATGACGGTCAACGGCAAACTCGACACCCGCGCCCTGCCTGCACCCGACTATCAGGACACCGCCCGCTACCGGGCACCTTCCGACGCTGTCGAGGAGGTCTTGGTCGGTGTGTACGCGCAGATCCTCGGCGTGCAACGGGTCGGGGTCGACGACTCGTTCTTCGACCTCGGCGGGGATTCCCTGCTGACGATGCGACTGATCGCCGCGATCAACACCGCGCTGGACGCCGACCTTCCGGTGCGCACGGTATTCGAGGCGCCCACCGTCGCCCAGCTCGCGCCGCATATCAGCCAGGGTGCGCGACGACGCGCGCCGCTGGTCGCCGGCGAGCGTCCCGCCGTTGTTCCGTTGTCGTTCGCCCAGAACCGCTTGTGGTTCATCGACCAATTGCAGGGTCCGTCACCGGTGTACAACATGGCGGTCGCACTGCGGCTGGAAGGGGAGTTGGACGCCGATGCGCTGCGCGCAGCACTGGCCGACGTGGTTGGCCGGCACGAGAGCCTGCGCACCCTGTTCGGCGCAGCCGACGGAATACCCCATCAGGTGGTCGTCCCCGCTGAGCGGGCCACCGCCGACTGGTCCGCCGCGGGCTGGGACATAGTCGATGCCAGTGGGTGGCCGGCAGATCGGCTGAGTGCCGCCCTCGGCGCCGCGGCCCGCTACACATTCGAACTCGCAAATGAAATCCCCTTCCGCGCCAAGCTTTTCCGCATCGCCGACGACGAGCATGTGCTGGTGGCCGTGGTACACCACATCGCCGCCGACGGCTGGTCGATCACCCCGCTGGTGACCGACCTGGGCATGGCCTACGCCAGCCGATCCGCGGGGCGCGATCCGGGCTGGGCTCCGTTGGCCGTGCAGTACGTCGACTACACCCTGTGGCAGCGCGAGCAGCTCGGCGAGCTCGACGACAGTGGCAGCCCGATCGCCGCGCAGCTGGCCTACTGGGAAGAAGCGCTGGCCGGCCTGCCGGAGGGTCTGGATCTGCCCACCGACCGGCCCTATCCGCCGGTTGCCGACCAGCGTGGAGCCACCGTGGAGGTGGACTGGCCGGCCGGTTTGCAGCGGCAGGTCGCCAGGGTGGCCCGCGAGCACAACGCGACCAGCTTCATGGTGGTACAGGCCGCCCTAGCGGTACTGCTGTCCAAGGTCAGCGCCAGTTCCGATGTCGCCGTGGGCTTTCCGATCGCCGGTCGTCGCGATCCCGCCCTCGATGATCTGGTCGGCTTCTTCGTCAACACGCTGGTGCTGCGGGTCGACCTGGCAGGGGATCCCTCGATCACCGAACTGCTGGCACAGGTGCGGGCCCGCAGCTTCGCCGCGTTCGAACACCAAGATGTGCCCTTCGAAGTATTGGTCGAACGGCTCAACCCATCCCGCAGCCTGACCCATCACCCGCTGGTTCAGGTGATGCTGGGCTGGCAGAACCTGCCGTTGCAGAGCGCCCCTGCCGGCGGACTGGTTCTGGGCGACCTGCACGTCACACCGCTGCCGGTCGACATGCAAACGGCCCGCATGGATCTCGCCTTCTCGCTGTCGGAACGATGGACCGAAGCCGGCGAGGCCGACGGTATCGGCGGCATCGTTGAATTCCGCACCGACGTGTTCGACGCCGGCAGCGTCGAGGTGTTGGTGTCGCGACTGCAGCAGGTGTTGGACGCGATGACCGTCGACCCGCAGCGATCAGTGTCGTCCGTGGATCTGCTCGACGACGCCGAGCGGATCCGGTTGGGGGAGTTCGGTCATCGGGCAGCGCTGGGGCAGCCGTCCGGCGAAGTGTTGTCGATGACCGGCTTGTTGGGCACCTGGGTGTCGCGTATCCCGGATGCGGTGGCTGTCACCGCCGGGGACTCGTCGCTGACGTACGCGCAGTTGGATGCGGTCTCGCAGCGCTGGGCGCAGGTGCTCGCCGGCCGTGGTGTCGGGCCGGGCCGATGTGTGGGGTTGGTGCTGTCGCGCTCGCTGGACGCGGTCGTCGCGATGGTGGCGGTGCTGAAGTCGGGTGCGGCGTACGTGCCGGTGGATCCCGGATTGCCAGCGGAGCGTTTGGAATTCGTTCTTGCCGACGCTGCGCCGACGTTGGTGATCACCTCAGGTGAGTTCGCGCAACGGCTCGACGGTTTTGACGGCTCGGTCCTCGATGTCGCCGATCTGGACAACCTCGCTGAATCCACAGCGGACGCCGTTTTGCCGGTGCCGGGACCCGGCGACCTGGCGTATGTGATCTACACGTCGGGCACCTCGGGTGTGCCCAAGGGCGTGGGCCTCACGCATGCGAATGTGACGACGTTGCTGGGCTCGCTGGATGCGGGATTGCCGGCCGCCGGGGTCTGGAGTCATTGTCATTCAACGGCTTTCGATGTGTCGGTGTGGGAGATCTTCGGCGCGTTGCTGCGCGGCGGCCGGGTTGTGGTGGTTCCGGATGCGGTGGCGCGGTCTGCGGAGGATCTGCAGGCGATGCTGGTGGCAGAGGGCGTCTCGGTGTTGACCCAGACGCCGTCGGCGGTGTCGGCGCTGTCGCCGGAAGGGCTGGAGTCGGCGGCGTTGGTCGTCGTCGGCGAGGCGTGTTCGGCCGAAGTGGTGGACCGCTGGGCGCCGGGACGGGTGATGGTCAATGCCTACGGCCCAACGGAAACCACGATGTGCGTGGCGATCAGTGCGCCGTTGCGCGCGGGATCCGGTGTGGTGCCGATCGGTTCGCCGGTGCCGGGAGCGGCGTTGTTCGTGCTCGACGGTTCGCTGCGGCCGGTTCCGGTCGGCGTGGTCGGTGAGTTGTTCGTGGCCGGCGCCGGTCTGGGTGTGGGTTACCTGGGCCGGGCGGGCTTGAGTGCGTCGCGTTTCGTCGCATGCCCGTTCGGCGGCCCCGGATCGCGGATGTATCGGACCGGGGATCTGGTGCGATGGGATGCCGACGGCCAGCTGCGGTACCTGGGGCGTGCCGATGAGCAGGTCAAGATTCGCGGGTATCGCATCGAACTCGGTGACGTGCAGGCTGCGTTGGCCCGCTGCGACGGGGTGGATCAGGCGGTTGTCGTCGCCCGCGAAGACCGACCCGCCGCCTTGCGTCTGGTCGGGTATCTCACCGGCAGCGCCGATCCCGCGGCGGTACGGGTCGCCATGGCGGCACAACTGCCCGCCTACATGGTGCCGACCGCGGTCATCGGGCTGGCCGAATTGCCGTTGACACCCAACGGAAAACTGGACACCCGCGCGTTACCGAGCCCGGATTTCGGCGGCGGTGCGTACCGCGCCCCGCAAAGCCCGATCGAAGAAATCCTGGTCGGCATCTACACCGACGTCCTGGGCGTCGACTCGCAACGCCTCGTCGGCATCGACGACTCCTTCTTCGATCTCGGTGGCGACAGCATCTCGGCCATGCGGCTGATCGCGACGATCAACTCCGCCCTGCATACCAAAGTCGCCGTCCGCACGCTGTTCGAAACACCCACGATTGCCGACTTGGCGCCCCGCATCGGTGTCGGCGGAAGTCAGCTTCCACAGTTGGTGCCGGTGGCCCGGCCGGCGGTCATTCCGCTCTCGTTCGCCCAGAACCGGCTGTGGTTCGTCGACCAATTACAAGGTCCCTCACCGGTGTACAACATCTCGGCGGCCGTGCGACTGCGCGGGCACCTCGACGCCGAGGCGTTCGGCGCCGCACTCGCCGACGTGGTGGGCCGTCACGAGAGCCTGCGCACGCTGTTCATTGCCCCGGACGGGGTTCCCCAGCAGGTGGTCGTGCCGACCGAGCGGGCCGAATCCGGCTGGCACGTCGTCGACGCAACCGAGTGGTCCGCCAGCCGACTGGACGAAGCCGTCGGCGCGGCGGCGCGTTATGCATTCGATCTGGCCAGCGAAATCCCAGTGCGGGCAGTGCTTTTCCAGGTTGCCGACGATGAGCACGTACTCGTGGCCGTGGTACACCACATCGCCGCCGACGGTTTGTCGATTGCCCCGTTGATGTCCGATCTGGGTATCGCCTATGCCGGCCGGTGCGCCGGCGACGAGCCGGCCTGGGCGCCGCTGCCGGTGCAGTATGTCGACTACACGCTCTGGCAGCGCGAACAATTCGGCGATCTGAACGACAGCGACAGCGCCATCGCCGGGCAGCTGGCCTACTGGGAGGGCGCCCTGGCGGGGCTGCCCGGAGCGACTGCAGTTGCCCACCGATCGGCCCTATCCGTTGGTCGCCGATCAGCGCGGTGCCACCGTCGAACTGGACTGGCCCGCCGAACTGCAGCAGCAGGTGGCCCGGGTGGCGCGCGAACACAACGCGACCAGCTTCATGGTGGTACAGGCCGCTCTGGCAGTGCTGCTGTCCAAGGTCAGCGCGAGCTCCGATGTGGCAGTAGGCTTTCCGATCGCAGGCCGCAGCGACCCGGCACTCGACGGGCTGGTGGGCTTCTTCGTCAACACCCTCGTCCTGCGGGTCGAGATCGACGGGGATCCGACAGTCGCCGAACTTCTGTCGCAGGTGCGCTCCCGCAGCCTCGCCGCCTACGAGCATCAGGATGTGCCCTTCGAGATCCTCGTCGAGCGGCTCAACCCCACGCGCAGCCTGACCCATCACCCGTTGATCCAGGTGATGCTGGCCTGGCAGAACCTGCCCGGAAACGCGGCCGACCCGGCCGGGGGACTGGTTCTGGGCGATCTGGAGGCCACGCCGCTGCCGCTGGACACTCATTCAGCGCGAATGGATCTGGTGCTCTCACTGTCGGAGCGCTGGACGGACGACGGCGAAGCCGACGGCATCGGCGGCGTCGTCGAATTCCGGACCGACGTGTTCGACGCGGCCAGCATCGAAACGTTGATCGAGCGGCTGCATCGAGTGTTGGTGGCGATCACCGCCGACCCGCAGCGGCGGCTCGGATCGGTGGATCTGCTCGACGAGCCCGAACGTGCCCGCCTCGATGCGCTCGGCAACCACGCGGTGCTGACCGGGCTACTGGGCGAAGAGTCGGTGCCCGCCCTGTTCGCCGCGCAGGTCGCCCGGACCCCGGATGCGGTGGCGCTGGTGTGCGACGGACGGTCGCTGACTTACCGGGAGCTCGACGAGACCGCCAACCGGTTGGCACATGTGCTGGTCGACCACGGCGCGGGGCCGGGACACTCTGTCGCGCTGCTGTTTTCGCGGTCCGCCGAGGCCATCGTCGCGATCCTGGCGGTACTCAAGAGCGGTGCCGCCTATCTACCGGTGGATCCGGCGCTACCGTCAGCGCGGATCGGCTTCATGCTCGACGACGCAACCCCGGTCGCCGCCGTCACCACCGCCGAGTTCGCCGGCCGACTCGACGAATTCGACCTCACGGTCATCGACGTCAGCGACCCGGCCACCGCTGCCCGGCCCAGCACCCCGCTGCCGGCGCCCGCGGCCGACGACCTTGCCTACCTGATCTACACATCGGGCACCACCGGCGTGCCCAAGGGTGTCGCCGTCGCCCACCGCAACGTCACCCAACTCCTGACCACGGTCGATATCGGCACGGCGACCGAAGCGGTGTGGAGCCAATGGCACTCACTGTCGTTCGACGTCTCGGTGTGGGAGATCTTCGGTGCACTGCTACACGGCGGACGACTGGTGGTGGTACCTGAATCGGTGGCGCGCTCACCGGAGGATCTCCACGCTCTGCTGACCACCGAGCAGGTCACGGTGTTGAGCCAAACACCCTCAGCGGCAGCGATGTTGGATTCGCACGGGCTGGATTCGGCGACGTTGGTGGTGGCTGGCGAGGCCTGCCCGGCCGAGTTGGTAAACCGCTGGGCAACCGGGCGAACGATGATCAACGCCTACGGTCCGACCGAGGCCACCGTCTACGCCGCGATCAGTGCGCCGCTCACTTCGGGTACGGGCGCGGTGCCGATCGGCTCGCCGGTACCCGGGGCGGCGTTGTTCGTGCTGGACAAGGGTTTGCGGCCGGTGCCGACCGGTGTGGTCGGGGAGTTGTACGTGGCCGGAGCCGGGGTCGCCGCCGGCTACATACGACGGGCAGGCTTGACCGCGTCGCGATTCGTGGCATGTCCATTCGGCGGGTCCGGGGCACCCGCGACACGCATGTACCGCACCGGCGACCTCGTCCGTTGGGGCGCTGACGGACAACTGCAGTATCTGGGCCGCGCCGACGAGCAGGTCAAGATCCGCGGCTACCGCATCGAACTCGGCGAAATACGAACGGCCTTGGCGGCGCTCGACGGCGTCCATCAGGCCGCGGTGATCGCCCGCGAAGACCGCCCCGGCGACAAGCGCCTCGTCGGTTACATCACCGGCGCCGCCGACCCGGCCCAGGCGCGCAGCGCACTGGCACAACGGCTTCCGGCCTACATGGTCCCGACCGCGGTGGTTGTCATCGCCGCACTGCCGCTGACGCCCAACGGCAAACTCGACACCCGCGCGCTACCCGCCCCGCAGTACCAGGACGCCGAGCAGTACCGCGCTCCCGAAAATGCGGTCGAGGAAATCCTGGCCGGCATCTACGCCCACGTCCTCGGGCTCGACCGTGCCGGGGTTGACGATTCGTTCTTCGACCTTGGCGGGGACAGCATCTCGGCGATGCAAGTGGTCGCGCGGGCCCGCGCCGCGGGCCTGAACTGCCGGCCGCGCGATGTGTTCGTCGAGCAGACCGTGGCCCGGCTGGCCCGGGTGGTCAGCACGGCCCCTGCCGGCGACGAATCCGACGACGGTGTCGGCGATCTGGCGGCCACGCCGATCATGAGCTGGCTGCGGGAGGTCGAACGCGCGGGCGGCCCGATCGACCAGTTCAACCAGACGGTGATGGTGCAGGCGCCCGACGGCGTCACCGAGGCCGACGTGGCGGCCGTGCTGCAAGCCCTGCTCGATCAGCACGCCATGCTGCGGCTGCGCGTCGCCGTCGACGACGACGGCGGTTGGTCGCTGACGGTGCCGGAGCCTGGGTCGGTGAATGCGCGCGCGTGCCTGCAGATGGCGCAGGCGGTGTCCGACGACGCGGTGATCGCAGCACGATCGCGGTTGAACCCGGCGGCGGGCGTGATGCTCAGTGCGCTCTGGGTCGAGCCGACCGGGCAGCTGATGCTGGTTGTTCATCACCTCGCGGTCGACGCGGTGTCGTGGTGGATCTTGTTGGAAGACCTGAACATCGCCTGGGCTCAGCATCGTGCCGGCGCGCCGGTCGAATTGCCCGCGACCGGGACGTCCTTGCGGCGGTGGTCGGCGCTACTGGCCGAACACGCACAGCATCCGGACGTCGTACAGCTTGCGGACGACTGGCGGCGCGTGGCGGCGACCCCAGCTGCGTTGCCGGCGGTTCAGCCGGATGTGGACACCTACGCCACGGCCGGACACCGGTCGGCGGAGCTGGATGCCGAAACCACCCACTTGCTGTTGACCGCGGTGCCCGCGGCGTTCCATGCCGGGACGCAAGACATCCTGTTGATCGCGTTGGCCCTTGCGGTCAAGGCGTTCTTGAGCGATCTGGGCAACCGCAACACCCGGATCGGGATCGACATCGAGGGCCACGGACGCCAGGAAGAGCTGAGCGCTGCCGTCGATTTGTCGCGCACCGTCGGATGGTTCACCACCAAGTACCCGGTGGCTGTAGACGTCGGGACGGTGTCCTGGGCGCAGGTCGCCGCAGGCGACGCGGCCCTGGGCGCCGCAGTCAAGGACGCCAAGGAACAGCTACGTTCGCTGCCCGACGGCCTCACCTACGGCCTACTGCGCTACCTGAATCCGGATGTCGAGCTCGTCGGGCCAGACCCGACCGTCGGTTTCAACTACTTCGGGCGACTGGCCGGCCCCACGGTCGCGAACGCGGGTGATGGCTGGGGTCTCAGCCCCGAAGCTCTGACCTCGACCGGTGCCGCCGCCGCGGTGCCGATGCCGCTGATGCACACCCTGGACCTCAGTGCCGTCGCCATCGACTCCGACGCCGGTCCGCGCCTGCACGCCAACTGGACGTGGGCCCGCTCCGCACTCGACGACACCCAGATCGACCGGTTGAGTCAACTGTGGTTCGACGTCCTGGCCGGGATCTGCTTGCACGTACAAGACGGTGGCGGCGGGCTGACGCCGTCGGACATCGCGCCGGCGCGATTGAACCAGCAGCAGATCGACGACCTGCAGCGACAACACCGCATCGCCGACGTCCTGCCACTGACCCCGGTTCAGCAGGGCTTGCTCTTCCACGCCAACGCCGCAACGGCCGGCGACACCGATCTGTATGCGGGACAACTGAACATCGGCGTAACCGGCGCACTGGACGCGGACCGCCTGCGCGGCGCGGTCCACGCGATGCTCAACCGCCATCCGAACCTGGTTGCGCACTTCACCCAACAGTTCGACGAACCGGTGCAGATCATCCCGGCCGATCCCGAAATAGCCTGGCAATACGTCGATTTCGGATCGCATGCCGAACTCGACGCCCACACGGAGATAGCACGGCTCTGTGAGACCGAGCGCGCTGCCGTCTGCGATCTCGCGAGCCGGCCGACCTTCAGGGCTCTGCTGATCCGGATCGGGGTGGACAGCCACCGGTTGGTGCTGACGAATCACCACATCGTGCTGGACGGCTGGTCGATGCCCATCCTGTTGGGCGAGATCTTCGCCGGTTATTACGGCCAGCGACTGCCCGCTCCGGCGCCCTACCGCGACTTCGTCAGCTGGCTGGCCGCCCGCGACCACGACGCGGCCCGCGCCGCCTGGGCGCAGGTGTTCACCGGCTTCGACACACCGTCGCTGGTCGGCCCCCGGGACCGTCTGGAGCCCGGGCAGCGACACGTGCGAGACGGTCGAACTGCCCGCCGAAATCACCGGTGCCGTCAGCGAACTGGCGCGGTCGTGCCGTACCACCGTCAACGTTGTGTTGCAGGGCGCGTGGGCGCAGTTGCTGTCCTCGCTGACGGGCCAGCACGACGTCGCCTTCGGCACGACGGTCTCGGGTCGGCCGACCGATGTGGCCGACGCCGAATCGATGGTGGGGCTGTTGATCAACACGGTGCCGGTGCGGGCAAAGTTCACCGCGGCCACTACCACCGCGGCGCTGCTCGAACAGCTACAAAGTGCCTATAACGACACGCTCGAGCACCAGCACCTGGCGCTCAACGAAATTCACCGTGCAATCGGTCAAGACGCCCTTTTCGACACGTTCTTCGCATACGAGAACTACCCGATCGAAACCGGTGTGCCGCAGGGCGATCACGAGTTCGCCATCACCGACATCACCACCAAGGAGTCGACGCACTACCCGCTGACCGTGCAAGCTCAGCCGGGCCCACAGATGCGGCTGCGCGTCGAATACGACACCGACGTGTTCGACGCGACCGGTATCGAGGCACTGATCGAGCGGTTCGAGCGAGTGCTCGCGATGATGGCAACCGATCCGGCACGGCCGTTGTCGTCGGTGGATTTGTTGGATGAGGTGGAGCGTGCCCGGTTGGATCGGTGGGGTAATCGGGCGGTGTTGGTTGAGCCGGTAGCCAAGGTGTCGGTGCCGGCATTGTTTGTGGCTCAGGTGGCGCGTACGCCGGACGCGGTGGCGGTGGTCTGTGAGGGCCGGTCGTTGACCTATCGCGAGCTTGATGAGGCGGCGAATCGGTTGGCGCATCTGTTGGTCGATCGGGGTGCGGGCCCGGGTCAATGTGTGGCGCTGCTGTTTCCGCGATCCGCCGAGGCGATTGTGGCGATCCTGGCGGTCCTCAAAACCGGTGCGGCGTATCTGCCGATCGACCCGGCGCTGCCGTCGGCACGGATCGAGTTCATGTTCGCCGACACCGCGCCGGCAGCGGCCGTCACCGTCGCTGAGCTGGCAACGCAACTCGACGGGTTCGACGTGGCGGTCATCGACGCCGAGCGACCCCGTCATCGACACCCGGCCGAACACGGCGCTGCCGTTGCCGGACCCGGACGAGGTCGCCCACATCATCTACACCTCCGGAACCACCGGGGTCCCCAAAGGCGTTGCCGTCAGCCAGCACAACGTCACCCAACTGTTCGCGTCGCTGGACATCGGCGTGCCGCTGACACCCGGCCAGGTGTGGACACAGTTTCATTCCTATGCCTTCGACTTCTCGGTCTGGGAGATCTGGGGCGCGCTGCTGCACGGCGGTCGCCTGGTCGTGGTTCCCGATGCGGTCGCCCGCTCGGCCGACGATTTCCACGCCCTGCTCGTGCGCGAACAGGTCACCGTGTTGACCCAAACCCCCTCCGCGGTCGGGGTTCTCTCCACCGACGGTTTGGACGCGGCGGCGCTGGTGATCGGCGCCGAACCCTGCCCGCCCGAACTGGTCGACCGGTGGGCGCCCGGTCGGGTGATGGTCAACGTCTACGGCCCGACCGAGACCACCATGTGGCTGTCCAAAAGCACACCGCTGACCGCCGGCGGCGGACCACCACCCATCGGTTCACCGATACCGGGGGCGGCGTTCTTCGTCCTCGACGACTGGCTACGCCCGGTACCAGCCGGGAGTGATCGGCGAACTCTATCTGGCCGGACGCGGCGTCGGATACGGATACTGGCGACGCACCGCACTGACCGCATCCAGGTTCGTGCCGTGTCCGTTCGGCGCACCCGGAACACGGATGTATCGCACCGGAGACCTGGTCTCCTGGGGCGACGACGGCCAACTGCGCTACCTCGGCCGCGCCGACGAACAGGTGAAAATCCGCGGCTACCGCATCGAACTCGGCGAAATCCAAGCCGCGCTGAGCCGAACTCGACGGCGTCGAGCAGGCCGCCGTCATCGCCCGCGAAGACCAACCCGGCCACAAGCGTCTGGTCGCCTACATCACCGGCAACGCCGACCCCGCCGAAACACGCACCGCACTAGCCCAACAACTACCCGCCCACATGGTCCCCGCAGCGGTCGTGGCACTGCCCTCACTACCCATCACCGTCAACGGCAAACTCGACACCCGCGCCCTACCCGCACCCGAGTACGCGGCCGGTGAATACCGTGCTCCGGCCACCGCAGTCGAGGAGATCCTGGCCGGCATCTTTGGCCAGGTGCTCGGGCTGGAGCAGGTCGGCGTCGATGACTCCTTCTTCGACCTCGGCGGTGACAGCATCTCGGCGATGCGACTGGTCGCCGCGGTCAATAGCGCGCTGGACGCCGGGCTTTCGGTGCGCACGGTATTCGAGGCGCCCACGATCGCCCAGCTAGCGCCGCATATCGGAACCGGCGCGGGCGGTTTCGAACCGTTGGTAGCCGGCCCGCGACCTGCGGCGGTGCCACTCTCCTTCGCCCAGAGCCGATTGTGGTTCCTCGACCAATTGCAAGGCCCGTCACCGGTGTACAACATGGCGACGGCGTTGCGGCTGAGCGGGGCCCTCGACATGGAGGCGTTGGGTGCGGCGCTGAGCGATCTGGTGGGCCGCCACGAAATCCTGCGCACGGTGTACGTCGCTACCGAGGGAACGCCGCAGCAGGTGGTGATCCCGGTGCAGCGGGCCGATGCCGTCCTCCGGGTCGTCAACGCCGAGGGCTGGTCGGGGCACCAGCTGGACGAGGCCGTCGGGGCCGCCGCGCGCGACACATTTGACCTCGCCGCCGAATTACCCGTGCGGGCAACACTTTTCCGCGTCGCCGCCAAGGAGCATGTGCTGGTGGCCGTGGTGCATCACATCGCCGCGGACGGCTGGTCGCTGCGGCCGCTGACCGCCGACCTGGCTGCGGCGTATGCCGCCCGCTGCGCGGGGCAGGCACCCGAATGGGCGCCGCTGGCGGTGCAGTACGTCGACTACACGCTGTGGCAGCGCGAGCAGTTCGGTCGGCTCGACGACAGCGATAGCCGCATCGCTGCCCAGCTGTCCTATTGGGAAGGCGTATTGGCGGCGCTACCGGAGCGGTTGCAGCTGCCCACCGACCGGCCTTACCCGGTGCAGGCCGACGGCCGCGGCTCGACGGTGGATGTGCAGTGGCCAGCGGAATTGCAACAGCAGATCGCCCGGGTAGCCCGCGAGCACAACGCGACCAGCTTCATGGTGGTACAGGCCGCGCTGGCAGTACTGCTGTCCAAGGTCAGCGCCAGTTCCGATGTCGCCGTAGGCTTTCCGATCGCCGGCCGCAGCGATGTCGCGCTCGACGATCTGGTCGGATTCTTCGTCAACACGCTGGTGCTGCGGGTCGACGTGGCCGGTGATCCCAGCTTTGCTGACCTGTTGGGCCGGGTCCGGGCGCGCAGCCTCGAGGCCTTCGAGCACCAAGACGTGCCGTTCGAGGTGCTGGTCGAGCGGCTCAACCCCGCGCGCAGCCTGACCCATCACCCGCTGGTTCAGGTGATGCTGGCTTGGCAGAACTTCGCCGGCACCGGTGATCCGGCCCTCGGTCTGGGATTGCCCGACCTCGAGGTCACTTCGATTCCGCTGGATGCCCAGACCGCCCGGATGGATCTGACGTTCTCGCTGTCCGAACGCTGGACCGAAGCCGGCGCTCCCGGCGGAATCGGTGGCCAGGTGGAGTTCCGGACCGACGTGTTCGACGCCGGCAGCGTGCAGACCCTCATCGGGCGACTGGAGCGAGTCCTGCTAACACTGACCACCGACCCGACTCGGCGGTTGTCAGCGCTGGACCTGCTCGACGATTCCGAGCGCGCCCGCCTGGCCGAACTTGGCAACCGGGCAGCCTTGACGGCGGCGCCAACTCCGGTATCGATTCCGGCCCTGTTCACTGACCAGGTGACCCGCACACCGGACGCGGTGGCGTTGAATTGCGATGGGCAGTCGTGGACGTATCGGCAGCTTGACGACGGCTCCGACCAGTTGGCACAGCATTGGCCGGGCGCGGCGCGGCGCCGGGACAGATTGTGGCGCTGCTACTTTCGCGGTCTGCCGAGGCAGTTATAGCGATGGTCGCGGTGCTCAAGACCGGGGCAGCGTACCTACCGATCGACCCGGCGCTGCCGTCTGCACGGGTCGGTTTCATGCTCGGTGACGCCACTCCGATCGTCGCCGTCACCACTGCCGACCTGTCCGGCCGGTTCGACGACTTCGACGTGCCGGTGATCGACATGGCCGCCTCCGCCCTCGATATCCAGGCCGGAGTACCGCTGCACGCGCCCGCACCCGACGACCTGGCCTACCTGATCTACACGTCGGGCACCACCGGCGTGCCTAAAGGCGTTGCCGTCAAACACCGCAACGTCACACAACTGTTGTCAACGCTTGATGCCGGCCTGACGCGCGGGGGAGTGTGGTCGCAGTGGCATTCCTACGGCGTTCGACGTCTCGGTGTGGGAGATCTTCGGCGCCTTGTTGCACGGTGGTCGCCTGGTCGTGATTCCCGACTCGGTGGTGCGCTCACCTGAAGATTTCCATGCCTTGCTGGCTGCCGAACAGGTCGATGTCGTCAGCCAAACTCCTTCGGCGGCAGCGATGTTGGATCCGATAGGTCTTGAGTCACGGCGCTGGTGGTGGCCGGTGAGGCCTGCCCGGCCGAATTGGTGGACCGCTGGGCACCCGGGCGGGTGATGATCAACGCCTACGGCCCGACGGAGACGACGGTCTATGCGGCGGTGAGCGCGCCGCTGATCCCGGGATCAGGAGTGGTGCCGATCGGCTCGCCGGTGCCGGGGGCTGCGTTGTTCGTGCTCGACGAGTGGCTGCAGTCGGTACCCCTCGGTGTGGTCGGCGAATTGTACGTGGCCGGTTCCGGATTGGCGTCCGGCTACTGGCGCCGCACCCCGCTGACCGCTTCGCGGTTCGTGGCGTGTCCGTTCGGCAGTGCCGGGGCACCCGCGACACGGATGTACCGGACCGGCGACCTGGTGCGGTGGGGTAACGACGGCCAGCTGCAGTATCTGGGTCGCGCCGACGAACAGGTCAAAATCCGCGGCTACCGCATCGAACTTGGCGAAATCCAAACGGCTCTGGCCGAACTCGACGGCGTCGAACAGGCCGCGGTGATCGCCCGCGAAGACCGCCCCGCCGCCTTGCGCCTCGTCGGGTACATCACCGGCAGCGCCGATCCAGCCGGGATTCGCACCCGACTGGTTGATCGGCTGCCGGTCTACATGGTCCCGGCCGCGGTCATCGTGCTGCAGGAGCTGCCGCTGACACCCAACGGCAAGCTCGACACCCGCGCGCTGCCGGCGCCCGGATATCAGGATGCCGATCATTACCGCGCCCCTGACAGCCCGGTCGAGGAGATCCTGGCCGGCATCTACGCCCAGGTGCTCGGACTGCCGCGGGTCGGTGTCGACGACTCCTTCTTCGACCTTGGCGGCGACAGCATTTCGTCGATGCAGGTGGTCGCGCACGCACGGGCTGTCGGTGTGACAGTGCGGACGCGCGACCTGTTCGTCGAGCAGACGGTGGCACGGCTGGCACGGGTCGCGACGATGACCGACGCCGCGGGTGACCCCGTCGACGAGGGCATCGGCGACGTGCTCGCCATTCCGATCATGCACTGGCTGCGCGAGGTCCAGGCCGCCGGCGGGCAGGTCGATGAGTTCAACCAGACGGTGGTGGTGCAGGCGCCCGCCGGCGTCACCGATGCCGATGTGCTGGTGGTGTTGCAGGCCCTGCTGGACCGGCACGCCATGCTGCGATTGCGTGTCGATGCTGAGGCCGCCGACGGAGGCTGGTCGTTGACCGTGCCCGCGGCGGGATCGGTGCCCGCGGCCGAACGCCTACACACCGCGCACACCATGTCCGAGGACGCCGTGGTGCGGGCGCGGGCGCAGTTGAATCCGGCAACCGGCACGATGCTGAGCGCACTGTGGGTGCAGGACAGCGGCCAGTTGGTGTTGATCGTGCATCACCTGGCCATCGACGGGGTGTCATGGCGAATCCTGTTGGAGGACCTGAACATCGGCTGGGCCCAGCACCGGGCCGGGACACCGGTTGAGCTGCCGGCCGGCGGGACGTCGTTCCAGCGGTGGGCGTCGCTGCTGGCCGCGCACGCCCATCGACCCGAGACTCGTGCAGCAGGCCGACGCCTGGCGTCAGATAGCGGCGGCACCGGCCGTGCTGCCCGCGGTGCAACCGGCAGTGGACACCTTCGCCACCGCCGGGCATCTGTCGGTGTCGCTGGACGTGCCGACCACCCGCCTGCTGCTCGGCGAGGTGCCCGCAGCGTTCCACGCCGGGATCAACGACATCCTGCTGATCGCGTTCGCGTGGGCGTGGGCGCAGTTCCTCGACATCGATGGCGGGCCAGTCGGCATCGACGTCGAGGGGCACGGCCGCCACGAGGAATTGGCCGCCGATGTAGACCTGTCGCGCACCGTCGGCTGGTTCACCACCAAGTATCCGGTGGCGGTGAACGTCGGTGACCTGCCCTGGGCGCAGGTGGTGGCCGGCGACGCGACCCTCGGCTCCGCGATCAAGGACGCCAAGGAACAACTTCGCGCCCTGCCGGATTCGCTGACCTACGGTCTGCTGCGCTATCTGAACAGCGATGTCGTGCTCGACGGCGCCGAACCTACCGTCGGGTTCAACTACCTGGGCCGGCTGGGTGGCGGTGCCGACGTCTCCGACGACCTGTGGCGGCTCAGCCGGGACGCATCGTCAGCCGCCGAGGCCAGTGCAGCGATCCCGATGCCGCTGATGCACACCGTCGACCTCAACGCCGGCACCGTCGACACCGCGGATGGCCCACAGCTGCATGCCAATTGGATGTGGGCGCGTTCCGTGTTGGACGAGGAGCAAGTCACCCGGTTGAGCCGGTTGTGGTTCGAGGCCCTTACCGGCATCAGCGCACACGTACAGGCCGGCGGCGGCGGTCTGACCCCGTCCGACATCCTGCCGGCGCGGTTGAACCAGCACCAGATCGACGAGCTGCAGCGACAACACCCGGTCGCCGACGTGCTGCCGCTGAGCCCGCTGCAGCAAGGGCTGCTCTTTCACACCAACACCGCGCAGGCCGTTGTCGTCGATATGTATGCGGGACAACTGGATATCACCGTGGCGGGCACGCTTGACCCCCACCGGCTGCGCGAAGCCGTGCACGCCGTGGTCACCCGGCATCCCCACCTGGCCGCCAGATTCAGCCAACAGTTCGACGAGCCAGTTCAGGTCATCCTGACCGATCCCGCGACGGCGTGGCAGTACGTCGAGCTGGACCGCGACAGCGACTCCGACGTCGATGAGCAGATCCAGCAGGTGTGCGCCGCCGAACGCACCGCAGTCTGCGAACTATCCGAGCCGCCGGCGTTCCGGGTCGCTTTGCTCCGCGTCGCACCTGATCGGCACCGGTTTGTGATGACTTATCACCACGTCGTGCTCGACGGGTGGTCGATGCCGATTTTGCTCGGGGAGATATTCGGCGGCTATTACGGCCAGCGGCTTCCTCCAGCCATGTCGTATCGGACATTTCTGACCTGGCTTGCCGATCGCGATCTCGACGCTGCCCGCGCGGCCTGGGGCGCGGTGCTGGCCGGCTTTGACACCCCCACGCTGGTCAGCCCACGGGATCGGTTGGGGCAAGGGCAGCGCGGCGTTAAATCGCTAGTCGTCTCGGCTGAAATCACGCGGGCCTTGAGCGAGCTGGCCCGCACCCGACACACCACCGTCAGCACCGTGCTGCAGGCCGCTTTCGCGCAGCTGCTGACCTCGCTGACCGGCCGGCACGATGTCGCTTTCGGCACCACGGTCTCCGGTAGGCCCGCCGAGCTGGTCGGCGCGGAATCGATGGTGGGCCTGTTGATCAACACCGTGCCGGTGCGGGCGAACATCACCGCGGCCACCACCGCCGAAGACCTGCTCAACCAACTGCAAGACAGCCACAATGACACGCTCGAACATCAACACCTGGCCCTGAACGAGATTCACCGGATCACCGGTCAGGAAATACTTTTCGACACCCTCTTCGCCTACGAGAACTACCCGATCAACACCGGCGCCCTGGCGGGCAACCACGACTTGGCCATCACCGAATCCTCCAGCCGCGAATACAACCACTACCCGCTGACGGTGCAAGCCTTGCCGGGGCACGAACTGCGCTTCCGCGTCGAATACGACACCGACGTCTTTACCGCGGACCGCATCGACACACTCACCGAGCGGTTAGAGCGGGTGCTGGCGGCCATGACCGCCGACCCGACACAGCGGCTGTCGTCGATTGATGTGCTGGATTCCGCTGAACACGGGCGGCTGCAGCGGTGGAGTAACCGCGCGGTGTTGACCCAGCCGACGACCGCGCCGGTGTCGATTCCGGTGTTGTTTGCCGCTCAGGTAGGCCGCACACCGGATGCAGTGGCAGTGACCTTTGGCGGCAGCTCGATGACGTACCGCGAACTCGATGAGGCGTCGAACCGGTTGGCCCACGTTTTGGCGGCCCACGGCGCGAGCCTCGGAGAGACTGTCGCACTGCTGACTTCGCGTTCCGCCGATGCGATCGTGGCAATCGTGGCCGTGCTGAAAACCGGGGCAGCCTATCTGCCGCTCGATCCGACGCTGCCGACCGCACGGATTCGGCTCGTAATTGCTGATGCCGCGCCGATCGCCGCAATCACCACCGCGGATTTGGCCGGGCGACTAGATGGCCACGACATGGCGGTCGTCGATGTGTCAGATATCGGGGACACCGCGGTGAACACCCAGCCCAGCGCGCCCCTGCCGGCACCATCGCCCGATGACATTGCTTACCTGATCTACACCTCTGGCACAACCGGAGTCCCCAAAGGCGTTGCCATCGCTCACCACAACGTGACGCGACTGCTCGGGTCACTGTCATCGGACGCCGGCCTGCCGCCGGAACAGGTCTGGACCCAGTGTCATTCCTATGCCTTCGACTTCTCCGTGTGGGAGATCTGGGGTGCGCTGCTGGGCGGTGGACGGCTGGTCGTGGTGCCCGAGTCGGTAGCCGGCTCACCAGAGGCGTTCCACGCGTTGCTCGTCGCCGAACAGGTCAATGTCTTGACCCAGACGCCGTCGGCGGCAGGAGCGCTCTCGCCGCAGGGCTTGGGATCGACGGCATTGCTGGTCGGCGGTGAGCCGTGCCCGGCCGAGGTGGTGGATCGATGGGCGCCGGGGCGGATCATGATCAATGCTTACGGCCCGACCGAAACCACGGTGTACGCGGCGATGAGCGCGCCGTTGCAGGCGGGCGCAGGGGCGCCGCCGATCGGTTCGCCGGTGTCGGAGGCGGCGTTGTTCGTGCTCGACGAGTGGTTGCGCCAGGTGCCCGAAGGTGTCGCCGGCGAGTTGTATGTGGCCGGCGCCGGGCTGGGCGTGGGCTACGCCCACCGGGCGGTGTTGACCGGGTCACGATTTGTGGCTTGTCCGTTCGGGGACGCCGGAACGCGGATGTATCGCACCGGGGATCTGGTGCGGTGGGATGCCGATGGGCAGCTGCGGTATCTCGGGCGTGCTGACGAACAGGTCAAGATCCGCGGCTATCGCATCGAACTCGGTGAAATCCAGGCGGTATTGGCGGGGTTGAACGGAATCAAGCAGGCGGCGGTGATCGCCCGCGAAGACCGCCCCGGCAACAAACGCCTCATCGCTTACATCACCGAATCAGTCACCGGGACTGCGGATCCCGCCGAAATAAGGTCCCGGCTGGCCGATCGGCTGCCGATGTACATGGTTCCGGCGGCGGTAGTCGTGGTCGAGGCGCTACCGCTGACACCCAACGGCAAACTGGATATCCTCGCCCTCCCGGCTGTCGAATACGTCGCGGCGGAGTACCGGGCACCCAGCAGCCCTGCCGAGGAGGCCTTGGCCGGCATCTACGCCCAGGTCCTCGGGCTTGAGCGCGTCGGGGTCGACGACTCCTTCTTCGAACTCGGTGGCGATTCGGTGTCGGCGATGCGCTTGGCCGCGGCGGTCAAAACCTCAATCGGTGCCGATATTTCGGTACGCACCTTGTTCGATGCGCCCACCGTGAGCAGTCTGAGTAGGCGGCTGCAAACAGACACGACGCCCGCGCAACAAATAGTTCCCGTTCAAATTCTGAAGAAGGGCACCGGCGCACCGCTCTTCTGCGTTCATCCCGCAGGCGGGGTGAGCTGGCCGTACCAGACTCTTGGTAATCATCTGGACTGCCCGATTATCGGGATACAACAGATTCCGCAGAATGGGCAACCCGAACTGCAGTCGCTTCGGGATTTGGCGAGCACCCATGCCGACAGAATCCAGGAAGCGTATCCCGACGGGCCATACAACCTGCTCGGCTGGTCGTTTGGCGGCGTCGTCGCTCACGAACTCGCGATCGAACTTCAGCGCCGCGGATGCGTCATCGGACGACTCATCCTCCTCGACGCCCAACCCCGGATCCACGACAGCGTCGCGCACCAGGCCCTGGACGAGAAGCACGTCCTGGAAGAGGCCTTGCAGTTGTATCGCCCGGATGAATCGGACCGCCCGCCGGCGCTGACCGATGAACAGATAGAAGCGGTCCACGAGAGTGGCGCGCCTGAACTTTCTCAATACAAAGAGCTGCTGAATCTGCTTGTGCGGAATCACAATGCCAATATCCGGCTCTACCGGGCTCACGAAGCCGGCGTACTAGACGGTGACGTGGTCGTATTTTCCGCTTTGCGTGATCAGCACGATCGCGGCTCGTTCCTGCTGCAAGAATGGGGAGCCCACGCTACGGGCGATATCAGGGTGCACCCGATCGACTGCGCGCATGAAGAGATGCTGACAACCGAGTCGCTGCGCCTGTACGGCACACAACTCGGCCAATTGCTGAGCCGTGAGACGATGTGAACTTGAACTGGCCGCCCAGGCTGATGAAATTCTCGCGCCGCAACCTCACGATGAGGTTGTCGGTCAATGGCATGTTCCAACTGCTGGCCCGGGTGGTCCTGCGCCGGCCCTGGCTGGTCATCGCGTGCTGGATCGCGCTGGTCGCAGTGCTGTCGGTGACCTTCACGCCGTTGGGAAAGTTGGCTCGCGACGCCAGCAATCAGGAAGTCCTGCCGAGTAATTCAGCGGTGACGGCGGCAACCCGGCAAATGACGAAAGCCTTCCGCGAACCGGGCATTCAGAACATCGCGTTAGTGGTGCTCACCGACGAGAAGGGAATCAGTCGAGCCGACGAAGATGTCTACCGCGCCTTGGTCGACAAATTGCACGGCGACAAGCGGGATGTCGTCATGGTGCAGGACTTCGTCGCACAACCGCCGCTGCGTCAGGTGGTGACCAGCAAAGACAATAAAGCGTGGTTCCTCCCGGTGGGCGTCGCCGGCGAACTCGGTTCACCAGACTCGAACGCTGCCTACGCCCGGGTCGTCGACATCGTCAAGCGGACTGTCAACGGGTCGACGCTCACTGTGCACATGACGGGGTTGACGGCCACTGTCGCCGAACTGAGCACTCTCGGACTGCGCGATCTGAAGGTGATCGAGACCGCAACCTTACTGATGGTGTTGCTGATTCTGGTTGTGGTGTACCGCAATCCGGTCACCATCCTGCTGCCGTTGATAACCATCGGAATATCCCAGCTGGCCGCGCAACAGGTGGTCGCCGGGCTGGCCGGGCTGGGCCTCGGTATCTCGCAACAGACGCTGGTGTTCATGACCGCAATGCTGATCGGTGCCGGCGTCGACTACGCGGTCTTCCTCATCAGCCGATATCACGAACACCTGCGCCAGGGCATAGATTCCGACGAGGCCGTCGCTCGCGCGATGGCGGGGATCGGCAAGGTGATAGCCGCCTCTGCGGCGACCGTTGCGGTGACGTTCCTCTGCATGAGTTTCACCACCCTGTCCATCTTTTCGAACACCGGACCGGCCCTGGCAGTCTCGATTGCGGTGGCGTTCCTGGCCGCGATCACGCTGTTGCCGGCGATGCTGGTGATCGGCGGCCGGCGAGGTTGGGTGAAGCCGAGACGCGACCTGACCGGCCGGTTCTGGCGACGTTCCGGTATACACATCGTGCGCCGCCCGGTTGCGCATCTCGCTGCCAGCCTGGTCGTGTTGATCGGGTTGGCGGGTTGTGTTGCCGCGCTGCACACCAGTTACGACGCACGCACGTCGCTGCCGCCGTCGTCCGAAAGCAACATCGGCTTCGCGACGGTCGAACGCCACTTTCCGGCGAGTGTCACCGCGCCGCAGTACATCCTGATCCAATCCCCGCACGACTTGCGAACCAGCAAGGGTCTGGCGGACCTCGAGCAGATGGCGCAGCGGGTCAGCGAGTTGCCTGATATCGCAGCGGTGCGCGGGGTCACCCGGCCGTCGGGTGCTCCGCTGGAGCAGGCCACGCTGAGCTTTCAGGCGGGCGAGATCGGCAGCAAGTTGGCGGACGCGTCATCGAAGATCGCCGCCAGCACCGACGCACGCGCGCAATTGACCGGAGGCGCAGGCCAACTCGCCGACAGCCTGGCCACGGTGCGCGGCCAGTTGACTCAGGCGACCGGGGTCCTCGACAATCTGAGCAAGACCATTGGCACTCTCCGAAGCCAACTCGGAGCTTCGCAGGCCTTGAAGGACGTCGACAAGGTGCTCGCCAGCGAGCGCGCCGCCGGCGACTCGATCCAGCCGAATATCGGCAGCTTCGACGACATTGTCGGTCAAGCGGATTCGGCGCTGAACGGGCTGAAGGACGATCCGGGGTGCGACACCGACCCGAAGTGCCCCAACCAACGGGACCAGCTGCAGCGCCTTTCCGACTCCCTGCACAAGGTGCAGCCCTCGTTGGACTCCGCACTGAAATCCATTCGGACACTGGGCCTCAACAGCCAGGGCGGTGCCAACGGCGCAGGCGGTCTGCAGCAGAGTGTGGCCTCGCTGGAGCAGGGCGCCAACGCGCTGGCCGACGGGAGCCGACGGATTGCCGATGGCGTCCGCGAACTGGACGATCAGACCAAACAGTTGGGTGAAGGCCTGTCGCGCGCCTCGGCCTTTCTGCTGGCGATGAAGCTCAACGCATCGGAACCGGGCGCGGCGGGCTTCTACTTCTCGCCGGAGATCCTGGACAACGATCAATTCAAGGATCTCGCTGCGGTATTCACCTCGCCCGATGGACACGCGGCTCGCTATCTGGTGCAGTCCAAGCTGGCGCCCTACGACACCAAAGCGATGGATCAGGTCAAATCGATATTGGCCGCCGCGCGTGGCGCACAGGCCAACACCGCGCTGGCCGACGCATCGATATCGATGACGGGCCTGACGCCGTATTACAGCGAACTCCGCGACTACTACAACCATGACCTACGGTTCATCGTCTTGGCGACCGTCGCCGTCGTATTCCTGATCCTGGTCTTGCTGCTACGGGCAATCGTGGCACCGCTGTATCTCGTTGCCACAGTGATACTTTCGTATCTGTCATCGCTGGGGATCGCGGTGATCGTGCTGCAATTCATCGGCCACGAGTCGATGGCGGCGAGTATGCCGGGCATGGCGTTCATCGTCCTGGTGGCCGTCGGCGCCGACTACAACATGCTGTTGATCTCGCGGATTCGGGACGAATCCCCACTCGGGATCCGATCTGGTGTCATCCGCACGGTTGGGTCGACCGGGGGAGTCATCACCTCGGCGGGAATCATCTTCGCCGCACCGATGTTCGCGATGTTGTTCAGCAGCATCACGTCCATGGTTCAGGCCGGCTTCGTCATCGGAATCGGCCTGCTGGTGGACACATTCATCGTGCGCACCATAACCGTGCCGGCACTGGCGGTCCTGATCGGCAACGCCAACTGGTGGCCGTCTGGCTGGCGTCCCAAGCGCCGTGCCCGCAAGCCCCGATCGAGACGTCTCCCGTCGCTACCGAAATTATCGTTGTCCAAGCCGTCGCTGCCGAAGAGGTGGCAGCGCCGATCTTAGGATGACGGGTTCGTTTGACGAATCCGTGGTCAGATCAGGCGATTTCGGCTGGTGCGAGCTTCTCGCACAGCATGTCAGCCAAGCCGCGAATGGTGGTCACATCGGTCGCGGTGACGCGAACGCCCGTCTCGGCCTCGATCCGGGTGCCCAACTCGAGGGCTCCCAACGAGTCGATGCCACACTCGGGCAGCGGCCGGTCCGGGTCGATGCTGCGGCGCAAGAATCACGTTGACCTGTTCGGAGATCATTCGCCGCAACCGAAGTGGCCACTCGTCGCGAGGCAGCTCGTCTAGCTCGGCACGAAGCTTGCTTGCGCCCAAGGAGCCTTGCCGGGTGACCCGGAATGCTTCGGCGAAGGGCCGCTGGGCGAACGCGGCCAACCACGGTGCGCCCACGACCGGTGCGTAGCCGCTGTACGCGCGATCGTGACGCAACAGCGCTTCGAAGGCGTAGGCACCTTCATCGGGATCGATGGCGTCGCCGGCTCCCTCGGCCAGGGCGGTGCCGCGTCCGATCTGGGTCCAGGCGCCCCATCCAATCGTGTTGGCCGGCAAGCCGGCAGCACGACGCCACCGGGCGAAGCCATCCAGCCAACTGTTGGCCGCGGCGTAAGCCCCTTGTCCCGGCGAGCCCACCAACGCGGCGGCCGACGAGAACGAGCAGAACCAGTCCAACGGCTGTTCTTGTACTGCTTGATGCAAATTCCATGCGCCGTATACCTTTGGCGCCCAGTCGCGTTCGATGATTTCGTCGGTGATGTTTGCCAGCGTGGCATCTTCGATCACGCCCGCCGCATGCAGCACACCACGCACCTCGAGCCCGGTTGCGGTCGCGGTCGCGACCAATCGCCGCGCGGTGTCCGGTTCGGCGATGTCACCGCATTCCACCACCACATCGACGCCGGCCGACCGGATACCGTCGATCGCCTCAGCCGCCTCCGCCGTCGGTTGCGAGCGCGAGGACAGCACGATGCGTCCGCAACCGGCCGCCGCCATCTTCTCCGCCAGGAACAGGCCCAGGCCACCCAGTCCGCCGGTGACGATATAGGCGCCGTCGTCTCGGAATACCCGGGCTTGTGCCGGCGGCACGACGATCCGGCGGTCTCCGGTGCGGGGAACATCGAGCACTAATTTGCCGGTGTGCTCCGCGCGGCTCATCATCCGGATGCCGTCGGCGACGTCGGCGAGTGGGTATCGGCTGCAATGCGGCAGTGGCAGTGAGCGTTCGGCGGTGAGCCGGTACACCTCGGTCAGAAGATCCCGGAACCGGTCCGGATGGCTGTATGCGAGCAACCCGAGGTCGACAGCGTGAAACGTGAGATTGCGCCGAAACGGGAAAAGGCCCATCCGGGTGTCGCCGTAGATGTCGCGTTTGCCGATCTCGACGAATCGTCCACCGAACGAAAGCAATTCGAGGCTCGCGCGTTGCGCGGCGCCGGTGACCGAGTTGAGCACGATGTCGACCCCGTACCCGTCGGTATCGCGACGTATCTCGGCGGCGAACTCCAAGCTTCGCGAGTCGTAGATGTGATCGATTCCTATCGTCGCGCAACAGATCTCGACGTTGATCACTTCCCGCGGTGGCGAAGACCTCGGCACCCGCGGCGCGCGCGATCGCGACCGCGGCCTGTCCCACTCCGCCGGTCGCGGAGTGGATCAGCACTTTGTCGCCGGCGGCGATACGTGCCAGGTCGTGTAAGCCGTAGTAAGCGGTGGCGTGTGCTGTGGTCAACGCCGCCGCGTGATGATCGGAAAGTCCAGGCGGCAACGTGACGGCCTGCCGTGCGTCGCAGGTGAGGAAGGTACCCCAGCACCCGTCAGCGGACAGGCCACCGACACGATCGCCGACCCGGTGGTCCGTCACGCCAGGACCGACCGCGGTCACCGCTCCCGCGAAGTCAGTGCCCAACTCCGGCAGGCGACCCTCGAATGCGGGATAGCGGCCGAACGCGACCAGCACGTCGGCGAAGTTGATGCTCGATGCGGTTACCGCGACTTCGATTTCACCTGGCCCCGGTGTAATGCGCTCGCAAGCAACGAATTCCAGCGAACTCAAGTCACCAGGCCTGCGGACCTGAACCCGCATTCCGTCGTGCTCGGGGTTGGCGATCGTGGTCCGTCGGTCCTCGGGCCCCAGCGACGCCGGGTTGAGCCGTGCGGTGTACCACTGTCCTTTGCGCCACGCGGTCTCGTCCTCGTCAGATCCGGCAAGGAGGTGCCGCGCCAGCAGGCCTGCGACCACGTCCTCATCGGAGGCGTCGATATCGATGTGGGTAGCACCCAGATGTGGTTGCTCGTTGCCGATCACCCGGATCAGGCCCCGCAGTCCGGCTTGTTCGAGGTTGGGCTGCTCGCCGGCGAGGACGGCCTGAGCGCCGCGCGTCACGACATACAGTCGGGGCGGGTCGCCGGAGATTTCGGACAGATCGCGGGCGATTCGCACCAGATGAGCCACCTGCTCGCGGCCCCGGGCAGGACCGTGCTCGCCCGCGGTGTCGCTGACCGGCTCGGTCACGATCACCGCCGCCGCGAGATCGCCGTCACGGAGGCGTTTTGTGAATTCTACGGCGCCAGAGGAGTTGTCGGCTCCGGCGGGCCAGTGCATGGTGGTGCAGTGCGCGCCGAGACTGCCGAAGGCGTCGCTCAATCTGGTGGTCACCGCGTCTGAATCGGCGCAGCTGACGAGCAGCCAGGAGCCGGCGTCGATTCGGGGGAGTTCAGGCAATTGCTGCGGGCGCCACTGAACGCCCAGCAGTCGCTCGGCAAGCACCCGGTCTTTGTGGCCGCTCTCTGACGTCCCCGTGGCCAGTCGCAGACCCTGCACGACGACCAGAACAGCTCCATGTTGGTCAAGTACTTCGATGTCGGTCTCGATGCCGGTGGCATCGAAACTGGTGATCCGCGCATGGCAGTAGCGGGCGTTGCGCGCGGAACCGTAGACGCGAAGGCGCGCAATACCGACGGGCAACGCCAGCACGCCCGCGCTGACGGCTTTGACGTCCGGGTGGGCTGCGACGGATTGGAAGCACGCATCCAACAGCGCCGGGTGCACGCTGTAGGCACCTTGGCCGGCGCGCACCGGGCCGCTGAGCGCGACCTCGCCCAGCACCGTGTCGGACGGCTGCTCGCCGATGTGCACGGCAACCAAGGCGCTGAAAGCCGGGCCGTAGTCAATACCGTTCTCAGCAAGCCGATTTCGCACGTCGGCACCGTCTTCGCGGCGCGGGTGCGCGGCGAGCAGAGCCTCGGTGTCACGTGCTGGTGGTTGAGCTTCCTCGACCGCATGCAGCTGCGCGTTGACGTGGCGCGTTTGCTCGCCCTGCCGACTGGTGTCGACGGCGAACGCGAAGACGCCCGGCGTCTCGACAGATGCGACCGCGCCGACAGTGGTCTCCGCATCGAGCAGGAGAGCCTGCTCGAACCGGATGTCGCGTACTTCGGATTCCTCGCCGACGACGGTGCGCGCCGCCGCCAGCGCCATCTCGCAGTAGCCGGCCGCCGGCAGTACCGCAACCTTGTGGACCTGATGATCCGCCAGCCAGAGGTGAGCGTCCGTACCGACCTGGCCCTGCCAGACGTGGCGCTCCGGTTCTTCCTGCAGGCGCACCGGCGGGCCGAGCAGTGGATGCGCCGAGACGGTGAAACCGCCACCGGCCGAAACTTGTTGCTTGTTGTGCTCGAGCCAAGGCCGGAGGTGAGTCCACGTCGGGAGCGGCGCATCGACCAGGCGCCCGTCCGGATAGAGCAGCGAAAAGTCGACGGCCGCGCCTGCGCTGTGCAGATCGGCCACGAAGTCTCTCAACCCGTGCGGTAGTTCTTGCTCGCGGCGCATACCCGCGAGCGTGGTGAGCGGCGTGTCGAGACTGCGGCCGGTCTGCTCGACGGCGTGCACGAGTAAGGGGTGGGGCGACAGCTCTCCGAACACCCGGAAACCGTCCTCCAGTGCGGCCCGGACGGCCGCGGAGAATCGCACCATCCGGCGCATGTTGCTGGCCCAGTAGCGGCCGTCGCAGGACGGCTGCTCGCGCGGGTCGTACAGAGTCGCTGAGTAGAAGGGAATCTCCGGTGGCTTCGGGGTGAGCTCGGCGAGTGCTTCGGTGAGCTCACCCACGATCGGATCGACCTCGGGCGAGTGGAAAGCGACGTCGGTGGGAATCTCGCGCGCCATGACGTCACGCTCTGCCCACGCCGCGACCAACTCACGAACCGCCACTGCCGCGCCGGCGATCACAGTCGACTCCGGCGATGCCACCACTGCTACCACGACGTCGTTGCTGCCGCGGACCGCGAGTTCGGAGAGCACCTGCTGGGCGGGTAGCTGTACCGATGCACTCGCGCCGGCACCGGCGACCCGCGACATCAGTTGCGAACGGCGGCACACGACCAGCAGTCCGTCTTCCAGTGAGAGGGCGCCGGCGACGACAGCGGCCGCGGCCTCGCCGACAGAGTGGCCGATGACCGCGCCGGGGCGCACACCGTAGGCCTGCATCGTGGCCGCCAGGGCGACCTGCATGGTGAACAGCGTCGGCTGGATTCGGTCCTGACCGCTCACCACCTGCGGCGACGACATCGCCTCGGTCACCGAGAAGCCGCATTCGCGAAGAATTACCGGCTCGGCCCGCGCGACAGTCGCGGCGAACACCGGTTCGTTCGCCAGCAGTTGCGCGCCCATGGCCGACCATTGCGAGCCCTGGCCGGAGAACACCCACACCGGGCCCCGGTCATCGCGACCGAGCGCGGCGCCGTACGGGGTCTCGCCCTCGGCGACCGTCCGCAGCGCCTTGGCGAGCTCCGCATGGTCGCCAGCGGTGACGGCGGTGCGTACCGGTCGATGCGCGCGCCGACGCGCGAGGGTGTAGGCGAGATCGGCCAAAGCGACATCGCCATGTGCCAGCACCCAGTCGGCCAGCCGACCGGCAGTGCGGCGCAGCTCGTCCGCCGAGGTTGACGACAGCGGGAACAGCAACGGCTCCGCCTCAGGCGTAGCCGAAAGATCTTGCTGCGCAATAGGTTCGGAGATATCGGGGGTCTGGTACCTGTTCCAGCACACCGTGCACGTTGGTTCCGGAAAGCCCATAAGACGACACGGCTGCGCGCCGGGGGTGGCCACCGTTGGTGGTCCACGAGATAGGTTCCTGCGGCACAAAGAGTTTGGTGTCGATACTGGCAAGGTCGTCGGCGAGGTGGGTGAAATGCAGATTCCGCGGGACGACATCGTGCTGCAGCGCGAGAACGGCTTTGATGAGTCCGAGTACTCCAGCAGCCGACTGGGTATGGCCGAAGTTCGTCTTCGACGAGGTCAGGGCACAGGGGCCGTCGATGCCGTAAACCTCGGCCAGGCTGGCGAACTCGATGGGGTCACCGATCGGCGTGCCGGTGCCGTGAGCCTCGACCATGCCGACCGTCCGTGGATCTACGCCGCCGGCTTCCAGCGCTTTGCGGTAGACCGCGCTCTGCGCCTGCTGCGAGGGTGTCCCGATATGCACGGTTCGGCCGTCCTGATTCGCGGCGGTACCGCGGATAACAGCCAAAACCCGGTCGCCGTCGCGCAGCGCATCGGGCAACCGCTTGAGCAGCACCACCGCGGCACCCTCGCCGGATACGAATCCGTCCGCCGCCGCGTCGAACGAATGGCAGCGCCCGGTGGGTGACAACATTCCCTGCGCCGAAGCCGCCGCGAATTTACGCGGATCGAGCATCACGCACGCGCCGCCGGCCAGGGCGAGATCGCTTTCGCCGCCGTTGAGGCTGTTGCAGGCCAAGTGCACAGCGAACAGGCCTGACGAACAGGCGGTATCGACGGTGACCGCGGGGCCGTGCACCCGCAGTGCATAGGCGATCCGTCCCGACGCCATGCTGAAGCCGTTGCCCTGGAAGCCGTATGGCCCCTCCATCTCGTGGGACTGGGCGGACACCATCTGGTAGTCGTAATGCGTCAGACCGACGAAGACGCCCGTCAGCGAGCCTGTGACGGTCTGCGGGGTCAGACCGGCGTGTTCCACCGCCTCCCACGACGTCTCCAGCAGCATCCGCTGTTGCGGGTCCAGCGAGGCCGCCTCGCGCTCATTGATGCCGAAGAACTCGGAGTCGAAGCCGGCGACGTCGTCGAGGAAGGCGCCCCACTTGCTCACCGACCGGCCTGGTGTCCCGGGCTCGGGATCGTAGTGGTCGTCGATGCTCCAGCGGTCCGACGGAACCTCGGTGATCAGGTCGTCGCCGCGTAGTAATGCGTCCCAGAGCAGTTCCGGCGAGTCGATCCCGCCGGGGAGACGACAGGCCATGCCGATCACGGCGATGGGCGCGACAGCCGCGGCACCCGCTTTCGACGGGACATGCTCAGACGAAAAACCGCCTGCTCCGTTTTCGTTTCCGTTCAGATCAAACGCGACCATTGAGCTCCCCCGTGATCACGGTCACCGCTGCCTTGGCGGACCCAAGAGCGGCGGTAGTCCTGCGCAAGACGTCGGACCGCGGTTCTGCCGAACATGACTATCCTTACTCGTCGTCCTGTGGGTCGTCGAGCCCACCCTGCAGCATGGCCGCTGAACGAGAAGACGTCGGCGGTAATCTGGCGCTGGTGATCGGTTCATCTCTTTCGGCTGTACTGCGCGAGCGCGCCAGCCTGCAGCCAGACGACGTCGCGCTGACGTTCGTCGACTACGACCAGGATTGGGATGGTCTCGCCCAGTCGCTCACCTGGTCGCAGCTGTACAAACGGGCATCAAGCGTCGCTCAGCAGCTCCGCCGATACGGGTCCACCGGTGATCGCGCGCTCATCCTGGCTCCGCAAGGACTGGATTACATCGTCGCGTTTCTCGGCACGCTGCAGGCGGGACTCATCGCGGTTCCGCTGGCCGGTGCCGGCGACGAGCGGGTCGGTCTGGTGCTGCGCGACACCTCGCCTGCCGCCATCCTGACCGTCTCTTCGGCCGCGGCTAGCGTCGCCGCGCAGCTCGGAGTGTCGGCCGAGTCTGCCGGTCCCGCCCTGATCGAGGTCGACGTGCTCGACCCCGAGCCGCAACGCGGATCGGCTACCCCCGACCCTGACGACATCGACAGCCACAGCACGGCGTATCTGCAATACACATCGGGCTCGACCCGCCTGCCGGCCGGGGTGATGATCTCGCACCGAAATCTGCTGGCGAATTTCCAGCAGATCACTGCCGACTACTTCCTGGACTACGGCAAGGTCGCCCCGCCGCGGACCACCACTGTGTCGTGGCTGCCCTTCTATCACGATCTGGGTTTGATCCTCGGAATCTGCGCACCGATTCTGGCCGGCGTCCGGGGCGTGTCGATCAGCCCCGTCGCATTTTTGCAGCGGCCGGCCCGTTGGATGCAATTGCTCGCAAGCAATGGCCGGGTCTTTTCGTCGGCGCCGAACTTCGCTTTCGACCTGGCGGCACGAAAAACCTCCGACGGCGACATGGCCGGGCTTGATCTAGCAGACGTGCTGATCCTGCAGAACGGCGCCGAGCGGGTGCAGCCGGCGACGCTGCGGCGATTCACCGAGCGGTTCAGTCGTTTTGGTTTGCGCGACAACGTGATTCGACCGTCGTACGGACTCGCCGAAGCGACGGTGTACGTGGCGACCCGCACACCCGCTCTACCACCGAAGATCGTCCGTTTCGACGCCGAAAAACTTCCCACCGGCCACGCCGTGCGGTCCACTAGCGGCGGGACCGCGCTGGTCAGCTACGGGATTCCGAAGTCGCCGGTGGTGCGGATTGTCGACCCTGACACCAGCATTGAATGCCCCGACGGAATGACGGGGGAGGTGTGGGTACACGGCGACAACGTCGCGGCCGGCTATTGGGCCAAACCGGAAGAGAGCGAGCGCACCTTCGCCGGCGTGCTGGCCGCGCCGTCGAGTGGGACGCCGGAACGACCGTGGCTGCGGACCGGGGACCTCGGCCTCCTCTGCGAAGGCGAACTGTTCATCGTCGGCCGCATCAAAGACCTGCTGATCTTGTACGGGCGTAATCACGCGCCGGACGATATCGAGGCGACCATCCAGGAAATAACCAGAAGCCGCGTCGCGGCCATATCCGTTTCAGACGGTGGCACCGAAAAGCTGGTCGCCATCATCGAATTAAAGAAACGGGGTGAATCACCCACCGAGGTCTCAGAACATCTCGATGCCGTTCGCCGCGACGTCGCCTCGGCGGTATTCAACGCGCACGGTCTCAGCATCGCGGATCAGGTGATGGCCGCTCCGGGTTCGATCCCGATCACGACCAGCGGCAAGGTCCGGCGCGCGGCGTGTGTCGAGCAGTACCGGCAGGGCCAATTCGCCCGGCTGGATTCCTAGGCCACCTGGCGCGACGGGGTAACAAACGTGTGGAGTTCGGTGGTAGTGCTGGCGCTTCCGATAGCGCTGGACCCGGTGCGTCTCGGCGTCAACCTCCTACTGATTTCCAGGCCGCGGCCCGCACAGAATCTTCTCGTCTACTGGGTCGGTTGCGCGCTGGCGAGCGTGGTTCTCCTGGTCGTCCCGATCCTGGTCCTGCACTTCACCCCGACCTTCTCGTCACTTGTGCATGACTTGGCCAACCCGGCGACGACGGCCAGCTCCACCGTCCGACAGGCGCAAATCGTCATGGGCGCGCTCGCTCTCTCGGTCGCCGCATTCCTGGCGGTACGGATGTGGGTGCGCCAGCGTGCGCCGATGCCGTCGGGGGGCGCCGGCACCGCGACAATGGTCGCGGACCACGACGCGACGAACCCGATCGCGCGGCTACTGGCCCGCGGCAGCCGGAACCAGGATGGCAGTTCCGGATCCGTTGTCCATCGTCTGCTCGGTCGCGCCCAGGACGCGTGGGAAAGCGGTGCCTTGTGGGTCGCGTTCGTGATCGGCTTCTGGGCCGGACCCAATCCGTCCCTGGTGATATTCGCGCTGACCACGATCCTGACCTCGGGAGCCGCGATCGGTATGCAGCTTGCGGTCGCCGTCGCATTCGTCGTTGAGACGCTTGCGGTTGTCGAGATCGTCCTGATCGCCAACCTGGTCTCGCCGACCAGGACGCAGGCGTTCCTGCGGGTGCTGCATGACTGGGTCCGGGCTCGCCGTCAGCAGGTCCTGGCCGTCATGCTCGCGCTGATCGGCCTGGCGCTGATCGCGCAGGGCACCGGCAGGCTGTGAGCCGGCGGCCGACCGCCGCTCTCTCGAGTTCGCCGCCAAGCAGAATCCTCGGTCATATCATCAGGGGATGAGCGTCGGCGGCCTTGACACTGTGGGTTCGCCGGCCTTCACCGACGAGGAATCGGCCCGCTACCGCGCTGCGGGCTGGTGGTCCGACTTGACGCTGTCGCACGCGGTGGCCCGCAACGCCGACCGGGACCCGGATCATCTCGCTTACATCGACCACCACGGCTCGTCGTTGACGTGGCGTCAATTCGACTATGCCGCAACTGCTTTGGCGGAACAGTTGTCCGGAGCCGGTATCGCGCGAGGCGACCGGGTCGCGGTATGGCACGGCGACTCGGCCGCCATTCATGCGCTCTTCGTCGCCGTCGAGCGCTGCGGGGCGATCGTCGTCGGCATCGGCGCGCGGGCCGGTACCCGTGAGGTTGCTGCGATCATGCAGAGCGCCCAACCGAAGATGCTGGTCAGCGATGCGCCGCGGGCCGATGACGCAGTCCGCGCGGCCGCGGCAACCTCGACTCTCTCGGTGCCGGTGGTGGTGCTGACCCAAGGTATCGGAGGACTGCGACTGGATCTCGAGGCGGCGCCGACGGCGTTGCGGGCAGGCCACCCGCTCGGATCCGACGACGTGTTCTTGATCAACTCGACGTCCGGGACCACCGGGTTGCCCAAGTGCGTGGTGCACACCCAGAACCGCTGGTATTACTTCCATCAGAAAGCGGTCGCCAACGGGCACCTGACAGCGGACGACATCGTTCTGCCCGTCATCCCCATGCCGTTCGGGTTCGGGATTTGGACCAGTCACACCACGCCGATCTTCCTGGGTGCCACTGCGGTCATCCTCGATCGCTTCAGCGCGCGAGCGACGTGTGAGGCGATTGCCGAGCATCGGGTCACCGTGTTGTGTTGTGTCAGTACGCAGTTGACCATGCTGATCGCCGACCGCGCATCCCGGGACTACGACCTGAGTTCGCTGCGCGTCGTGTTCACCGGCGGGGAGTCGCTCCCGTACCGGCCAGCAACAGAATTCGAGAAACTCACCGGGGCAACGATTCTGCAGTTCTACGGCTCTAACGAGACCGGCATACTGAGCGCCACCACGTTGAACGACGCTCAGCCACATCGGCTGCGGACGGCCGGCCGGGTCGTTCCCGAGATGTCGGTCCGCCTCTTCGACGGCGACCGCGACGTCACCGACGTCGGCCGCGGACAGCCAGCGTGTCGGGGGCCCGCGACCAGTCTGGGATACCTCGGTGGAACCGACCACGACACGTTGTTCACCCGTGACGGCTGGATGCGGATGGGCGACATCTGCGAGATCGACGCCGAGGGCTACCTGAGCGTCACCGGCCGCACGTCGGATTTCATCCTGCGTGGCGGCAAGAACATCAGTGCGGCCCAAGTCGAGGATGCCGCGACCACGCACCCCGCAATCGCTGTCGCGGCGGCGGTGGCGATGCCCGATCCAGTCTTCGGCGAAAAGGTTTGTCTTTACGCCGAACTCGTCGATTCGCAGACGATCGACCTGCCGAGTCTGGCCGCGTACCTGGTGGCTGCGGGTGTTTCCAAGGAACTGCTGCCCGAGCGACTCATCGTGGTCGACGAATTGCCGCGATCGTCTGGCGGCAAGATCGCCAAAGGCCGGCTGCGCGAGGACATTCACGCCAGGATGGAGGCCGACCATGAACCCCCCTGATGCTCGCCGAGGTGGTCTGGAGGTGTGGGCGCCGTCGGTGGTTCCGCCGATCGGCGTCGACCTGTCCAGTGAGCAGTCGCTCGCGATCGCGTTCCGCCACCTGGCAGGAATCGGGTTCGCCGAGAACCTGGCCGGGCACATCACCTGGCAACCGGATGGACAGACCGACATGTTCGTCAATCCGTGGGGACTCTGGTGGCAGGAGATCACCGCCTCGGACATCTGCGTTGTCGACGCGGATGCGCGGGTCGTCAACGGCCGTTGGGATGTCACGCCGGCCATCCACATCCACACCGAACTGCATCGCGTTCGCGACGACGCACGGGTGGTCATCCACAACCACCCGTATTACGTGTGCGTGCTCGCCGCGCTGGGCAGGCTGCCGGAGTTGCTCCATCAGACCGGCTCGCTGTTTCTGGACGACCTCTGCCTGGTCGATACGTACGACGGCGAGATCGACAGCGCAACGCGCGCAGCCGATCTCGCGGCCCGCATCGGGACGGCGAATCTCACCATCCTGGCCAATCACGGCGTCATCGCCACCGGCCGCAACCTGGCCGAGGCCGTTTACCGCGCCGCATCCATCGAGCGAGTGTGCAAGCTGGCCTACGACGTGATGCTCACGGGCAAGGAGCCTGCGCAGATGAATTGGTCGGACATGGCAGGCATCCAGCGATCACTGATCGAACGGGCGGCGGACTTCTACTGGGCGGGCGCTGCCCGCCTCACCATCAAGGCCGATCCCGCGGTACTGAGCTGAGCGGATTGCAATGAAATCGATCGACGAACTGGCCGGTAACCTGAGCTTCACCACGGCCAAAACCGGCGAGGAACGATCGGTCACGTTGCTACCCGATCCACCCCGGGCGTCGCGCCGCTACACATTGATCTCCGTCGATGACCACATCGTCGAACCGCCGGACACGTTCACCGGTCGTCTGCCGCAGCGTTTTGCCGATCGAGCTCCGAAAGTGGTTGATACCGACGATGGTGGCCAAACCTGGGTCTATGACGACCAGGTGCTGCCCAACGTCGGATTCAACGCAGTCGTCGGGCGGCCGGTGTCCGAGTACGGTTTCGAGCCGGTGCGCTTCGACGAGATGCGCAAGGGAGCTTGGGATATCGGCGAGCGCGTCAAGGACATGGACCTCAACGGCATTTACGCGTCGCTGAATTTTCCTTCGTTTCTACCGGGTTTCGCCGGCCAACGGCTACAGCAGGTGACCAGCGACCGCGATCTGGCCCTGGCCTCGGTGCGGGCTTGGAACGACTGGCATCACGACGTGTGGGCCGGTTCGTATCCCGGCCGGATCATTCCCTGCCAGTTGCCCTGGCTGCTGGATCCTGAACTCGGCGCACTGATGATCCGCGAGAACGCCGAGCGTGGCTTTCACGCTGTCACGTTCAGCGAGAACCCCTCGATGCTCGGATTGCCGAGCATCCACTCGGGCCACTGGGATCCAATGATGGCCGCGTGCGCGGAGACCGGGACCGTCGTGAACCTGCACATCGGATCGTCGGGCTCGTCACCGTCGACCACCGACGACGCACCGCCGGATGTGCAGGGCGTGCTGTTCTTCGCTTACGCCATCTCGGCGGCTGTCGACTGGCTGTACTCCGGGCTGCCCAGCAGATTCCCGGACCTGAAGATCTGTCTGTCAGAAGGCGGAATCGGCTGGGTCGCGGGACTATTGGATCGACTCGACCACATGCTGAGCTATCACGCGATGTACGGCACCTGGGCGGCGTTGGGGGAGCGCCTGACTCCGGCTGAGGTGTTCACTCGCAACTTCTGGTTCTGCGCCGTGGAAGACAAATCCTCATTCGTGCAGCACGATCGGATCGGCGTCGACAACATCATGCTGGAAGCCGACTACCCGCACTGCGACTCGACGTGGCCGCACACCCAGGAGACCGTGCATGAGCAGATTGGTGACCTGCCGTCACATCTGATCCGAAAGTTCACCTGGGAGAACGCTTCACGGCTGTACAACCATCCGGTGCCGGTCGACGTTCAGCGGGATCCCGAGTTGTTCTGAGTGCCCGGAACAGCTGCGGCAATCGTGACCGGCCGGCGCTACCCATCGTTGTGCTGCAGCGCGGGCATGACCGCGTCCTCGACGTAACGCAGGTACTTCCAGGCGATGTCGGGCGGAATGCCGCCGCACAGCGGCGCGAGTGTGAGCATGCCGCCACCGCGGACATACGCGATCGCTTCGTCGGCGGTGAAGATTCGGTGCGTGCGCGACGTCGCCTGCAGTTCGTCGACATTGCTGACATCGGCTATCCCAGCGGAGGTTTCGTTGCCGGGATTCCACTCCGCATACATGCGGGCGTCGTGGAGCAGGTGTTCGCCGATCTCCCGCCAAGCCGTGTCCACATCAGGCGCGACGAAGCACACACTGGGCGTATCGCGGTTGGGCAGCAGGGTCATACCGGGTTCATGACCATTGGCACGGCAGGCCTCTTCGTAGGCCTCCAGCGAGCCGGGCGCATCGCCCTGCGCGAGATAGCCCAGCCCGTAGCGACCCGCACGTCGTGCCGCCGCCACACTGCCTCCGCCCCACATCATCAACGGTCCTTGCGGCGACAACGGTAAGGGCGTCAAGGCGATTCGCCGGCCATCGTGCTGTACGACCTCACCGCCGAGCAGACGCCGCAGCAGCCCGAGTTTCTCGTCAGCTATCCGGCCGCGCGCTTTAACTTCGAGTCCGAAATGCTGGTATTCCTCCGGCCGATAGCCAAGCCCGAACACATAGGCAGCACGTCCCTTGCTGATCAGGTCGAGGACGGCGATCTCTTCGGCAAGTCGAACGGGGTCGTAGAACGGCAGGATGACGATGAGCGTCATCGTCAGCTGATTCGTGCGGGCGGCAATAGCACTGCCGAGTATCAGCGGACTGGGCAGATAGCCGTCCGGCGAACTGTGGTGCTCGCAGATGACCGCGGCCATGCATCCCCGCGTCTCCGCCCATTCGCACATGTCGATGGCTGCCTCGTACAAATCAGCGGCCGGCGCACCGAAGTCGGGAGCTCGCATGTCGAATCGCATCGAATACACAACCGATACCTGACTTCGTTGTCGAGGGAGGAATAGAATCCGCGGCCATGACGGTACCGCAACCCTTACTGGAAGGCCGGCGAATCCTGGTCACCGGCGCCGCCACCGGAATAGGTGCTGCGGCAGTGCGTGTCCTGCACGCCGCCGGTGCACACTTGGCTGCCACCTATCACCGGGCTGCCCCCGGTGACGACGCACCGGCGGTGAAGTGGCTGCAGTGCGATGTCCGCGACGCCGACTCGGTCGACGCCGCTTTCGGCGAGGCGGTGGCCGAGCTCGGCGGCCTGGATGTGCTGGTCAACGCGGCCGGATCGTGGCAACCGGGGGTGCCCGGGCACATCACCGGCGACGAGGTCGACTTCCTGCTGGCGACCAACGTCAAGGCAACAATCCTGACCAATCAAGCCGCCCACGCTGTGATGCGCGGAAACGGCGGGCAGATTATCAATTTCGGGTCCGCCGAAGCGGTGATGGGCAGCCCGATCGCCGCGGTGTACGCCGCCACCAAAGGGGCCGTTCAAGCCTGGACCCGTTCAGCGGCCAAAGCGTGGGGCGCGGAGCAGATCACCGTCAATGCGCTTGCGCCGGCCGTGCAGACACCCGGCGCGGACCGGTTTCGAGACTTCCTCGGGCCCGATGCGGCCGCATACATCGATCAGCAGATGAAGTTGTCCATCCCGCTGGGCGGCAAGCTCGGCGATCCCGCCGACGACCTGGGTCCGGTGTTGGTGTTTCTAGCCGGCACCGGAGCCAAATTCATCACCGGCCAGCTGATACCCGTTGACGGCGGCCTGGCCATGGTGGGCAGCTGAGCGGGCACGGCGACATGGACCGCCTCGGCATTGAGATGCTCAGCGTCTTCGGCATGCCTCCTATCGAATTCGTCCATCTCACCGCCGATCTCGGGTGCCGGTACATCACCACCGGTATGGTCGGCTTCGCGCCGGTCAACACCCTTGGATACCAACCTTTTTCGCTGCGCGACGATCCCCGGTTACGCGCGGATCTCCTTGCGGCCATGGACGATCGCGGCGTGTCGATCTCGCTGGGTGAGGGTCTGCTGATCGCGCCGGGCGTCGACGTTCGCTCCTATGCCGCCGATCTCGACATCATGGCCGAGCTGCGGATCCCGCGGATCAACACCGTCAGCTTGGAGCCGGACCGGGCCCGGACATTCGACGAGCTGGCCGTCCTGACGGAATTGGCCGCCGCACGCGGAATCGCCACCTGCGTCGAACCCGTTGTCGGGCTTAGCATCGCCGATCTACCGTCGGCCATTGCCGCAGTGGAATACGTGAACCGTGACGAGATCAGCTTGCTCATCGACACGATGCACGTGGCCCGTTTCGGCGCCTCCGCCGAAGATCTCCGATCCATACCCGCAGAGCGGATCGGCTACATCCAACTGAGCGACACCACGATGCAGCGCCGATTGCAGCATTACGCCGAAGAAGCCATGTACGAACGGATGACGCCGGGTGAAGGTGAGTTGCCGTTGCTCGACATGCTGGCGGCCCTACCGCAAGATCGCGTCGTCGGGTTGGAGATACCAATGCGTGCCAGCGCAGAGGCCGGCGTCAGCGCCTACGACCGGTTACTGCCGTGCGTCAACAATGCTCGTTCCTTGCTGGCTCGAGCGTCCGAAATAGGCTGACCGGCAATCGAATCCGACAGACGTTGGTCAGCCGCCGAGACCTTTTTTGATCGCCTCGTCCTGCTTTTGACCGACGTCGGTGACGAATTCCTGTGGCGCCAGGGCAAAAGAGGGGCCCTCGAATCGGAGCGTGACCATCGCCTTGCCCTCGGTGAACAGCAGCACCGTCACCCCCTTGGAATGGTCCGGCGACAACCCCGAAACCGTCGAACCGCCCACCCCGACCTCGGCGTTCAGCGACTTCGCCTGAAGGGTTTCGCGATGAGTCGCTTTCGCCGAGTCGAGCTCGTTGGCTGCGGCTTGGATGTCCGGAAGGATTTGGATCGTGTCGATGATCGCGTGGCTGTGATCTTGGTCAGTGAACGTGACCGTCGCACCCTGTTGGCCGTTCGGGTCTTTGGTCGGCGGCCCGGCGGTGAAGGGGTCGGGTGCTTTGATGTCGCCGGCCTTGATCAGGAGCGTGGTGTAATCGCTGATCGCCGGGTGTGGGGCGGTGCTGGATGCTGAGGACGGCGTCGCTGTCTTCGAATCGGTGCCGCAGGCCGACACCCCCACCAGCGTCGCTGCGATCGCCGTCGTGGCTATCGCTGTCAGGGGAATCCTCATCGGCCGTGCTCCTTCAACTGGGATAACGGAAACCGTATCTCATTGGCAGTCTCCGGCAGAACTTCTGGGTTGCGGCCCGACCACGCACAATGCCGCACAACCGGGCAAACGTACTCAAGCCTGCGGAATATTCCGCGTGACAGTAGATTTCGAGCGTCTAGCTCGCTGCAACGTGCTCGCGTGCGTACAGCCCGCTTCCGGTGACGAACGGCAGATCGAGCGTCGTCCTGATGCCAGGCGCGGCTGCGACCACCGCCGGAATGGCGTTCACAATCCGGCCGGCCGCGCCGCAGATCGCTGCCTGATTGTGGTCACCGAAGCGACTGCTGGGAACGATGTCCACCGCATACGACGGCTCGCCGGTGATCTCGACACGATAGGAACCGCCGCCCGCCGCCGGCTGGGGCAGATCCGGCCGTAGGTCGGGCCGCAACCTGGTGATGTGCTCGATGACGATAGCGGGATGCCCGTTGACCATGCCGCGGATCTCGAACTGCAACACCGCCAGGGTTCCTTTGGCCACGTGACCGACCGCGATGTCGAAGTCCTCGGGCGCCGGCTCGCGCTGGTACGACTCGGTGATCTCGTCCACTTCGATGCCCAGACCGGCCGCGAGTTGTCGGATCGCGGTGCCCCAGGCAATGCTGAGCACACCCGGTTGAAGCAGCATCGGGATCTCATCCAGCGGCCGCGCAAAGCCCATGTAGTGCATGACCTCGGCGCCGTCATAGGACGCGTAATCGTGGATCTCCATGCAGCGCACCTGCTCGATGCGCTGACACGTGCCGGCGAGTGCGAGCGGGATCAGGTCGTTGACGAATCCCGGATCGACGCCGCTGACGAAGAGGCTCGAATTACCCTGTAGTGCAGCATCTTCGACCCGCTTGACGTACTTGTCCGGCATGACGCCCCAGGGGTATTGCAGCAACCCGGGCGACGACCCGACGACGTTTACTCCAGCGGCGAGGATGCGCATGACGTCGGCCATCGCCTCCGGTAGGCGGGTGTCGCCCATCGCGCAGTACACGACGCACTCCGGCTCGGTGGCGAGCAGGGCGTCGAGGTCGTTGACGGCCGCAATCCCGGTGGACACGTCCAAGCCGGCGAGATCGCCGGCGTCCTTGCCGACCTTCTCCGGCGTCGACACGCACACGCCGGTGAGTTCGAACCGTGGATTGGTGATCAGCTCGATCAACGCCAGTCGACCGACGTTTCCCGTACCGACGTGGGCGACTCGGATCGCCATGGCAGACCTCCGTGATTCAAGCGACAAACCGCCCTCGACGCTAGTCCACCGAGCAAAGGAGGCGCGGCAAGTTGCCGCGCCTCCTTGACTGCTCGACTCCGCACGAACGGAGTCGTCAGCTAGTCAGTTCCCGAAGCGTGCCGTCGACGACGCCTGGGACGGGCCACCGCCCCCTTGCAGATGGTTGGCCGCGAAGTCCACGCCCTGGGCGATCACGCTGCCATCGTCGACGTAGCTGTTGTGCGCGGAGAAGTTCATCCCGTCCGAGCAGACCGGATCTTCGACGGCGCACACCTGGATGGTCTTGGCTTGGAACTGCGGCCCGATCACCAACTGCGGCTGACCGAGGAAGTTCATCGCCCGCGCGTTGGGCGTTCCGAACAGCACCACGGCGGCGACGTGGTTGGCCAACGCGGGGTCTAGCGGCTTCGGGATAGTCGCCGGATCGACATCTTGCGGCACTGTGTCCGGGACAGCGTTGGATGTCAGGAAGCCCGCGACCGCGGCGCCCTGCGAATAACCGCCGAGCACCATCTTGGTATTGGGGCATGCACTCGCCTCGCTGGCGACGTGCGCGCGGGCGTCCCGGATACCGTCCAGGCCGGTCGACCACTGGTCGCTGGCCGGATAGTTCACCGGGTATACGTCCAGCGACTTTCCGCCCAAGCGGCCACGCAACGAATCGATGAACGCCTGTCCCGTCGGCCCGACTCCCGGTTCCTCACCGGTGCCGCGCGCGAACACCACCTGGGTATCGGGACAGGGCTGGGCGGAGGCGGACGGAGCGGTGGCGATCGGAATGGCGGAAACTCCGAGGGTCCACGCCGCGGCGGCCGCGGCACCTGTGAGACGAGTTACTTGACGCGCAATCATGACGCTGGTGATTCCCCTACTAATGGTTGGCCAAACTAAGAATATTCTGGGCATCGCCTTAGCCCATCGACTTGATCTTAGCCTTCAGCCGCCAAACTTGCCCATCACCATTTAAGTGCGGCAGCAGAGTGATTCACCGTGACGCATCGATGCCGCCAGGCGCATCAGCCACTTTCACCAGCCGCACCTCCGGCAGTGCCGGCACCTCGTCGGTGAGAAACCATCGGAAGGCGAGGTTGCCGCGGGGATAGCCAAGTGTGGTCAAGGAATTCGGATGTGCCGTCAATCCCCGAGAAAGCACCACCGTCACCGAGCCGTCGGCATTGGGCACCGCACTGTGGCCGTTGACCGAGCAGCGAGCATCGGTGACACCGTGCGTGGCCATGAACTGGTTCCAAACCACCAGGTTCCAGAACCTGCACGCCGGTGGTCGGTGGGTGATGACCAATGCTTCGTCCTCGTCGAGGACGAAGCTGCCATAGGAGTAGCAGGCGTCGCGGGCCGACCAGCCGAAGTTGGCATCCGGCACCTGGTAGGGGTCGGCGAATTGGTTTGCTGCGTGAGCGATCTCATGACCGAGCGCATGCGCTTGATCGGCCCGCACACCCACGGCCAGCGGGATGATCGCGAACATCGTGCGCATCCAGGCGGTGGCGGACCTCAGCTTTGCCGCGGTCTCGGCATCGCCGTGCCGGATGGGCTCGGGCTCGTCGAGCGATTCGATTCGCCAGCGCACCCGGCGACCGGTCTGCGGGTCGGCCTGATAGTCGCGTGTCATCAACACCGCGGCATCCGGCGTCGGCCCGAGTTCGAAGGAGAAATTGCCGTCGGCATCGAAATCGAGATCGTCGTCGCGCACGATCGCCACAACGCGGTCCGACCAGGCGCCGGGCGACGGTTCGTTGTACGCGGTCAGCGAGAAGTAGACGCTGTCGCCCCGATTGCCACTGATTCGATAACGACGGCGGGGATCGACCGGGCAGATGTAGTAGTAGGCGTCGGTGTTGTCGCCGCCCCAGCGGCGGTCCCGCCGAAAGGGCGTATTGACTGCCACGAAAACCGGCCGGCTCGGCTCACCGAACAAGTAGGTGTCGAAGGCGACGCCCAAAGTCGTGGCCAACATGCGATAGCCATCACCGATCTGTCGGTCGTCAGTGACAGCGCGATCGCCGTCGAGGAACGAGCGGTCCAGACCGCCCAGCGTGTCCAGCAGTTCCCGCCAGGCGACGGTGGACTCGTGCTCGCTGCGCGTCATCCGCGTATTCCCCTCGTTATCAATGTTGCGGTTCGATCCACCCAGGAGTCGTCGAGCGCGTCGCCGCGGGTGAGCAGGGCCAGGAAGGTGGTGCCGGCGACGACCTCGACGACTTCGGCCGCGGTGACGTCGGACCGGACCTCGCCACGTGCCACGGCATCGGCAAGGCGATCGGCCAGCCCGCGAGACAGGATGTCGCCGAAGCGCTCCAGCAGAGTCGCGTGCAGGGTCAGATCGGCGGCCATCTCGCCAACCAGTCCGGGCAGCGCCGCGCGCGCAGCCGGGGTGGCCAGCACGAGCGCGGTGCGATTGACCATCTCTCGAACGTCTCCGACCAACGACCCGGTGTCCGGCAAGGCGGTGACATCGCTGATCGGGAAGACCGCCTCGTGCACGAGATGCGCCTTGCTGGGCCAACGCCGGTAGATCGCGGGTTTGCTGGTGCCTGCCTGCCGCGCGATTGCGTCCACCGACAAGTCGGCATAGCCGGTCTCGGCGAGCAACTCGACGGTGGAACGCAGCACCGCGCTGTCGATGCGCTTATCGCGGGGGCGGCCAAGCTCTGTCGTCATTACGAAACTCAGAGTAACATAATTGGTCATGACGGAAGCTGCGCCCGCACTCGTACACCTCGACGACCTGGCCGTACCGCGGTTCAGCCCCGAGATGGACCAGATCCTGGACTTCATGGCCACGATGGCGGCAGAATGCCCGCTGGACGCCGACGTGCTGCACGCCAAGGCCGTCGCGGAGACGGGGCTGACCGATTTCGGATCCGACGACTACCGCGAGCGCTTAAAGGTTTTGCTCGCGGCACTTCGTGAGATCGACGGCCTGCGAGACCCAGGGATCGTCAACTTCCACGCGCAGTTGCTGCAGTCGCTCAAAAACCGGCTGCTGCTCAACGACCTGCTTGCCCGCCATCCCGAAATTCGCGAGATCGATCTGCTGCCGCCGGTCGTGATCGCGGGTCTGCCGCGCACAGGCACCACGCATCTGCATAACCTGCTGGCAGCCGGGCCCACGTTCCGCACCATTCCTTACTGGGAGAGTGTGGAGCCGTTTCCGGTGCCTGCCGAGCTGGATATCGAACCGGATCCGCGCAAGGCGCGGATGGATGTCGCCGTCGAGTTCATGAACGCGGCCATGCCGCACTTTCCGCTCATGCACGAGATGACCACCGAGCACGTCCACGAAGAGATCCAGCTGCTGGCCAATGACTTCTCCACGATGCTCTTCGAAACGCTCGCGTATGTGCCGCGCTGGCGGGACCACTATCTGTCACACGACCAGACATCGTCGTACGAGCATCTGAGGCTTCAGCTGAAGGCGCTGCAATTCCTTCGAGGTGGCCGCCGCTGGCTGTTGAAGTCGCCACAGCACCTGGAGCAGCTGCCGGTGCTGGACGCCGTTTTCCCCGGCGTCGTTGTGGTGTTCACCCATCGCGATCCGGTACCGGTGGTGCTGTCCATGCTTGCGATGCTGACCTACACGGCGCGAATGCACCGCTCTCCGGTGCCGGTGAATGAGATCGCGGCATCGTGGTCCGAGCGCCTGCAGTTGATGCTGAACGCACTCGTTCGGGATCGTGACCTGATACCGCCCGAGCGGTCTGTCGACGTCCACTTCGACGAGTTCGTGAATGACGAATTGGGTGCCGTCGAGCGGATCTACGAGCTCGCCGGGGAGCCGCTCACCGCCGCCGCGCGCTCGGCGATGACCGACTACCTCGACGACCACCAGCGTGGCCGGTTGGGCAGGATCGCGACGTCGGCCGAAATGTTCGGACTCGACGAGCAGGACCTGCCCGTCCGGTTCGCCCGCTACCGCGAGCGGTTTTCAGTCTGACGTCGACTCAGGCCGCTTCCGGCGGCGCGGGTGCGTCGTTGGGAGCGTCGCCGGCCGGGGCGGCCTCGGGCGCCGGTGGCGGCGGGGGCGGGGGCGGGGCGGGCTCGCCGGCATCCGGGCCCGGTGGAGGTGGCTCAGGAGCGATCACGTTGACCAGAATGGGCGGCGCGTCGGCTGGGGCATCACCGTCGACCGGCAGGTACATGTGGTGACTGAACTGAGGCTGATAGGCACCGCCACCGCCGATCCGCACACCGCCGCCCTCGCCGCTGGACACGGGTGTGCCGTCGGGCAGCGTCACCGCGGTGTGTCCGCCGTTCCAGCCGATCACCAGTGCGCCGGGCGCGGTGCCGTATTTGAAGCCGCGCGCCAGCAGCGCTGACTCTTCGTTACCCGTGTTGAACCGGTCGCCGAACGCAGGCCGGTCGGTTGCGACGTTCGATACCAAGGAGGCCAGACCTGAGCAGTCGACACCAGCGGTGGAGTGTCCACCGGTGACGTACGGAGTGCCTGACATCTGCTCGAGCAGACCCATAAGTGTTGCTAAAACAAACATGGGCCGGGACGGTACTCATGAATTCAATAGACAATCAAACTTTGTGGACGCCATCACTTTTGCGTATTGAAGATGACGTACGTCTCATATGCGGCTAAAAGAGCCTGGTAGACAGAGGTTTCCAACCGTCAATCTTACATGCGTGGAACAGTAACCGTTCCTTGACTTTTCGCTGAGAAAGGCCTCAGGTTCGCTGACGTCAGGCCCAGATGCAGCAACATTAGGCCAAAAGCTTTGTTTAGCAAAGAGTTATATTCCACTGTGACCAATACGACCGTTTCGCAGAGCATTTCGCGCGTTTGAAGAGACCGCCCAACCGTGGTCTGTGCGTTTGACTATTCGACGGGCGGCAGCTGCCGCGGACCGTGGGTCGCACGCAACTCGGCAGGTCCGTCGCGCCCCGTCAATTCACCTGACGATTCGCCGGAACTGGACCTCAACGATGCGGTATTCCGCTTCTGCGACGGGCGACGTGGCGAGAGAGGCTGGGCCGCAAAAGCTCCTGCGTCGCCGTCGCGGTCTTCCGCCGAGGTGTACGCGGTCGACTCGCCCGAAGGCGCGAAACCGGAACTCTCTTCAGAGTGAACGGTGAACCTGTGAGTGCGCTTGAGCGAGAAGGTGATCTCCTCAAACTCTTCGATCACCTGGCGCGCACTGCGCAATGGATGAGTTGACGTATCGATTGCGCGGGCGACGAATCCGGGGACCAGAGGGCGGATCCAGCGGGCAGCAGCTCTGGTGACATCGGGAATGTTCAGAATCATCGGCGTTGCAGGGACATTCGGGTGCTCAACGACTGCAGGCAGGTTTCTCGCCTCAGCCGCGGCGGGCCTTTCCGCCGCTGTAATCGACTGCGTCGCTGCCAGGCTGGCGGCCTCCGCTTCAGCAGCGATTGGCAAGTAGATGTCTTCAACTGCCGGCGCCGGGCCCGGTGTCGTGGCCTCGATCGCGACGCTCACCCAGTGACGGAGTTGCGCTCGGTCGATTTCAGCCTGTGCCTCGATAGCGAGCCGGGCGTGCGCAATTCGCTGTTCGGCCAACATGATTTCGGTGGCCGCACGCAGCTCAGCTCGCTTGACGGCGATCGCGGTATCGGCGGTCAGCTCGGCGCGATCGCGCTCGCTGCGGGCTTGAGCATGACGATCGTGAGTCGTTTCGCCTCGCCACTGTCGCAGGATCGCCGGCAGTAGGGCCAAGAATGCGAAGAACCCGACAGTGAGCAGTTGCAGTATCAGGATGCTCGTGCCGATCGAGGTCAACTGCTGCATGGCAACCCACCGAGCACCGAGACCGCGATCCGCCTCCGCGAACGCGCCTTGGCGACTCTCGTTGAGTGACCGCTCCTCGCCGAGGATACGAGCGTCCAGATCGGGGGCTCGGCTGTCACGAACTGCGACGGCTTCGTCCAGTTCTCGCTGAGAGTCCGCGAGAATCTCATTGGCCGTTCGGGTTTCGGGACCCGAACCGGGTACGCCCGTGATGCGGGTTTGCGGACATCTCGGGGTGGGGTGGTATTCGCAGCGGGCGACGACCAGAGCCTCGTCGCGATGGGTGCGCGCTACGTCGACTGTGTGGTCGAGTGCAACACGCGTGTCGCGCGTCCGCTGCAAGCTACTCGATGCTTGTGCGACCGCCGGAGCCGAGACAGCGTTGCGGGTGGCCTGCTGTTGAAGGTATTGGTCGATCGGACCGGAAAATATTGCGAGTGAGGCGAATTCGCCCGCCACAGCACATAAGACCACGGCCACGGCCGCCACCCCGAATTTCGCCGTGCCGCGGGCCGGGCCGGTGGCGGTCGTCCGGCTGATCGCGCCCATCAGCAGCGCGAATACCAAAGTGAACGGTGAGACAGCCACCAGGGGGAGCCGCGTGGCCTGCAAAACGGCGAGGGTCGTCACCAACCATGTCAGCGCGGTAGTGGCGAGCACGACGACGCCGGCCACGGCATGCGCAGAACGCTCGTGACGCTCGCGAAGTTCGCCGCGCTCGCCGCCGCCGACCCAGGTGAGCCACGCCCCGGCTGAGGAGCCGGAGCCTTGCGGAGCGCGATCGTAGTAAGCGCACATTGGATCAGACACCTCCGAGGATTGCCATGTCAGGACACGGCCGGGGACATCGAGTAAGTGGCTGACGCTGTGGCGAGACGAGTGGCCCGCAGAATCGCCAGCCTGGGTCGCGCCGGTGCGATCGTGGAATTCTCTCACACCCACCGCCCACCGCATCGCTACGCGGTCGACCCTCAGCCGTGCTTGGCGCGTCGGATCATTCGAGCTGTCGCGCGCTCTATGGTTTCGCGCCGCGCCTCCGGCGTCCGCTGACGCTTGGCTCGCTGCAGCGCAGGGGCAATCGTGAGCCCCTGCTCGTAGGCCAACACCACCCGCGGATCCACATAGGAGCGCCGCGCCACCGCCGGTGTATTGCCCAACTGCTCGGAGACCGCGCGCATCACGGCAGCTTCTTCACGACGGCGAGCGGTCTTGGAACTCGGCTCGCGGGCAATCGCAAAGGCTTCGGCAGCGAGCACCGTGCCATGCCAGGTCCGCAGATCCTTCACGCTGAAATCTGCACCAACCAATTCTCGGAAACGCACATTGAGGTCGTCGGCGTGAACTTCGGACCACCCGTCCGAGGTCCGGTAGGCCAGCAGCCGGTCAGTCGAGGTGTCGGCACGCAACAATGATCGGACCGCGCTCAGCACCAACGGATCTCCAAGCGAAACCGTCCGGCGCACACCGCTTTTGGCGGGATAGTCGAAGTCAACGCAGTCCCGTCGCACTCGAACGTGGTCACGCAGCAGGGTTGAGAGTCCGTAGCTGCCGTTCTCCTCGACGTATTCCTCGCCACCGGCCCGAAAGTAGCCCTGGTCGATCAGATGCTGCGCCAATGCCAGGACGCGATCGCGGCCTACGCCGCGTCCCCTCAGATCGGTGAGAAGGTGCAGGCGCCAATCCGGTAGCTGCTTGGCCAGGCTCACCGCACGGTCGTACTTCTCCTCGGACCTCTCGGCTTGCCATCGCTCGTGATACACGTATTGGCGCCGGCCCGCGACGTCGGACCCGACGGCTTGAATGTGCCCGTTGGGATATGGCGAGATCCACACTTTTTTCCATGCCGGCGGAATGACCAGCGCCTCGATTCGCGCCAGCACCTCGGGATCGTCGACACGGTCGCCGTCGACGTCGAGATAAGAAAAGCCGCGACCTCGTCGAACGCGACCAAGTCCGGGCCCGTTGACGGTGCTCTTGCGCAGCCTCATGTCACCATTGCCCGTCGACCGAAAATAGCTGCGTACTCATCGGCACCGGTGTACCCCGCGACGGCGTTTGCCTAACCGCCTGCGATGCGGGGCGGCCGACACGGCGCGATCTGTCGTCGTCGCGGGAGCCGACGTGAGACGGTATTTACTCATGCAGGGCCACGAGTACATCAGTTACGAATCCTTCGGGCGGCGCTTCTTCGAGGTAGCCGTGACCGAAGAACGTGTCGGCGCCGCATTCGCGGCGATCGCCGGTAGCCAGTTCGAGATGCCACCGATGGCTCAGGGTCCGGGCAAGATCGCCAAAGTCAGCGCTGCCGTCACCATCAAGCAGCCCAAGGTCACGCGAAATGTCGCCGACAGCATCACTTTTGACATCCACATACCGCTACTGATCGACCTGCTCCTCGACCTGCGAATCGACAAGCAGCGGTTTACGGTCGACGGCGACATCGCGCTCAGCGCGACCGCACGGGCCGCCGAACCGCTGTTATTGATCGTCGACGTCGCCAAGCCGCGGCCCTCGGATATTTCGGTTCACGTGTCGTCGAAAAGCATCCGCGGTGAATTGGTACGCATCATCGGCGGCGTTGATGCCGAAATTCGCCGCTTCATTGCGCAGTACGTCATCGACGAAATCGACACTCCTGAATCGCAGGCGGCGCAAATCATCGATGTGGCTGAGCAGCTGGACCAAACCTGGACGGGCATCTAATCTCGGGCGCCACGGTTTATCCTGCTGGCAGGTCAGGGTATGTACGGTCCCCAAGCGGACCAGAATGTCAATGTCAGCAGAAAGCGAGATGACGTGGCACGAGTGGACGTCTCGACAACGTCGGACCTTTCGCCCGCAGCAGCGTGGAAACTGGCGTCGGATCTGGGCCGATTCGGCGACTGGATGACCATTTTCGGCGGCTGGCGCGGCGAGGTTCCGTCAACGATCGAAAAAGGCACTCAGGTGTCGTCGTTGATCAAGGTCAAGGGATTTCGCAACATCATTCACTGGGAAGTGACCCAATACGACGAACCCACCGCGATCGAGTTGGCCGGCCACGGTCGCGGCGGGGTTCAGATCACAGTCGCCATGAAGGTCACCGACAGCAAGCCCGGCTCGACCTTCGAGCTGTCTTCCGAATTGAGCGGCGGACTGCTGAACGGGCCGCTCGGGAAACTCGTGGCCAAGATGATCAAGTCGGACGTGCGCAAGTCCGTGTGCAACCTCGCCGCCCTCGAATGAGACCGGGCGCCGGCTCAGTGAGCGACGGTGTGGGCGCTCACTGAGTCGCGCTGAACCTGGCGGACCCGTCGTACCTCCGCGGACCGGTACGCCAACGATGCGCCAGTGGTGAGCAGTGAAACACTCGCAGCGCTTACTCCAACGTCGATCTGCCGCATGGCGAAGCTGACCACGCAGAACACGAACGACACGACAGCTATCGCAACGAGAAACAGTTCTGGACGTTTGGCGGCGCTGGTCTCCGCCTCCACGGTCAACGGCTTCGCGATGTGCTGGTGGTCGATTAGGGTCTGCGCCATACGCGTCGGCTACCCGAATCGCGGTAAGGGAAACGGCGCCGCCGACATCGCGAGTCTGCCGGCGATCCGCGCCCGAGATCGGTTTGTGCGCCCCGTCGAGCGGTTACAAGGACATGGTGACGTCGGTCGTGGTCGTGGGCAGCGGGTTTACCGGATTTGAATGCGCGCGGCGGCTGGCCCGCCGGCTGCGCAGATCCGATGTCGACGTGACGATCATCTCTCCCGTCGACTACATGCTCTACACGCCCCTGCTGCCTGATGTGGCCGGGGGAGTGGTGGATGCGCGATTCGTCGCCATCCCGCTGGCGGGAACGCTGAAGGGAGTGCGCGCAATTCGCGGCCGGGTGGACAGCGTCGATCTAGAGCAGCACCGCCTGCAGTTCACCGATCTCGAACAACGCAGCCGCGAAATGTCGTGGGACCGGTTGGTGCTGACTCCCGGTTCGGTCACCAAGCTGTTCGATATCCCCGGATTGGCGCAGTACGCAAGGGGTTTGAAGTCGGTAGCTGAGGCGCTATACCTACGTGACCATGTCCTCGAGCAACTGGAGCTGTCCTGCTTGGAGGAAGATGCCGAACTGGCGCAGGCTCGGCGCACCATCGTCGTGGTCGGCGCGTCGTATTCCGGCACGGAACTCGTCTTGCAACTTCGCGCACTGGCCCACGCCGCTGCCAAGCAGATGAGTTTCGACCCGACTTCGGTGAAATTCCTGCTGCTCGACCTGGCCGAACAGGTGATGCCCGAGGTTGGCGAGAAGTTAGGGGCCCGCGCGCAGAAGGTTTTGCGAAAGCGCGGAATCGATGTCCGGTTGGGCTTGACGCTCAACGAAGTTCACCCGGGCCACGTCGTTCTCAGCGATGACTCGCGCGTGAATGCCCACACCGTCGCATGGGTGACCGGCGTTACGGCGGCGCCGCTGATCGAGACGCTCGAGTTGCCCACCGAAAAGGGCCGGCTGAAGGTGCAGACCGATCTCGCGGTTCCCGGACATCCCGACGTCTTCGCTGCTGGCGATGCGGCCGCGGTGCCCGATCTGACCCAGCCGGGCAAGATCACCCCACCGACAGCGCAGCATGCCACCCGCCAGGGCAAGACGCTCGCCAGGAACGTCGCCGCCAGCCTCGGACACGGTAAAGCGCGCGAATACAAACACCACGACATGGGATTGGTTGTCGACCTCGGACCGCACCGGGCGGTGGCGAACCCACTGAAGATTCCGTTGTCGGGTTTTCCGGCCAAGGTCGTTGCCCGGGCCTATCACCTCTATGCCATCCCGCGAGGCGTCAACCGCTGGGCGGTCACGCTCGCATACCTGACCGATGCCCTGTTCGCCCGGTCGGTGGTGTCTCTCGGGCTCTCGGCGCAAGACGACGCCGAATTCACCACCAGCGAAGGCATTCCGCTGCCGAAGACCGGCTGAGACAAAGCTTCTGATACCGCGCGACCGAGGCGCCTGATCGCGGGTTAAATTGTGCCGGTGAAGCTCGTCCTCGCCGCCTACGGCAGTCGCGGCGACACCGAACCCTGTATCGCGGTGGCGGGGGAGTTGCGGCGCCGAGGGCACGACGTGCGGATGGCCTTGACAGTTCCACCGGATCTACGTGCATATATCGAGTCGACGGCACTCGCGACCGATCGGTATGGGCGCGATTGGCAGGAGCTCCTCAGCGACGAGGACTTCACCCGCATGCTGGGGGACCCGCTGAGCGCCATCCCGCAAGCAGTCGAGTACGTGACCCAGGTCGTTTCGGAGAAGACTGCGACATTGGTCTCCCTGGTAGATGGCGCCGATCTCCTGGTAGCGGGCGCCACCGAGCAGGAGACGGTCGCTAAAGTCGCTGAGCACTACCGCATTCCACTGGCGGCACTGCACTTCTTCCCGCCTCAGATCCTGCACCAAGGATCCCCCCGGCCTGCATTCCGGTCGAGCTCTGGAGATTCAGGCCTACGACGAAATCTGCATGCCCGGAATGGCAGTCGAATGGGCAGACAGCGCCGAGCGGCGGCCGTTCGTCGGGGCGCTGACGCTGCAGTTACCAACTGACGCCGACCAGGACGTGCTGTCGTGGATTTCGGACGGGTCACCACCGCTGTATTTCGGCTTCGGCAGCATGCCGGTCGCGAACCCGCACGACATGGTCGCGGTGATCAGCGCGGCGTGCGCACGGGTCGATGCGCGGGCATTGATTTGCTTGGGCGCGAACTACTTTGACGGAGCTCTGGGCTCGGATCAGGTCAAAATCGTGCGTGAGGTGAACCACGCCGCTGTTTTTCCGGCCTGCCGCGCCGTCGTCCACCACGGCGGCGCGGGTACCACCGCCGCCGGCTTGCGGGCCGGAGTGCCGAACCTGGTGCTGTGGAGTGGACTGGATCAACCGGTGTGGGCAGCGTCTGTCGCGCATCTGGAAGTCGGCTTCGGAAGCTCCTTTTCGGAGTCGACCCTCGATTCACTCAGCGCGGATCTGCGCGCGATTTTGACCCCGCAGTACGCGATCCGAGCCACAGCAGTCGCCCGACAGATGACCCCGCCGTCGGAAAGCCTGGCTCGTGCCGCCGATCTGCTCGAACAGGCCGCGGAACTCGGCCGTCAGGGCTGACAGGCGCTCAGGCTGACGCGTCGGGCCGAACCTGACGGATCGGCCGGGTGTCGATCGCGTCAATCGTCAACACGCGACGGAGAATTCGCCACTTCGCATCGGCGTCGCGTCGATACTCGTCCTCGTAGCGCAGATGCCAGGTCACGGCGCGGGTCTGGTCGTCGTGGCGGACCCAGTGGTGCGCGACGCAGGCGACACGGCCGCGAGCAACACCCGAGCGGGGGCCGGCGTCGTACACCTCACCGACGATGGCGTGCTGAGTTCGGATCGTGGACGCGACCGCGGCGATCGCCGCACTGATCGCGACGTGTCCGTACTGCCGTTGGATCGGCTGCAGAGTCGCCGGCGGGTCGGGCAACATCAGCTCCGCATCGGGTGTGAATAGATCCGCTGCCAAGTCGAATTGCCGGTCGTCAATCCTGGCCGCGTAGCGGTGCACCAGATCGCTCAGCGCCACCCGATCGTCTGCGCTGAGCGTCACGTCGTCAGGGACAGTCGTTGGGCGCAGGCCGACAGCTCGTCCTTGGCTTGCGCGAGATCCGCGATCGGCGGCATGGCCAGCACAACCCGGTCGGCGCCCTGGGCGGCCAGCCGCTGCGCCCGCTCAAAATCAATTTTGCTGACCGAATGACCCAGCGTCAGCTCGATTTCGGCCGGATCACGGCCCGCAGCGATCGCCTCGTTCTGCATCACCGCCAGCAGGTCCGCCAGTTGCGCACCGGCCACGCCCAACGGCTGGAAGCCATCACCGAGCCGCCCGGCCCGCCGCGCTGCAGCCTTGCTGTGCCCACCGATGTGCACCGGAAGATGTTTGCCTAAACCGGGTTTGGGGCTGCAGACCACGTCGGTGAATTCGAAGAACTCACCGCGATGGGTGACGCCGCCGGTCTGTCGATCCCACAGCGCCCGCAACACCGCCAGCTGCTCGTCGGCGCGACGCCCGCGAGTCTCGAATTCGGTGCCGCAGGCCTCGATCTCTTCTCGTAGCCAACCGACCCCTACGCACAGCCGAAGCCGCCCCTCCGACAACGCATCTACCGTCGCCGCCCGTTTGGCGAGCACCACCGGATGATGGTTGGGCAGCACCAGCACCCCGGTCGCCAACCCGAGCCGTTCGGTGTGGGCGGCCAGGAACGACAGCAGGTCGAGGGGATCGGGGACCGGGCAGTCCGGCGCCAACTCCACCCGCCCCGAAGGATCGTAGGGGTAGACGCTCTCGTACTTGGTCGCAAGAACAGTGTGTTCGACCGCGACGATCGACTCGAAGCCGCAAGCCTCGAGGTGCCGCGCGAAGGCCGCCATCCAACGCGGGTCCGCGGTGACCCCGGCCGCAACGGGAGCGACCACGCCGAACTTCAATGGCTTCATGGCACGTCGAAGCTAACAGGTGAGCCCGGTGACACCGCCGCCCGTCTGCGCCCGGAGGGCCTCGGCCAGGGCGATCGCGCGATGGTCGGTGAACACCTCTTCGAGCGCGATCGGTCGACCGTCGGGTCCACTCAGTGGGACACGCCAGTTGGGATATTCGTCGGTGGTGCCGGGCTGATTCTGGGTGCGCTTGTCACCGACCGCGTCGGTGAGCGCCAGTCCGAGCAGTCGCGACGGTGTGCGGCCCAGGTACTGGTGCAGGGCCAGCACGGTCTGCTCTTCGTCTGCGTGTTTCGAAAGCAGGCCGACTCGGCGCAACTCATCCAGCCAGGCGGCCCGCTCGGCCTCGGCGGCCGCGAGCTCCTCGTCCACCGGACGTGTCAACAGTCCCAGCGAATCCCGCAGACGCACATGCTCATTCGCCAGATAACCGGCAGTGGGAGGCAGGTCGTGCGTGGTCACCGACGACAGGCAGTATTCGCGCCACCGTTCGGCCGGCAGCGGGCCACCGGATCCGTCGCGGTCGAGTTCGAACCACAGAATCGAGGTACCCAGTACGCCACGCGCGCGCAGATAATCGCGGACCCACGGCTCGACCGTGCCGAGATCTTCGCCGACCACCAACGCCGCCGCGCGATACGCCTCCAACGCCACGATGCCGATCATCGCCTCGTGGTTGTAACGCACGTACGTGCCCTGGGTCGGCGCTTGGCCCTGCGGAATCCACCACAACCGGAACAAGCCGATGATGTGGTCGATCCGCACGCCGCCGGCATGTCGCAATACTCCGCGGATGAGAGCTCGGAACGGCTGATACTCCAGCTCCTCCAGCCGATCCGGACGCCACGGCGGCTGCGACCAGTCCTGACCCAACTGGTTGAACTCGTCCGGCGGCGCGCCGGCCGAAACACCGAGCGCCAGCGCGTCTTGCAACGCCCAAGAGTCGGCCCCGTTGGGGTGCACTCCCACCGCGAGGTCGTGCACGATGCCCAACGACATCCCGGCCGACACCGCCCGGGTCTGCGCTGCGGCCAGTTGCTCGTCGAGTTGCCACTGCAGCCACCGATGAAAATCAACTGTCGCGGAATGCTTTTCGACGAACTTCGGGACGCCGTCCGCCCCGGGATGCCGCACCGACTTGGGCCACTGATGCCAATCGCTGCCGTGCTTTTCCGCCAGCGCACACCAGGTGGCGAAGTCGTCGAGGGCCTCACCTTCGCGAACCCGGTACGCCGCAAACGCCAAATCGCGACCCACGGTGCGCGGTACGGCGTACACCAACTCCAGCGCTTCCCGTTTGGCCGCCCACGCGCCGTCGCGGTCGATCGAGTCCAGCGCGGCCGCCCGCTTCTGGACGCCGTCGCGCAGCCGCCCAACCCGACCGCGCTTGGACAGTTGCGCGAACTCCGGGATCGCTTCCACCCGCAAGTACAACGGATTGACGAACCGGCGCGACGTCGGCAGATAGGGCGACGGCTCCATCGGGGGACTCGGCTCTGCCGCGTGCAGAGGATTGACCAGGATGTACCCGGCTCCATGCTGCGATGCCGACCAGACCGCGAGGTCGACGAGGTCGGTGAGGTCGCCGACGCCCCAGGACTGTTGGGAGCGGACGCTGTAGAGCTGAGTGGCCAACCCCCAGGTGCGACGGGCGCCGAGGCGTTCCGGTACGCCGAGCCAGGCCGGCGTCACGATCAGCGCGGCGCTGGTCTCGTCGCCGCCGGAACGCAGATGCACACGGTGATATCCCAGCGGCAGGTCGTCGGGCAGCACAAAGCTGGCCTCACCAACCCGGCGGCCGTCGAGGTCGAACGGTGGGGTGAAGTTGTCGACCTGCCGCAGTCCGGTGCGGACGGTCCCGTCTTCGAGCTCCACCGATACGTCAGCGGGCTGACCGTGCGTCACATGCACCCAGAACTTCGTCTGCGCGCCGGCCTGCCCGAGGACGGTCGGAGGCAGGGCGCGTGACCAGTGGGCTCGCAGGTGCGCGGTCAGGGCCGCATTGCGTTCCGACTCATCGGCAGCAGCGATGCCGAGTGCGGCCAGCACGGCTACCAGAGTGGTTTCTGGGACGTCGATCCGCCGACCACTCCAGTCTTCGTAAAAAGTGGAGATCCCGAATCGACCCGCGAGTTCGACCAACGACGACGCCATTTGGCTCATACCGCCATCTTGCTTGGCGAGATGGCGTGAATGCGACCCGAGTGTTCACATCGACGTCGTCGTTTGGGCGGGCCGAGTTTACTGGTGGCCGTACCATGCGCAGTGAAGATTCGTCGAGTCTCCCCACTACCAATTGGCAGGTGAGCGCACTGTGGCCCAAACCACAGCAGGCATGGGCGTGAACACCGTTCGCGCTCGAACGTTCGCGTGGCGAGGTCGCGCGGGGTGCCCTACCGTTAGCCCTGTGAATCGTGGGATTACACCGCAGCTCGTCGCTGCGTCTGCCTGGAGTGTGAGCAAACATGGCCGGTGACCAGCAGCGGGGTTCGGGCTACGGCCTAGGACTGTCCACCCGGACGCAGGTGACGGGCTACCAGTTCCTGGCCCGGCGCACCGCCATGGCGTTGACGCGCTGGCGGGTGCGGATGGAAATCGAGCCCGGCCGGCGTCAGACGCTGGCGGTGGTCGCATCGGTGTCAGCCGCGCTGGTGTGCTGCCTGGGCGCGTTGCTGTACTCATTCATCAGCCCGTCGGGCCAGCTCAACGAGTCGCCGATCATCGCCGACCGCGACTCCGGAGCGCTGTACGTCAAGGTGGGCGACAAGATATATCCCGCACTGAACCTGGCGTCGGCGCGACTGATCGCGGGCCGCGCGGACAACCCGCACAAGGTGCGCGGCAGCCAGATCGCCCAACAGCCACACGGTCCGCTGGTGGGTATCCCCGGCGCACCGTCGGAGTTTTCCCCGACCACACCGGCGACGTCGTCGTGGCTGGTGTGCGACTCCGTGACGCCGACGGTCGGCGTGGGTGCGGTATCGCCGGTGACGGTCACCGTCATCGACGGCACACCCGACCTCTCGAACCGCCGCCGCGTGCTGAACGGATCCGACGCCGTGGTGCTCAGGTACGAGAAGGACACCTACGTGGTCCGGCAGAGCCGTCGGTCGCGCATCGACTCGATGAACCGCGCGGTGTTGCTGCCGCTGGGCTTGACCCCGGAAAACGTGAGCCAGGCGCACCCGATGAGCCGGGCGCTGTACGACGCGTTGCCGGTCGGTCCTGAGCTGACGGTGCCGAAGGTGCCGGACGCCGGCAAGCCGGCCGAGTTCGCCGGTGCACCCGGCCCGATCGGAACCGTGATCGTGACGCCGCAAATCAGCGGGCCGCAACAGTATTCAGTGGTATTGGGCGACGGTGTGCAGACGGTCAACCCGGTGGTCGCCCAGATCCTGCAGAACGCCGGCACCCCGTCCGGCAATTCACCGGTGGTGGTGGCTCCCGCGTCGCTGGCGAAGATGCCGGTGGTCAACGGCTTGGACCTGTCGGCGTACCCCGACGCACCGCTGAGCCCGGTGGATCTGAAGGAGAATCCCGCGACGTGCTGGTGGTGGCAGAAGACCGCCGGTGAGGAACGCGCCCGCATTCAGGTGATTTCCGGGCCGACGATCCCGATTCCCAACGGATCCACCGACAAGGTTGTGTCGCTGGTCAAGGCCGACACCTCCGGCCGCGAAGCCGACAAGGTCTTCTTCGGCCCCGAGGCCGGCAACTGGGTCGTCGTCACTGGCAATGACCCCGGATCGAGCACCGCCGAGTCGCTCTGGTGGCTCACGAGTTCCGGTGCGCGCTTCGGCGTCGAGAACACCCGCGATTCCCGTTCCGCACTGGGGCTGACAACTGAGCCGGGCCCGGCGCCATGGGTTGCCTTGCGTCTCCTGGCACCCGGTCCCGCGCTATCCCGCGCCGATGCGTTGGTGCGTCACGACACCCTCCCGACCGATATGAACCCCGCAGAGTTGGTGGTACCCAGATGAAGCAAGGTTTCGCACGTCCGACTCCGGACCGGGCTCCTGCCGTCAGGCCGGAGAACATCGTCCTTCCGACACCGCTGAGTGTCCCGCCGCCCGAAGGCAAGCCCTGGTGGTTGATCGTGGTCGGCGTGCTGGTCGTCGGTCTGCTGGCCGGAATGGTCGGTATGACAGTGGCCAACGGCTCGCGGATGTTCCTGGGAGCCGGCTCGATCTTCCCGATCTTCATGATCGGCGGCGTGGGCATGATGATGTTCGGCCGGATGGGCGGCGGTCAGCAGCAGATGAGCCGGCCAAAGCTGGACGCGATGCGCGCCCAGTTCATGCTGATGCTGGACATGCTGCGCGAGACCGCGAACGAGTCCGCCGACAGCATGGACGCCAACTACCGGTGGTTCCACCCGTAGCCGACGACCCTGGCCGCCGCGGTCGGCTCGCCCCGGATGTGGGAGCGCAAACCGGACGGTAAGGATCTCAACTTCGGTATCGCCCGCATCGGCGTGGGCATGACCCGCCCCGAGGTGACCTGGGGCGAGCCGCAGAACATGCCGACCGACATCGAACTCGAGCCGGTAACCGGTAAGGCCCTGCAGGAATTCGGGCGCTACCAGAGCGTCGTCTACAACCTGCCCAAGATGGTCTCGCTGCTCGTCGAGCCGTGGTACGCGATCATCGGTAATCGCGAGCAGGCGATGGGCATGATGCGGGCCCTCATCCTGCAGCTGGCTTTCTCACATGGCCCCGACCACCTTCAGATGATCGTGGTCACGTCCGACATGAGTAAGTGGGACTGGGTCAAGTGGCTGCCGCACTTCGGTGACCCGCGTCGCCGCGACGCCGCCGGCAACGCCCGAATGGTCTACGGATCGGTGCGCGAGTTCGCCGCCGACCAGGCCGAGTTGTTCGCCGGGCGTGGATCTTTCACGCCTCGCCACGCAAGCTCGTCGGCCGAGACGCCGACACCGCATCACGTGATCATCTCCGACGTCGACGACCCGCAATGGGAGTACGTCATCAGCGTCGACGGTGTCGACGGTGTGACGTTCTTCGACCTGACCGGCTCTGCGCTGTGGACCGGCAACCCCGAGCGGGTGCTGAAGTTCACCAACGACATCGGTGTGATCGAAGCGCTGCCCCGCGACCGCGACACCTGGATGGTGATCGACGACAACCGGTGGTTCTTCGCTCTCGCCGACGACGTCACCGAGTCCGAGGCTGAGCAGTTCGCGCAGCGGGTTGCCCGCTGGCGGCTGGCCGAGGCCTACGAGGAGATCGGCCAGCGGGTCGCCCAGATCGGCGCCCGGGACATCCTGTCCTACTACGGAATCAACGATCCTTCGGAGATCGATTTCGAGAGCCTGTGGGCCAGCCGGCGCGACGCGCTGACCAGTCGCTCCCGACTGCGGATCCCGTTCGGTAACCGCTCCGACAACGGCGAACTGCTGTTCCTCGACATGAAGTCCCTCGACGAAGGCGGCGACGGCCCACACGGCGTCATGTCGGGAACGACCGGTTCCGGTAAGTCGACCCTGGTGCGTACCGTCCTCGAGTCGTTGATGCTGTCGCATCCGCCGGACGAGCTGCAGTTCGTGCTCGCCGACCTCAAGGGTGGGTCCGCGGTCAAGCCGTTCGGCGGCGTCCCGCACGTGTCGCGCATCATCACCGACCTCGAAGAAGACCAGGCCCTCATGGAGCGGTTCCTGGACTCGCTGTGGGGTGAGATCGCCCGTCGAAAGTCGTTCTGCGACAACGCCGGTGTCGACGACGCCAAGGAATACAACGAGATGCGCTCCCGGATGCGCGCGCGCGGTCAGGACATTCCGCCGCTGCCGATGCTGGTGGTCGTCATCGACGAGTTCTACGAGTGGTTCCGCATCATGCCGACCGCGGTCGACGTGCTGGACTCCATCGGCCGGCAGGGTCGTGCCTACTGGATTCACCTGATGATGGCCTCGCAGACGATCGAGAGCCGGGCCGAAAAGCTCATGGAGAACATGGGTTACCGGCTGGTGCTGAAAGCACGTACCGCCGGTGCGGCACAGGCCGCCGGTGTGCCCAATGCCGTCAACCTGCCTGCGCAGGCCGGCCTGGGCTACTTCCGTAAGAGCCTCGACGAGATCGTTCGATTCCAGGCCGAGTTTCTGTGGCGCGACTATCGCCGCGGCGTCTCGCTCGACGAAAACGGGCCGGCGATGCTGACCCACTCCGTCGATTACATTCGGCCGCAACTGTTTACGACCGGCTTCACGCCGGTCGAGGTCGCCGTCACGGAGCCGGATGAGTTCAATGCCCTGACCAACGGTGACAACGGCGAGGCCTTCGGTGGCTTCGGAGCCGACGTGGTCGAGGAGGAAGAGGAAGAACAGGCGATCAGGACGCCGAAGGTCGGCACCGTGATCATCGATCAGCTCCGACGGATCGACTTCGAGCCTTACCGGTTGTGGCAGCCTCCGCTGGAGAAGCCGGTGGCGATCGAGGCCCTGGTCAACCGTTTCCTGGATCGGCCGTGGCAGGAGCAGTACGGCACGAGAACCGACCTGGTCTTCCCGGTCGGCGTCATCGACCGGCCGTTCAAGCACGACCAGCCGCCGTGGACGGTGGACACCTCGGGACCCGGTTCCAACGTGCTGATCCTGGGCGCCGGTGGATCGGGCAAGACCACCGCGCTGCAGACGCTGATCACCTCCGCCGCGTTGACCCACACGCCGGAGCAGGTTCAGTTCTACGTGCTTGCCTACAGCAGCACCGCGCTGACGACGGTGTCCGGTCTGCCGCACGTCGGTGAGGTCGTTGGACCGACCGACCCGTACGGCGTTCGGCGCACGGTGGCCGAGCTGCTGGCGCTGCTCCGCGAGCGCAAGCACACTTTCCTCGAGTTCGACGTGCCGTCGATGGAGGTCTTCCGGCGACGCAAGTTCGGTGGGGAAGCGGGCCGCGTACCCAACGACGGCTTCGGCGACGTCTTCCTGGTGATCGACAACTACCGGGCGCTCGCCGAAGAGAACGAAGTGCTGATCGAGCAGATCAACCTGGTCATCAACCAGGGTCCGTCGTTCGGTATCCACGTGATGGCTACAGCCGACCGCGAGTCGGAGTTGCGGCCGCCGGTGCGTAGCGGTTTCGGATCCCGGATCGAGCTGCGTCTGGCTGCGGTCGAAGACGCCAAGCTGGTGCGCTCGCGGTTCGCCAAGGATGTTCCGGTCAAGCCGGGCCGCGGCATGGTCGCGGTCAACTACGTGCGACTGGACAGCGATCCGCAATCCGGCCTGCACACGCTGGTGGCCAGGCCGGCGCTGTCCGACACCCCGGACAACGTCTTCGCCTCCGACAGCGTTGCGGCAGCGGTGAGCCAGATCGCGGTCGGCCAGGCACCTCCGGTGCGCCGGCTTCCCGCGAAGTTCGGCCTGGATCAGGTGCGGACGCTGGCGCAGGCCGATCGGCGCCAGAACGTCGGCGCCGGTGGAATTGCTTGGGCCATCAACGAATTGGACCTGCAGCCGGTGTACCTCAACTTCGCCGAGAACGCGCACCTGATGGTGACCGGTCGACGCGAATGTGGTCGTACGACCACGCTGGCAACCATCATGTCCGAGATCGGGCGGGTGTATGAGCCGGGAGCGAGCCATTGCGCCACCGACCTCACGGCCGTCGGCACAGGTGTGGCTGGTCGACCCGCGTCGTCAGCTGCTGACCGCGCTGGGCACCGACTACGTCGAGAAGTTCGCCTACAACCTCGACGGCGTCTCGGCCATGATGGACGCGTTGGGCCAGGTGCTGGCCCAGCGCGAGCCCCCGCCGGGCTTGTCGGCCGAAGAGCTGCTGTCCCGTGCTTGGTGGACCGGACCGGAGATCTTCCTGGTCATCGATGACGTGCAGCAGCTGCCGCCAGGATTCGACTCGCCGCTGCACAAGGCGGCACCGTGGGTCACCCGGGCGGCCGACGTCGGCCTGCACGTGATCGTCACCCGCACCTTCGGTGGATGGTCTTCGGCCGGCAGCGACCCGATGCTGCGGGCGCTGGCTCAGGCCAACTCGCCGTTGCTGGTCATGGACGCCGACCCCGACGAGGGTTTCATCCGCGGCAAGATGAAGGGTGGGCCACTGCCCCGCGGTCGTGGTCTGCTGATGGCCGAGGACACCGGGGTGTTCGTCCAGGTCGCAGCCACGGAGCTGCGTCGATAGCTGTATCTCGAAAAAGTCCCTCTGCCGGTATAGGTGGGGGGACTTTTTTGTGCGCGGGTGAGCAGCGGCGCGCACGACGGCCGCTCGAACACGATGCCAGACGTTTCATAGCAGGCGCATAGCTTCGGCATGCCAGCAGCCCATATTTCCTAGTTAACGTCTCTAACTAGTGACAGGTGGGTGTTGTTGTGAGGGGAGTGCCAGATGTCATTTGTGAATGCGCAGCCGACCGAATTGATTTGCGGCCGCAGATAATCTGCAGGTCATCGGTTCGAGTCTGGCAGCGCAGAATACCGCTGCGGCCGCGCCGACCACGGGTGTGCTGCCCGCGGCGGCGGACGAGGTCTCGGCGTTGACTGCTGCCCAGTTCGCCACCCATGCCGAGATGTACCAGGCGATCAGCGCGCAAGCCGCGGTGATCCACGACATGTTCGCCAACACACTGAGCTGCAGCGCCGGTTCGTACGCAGCCACCGAGGCCGCGAACGCCGCGGCCGCCGGGTAAGGCGTTGGGCCGTGCTGGATTTCGGAGCTCTACCACCGGAGATCAACTCCGCGCGCATGTATGCCGGCCCTGGACCGGGCTCGATGTTGGCCGCCGCAGCAGCCTGGCAGTCGCTGGCCGAAGAGCTGACGTACGCGGCATCCGGTTACGGCTCGATCGTCTCGACCTGGCAGGGGGAGCATGGACCGGCGCTAGTTCGATATCGATGGCCGCAGCCGCAGCCCCGTACGTCACGTGGCTGAGCGCCACCGGCGATCAGGCCCAGCAGACAGCCGCGCAAGCAACCGCAGCGGCCAGCGCCTACGAAAGCGCCTTTGCCGCAACGGTTCCGCCGCCGATGATCGACGCCAACCGGAGCTTGCTGGCGGCGCTCGTGGCGACGAACGTCCTCGGGCAGAACACCCCGGCAATCGCTGCGACAGAGGCGCTCTACGCGGAAATGTGGGCCCAGGACGCTGCCGCGATGTACGGCTACGCCGGCGCCTCGGCGACCGCGTCGCAAGTGAACCCGTTCACCACGCCGCCGCAGACCACCAATTCCAGCGGCCTGGTAAGCCAGTCCGTCGCAGCCGTTCAATCCGCCGGGACGTCCAGCGGAACCGACCTCGACACGATCATGTCCTCTGGGCCGCAGGTGATTTCGGGATTGCCTCAGGCCCTGCAGACCCTCGCGTCGCCGCAAGCCCTCGACAGCGTCGCCTCCACGGCGACCGATTCGTCGACGTCCTCGACGTCGGCAACCTCGTTGCTCAACGAACTCAGCACACCGATGAAGTTCGCGTCGATGCCGATGAGCATGCTGTCCAAGCTGTTCACGGCGGGCAGCACGGCCACCGCGGCCAAGGCCGCGACGACGGCCGCCAACGAGTTGGGCGCTGCCCAGGCGGTCGGTCTCGTGTCGAGCCCGGCGCGCTTGGTTCGACGGGCCTCGGCGCCGGCGTCCCGTCTCTCTCGGCGGGCATGGGCCAGGCCACGTCGGTCGGCGCGTTGTCGGTGCCATCCAGCCTGGACCGGTGCGGGGCCGTCGGTGACCACAGCCGGAACGGCGATGCACCTCGGTGGCGCCCGTCCGTCGCGGCCGCGCCGACAGGGACGCAATCAGCCATGCCGCCGATGATGCCGGTGGCCAATATGGGCGGGCGCGGGGGCGCTGCGACACCGACGCGATTCGAGCTTCGCTCGACCGTGATCCCCTTCACACCGGCAGCCGGATAGCGGCGTCATTGCGGCCATCCGGTGGCCCGGAACCGAACATTGACTGAACAACAGTTGATCGCGGATGAACACTGCTTGATCAGGAATGAATAGTCGGCATCGTCGTCGCGGATCGCTCGCGCGGCCATCTAATGTCTCAGCCAGCGACTGTTCAGTGATGAGCATCGGCGCTCAATGTTCTTGACGCTGAGGGTTACCGAGGAAAGAAAGCGCATTTCGTCTGTGGCCACACACCGCGTTCCGCACATCGACATCGATCAGGCGGTTATCCACCAGATCCCGCCGATTGCTGACCAGTTCAAGACCACGCCGCACGCCGCCGCTTCCATGCGGCGGGTGACAGGCAGACGCAATCTTGGCATTTTGACGGAGGTTTCTAGTGCTTGACTTCGCCCTATTGCCGCCAGAGGTCAATTCGGGTCGGATGTATTCGGGTCCCGGACCCGGCCCGCTGTTGGCGGCCTCTGAGGCCTGGGACAGCCTGGCTGCGGAGTTGGGCTTCGCGGCCAGCGGCTACGGATCCGCGCTGGCGGAGCTGACGAGCAACGCGTGGGTCGGCCCCACGTCGGCGGCGATGATTTCCGCCGCTCACGCCGTACATCAACTGGTTGACCTCCACCGGCGCACAAGCCGAGGAGACCGCCAACCACGCTCGTGCCGCCGTGGCCGCATACGAGGCGGCCTTCGCGATGACGGTGCCGCCGCCGGTGATCGCGGCCAACCGCGCGCTGCTGGCCGCCCTGGTCGCCACCAACTTCTTCGGTCAGAACACCCCCGCGATCATGATCAATGAAGCCCTGTACGCCGAAATGTGGGCGCAGGACGCCGCAGCCATGTACGGCTACACGGGCGCCTCGATGGTTGCCTCGCAGGTGACGCCGTTCGTGGAACCCCCACAGACGACCAGCGATAACGGGACGAGCAGCCAGGCTGACGCGGTTGCCAAGGCTGCCGCTACGCCGGCCAGCCAAGCAGCGACGGTGGCGCAGAACGCGGCGTCGTCGGCGCCCGCCACAACCACTCAGACGGCCGCGACCACCGCGCTGCCCGCGGCGACCCCCCCGACCACGCTGGTCGATTGGCTCACGCAGCTCTATCAGAACACCGTCACCCAATTCCCGACCGGCGGTTTGGGCCTTGGCTTCAAGGCGGATCGAGCGGCAACCTGAACTCGTTGAGGCAGATCTTCCAGGCCTACTTCGCGGTCGGTCTCGCAAACTTCGGTTTCGGTCTCGGCCAGCAGTTGATTACCCCTCTCAGGCAGCGGCGCTCTTCAACCCGGCTGGTGCAGCTGGTGCAGGCTTGTTGCCGACACCGGCCCTTCCACCCCTTGGCACCGCAGGCGTAAGCGGCGCGCCGTTTACGGCCAGCAGCGTGTCGGCCCAGATGGGCGAGGCCAGCACTCTCGGGCGGCTGTCGGTGCCCGCGAGTTGGCAAGGGGCGTCGCCCGCGGCGATGGAAGAAGCCAAGTTGGTCAACGCCGCACGCTCTATCGCACCGCAGTCGAATGGAATGCTCAACGGAATTCCGATGTCTCCCAACGCCGGCCTTGGAGCCGGTGCTGGACGCCGCGGCGCCGGGTACATGGTGAAGTACGGGATCAAGCATGCCGTGATGCCCAAGCCGCCCATAGGAGGGTAACGCCGTAGGGCGGCAGGCTAATTCGTCGCCCTTGTCGGACGGCGGCACCGCCGGTACGGTGTCTTGCTCAATCGCCAGGCGACGGAATATCCCGATCAGGTGCTCACTGGTAGAAACCGCATTTGACCGTCCCGCCCAAACACTCTCGCGTGGTGCTCGTCGACGATCGAAACGATCGTGATCGGCCACCCGGCGGCGGTGACGTCGACCTGAAAATCCACCGCCTACACCCGATTGGGTGCATCCGCGATCACGGTCGGTCGGCGCGGTTGAGCCGCCATGGCCTTATGCGCCCGCGGCTATGGCGCCCGGAGCCCTAGTGGCGCCAAAGGCATTGTATTTCCTCGTGATTGGCCGCCCAGCCTGCTCCGTGTGGGCGTGATAGCGGGCCGCAACCCGCGTCGCGGATGTCCTCGGCGTAGTGGCACCCAGGCCGCAACGTGGCGTCCGGATGGTGCGGGGCGGCCGCGACGCGCTCGTAGCGTTGGGTGGCTCTCGGCATACCGAGAGTGCTTGTGGCGAAAGCCCGCTCCGACGATCTCGACGAGGACCACGGGTGGTCGGACGGCAGTCGGGCGGGCCGGACCTACGTAGGTTCGGGAGGCCGGTCCAATCGAAGCATTACCGCAGGCTGGAAGGTTTGTCGAACTCGAGATGAACGGCCGATATCGGGGGGTGAATACTCTCCGTCCAGTCGTGAACAGTTAGGTCGGCAGGGGCTTTATCCGAGCGTGACCATCTAGCCTTTCAACCGAACGACCTTGCCCAAGGTCGTAGACGCGCAAGGTTATTAAGGAGGAGACCGGATGTCGTTCGTGACCACACAGCCGGAAGCACTATCGGCAGCGGCCACCAGCCTGCAGGGAATCGGGTCTGGATTGAACGCCCAGAACGCGGCTGCAGCGGCTCCGACCACGGGAGTGGTTCCCGCTGCCGCCGACGAGGTTTCGGCGCTGACAGCGGCTCAGTTCGCCGCGCACGCCCAGCTGTACCAGGCCGTCAGCCAGCAGGCCGCGGCGATTCACGAAGCTTTCGTCAACACGTTGGGCACCAGCGCCGGTTCCTACGCAGCCACCGAGGCCGCCAACGCGGCTGCGGCCGGCTAGGAGGTATTTCAATGGTGGATTTCGGGGCGTTACCGCCGGAAGTCAACTCGGCCCGGATGTATACGGGCCCAGGTTCGTCGTCGCTGCAAGCTGCCGCGTCGGCATGGAACGGCCTGGCCGCTGAGCTTCAGTCGGCTGCGCAAGGCTACGAGACGACGATCACGCAACTCGCCAACGATGGCTGGAATGGCCCGGCCTCCACGGCGATGGCCAGTGCGGCGCAGCCGTACGTGACGTGGATGCAGGAGACGGCCGCCGCGGCCGAGCAGGCCGCGACTCAAGCCCGCACTGCCGCCGCGGCATACGAGCAGGCATTCGCGGCGACGGTGCCGCCGCCGATGATCGCAGCTAACCGCGCAGAGACGGCTGCGGCGACGCAGGCCAACATTTTCGGCCAGTACACGTCATTGATCGCACAGCTCGAAGCGCAGTACGGCCAGATGTGGGCACAGGACGCCGCGGCCATGTACGGCTACGCGGGCCAATCGGCGGCATCCGCAAAGGTAACGCCGTTCGCCACGCCGGCCGCGACCACCGATCCCGGCGGCACGGCTAGTCAAGCCGCTGCTGTCAGCTCGGCAACAGGTACGTCGGCAGCCACCAGCAGCCAGTCAGTGCTGCAGCAGCTGACCTCGTCGATGCCGAAGCTCGCTGCAGAGCCTTGCGTCGCCTGCGGCCAGCCCGTCGGCCACCTTGACGCCGCTTCAGTCGCTTTACAGCTTCTTGTTCGGAACGAGCGTCCTGCCCACAAACCTCTCGGCGTTGGTGACCAACTACTCGCCGTACGCCAGCTTCTTCTACAACACCGAGGGTCTGCCGTACTTCAGCGTTGGTATGGGCAACTTCGGCGTTCAGATCGCGAAGAGCGCCGGAATGCTGGGTGGGGCTGCTCCTGCAGCTGCCGCCCCGGCACTGCACGGCTTGAGTGGCCTGGGAGCCGGGCTCGGCAGCGGTGCTGCTGGAGCGGCGGGTGCCGGCGCGCATGCGGTGTCCGCCATTTCGGGCGGGGGCGGTTCGATCGGCAAACTGGCGGTGCCGGCATCGTGGGTCGGTGCAACTCCGCAGGCGGCCCCGCAAGGGTTCAGATGGTCAGCCATGTGGTCGCCGCCCCGGAGGCCGCTGGTGGGAACGGGAACCTGCTCGGCGGTATGCCGCTGGCCGGTACCAGAGCCGGTGGCTTCGGCTCGGGCCCACGTTATGGGTTCAAACCCACGGTGATGCCCCGCCCGCCGTCAGCCGGCTAAAGGAAGATTAACTTCACGCCTTCTGGGGTGTCACGTCGCGGCGTGACACCCCAGAAGCGTTGTGCAGCCAAGCGCAAAACGCTCGGCCTCGTCACCTCTGAGCGAAGGTGAACCATCGATGTCTCGAATCATGGCCCAAACATGAACAGTTGGGGCGTATTTGGAAGCTCGCGAGAGCCGTGGCGTAGGTTGCCGATAGGTGAACATCGCGAGGGGGCAGGGGGATGCATGGCAAAACATGCCGAGACATCCGGCTCGCTGGCGCTGTCACGCAGACCCCGGGACGTGGCCCACACACACCCGAGGACTGTCAGCGGTTCGCCGCCCCACAGTGCAGCAAGCGTTCTGCCGCGCCGCCCCGCCCAGCCCGCTGAGATAGCTCAGGCGCGCGTATTTGAGCGGCTTCTAGAGGCCGAGGGCGTCGAATTACAGGAGCTCGCGAATCGCATAGCTAGAGATAGCGATCAGCGACCCGGGCCTGACGAGTCGCGGGCGTCTGACGATCTGACGGCGCTACACGCTCGCATCGACGAAGTTCACGCCCTGCTGCGGACGTTGCACAAGCGATTCCCGCACTCCGCGCCAGACGGTGACCGCTAGCCGGCGTGCTCTAGCCTTGCTGTCAATCCTCGTCGAGGATCAGCGCCATCTCCGGACAAGACGCCACCCCGTCACGAGTGGCCTGCGCGTCCTCCGCTGCAACCTCGTGCTCGTCGAGAGTGGAATAGCCAGAATCGTCGATCGGAAAAATCTCGGGGTCAACCGCATAGCACTGGGCGTGACCAACGCACCTCGACTGCTCCACACGAACCTTCACACTGCCGAGTCTAAAAGACATTTCGACCATCGTCGCTCAAATCGGCACCCGCTGGCGCGGCGACGACGCGACCGAACCACGGCGGGCCACATACCATGTCTACTGTCACCGGCCCGCCACGGCGCCGGCCAAAGCAGACGAACCGACGACGAGAGATCACGTACATGAGCTCCATTGATGAAAGCCTGTACGGCAAAGGCTTTCACCTTCCGCGGCTTGACTACTTCGCCCTACCGATGGCCGCTGATCGGGGTGCCGGGTGGAAGGTTTTGCGCGATGCCGGGCCGGTGGTGTTCATGAACGGCTACTACTACCTCACCCGCCGTGAGGATGTGCTGGCAGCATTGCGCAGTCCCAATGTTTTCTCTGCTCGATTGGCGCTGCAGCCACCGGGGAGCCCAATCCCGGTGATCCCGTTGGGATTCGACCCGCCCGAGCACACTCGGTACCGCAAAATCCTGCAGCCGTTCTTCAGCCCGCACGGGCTGAGTAAGTCGCGACCGGTGCTGGTTCGTCACGCCGCCGACATGATCGACGCCATCGCCAACCGCGGCGAATGTGAGGTGATGGAAGACTTGGCGAGGACCTACCCCTACCAGGTGTTCCTGGACCTCTACGGTCTGCCGTTGGAGGACCGTGACCAACTGATCGCCTGGAAAAACGCCGTCCTCTCCGACGATCTCTTTGCCTCGATGGCGGACATCGCGCCGGCGGCGCAGGCCATGTACAAATACCTGACGGAGGCAATCCAATACCGCCGGGAGAATCCGGGCTCGGACATGTTGTCCACCGTGATGCAGAGCAACGGCAACTTCACGGATCTCGAGTTGCTGGGCATGAGCCATCTGCTGATTCTGGCGGGGCTGGACACCGTGACCGCGGCGATCGGCTTTTGCCTCCTGGAGTTGGCGCGCAGACCGGAGTTGCGCGCACAGCTCCGCGATAACCCACGGCAGATCAGGGTCTTCATCGAAGAGATCGTGCGGTTGGAGCCCTCAGCGCCGGTGGCGCCCCGGGTACTGACCGAGACCGTCGTCGTCGGTGGCATGACGTTGCCTGCGGGCTCTTCGGTGTTCCTGTGCATGGCTTTGATCAACCGGGACGGCAGCGATTCGATCTCCACCGACGAACTCACCATGGACGGTAAAGTGCACCGGCACTGGGGATTTGGCGGGGGACCGCACCGCTGCCTGGGTTCTCATCTGGCGCGCATGGAGCTGACCGTGATCGTCGACGAATGGCTCAAGAGAATCCCTGAATTCGAGTTGGCGCCTGACTATCAGCCCGAAATCAAGTTCCCCAGCAAGACTTTCGCGCTTAAGGAGTTGCCGCTTCGCTTCGGCTGAGCCACGCTGCGCAGCAGCAGTCAGCCTGGGCGCGCGGTTCGCGATCGCCGCGTGAGCGAAGTGGGCGGCGTGAGCGAAGCGGGCGGCGCGGCGTTATCCGCGGTTAGATTTTTTCGATTCACCGGGATGCCGCTTCCTCCTCCACTCCGCGACATGCGACCGCGACGATCAGGATGCGGAGGCCGGTGTCCGATCGAGACAAACAGATTTGAGCACTTCAGGGGCCCTTTCGAGCTGCCGACCGGCGCTTGCGGAGATGACCCTGTTACTCGGCTGTTACCGCAGATGAACAGTTGTTGCTCCCGGGTGAACAGTTGCAAACACCCGCCTTCGACTGCAGCGCAGCGCAGAACCCGCGTCTATTCTCATGCTCGGAAAGATTTGGCAAAACAAACCGGGAGGACGTCGAAATGTCGTTCGTGACCACTCAGCCGGAGGCCCTGTCGGCGGCAGCCACCAGCCTCGGAGGGATCGGCGCAGGTCTGAACGCCCAGAACGCGGCCGCGGCGGCTCCCACCACGGGCGTCATTCCGGCTGCGGCCGATGAGGTTTCAGCTCTGACTGCAGCCCAGTTCGCCGCGCATGCGCAGCTCTACCAGGCGGTCAGCGCCCAAGCGGCGGCAATCCACGAAGCTTTCGTCAACACCTTGGGTACCAGCGCTGGTTCCTACTCAGCCACCGAGGCTGCAAACGCAGCCACCGCCGGCTGAGTGTGTTGTCGATGAGGACCGTCCCACTGTGGTGCCACTCCCAGTGGTTACCAGTTAGCGGGAAAGGGGGGATCAGCCGTGTGTTCCAAGTCGGCGGTTACCTCCGGTAACCAGTCCGACTAGCACGTTCGTTCCAATCCGAAATCACTACCCAAGCAAGGAGAAAAGTAAGTGCCTACACGTTTTATGACTGACCCGCACGAGATGCGGTCGATGGCGGGCCGTTTCGACGTGCACGCGCAGACGGTGGAGGACGAGGCCCGCAAGATGTGGGCGTCGAGCCAGAACATCGCCGGAGCCGGCTGGAGCGGTACCGCTCAGTCGACCTCTTACGACACCATGGGCCAGATGAACACCGCTTTCCGCAACATCGTCAACATGCTGCATGGTGTCCGTGACGGACTGATCCGCGACGCGAACAACTACGAGGCCCAAGAGCAGGGCTCTCAGCAGATTCTGAGCAGCTAACTCCGCTCGCAGCGTAAACTCTCACAACCAGGAGGACAGATAGATGTCGATCAGTTACCAGTTCGGTGATGTCGACGCCCACGGCGCGATGATCCGCTCCCAGGCCGCTTCATTGGAGTCCGAGCACCAGGCCATCGTTCGCGATGTGCTGGCTGCCGGTGACTTCTGGGGTGGTTCGGGTTCCGTAGCTTGCCAGGAGTTCATCACCCAACTGGGTCGGAACTTCCAGACGATCTACGAGCAGGCGAACAGCCACGGCCAGAAGGTGCAGACCGCCGGCAACAACATGTCGAGCACGGACTCCGCCGTCGGCTCCAGCTGGGCCTGACAGTAGTCAAAGCAGGGCGCGGCAGCACACCGATTCAGGTGTGCTGCCGCGTCGTGCAATAACAGAGAAACACTGAGACGAGAGAAGCAAATGGACCAGAGCACACGCACAGACATCACCGTCAATGTCGAGGGGTTCTGGATGCTGCAAGCGTTGCTGGACATTCGCCATGTCGCGCCCGAATTGCGCTGTCGACCATTCGTCTCCACGGATTCCATGGACTGGCTCAACGAGCACCCGGGCATGGCGGTCATGCGCGAGCAAGGCATCGTGGAGGGCGAGACCGTCAATGACGCGGTAGCCGCCCGGATGCGTGTTCTGGCTGCGCCCGACCTAGAACTCGTCGCGTTGCTGTCCCGCGGGAAACTGCTCTACGGGGTCAAGGAAAAAGAAGAGGGTGGCGCCGAGGAGCAGGTAGGTTCACGCGACATCCCGGACAACGAATTTCGCGTGCTGCTGGCGCGTCGCGGCCAGCACTGGGTCTCGGCCGTGCGAGTCGGTGACGAGATCACGGTCGACGACGTCGCCATTGCGGACACCACCTCGATCGCGACCCTGATCTTCGATGCACTCGAGTCGATCCATCACGCCGAGCCCGCCGCGATCAACGCGGTCAACGTGCCGCTCGATGAGATGCTTGAAATCACGAAAGCCTGGCAGAGTTCCGGGTTTAACGTCTTCTCCGGCGGAGATCTGCGCCGGCTGGGTATCAGCGCAGCGACCGTGGCCGCTCTCGGCCAGGCGTTGTCAGACCCAGCCGCTGAAGCTGCGGTCTATGCCCGCCAATACCGCGATGACGACAAGGCGCCCAGCGCCTCGGTGCTCTCGCTCAAGGATGGTTCGGGCGGCCGGATCGCCATGTATCAGCAGGCGCGCACCGCAGGCTCCAACGAGGCCTGGCTCGCGATCTGCCCGGCGACTCCGCAGTTGGTACAGGTCGGCGTGAAGACCGTCCTGGAAACCCTTCCTTACGGCGAGTGGAAGACGCACAGCAGAGTTTAACTATTCGTTACGCAGTTAGCGCGCACGCCAAAGATTTTCAGTGCAGCATTTAGCAAAGATGCGGATGCCGCGAAATGCTCTTAGAATCTGCTCAACAATTGTGACGCGATGTCACGATTCCACCTAGCGAGGCAAGACAGATGGACTCACAATTCGTCGACAGAGGGGTGCAGCGATGACCGCAGTAGCTGAGGCGCCACAGCCCGGCACAGAGGCACTTTCGACGCCTCAATCGGCCGTGATCGGCATCATCGCCGGCGAGGGCGTGCAGATCGGCGTCCTGCTGGACGCCAACGCCCCGATATCGGTGATGGTCGACCCACTGCTGAAGGTCGTCAACGTCCGACTGCGGGAACTGGGCCTCACGGCGCTGGAAGCCAAGCAGCGCGGTCGATGGGCTTTGTGCCTGGTCGACGGCACGCCGCTGCGGGCCACCCAGTCGCTCACCGAGCAGGACGTCTTCGATGGCGACCGGCTCTGGTTGCGGTTCGTCGAGGACACCGAGCACCGCTCGCAGGTCATCGAGCACATCTCCACGGCCGTCTCGGTCAACCTCAGCAAGCGCTTCTCCTCGATCAACCCGACGGTCGCCATCCAGGTCGGCGCAGGGATGGTCGGATCCGGCGTCGTCCTCGCATCACTGCTGCTGGGCTGGTTCCGGTGGCACCACGACTCCTGGGTCCCGGCGCCCTACGCCGCCGTGATCTCGGTCCTCGTGTTCACCGTGGCGCTGCTGATCCTCGGCCGCTCCCACACGGTGCAGAACCGTCGCGCCGGCGACATTTTGCTGTGGAGCGGACTCGCGCCACTGGCGGTGTCCGCGGCCTCCGCGGCTCCCGGCCCGGTCGGCTCGCCGCACGCGCTGCTGGGTTTTGCCGTCATCACCGTCGCCGCGCTGCTGATTCTGCGGTTCACCGGCCGTCGACTGGGCACCGGTACCGCGATCGTGACCGTTTCACTGGTCGCGACCATCGCCAGCCTGTGCCGGATGGCGTTCGACACCGCCGCGGTCACGCTGCTTACCACGATCCTGCTGGTCTGTGTCTTCGGCTACCACAGCGCTCCGGCGATGTCTCGCTGGCTGTCCGGCATCCGGTTGCCGGTCTTCCCCTCAGCCACCAGCCGCTGGGTGTTCGAGGCCCGTCCCGACCTGCCGACGACCGTGGCACACGGTGTCGACGGCGGCCGTCCGACCCTCGACGGCCCCGCCTCTATTCAGGACGTGGTGCTGCGGGCCGAGCGTGCGCGCTCGTTCCTCACCGGACTTCTGGTCGGTCTCGGTGTGCTGACGCTGGTCTCGCTGACCGGGGTGTCTGACCCCCACGCTCACGACCGCTGGCTGCCTCTGCTGTTGGTCGCCAGCACTGCGGGATTCCTGATGCTGCGCGGCCGGTCCTACGTAGACCGTTGGCAGGCCATCACCCTCGCGGTCACGTCGGTCCTGATCGTCGGTGCGGTCGTGGTGCGCTATTCGCTAGTGCTGTCCTCGACGGCCGCTGTGTCGGTGACTGCCGGCGTGGCCGTGCTGCTGCCCGCGGCGGGACTCGTAGCCGCGGCGACGATCCCGAACACGATCTACAGCCCGCTCTTCCGCAAGCTCGTGGAGCAGGTCGAATACCTCTGCCTGCTGCCGATTTTCCCGCTGGCATTGTGGTTGATGAACGTCTATGCCGCGATCCGCTACCGGTAGTCGCCGACTGCGGCCGCTTCGTGCGGCCGCAGTCGCCGGCACCACACTGATCGTGGCCACGATCGCGCTGTCCGGGTCACCGGCCTACGCGATCAATCCGCCGGCGATCGACCCGGCCGCCGTTCCGCCGGACAGTCCGCCCGGCCCCGGCCAAACAATGAAGCAGAACTCGTACTGCACCGAGGTCGGGGTGTTGCCGGGCTCCGACTTCCGGGTTCAGCCGAAGTACATGGAAATGCTCAACCTCTCCGAAGCATGGAAATTCGGGCGCGGATCCGGGGTGCGGGTCGCTGTCATCGACACCGGCGTGACTCCGCACCCGAGGTTGCCGCACCTGATTCCCGGTGGCGACTACGTGATGGGCGGCGGAGACGGACTGTCCGACTGCGACGCCCACGGAACGCTCGTGGCGTCAATGATCGCCGCTTCACCCGGAAGCGCCGGGGCGCCGGGCGCGCCTGGACCTCGACGGCCACCGCCCGTTCCCACCAGGGAACCACCGCCCGTGGCGCCCCCACCGCAGACGATCAGCGTGGCCCCGCCGCCACCGCAGACCATCACCTTGGTGCCGGCCGCACCGCCGGCGGCGGAGAACGGCGAGCCTGCTCAGGCATGTCCGTGGTGCCCGCCGGGACAAAAGACCGGTGGAGCCGCCAGCCACGACCACGGCAACACAGTGCTGCCGAACTTCTCCGGCAACGGCCATGGGCAGGTGGTCTCCGTGGATTACCCGCGGCCAGCGGCGCCGCCGCCACCGCTGGATCCACCACTGCCGCCGGCGCCGAGCGACGCCTACAGCGGCATTGCCCCCGACGTCGACCTGATCTCAATCCGCCAGTCCAGCCAGGCATTTGGGCTGAAGGACGCCTACACCGGTGACGAGGATCCGCAGACCAGGCAAAAGCGGGACACCATCTTCACGATGGCGCACGCGATCGTGCATGCCGCGAACATGGGCGCCCAGGTGATCAACATCTCGCAGGTGTTGTGCATGAGCGCACGCAGCCTGATCGACCAACCCGACCTCGGCGCGGCGATCCGATACGCAGCGGTCGATAAGGACGCCGTCATCGTCGCGGCGGCCGGCGACACCAGCCAGCGTGACTGCAAAGAGAACCCGTTGGTCGATCCGTTGCACCCCAACGACTCTCGTGACTGGGGCGGCGTGACCACCGTGGTTACTCCGTCGTGGTTCAGCGACTACGTGCTGACCGTCGGCGCGGTGGATTCCACCGGCACGCCGATGGACAAGCTGAGCGTCGCAGGGCCGTGGGTGTCCATCGCGGCGCCCGGTACCGACGTGGTCGGCCTCTCGCCACGAGATGACAGTCTGATCAACGCAATTGACGGTCCGGACAACTCCTTGCTGGTGCCGTCGGGCACCAGCTTCTCGACCGCGATCGTGTCCGGCGTGGCTGCTCTGGTGCGGGCGAAGTACCCGACACTGTCCGCGCACCAGATCATCAACCGGTTGACGCGCACTGCGCGAGCACCTGCTCGCGGTGTCGACAACCAGATCGGCTACGGCATCGTCGACCCGGTGGCCGCGCTGACCTGGGATGTGCCCGATGGGTCTGTCCTGCCGAAGGATTCGGCGAAACCGCTGGCCCTGCCGCCGGCCCCCGCTCCGCGCAACATGGTGCCGGTGTGGGTCGCCGCCGGCGGGTTGGGTGGTGCGTTGCTGCTGGCCGGTCTCGTCTTCGGCGGAGCCGTTTTGATGAGGAAAACAGCAGGGAGACAGGGATGAAGGCACAACGCGAGTACGGGCTGTCCATCTCATGGGCGCGAGTCACCACGGTGTTCCTGATTGACGTTGCACTGCTGGTGATTGCGAGCCACCTTCCCGATTCGTGGCAGGCGAACCGCAACCTCACTCTGTGGATCGGTGTCGGTCTAGCGGTGATCATCACCCTCGTCGCCCTGCTCACCAACGGGGGAGTACCCGTCTCGTCGGCTCCGATCGCCCGGGTCCGGAACTGGTACGCCGACCCGGAGGCGCTGACTGTCGGTTGCACTCCTGCGGTCGACCACCGGCGACAGTTCAGCCGCGACACGGTGGGTATCCGCGAACACGCCGGCAAATTGATCGCGGTGATCGCCGTTGACGGCATAGGGGAGGCCGGCCGGCATCGCCACCGCGACACGCTGGCGACCACCATCCCACTAGAAGCCGTTGTTACGTCGTTGCGGCAGTTCGACGTTCGTCTCGACAGCGTCGACATCATCTCGGTCGGTACCCGTTCTGCCGCCAAGGGCGTCGAGTCGGCCGTTAGCGATGACTTCGGGGCAGGCAGCGACCGACGGCCGATCGAAGAGCGCAACACCTGGCTGGTGGTTCGGATGGACCCGCAGCACAATGTCAGCGCTGTTGCGGCTCGCGATTCGGTGGCCTGCACGCTGGCCGCCGCCACCGAGCGGCTTGCGCATGATCTCGACGGACGTAACTGCGTCGCGCGGCCGCTTTCCGCCGATGAAATCGCCCACGTGGACGACGCGGTCCTGGCCGGGCTCCAGCCGGCACACGTCCGGCCGTTCTGGCGCTATCTGAAGACCCCGGACGGCTTCGTGACCAGCTTCTGGGTCTCACCGGGCGACATCACCAGCGAGACGCTGGAGGAACTGTGGCTCACCGACGCGGACACCACTGTCATGACGATCCGCATCATCGCGGAGGGTCACGAGGCCGACGTGTCGGTATGGGTCCGCTACCACAGCGACAAGCGCCTGCGTAAAGAAGCCTTCACGGGCCTGAACAGGCTGACCGGGCGTCAGCTCGGCGCGGTGGCCGCCAGCCTGCCGGCGCCGACGTCGCACCGCCCGTTGCCGATGCCGAGCCGCACGCTGGGCCACACCGAGGACATCCTGGTTCCGGTTGGCGCGGTGGCTGGGCAACAGGCGAGCGGTTTCGAAGCCTTACGATAAGAGGATGACGCGACCGCAGACCAACGCGACAGACTCCCGCAACGCGATGGTCGCGGGGCTGCTGGCGTCCGGGATATCGGTCAACGGCCTTCAGCCCAGCCACAATCCGCAGGCGGCACTGCGGATGTTCACGGCCGCCACCAGCCTCGACCCACAGATGTGCGACGCCTGGCTGGCCCGCTTGCTGGCCGGCGACCAGAGCATCGAAGTGCTCACCGGCGCATGGCAATCGGTGAAGACATTCGGCTGGGAGATCCGCCGCCTGGGCTTGACCGAACTGGAGTTTCGCCCCGAAGTGTCCGACGGGATGTTCCTGAAGCTCGCGGTGACCAGCGTCGAGTCCCTGACCGCCACTTACGCGGCTGCCCTGACCGAAGCCAAACGCTATACCGAGGCAGCCGAGCTGCTGGATTCCATTACTCCGAAGCACGCTTCCGATGAAGAACTGGTCAGGTACGTACGGGGGCTGCTGCACTTCCGCACCGGCCGCTGGCCGGACGTGCTCATCCAATTTCCGCCGGGCGCGGGTTGGCGTCATCCTGAGCTCAAGGCCGCCGGAGCCGCGATGTCGACCACCGCGCTGGCGTCACTGGGCGTGTTCGAGGAGGCAACCCGTCGCGCCCTGGAAGCGATCGAGGGCGATCGCGTGCCCAGCGCGGCCAACGTCGCGATGTACACCCAGGGAATGTGCTTCCGCCACCTGGGGCGCGAAGAAGAAGCCGTCGAGTGCCTGCGCCGGGTCTACTCACGCGACGCCAGATTCACCCCGGCGCGCGAGGCTCTGGACAACCCCAGCTACCGCCTGGTGCTTACCGACCCGGAAACCATTGAGGCCCGGACGGATCCGTGGGATGTGGACAGCGCCCCCACCCGTGAGCAGGCCGAGGCCGCCCGACATTTCGAGATGGCCAAGAAGTACCTCGACGAAGGCGATGCCGAGCTCAACGCGATGCTCGGCATGGATCAGGCCAAGCGGGAAATCAAGCTGATCAAGTCGACGACAAAGGTGAACCTGGCCCGCGCGAAGATGGGCCTACCGGTGCCGGTGACTTCGCGTCACACCCTGTTACTAGGGCCTCCCGGTACAGGGAAAACGTCTGTGGCGCGGGCGTTCTCGAAGCAGTTGTGTGGCTTGACCGTGCTGCGTAAGCCGTTGGTGGTGGAGACGAGCCGCGCGAAATTGTTGGGCCGCTACATGGCCGATGCGGAGAAGAACACCGAGGAGATGCTCGAGGAGGCGCTCGGCGGAGCCGTCTTCTTCGACGAGATGCACAACCTGCACGAGAGCGGTTACTCTACCGGCGACGCGTACGGCAACGCGATCATCAACACGTTGCTGCTGTACATGGAAAACCATCGCGACGAACTGGTGGTGTTCGGTGCGGGCTACGCCAAGGCGATGGACAAGATGCTCGAGGTCAACCAGGGTCTGCGACGCCGGTTCTCCACGGTCATCGAGTTCTTCAGCTACAACCCCAAAGAGCTTGTCGCGCTGACCCAGTTGATGGGCCAGGAGAACGAGGACGTCATCACCGACGACGCGGTCGAGGGTTTGCTGCCCGCCTACACCCGGTTCTACGACGACGAGACCCTCTCGCAAGACGGCGACCTGATCCGCGGCATCGACACGTTGGGAAATGCCGGGTTCGTGCGCAACGTGGTGGAAAAGGCCCGCGACCACCGTAGCTTCCGCCTCGACGATGAAGATCTCGACGCGGTGCTGGCCAGTGATTTCGATGAGATCAGCGACGACCAACTGCGCCGTTTCAAGGAATTGACCCGCGACGACCTCGCTGAGGGACTGAGTGCAGCGGTCGCCGAAAAGAAGCCTGACTAAAAGCACTGGCTTACAGCCCTTTTCGAATTTGATCCGCCAAATGTGTTGCGCGCGAACCGGAGCTACGCCTCGGCGATCTCCGGATTTCGTTGCGCCGTACTTTTGAGTTCGCCCAGGCCGAGTTGACTCCCGCCGATCATGGTGGAACAGTGACCGGAGCAAGCACCTCGCTAGGTGAGGCGTCTGCACGGATACAGGCCACTGACCTCAAATGTCGAAAGACGCCCAGGGTCAGGACAGCTCCTCCCGGCTTAAGGGTTGAGCCCAAGTGGCTTCCGGGTCTTCCCGGATACGCCGTGCAGTGCCAAAGCTCTGTCGAGAGGGGTGCAGCGACCGGCCCATCTGGCCGGCTTCGCTACGTCCCGCGTGCACCGTATCGGCACCCCCGTGTGCCCTGGCCGCGAGGAGGTGTCGCGAAATGAGTCGCAGTGATAGTCCGTACCCGAGACCGGTGACCGTTTCGTCCGGACCCGGCCTCGGCCGCCCCTTCACTCACTGAACCGGCTCGCGCCGCTTCAATTAACCACGCGCGCTTGATTTTCATGCGCACGTTCACTTTTCGTGCCGTGGCACAGGCGCGGCTTCAGCCTGCCCTCCCTTAGGAGACTTCGATGACTTTCGTGACGACGCAGCCCGACATGCTCGCGGCGGCAGCCGACGAGGCCGCAAACACAAACTCGGCGATCTGAAAGGAGTGCCACCATGACTGCAGCATTCGACTTCGGTGCGTTCCCACCGGAAGTCAACTCCGCCAAGATGTACGCCGGTCCAGGATCGGCATCGATGCTGGATGCCGCAACGGCGTGGAACGGTCTGGCATCCGAATTGCGCTTGCAGGCAGCCAATTACAGCTCGATCATTTCGAATCTGATCGGCGAAAGCTGGCAGGGTCAGGCGTCGACGGCGATGGCGGTCGCCGTGGCGCCGTACATGGCGTGGATGAACACGACAGCTGCCCAGGCCGAGGAGACGGCCGGGCAGGCGACGGCGGCCGCGGCTGCCTACGAGGCGGCTTACGGGATGACCGTGCCACCGCCGGTGATTGCGGCCAACCGAGCCCAGCTGGCGTCGTTGGTGGCGACCGACCTGCTCGGACAGAACGCGCCGGCGATCGCGACTACAGAGGTCCACTATGGCCAGATGTGGGCACAAGACGCCGCGGCGATGTACGACTATGCGGCGCAGTCCTCGGCGGCGACCAAGGTGTCGTCGTTCACGACGGCTCCGCAGACCACGGCGCCTGGGGGACAGGCCGCCGCGGCGTCTCAGGCCGCCGGCACCAGCACGCAGGCGACCCTGTCGCAGTTGACCGCTGCGGTACCCAACACGCTGCAAGGCATGGCGTCGCCGGCGACATCCACATCGTCGTCGACCTCGGCGCTTTCAGAGCTCGAGGGTCTGCTGAGCGGCGGGTCGACGGGCAACTCCCAACTCGACAGTTTTTGGAGTACATGGGGGCCCAATGCCAACATCTGGAACACGTTGACTTCCACCGGGGCCATCAATCCGCTGCAGGCGGCACAGATCGTCACCAGCGCCGGCTTCTTGAGTCCCGGCGCGGCGGGCGCGACGGCGGGAGGTGAAGGCATGAGCGGACTTTCACCGTCTGTCATGACAACGGGCCTCGGCTCGGGCACGTCAGGAATGTCAGGCGCGGCCGGACTCGGCGCGGCCGGCTCCTCGGTTTCGACGAGCGCCGGCCAAGCCGGGTCGATCGGGTCCTTGTCGGTGCCGCCGAACTGGACTGCGTCGGCACCGTCAGCGGCGACACCGACCGCGCCGGGGCTGGGTAGCACCCCGTTGGGGGCCCCGCCGGAGGTCGCGGCCGGCGTACCCGGGGTCGCCCCCAGCGGTGCCGCCGTCGGCGCCCGCGCCGGAGCCACCGGCGGCATCATGGACAACCGGTTTCTAATCCGCCCGCCGATGGTGCCCTCGTGGGCCGCGGTCGGTTAACCAGGCCAATTGATTCCGGGCTATGAGCGCCGATCAGGTGGGCGTCGTCCACACTGGTAGGCACCCCGGCTCGGGGGAAAGGAGATCCGCGTCATGCAGACGCTGACTATCACGGAGTTCACCCTAAGGCTGGGGGTGGGCGTTGGCTGCGGCGCTCTCATCGGCATCGAGCGGCAATGGCAGGCGCGACGGGCGGGCCTACGCACCAACGCGCTGGTGGCCACGGGCGCGACGCTGTTCGTGCTATATGCGGTCGCCACCAACGACAGCAGCCCGACCCGAGTGGCCTCCTACGTGGTGTCGGGAGTCGGGTTCCTCGGTGGTGGCGTGATCTTGCGCGAGGGATTCAATGTGCGCGGGCTGAACACTGCTGCGACCTTGTGGTGTTCGGCGGCGGTCGGCGTACTGGCAGCCGGCGGCCATCTGGTGTTCGCGCTGATCGCCACTGCCACCATCGTGGCGATTCACCTGTTGGGGCGGCCGCTGGGCCATCTGATCGATCACGGCGACAGCGTGGTGGAAGAGGACGAGGACGACCAGCCCTATCAGCTGCAGGTGATTTGTCGGCCCAAGTCCGCGAAGTATGCGCGCGCTCAGCTTGTCCAGCGCACCGGTGGCGGCGGAGATCGTCTGGTGTTACGCGGCATTCGTACGGGCCGAACGGGCGATGACAGCGTTGCGTTGACGGCGTACCTGCTCAGCGACGGCCACGCGCCGGCTCGGCTCGAGCAGCTAGTGGCGGATCTGTCCCTGCAGGAAGGTGTTCAGGCGGTGCATTGGTACGCCGGCGATGAGGACGAGCCGATGCCGCGAGCGCCTCTCACGGACTAGTCGAAGCTTTCGGTACACAGGTCAGCGACGTCGTAGGGTGTGGGACGTGAGTGCGATCGCCGGGTTCTTATCCGTCTTGCCGGATCAGATGCGTGACCCGGTGTTGTTCGCGATTCCGTTTTTCCTTCTGCTGCTCATTCTGGAGTGGACGGCGGCCCGCAAGCTGGAAAGCATCGAACGGGAAGCGAGCGCACAAACCAATCGCCCCGGCTCGGGCGCTTACCTGGCGGCCGACTCGTGGGCCAGCATCCGGATGGGCCTGATTTCAGTCGCCACCACCGCCGCCTGGAAGTTCATGGCGGTGCTCGGCTACGCCGCGATCTACGCGTATATCGCTCCCGTGCACCTGGCGGCGACACGGTGGTACACCTGGGTGATCGCGATCCTCGGTGTCGACCTGCTCTACTACTGCTATCACCGCAGCGCACACCGGATTCGGCTGATCTGGGCGACGCATCAGGCACACCACTCCAGCCAGTATTTCAACTTCGCCACCGCGCTGCGCCAGAAGTGGAACAACAGTGGTGAGATTCTGATGTGGATCCCGTTGCCGCTCTTAGGCATTCCGCCGTGGGTGGTTTTCTGTAGCTTTTCGGTCAATCTGATTTATCAGTTCTGGGTACACACCGAGCGGATCGACAAAATGTGGGCGCCGTTCGAATTCGTCTTCAACACGCCCGCGCATCATCGTGTGCACCACGGCATGGACGCCGAATACCTCGACAAGAACTACGGCGGAATTTTCATCGTCTGGGATCGCCTGTTCGGAACCTTCCGGCAGGAGACGTTCCGGCCCCATTACGGGCTCACCAAACAGGTGAACACGTTCAACGTCTGGAAACTGCAAACCCACGAATACCTAGCTATCGTAAGGGATTTCCGTTCCGCAGCGCGTCTGCGCGACCGTCTCGGGTACGTATTCGGGCCGCCCGGTTGGCAACCCGCCTCCGCCGTCCGGCGCCACGCCTCGGCTCCGTTGACACCGTCCCGCTAGTCACCGTCAGGGCGGTGAGCCCTTGTTCACCCGGCGTTTCTTTTACAGCGAGCCGAAACCCCCCAAGGCTTAGCCAAGATCAGTAACGTCGACAGCAAGGCCGGTATCCGCCTGCCGTGACCACTAGAAGGGAATTGCTGTGGGAGACACTCTCACCGAGGGGCAAAAACTTGTCAAAGGTGAATCGCTCACCTCGAGCAACGGGGCTTACACCCTGACATTGCAAGACGACGGGAACCTGGTCCTGGCCGCACGCGGCCACGCGATCTGGTCGTCGGGTACCAACGGCGAAGACGTGGTCCGTGCCGAGGTTCAGAGCGACGGAAACTTCGTTGCCTACGCGGGCGACAAGCCGGTGTGGCACACCGACACCAAGGGCAAGAAGAACGTTCGTCTCGTCCTTCAGGACGATCGCAACTTGGTGCTCTACTCGGCCGACGGAGCCGCATGGTCGACCAAGACCGAAACCGACGCTCCGCCTCCGCCCGAGCCGGAAGCTGCCGCACCGGCCGGTGAAGAGGTACACGTCGAGGACGCAGCCGAGCAGGATCCGGCTCCGGCCCCCGAGCCCGAACCGGCCGCCCGGACATACACCGTGGAGTCCGGGGACACGTTGTGGGCCATCGCCGAGCAGTTCTACGGCGACGGCAACAAGTACCAGGTCATCGCCGACGCCAGCGGCATCCCCAACCCGGACCTGATCCAGCCGGGACAGGTTCTGACCATTCCTTGATCGCGGTAGGGAGCGCGTCGGCCGGTCACCCGGCCGGCGTGCTCTAAATCGATCCCTTCGAAACGGTTACCTCGCTTGACGTTCGCTAGGTAGCCTAAAAGCTGGCCGGTGGGGCGCTGGCCGCGAAGGATCGGAGTAAACGGGTGGGGGGTCCGGCGATTCGTGCTTTCGGCGTTCTGGTCAGCGCTCTAATCGTGGCGGTGTGTACTCCCGTCAATGCCCACGCTGATCCGGTTCCGGTTTACCCCGGGATGGAAATCCACCAGGGCGCCCACCTGTGCACATTGGGTTACGTCGACCCCGCTCTGCGGGTGGCATTCAGCGCGGGGCACTGCCGCAGCGACGGCCCGGTGCTCGACAAGGAAAACAAGGTCATCGGCAACGTGGCCACGTCTCGCGACAACACGCCCAACGGTGCGTTCGTCAACACCGACCAGGAAATCGCCGACTACGAGTCGATCGTGCTGGCCCCCGACGTGACGGTGAACAACATCCTGCCCGGTGGGCGTATCTTGCAGTCCGACCCGGGGCTGGTCGTCACGCCTGGCGAACCGATCTGCCATTTCGGCGTCGGCACGGGCGAAAGTTGCGGGACCGTCGAAGCCGTCAACAACGGCTGGTTCACCATGGGCCACGGCGCAATCAGCCAACAGGGCGACTCCGGCGGGCCGGTCTACCTCACCAGCGGCCCAGGACCCGCCCGGATCGTCGGCATCTTCAACAGCGTCTGGGGCAACTTCCCGGCGGCCGTGTCGTGGCAGTCGACGACCCAACAGATCCGCCAGGACGTCGGCGTCGGCGGTCCAGCGATCTAGGTGTCGGCCGTCAGCGCGAAGACCGGTATCGATGGCGCCGCGGCCCTGAACTGGTCCTCGCCAGAACCCGGAGTCAGGCCTGCGATATGCCCCTTGACCTCCCAGTACCACCTGTCCAAGTAACGCTTCAGCAGGTCCGGCTTCGCGGTATCGGCCACCTCCGTCGCCCACAGGCTGCGACGGCGCCAACTCGGTCCCACCTCGACCGCGCCGGCCGCCCTAACATTGCGTGCCCACTGTGTGTTGCCCCGCGGTGAGACCAGATAGTCGACACCGCCGACCGTCAAGACATTGACCACCACACTGCGAACCTGGCCTGTTTTGCGGCCGCGAACGCGCAGCGCCCGGGTTCCCGCGATGCTGATGCCGGCCTCTGCCAGCCAGCGGATCAGCGTGTTGGCGACCTTCGCCGCACCGTGGGGTTCGTCGTATCGCACCGACATGTCATTCCTTTCCCGTCCTTTAGAGAGCACTGCTCTCTACAAGATGACACTGGCATAGCGTCGCCCGAAAAACAAGAGCACCGATCTCATTCGTGCGAAACTTGCTTGATGCCGAAGCGGCGCGACTCGCGCGAACGGATGGAAGCGCAGATCATCGAGCTCGGCCGGCGCCATCTGGTGGAGCACGGCGCGGCCGGTCTGTCACTGCGCGCCATCGCCCGTGATCTGGGCATGGTGTCCTCGGCGCTGTATCGGTATGTCACCAGCCGCGACGAGTTGCTGACGCTGCTGGTCGTCGACGCGTACTCCGAGTTGGCCGACGTGGTGGACCGCGCTCGCGAGGCCGTGCCGGAAGGGTGGAGCGACGACGTTGTCGCGATCGCCCGTGCGGCACACGGCTGGGCCATCGCCCACCCGGCCAGTTGGGCACTGTTGTACGGCAGCCCGGTGCCTGGCTACCACGCGCCGGCCGAGCGAACGGTCGGCCCTGGAACGCGGGTGATCGGCGCGGTGTTCGACGCCGTGGCAGCCGGCATCGCGACCGGCGACATAGCGTTGACCAATCATCATGCACCGCAACCGATATCGGATGACTTCGAGCGACTTCGACAGGAATTCGGTTTCGCCGGCGACGACGCCGTCATCGCCAAATGCTTCACGATCTGGGCCGGCGTGGTCGGCGCCATCAGCCTCGAAGTGTTCGGGCAGTACGGCGCCGACACGCTCAGCGACACACAGACGGTGTTCGACACCCAGGTGCGACTACTGATCGCATTGCTGACCCACCCCGATGTCGCTCCGGCCCCGTTCAGCGCTGCGGAACCGAATTAGAACGTGTTCATCGATCACATCGGGCGTCGAGGACACCCGTCGGCGGCGACTTCAAACCGGCGGTTCCGGGCGTGGCGGGGGCTGGGATATTCTGCGAGACGATGACCCACTCCTTCGGATCGCCGGTCCAAACCGCCTGGGTGACGCACAGCCTGGACACCACGGAAAAGGCTCTCACCGGCCTGTTAGGGGTGAAGAAGTGGGTGCGCCTGCCCGATGTCCACTTCGCCCCAGACTCCTGCAGCTACCGTGGAGCGCCGGCGGATTTCGTCGCCAGCATCTCGCTGAGCTATCTCGGCGAAATGCAGCTCGAACTGATCGAGCCGGTCAGCGGGGCTAATATCTATAGTGACTTTTTGCAGGACAGCGGACCGGGCCTGCACCACATCTGCGTTGAGGCCGACACCCTGGAGGACTTCGATGCCGCACTGGTCTCCGCCGCCGAGCAAGGAACCTCAGTGCCACAGCAGGGCGTGATGCCCGGCGGCTTGCGATTCGCCTATCTGTCCGCCCCGCAGTACGGGGTTCCGTTTGTCGAAATCGCGCACTTCTCACCTGAGATGCGCCAGTTCTTCGACTACATCAAGCAGGAGCAGCAGTGAGTACTGACATTCCAGCAACTTTGGGTGTTGACGACGTCACGTCGTGGTCGGATGAGGTGGACGTCGTAATACTCGGCTTCGGCATCGGAGGCGGGTGCGCGGCGGTAAGCGCTGCCGCGGCTGGTGCACGGGTGCTTGTTCTCGAGCGCGCCGCCGTGGCCGGTGGCACGACTTCGCTTGCCGGCGGCCACTTTTATCTCGGTGGCGGGACAGCGGTTCAGGAAGCGACCGGCCACCCCGACTCGGCCGAGGAGATGTACAAGTACCTGGTCGCGGTGTCGCGTGAACCCGATCATGAGAAGATCCGCGCCTACTGCGACGGCAGCGTTGAGCACTTCAACTGGTTGGAAGACTTGGGTTTTCAGTTCGAGCGAAGTTTCTACCCGGGCAAGGTGGTCGTCCCGCCCGGCACCGAAGGCTTGAGCTACACCGGCAACGAGAAGGTGTGGCCCTTTTGCGAGCAGGCCGTCCCGTCGCCGCGCGGGCACTCGGTGCCCGTGCCTGGTGAGCTGGGCGGTGCGTCCATGGTGATCGATCTGCTGGTCAAACGGGCCGACGAGCTGGGTGTGCAATTCCGTTACGAGACCGGCGCAACCAACCTGATCCTGGACGCAGACGACGGCGTGGTCGGCGTCGCATGGAAGCACTTCACCGAAACCGGTGCGGTGAAAGCCAAATCGGTCGTCATCGCGGCCGGCGGCTTCGCGATGAACCCCGATATGGTCGCCGAACACACTCCCGAGCTGGGGCAGCCGCGACGCACGAAACACCATGGGCTCGTCGCGCCCTACATCTTGGGTAACCCCAACGATGACGGGCTGGGCCTGCGGATGGGCGTGTCGGCGGGCGGCGTTGCCGAGAACATGGCCGAAAAGTTCATCACCGCGGCCGCATACCCGCCCGAAGTACTGCTGACCGGTGTGATCGTCAACAAGGAGGGCAATCGCTTCGTCGCCGAGGACTCCTACCATTCGCGCACATCGGCTTTCGTGCTCGAGCAGCCGGAGCAAATCGCGTACCTGATCGTCGACGAAGCGCACACCGAGATGCCCGCGATGCCATTGATCAAGTTCCTCGACGGCTACGAGACGATCGCCGAACTAGAGCAGGCGCTCGAGATTCCCGCGGGCAGCGTCGCGGCGACGTTGAACCACTACAACGAATTTGCTGCCACCGGTGAGGACCCCGACTTCCACAAGCAGCCGGATTACGTTGCGCCGCAAGATAACGGGCCGTGGGCCGTGTTCGATCTGTCACTTGGGCGGGCGATGTACTCCGGGTTCACGATGGGGGGTTTGGCGGTCACCGTCGACGGCCAGGTCCAGCGCGGCGACGACTCCGTCGTCCCGGGCCTGTACGCGGTGGGGGCGTGTGCGTCCAACATCGCCCAGGACGGCAAGGGTTACGCCAGCGGTACCCAGCTCGGCGAGGGCTCGTTCTTTGGGCGCCGCGCCGGAGCGCACGCGGCCGCCAAGGCCGTGGGCGCGCAGGCGCTTTAAGGCGTGCTGACGCCGGCGGGCTGCTGGTCCACCGGACCCAGCTGCCACCGGCCTTCGCCGAGCAACTCAAGCCGTTGTTGGTGATGCGACTCGACGGTGCTGCGGTGACTGACGCTGATAAGGACGGTGCCGGGTAATTCGGCGCGCAGCAACCGATACATCGTCAACTCCAGCCCCTCGTCCATCGCCGAGGTGGCCTCATCGACGAATACCGCCTTGGGCCTGGTCAACAGAACACGGGCGAACGCAACGCGCTGCTGCTCGCCCGGTGACAGCACCTTGACCCAATCCTGTTCCTCGTCGAGCAAGTCGACCAGGTGCGGCAGCATCACTTTGACCAACATGTCTTGAAGAGCGGCGTCGGGGATCTCACCGGACGCCGCTGGATATGACACCACCGCTCGTAGGTCGCCCAACGGTATATAGGGCAACTGAGAGAGGAACATCGTCTGGTTGGGCCCGTCGGGGGATCGCAGGGTTCCCGATCCGTATGGCCACAGCTGGGCGAGGCTTCGCAACAGCGTCGTTTTGCCGCTGCCCGACGGGCCGGTGATCACCAGCGCGTCACCGGCTGACAAGTGCACATCGAGTGAGTCGATCAACTGGTCGCCATCAGGCGTGCGCACCTCGACGCCCTCGATGTCGACAGCGCCGTCGGCGCTCGGCCTCACTAGCAGTTCCGGTAGGTCGCGTGCCTTCTCGTCGGCGACAACCAGGCCGTCCAATCGGATGATCGCGGCGCGATAGCTGGCGAATTGGTCGTAGACGTTGCGGAAAAACGACAGTCCGTCGGAAATCTCACCGAATGCGACCGCGGTCTGCGTGACGCTACCGAATTTGATCTGTCCGGCGAACAACCGCGGCGCCTGAAGCATCCAGGGCAGCGGGACGATGAACTGACTCATCGAGATGTTGAACCCGAACCAGCCGACAGTGCGATTCACGTAGTGCAAGTAATTGTCGATGATCAGCCGAAATCGGCTGTTCAGCTGGACGCGTTCGGCGCTCTCACCGCGGTAGAAGCCAACCGCCTCGGCGGCGTCGCGAACCCGGACCAGTGCATACCGGAAGGCGGCATTTGTCAGCTCGTTGCGGAAGCTCAGCCGGATCAACGGGCGCCCGATCCAGAACCCGCCGATCGTCGCCACCAACACGTAGACGATCAGAATCCAGAACATCGCTCGGGGCATGCTCACACCGAACAGGGTCAGCGTGCCCGACAGGTTCCACAGAATGGCAGTGAACGAAACCACCGACAGCACCGATCGCACCGCGCCGAACACCAGCACATCGCTGGTGCCGTTGGACGGCAAGTTGGGGACGCCTCCCACTCCGGCGGTCAAGACGTCGATGTCCTGTTGAATACGCTGGTCGGGGTTGTCGATGGTGCCGTCGATGAAGCGGGAACGGTAGTAGGCGCGCCCTTCCAGCCAGTCGCCGGTGAATCGATCGGTGAGCCAGATCCGCCACGCCACGATAAACCGTTGCGTCAGATAAATATCCAGCACTACGCGGGCGATGAATATCGCCGCCATAATGGAGAAGTGGAAAATTGACATCCAAAACCCATGAACACCAGATGCTTTCACGACTTCGTCATGAGTTGCCATGCCCTGCACAGCGGTCTGAATGGACGAGCTCAAATCATTGGCCTGGTAGCTGAGCAGCACTGTCAGCCGCACTCCGACTACGACCGACAACAGCAGTATCCCAAGCATCAACCACACGCGCGCGCCGTTCCGAACTGCGAAATAGCCGCCGGTGATCCGCCAGAACTGGCGACCCCACGGTGTGACCAATCGGAGCACCACGAGCACGCCAAGCAAGCACACCGCACTGATCGCCCACGCCATGACGATCCAGGACAGTGATTCGGCCAGCGCGTGACCCCAGTCGATAGACGGCTTGAACAACTCCACTGTGCGCCTACTCCTTCAGATTGCAACCTGCTCGGCCGGGCATGCGCGACCGTCTGGCCTGGACGACTTTCCCGCGAAGCTACCCGGACACCACGGCAGCATGTGTTTGGACCGTTGGGCCTGATCATGCCATCGAAACAAATGCCCGCACGCAGTAGCTCGACGGCCGCTCACGCGTCGACCGCCTGCTTTTCGATCGGCCTCAGTTCCCACCTGCCCTCGCCGAGCAGCTCGAGCACCTGATCGTGGTGCTGTTCCACCGTGGGGCGATGACTGACGCTGACTACGACACAGTTTGGCAAGTCGGTACGCAGTAGCTGGTAAAGCGCGAATTCCAACCCCTCGTCGAGCGCGGATGTCGCCTCATCCAGGAACACCGCCTGAGGCTTGGCAAGCAGGACACGGGCGAACGCGACACGCTGCTGCTCGCCGGGGGAAAGCACCTTGGCCCAATCGCGCTCCTCGTCGAGCCGAGCCGCCAGCGGAGCGAGCGCGACTTTGGTCAACGCCTCTCGCACGGCGGCGTCGGAGATGTCTGTCGGGGAATTCGGGTAGCAGACCACGCCACGAAGGTCGCCCAGCGGCACATAAGGCAACTGCGACAAGAACATCGTTTCGTGCTCGCCTGCGGGCCGGCGCAAGGTGCCCGACGCATAGGGCCACAACTGCGCCAGACTGCGCAGCAACGTGGTCTTGCCGGCCCCCGAACGCCCGGTGACGACCAAGGCGTCGCCACTGCTGAGCCGCACCTCGATGGGATCGATCAACTGCTCGCCAGTAGGCGCGCGCACCTCGACGGCGGCGATCTCCACCGATCCGCGTTCGCTTGGCTCCACGGTCACCTCAGGCAGTTTCCGGGCGCGCGCGTTCGCGTCGACCAAGCCATATAGCCGAAGGATCGACGCGCGAAAAGCCGCAAATTCGTTGTAGTGGTTACGGAAAAACGACAGCGAGTCCTGGATCGTGCCGAAAGCGGCCGCGGTCTGCGCCACGCCGCCCAGACCAATTTTTCCTGCGAACAACCGCGGTGCCTGGATGAGCCACGGCAGCGGCACCATCGTCTGGGTGATCGACACGTTCCACCCGAAGTACCCGATGGTGCGGCTGACGTAGCGACGGTAATTGTCGACGATCGGCGTGAAGCGCTGCCCCAATCGGGATCGCTCGGCTTCTTCACCGTGATAGAAACCTACGGCTTCCGCGGCATCGCGCAGGCGCACTAAGGCATAACGAAACACTGCGTTAAGCCTTTCGTTGGCGAAACTCAGCGCGATCAGGGGATGACCGATCCAGAACGTGACGCTGCTTGCCGTCAGTACGAAGACGAAGACGCTCCAGAACATCGCGCGCGGAACGTCAACGTGGAGCAGTGGAATCGTCAGTGGGCCGGATAGGTTCCACAAGATCGCGGCGAACGAAACCACCGAGACCACCGCATGCACAGCGCCGAACACCAAGGTTTGATTGGTGCCAATGGTCGGCACGTTAGCGGTCGCGCCGGCACCGGCGGTGAAGACATCGACGTCCTGCTGAATCCGCTGGTCCGGGTTGTCGATCGTTTCGTCGATGAATCTGGCCCGGTAGTAAGCGTGTCCAGTCAGCCAGTCGGCGGTGAGGCGTTCGGTCAGCCACACCCGCCAGGCGATGATGAAGCGTTGCATCACATAGAGGTCGACCATGGCGATGGCGATAAAAGTCGCAGCCAGGATGCAAAAGACAGCCAGCGCCACCCAGAAGCCATGCATGCCAGACTGTTTGACGAGTTCGTTCTGCGCACCCGAGCCGGTGAACGCTGTCTCCAGCGCGTTATACAGGTCTTTGCTGAAGTAGCTGAACAAGACGTTGATCCGAACAGTGGCGATGACCAACAGCAGCAGGACGCTGAGGATCAGCCACACCCGCACTGACCGCGGACCGGAAAAATAGGCGCCGGTGATCCGCCAATACTGGCGTGCCCACTGAGTGGTGAACCGGAGGACCACGAAGACAACGAACACGCACACGGCACTGGTCAGCCACGCCTGGGCGATCCACGCAAACGAGTCGGGCACAGCGTGACTCCAGTCGATCGATGGTGTGAACGGCTGTAGAACAGGCACGAAGTCTCCTTGCGGTCTGAGGCATCCCGCACGACGCCCACGTCGGAAAGCTTGTCGGGCAACCGATGGCTTGCCGATAGGCTGCCGGAATGAGCTCCAACGGCGCAGCTTCCGAAGCCTTCCACGCCGGCCGACTGATCGCCCGCCGACTGAAAGCCAGCGGGATCGACACTATCTTCACGTTGTCCGGCGGCCATCTGTTCTCGATTTACGACGGTTGCCGCAGCGAAGGCATCCGGTTGATCGACACCCGCCACGAGCAGACCGCGGCGTTCGCGGCCGAGGGCTGGTCGAAAGTGACACGTCAGCCAGGGGTGGCCGCTCTGACCGCCGGCCCGGGTGTGACCAACGGCATGAGCGCGATGGCCGCGGCCCAGCAGAACTCGTCGCCGCTGCTGGTCCTCGGTGGCCGCGCACCCGCGGGGCGGTGGGGCATGGGCTCGCTGCAGGAAATCGACCATGTGCCGTTCGTGTCGCCGCTCACCCGGTTCGCGGCCACGGCGCCGTCAGCCGAGGCCATCAGCGGCCTGATCGACGACGCGCTACGCGCCACCGTCGGCGCCCGGTCGGGGGTGGCGTTCATCGATATCCCTATGGATCATGCTTTTTCGGTAGCCGCCGACACGGGACAGCCCGGCGCGCTGGCCACGTCGCCGGCCCCGGTACTCGCCGACGGCGACGCACTCGACCGCGCCGTCAGCCTGCTTGCCAACGCACAACGGCCGGTGATCATGGCGGGCACCAACGTGTGGTGGGGGCATGCCGAGGGCGCGCTGCTGCGGTTGGCCGAGCAGCGACGGATACCGGTGCTGATGAACGGCATGGCCCGCGGCACGGTGCCCGCGGACCATGCGCTGGCATTTTCCCGGGCTCGCTCGAAAGCACTGGGGGAGTCCGATGTTGCGCTGGTCGTCGGGGTACCGATGGACTTCCGGTTGGGATTCGGCGCGGTATTCGGCCAGGACACCCAGCTGATCGTGGCCGATCGCGTGCAGCCCGAACGCGAGCATCCCCGACCGATCGCGGCCGGACTCTACGGCGACCTGTCGGCGACCCTGACCGTGTTGAGCGAGACACCGCGCGTCCAGACGGCCGGCCATGAGGAGTGGGTCGCCGACCTGCGCGCGACCGAGATCGCCGCGCGCAGGAGTGAGCAAGGCGAACTGGCTGACGATCGCACCCCCCTGCACCCGATGCGGGTCTACGCCGAACTCGCACCGATGCTGGACCGCGACGCGATCATCGTCGTCGACGCCGGCGATTTCGGCTCCTACGCGGGCCGGGTGATCGACAGCCACGTTCCGGGTGCGTGGCTGGACAGCGGCCCGTTCGGCTGCCTGGGCTCGGGACCCGGTTATGCGCTGGCCGCCAAGCTGGCCCGCCCTGACCGGCAGGTGGTGTTGCTGCAGGGCGACGGCGCGTTCGGATTCAGCGGCATGGAGTGGGACACGCTGGTACGCCACAACGTTCCCGTCGTCTCGGTGATCGGCAACAACGGCATCTGGGCCTTGGAGCACCACCCGATGAAGGCGCTTTACGGCTATTCGGTGGTGGCCGAGCTACGCCCGAATACCCGCTACGACGAGGTGGTGCGCGCGCTCGGCGGACACGGAGAGCTGGTCTCGACGCCGGCCGAGCTGCGCCCGGCATTGACGCGCGCCCTGGGCAGCGGTCTGCCCGCCGTGGTCAACGTGCTGACCGATCCCGAGGTTGCCTATCCGCGCCGCTCGAACTTGGCATGACGCTAGAACTTCACTCACCGCTCCTCCTCAGGGCGTCCCGCCCTGCATCGCCAACGGCTCCGGCTTTTTGATCCGCCTCCTCCTCAGGGCGTCCCGCCCTGCATCGTCAACGGCTCCGGCTTTTTGATCCGCCTCCTCCTCAGGGCGTCCCGCCCTGCATCGTCAACGGTGGCTAGTACCGTTGACCTGTGTCAAAGACCACCAGCTCTTCGTCCGGGCGCCTGAGCGGCCGCTTCTGGCGACTGCTCGGCGCCAACGCCGAGAAGAACCAGAGCCGCTCACTGGCCCAGGTCACCGCGTCGGCCGACTATGACGAGAAGGCCGCGGAACTCGACGACGAGCAGTTGCGCAAAGCCGCCGGCCTGCTCGAACTCGACGACCTGGCCGAGGCCGACGACATTCCGCAGTTCCTGGCCATCGCCAGAGAAGCCGGTGAACGGGCCACGGGACTGCGGCCGTTCGACGTGCAGCTGCTCGGCGCGCTGCGGATGCTGGCCGGCGACGTGGTCGAAATGGCCACCGGTGAGGGCAAGACCCTGGCCGGGGCCATCGCCGCTGCCGGCTACGCGCTGGGTGGACGGCACGTTCACGTCGTCACCATCAACGACTACCTGGCCCGCCGCGATGCCGAATGGATGGGTCCACTGCTGGAGAAGCTGGGCGTCACCGTCGGCTGGGTCACCGGCGAATCGACCTCCGACGAACGCCGCGCCGCCTACAAATGCAACGTCACCTACGCGTCGATCAACGAGATCGGCTTCGACGTGCTGCGCGATCAGCTGGTGACCGATGTCGACGATCTGGTGTCGCCCAACCCGGATGTGGCGCTGATCGACGAGGCCGACTCGGTGCTGGTCGACGAGGCGTTGGTGCCCCTGGTGCTGGCTGGCACCAGCCACCGCGAGCAGCCACGGCTGGAGGTCATCCGGCTCGTCGGCGAGCTGAACGCCGGCGACGACTACGACACCGACTCCGACAACCGCAATGTGCATCTGACCGATGCCGGTGCGCACAAACTCGAAAAGCAGCTCGGCGGAATCGATCTCTACTCCGAAGAGCACGTCGGCACCACGCTCACCGAGGTCAACGTCGCGCTGCACGCACACGTCCTGCTGCACCGCGACGTGCACTACATCGTGCGTGACGGCGCCGTGCACCTGATCAACTCGTCCCGCGGCCGGATCGCCCAACTACAACGGTGGCCGGACGGATTGCAAGCGGCAGTCGAGGCCAAGGAAGGCATCGAGACCACCGAAACCGGTGAGGTGCTGGACACCATCACCGTGCAGGCACTGGTCAATCGGTACCCGACCGTCTGCGGTATGACCGGAACCGCTTTGGCCGCAGGCGAACAGCTGCGCCAGTTCTACAAACTCGGTGTGTCACCGATCGAGCCGAACACACCCAACATCCGGGAGGACGAAACCGACCGGGTCTACATCACAGCGGCGGCGAAGATCGACGCGATCATCGCGCACATCATCGATATTCACGAAACCGGACAGCCCGTTCTTGTCGGCACCCACGACGTCGCCGAATCCGAGGAACTGCACGAGCGGTTGCAGCGTCGCGGAGTCCCCGCGGTGGTGCTCAACGCCAAGAACGACGCCGAAGAGGCCGAGGTGATCGCCGAGGCCGGCAAGCTCGGCGCCGTCACGGTGTCGACCCAGATGGCGGGTCGCGGGACCGATATCCGGCTCGGCGGCTCCGAGGTAGACGACCATGCGGCTGAGAAAAAAGAGGTGGTCGAGCTCGGCGGTTTGCACGTGGTCGGCACCGGCCGCCACCACACCGAACGGCTCGACAACCAGCTGCGCGGCCGGGCCGGGCGGCAGGGCGATCCCGGCTCGTCGGTGTTCTTCTCCAGCTGGGAAGACGACGTCGCCTCGGCCAACCTGGAGCCCAACAAGCTGCCCACGCAGACCGACGACGAGGGCCGCATCGTCAGCTCCAAGGTCGCCGGGCTGCTCGAGCACGCCCAGCGTGTCGCCGAGGGCCGCCTGCTCGACGTGCACGCCAACACCTGGCGGTACAACCAATTGACCGCCCAGCAGCGCGCCATCATCGTCGAGCGACGCAACACGCTGCTCAGTACGGCCGCCGCCCGCGAAGAGCTGGCCGAGCTGGCGCCCGACCGCTATGACGCACTGTCCGAAAAGCTTTCCGAAGAACAGCTGGAGAAAATCTGCCGGCTGATCATGCTGTACCACCTCGACCGTGGCTGGGCTGATCACCTGGCCTACCTAGCCGACATCCGGGAAAGCATCCACCTGCGCGCCCTGGGCCGGCAGAACCCGCTCGACGAATTCCACCGGATGGCGGTCGACGCGTTCGCATCGCTGGCCGCCGACGCCATCGAAGCGGGCCAACAGACTTTCGAGACCTCACCGGCGATCGAAGACGAGCCGGGCGTCGATCTGTCGAAGTTGGCCCGTCCGACCTCGACGTGGACTTACATGGTGCACGACAACCCGCTGTCCGACGACTCACTTTCCGCGCTGAGCCTTCCCGGCATCTTCAGATAAGGTCACCGCACATGAACCGGCCGCCCGCCCACGACCGGCTTCTGACGGTGCCCAACCTGCTCAGCGGCCTCCGTCTGGCTTTGATTCCGGTCTTCATCTACCTGCTGCTGGTCACTCACGCTGATGCCTGGGCGGTGGCGATCCTGATGTTCAGCGGCGCATCGGACTGGGCGGACGGCAAGATCGCGCGGCTGATGAACCAGTCCTCGAAACTCGGGGCATACCTCGATCCGTTCGTCGACCGGCTGTATATGGTGACCACCCCGATCGCCTTTGCGCTGGCGCACATCCTGCCGTGGTGGATCATCGTCGTCCTGCTGGTCCGCGATGTGCTGCTGGCCGCCGAGCTGCCGCTGCTGCGCACCCGCGGCATCACCGCGTTACCGGTGATCTACGTCGGCAAGGCCGCGACCTTCGCGCTGATGTCGGCCTTTCCGCTGATCCTGCTGGGTCAGTGGGACGCGCTGTGGAGTCGCGTCGTATTGGCTTGCGGCTGGGCGTTTTTGATCTGGGGTACCTACATGTACCTGTGGTCGTTCGTGGTGTACGCCTGGCAGGTGGTCATAGTGTTGCGCCGGATGCCTCCGGTGAAGGTCCGCCATGCCTGACCAGGCACTGGGCGGCTACGAGCCCTACGCGGGACTCAGCGCACACGAGGCCGGGCAGGTGCAGCGGATTCCGGTGCCGTCGTTGCTGCGTGCCCTGCTCTCCGAGCACCTCGATCCCGGTTACGCGGCGGCCGCCGCCAAGCGGGACCCCAGCGACGAGTCGACCGGGCGCGCACGTGTGCAGGGCTGGTTCTGGCAAGCGCTGGCCGCGTTGCTGGTCGCAGCGGTGTTCGCCGCCGCCGTCGCGCAGGCCCGGCTGGTCGCGCCTGGCGTCAGCGCCGCCCAGCGGGTGCTGGCCACCGGCGTGCGCTCGGAGGAGAAGACGACGGCACAGCTCACCAAGGAGCGCAATTCGCTTGCAGCGCAACGCGATGACATTCAGCGAGGAGCCTTGGCCGAAGACGCGGCCGGACGACGGCTGCTAGCCAGCCTCGATCGGCTCAGCCTGGCAGCCGCGAGCACTCAGGTCACCGGCCCGGGCTTGAGCGTGACAGTGACCGATCCCGGCGTCGGGCCGAACCTTTCCGACGTGTCCAAGCAGCGGGTCGCCGGCAGTCAGCAGATCATCCTCGATCGCGACCTGCAACTGGTGGTCAACTCGTTGTGGGCCGCCGGCGCTGAGGCGATCTCCGTCGACGGGGTTCGGATCGGGCCGAACGTCACCATCCGGCAGGCGGGCGGCGCGATTCTCGTCGACAACAACCCGACCAGCAGCCCGTACGCGGTGCTGGCGGTCGGGCCACCGCATGCCATGCAGGACGTGTTCGACAACAGCCCCGGGTTGCGCAGGCTGCGACTCCTGGAAGCTTCCTATGGGGTCGTCGTCGCCGTCAGCGCCCAGGACAACATCACGCTGCCCGCCGGGGCCGTGCGAGATATCAAGTTCGCCAAACAGATTGGTTCGTAGTGCGTAATCACCACGCGCGAAAGGTCCGAGTAGTGGGAGCAGAGCACCGATGATCGGTATCGCAGCGCTGGCCGTCGGTATCGTGCTGGGCCTGGTCTTCCATCCCAACGTGCCGGAGATCGTCCAGCCGTACCTGCCGATCGCGGTGGTCGCCGCGCTCGATGCGGTGTTCGGTGGGTTGCGGGCTTATCTGGAGCGGATTTTCGACCCGAAGGTGTTCGTGGTCTCGTTCGTCTTCAATGTGTTGGTCGCGGCGCTGGTCGTCTACGTCGGTGACCAATTGGGGGTTGGCACACAGCTGTCGACCGCGATCATCGTCGTGCTGGGTATCCGGATCTTCGGCAACGCCGCGGCCCTGCGCCGCAGGCTGTTCGGGGCCTAGCGGGTATGAGGCCGACATGAGCGACACCGATCCCGACCCGGACGAGACCTCCAAACAAAAGCTCGATCAGGTCGCCGACGGCGAGGCGGATCACCACGGCCGACACGAGCTAGGGCCACACGAGCCGCAACCAGCGATCGGCGAACTGCAGCCCCGCGGGTTTCTGCGACGCGGCCGCAAGGCGTTCGGCACGTTGGCGGTGATGCTGTGCCTGCTGCTGGGCGTGGCCATCGCCACCCAGGTGCGCCAGACCACGTCCGGCGACTCCTTGGACACCGCGCGCCCCGCAGACCTGTTGGTGCTACTGGACTCGCTGCGCCAACGCGAAGCCACCCTGAGCACCGAAGTCGCTGAGCTGCAGCGCTCGTTGAACGCCCTGCAGGCCTCGGGCAGCAGCGACCAGACCGCCATTCAGAACGCCCAGGCCCGATTGGCGGCGCTGTCCATCCTGATCGGCACTGTCGGGGCGACCGGCCCAGGCGTCACCGTTCTCATCGACGACCCGGGGCCCGGAGTGGCGCCGCAGGCGATGCTCGACGTCCTCGACGAGTTGCGCGCCGCCGGGGCTGAGGCGATCCAGATCGGCGACCGCCATCAAGCGGTCCGAACCGGCGTCGACACCTGGATCGTCGGCGCGCCCGGCGCACTGACCGTCGACGGCAAGACCTTGATGCCGCCGTATTCGGTTGTCGCCATTGGTGATCCGCCGACACTTGCCGCGGCGATGAACATTCCCGGCGGCGCGGTCGACAGCGTCAAGCGCGTCGGCGGCACGATGTCGGTGCAGCAGGCCGACAAGGTCGACATCACCACCTTGCGGCAACCAAAACCGCGCCAATACGCTCAGCCCGTCAAGTAGTCACCAACCAGAACAGGAACACCGTGAGCGAAATCCCACCAGATTTGCACTACACCACCGACCACGAGTGGGTTCGGCGAACCGGTGACGACACCGTCCGAGTGGGAATCACGGACTTCGCCCAGTCGGCCCTCGGCGACGTCGTGTTCGTCCGGCTTCCCGACGTCGGTGACGAGCTGATCGCAGGAGAGGCGTTCGGCGAGGTCGAGTCGACCAAATCCGTGTCGGACCTCTACGCGCCTGTCTCGGCGAAAGTCGTTGCAATCAACGATGATCTGGAGGGCACCCCCGAGTTGGTCAACTCTGAGCCGTACGGCGGCGGCTGGCTGCTCGATCTTCAGGTCGACGGCGAGGCCCTCGAGAAGAGTTTCGGCGAGCTACTGGACGCCGAGACCTACCGCGGCTCGCTGTCCGAATGACCCTTGTTATCGTTCCCTGCGCTCGGCGAGAACACGCGCCGGACCAAGGGACCAGCAGATGTCGCCGCCGATCCGGCGGGGGACGGCACATTGGGCTCCTGTGCACGGTACGGTCGTCACATCGACGGTCACAGCGGGTGGGAAGCCGATCGGCCGGACCCAACCAGACAACGCAGCAGCGGCCAGTGAGGAGCAGCGGGTGACGGACAAGGACAACGACCTGACTTCTGATGAAGTCACCGTGGAGACGACGTCGGTCTTTCGCGCTGACTTCCTCAATGAGCTGGACGCCCCCGCACAGAAGGGCGCCGACACCACGGTGTCCGGCGTGGAGGGGCTGCCGGCCGGTTCAGCGTTGCTGGTCGTCAAACGGGGACCGAACGCCGGTTCCCGCTTCCTGCTCGATCAACCGACCACTTCGGCCGGCCGTCATCCCGACAGCGACATCTTTCTCGACGATGTCACCGTCAGCCGGCGTCACGCTGAATTCCGTTTGGAAACAGACGAGTTCCACGTCGTCGACGTCGGCAGCCTCAACGGCACGTACGTCAACCGCGAGCCCGTCGACTCGGCCGTGCTGGCTAATGGCGACGAAGTCCAGATCGGCAAATTCCGCTTGGTCTTTCTGACTGGACCGAAGGTCGGTGAAGACGGAGGGCCCGGAAGCTAGTGACCGCGCCCGAGACCCCCGCACTGAGCGGGATGTCGATCGGAGCGGTCCTCGACCTGCTGCGGCCTGACTTCCCGGACGTGACGATCTCCAAGATTCGATTCCTGGAGGCCGAGGGTCTTGTAACGCCGCAACGCGCGGCGTCGGGCTATCGCCGGTTCACCGCTTATGACTGCGCCCGCCTGCGCTTCATCTTGACCGCGCAGCGTGATCAGTACCTGCCGCTCAAGGTGATCAAGGCGCAGCTGGACGCTCAGCCTGATGGCGAGCTGCCGCTCACCGGATCGCCTTACGGTGTACCGCGATTGGTGACGGTGGGCGACGGCGCACCGGCCGAAGCGGACTCGGTGGCCGTTGCGGCCAGCCGCGTCCGGCTCAGCCGCGAGGATCTGCTCGATCGCTCCGGTGTGGACGACGACCTGCTGACGGCGCTGGTCAAAGCGGGCGTGATCACCACCGGGCCCGGTGGATTCTTCGACGAGCACGCGGTGGTGATCCTGCAGTGCGCACGCGCACTCGCCGACTATGGCGTCGAACCGCGCCACCTACGGGCATTCCGCTCGGCCGCCGACCGGCAATCCGACCTGATCGCGCAAATCGCCGGGCCCCTCGTCAAAGGCGGAAAAACCGGTTCCCGCGACCGCGCTGACGACCTGGCACGCGAGGTGGCCGCCCTCGCCATCACCCTGCACACCTCGTTGATCAAGTCCGCAGTGCGCGACGTTCTACACCGCTGAAGGACTAGACTTCGAAACCACAGCTTGTGTACGGCGACTTGGTCTTCCACCGCGACGTCGGGGCAGGTCTGATTCGGAACGGCAGCACGTGCGGAGGGCAGACACAGATGGGTGAAGTTCGCGTCGTCGGCATTCGCGTCGAGCAGCCGCAGAACCAGCCGGTCCTGTTGCTGCGCGAGGCCAGCGGTGATCGTTACCTTCCAATCTGGATCGGCCAGTCCGAGGCCGCCGCGATCGCTCTCGAACAGCAGGGAGTCGAGCCGCCCCGCCCGCTGACCCACGACCTGATTCGCGATCTCATTACCGCACTTGGCCATTCGCTCAAAGAGGTGCGAATCGTCGACCTGCAAGAAGGTACCTTCTACGCCGACCTGGTCTTCGACCGCAATATCACCGTCTCGGCGCGGCCATCGGATTCGGTGGCGATCGCTCTGCGCGTGGGCGTACCGATCTATGTCGAAGAGGCGGTGCTCGCCGAGGCCGGCCTGCTGATTCCCGACGAGAGCGAGGACGAGCCTTCTGGCGCCGTCCGCGAAGACGAGGTCGAGAAGTTCAAGGAGTTTCTGGACAGCGTCTCGCCCGACGATTTCAAAGCCACCTAGCCCGCACTAGCCCGCTGACGAGGCGCGCCGTAATCAGGCAATGCAGATCTGAATCGTCAGTATCACGGATGCGTCTCATCTGCGAGTTCGACCTCGACACGCCCATTGGATAGCGGGGAGTGACCGCCCCGACCGCCATACTTTGCTTCGACTGTTAGTTCTACAAACAACGGCAGCGAGTCGAAAAGCGTATGCTCACAGACACTCGATTGAGCAAACGCGGAAACTTGCAGCCCGTAACGAGCGCGATCGGCGAGAGGAAGCCCCCGTGGGAGATCAGCCACGTCAGGATCAACTGGATCTCGATTCCGTGACCGCGCTCGATGACGGCGCGGCACCGCTGCCCGAGCAGACGATCCGCGTGTCGGCCGAACCCGTCCAGGGCGGCTTGTTCCCCGACGAGTCGGTGCCCGACGAACTAGTCGGCTACCGCGGACCCAGCGCCTGCCAAATCGCCGGAATCACGTACCGCCAACTGGACTACTGGGCACGCACCTCGCTGGTCGTGCCGTCGATTCGCAGTGCCGCGGGCTCCGGCAGCCAGCGGCTGTACTCGTTCAAAGACATCCTGGTGCTCAAGATCGTCAAGCGATTGCTCGACACCGGTATCTCGCTGCACAACATTCGCGTCGCGGTTGACCACCTGCGCCAGCGCGGTGTGCAGGACCTGGCTAACATCACCCTGTTCTCCGACGGCACCACCGTCTACGAGTGCACGTCGGCCGAAGAAGTCGTCGACCTGTTGCAGGGCGGTCAGGGCGTATTCGGCATCGCCGTCTCCGGTGCGATGCGCGAACTGACCGGCGCCATCGCCGATTTCCCCGGCGAACGCGCCGACGGCGGCGAGTCGATCGCCGCTCCGGAAGACGAGCTGGCATCGCGGCGTAAGCACCGCGACCGCAAGATCGGCTGACCCAGCCTCGCTGTTATTGGTGCCTCCGGCTGTGCCGGTGGCATCGAGTCGGTAAACTCGACTCACGCATCGTTCTTGCGCGGGAGAGTTCCGTGGCCGCCAGCCACGGGCGCCGAAGGAGCAATACCTCTCCGTCAACCTCTCAGGCACCCGGACCGCGACAGACCCCGATGCCTCTGGAAAGCGGCGACTCTCGGTCGCCCGCCCATGGGGAAAGACATCTTGATGTCGAATCTCTCAGGCGCCCGGTTCGGGTAGACGACAGAGGGGGAGGACCTGCTTCCTCGCTGTCAGGAGTTCGCCGATGTCCGATTACACCAACCCACTTTTCGCCGACCGGCACATCGGCCCGGACAGCGTCGCCATCGCGGCGATGCTGGAGGTCATCGGAGTCGACTCACTCGACGAACTGGCACGCCGTGCCCTGCCCGCGGGAATTCTCGACGGGTTGACCAACTCCGGTGCCGCACCGGGTCTCGATCAGCTGCCGCCGGCGGCCAGCGAAGCCGAGGCGCTGGCTGAGCTGCGCGCACTCGCCGACGAGAACACCGTCTCGGTGTCGATGATCGGTCAGGGCTACTACGACACGTACACACCGCCGGTGCTGCTGCGCAACATCTTGGAGAACCCGGCCTGGTACACCGCCTACACGCCGTATCAGCCGGAGATCAGCCAGGGTCGGCTCGAGGCGCTGCTGAACTTCCAGACCATGGTCGCCGATCTGACCGGACTCGAGGTGGCCAACGCGTCGATGCTCGACGAGGGCACCGCGGCCGCCGAGGCGATGACGCTGATGCATCGGGCCGTCAAGGGAAACGCCAACCGGTTGGCCGTCGACGTGGATGTGTTCGCCCAGACCGCCGCTGTGCTCGCCACCCGCGCCGAGCCGCTGGGCATCGAGATCGTCACCGCCGACCTGCGGGATGGCCTGCCGGACGGGGAGTTCTTCGGTGTGATCGCGCAACTGCCCGGCGCCAGCGGCCGGGTCACCGACTGGTCGGCGCTGGTTTCGGAGGCGCACGACCGCGGCGCGCTGGTGGCGCTCGGCGCCGACCTGCTGGCGCTGACACTGGTCACGCCGCCGGGGGAGATCGGCGTCGACGTGGCGTTCGGAAACACTCAACGTTTCGGTGTGCCAATGGGATTCGGCGGACCGCATGCCGGATACCTGGTGGTGCACGCCAAGCATGCCCGCCAACTGCCGGGCCGGCTGGTCGGCGTTTCGCTGGACGCCGACGGCTCGCCCGCGTATCGGCTGGCGCTGCAGACCCGTGAGCAGCACATCCGCCGCGACAAGGCGACCAGCAACATCTGCACCGCACAGGTGCTGTTGTCGGTGATGGCCGCGATGTACGCGAGCTACCACGGCGCCGACGGATTGACCGGCATCGCCCGGCGGGTGCACGGCCATGCCGCGGCCATCGCCGCCGCACTCGGCGACAAGTTGGTGCACGACAAGTACTTTGACACTGTTTTGGCGCACGTCCCAGGCGGCGCCGACAAGGTCATCGCCGCGGCCAAAGCCAACGGCATCAACCTCTGGCGGGTCGATGACGACCACGTGTCGGTGACCTGTGACGAGGTGACGACCGATGCTCATGTGGGAGCGGTCCTGGACGCGTTCGGCGCTGCGGCCGCGCAGCCTGAGCCCGCCGACGTCGCGACCCGGACGTCGGAGTTCCTGACGCATCCGGCGTTCATCAAGTACCGCACCGAGACGTCGATGATGCGGTACCTGCGCGCGCTGTCCGACAAGGATCTTGCGTTGGACCGCACCATGATTCCGCTCGGCTCATGCACGATGAAGCTCAACGCCGCGGCTGAGATGGAATCGATCACCTGGCCGGAGTTCGCCCGCCAGCATCCGTTCGCGCCGGCGTCCGACAGCAAAGGCCTGCGGCGACTGATCGCCGACCTGGAAACCTGGCTGGTGCAGATGACCGGCTATGACGCGGTTTCATTGCAACCCAACGCCGGGTCGCAGGGGGAGTACGCCGGCCTGCTGGCCATTCACGCCTACCACGCCAGCCGCGGTGAGTCGGAGCGAAAGATCTGCCTGATCCCGTCCAGCGCGCACGGCACCAACGCCGCGTCCGCGGCGCTGGCCGGCATGAAGGTGGTCGTGGTGGCCTGCCGGTCCAACGGCGACGTCGACCTCGACGACCTGCGGGCCAAGGTCAGCGAACACGCCGACCGGCTGTCGACGCTGATGATCACCTACCCGTCGACGCACGGCGTGTACGAGCAGGACGTCGAAGCGGTCTGCGCTGCGGTGCACGACGCCGGCGGGCAGGTCTACATCGACGGCGCCAACCTGAACGCGCTGGTGGGGCTGGCCCGGCCCGGAAAGTTCGGCGGCGACGTCAGCCACCTGAACCTGCACAAGACGTTCTGCATCCCGCACGGCGGCGGCGGTCCCGGTGTCGGGCCGGTCGCGGCACGATCGCATCTCGCGCCCTTCCTACCCGGCCACCCCTACGCACCTGAGTTGCCGGCCGGGCCGACCGTGTCGGCGGCGCCGTACGGCTCGGCGTCGATCCTGCCGATTAGCTGGGCCTACATCAGGATGATGGGTGCTCCCGGGTTGCGGGCCGCGTCGCTGACGGCGATCGCGTCGGCCAACTACATCGCCCGCCGGCTCGACGAGTACTACCCGGTGCTCTACACCGGTGAGAACGGCATGGTCGCCCACGAGTGCATCCTTGATCTGCGGCCGATCACCAAGTCGACCGGCGTGACCGTGGATGATGTCGCAAAACGGTTGGCGGACTATGGATTCCACGCACCGACCATGAGCTTCCCGGTCGCGGGCACGTTGATGGTCGAGCCGACCGAAAGTGAAAGCCTCGACGAGGTCGACGCGTTCTGCGACGCGATGATCGCCATTCGCGGCGAGATCGACAAGGTCGGGGCCGGCGACTGGTCGGTGGAAGACAACCCGCTGCGCGGCGCGCCGCATACCGCCGAGTGCCTGCTGGTCGACAAGTGGGAGCACCCGTACACCCGCGAGGTCGCCGCCTACCCGCTCGGCAAGGGCTTCCGGCCCAAGGTGTGGCCGCCGGTGCGCCGTATCGACGGCGCTTACGGCGACCGCAACCTGGTGTGCTCCTGCCCGCCGGTGGAGTCTTACGCCTAGCTGACTACATCCCCAGCGAGGTCAGGATCTGCTGGGGGATTACGTCGGCCAGCAGGGTGCCCAATCCACCGAAGCCGTCGATGTTGACCATGGCGATGTCACCGAGACCCAGGTCGCCGAGCAGACCACCGAGCGTCAGGTCACCCAGATCTGCCCAAGTTGGCCAGATCCAGCGGCAGGTCTGACAAGGGCAGGCCGTCAAGGTGTAGATCGCCGAGCAAGGTGCCCAGGTTAACGGTGTTGAGCAGAGTCGGTGATACCCGTGTCCCCGATGCCGAGGTCGCTGAGCAGGCCGCCGAGCGTCAGGTCGCCGGTCGAGCCGGCGAAGCCGAGGTCTCCCAGGACCCGCCCACAGTCAGTTCGCTGGTCGGTATGGCGTTGCCGACACCCAGACCGGTCAGTATGTCGCCGACGGCTCGTCATTCAGGTTGGCCGCCCAGCAGTTGGCCGACGCTGATGTCATTCAGCGCGCCTAGCAGGCTGTCATCAGGTGAGCAGGTCACCAGGGTCGAGGCCCACCAGCTGGAACGCATTCTCCAGGATGGGGTTCGTGAGTGAGACCGCCGACCAAACCGTTAAGGCTGTCTGGAGCGGAGTGAGCAAACCAAGACCGGAAATCAGGTTGCCAAGATGCGCGTTGACCAGTGTCCCAAATCCAGATGTGTCAGCAGGGTGCCGAGGCCCAGGTCGACATTTGGATCGATACCGAACGCGCTGAGCACATTGTCCAGACTCAGGTGCTCAGGTTGAGGTTGCCGTCGAGCCCCAGGTTCCTCAAAATCTCGCTCAGACTGAAGGAGCCCAACCCGAGATTGCCAAGGCCGAGGTCGCCGAGAAGAGTGCCCAGGTCCGGGTTGCCCAGAAGCGTGCCCAAGCCATCGTCGCTGATCCCCAGAGCGCTGAACAGACCGCCTAGATCCAGGTCGCCCAGCCCGAGCTGACTCAGCAGATCGGTGAGGTAACCAAGGCTGCTCAGGCTGACATTCCGACGCCAAGCGCGTTCAGCAGGTCCGGCAGGTTGAGGTTGATGCTCGCGTCCTGCAGCGGAGCCAGAATCCCATTGAAGCCGGTGAAGTCGATGATGCCGTTGAGCAGGCTGATCTCGTCGTGGCCGTTGAGGAATGCATTCAGGATGGTTGCCGGCGCCTCGAGGAGACTCGAGGGATCGGTAGAGAGCTGCGCAAACACGTCGCCGATGGCATTGAACGTGGCCCCCTCGGCGCCGAGCTGGGCCAAGAGCAACTCAGGCCCGGCGGTAACTCGATGTTGATCGTCCAGGGGAGCGTGCCGACACTCCGCGTCGACGGTCGGCGTCAGGTTGAACAGCGCGTCGATCACGCCAGAGGGGTTAGTCCCCAGCTCGCTGAAGAGGCTCGAGATCGCCGTCGGATCGGAGTTGTCCGCGATGTTCTGCAGGTTGGCGGTGGTTTCGGTGACCAGATCCGACCACGCGTCGACCAGTTGCACTGGCCGCGTCTGAATCTCGGGCAGCGGTGCCACGATCGGAGTGACCGCGATGATGCTGGCGCCGACAAGCGCGATACCGGCGGTGGCATAGGGGCGCATTACCTGCTGCATGGTTATCCAACTCCTCAGACATCTCGGCATGTGACTCAAGCCACATGGGCTGAGCTGGACATTACTACGAGAAGAGTTGGACGCAAGTAAAACGCCTCAGGGAAAATTGAGTGTTGTCACAGGTTAGCGGAGTTAACCCCCATTGAGATCACACAATTCTCACAGCTTTCAACCGATCAAGCATTCGATTGTGGGGCAAATCATCGAAATTAACCTGAGTGAAATTTGGATAATCGGACGCTACGGCCGAAAGAACCGACTTAGCGTGTGCCCTAGCTCAGAAAGTTGGTCACCGCGGTGGCCAACTCCGGCGACGCCGACGTAGCGAGGTTCTGGTAGCTACCGCCGGACAGCTTGGCGACAGCCTCCCACGTGGCCCGGTCGGAGTCCGACCCAAAATCGATGACGTTGACCGCGACCGGCTTGGCCGGGTCGGCGCTCTGCTTGATGAAGTCCTGCAGGCCCTGGCCGCCGAGGCTTTGATCGGAGTGCGGTCCGGAAGTGATCACCAAAACCGAATTCGTCTGTCCAGCGTGGAAACTGGCCTGAGCATTCTGATAGATCAGCCGCAGCGTGGTGAAAGACACCGCACCGCCGGTAGTTGCGTGTTGCCTGTCCAGCGCCGCCGTCAGGGCCTCAGAGCGCGGCTTGCCGTCGACCTGATCGCCCAGCGGGCCCGCCGGCACCTCGGCGCGGCCCTCCTTGCCGTCGAAGGTCCACAGTCCGATCACCGCGTTGGGCGCCAGTGCCTTGATCCGGTCGTTCAAAGCGTCGACCACATTGCCCAGCCGGGTTTTGCCGCCTTCGTCGGTGGTCATCGACTGCTCGACCATGATCGTCGCCGCCGGGGCGCTGGCCGGCGCCGACACGGTGTTGGCCAGCGCGGCGCGGGCCCCGTCGTCTCCGACCGACAGCGTCGACGGCAGCGCGGGGAAGGTGGTGACATCGCTCTTCGGCGGCTTAGTGCCCTCGGCACGGAAACCGGCCTTGGCCAAGTCGGCCAACTGGTCGGGCTTGTGCATGAACCGGGCGAACTCGCTGGCCGCCGTCACCTGTTCCTGCGAGAGCCAGGATCCGCTGAGCAGCACGGTGGGGTAGTCGGCGACCGCGGCCGCACCCGGCGGCAGCCACGAGCCCAGTGTGCTCCCGGCGTCGGAATCGGACTGTCCGCGGGCAAATAGCTGCTGTTCGGTCGTGACCACTGCATGCACCGGAGCGGTTGCCACATCACTCGGCTTGAGCAGCGCATTCATTGCCTCGCCCAACGAGCTGTCGGCCAGCTTGGGCTGCCCGGCGATCAGTGTCCGCACCGCAGCATTCCCGTCGGTCGGCGGCGCACCCGGTGGCACGGACTCGGCGGCCACCGCTTCCCCGGCGAGGTAGGCGGCGTCGCTATTGCCGCCGAGCGGCAGCGCCAGACGCAGCGAACCCCACGCCGGCAGCTTCAGGTCCGCCAGCGAGTCGGGTTTGGTCTGCAATTCGGGCAGTGTCGACCATTTCTGGCCGCCCAATGCTTTTTGGAGTTCGGGCCGCACCGCGAGCACCACCGGGGAGGTGACCAGTGATCGACTGTCGGTGACGGTTTCCTTGCCCGCCGCCGCGGTGAGTCGTGCGGCCGACACCGAACTGCCCGGGATCCACAGCGCCGGTCGCTGGCCCAGGTCCGCTGGCCACTTTCCGATGAAGCCGTCGACCACAGCGTCGGAGCCGGCGGATTTCACCCCGATGGCGACGCAGTGGTCGCCAACCGGCGCGGCGATGCCGTTGAACCGCTCCGCAAGGTGCTGCACCTGGTCGGAGATCGACGGGTCGGCGATCACGGCGACCGGCTGCTTCTCGCCGACGCATCGCGCGCTGTGGGAGCGATCGGACAGCGCGTCGCCGAAGAAACGCCACAGGATGACCACGCCCACCACCACGACGACCGAGATCAGCGCCGCGACCACTCCGATGCTGACGCCGCGGCGTCCCTCTTCGTTGCGGTGACCGCCGCTGAGATCGGGGAGCACCCGATGGCCGCCGGTCGATGGGCCCGAGGACGGCGTCGGTGGGACCGGGTCACGCCGCGGAAAGTCAGGGAAGTCGTCCGGAGAGTCGATGTCGGCGGGGGGCAGGTCCCGCTCCGGAGTCGCGAACTCGTCCCGCGGATCGCCTTCTGGCTCGTCGAAGCCGGAAAAATTTGGGCCATCGGAAAAGTCATCGGAGAAGTCCTCCGGCGGACGGCTCGGATAACGCGGCGCCGGTTCGAAATCCGGGAAAGAAGGTTCGTCGGCTCCAGAAGGCGGAGGCTCGCGATGGCCGCCGGCATCGCCGAAGTCTTCCGACTCGGGATAGTCGTCCGACGGCTCGTCGATCGGTTCATCGTCATCGCCGGGGGCTCTGTGCCTACCCATGCCGGTCCCCTCCTGAGCGCCAGAGATGGCTGCGGCCGCTGGTCATCGGGGTAGTCGAGATTCCCCGGACCGACGTCATTCTGAGCTGACGCGGGCCTTGAACTCGCGTCGGCGCCGATGCAGGATCGGCTCGGTGTAGCCGCTGGGCTGTTGGGTGCCCTGCAGGATCAGCTCCTGAGCGGCCAGGAACGCGATGCTGTCATCGAAATTGGGAGCCATCGGCAGATACCCGGAGTCACCGGAGTTCTGCTCGTCCACCAGCGGAGCCATCCGCTCCAGGCTAGCGCGCACATCCTCCTCGGTGATGACGCCATGCCGTAGCCAGTTGGCCAGGAGCTGGCTGGAAATCCGCAGCGTGGCACGGTCTTCCATCAGGGCGACGTTGTGAATGTCGGGAACCTTCGAGCAGCCGACGCCGGCGTCGATCCAGCGCACCACGTAGCCGAGGATCGATTGGCAGTTGTTGTCGACCTCCTCGCGGATCTCCTCCGGTGCCCAGGCCAGTTCCTTGGCCAGCGGGACCGTCAGCAACTCGTCGATAGTGGCGCGCTTCTTGCCTTCGAGCTCGTCCTGAACCGATGCCACGTCCACGTAGTGGTAGTGCATTGCGTGCAGCGTGGCCGCGGTCGGCGAGGGCACCCACGCCGTGGTGGCGCCGGCCTTGGGCTGACCGATCTTCTGCTCCATCATGTCGGCCATCAACTCGGTCATGGCCCACATGCCCTTACCGATCTGTGCCTTGCCCTTGAAGCCCGCCGCGAGCCCGGTGTCGACGTTGTTGTCCTCATAGGCCTTGATCCAGGCGGTGCTCTTCATCGCACCCTTGCGGATCATCGGGCCGGCCTCCATCGACGTGTGGATCTCATCGCCGGTGCGGTCCAGGAAGCCGGTATTGATGAACGCCACCCGGTCGGAGGCGGCCTTGATACACGCCTTGAGGTTGACCGTGGTACGGCGTTCCTCGTCCATGATGCCGACCTTCAGCGTGCCCTGCGGCAGGCCGAGGACGTCCTCGACGCGGCTGAACAGCTCGCAGGTGAACGCGACCTCGTCGGGCCCGTGCATCTTGGGCTTGACGATGTAGATCGATCCGGTGCGGCTGTTGGTCAGCGGGCCGTTGGCCCCTCCGTTGTCCGAGCCGGACCTCAGTCCGTGAGTCGCGGCGAGGCCGGTGAACAGTGCGTCTTGGATACCCTCGAACACCTCTTTTTCTTGGTCACCCTCGCTCACCACAATGGCGTCGTTGGTCATCAGATGACCGACGTTGCGGACGAACAACAGGCTGCGGCCGGGCAGGGTCAGCTCGCCGCCGTCGGGTGTCTTGTAGGTGCGGTCCTGGTTGAGCACCCGGTGGATGGTCTTGCCACCCTTGTCGACCTCTTCGGACAGGTCGCCCCGGTTGAGTCCGAGCCAGTTGCGGTAGCCCAGCACTTTGTCGTCAGCGTCGACGGCGGCAACCGAATCCTCGAAGTCCATGATCGTGGTGATCGCCGACTCCAGGACGACGTCCTTGATGCCGGCGGCGTCGGTCTTGCCGACGGGTGACTCGGGGTCGATCAGGATCTCGAGGTGCAGGCCGTGGTTGACCAGCAGCACTGACCAGCTCGGGCGAGCCGAGCTCGCCGGTGTAGCCGAGGAACTTCTCCGGGTCGGCGAGGCCAACCGAGCCGTCGGCGTTCGCGACCTGCAGCTGACCGTCCTCGAGGCTGAGTCCGCTGATGTCGGCCCATGAGCCGGACGACAGCGGAACCGCCTCGTCGAGGAACTTGCGCGCGTAGGCGATGACCTTGTCGCCGCGGACCCTGTTGTAGCTGGTGCCCTTCTCGGCGCCGTCACTTTCCGGGATCACATCGGTGCCGTACAGCGCGTCGTACAGCGACCCCCACCGGGCGTTCGAGGCGTTCAGCGCGAACCGCGCGTTGAGGACGGGCACCACCAGCTGCGGGCCGGCCGTCGTGGTGATCTCGTCATCGACACCGGCGGTGGTGATGGTGAAATCGGCGGGTTCAGGTTGCAGATAACCGATTTCGGTGAGGAACTCGCGATACCCCTCGGGGTCCAGCGGCTCGATGACGTGCTGGCGATGGTACTTGTCGATCTGCGCCTGCAGTTGGTCGCGCCGCGCCAACAGGTCCTGGTTCTGCGGCTGCAGGTCGGTGACGACCTTGTCCACACCGGCCCAGAAGCTGTCGGGGTCGATGTCGGTGCCGGGTAGAGCCTCGTTGTTGACGAAGTCATACAGCACCTGGGCGACGCGCAGGTTCCCCACCGACACGCGATCAGTCATCATTTCCCTCCGCACTTGCCGACCGAAATCAGAACTCAGCCTACCGGCCGACCGCCTGACTACTGGTAACCGGCAACCTTCAGCAGCAGGTCACACCGTGCCAGCAGCGCCGCACGCAACGGATCGGCACGGGTGGCGATGGCTTTCTGGCAGCGCACGTACTCGGCGCGGCCCGCCGCGTTCTCGACGGGGATCGACGTAAATCCGTAGGCCCTGAGGTCGTACGGGCTGGCACGCATGTCGATCTCGCGAGCCGCCGCAGCCAGTTCCAAGCAGGCGAGCAGCATCTCGGAGTCGATCAGCGGGCTCAATTTGTAGGACCATTTGTACAGGTCCATATTGGCGTGGAGGCAGCCGGGCTGCTCCCAATCCTGTTGCGTGGCGCGGCTGGGGGAACCCGCGTTGCGCGGCGCCGCCTCCGCGCTGAAAAAGCGGAACGCGTCAAAGTGGCTGCAGCGCAACGGTCCTGCGACCTCAGCTTCGACCACGGTGTCCGTGCCCTCGGCGCCGAGGCGCAACGGCACCCGGTCGTGGCGGACGTCACCGCTGCGATAGACCATCGCCCATTCGTGCAGCCCGAAGCAGTTGAACTGGGCCGGCCGCTGAGCGGTCCCACGAAGTAGCCGCGCCACGAACGAGATCGTCTCGAGCCGGCTGATCAGGTGCGCGCGGCTGACGGTGACTCCGGACGCGTCGACGGCGTAGCCACGTCGGTCCCGGTATCGGCGGATGGCGTCGTCGCCCGCGAGCACCACCCCGTAGCCGGGATGCCAGCAGCGCAGCTGCCTCGGCCGCAGGCTGTAGTAGCTGAACAGGAAGTCCCACACCGGGTGCGACTCGCCGACCTGAGCCCGATTGGCATGCGGAGCAACAAATCCTTCGATGCGCGCGGCGTAGTCGCGGGCGCGGGCCATCCACTGCTCGGCATCCAACCGGCTAGATCGATTAACCGGCTCCTCTCGGGCCGTCCGGCCCACATCGTCGCCGGTGGGCGCCCTCAGGCACGCCCTGTCCCGTCGCGCACGAGGCCGACCAGGTCGCGCACCAGATCCTCCAAGGCGACCATCGCCACCACCGCGCCGCCGTCGCGCGCGGTGACGAGCGCGAGGTGACTGTTGCTGCGGCGCATCCGCGACAGCGCCTCGGGGACACTCAGCGACTCCGAGACGCGGGGCAGCGGCCGGACTCTGGCCAGGTCGATCACGGCCTGCGGATCGCCGGCCAGCGACAGCACGTCTTTGATATGCAGGTAGCCGACGAAGCTGTTGTCGACGCCGACCACCGGAAATCGCGAGTAACCCGTTGCGGCCAAGGCCTTTTCGACGACGTCAACGGTCGGGCCGGAGCCCGCCGCAGCCACCGGCACCGCATGGATGTCGGCGACCGGAACCGCCACATCGGCGACGGTCCGGTTGCGGATCTGCAGCGCGCGGGTGAGCCGGGTGTGCTCCTCGCGATCCAGCAGGCCCTCGGAAACCGACTCGGCGATCATCTCGCTGAGCTCGACGGTGGAGACGGTGACGTCGAGTTCGTCGCGGGCATGTATCCGCAAGCGCCCGCAAGATTGCGCTGTTGCAGCGGCTGTAGAAATTGACGACGGGCCGCACACGCGCGCGCATAGACCAGATACACCGGAATGAGAAGCATCGCCGCCCGTTCCGGGCCGGCCATCGCGATGTTCTTCGGAACGATCTCACCGAGCAGCAGGTGCAGCGTCACCACGATCCCGAGGGCAACCAGCAACGACGCGGTGTGCAGCAGCGCGGGAGACGCGCCGAGCAGACCGAACGGGCGCTGCAGCAGATCGGCGACGGCCGGTTCGCCGATCCGGCCGAGCAGGATCGAGGACACCGTGACGCCCAGCTGCGCACCCGCGAACATCAGCGGCAACTGCTCGCCGGCCCGGATCACTGTGAACGCACCCGGCTTGCCCTGCTCGGCCAGCGCTTCGAGTCGATCCCGCCGCGCGGAGATCAGCGAGAACTCGGCAGCCACGAAAAACGCGTTGGCGCCGATCAGCAGGATCGTCGCGAACAGCTCGAACACATCACCCATCAGCGGCCTCGTCCGACGCTGGAATCGGCGCGATCCGGCAGCTGGGACAGCTCGAGCAGATCGATCCGCCGGCCGTCCATCCGGAGCACTCTGGCCTGCCATGCGGAGGCGTGTGGGACCCCGTCGTGCCCGCTCAGCTGCAACTCGTCGCCGATGACCGGAATACGCCCGAGCTGTTCCAGCACCAGCCCGCCGATCGTCTCGTATTCGCCCTCGGGAGCGTGGTAGCCCGTCGCCGTCGCGACCTCGTCGATGCGCAGCAGACCGGACACCCGCCACCCGCTGTCGACGGCCACCACATCCTGTGCGGCGTCATCGTGCTCGTCGCGAACGTCGCCGACGATCTCCTCGATCAGATCCTCGACAGTCACCATGCCGGCGGTGCCGCCGTACTCGTCGACGACCATCGCGGTCTGCAGATCGTTGGCGCGAATCTGCCCCATCAGCGCGTCGCCGTCGAGCGTGGAGGGCACTTTCGCGACGGGCTGTGCGACGGCGGTGACCAGCGTGAGCTCACGCTCGGCCGCCGGCACCGCGAACACCTGTTTGACGTGCACGATGCCGACCGTTTCGTCGAGGTCACCGTCGACCACCGGAAACCGCGAAAAGCCGCTCTCGGCAGCGGCTTCCACCAGATCGGCGACGGTGTCATCGACTTGCAGCGCAACGATTTTCGATCGCGGGGTCATCAACTCCTCAGCCGTCAGCTCACCAAATCGAAGCGATCGATCCAGTAGCGCCGCGGTCGCCGGATCCAGCGAGCCGCTACGAGCCGACGTGCGCACCAGCGAAACCAGCTCCTGCGCCGAACGAGCCGACCGCAGCTCCTCGGCGGGCTCGACGCCCAGCTTGCGCAGAATCCAGTTGGCCACGCCGTTGGTCAGCCGGATCGGCCCGGTCATCAGCCAGGAGAACAGCAACTGGATGCCGGCGACCGCTCGCGCGGTCGCCGGGGGATGGGCCACCGCAAGGTTTTTCGGCACCAGCTCACCGAAGATCATCGACAGCGACGTGACGACCAGCAGCGTCACGAAGGTGAGCACCGCGTTGGAGACCCGGTCGGGCACCCCGAGTGCGTCCATGGCCGGGTGCGGCAGCTCTGCCACCAACGGTTCGGTCAGGTATCCAATGATCAGCGTCGTGATCGAGATTCCCAGCTGCGCACCGGACAGCTGAAACGACAGGTTGTGATGGGCGCGCTGCACGTAACGGTCACGACGGCCACCGCGGCGGGCATTGGCCTCGACGGTGCTGCGTTCGAGCGTTGTCAGGGAGAATTCGGCCGCGACGAAAAGAGCTGTACCGGCCGTGAGCAACACGATGGCCAGCAGGCTGAGCAGGGTGACGAGCAAATTCATCGAGGCCACCGTCCAACGGTCGTGACCCGCTTCACCCGGGCTTCGCCCGCGATCGCGATCACTCCTCGCGAAGGAGGCTCCTCTGGGTCGGCGTCACACACGCCGGTTGGCGCGGGTGCCTGCGGCACGGGGACCCTTTCTTCGACGTATCCACTCATGGAGTGAACTCTGATGGTAGCGAAGGAGTGCGGTGCCTGAGCCCGCGTTGCCCTGCCGACACGCCCGTCCCGCCTGTCAGGGGCGGGCCTACCACCCGAATGGCAGCGGATGCCCCTCGGCGAAGCCCGCGGCGGACTGGATGCCGACCACAACCTGCTCGTGCAATTCAGCCAACGTCGAAGCACCGACGTAGGTACAGGTACTGCGGACTCCAGAGGTGATGTGGTCGAGCAGGTCCTCGACACCCCCGCGGGCGGGGTCCAGCGCCATCCGCGATGTCGAGATGCCTTCCTCGAACAGTGCCTTGCGGGCGCGCTCGAAGGCACTGTCGGCGGTGGTGCGAGCCACCACCGCCCGCTTGGAGGCCATGCCGTAGCTCTCCTTGTACGCCTTGTTGTCGCGGTCGCGCATCAGGTCGCCGGGGGACTCGTAAGTGCCCGCGAACCACGATCCGATCATCACGTTGGACGCGCCAGCGGCCAGCGCCAGCGCAACGTCGCGCGGGTGCCGCACGCCGCCGTCAGCCCACACTGTTGCCCCGAGTTGTTTTGCCGCCGAAGCACATTCGAGGACTGCCGAGAACTGAGGCCGACCGACACCGGTCATCATCCGGGTGGTGCACATGGCCCCCGGACCCACCCCGACCTTGACGATCGACGCGCCGGCGTTGACCAGGTCGCGGGTGCCGTCCGCCGACACAACGTTGCCTGCGACCAGCGGCACGCCCAGGTCCAGCGACGCGATCGACTTGATCGCGTCCAGGGCCTTGACCTGGTGACCGTGGGCGGTGTCGACAACGATCAGGTCGACGCCGGCTTCGGCAACCGCCTGTGCCTTGGCGACCACATCGCCGTTGATGCCGACCGCCGCGGCGATCCGTAGCCGGCCCTGCCGGTCGACGGCCGGCGTGTAGATCCCGGCGCGGATCGCGCCGGTCCGGGTCAGCACACCGGCGAGGGTGCCGTCGGTGGCAGTCATCACCGCGACATCGACCGAGGCGTGTTCGAGCAGTTCGAAAACTTCTCGCGGATTCGTTCCCACCGGCGCTTTGACGAAGTCGGTGATCGCGATGTCGCGAACCCGGGCGAAGCGGTCGACCCCGTCACAGGATGCCTCGGTGATCAGGCCGATCGGCCGTCCCTCGAACGTGACGACCGCGGCGCCGTGCGCACGCTTGGAGATCAGCGCCAGCGCGTCGGAGACCGAGTGGTCGGGCTCCAGCGTCACCGGGGTGTCGACCACCAGGTCACGGCTCTTGACGAAGTCGACCGTCTGCTGCACCGCGGTGATCGGAAGGTCCTGCGGCAGAACGACAATCCCGCCGCGACGGGCCACCGTCTCGGCCATCCGCCGCCCCGCCACCGCGGTCATATTGGCCACCACCACCGGGATCGTGGTGCCGGATCCGTCGTTGGTGGACAAGTCGACGTCGAAGCGTGACGCCACGTCCGAGTGGTTCGGCACGATGAAGACGTCGTCGTACGTCAGGTCGTACGCCGGGCGGTGCCCGTCCAGAAACTTCATCGAGGCCCGCTAAGCAGGTACTTCGCTGCGGTCTGCACTCCAGAGGGTGTGGAACTTCTTGCTCGGGTCCTCATCAGTCCGTCCATAGGTGTGTGCGCCGAAAAAGTCCCGCAAGCCCTGGGTGAGCGCGGCGGGCAGTCGCTCGGTGCGCAGTGCGTCGTAATACGAGAGCGCCGAGGCGAAACCCGGGATGGGGATACCCAGTTCGGTGGCGGTCACCACTACACGTCGCCAACTGTCGACGGCCGACTCGATGGCGCTGCGGAAATACGGCGCGGCGATCAGCGTGGGTAGGTCGGGGTCGTCGTCGAAGGCGTCTTTGATCCGATTGAGGAACTTGGCCCGGATGATGCATCCGCCACGCCAGATGGTGGCCATATCGCCCGGGGTGATGCCCCAGTCGTATTCCGCGCTGCCGGCCTGGATCTGGTTGAAGCCCTGCGCGTAGGCGATGATCTTTGACGCGTAGAGCGCCTTGCTGACGTCGTCGACGAACTGCTTTGCATCACTTGGCTTTTGACCAAGGTCACCGGAGGCCAAGCCGGTAGTGGCCTTGCGTTGGGCCACCGAGCCGGACAGTGCGCGGGCAAACACCGCCTCGGCGATTCCGGTCACCGGCACACCGAGGTCGAGCGCGGACTTGACCGTCCAGCGCCCGGTGCCCTTCTGCTCGGCCTCGTCGACAATGACATCGACGAGCGGCTTGTCGGTCTTGGCATCGGTCTGGCGCAACACCTGTGCGGTGATCTCGATGAGGAAGCTGTCCAGATCGCCCTTGTTCCATTCGGCGAACACGTCGGCGATCTCCGGTGCGCTCTTGCCGAGCGCGTCGCGCAGCAGCTGGTAGGCCTCGCCGATGAGCTGCATGTCGGAGTATTCGATGCCGTTGTGCACCATCTTGACGAAGTGCCCGGCGCCGTCGGGGCCGATGTGGGTGCAGCAGGGGACCCCGTCGACGTGCGCGGAGATCTCCTCCAGCAGCGGGCCCAGCGACTTGTACGACTCGGCCGGTCCGCCCGGCATGATCGACGGGCCCTTCAGCGCACCTTCTTCGCCGCCGGAGATGCCGGCCCCGACGAAGTGCAGTCCCCGCTCGCTGATGGCCTTTTCGCGGCGGATGGTGTCGGTGTAGAGCGCGTTGCCCCCGTCGATGATGATGTCGCCGTCTTCCATCGCGTCGGCGAGCTCGTTGATGACGGCGTCGGTGGGGTCACCGGCCTTGACCATGATGATCACCCGGCGCGGCTTCTCCAGCGCATCCAGGAATTCCTCGATGGTCTCCGACCGGACGAACTTGCCTTCGTCGCCGTGCTCTTTGAGCAGCGCGTCGGTCTTGGCGATCGACCGGTTGTGCAGCGCCACCGTATAGCCGTGGCTGGCAAAGTTGCGGGCGAGATTCGAGCCCATCACCGCCAAGCCGGTGACGCCGATTTGCGCGGTACCGGTCTTTGATTCCGACGAGCTCATGTGTGCGCCTCTCAATTTCGTGACTTCATCCAAGGCCCTGCACCGAACACTGTGGCACAGCGGGATTCATGCCTCTGCAAAGTATCGCCATAGTGCGGTGCGTGACCGGTCGCCGGGTTAGGCGGCGGTGAACAGCCGGTGCAGTTCGGTGAGCCAGGGGATAGCGAGCGCGATGGTCGGCACGACCAGGACAGCCGCCGCGGCGAGGTAGGCGGCCGTGGACACCCACACGCTGTTGCCGCTGCCGGACAGCCGTCGGACCCGCAGCAGGGTGTGCGCGCCACCGGCGGCCAGTGCGCCCAGTGGCGCGCGGCCAGAGGCGCAGGCCACCAGTGCGCGAGCCAGGGGAGCGCGGCCGGCCACCCGGACCGCGGCGTCATCGGCCAACAGCTCAGCCAGCAATTGCACGGCGTCCAAAGCGCTTGCGCTGCGGACGAATCGGGGGAACGCGGCGTGCGCCGCGGTGAATGCCTCGAGGACCAGGTCGTGGCGGGCACGCAGATGCGCACGTTCGTGGCTGAGGATCGCGGCGACCTCGTCTTCGGTCAGCGAGTCCAACGTGCCCTCGCTGACGACGACGCGCCTGCGCACGCCGGGCAGGCAGTAGGCCAGCGGCTGCGCCACTTCAAGCACCCGCAGATCGCGGCCGTGAGCGCGCGCCCGCGCGGCCACCAGATCCGGTGACAAGCCGAGCAGGTCGACCAGCATGCGGTGATGGGCCCGTCGCCGGCGCGTGGCGACCGCGACCCGGACCACGGCTACCAACAGTCGGGCACCGATCATCAGGGTGAGCCCGAAGACCGCGACGTCGAGAATCCACAGCGGCCAACCGAGCCGACCGATCTCTGCGGCGGGACTGGCAGTCGGCCGGCCGTCAGCTCCCGGAACGAATAATCGGCTGGCGATAGCAAAGCCTGCGCTGAATGCCGACAGCACCGCGGCGACGGCAATCGCCTGCCAGAGCACCATCGCTGCACGCGGGGCTCGCAATGGCCACGTCGCTCGGGCCAGCAGAACCGGCACCGGGCCGACAAGTATCACCGCAAGTACGGTGAAGGCCAGCCCAGACACCGGTCCAGTGTCCCTCAGTTCTCGGGTTGAGCGCCACCAGGCGGCGATTTTCGATGGCCTGATTCCAACTCGTCGAGCGCACGCCGCAGCGCCTCTGCTTCATCAGCGCCGACGCGCTCGACAAAATGCACGAGGGCGCCATGGCGGCTCCCGGTGTCGGAGGCCTGGTCGAGCGCATCGACCATCAGCCCGGCGACCAGTTCGTCGCGCCCATGGACCGGCACATACTGATGTGCACGGTCGTCACGAATCTGCGAGACCAGGTTCTTCTTCGCCAGTCGCTGCAGCACGGTCATCACCGTCGTGTAGGCGAGATCGCGCTGCACAGACAGCGCTTCGTGCACCTGACGGACGGTCTGCGGTTGGGGAGCGGACCAGAGGTGATCCATCACCGCGCGCTCGAGATCCCCGAGCCGCGTCAGCTTAGCCATGTTTGCTCATCTCCTTGGCAACGTCGCCAGCGTACTCGCGCTTACTACCGACTGTCGTACGTCTCCCACCGGACACCGCTCGCCGGCGGTCAAAACTCGTGGCACTGGCGGCGGCACACCAGCCCTTGTGAGGGTCCCCATAGATTCCAAGGCGATCATATGGTTAGGCTAACCTTACAACAGGAGGTGATCGTGACGATAGTGATCGACGACCCGCTGATCGCGGCCATGACGATTGACCGCGTGCTGCCGCTGCACGAGTCCAGCCGGCGGCTCCGCGAGCTGTACCCGCAATGCCCGCGGGTCTACGGCGTCGCGGTGTTGGGCGACGTGTCGGTGCGCCGCTGGTGGCCGCTGACTTCGGCGCTGAGCACCGATCGGTTGAAGACCATGTTCGACGCGGCTGCGATCGACATGGACCGCCGAAGCGCCGCAAAGCAATTGGCAGCCACTCTGGTCCACACCGTGATCGGCCGGGTTGTTGCGCTGGTGGTGCTGGAAGCCAGAGCGTGGGACACCGGGCTGGAGAACCTATGGGTCCACGTCGATTCCGATGGTGTCATCGACTGGGCCGGGGTGGTCGACCCCACGGTGCGGGTGTTGCCTGATGACCCGTGCGTAGGTGACGCATTGAGCGACGGCGTGGTCCGGCTGCCCAGCGAGGCGGCGCTGACGACCTGGGTGGCCCACCGCTGCCACCGGACCCTGGAGCCCCTGTTCGCCAAGCTGCACACGGCCAGCGGTGGCGCGCTGCCGATCGCGACTATGTGGCACACCGTCGGATCGATGGTGGTGGCGTCTGCAACCCAGGTGCCGCAACTGGCGGGCACCGACGAACTGGCTGCTATGCGACGGGGTCAGGCAGTGCTCGACGCGCTGGTCGGCTTCGGCCTGCCGGTTCGCGGCCTGCCGGTGGCGCGGACGCGGACACGGGCCACCCCTTGCGAAATTAGGGCAGCCTTGCCTATGCTCCTGGCATCGAGCAACAAATGACCGAGCAGGTGTCCTGAGGGCTGCAGTGACCCCCGGTCTCTCGATACGGCGAGCCCCGTGCATTACGCACGGGGCTCGCTGGTATCCAGGGGACGCGCGGTCCCGGGTCAGTCTTTGATGAAGTGGTACATCCGGTACGACAGGCGTCCTCGCTGCAATTCCTTGTACATCAAGGTGTCTGGTGCGCCGGCGAACAGCTTGCCGAAGGGGCGCAGGAACACCGGCAGCCGACTACCCACCAATTCGAGGTACCTACCCGAGTTGTTGTCCAGCCCGCGCAGCACGTCGGGGCTGATCTCGCGCTTGGATTCCATCCGCATCGGCAGGCCGGCCAGTGCCGCGTCCCATTCGTCGTATTCGAGGAATCCGCGGAAGTCGACGTAGAGAAAATGTCCGCCGGGGCGCAGCACCCGCACCATTTCGGAGAGGAAGCGGTCGAAGTGCGGGTAGGCGTGCGAGGCCTCGACGTTGAGCACCGCATCGAACGACTCGTCGGGAAACGGCAGGTTCTCGGCATCACCGTGCACGAAGTCCAGACCCGGTAGGGGATACCGGCGCTTGGCGAAAGCCACCCCGTCAGGGTTGAAGTCCAGTCCGGTGTAGGAGGCCGGGTGCAGCGTCTTCACGACGTACGCACCGCCGCCACCGTGGCCACAGCTGGGCTCCAGCACCTTCTTGCCGGTGAGGTCGGTTTGGGTGGCGGTCCGGTGGTACAGCTGAATACCCCACCGGTTCTTCTCGTCCTCCGGGTCCAGCGGCAGACCCATCGGCGGGTCTTCCTCGTAGCCCCAGTTGAGAAAGACGACGTCGTCTTGATTCCACCTGCGGGTGACGAAGGGATACCAGTATTTGTTCATGGCCAGCTTGAACCATGAATAACTGCCGAGGGGTTTCACGTATTGCCTGAGGCCGCCTGTCACAGCGGCAAGTATGCCAGTGCGTTACGCGCCGCTGTGGTCCGCCACTGACAGCGAGTCGGAATCGACCGGGGGCTTGTCGGTCCGGCGGTAAACGGTCGCCCGTGCACCCTTCGCCGGCACGGTCGCGACGCCACGCCAGAACGCCTTCTCACCTGGCGCATCGGTTGGCGCGAAACGGAATTCGCGCAACAGCATGCGCAGAACGACGTCCGACTCCAAGTTGGCGAAAGCGGCACCGACGCAACGGTTGACGCCCCCACCGAACGGGATCCATGCCACGGGCTTCGCGGACGTGCCCATGTAGCGGTCCGGGTTGAACGACCCCGCGTCCGGGAAGTCGCCTTCGGAGGCGTGCGCCAGCTTGATGCTGATGATGATGTTGGTGCCCTCCGGAAGGACCCACTCGCCCAACCGGATTCGCGTCTTCGTTCGGCGCGTCGTTCCGTCCAGCACCGGGCGGGTGCGCTGCACTTCCCAGATCGTGGCCTGCCGCAGTTCGCCACCGCCGGCATCCGCCTCGTCGGCAAGCCGCTTGCACAGGTCTGGGTGCCGGCTCAGCCGTTCCAGCGCCCAGGCCAACGACGACGCGGTGGTCTCGTGACCGGAACCCAGCAGCGTCAGCAGCTCGTCGGCGATGTGCTCGTCGGAGATCGGCTCACCGTCTTCGTAGCGGGCCTGCAGCAGCAGTGCCAGCACGTCTTTACGCTCCTCGATGGCCGGATCGGCGCGTGCCTCGGCGATCAACGCGGCGATGACCGCGTCGAACCGGCGCCGCTGCTTCATGTAGCGCCCCCACGGGCTCCACGGCCCGAGGTTCGTGCGCACGATCGGTGGGCAGACCACCAGCAGCGAGCCGAGCGTCACCATCGCCGGCACGGTCTCCCGAAGCTCTTGCAGCGCAGCACCTTCGGCGCCGAATACCGCGCGCAAGATCACCCCGACGGTGATTCGCAGCATCGGTTCCAGTGTCTCGAACTCCCGGCCCTCGGTCCAGGTCGCAGTCTCGCGCTCGACCTCTTCTTCGATGATCCGGTCGTAGCTGCGCATCCGCTTGCCGTGGAACGGCGGTGCCAGCAATTTGCGGCGATCGCGGTGCTCGTCGCCGGCGAGGCTGAACGTCGATCCCGGCCCGAACGCTCCACCGATCGACCCGTTGCCCGACGGCGGACGCTGGATAAACTCGGTGCCGGTGCTGAACAGCTCCTTGGCCAGCACCGGGTCGTTGACCACCACCGCGTGGTCGTTGTGGGGCAGGTTGACACTCACGACGTTGCTGCCGTAGCGCTGGCAGATGTTCTCGAACATGGCGTGGTTCTGCACCAGGAACTGGACAGTCTGGATCAGCTTCGGAGTCCGGGGACCGGGCGGCAACCGCACCGGCTCGGTCGTCGCCGTTACCATGTCTTCCCTTCCAGCTCTGGATGTTGTGAGGGCTTCCCGCCGTGCTCACAGAGGTCTTGAATCAGGCCCACAGTATCGGTTGACCGCTCGGTGTGCACGAATTTGCTGACACCCCGAACGCCCCGCGCCCTTGCCGGAAGGTAGACACTACAAGCATGCAGCCGATGCCAGAAGCGCCGTTCGACAAGGAATTAGGACTGGAGTTCACCGAAATCAGTCCTGACCGGACGCGCGCGCAACTGGACGTCGCACCCAAACTGTTGCAGCCAATGGGCATCGTGCACGGCGGCGTCTACTGCGCGATGGTCGAGAGCCTGGCCAGCGTCGCGGCATACACCTGGATAGCCGCCAAAGGCGGCGACGGATCGGTCGTCGGTGTCAACAACAACACCGACTTCCTGCGGGCCATCGGCAGCGGAATGATCTACGGGACCGCGATTCCGATTCATCGCGGGCGACGCCAGCAACTGTGGCAGGTCACCATCGTCGACCCGGATGACCGTCTGGTGGCCCGCGGTCAGGTACGGCTGCAGAACCTTGAAGCCGAAGCCGGCTGAGGCAGCAATTAGCTGGCGGCCTTTGCCGTCTCGTCCTCATGCGCCTCGGCCGCCAACACCGCTAATTGTTCGAGTCGGGTACGGGCGAAAGCCTGCTGCTCGGTGATCGTCAACTGGCCACGCCGACCGCTCAAGAACGTCACGACCCACGACAGCACCGTGGTGACCTTGTTCTTGAACCCGATCAGGTAGACCAAGTGCAGGAGTAACCAGGCGAACCAGCCGATGATGCCACCGAATTCGAGCGGCCCGATCTTGACCACCGCGTAGTACCGCGACACCGCGGCCATCGAACCCTTGTCGAAGTATTGGAACGGCTCACGCTGCGCTGGGTCGGCGCCTGCCAACTCGGCCTTGATCGTGCTTGCGGCGTACTTGCCGCCCTGGATCGCGCCTTGCGCAACCCCGGGAACGCCGTCGACGGCAGCCATGTCTCCGACGACGAAGACATTGGGATGACTGGGGATTGACAGGTCTGGCAATACCTTCACCCGGCCCGCGCGGTCGAGTTCGACGCCCGATTGACGGGCCAGGTCGCGGCCCAGCGGGCTGGCAGAGACCCCTGCCGACCACACCTTGCAAGCCGACTCGATGCGGCGGATTGTGCCGTCGGAATCCTTGACCGTGATGCCGTCGCGGTCGACGTCGGTCACCATTGCGCCGAGTTGGATCTCGACGCCCATCTTCTCCAGCCGTGCGGCCGCCTTCTTGCCCAGCTTCTCGCCCATTGGCGGCAATACCGCGGGGGCGGCGTCCAGCAGAATGACCCGCGCCTTCGTCGAATCGATATGGCGGTAAGCGCCTTTGAGTGTGAAGTCGGCGAGTTCGGCGATCTGGCCGGCCATCTCGACACCGGTCGGTCCGGCACCGACGACGGTGAAGGTGAGCAGCTTCTTGCGTCGCTCCGGGTCGTTGGACCGCTCGGCCGCTTCGAACGCACTCATGATGCGACCGCGCAGTTCCAGGGCGTCGTCGATGGACTTCATGCCGGGGGCGTACTCGGCGAAGTGGTCGTTGCCGAAGTAGGACTGGCCGGCCCCGGCGGCGATGATCAAGCTGTCGAACGGGGTTTCGTAGCTGTGGCCGAGCAACTCCGAGACGACGAACTTGCCTCTGAGGTCGATGTGGGTGACGTCGCCAAGCAGAACCTGGGCGTTGTGCTGACCCCGCAGGATCATCCGGGTCGGGGGAGCGATCGCACCTTCGGCCACGATGCCGGTCGCCACTTGATACAGCATCGGCTGGAACAGGTGATGGGTCGTGCGGGCGATCAACTTGATGTCGACGTTGGCCCGCTTGAGCTTCTTGACCGCGTTGAGACCACCGAATCCCGAGCCGATGACAACCACCCGGTGTCGACGGTTCAATGCGGTGTCTTCGGGCTGGACGTTCATGGGCGTGCTAGCTCCTCGCGGCTACTGGATACATCTACACGGTAGTCGCCCGGACCTGCAATTATCGATGAAAATGGCGTGTGATCGCCCACACCCGCGGGGTCGCGGGTGACGTACCTCGCTACGAGGTCAGAGACCGACAGGGGGCGCAGCGCGTCAGCGACCGCGGTGATGACGCCGGGCTCGTAGGACGGCATGTTGATGATCACGCCGTCGATGCCGGCGTCCAGCACCTTGGCCTGAACCTGCTCGGCGATGAAGTCGGCGCTTCCGGCCAGCATCCGCCCGCCGGTCTCCTCCGCCGGCTTCACGTTGTCGTCGAGCCGCACGGTCAGCAGCATGCTGGTCTCGAGTGTGGCGGGATCGCGGTCGATCTCCTCGCAGCGCTGTCGGACGACGTGGATCTTGCCCGCCAGTTGGTCGAAGCTGGCGATCACGTTGAGGTGGTCGAAGTGCCGAGCGGCAAGGGGGATCGTCTTCTTCTCGCCGCTGCCGCCGATCATCAGCGGAATGTGATCGCGATAGCGCGGGTTGGCCAACGCATTTTCGGCGCGGTACCACTTTCCGGCGAAGGTCGCTCGCTCACCTTTGATCATCGGAAGGATGATCTCCAGGGCCTCGTCGAGTCGGTTGAATCGATCGGTGAAGGTGCCGAATTCGAAGCCGAGCTCGTCGTGTTCTAGCTCGAACCAGCCCGTGCCGATGCCTAAAATCGCTCGCCCCGCACTGACTACGTCGAGGGTGGTGATGACCTTGGCCAGCAGCGTGGGATTCCGATAGGTGTTGCCAGTCACCAAAGTGCCCAACTGAACTCGCTCGGTCGCCGTCGCCAGTGCGCCAAGGGCCGTATAGGCCTCGAGCATCGGCTGGTCGGGGGAGCCGAGCATCGGCAGTTGGTAGAAGTGGTCCATCACGAAAACCGAGTCAAAGCCTGCTGATTCGGCCTCGCGCGCTTGCGCGATTACGGTTGGAAAAAGTTGTTCGACGCCGGTGCCGTAGGAAAAGTTGGGGATTTGGAAGCCAAGTCGAATGGTCACAAAATCCAGCCTAGTGACCGATGTGTGGCAGCAAAGCTGGCTGACGCGAATTACGCGCAAAGCGAAGTGCGGCTAGGCAAATTGCCGCGCTTCTCCTCGCGCCGCTGCAGCGGCGCGCATCGTCGTGCGGCTAGGCGAACTGCGTCAGTGCGCCGTGGCTGACGTGCAACGTCTGCCCGGTGATGTGGCGGGCGGCCGGGCTCGTCAAGAACAACGACATCCGGGTGACCTCGGCAGCAACCGACGGCGGCGCACTGGTCAGGCCCTTCGTAACCAGGCTGAGCGCTGCGTCCGGCCGCGACGGCGTTCACGGTGATACCGCGAGTGCCGAACACTGTCGCCTGGCCGGCAACCCAACTGGCGAGAGCGGCCTTGACCGCAGCCTCGGCACTACCCGGACGCGGGTTTTCCGGCATGACACTGATGATCGAGCCACCGGATCGGAGGTGATCGCCCATCGTTTCCAGGGTCAGCACCGCCGACAGCACGTGTCGTCCAACGATGTGCGCCAAGCGGCCGCCAGGTCGGACATCGAGTAAGTGCGCGGGTCGCCGGAGTCCCAGCGAGGCGCCGGAACGTTGACGATCGTGTCGAGGTGGCGGGGAAACAGGTGGCGAACGTCCGCCAGAGCAGCGGGGTCGGTGTTATCGCAGACGATTGCGTCCGCCTCGATCTCCTTGGCGGCTACCTCGAGGTCGTCTCGGCGTACGCCAAGCAGCGTGACCGTGTGGCCGTCGTTATGGAATCCTTCAGCAACGGCGCGACCCAGTTCGGTGTCGCCTCCGGTGACCAGTACCTCCACCGCCATGACCTCCTTGTATTCAGCATTGAATCCAGGTGCCGGCTCGTTGAGAGCAGCCGCGGCTTCCGCCTAGAGCAACGGTTTTCCGATGCTTCGATGGTGGCATACCGCAACGCCGGTCCCTGGGATTTCAGGGCGTGTATGGCATTAACGTTTCCTTATGTTACTGGACGGTAGCTAGATATGAAACTCCGAATCTGGCACGAGGCGGTCACCGTTTGGACAACGCTGAGCACTGTGACATCTCGCTTGGGCATCGCCCGTACGTCCGGAGTGTCGGCGCTGCTGGCGCTGGCGATGGTGATGAATCTGGGCGGGTGCGGGCAGAAGCCGCAGCCATCGACGACGACGGACTCGTCGTCGGGTCACGCGCCGATCACCTCGATCATGGTGTTCGCCGCCCTTCCGCTCAAACCGCCTTTTACGTTGATTGCCGGCAAGTTTCCAAGCCGAAAATCCCGGCGCCACAGTCGAATTCGACTTCGCGACCTCCGCGGAACTCGCCAACAAGCTAGCCCAGGGCGCAAAGGCCGACGTCTTCGCCTCGGCCGACAGCGCCCAGATGGACACGGTGGTCAAAGCGGACCTGACGAGCAGCGATCCGGTCAACTTCGCGTCCAACATCTTGGTGATCGTCACCGCCCCGGGCGACCCGAAGCAGATTCGGACATTCGCCGACCTCGCCAAGCCTGACGTGCGGGTCGCGGTGTGCCAGGCGTCGGCGCCCTGCGGTGCGGGCGTGCAACACATCGAGGACGACACCGGCGTGCACTTCTATCCGGCCAGCGAAGAGTCGATAGGGGCCGCGGTGCTGGCCAAAGTCACTGACGGAGCGGCCGACGCCGGGCTGGTCTACATGAATGATGCGCACAAGGCGGGCGACAGGGTCGACACCATCAGATTTCCGGAGTCGGCCAACGCGGTGAACATCTATCCGATCGTCGCCCTCAAGAAGGCAGCGCAATCAGCGCTGGCGCAGAAGTTCGTCGACCTGGTGACCGGTGCGACGGGCCAACAGGTGCTGAGCCAGGCCGGCTTTGCCAGTCCCTGAGCGGTGACGCGCCCGGCGGCGCCGGCGTTAGCGAATCGTCACCAAAACACCCCGCGATGCAGGGCCGAAGCGGTGATCTGCAAGTTTGCGGCGGCTCGCGTGCTCGCAGCCAACAAAAAAGCGGTCGAAACGTCTGCTATTCACACTTGCGTCACGGGGGTAACACGGTAGATTTTTTGGTTCATGGACCAGGTGGACCGCTATTCGACACGGCCCAAAAACCGCTGGATGACGCGCGTTATCGCTGCAATCGGCGGTGCCGGAGCGATCACATTTGCGATGCCGGCGGCAGCCGGCGCCGATCCGGTGCCAGCGCCGCCCCCGGGCCCTGCGGCGCCCGCCCCGGGTGCACCCGGCCCGGCCCCGATCCCGGCTCCCGTCCCGTCGCCCCCCCGGCCGCGCCGGACGCGGCACCGGGCCCCGGTGGTCCCGCAGTGGCTCCACCGCCCGCCGCCCCGCTCGGGGCGCCGCCGGCAGCAGACCCGAATGTTCCGCCGCCGCCCCCGGTCGACCCGAACGCCGGGCGGATCGACAACCCGGTCGGTGGGTTCAGCTATGTCCTTCCCGCCGGCTGGGTGGAATCCGACGCGACGCACCTGGACTACGGTTCGGCGCTGCTCAGCAAGATTTCCGGCGCACCGACGCCCGGTCAGCCACCGCCGGTCGCCAACGACACCCGCGTCGTGCTCGGCAAGTTGGATCAGAAGCTCTACGCCAGCGCCGAACCCGACAACGCAAAAGCCGCGGCCCGGCTGGCGTCGGACATGGGCGAGTTCTTCATGCCGTACCCCGGCACCCGGGTGAACCAGGAGACCATCCCGCTCGGCGCCAACGGCGCGGCCGGCGGTGCCTCGTACTACGAGGTGAAGTTCAGCGACGCCACCAAGCCGAACGGCCAGATCTGGGCGGGCGTGGTCAGCGCGCCAGGCCCGGCGGGCGCGGCCGAGCCAGCGCTTTTTCGTGGTCTGGCTGGGCACCGGTGACAACCCGGTCGATAAGGCGGGCGCGAAGGCGCTGGCCGAATCGGTCCGACCGTTAGTCGCGCCGCCCGGCCCGGCACCAGCGCCGGGTGCGCCTGCTCCGGGTCCGCCTCCGCCGGGTGCACCTGCTCCCGCCCCGGGGGCTCCTGCACCTGCGCCCGCCCCGGGCGCCCCGGCACCCGCTCCGGGCGCGCCGGCGCCCGCATCTGCCGGCGCCGCCACCGCCCGGACAGCCCGCCGGCGGCAACGGTGCGGCACCGGCGCCCGGCACGGTGTCGACCTAGCCCCAATTACACGTATGAATAATTGCGTGAAAGTGGGTATACAGGCGGCCAGTCCAGTGCAGGACTAGCAAATACGGCAAGGAGTTCCGAATGGGTGTCATGGCAGCTACCGAAACTTTGGCTTTGGCTACGCCGACCGCCGTCGGGTGGATCGGCTACATCATCATCGGCGGTATCGCCGGTTGGCTCGCTAGCAAGGTCGTCAAAGGCTCCGGCTCGGGCATCTTGCTCGACATCGTCGTCGGGGTAATCGGTGGATTTCTCGGCGGCTTTCTGCTCAGCAAGCTCGGCTTCGACGTTGTAAGTGGCCGCCATTGGTTCACTTTCTTCACGGCGTTCCTCGGAGCCGTTCTTCTGCTCTTCATCGTGCGATTGGTGCGAAGCTCTAGCCGACGCTAACCCGTTGCGGCAGTGGTGATCGGCGGCATGCTGTACCTATGACCGCCGCCATCCCCACCACGATGCGCGCGTGGCAGGTCGCTCACCCGGGTCCGGTCGGCACCGAACCGCTGGAATACGTCAGCACGCCGGTCCCGCAGCCCGGACGGTCGGAGCTTCTGGTCGCCGTGCGTGCTTGCGGAGTGTGCCGCACCGATCTGCATGTCACCGAGGGCGATCTCCCGGTGCACCGGGACAGGGTGACGCCCGGACACGAAGTGGTCGGCGAGGTGGTTGACGTCGGCGCCGACGCCGACGGTGAGTTCCACGTCGGCGACCGGGTCGGCATCGCGTGGCTGCGGCACACCTGCGGGGTATGCGCTTACTGCCGGCGCGGCGACGAGAATCTGTGCCCGAAGTCCCGCTACACGGGGTGGGACGCCGACGGCGGATACGCCGAATTCGCCACGGTCCCTGCGGCGTTCGCTCACCATCTGCCGAGGCGGCTACAGCGACAGCGAACTTGCGCCGCTGTTGTGCGCCGGCATCATCGGCTACCGGTCGCTGCAGCGCGCAGCGCTTCCTGCCGGCGGCCGGCTGGGCATCTACGGGTTCGGCGGCAGCGCGCATATCACCGCGCAGGTCGCGCTGGCCCAAGGCGCCGAGGTGCACGTGATGACGCGCGGCGTCGCGGCTCAGCAGCTGGCGCTCGAACTGGGCGCCGCGTCCGCACAAGGTGCCGCCGATCCGCCACCGGTGCAGCTCGACGCCGCGATCCTGTTCGCACCGGTCGGCGATTTGGTGCTGCCGGCGCTGGAGGCGCTGGATCGTGGCGGGACGCTGGCGATCGCCGGTATCCATCTCAGCGACATTCCTGCCCTGAATTACCAGCGGCATCTGTTCCAGGAGCGTCAGATTCGCTCGGTGAGTTCGAACACCCGAGCCGACGCGCGGGCCTTCCTCGACTTCGTCGGCGAGCACCACATCTCCGTGACCACACCGGAATATCCACTGAGTCAAGCGAATCGGGCGCTGTCGGATCTCAGCGCCGGCCGCATCTCCGGGGCGGCGGTGCTCCTGGTCTAGCGGCTCCTCAGCTGGACAGCTGCCAGACCAGGGCAGCGGCCAGCGCCCCCAGTCCGTTGAGCGACCAGTGCAGCGCGATCGGCGCGAGCAGACTGCCGCTGCGTCGTCGCAGCCAACTGAAGACAAAACCGGCCGCGGCGGTCGCGACCACCGCCAACACCACCCCCGCCAACATGCCGACGACTCCGCCGCCGAAGATCCGGGTGAAGCCGACGTTGCTGCTTGTCAGCCCCAGCGACGTCGCGATATGCCACAGCCCGAACAGCAGCGAGCCGGCCAGCGCCACACCACGAAAACCCCACGCCCGGTTCAGGGCACCATGCAGCACGCCGCGGAACGCCAACTCCTCAGGGATGACGGTTTGCAGCGGGATGATGATCATCGACGCCATCAGGGCGCCAGAGATCGTCGCGTAGTGCTGGTTCATGAACATCGGCCGGGTCAGCGGCAACAGTGCGCCCACCGCGATCACCGCCATCACCGACGCGATGGCGCCCGCGGCGTACGCGGCGCCCGACTTCCAATGCTCGCGGCCCAGACCGAGTTCAGCCCAGCCCAGACCGTTGACCCGCAACCAGGCGACCAAGCCGATCGCGGCAACCGGGACCGTCACGATGCTGGCCCACGGCGTGGTGAAGTGCGCGATCAGATTGGTCAACGTCAGCACGACCACGACGACCGCGACGTCGACCTGGATCCGGAAGTGGTGCAGCGCCGAGAGTTGCGCGAACAGCGGGTGCGGTTCCGCCGCGACGCTCTCGTAGCCAGACATCTCACCAGGCTACCGATGACAACGAGGCAGGTGACTCGAAGTTGACACGTGCCAACTACGCTGGCCTGATGCCTGACAACCTGCTGGCGTCGCTGCGGGTGCTCGACCTATGCGACGACGACGGCGATGCCGTCACCCGGATACTGGCCGACCTGGGTGCCGACGTCCTGAAGGTGGAGCCGCCCGGCGGCAGCCCGTCCCGGACGAGTCGGCCCACGCTGCGGGGCACCGGCGTGCGCTTCGCGCTGCACAACGCGAACAAGCGCAGCGCGGTGCTCGACCCGTCCGACCCGGACGACCGCGAGCGGCTGATAGAACTCGCCGGCAGCGCCGACATCGTCGTCGACAGCGGATTTCCCGGCCGGGCCGCTGCCTACGGAACCTCCTGCGAAGAGCTCGCCGATCGGTTCCCGCACCTGGTGGGGTTGTCGGTCACCGACTTCGGCAGGACGGGACCCCGCGCGTGCGTGGCGGGCGACCGACCCGGTGCTCTATGCGCTGTCGGGTGCGTTGGCGCGGTCCGGTCCCACCACCGGCACACCGGTATCACCGCCCGACGGTATCGCCTCGGCCACCGCCGCCGTCCAGGCCGCCTGGTCGGCACTGGTCGCCTACTACAACAGATTACGTTGTGGCACAGGTGATTACATCGACTTCTCCCGATTCGAAGCCGTGGTGATGGCGCTCGACCCGGCGTTCGGGGCGCACGGTCAGGCCGCTGCGGGCATCCGCCGACCGGACCGGTGGCGCGGACGCCCCAAGAACCAGGACGCCTACCCGATCTATGCCTGCCGGGACGGCCACGTCCGGCTGTGCGTGATGTCGCCACGCCAGTGGCACGGCCTCCGGCGCTGGCTAGGGGAACCCGAAGAGTTCCAGGACCCGAAGTACGACGTCATCGCGGCGCGGTTCGCGGCCTGGCCGCAGATCGGCGTACTGGTCCAGCGACTGTTCGCCGACCAGACGATGAAAGCACTTGTGGCAGAGGGACAATCGCACGGCGTGGCGATATCCGCCGTGCTGGATCCCACGCAGATCCTGGCATCCGACCACTTCCAGGCCGTCGGCGCGGTCACCGACGCCGAGCTCGTCCCCGGCGTGCGCAGCACCATCCCGACGGGCTATTACTCGGTCAACGGCCAGCACATCGGTTTTCGCACACCCGCTCCGCTGGCCGGGCGTCCACGATGCGCAATGGAACGCCGAGGCTGGCGACGATAGCGGCGCCCGCAAAATCCGGGCCGCGCCCGTTCGACGGGCTGCGCATCATCGACCTCGGCATCATCGTCGCCGGCGGCGAACTCAGCCGGCTGTTCGGCGATCTGGGCGCCGAGGTGATCAAGGTCGAGAGCACGGCCTACCCGGACGGACTGCGACAGGCCCGCGTCGGCGAAGCCATGAGCGAGTCGTTCGCGTGGACGCATCGCAACAACCTGGCGTTCGGCCTCGACCTGCGCAGCACCGCCGGCAAGCAGGTGTTCAGCCGACTGGTCGCCGACGCCGACGCGGTGTTCGCCAACTTCAAGCCGGGAACTCTTGCCGCACTTGGCTTTCCGTACGAAACCCTGCAGTCTCTGAATCCGCGCGTGGTGCTGGCCGAAAGCAGTGCCTTCGGCGACCGCGGGCCGTGGAGCAACCGGCTGGGGTACGGCCCGCTGGTGCGCGCCACCGCGGGCGTCAGCAAGCTCTGGACAGACCCGCACCCGCAGCCGGACGACTCCGGCTCCCGGCACCGGTTCTACGACGCCACGACCGTCTTTCCCGATCACGTGGTCGGACGGATCACCGCGATCGGCGCGCTGGCCGCGCTGATCCATCGTGACCGCACCGGCACCGGGGCGCCGCGTGCACGTCTCGCAGGCGGAGGCCGTCGTCAACCAGCTCGACACGCGCTACGTCACGGACGCGGCCCGCGCCGACGACGACGCCGAATTGGAAGACGACACCAGCCTCCACGAGGTTGTGCCGTGCGCGGGCGACGACGAGTGGTGTGCGATCTCGATCCGCTCCGACGACGACTGGCGTTCGGCCAGTGCGGTTTTCGGGCTCGCTGAGCTGGCCGACGACCCGCGGTTCGCCACCGGCGAGGCGCGACTGGCGCATCGGAGCGAGTTGGTTGCGCAGGTGTCGACGTGGACGCGTGACCGCACACCGCAAGAGGTCGCCGAGGCTCTGCAATCGGCCGGTGTCCCGGCCGGGCAGATGAACCGTCCGCCAGACATCCTGGAAGATCCGCAACTGTGCGAGCGAAAGTTGTTCAGCGACATGCGCCATCCGCTGTTCGACCATCCGCTGGCCGCCGAGACCGGCCCGGCGCCGTTCCGGCATATCCCGCCGGCGCCTCAGCGTCCGGCGCCGCTGCCCGGACAGGACACCCGCGAAATCTGCCACAAGGTGCTCGGCATGAGCAGCGAGGAAACCGACCAACTGATCCATGACGGGGTGCTGTTCGCATCCACCGACACCGCGGAAGGTCTTGCTTGATGCCCGTCAACCCCAGAACGCCAGTGCTGGTCGCCCATGGCCAGGTAAACCACCGCGAGGCGGCCGAGGAGAACACCCTCGAACCGGTCGATCTGATGGCCGCCGCGGCGCGCGAAGCCGCCGACGCGCGCGTGCTGGAGGCGATCGACTCGATCCGGGTGGTCAACCTGCTGTCGGTGTACTACCGCGACCCGGCGCTGCTGCTCGGGCAGCGCATCGGCGCCGGCCAATTCACCACTCGCTACAGCGGTATCGGCGGCAACGTCCCACAGACACTGGTGAACCGGGCGTGCGCCGACATCCAGCAGGGACGCGCCGACGTAGTGCTGGTGGCCGGCGCGGAGATGTGGCGAACCCGAACGCAACTGCGCGCCGACGGGCAGCGGCTGACCTGCACCGAGCAGGACAACTCGATTCCGCAGCCCGAGGGCAGCGACGAGAACGTGCCGATGGCCGGGGATGCCGAGATCCGCATCAAACTGGACCGCCCCGCGTACATCTACCCGATGTTCGAGCAGGCGCTGCGGGTCAGCACGGGGGAGTCGGTCGACGATCACCGCCGCCGCATCGCGAATTGTGGGCGCGGTTCAACGAGGTCGCGGTTCAGAATCCGCACGCCTGGATTCGCAAACCCGTTACCGCTGAAGAGATTTCACAACCCGGCCCGACGAACCGGATGATCAGCTGGCCGTACACCAAGCTGATGAACTCCAACAACATGGTCGACCAGGGTGCCGCGTTGATCCTGACGTCGGCGGAGGCCGCCACCCGGCTGGGCATCCCGAACGATCGATGGGTGTTACCCGTACGCGGGCACCGACGCGCACGACACGTATTCGATCAGCGAGCGGGCCGAACTCCACGGGTCGCCGGCGATCCGGATCGGCGGGGCGCGCGCGCTGGAATTGGCCGGCTTGGGCATCGACGACATGGACTACGTCGACCTGTACTCGTGCTTCCCCTCCGCGGTGCAGGTCGCGGCCACCGAACTCGGGCTCCCGGTCGACGATCCGGCCCGGCCGCTGACGGTCACCGGCGGGCTGACGTTCGCCGGCGGGCCGTGGAACAACTACGTCGCGCACTCCATCGCGACGATGGCCGGACTGCTGACCGCCAATCCCGGACGTCGCGGGTTGATCACCGCCAACGGCGGTTACCTGACCAAGCACAGTTTCGGCGTATACGGCACCGAGCCGCCCCGGACCGAATTCCGTTGGGAAGACGTCCAACCCGCGGTGGACCGGGAGCCGACCCGGACGGCCGCGGTGGAATGGGAAGGCGTTGGCACCGTCGAAGTCCTGGACGACACCGTTCGATCGAGATGGTCAGCCCGAGAAGGCTTTCCTGTCGGTTCGCACCCCGGACGAACGGCGCACGCTGGCATTGATCACCGACCCGTCAGCGGCCGCGCCACTGTGCACGAGGACATCGGCGGCGCCAAGGTCACCGTCCACACCGACGGTTCCGCCACGTTGCAATGAGTTAACAGGGTTAGCTGAAAGCTACGCTGTAACCGCTCCTACGCGACTATTGTCTTTCAATCGACTAGACGCCGTGGAGGTGCTCGGGCGTGCGGATCCTGTTGACCGGCGTCACCGGACTGCTCGGGCGTGCCATGGCCCGACAATTGATTGCTGCCGGCCATACGGTCACCGGTGTCGCCGCCCACCCGCACCAGAACCTGCATCCCGACGTCGACTTCGTCGGCGCGTCACTCGGCGACCCGATCGTGCAGCGGCTGGCCGACGCTGCCGATGTGGTCCTGCATCTCGCCCCGATCGAGCCTGGCGTGCCCGGCAGCGCCGGGATCGACGGCCTGGTCCGGGTGGCGCATGCGGCCGCACGTGCCGGTGCCCGGTTGATCTATGTGTCCGCTGCCGCCGGGGAGCCGACGCTCTACGCGCAGGCCGAGGCGCTGGTGGCCGGTGGTTGGGCACCGAGCCTGGTCGTGCGGATAGCGCCGACGGTGGGCCGCCAGCTCGACTGGATGATCTGCCGCACCGTCGCCGGCTTGCTGCACAGCACGCCCGTGGCTGACCCGGTACGGGTGCTGCATTTCGACGACCTGCTTCGGTTTCTGGTTCTCGCCGTGGCCACCGATGGCACCGGCGTCGTCGACCTGGCGAGTCCGGACACGATCGATGTCGGCGCCGCGCGCAACATGCTGCGATCGGCCGGTCAGCACCCGCGGCGCACGCGCCTGCCGGGCTGGGCCCGGCTGATACCCGACCTCGACCTCGCGGCCCTACAGCAAGCGTGGCGGTTCGAATTCGCCTGGCCGACAGCCGATGCCATCGCCGACACGGTTCGCGGGCTGGAAGGCCGCAAGCTCGACGCCACGCGCGGCGCGCGTTGCCGGGGCATCTGCCGTTGCCCGTCGAAGTCGGCCTGCCGATCGAGCCGTTGGACGGGACGCCGTTGCGGTCGGCGTCGCCGGACGAGCAGGAGGGGGAGTTCGACGACCGGGTTGACCCGCGCTTTCCGGTATTCAGCGCCGTCCCATTGGCCGAGACCCTGCCGGGTCCGTTGACCCCCATGACGCTCGACGTCCAAATCCCCGGCTTGCGTGCCGCCGCGCGGATGATCGGGCCGGTGATGGCATGCGGCGATGTCGTTGCCGCCGAGTGGGGAAGCAGGGCGGTCGCGGTATTCGGTCACCGCCCCTACGTTGGCGTTTCGGCGAGCGCGATCGCGGCGGAACAGCTGCCCGGCTGGGACGTCGGCGAGGATCGTGCGGGCGTCGCTGGGCGATTCATCGGTTGACGCGCTGTTTCCACTCGGCCGCCCGCCGCAGAGCGGACTGATCGGGTCTGCCACGGCCAAAGCGGTCGTGGTCAAACGCGCGTTGGCGTTACTGCGGCACCTCAAGGCAGACACCCAGGCATACCTCGCCGCCGCGGCGGCTGAGCATCTCGCTGCGGCGCAATTGAATTCGCTGTCGGATGCCCAGTTGCAGGCGCGAGTCCGGCTGCTGCGCGACAGAATCCATCAGGGCTGGGCCCTGACCGGGTTGTGGCTGATCGACAGCGGCGTGACCGCGGCGACGGTGCAGCGCCGCGGCGTACACATCGCCATTGCCGGGCTGGGCGCCGTGGTGGACAGCGAGGCCGTCACCGCCAAGAGCTCGTCGCTGGCGGCGCTGATCCGCGGCGATCTGCAGTTGTGTGCACTGGCGGTCGACGGCGACCTGGCCGGAATCAGTGCCCAGTCGGAGACCATCGGCGCAGCGTTCGCCGCCGCGGTCAGCCGGATCGGGCACCGCGGTCCGGGCGAGGTGGAGCTGGCCAACCTGATGATCGGTGACGATCCGGCGATCCTGCTTGCGGCGGCGGGGCGGGCCGCGACCGAGCTTCCGCAGCGGATGCCGCCGGCTGCATCTGGGGAGAGACTGTCCGAGCGGTTGGCGGCCAGCGCCCGCGCATCTCGGGAAATGGCGTACGACACCACCATTCTGTTCACGCATGAGCTTCGAATGACATTGCGCGAGTTAGGTTCTCGGTTCGTCGCGCGCGAACTTATCGATGTCGCCGGCGAGATTTTCTACCTGACCTGCGACGAAGCGGTCACGCTGCCGTCCGATGCCCGGCTGCGAATCAAACGTCGGCGCGCCGAGCGGGAGCGATTTCAGGGGCTGCGACTGCCCGACGTCATCACGGTCAGCTGAGCACGTCGCGCAGCGACACCTGCGGATCGGCCAGCTTGTCCGTGTCGACAGCGGCCTTCTTCCGGATCAGGTTCTTGATGTCGTCGACGACATCCCAGATGTTGACGTTCATTCCGGCCAGCACCTGATTGTCGGCATCGAGCCAGAACGCCACGAATTCCCGGCTCTTGACGTCCCCGCGGAACACCACTCGCTGAAAGTCGGGCGCGTGGCCGACGTATTCCATGCCCAGGTCGTATTGGTCGGTGAAAAAGTAAGGCAATTCTTTGTATTCACCGGATTCGCCGAGCATGCCCGCCACTGCGACCTCGGGCTGGTTGAGCGCAGTGGCCCAGTGTTCGACGCGGATCCGCTCCTCGAACAGCGGATGTTCGGCGGCGGCGATGTCACCGACGGCGTAGATATCGGGGGAGCTGGTTTTCAGCGATGCGTCGACGAGCACGCCGCCGTCTTCGGTCGCCAGACCGGCACGCTCGGCCAATTCGATGTTGGGCTGTGCTCCGACGGCGATCAGCACACGGTCGGCGGTGATCGTCGACCCGTCGCCCAACTTCAGACCGGTGGCTTTGCCGTCCTCGGTGGTGATCTCTTTGACCTCGGTTTCCAGACGGAGATCCACGCCGTGATCGCGATGTAGCTGGGCGAATACCTTGCCGACTTCCTCGCCGACCGCGCTGCTCAGCGGCACCTTGGCGGTTTCGACCACGGTGACGTCGACACCGCGCTGGCGGGCACTTGCCGCGACCTCGAGCCCGATCCAACCCGCGCCGATCACAGCCAGTGAGGTTCCCTCTTTGAGCGTGGTGTCCAGGTTCGAGGCGTCGTCGATTGTGCGCAGGTAGTGCACGCCGGTGGAGTCGGCACCCGGAATCGTCCAACCATCGCGAACGCGATCCGGTGGCCAGCAGCAGCTTGTCGTAGTGCAGGCTGGTGTCGTCGGAGAGCGTGACCGTGTGTTCGGACGCATCGATCGCCACCGCCTCGATACTGGTACGCAGGTCGATCTTGTTGTCCCGGTACCACTCTGAATCGTGGACGGTGAAGTCGCCGAGCGATTTCTTGCCCGCGAGGAAGTCTTTGGACAGCGGTGGGCGCTCATAGGGGAGGTGCTCTTCGTCGGCAATCAGCACGACTTTCCCGTCAAAGCCCTTCTCCCGCAGCATTTCGGCAGCCTTGGCTCCACCGAGCCCGCCGCCGACGATGACAAATGTTCTCGAGTCAGCCATGATCGCTCCATTCTGTCGAATTACCGGTGCCTGTGACAACTGACGGCAACATGCCGCGCAAAACGCGGGCGTTTCGCACGGCGTTGCCGTGCAAATCATTGTTGAAGTACAGCAGGACGTCTCGACTTTCGTTGTCCCACTTTTTGATTCGCCCAGCCCAAGACTGGAGATCGTCATTCGAGTAGGAGCCGGCATATAGGGTGTCCGACGCAGGCCCGTGCAATCGGACGTAGACCAGGTCGGACGTTGCCCGGGGAACGCATCGCATGCCCGCGCCGCTGGTGACGACGTATGCAGCGCGACGCTTCTCCAGCAACGCGTACACCGCGGGGTCGTCCCAGGACGGGTGCCGCAGCTCGATCGCCACCCGGACCGACCTTGGCACGGCCGCCAGGAAGTCATCGAGGCGGTCATCGTCCCGGGACTGCGCGGGATGCAGCTGTATCAACACGGCACCCCGGCGCCCATTCAGCAATTGCCAGCAGCGTTCGAACCGCTCGATCCACGGCTCCGGGTTCTTGAGCCGGCGATAGTGCGTCAAGCCGCGGTGCGCCTTCACCGACATCGCGAAGCCCTCGGGGAGCTGTCGCTGCCACGTACTGAATGTCTGGTCTTTGGGCCACCGATAAAAGCTGGCATTGAGTTCGACGGTGTCGAATTCCTCTGAGTAGTGACGCAGTCGGCGCGCTGCCGGCAGTTTTTCCGGGTAAAGCACCCCGGCCCAGTGGTCGTAGGACCATCCGGACGTCCCGACTCGAACGGTCATCGGTGACTCAACCGGCGACCTGCCGGCGCAGGTCGTCATCGAGCGAAGCCCGCACCAATGCTGCCGCCAGGCGCGCGTTGGCCCGCGGGGCAAGGGCGCCAAGCTTTTCCGGGTCGCCGGGCAGTCCGAGGGATTTCGCGGTTCGCGTGGCCCGCTTGTCGAAGAACGGGCGCACCCACGTCCAGACATCCTGAACTTCGCGCAAGTAGATATCGGCTCCGGTGTCACCGATTCCCTTGAATTTCTTCAGCATTCGCTTCGCGGCGGCCACATCCTCAGAACTACGGCCGGCAATCTCACGCAGGTCGCCGGAGTATTCGTCGACAACCCGCTGAGCCATCTCGGTGAGCCGTGTCGCCGAGCTCTCGTCGTAGCGCACATAGTGCGCACGGCCGAACGCGTCGATCATCGTTTGCCGGTCGGCGGCCAAGACGGCTTTCGGTGTTCGGAGGCCGTCGCTGAATAACTCGCGGCCGGCGCGCATCGCTATCGTCGCGTCGATGGGCTTACTGGCCAGCATGCACAACGTCAACAACTGAAACAGCGGCTTTGGCTTGTCGCTGATCCGGACTTTCGCTTCCGCGGCGAACGTCGTCCCGGCGGCATCCAGCAGTCGGCGAACCACCTGCTTGCGCTCGGCCATGGTGACGGCTTACCCGTACTCGGGGTTCGCAAACGTTGCGCCTACTTGGCTGGCAGCTCGCGCGCGTAGCCGGCGCCGCGGGTCACCCAGTCCGTCAGCTGCCGTTTGGTTTTCACGCCGTCGGCCTCGACGCGGATCCATCCGCGGACTTCACGGCCGGCCATCACCATCGGGTTGACATGAGCTCGCGCCAGCAGCTTTTCGGTGTCGTCAGGTGGTACCCGCACCATCAGGCCGCCCTGCTTGCTGACGGCCACGGACATGTTGCCGTTGATCAGGAACGCCAGTCCGCCGAACATCCGCTTCTCGTCGACGCCGCGTATCGGACCCAGCAGCTCGCGAACGCGATCGGCGAGGTCGGCGTCGTAGCTCATGCTCAGTCCAGTCGACCCGGATGGTCAGCAGGTCGCTGCCCATCAGCCGGACCAGGCGCTGTTGACCCGGGCAGACCACGCAGCCGCTCGCGCGCGTCGTCATCGGGCAGCAGGTGTGCAGTTCCGGCGCCACTGCCCGTGTAATCGCAGCCGCACTGCCGGATTGGCTTTGATGTTGAGCACGTAGTGCGAATGCTCGCCGTGCTCGGACACCATCCAGAACTCGTTGCCGATCACCCTGCCGCCGATGGCGGTCCGGCGCGGCTGCCCGACTTTCGCCCGGTGGTCTCCAGCATGGTCATCGGGGACCGACGACCAACTGGATTGACCACCAGGCGTTGAGCCGTGTGGACGATGCGCCGCTTGAGTTGCTGAAGATCGGGCATCATCGCAGGCTAGCGGATGTCACGCCGCAGCGGTCACCGTCTCCTGACGCGGTTCGAGTGCCAGAGCGACGATCTCGGCGACGTCGGTCATCGGCTTGACGTCCAACGCCTCGAGCACCTCGGCGGGCACATCGTCCAGGTCGGGCTCGTTGCGCTGCGGGATGAAAACCGTCTTGAGTCCGGCCCGCTGCGCCGCCAGCAGCTTCTGCTTGACGCCGCCGATCGGCAGCACCCGACCATTCAGCGTCACCTCGCCGGTCATCCCGACATCGGCGCGAACCTGTCGTCCGGTGGCCATCGACACCAGCGCGGTGACCATCGTGACACCGGCCGACGGCCCGTCCTTGGGGACGGCGCCGGCAGGAACGTGCACGTGGATCCGCCGGTTCAGCGCGGCGGGGTCGACGCCCAACTCCTCGGCGTGTGCACGCACATAGGAGAGCGCGATCTGCGCGGACTCCTTCATCACGTCACCCAGCTGGCCGGTCAACTGCAATCCCGGCTCGCCATCATTGGCACCCGCCTCGATGTAGAGCACGTCGCCACCCAATCCGGTCACCGCCAGGCCGGTCGCCACGCCGGGCACCGCCGTGCGTTCCGCCGACTCGGGGGTGAAGCGCGGCCGGCCCAGGTAGTCGACCAGGTCCGGCTCGTCGATCGTCAACGCTTCGTCAGCGATCTTGGTGGTGACCTTGCGCAATGCCTTGGCCAGCAGCCGTTCGAACTGCCGCATGCCCGGCTCGCGGGTGTAGTCGGCGGCGATCTTGCGCAACGCAGCCTCGGTCACGCTGACCTCGTCGTCGGTCAGACCGGCGCGGTCACGTTGGCGGGGCAACAGGAAGTCGCGCGCGATGGCGACCTTGTCGTCCTCGGTGTAGCCGTCGATCTGCACCAGCTCCATCCGGTCCAGCAGCGCCGACGGGATGTTCTCGATCACGTTGGCGGTCGCCAGGAACACCACATCGGACAGGTCCAGATCCAGGTCCAGGTAGTGGTCGCGGAAGGTGTGGTTCTGCGCCGGGTCGAGGACCTCGAGCAGCGCCGCACTCGGGTCGCCGCGGAAATCCGAGCCGACCTTGTCGATTTCATCAAGCAGCACAACGGGATTCATCGACTCGGCTTCGCCGATCGCACGCACGATCCGACCGGGCAGCGCGCCGACGTAGGTGCGACGGTGGCCGCGGATCTCGGCCTCGTCGCGCACCCCACCCAGAGCGACACGGACGAATTTACGGCCCAGGGCGCGGGCGACACTCTCGCCCAGCGAGGTCTTGCCGACCCCGGGCGGGCCGGCCAGCACCATCACCGCACCGGAGCCACGACCGCCGACGACCTGAAGTCCCCGTTGGGCACGACGGGCCCGCACCGCCAGGTACTCGACGATGCGGTCCTTGACGTCGTCCAAACCGTGGTGATCGGCGTCGAGGATCTCGCGAGCGGCCTTGAGGTCGGTCGAGTCCTCGGTGCGGGTATTCCACGGCAGGTCGAGCACGGTGTCGAGCCAGGTGCGGATCCAGCCGCCTTCAGGGCTCTGCTCGCTGGAGCGTTCCAGCTTGCCGACCTCACGCAACGCCGCCTCACGAACCTTGTCCGGCAGGTCGGCCGCTTCGACGCGGGCCCGGTAGTCATCAGACCCTTCCGGCTCGCCCTCACCCAGTTCCTTGCGGATCGCGTTCAACTGCTGGCGCAGCAGGAATTCCTTCTGCGTCTTCTCCATGCCTTCGCGGACGTCTTCGGCGATCTTGTCGTTGACCTCGACTTCGGCCAGGTGGCTCGCCGGTCCAGTCGATCAGCGCTTGCAGCCGCTCGGCGACATCTTCGGTCTCCAGCAGCTGACGCTTCTGCACGTCGGTCAGATACGACGCGTAACCGGCCATGTCGGCCAGGGCCGACGGGTCGGTCAGCTTGTTGACCACGTCGACGAGCTCCCAGGCCTCGCGGCGCTGCAGCATCGCCAGCAGAAGCTTCTTGTATTCGGTTGCGAGATTGCGGGTTTCGTCCGTCGGTTCGGGGTCGGCAACCTCGGTCACCTCGACCCACAACGCGGCACCCGGTCCGCTCGCACCCACGCCGATGTGGGCGCGGCGCTCGCCGCGCACGACTGCGGCAGTGCCGCCGCCGGGGATCCGGCCGACCTGAACGATCGTCGCCAGAACGCCGTAGGACGGGTAGCGGTCGTCGAGTCGGGGGGCGATCAGCAGAGTGCCCGATTCGGTGGCTCGCGCGGCGTCGACGGCGGCGCGGGCGGCGTCGTCCAGCGCGATCGGCACGACCATTCCGGGCAGCACCACCGGGTCGCTGACGAACAACACCGGCACTGATTTGGCTTCAGCCATCATTCCTCCAAAGTTAAGTCTGATGCGCTCAACCTGGACTGCCTCCAATTTGTTCCCGGCTGCCGTCGGCGACCATTCCGCGGTGCATCACGCGATCTCCGAGCACGCCCGCATGGTCGGCGCGGTGCAGGACACAACGGTTGTCCCACATCACCACATCCCCGGGCGACCAGGTGTGCCGGTACACGTTGTCGGCGCGGGTGGAGTGCGCGAACAGGAATTCGACCATCCCCGCAGCCCGTTCCGGCGACATGCCGCTGATGTGGGCGCAGCGCTGCGGAGTCGACAGGTAGAGGTAGGGGCGGCCGGACATCGGGTGGACATTGACGATCGGATGCGCGGCCGATGTCTCCGCATCCGCCCCGAGCTGCAAGCCCGTCATCACGTGCGTGATGCAGCGGCCACGTAACTCGTGCCGGATGTCGGCGGGCAATGTCTCGTACGCGGCGTATTGGTTGGTGAACAACGTCTGCCCACCTCGGTCTGGCACGACCACCGCCCGTAGAGCGGTGAAGACCGGCGGTTCTCGCACATAACTCGTATCGGTGTGGAAACTCGATCGCGGCGGATGTGTCCGGCCCACATTGCTGACCACGTTGAGTTCTGACTGTCCGGGTACCGGGGTTTCTCCGAGAGTGAACATGGTCGGCCCGATGCTTCGGAGAAAGCGGAGAAAGCTCGCGTCGTCGGTGTGCTGGCCGGGCAGGACGACGACGCCGTGCTCGGCGAGCAGGCGGCGCATACCGCGGCGGTATCAGCGTCGAGGGTGTCAACGTGAAGTCCGGTCAGCGTGGCGCCGACGGGCGTCAACGCAGTGACGTCAAGCACTGCGTCACTTCACGATTCATTTCGCCGAGCCCGATCTCGAACAGTTGGCGCAGACCGATCCCGGCGGCGGACGCCATCACCGCAATGACGCTGCCGGGCGCATACGAGCAGTAGAGGCCGGCTTCCAGAAACCAGGGCTGGCCGTCCGTGTCGATCCGAAAGTCGAACAGGCTGTAGTGCCGGCAGCCCAGAGCGAGGTGACAGCGTCGTGCCGCCGCCCACACCCGCTGGGTGAGAAGGTCGTCGTCGACAACGATCCACGCTCTCGAGCGGTCTTTTGCGACGAGATACAAGTCGCCGTTGTCGGTTCGGGCGAGTTTGTCGTCGCTGGTGCGAATGGGTTTGCTGAACGGATCCATCGCGTACTCTTCCAGCGGCAGACAGACCAGTTCGCCGTCGCGAACGATGATGCCGCAGCGCACTTCTCGACCGAGCTCGACGTATGTCTCGACCAGTGCGGCGCGGCTGTGCGCCAGCGCCAGAGCGGCAGCGGTGTCGTACTCGTCAGGGTCACGAGCGAGGGACACCGCGACAGAGTTGTCGGTGTCGATCGGTTTGACCACGACGGGAAACGGCAGCGTGGGCCGCTCGCCGGACCCAGCACCTGCGCTTCGGGCACTGCCACGCCGGCGGCCGCGACCGTCGACCGGGCCTGGTGCTTGTCGACACCGACCGCCATCACGTCGGCTGGGTTGCCGAGGTAGGGGATGCCGAGCTCGTCGAACAAGGCCCGGTAGGTGGTCATACCCGGGATGCAGAACATCTGCGGGATCATCGCGTCGATTTCGAGCGCCCGAATGTGGTCGACAGCATCCGCGAGCGTCAGAGCCGGGGCCACTTCGATGGCGCCAACGCTGAGTTGAGTCGGGAATCGCCAGGATCCGTCGGGCGAGACGTAGGCGATGTGCATGACGTAGTTCGCCGATCGGCGCAGTGCATTCAGACAAGCCTCGGCATACAGCCGGGAGAGATCGGCACGGAAGTCGTCGACGGCCGAGCCGACCAGGTGGAGGAGCCGCAGCGGCCCGGCGGCGGAAGCATTCAGTCGCCGTCCGGTTCGACCAGCTTGCCGATGTTGAAGTCGATCTTCAACCAGCCCCGGCGGCGGATCAGATTGTCGATCAGCAATGCCGGGATCTGGAGGTGGTGAACCATGAGGTACGGCAAGGGATCCCACCATGCGAAGATGGCATCTTTGCCGCGCACGATGCCATGAGTCGCGCGCGGCGGCCGCGTTGGGTGAGCAGACGCCACACTCGTGATAGATCCAGTATGTCGGGCGGGCGCCGTCGAGCGGCGTGATCACCGGATGCCCGTCCTCGAGATACGCCGAGGCCAGCTGCCGGTGATTGTGAAACGTCGTGATCGCCGAGTGGGTCCGGGGATTGCATTCGATGGCATAGACATTGCCGTCCGCGGCCTCGATGAAATCGAACGAGAACTGCCCCGTCACGCCCAGCGCGCCGACGAACTGCTCGACCCAGGAACGAATCTCCGGCTTGTCGACCATCGCGTAGTTGAGTTGGGATGCGGAGGATTCGCAGCAGACGTGTACCTGTAGCCGGCCGTTGATCGCCGTGCCGTGGGTGCAGTACTCACGACCGGCAATGAATTCCTGCAGTATCCAAGGGTTTTCCTCCGATATCGGCAGCCAATGGGCCAGCGCCGCGTTGCGCTGCGGCGTTCGTCTCGAAAGCCGCGGTGCATCCAGTCGGCCGACGGGGTTGTACGCGATCTGCTTCAGCACGTAGCTGCGCCCCGGGGGGAAGTCGGAAGTTCAGAATCTGCCGGGGGTCGGTGATGCGCACCCAGCTCGGAACCCGAAGACCAAAAGCAACAGCTACTTTCGAGAACTCCGCCTTGTCGTCGAGCATGTGTACGACGTCCTCGGTGGCGTGCATGACCTCGCAGATGCTGTCCAATGTGTAACGTGCCCGCGCGTCGTAGATGCTGGCGACCGGGACTCGATACCGGAATGACGTTGTCCACCGCTTCGTAGCGGACGATTTCGTCCAGCGCGGCGTCATAGGCGGGATCGGCCGGGTCGGGAACGCAATAGAAGGCATCGACGGCCCGAGAGAACCGGTGACCGGTAAACCGGTATTTGGTGGTCTCGGTCAGGATTACCCGGTGGCCCGCGCGGTGAAAGGATCGCGCGAGTTGAAGCGCCTTGGTCATCTTGCCGCCGGTGATCAGCACGGTCCTAGACGATTTATCGGGCGAAGCCGCCGCCGGATTCCGCGCCCGGCCGATAAGCGCAACGCCGACGACGAGTGCGTCGATCGGCAAGGTAAACAGTAGACCGACGAACGTGGCCAGGGTTCGAACCACCGAGGCGGGACGTCGGTCGCTCGACTTCGAGGCGTCAGCGCCGAGTCCTGCGACGTGCGTGCGCTGTGCTGAGATCCCCGGCGTGGGCCGCAGCGGCACGACATCATGCATGACAGCTGCCGTACGTCGTCGAGGTGAACATGTCGATTCCATCTCCGTTACGCGGGTAGCCCTGGCAGACTTTCCGGTGCTGCACAAGGGTTTCGGCCAGTTCGTCAACGGTCACGTCGTTGAGAAATAGACATTCGCCGATCGGTGCCGGCACGGCCGCCCGCAAAATGCCATCGCGAGTCTTCAGGATGGCGGTGGTGGCTTCGCTGAGCAATTCCGGTGTCAGGTGTTCGCTGTCCAGCGCCAGGCCCAGGTCGCTCATCAAGCCGAGCACTCGGTCGCGCTCGTCGACCGACAGGATGCCGCGCTGTTCGGCCAGCGTCGTCGACAGAGCCATGTCGATGTTGATGGCATGTCCGTGAAAGAACGGGTCGGGCGGGCTGAGCTCGAGAGTGGGGCTCCAGGTATGTCCAAAGGCGATCACCCGGTCGAGGTCGATCTCGTGCAGATTGGGCGCCTCGAGTTCGAGCATCCTGGCGATAGCCTGGTGGGTGAGACGTTCACCGGCGGAACGCAATTCGGGTGTTCCGTTCAGATGACCGAACCTGGTATGCAGCAGGTCGACGCCGTGCTCCTCGAGCAGCTGGAAAATCTCGGCATTGCCGACCACCGAGATCTTGATCAGCTCGGCCATGCCGTTGCGGACCTGGTCCTCCGGAAGTGTCTTGAGGAAGGAGAAGTCCAGGAGAACCTTCTGCGACGCGTGGTAGGCGCCCAGTCGATTCTTGTGCTTGCCGTGATTGACGGCGACCTTGATGGACACGCTGGCGTCGATGAGCCCGATCAGCGTGGTCGGGATCCGGATGTAGGGCGTGTTGCGGCGATAGCTGGCACATGCGAATCCCGCGACGTCGGTGATCAATCCGCCGCCGACGACCAGCACGGGCTCGGTGCGCACCAGTCCGTATTCGTTGAACTTCGTGACGATTCGTTCGAAGGTTTCCAGTGATTTGGCGGTCTCCCGGATCTGAACCGGCATCACCGTGAGCTCGATACCGTGCCGCTCGAAGTAGGCGTGAATGTCGCCGCCGTACAGGTCGTACACGGTTTCATCGACGACCATCAGGGCGCGGCCGTACGGGCGATACGTTTCGGCCAATTCAAGGCTGTCCGGCCCGAAGACGCCGTCGACGTACACCAGGTCGTATTCGATCTTTTCGTAGCCCTCGACGTGAAAAGCCCGGGGACTGTTGATGACTCGCGCTTGCAGATCACTCATGACGATGTCCTTGCTGCGGGAAGGGTGGGGGACCGGCGCTGTCGGCGCGGTTATCCGACGAGGCCGACAAGTTGCCCGGCATCCAGGGAGTCGACGGTCTTTGCCGCGGCGGCGAAGTCGCCGTCCACTGTGTTCTCGTTGGGAAAGGCGACACATGTGACGCCGGCGGCTGAGGCGGCGGCGACTCCGCCCACGTTGTCTTCGATGGCCACAGCGTTGTCGGCGTCCTCGCCGAGCTGCTCCAAAGCGAACAGGTACGACGCGGCGTCCGGTTTCGGGCTGTCGACCGAATCGCGGTCCACGATCAGGTCGAAGGTGTCGGCGTCGATGTCCGGGCTCAACGCCTCCAGCAGCGCGGAGATGTTCTCCGGCGAGGTCGTGGTGACGAATCCGAGTTTGACGTCGCGCTGCTTGGCCTCGTTGACAGTCGCGAGCACACCGGGTCGCGGCGTCAGACCCGTCGTTGCCAACAATTCCCGGAAAATCTGCGATTTCGTCGCGTGCACCGCGTCGGCGTCGACGTCGTCGCCGCGGACTCCGCATAGTCGGCGATTCGTTGTGCGCCGCCGTTGGACTCGAGCATCGCCACGTAGTCGGGCTGCGACCACTGCCAGTCCAGACCGTGGGCTTCGAATGCCTCGTTGAATGCGCGGCGCTGCAGCTCCGAGCTGTCGACGAGCGTGCTGATCGAACCAAAAAGGATGGCAGACATGGAATTCCTCTTCGTGGAATGGACAATCGGGCCGGATCGGCCATCTGGCCAACCCGTACGGTAACCATTTCCCGGTACACTACTGGTCTAAACGTCCATTAGTGACGGGATCTTCCATTACAAAATCAGGTCTTCATCGGCTAACTTCTCTGGGGCGGCTCAACTCAGGCAAGGCGAGCGCAAAGGCGGAGTGCACAGATGACACCTGGCACGGGCGATAAAGCGCCCGGCACCGGTGAAGACGTGCGGGTGGCTCGCACCCGTGCCGATGTCGCGCGCGCAGCCCTCGGAGTGCTGACGGACGAGGGTTCGGATGCCGTGACACACGCGCGGGTCGCCGAACTGGCCGGCTACTCCAAAACGACGCTGTATACCCACTGGCCGTCGCGGGTGGATCTGATCGTGCTCGCGGTGGATGCACTGGGCGAACTACCGCACCACGAACGAAGCGGCGACCTGCGAGACGACATCATCGGCGAGCTGGCGGCCTTCCGCGGGGGCATCACCGAGATGCGCCTGGACCTCATCCTGACCGGGATGGCCCAGTGGGCGTCGGTCGAGGAGATGCGCGAGATCCGCGACAGGATCAACAATTCCGGCCAGAGCCAGATGCGCGCCATGCTCGGAGAAGTCTTCGACGGTGCCGAACTCGAGGCGGCGCTGTCGATGCTCACCGGTGTGGTGGCATGTCCGTCCATCATGTTCGGCGCATTGCCGGACGACGACGTGATCGCCGCGGCGGTCGACATCGTGCTGCGCGGCGCGACGCATCGAAAAGCGTCGAAGCGATAGCGGCAATCACGGGCCACGCCATTCGAGTGCGGCCTGAGCTGGCCCATCGTGACGCGCTGACCGCGATACCGGCGTAGAGTCGAGGCTCACAGACAGCGAATTGCTGTGCGTCGGGTTCTCCTAATGTGACGGCTTCGAGCCGATTTTTCCGTCATCGTTGCTTCTGCGGACACCTCGCTTCACCGATGCGGAAATGGTGCCGTCATGGATGACCGTGAATATTCCGAGCTGCTTCGCAAAACCATGTCGGCGTTGACCGAGAAAGCTGCCGGCCCAACAAAAATCGACGCGATTTTGCGGAACGTGACGAACGCGGCGGTCGAGTTGATTGCCGGCGTGCACTGCGCGGATGTTCTGCTGATTTCGGGCCCCGATCTATTTCGGTCGCTGGCGGCGACCTCACAGCTCGCCGTCGACCTCGACGGTATGCAGCGACGGTTCCGTGAGGGACCGTGTCTGGATGCTGCGGTCGGTCATTCGGTGATCTTGTGCAACGACCTAGGCAAGGATCCGAGGTGGCCTTCTTTTGCGAAGGCGGCCATAGCAGCTGGCATTCATGCCATGTTGTCGTTCCAGCTCTTCACCCACAACGGGCGAATGGGGGCATTGAATCTGTTCGGACTCACGCCCGATGCCTTCACCCTCGAATCTGAAGCGTTGGGCGCAATGCTGGCGACCCACGTCGCGAACGCGTTCATCGCCGACGACAAGGAGTTGCAGTTCAAGTCCGCGCTCAGTAGCAGGGACGTCATCGGCCAAGCCAAGGGCATGATCATGGAACGATTCAACGTCGACGCCGTGCAGGCATTCGACCTACTGACCAAACTCTCCCAGCAATCCAACACCCGAGTCGCGGAGCTGGCAGCCGAACTGGTCTCCCGAGGATCAGGAGCGAAACCGCTAGCAGACCTCCTGGTCCTCGATAAGCCCGAGTAGCGGCTCAGACCGGCCCGAGCCGTCGGAGCTGCGTCACGTGCGCCGGCGTGAGCTCTTCGAGGCACGTGACGCCGAGCAGTTTCATGGTGCGGATCAACTGCGCGGACAGGATGTCGACGGCGCGTCGTACGCCGGCTTCGCCGCCGGCCATCAGCCCGTACAGGTAGGCGCGGCCGATCAGCGTGGTGCGCGCGCCCAGCGCGACCGCGGCGACGATGTCGGCGCCGGACATGATGCCGGTGTCGACCAGGATTTCGGTATCGGCTCCGAGTTCGCGCGCCACCGTGGGCAGCAGGTGGAACGGCACCGGTGCCCGATCTAGTTGGCGGCCACCGTGATTGGACAACACGATGCCGTCGACACCGAGATCCACCACGGCGCGCGCATCGTCGAGGGTCTGGACACCCTTGACGACGAGCTTGCCCGGCCACTGGGACTTGATCCACGCCAGGTCATCGAAGGTCAGGCTGGGGTCGAACATCGTGTCCAGATACTGGCCGACGGTGCCCGACCAGCGATCCAGCGACGCGAACGACAGCGGTTCGGTGGTCAACAGGTCGATCCACCAGCGCGGCCGCAGCGCAGCGTCGAACGCGGTTCGCAGCGTCAACGCCGGCGGAATCGACATCCCATTGCGGACATCGCGCAGCCGCGCGCCCGCGACCGGGACGTCGACGGTGGCCAGCAAGGTATCGAAACCCGCGTCCGCGGCCCGCTTCACCAGCGCCATCGACCGTTCCCGGTCCCGCCACATGTACAGCTGAAACCACTTGCGGCACTGCGGCTCAGCGGCTGCCACGTCCTCGATCGACGCGGTCCCCAGCGTCGACAGCGAGAACGGGATGGCGGCCGCCGCGGCGACCCGGACCCCGGCGAGTTCGCCCTCGGTGTGCATCAGCCGGGTAAAACCCGTCGGAGCGATCGCGAACGGTAGAGCGACCGGTCCGCCCAGCACCTGCCAATCGGTTCGGACATTGCTGACATCGCGCAGGATTGTCGGGTGAAACTCGATGTCGCGAAACGCTTGTCGAGCCCGCTCGAGCGATATCTCTTCTTCGGCCGCGCCATCGGTGTAGTCGAAGGCAGCCCGCGGTGTCCGACACTTGGCCAGGCGCCGAAGATCGTCGATGGTCTGCGCATCCTCGAGCCGGCGCTGAACGCGGTCGAGCCGCGGCTTGCGAAATCGGATCAGCGGCGCGAGGTCACGCGCTTTCGGCATCCGCCGTTTGACCACTGTGCCACCGTAGAGCATATGGAATTGGCAAGCGACCCGTTCGATCTGCAGCGTTTCGTCGACGCGCAGGCCCGGGTGTACGCAGGCGTCGTCGACGAGCTGCGGGACGGCCGCAAGCGCAGCCACTGGATCTGGTTCATCTTCCCGCAGATCGCCGGCCTGGGCAGCAGCGCCACCGCGGCCCGGTACGCGATCTCTTCGCTCGACGAAGCGCGGGCCTATCTTCGACACGACGTACTAGGGCCACGGCTGCGCGAATGCACCCGACTGGTCAACGCCGTGCAAAACCGCTCGCTCGGTGAGATCTTCGGATCGCCCGACGACATGAAAGTCCGCTCATCGATGACGTTGTTCGCCCACGCTGCCGACGAAAACGGAGATTTCGTCGAGTTGTTGGCCCGCTACTGCGATGGTCAGGAAGACCCGCTGACGCTGCAGCGACTAGGTTAAACCGGGCGCAGAATCCGCCAACCGTGCGGCTCGACCGTCACCCTGTCGACCACCTCGTGCGGTGGAGCTCCGCTGCCGGCGATCACCTCCGCCGGGCCGCGCTTCAGCCGGACCCGCAGCGGGGTCTCGTCGATGTTGAGCGCAATGATCAACGACTCATCCCCGTGACGGGTCTGGTAGACGTACTGCCGATTTTCCAGTCGCAGCGCAGAGGTCGACGCGGCGTACAGCCAGGGATGCCGTCGACGCAGACCGATCAGGTATTGGTGCAGCGACCAGATCTCGACCCCTCGCTCATCCAGTTGAGCTGGGGGAGAGCCGAATTCGGGACGCACCGCGTCGTCGCCGCCGAAACGCTCCTCCTTGACGCCGAGGTAACCGAACTCGTCGCCGGCGTAGATGCTGGGAACACCGGCCACCGTCATCAGGACGACAAGGGCGTGGGCGAGATGTTCGGGCCGCTCGAGTTGGCTGGCGATACGGGTGACGTCGTGGTTGCCGATGAAGGTCAGCGGCGCAAAGCTTTCGACGAACCCGGCGTGACGTTGCAGCGCATGATCGAGCTCGAAGAAGTTGCCGTCGTTGATTCCGCTCCAGATCGCTTTCCACAGCTCGTACTGGGTGGCCGAGTCGAACCCGGTTTCGCGGACCACCGCGGCATAGTCGCCGTGAATCAGCTCACCGACAAACCACGCGTCGGGATGCGCCTGACGGACTTTCGGCAGAACGGACGTCCAGAAGTGTTGCGGCACCGCGTAAGCAGCGTCCAACCGCCAGCCGTCAGCCCCGCGCTGCAGCCAGTGCGCCATCACCTCGGCGGTGTAGTCGGCAACCTCGGGGTTGTCGTGGTTCAACGTGAGCAGGCCATCATGGCCTTCGAAGGTGTGGAACCTGCCCGGTCGGCCACGGAACCAGCGCGCGGCCGCCTCCTCGTGGGCGGCTTCGCGGTAGCGCGGGAAGTCGGTGCCGACGTGGTTGAAGACCCCGTCGAGCAGCACTCGCAAACCCCGCTGACGCGCCTCGGCGATCAGATAGTCGAAATCGTCGTCGTCACCGAGTCGCGGATCGATGCGGTAATGGTCGGTGGTGTCGTAGCCGTGGGTGCGTGACGCAAAGATCGGCCCGAGTGCGATTCCGGAGGCGCCCAGCGCGATCGCGTGGTCGAACCACTCGGCGATGCGCCGTAACCGGTGCTCGTGCGCCTGCGGTGCAGTGTCCGACGGAAAAGCGCCCACGAAGCCCAACGGATAGACATGCCACCAGATCACATGCTCGACCCAAGCCGGTTCGCTCATCGCCGGTACCTGGCTTTGTACAGAGCTTTCATCTCATCCTCGAGTTCGGGCGCCGGGCCGTCGACCACGGACCGCGGCGCCACCGTCGCAATCGGCAGCATGGCCACCGGCGGAGGCGGCGCGTGCCAGTCGGTCAGCCACCTGGTCAACTGGGCATTCGACGTCGCGTAGACGATTCTGCCCAACCCTGCCCACGCGTGTGCGGCCGCACACATCGGGCAGTGCTCGCATGACGTATACACGGTGGTCCGAACGCGTTGCACCGGAGCCAGATTCGTCACCGCCCACCGGATCACGCCCGTCTCGGCGTGCAACGTCTGGTCGGCATCGGTGACGCGGTTGTGGTCCTCGTGCAGCCTTCGCCCGCCGACGGCTACCAGCACCGCACCGAAAGGGCCGTGGCCGGCCTCCAGTGCGGTGCGGGCGAGTTCGACGCAGCGGCGTAGATGCTGCAGATCGACGTCAGTGACGACCACAAGCCCGAAGTGTACGGGCGAGCGGCTATCCGGCTGTCGCCAGCGTTTGGGCGGTGGTGATCGCCTGCGCGACCCCGGTGACGATCGCCGCCACCTTCAGCGCCTCCAGGATCACTTCGCGATCGACGCCGGCCTCCCGGAGGGCGTGCTCGTGAGCCGCCACGCAATGTCCACAGCCATTGATCGACGAGACCGCGAACGACCACAACTCGAAGTTGGCTTTGTCCACGCCCGGGTTGCCGATGATGTTCATCCGTAACCCAGGGCGGAGGTCGTCGTACTTGCCGTCCAGGAATCCGCGACCGCGGTAGAACACGTTGTTCATGCCCATGATCGACGCGGCGCCCAGTGCTGCCTGGTACGCCTCGGCGGACAGCTCATCGGCTGCTTCGGCGCCAATCTCGGCCAACACCTGGGCGTTTCGCGTCGCCGCAGCACTCGCCAGCAGTGCGCCCCACAGCTGTTCGGTGCTCAGCACCGTGCTGCGGCTGATCGAGCCGAGGTTGAGCTTCAGGTCCTTGGCGTATTCCGGCAATGCCTCTTTCAGATTCTCGACACTCATTGGCGCCCCTCCTTCTCATCGCTTCGCTCTGCATGGCCGGCGGCGCAGCTCACGATCAGGCCGAGGCCTTGAGCAGTTCGCCGGCGTCCAGCGTGGGGTCACCCTTTTTCCAGTTGCATGCGCACAGCTCGTCGGACTGCAGGGCGTCGAGCACACGCAGCACCTCTTCGACGTTTCGACCCACCGAACCCGCGGTCACCGAGACGAATTGGATTTCGTTGTTGGGGTCGACGATGTAGGTGACGCGGTCGGCGACACCGTCGGCGTTGAGCGCGCCGGTGGCCTCCACCAGTTCGCGCTTGAGGTCCGAAAGCATCGGGAAAGGAAGCTTTTTCAGGTCGTCGTGCTGGGCGCGCCACTGGAAGTGGACGAACTCGCTGTCCACCGAGACGCCGAGCACCTGGGTGTCGCGATCGATGAACTCGTCATTCAGCTTGCCGAATGCGGCGATCTCGGTCGGGCAGACGAAGGTGAAGTCCTTCGGCCAGAAGAAGACCACCCGCCACTTGCCGTCGAAGTCACCGCTGGAGATCGTGGTGAAGTAGTCCTCGGGCTGTTGCGCGTCGACCTTGGACAGGTCTCCGCCGATCAGCGCCGTCAGACGGTAGGTCGGGAACTGGTCGCCGATGGTCAGCAATGCCATGTCGCTTCTCCGATCAAATTGGACTTAGTCAAGTTTTCTGCTGTCTCCATCCTGCCGGAAGCGCACTTTGAATGAAAGGTGATCCTTCCCACTACACTGATAGGTATGACCGATAAGAGTTATCAGCCGACGATCGCCGGCTTAAGGGCCTTTGTCGCGGTGGCCGAAAAGCAGCACTTCGGCAGTGCTGCAACAACTCTCGACGTCAGTCAATCGACATTATCGCAGGCGCTCTCCGCCCTGGAGACCGGCCTCGGGGTGCAGCTTGTGGAGCGTTCCACGCGTCGCGTGTTCCTGACGACCGAGGGCAGCGCGCTACTGCCACAGGCCCAGGCGGTGATCGAGGCGGCGACGGCGTTCACCGCCGCGGCGGCGGGGTCAGCCGATCCACTGCAGGGCACCATCCGGCTGGGCCTGATCCCGACGGTGGCGCCCTACGTCCTGCCGACGCTGCTCGCCGGGCTGGCCGATCGACTGCCCGGGCTGACACTGCGGGTGATCGAGGATCAGACCGAACGACTGCTGACCGGGCTGCGCGAGGGTTCGGTGGACGCGGCGCTGATCGCGTTGCCGTCCGAGGCCAGTGGCATAACCGAGATCGCGATCTACGACGAAGATTTCGTGCTGGCGCTGCCACCGGGCCATCCGCTGTCCGGGAAGCGGCGGGTGTCGCCGGCCGCGTTGGCCGAGCTGCCGCTGCTGCTGCTCGACGAGGGACATTGCCTGCGGGATCAGGCGTTGGACGTCTGCCGCAAAGCGGGTGTGCACGCCGAGCTGGCCAACACCCGGGCAGCGTCGCTGGCCACCGCGGTGCAATGCGTCGCCGGCGGCCTGGGCGTAACGCTGATTCCGCAGAGCGCGGTGGCCGTCGAGAGCGTGCGCAGCCGGCTGGCCCTGGCTCAGCTTCGCCGCGCCCCGACCGGGGCGTCGGATCGGACTGGTGTTCCGGTCGTCCAGCGGACGCGAAGGACCGTATCGGCAACTCGCCGGTTTGATCGGCGAGTTGCTCGCCGACGACCAGCAGGTACGCCCGGTGCAGTAGCCAGACCCACCCCACCACGCCGGCCGAAGTGAACGTGTTCTAGTTTCGCCTCATGCTGGACTTCACCCTGGAGAACATCAGCGCCGAGGAGGTCGAACGGCTGCGGGCGGTCTACCAGCCGTTGGCCGAGTCGGTCCGGGAGTTGATCGACGCGACGGTCCGAACCGAGGTGGACGCCGCCTGCTGTCGCGGCAGCCAAGGCCGAGATCGATTCGGCCACAGCATGTTTGCGGCAAAAGCAGACCGAGGGAAGCTTCGGCGTGCGGTACCTGGCCACGGGCGAGCGGATGGCCTGGGGCAACGCCGTCATCGGGATCCGCAATCCGATCGCGCCGCCGGTGCAGATCCAGCGCGACGCGGACGGGAAGTCGGTGTGCGACTTCCATCTGGGCGCCGCATACGAGGGCCCACCCGGTCACGTCCACGGCGGCGTCGCCGCGCTGGTGCTCGACCACCTACTGGGGGAGGCGGCCAGCGACGGCATCAATCCGCGTCTGACCGGCACGATCAGCTTCCGCTACGTCCGCGCGACCCGACTCGGGGATCTACACGCCGAGGCCGTGATCACCCGCACCGAGGGAGTGAAGACCTACGCCGTCGGCCACCTCGCCGACGCCGAGGGAGTCACCGTCGAGGCTGAGGGCGTTTTCATCCAACCGCGCTGGGCGCGCGATACCTCGGAATAGGTTTCCACTGTGGAGAAAGTAGTTGCGGTCCTGCTGGCCGCCGACCGTGACGAGAACTGGTGCGAGCGGCAGCGCGGACCGGTCGCCGAGGCAGCTGCTGGGTCTCGGAGTCGCCGGGCTGACCGTCAATGTCCGCGACCTCGCAGTCAGCAAGTCGCTGATGACCCTGACGACAATGGACCCACCCGCGGCCGCCGTGGTGAGCATCTGGACCCAGCAGAGCTACGGGGAGCAGGTAGCCCAGGCCCTGCGACTGCTGGCGGCTGAGTGCGATCACGTCGCGGCCTATCTGGTCACCGAATCGACTCCGCTGCTGGCACCGCTTGAACTAGGCAGTCGGACAACAGGTTTGGCAAACGTCGCGCTGCTGCGCCAACCGGCTGGGCTGGACCACGCAAGCTGGCTGCAGCGCTGGCAGGGCGATCACACACCGGTCGCGATCGAGACGCAATCCACCTTCGGCTACACCCAGAACGCGGTCGTTCGCGCGCTGACGCCGGACGCGCCGCAGCTTGCGGGCATCGTCGAGGAGCTCTTCCCGATCGATGCGGTCACCGACCTGATGGCGTTCTTCGGCGCAGCCGACGAGGCCGACCTGCAGCAGCGACTCTCCCGGATGGTCGCCAGCACCTCGGCGTTCGGCGCCAACGAGAACATCGACACCGTGCCGACCAGCCGCTACGTGCTCAAGACACCCTTCGACAGTTGAGGAGACCGCCGGTGATTCTTCAGATCGACGACCGAGAACCGGGTTCGCACTCTCACGCTGAACCGGCCTGACGTGCTCAACGCCTTCAACGAGGCGCTCTACAAGGCGACCGCCGAGGCTCTGCAGCGGGCCGCCGAGGATCCCGACATCGCCGTCGTGTTGCTGACCGGAACAGGCCGCGCATTCAGCGCCGGCAACGACCTCAACGAGATGCAGGCGCGCATCACCAACCCTGAAATGGCCGACTCAGGGCTCGTATTTCACCGCGATGATCGACATCCTGACCCGATTCCCCAAGCCGCTGATCTGCGCCGTGAACGGCGTCGGCGTCGGTATCGGCACCACCATCCTCGGCTACGCAGACCTGGTATTCATGTCGTCGACGGCTCGGTTGAAGTGCCCATTCACCAGCTTGGGCGTCGCGCCCGAGGCGGCATCGTCCTACCTGCTGCCGCAGCTGATCGGCAGGCAGAACGCGGCCTGGCTGTTGATGTCCTCGGAGTGGGTGAGCGCGCAGGAGGCGCTGGCCATGGGCATGGTCTGGAAGGTGTGCGAACCCGACGACTTGCTCGACGAGGCCCGCAAGCACGCCGAAATTTTGGCCGCCCGGTCGATTCCGAGCCTGATCGCGGTCAAGCAGTCCATCGTCGAACCCATCCGAGCGGATATCGCGGCGGCTACCGAGCGCGAGAATGCGCATTTCGCGGCACTTCTGGGTGGTCAGGCAAATGCGGCGGCGTTGGCGGATTTCACCGCCAAGCGGGGTAACTGACCGCTACGAGCCGGTCGGCTGCAACTGTGCGGCGGCCTCGATGATCGCCCGGACGGAACGCCGGCATCGACCACAATCAAGACCCGCTCCGCACCTCGCGGCGACCTCTTTGGACGTGCATGCCCCGCTGGCCACCACTTCGGAAACGGTCTGGCTGGTGACTCCTTCGCACAGGCACACGTACATCAGCGAACCCCAGATATCTGGGCCTCTGATGACCGCGCTGTCCGCATGTAGGCAAGTCTAACCTAACTTAGTTCGCAAAGGCTATCCTTACTTAGGTAAGGCTTTGACCAGCGCTTTTAGTGAAATTGGTCAGCCCACACCGGGTGAATCACCACGCCGCACGCCGTAAAGTCGACTAGATTCATGGTCGGCGTGAGGTGATGTTGCAGCCCGATTTCACCTTCGATCGCCGACGACTCGAAACCGTTTCAGGGACATTAAAGGAGCGATCGTGCAAGGTGATCCTGATGTTTTGCGCCTTCTCAACGAACAACTGACCAGTGAACTCACCGCGATCAACCAATACTTTCTGCATTCCAAGATGCAAGAGAACTGGGGCTTCACCGAACTGGCGGGCCACACCCGCGCCGAATCGTTCGACGAGATGCGTCATGCCGAGGCGATCACCGACCGCATCCTGCTGCTCGACGGGCTGCCGAACTACCAGCGGCTCTTCTCGTTGCGCATCGGTCAGACGCTGCGCGAGCAGTTCGAGGCCGACTTGGCGATCGAATACGACGTGCTGAACCGTCTCAAGCCGGGCGTCATCATGTGCCGCGAGAAGCAGGACTCGACCAGCGCCTTCCTGCTGGAAAGCATCATCGCCGACGAGGAGAACCACGTCGACTACCTCGAGACGCAACTTCAGCTGATGGACAAGCTCGGCGAAGAGCTCTACTCGGCCCAATGCGTGTCGCGGCCGCCGACGACCGGGATAACCAACCACTGACCTGGTATAGCTGCTGCGTATGACGAGAGCGCAGACGACAAGCCCGCCAAACCCGGAGATCAGCGGCGCTCTGGTCAGCCCGCAGCGGCGCAATTTCGTCTTCCTGGCGATCGTGCTGGGGATGCTGCTGGCGGCGCTGGATCAGACCATCGTCGCCACCGCGCTGCCCACGATCGTCGCCGACCTGGGCGGGGCGGGCCATCAGTCGTGGGTCGTCACAAGTTATCTGCTGGCCTCCACGATCATCACCGCACTGGCCGGCCGACTCGGTGATGTGTTGGGCCGCAAACGGATATTCCAGGCCGCGGTGCTGTTCTTCGTCGCCGGGTCGGTGCTGTGCGGGCTGTCGCAATCGATGGCAATGCTGGTCGGCGCCCGCGCGCTGCAGGGCATCGGCGGCGGCGCCATCGCCGTTACCGCCACCGCGCTGATCGGCGAGGTCATCCCGCTGCGAGATCGCGGCCGCTATCAGGGCGCGTTGGGGGCGGTATTCGGTGTGACCACCGTGATCGGCCCGCTGCTGGGCGGATATTTCACCGATCATCTGAGCTGGCGGTGGGCGTTCTGGATCAACGTGCCGGTCTCGATTGTCGTCTTTTTCGTTGCGGCGGCGGCGATCCCGTCGCTGGCCGCTCGCGCCAAGCCGGTGATCGACTACTTGGGCATTCTGTTCGTGGGCCTCGGAGCTACCGGCTTGACGCTGGCCACCAGCTGGGGTGGCACCACCTATCCGTGGAGTTCCGCGACGATCATCGGGTTGTTCGCTGCTTCGGTGGTGGCTCTGGGCATGTTCGTCTGGGTCGAAAGCCGCTCGTCTGGACCGGAATCCGCACCGATCCTGCCGACCCGGCTGTTCGCCAACCCGGTCTTCACGGTCTGCTGTGTGCTCTCGTTCGTGGTCGGGTTCGCCATGCTGGGTGCGCTTACATTTCTTCCGACCTACATGCAGTTCGTCGACGGGGTTTCGGCGACCACATCGGGTCTGCGCACACTGCCGATGGTCGCGGGCATGCTGTCGACGTCGATGGGCAGTGGTGTCCTGGTCGGTCGGACCGGCCGCTACAAGTTCTTTCCCGTCGCCGGAACGGCGGTGATGGCACTCGCTTTTCTGCTGATGTCACGGATGGGTCCGTCCACTTCCATGCTGCTGCAATCGGTGTACCTGTTCATCCTCGGCGCCGGCATCGGGTCGTGCATGCAGGTGCTGGTCCTGATCGTGCAGAACACCTCGAAATTCGAAGACCTCGGCGTCGCCACATCGGGGGTGACCTTCTTCCGGACGATCGGAAGCTCTTTCGGAGCAGCCATTTTCGGCTCGCTGTTCACAAACTTCCTGCACGGCCGGATCGGCCCCGCATTGGCGGCCTCAGGCGCGTCGCCGGCGGCGGCGAATTCACCGGAGGCGTTGCACCGGCTGCCGCACGCGCAGGCTGCACCGATCGTCGCCGCCTACGCCGCGTCGCTGACTCAGGTGTTCTTGTGGGCAACACCGGTGGCACTCGTCGGCTTCGTGCTGGCGTTGTTCCTGCGTGAGGTGCCGTTGCGGGATATGGGCAACAACGCCGCCGACCTGGGCGACGGGTTCGCCATGCCCACCGCCCAAACGCCGGAGGAGATGCTGGAGACCGCGATCGCTCGCCTGACGCGCGGCGAACCGGGGATGCGGCTGCGCAGCATCGCCATGCGAACCGACTGCCGACTCGACGTCGCGGAGTTGTGGGCGCTGCTTCGCATCAACCGTTATGAGCAGGCCTTGGGCATTGCCCGGCTGACCGACATCGGTGAGCAGTTGGGGATTCCGTACGAAGTCCTCGAGCCCACCTTCGACGGGCTGGTCCGCGGCGGCTACGCGCAGCGTGACGTCGATCGGCTATGGCTCACCCCGACCGGCGCACGCGAGGTCGACTTCCTCTCATCCCTTCTGCAGGGATGGATCATCGACAAGCTGACCCGGTCAGGGAATTTCGAGGGCCGACTGGACCGAGTTCAGGTCGAGGCCGCGCTCAACCGAATCACTCACCGGATCGTCGCGCAGCCAGACTGGGATGACGATCAGCATAAGCTGTCCGATCTCGCCACCCAGAAAATTCCCCTCGGGCCTCCGCCGCGATAGCCCAGCGGCCGAGATCAGAAGAGCGCGACCGAATTCAGCAATCCGTCAATGACCGGGTCCGCATCGACCACACTCGCGGCCGCGGTGGGCAGCGAATTGATGAATTCTTCGATGGACGGGTAGATCAGGCCATCAATGCCGCTGGGCTCCAACAGGAACGTGTCCAGGTCGAAGGCCAGAATGCCAAACTCGTCTGTCGGTGTGGCGGACAGACCCCCGGTAAACGCCTCCGGGTCGAGTGCCGCGACCAGGTCACTGATCGCTGCCGGTTCAACCGGGGGCCCGGATCCCCCCGTGATCGTCCCCACCAAATCCACGACGTACGGCTCGAGCGCGGTATCTAGGCCGCTGGGAACCAACAGGTACGTGTCGAGGCCGTAGCCCAGAAGGCCGAGCGCGTCCGTCGGTACGCCCGTGGAGCTGAACGAGTTCGGGTCGAACGCCTCGATCAGGTAGCTGATCGCTTGCGTTTCGGGAACGGCCGCGGCGCTGACCGCTTGTGGATCGAATGCCCCGATCAAGTCGGTGACCGCATCCGAACCGAGGACGTCGGCGTGTGCCGCGGGTGCGGTGCCCATGCTGATCGACGCGGCGATAGCGGCGGCGCCAACGGCAAGGCCGGAATTTACGGCTATCCGGCGGCCACGCGGCATTGGGATACGAGCGTTGCGACTCACGTGCGAGCCTCCAGTCCAGGTGTGTGTCGATCTGAATGTATGAACGGTTGCAGCGCCATTGCCGCGTCTCGCTCACGAGTTTTGAAAGCTCAACCCTCGACGGGTCGCCGACCGCCCAAGCCTATCTCAGAAGACGTGGAATACATATATGAATTCTAAGCGAACCTGAGTTTCTATTACTGAGCGCTTTGGCGAAACTCAGGAAAAAGACCATGCCCTGGGAAGAATCAGCGGTACTGAGTCGCGTTGGCATACAATAGATTTCGGACAGGTGACCTTTGGACCCGCGAGTGACGATGCGGTGCGAGGGTCTCCGTTGGGCCTTGAGGACGGGTACTCCATTAGATGTCTAGAAATCAAATAACGTTTGACTTATATCTAAATTTAAGGTGTCGGATAAGGGGCGCCGTTTATTGATGGACGTGACCCGAATGGTCGATAACGGTACGGCTCTACCAGCGCGCAAAGGCATTTCGAGGTTTCCGGATACGACGGCCGGAGGCGTACTATCTCGCCATGAGCCGCATCGGAACGTTCCCTGACGACGATCTCGCCGGCTGGATCCAAAAATCACCCGACTTGGGCAGCGCGATCGGTGCGTTCGCCAACGCGGTCTACAGCAAAAACCGGTTGCCGATGCGCACCCGGGAACTGGCCCGGATCGTGATCGCGCACAGCAACGAATGCGAAGTGTGTGTCAACACCCGTGACGCCGACGGACCGGCCGCGGGCGTCGATGAAGATCTGTATGACCATGCTGATCAATGGCGCACCTGGCCCGGTTACAGCGACCAGGAGCGCATCGCCGCGGAGTTCGCCTACCGGTTCGCCACCGACCACACAGCGCTGCGTGACGACGAGGATTTCTGGACCCGCTGCAACGAACACTTCTCCGAGGAACTGCTCGCCGACCTCGCGCTGTCGTGCGCGCTGTGGGTGGGCATGGGACGCGTGCTGCGCACCCTGGACATCGCGCAGTCCTGCAAGCTCACCCTGCCAAGCCGGGTGTGACGCGCCGAGTTCGCTAGCTCGGGGCAAACTTCCGTTTTCCGGCCGATGACGACCACACCCCTCGCCGCCGCGGCCATCGCCAAGCTCGAGGCCGAAGGGGTGGACGCGGTCATCGGCACCGTGATCAATCCGGCGGGGCTGACCCTGGCGAAGACCGTGCCGATCCGCCGCACCAATGCCTTCGCCGATCCCGGGTTAGGCGCCAGTCTGGCGTGGCACGCCTTCGCCATCGATCAAACGGGTATTGCGTTCACCGATCGCAACGGGGTCGTCGGCGATCAGCGGGTACGAATCGACTTGTCCGCGTTACGGATTCTCGGTGAGGGACTGGCGTGGGCCCCGGCATCGTTTTTCGAGCAGGACAGCACCAGAGTTCCGGAGTGCAGCCGCGGAACGCTGCAGCGAATCGAGACCGCACTCGGCGACGCCGGGATCGAGGCGATGGTCGGCCACGAGATCGAGTTCCTGCTGGTCCAACCGGACGGGCACCGGTTGCCGTCGACAGCGTGGGCGCAGTACGGGCTGGCGGGCGTGCTCGAACACGAAGGATTCGTCCGCGATGTCATCGCTGCAACCTCGTTGTCCGGCATCGCGATTGAACAGCTACACCCCGAATACGGGACCAACCAATTCGAGATATCGCTGGCGCCACAGTCACCGGTCGCTTCCGTCGACCAGCTGATCGTCACCAGAATCATCGTCAGCCGGATCGCACGGCGCCACGGCATGCGGGTCAGTTTCTCGCCCGTGCCATTTGTCGGCGACGTCGGTTGCGGTGCCCATCAACACTTCTCGTTGACCAATGCGGCCGGACCACTGTTCTCCGACGGCGCGGGCGCCCACGGTATGACAAGCAAGGGCGAAAGCGCCATCGCCGGACTGCTGCGGGGACTGCCCGCAGCGCAGGGCATACTTTGCGGCTCGATCGTGTCCGGATTGCGATTGCATCCCGGCAACTGGGCGGGCAGTTATGTCTGTTGGGGCGCCGAAAACAGAGAAGCGGCAGTGCGCTTCGTGGCCAGCGGCCCAAGTAACCCGTCGGGCGGCAACGTCGAGGTCAAGCCCGTCGATCCGTCAGCCAATCCCTACTTCGCGACGGCCGCGATCCTGGGCTTGGCGTTAGACGGCATCAACGATAACGCGGTGCTGCCCACCGAGATCAAGGTCGACCCGGCGGCACTGAGCGATACCGATCGCAGCCGCGTCGGCATCGCGCCGCTGTCAACATTGCAAGCGCAAACTATTGCAGCACTGGATACTTCGCAACAGCTGCGCCGCATCCTCGGCGATCCCGCCGTCGACGCCACGGTCGCGGTCCGCCGTTTCGAACAGGAGCACTACGCCCACCTCAACCGCGAACAACTGGCCGATAAGTTCCGGATGGCATGGAGCGTGTAGCGGAGTCGGCGCTGGCGGAGCACATCGCCGGCGTGCCGCTGATCGATCAGCACATGCACGGCTGCTGGCTGGCAGCGGGGGACCGGCGTCAATTCGAGAATGCCCTCAACGAAGCCAACACCGAGCGTCTCGCCGACTTCGACTCCGGATTCGACACCCAGGTCGGCTTCGCCATCCGCGCCCACTGCGCGCCACTGCTTGGGCTGCCTGAGCATGCCGAGTCGCAGGACTATTGGCAACACCGAAGTCAGCACAGCGAAGCCGAGCTTGCGCGGATCTTCCTTGGAGCGGCGGGCGTCAGCGACTGGCTGGTCGACACCGGCTTTGCGGACGGTGTTACCGACCTCGCGCAGGTCGCCGAGTTGTCCGGGAACCGTGCCCACGAAGTCGTTCGCATCGAACAGGTGGCCGAACAGGCAGCGGCTTCACCAGGCGATTACGCGGCGTCGTTCGAACAAATCCTGAGACAGCGCGCCGACGCCGCGGTCGGCACCAAATCAATCCTGGCCTACCGCGGTGGGTTCGACGGCGACCTGAGCGAGCCATCGGCGGCCGACGTGGCGACCGCGGCCGCGAAGTGGCGCGACACCGGCGGCATCAGGCTCACGGATCGGGTATTGCTGCGCTTCGGACTGCATCAGGCGCTGCGGGTGGGCAAGCCGCTGCAATTCCACGTGGGCTTCGGCGACCGGGACTGCGACCTGCGCAGCGCAAACCCCCTGTACCTGCGGGACTTTCTCCTGCAGTCCGGCGAGACCCCGATCGTGTTGCTGCACTGCTATCCCTACGAGCGTGAGGCCGGCTACCTGGCCCAGGCTTTCAACAACGTCTACGTGGACGGCGGCCTGAGCATCAACAATCTGGGCGCTCGGGCGCCGGCATTCATCGCGCGACTGCTGGAGCTGGCGCCGTTCCGCAAGATCGTCTACTCATCAGACGGCTTCGGCCCGGCCGAGCTGCACTACCTCGGTACGGCGTTGTGGCGCAAAGGCATTCGCCGAGCGCTTGGCGGTTTCGTCGACGACGGCGACTGGAGTCTGACCGACGCCATCCGGGTGGTGGATCTGATCGCGCACGGCACCTCGGCCCGTATCTACCGCCTCGAGCAGGTGTGACGCAGATCAAATCCGGGTACAGGCCGCGATATGGCGACGACGCTGGGCGACCTCAAGGACTGGGTGCGGGAACAAGTCGCATCGCGCGTCCCAAAAGCTGATCTGGACCAACGGGACCCCGACTACATTCGCGACACCTTGCCGATGACCTGGCTGATCGCGTCGTTGTATTTCCGGGCCGACGTCCAGCACCTGGACCGGATTCCGGCCGAGGGCCCGGTCCTTCTCGTCGGCAACCACAGCGGCGGAAACGTGCCGCCCGACACCTTCGTGTTCACGCTGGCGTTCTGCTCCTACTTCGGCGTCGAGCGGCCGTTCTATCAACTGGCCCACAACCTCGTCGTTTCGGCTCCACCGCTGGGCTGGCTGCGCAAGTTCGGCACCGTCGCCGCCAACCCGGATAACGCGCGACTGGCATTGGAATCCGGTGCCGCATTGCTGGTTTATCCCGGCGGGGACTACGAAGTCTTTCGGCCGTCGTGGGAACGGCACAAGGTCGACTTCGACGGTCGCAAGGGCTACGTGAAGCTGGCGCGCGAAGCGGGCGTCCCGATCGTGCCGGTGGCCAGTGTCGGCGGCCAGGAGGCTGCGTTGTTCCTGTCCCGCGGACAGTGGCTGGCCAAATTGCTGATGGCCGATAAACTGCTGCGCCTCAAGAGCATTCCGATCTCTTTGGCGCTTCCGTGGGGCTTGAACGTGAGCGACCTGGCCGGGCACATCCCGTTGCCGACCAAAATCGCGATCGAAGTGCAGCATCCCATCGAGGTCGACGGAGACGACGAGGCCGTACACGACAAAGTGATGGCCAGCCTTCAGGATGGGGTCGACCGGCTCGCTGCACGACGCCGATTCCCGGTGCTCGGCTGATGCGCGTCGAACGAAGCAACGTCATCCACGCCGACCGCGACACGGTCTGGAAGATCGTCAGCGATCCGGACGGATATCCGAGGTTCATGACGCGACTGGAGCGCTGGGACAGCGCCAACGACCAAGAGCTCAGTGTCGGCGCTCGTTACTTCGTGCACTGGAAAGTCGGCTCGGTTCCGGTGGGCGGCCTGATGGAAGTCGTTGAGTTCGACCATCGGCGCGACTTGGCCTGGGTGGGCATCACCGGGATGACCCTGCGGGGCCGGATCCGGTTGCGCGATGCGGGCGATGGCCAGACGAAGGTGACGTTCCGGTTGTCGTATCAGGCACCCGGCGGCATCTGGGGCTACATTGCCGATCGCGTTGCAGTGGGTCAGGTGGGCCGGATCGCGGCCGACACCCTCAAACGCCTCAAGCAGATCGCCGAACTCGGCGGCTGAGCGTCCGCTCGCAAGTTGGCAATGCTTGCACAGCAGTAAATTTCACCGGCCAACCCTCCGACATCGCGTCACTCATTCCCAGCTCGACGGAATTCATCGGATCGCAGGAGATGCTGCAAGCGTTGATCGCGAACCTCCAAGACGAGCTTGTCGACGCACAGATGCAGAATTCGTCGATGCCCGGCTACGACCTGGTGACAGAGGCCACCAACGCGCTGTTCACCAACGCCGATCAGAGCTTGCTGAACGCCGACGCCGCCGTGCTCGCCTCGGATCAAGTGCTTGAGGACGCGATCAGCAGCGGCACCGGACTCACCGACACCGACACGCTCGAGGGCGCGGCAGCGATGCTCGGTGCTCTCGGAGCCGACTTCAGTGCCTTCGGAACCAGTTTCGATGCCGCCTTCACCCCGTTCTTGGAGCTGTTCTCGGCGTTTTGACTGGATGAGTTGTCCAGCAATGCATTTGGATTTTGCGATTGATAGCTGCGCAGGGGCGCGTGCGATGCAGTGCCGGAACGGGCAGGTTGTCAGGCTGCTATCAGCGGGCTAACAGATCGCAAAGCTACCCTTCCGGGATAGACAAGGTGGTGTATCGCCTGTCGCACCCAACTGATGTGACACCGCGGGTCTCACGGTGGATAGGCCGACGAATCCAGGCCATTCTGGAAGGGAAACTCCAATGCATCGGACGAAGCTCTCCAGTATCGCGGCAACGATGTTGATCGGCGTGCCGGCGACGATCATTGCCCCCGTCGCGGTCGCCAACGTCGCGGGCTGTTTGCCTCTCAACGGAGCACAACTCACCGCCAACAGCCATGAAGACACCAACTACCTCGGCATCATCTACGACAGCAGCGTGACGTACTGGTATCAGGATGGTGCGGTCAACTGGCACAGAACCGTCGACGGCGGCGAGTTCAACCTCACCCACACCAACACCACCGGCACCGTGCCGGCCGCGCCCGGAAGCACCGCAACCATTCCCGGCACCAGCGGGGGCAGGCGAGGTGGCGACGCGAGCCCCATCATCGTGACTGTCTGCAACCAATAAGGCTCGCATCGGGTTAGGCCGGAATCGACTAAGCCCCTGTTCTGTTGCAACTCACGGCCGTCATCGACTGTCGGTGCGTTTCTTTCATCGGGCGATCCATAATCGAAGGAAAAAGATGACTCAGCAGGTTGTTCTCATTACCGGCGCCCTCACCGGAATCGGGCGTGCCACCGCCGTCGCATTCGCCCGCAAAGGCGCCAAGGTCGTGGTGTCCGGCCGCCATGACGACAAGGGACAAGATCTCGTCAAGGAACTCCGAACGCTCGGCGCCGAGGCAGAGTTCGTGAACGCCGACGTCACGAAGGAAGACCAGGTCAGCAACCTCGTTGACACCGCGGTCGCAAAATTCGGTCGTCTCGATGTCGCGGTGAACAACGCGGGCTTCGAAGGCAAGCTCAGCCCCATTCAGGACGCCACCGCCGAGAACTTCAAGGCCGTCCACGACACGAACGTCCTCGGGGTGTTCCTGAGCATGAAGCACGAAGTACGTGCGATGGCCGGCCAAGGCAGCGGCAGCATCGTCAACATCTCTTCGACCTACGGGCACAAGGCCGCCGCTGGTGGAAGTGCTTATGTCAGCAGCAAATTCGCCGTGGAGGGCCTGACCAAGACCGTCGCGCTCGAACAGGGGAATTCAGGTATCCGGGTGAACGCCGTTGCACCGGGTCTGACAGACACCGGGATGGCCGACCGCTTCACGGGCACCGCGGAAGTCAACGATGCGCTGGTATCGACGATCCCGTTTCTTCGACGGGGAAGCACCGAGGAACTCGCCAACGCGATCGTGTTCATCTCCTCCCCGGAGGCTTCCTACATCTCCGGAACGGTGTTCGATGTGGACGGCGGCATGTCGGCGACCTGAACTTGAGAGTAGCGACCAGCTCTTCGATCGCCTGTTCACCCTGCCCGGCCAGAACGGCCTTCGACGGTTCCGCAGTCGGGGCGCTAGGCCAATCGGGTATGGCGTTCAGTGCGGGTAATTCGCGCACGCATCTTTAGGGAGCAGCGGCTCAGGAGGTGTAGAAGTCGGAGCGAGAGCGGGAATACCGAGGTCCTCTCGGGCGGCATCGTTGAAACGGTCGATGGCGTTTCCTAGCTCTTGTCTATTTGACTCCGTCTTGTTTTCAAATGCCAACAACTCAGGGCAGGGAGCACTGTTAGGGTCGTTGCCAGGATGCGCTATTCCCCAGCCTATGATTACGAATCGGCTTTGCTCGGCCGCTTCGAAAACCTTGTTGCTGTCGTCTCGCACACGGGCGCTACCCCATAACTGTGCCAAGTCCAGAGTATGTCCAAAATCGATGAACTTCTTTTCGAGGTCTGCTTTGTCCTCGGGAATCGGAGTATAGAGGAAATACGGATATCGATTCTCGATGGCCTTTACCTGGAGTTGGATCGCGATAGCAAGGTCACTCGCCGAATTAATAAAGCCGGTGTAGGCATCCTTCTGCTGCGAACGTGTGGAGCTGACGTTTTCGCGAATTGTCTCTTGCTTGTCGTGCTGGTCGGCCGTATACCAACCCGACCCGACCGCGATCACGCTGACGACCAGCGCCAGGACAATGCTCGCCAGAGCTAGCCAGAATTCATTTGATCGCTTTTCCTTTGGCAGCACGGCCGGATCAGGTGGCGCGATGCCAGAATCGCCGTCGTCGTGCGCAGGTGTGGGCTCTTCCACCAGGACAACGGTACGGGAAGCAAGCACTTCCCGCGCGGGACAGACATCGAAACTGGTGTAGCAGCTGGGACTGGTCAGATGTGGCCAGTTGCGTCGAAGATCCAGCTGGTGTCCGCTTTTGCCAGATCTTCCATCCACGTCGACGGGGCATGGTTGGTGAGTCCGCCCATGTCCCAATAGTCCTTCCACAGCGTCACTTTGCCGTCCTCGACGCGGTGCACCGAAACAAATTGCAGCACAGCGGTTTCCCCGCTTGTCCAGTTCCATGTTTCGGAATGCTCGTATAGGACGTCGGAGCCGTTGGACACCAGCACTCCGTCGTGGTTCTGGTATCCGGCCAGCGGCTCGAGCCCGACCTTGAGTCGCTTCACGATGTCGTCGGGCCCGCGTGCGGCCAGGGTCGGCCCGACGGGCATGTCGACGTACACGCAGTCCGGTGACAGAAAGGTTTTGACAGCCCTCCCAATCCCGGCCCGACAACGCCTTCCACAGACCGATCACCGCTTCGTCAACCGACATGGAACAAGGCTTACAGGCAACCCCCGTGCCGGGCAAGGATCAGCGCATCTTTACAGTCTGCGCAGGCAACGATGCTCGCAGGAGGTGGGGATGCCAAAGCTGCGATCACGACGCAAACGCGTCCGCGAAACCAGTCCATCGCCGTTCTCGCCGCCCTGGACGCCCAGAGCGGCGCAGTACGGGGTGGGCATTCACCACAACGTCGCCATATCGATGAGCGACGGGGTGCAACTTGCGCGCCGACATCCATTACCCCACGGACCGCGACACCGGCGAGCCCGCCGCCGGGCCCGTTTCCCGTGCTGATGTCGCTGACGCCATACGGCAAGAAAGCCCCGCCGCCGGCCGCCCAGATCGGCGGCGGATCCGACGCCGTATCTGATCAAGCGGGGCTACATCGAGGTGATGGTCGACGTCCGGGGCTGCGGCGTCTCCGACGGCACCTTCCAGATGTTCGGCGCGCGGCAAGCCCAAGACGGGGTCGAGCTGGTCGACTGGGCGTCCAAGCTGCCCAACGCCAACGGGCGGGTCGGCATGTTCGGGGTGTCCTACCTGGCGATCAACCAGCTGTTCACCGCCGCCGCTGTCGGGCCGAATTCACCGCTCAAGGCGATCTTCCCGGTGATGGCGGCGCGCGACTTCTACCGCGATGCGGCGGCGATGGGCGGGGCGCCGCACCTGCGCACGGTGCGCGCCTACGGCGGGGTCTACAACCTGCTCAACGTCGTCAACCCGGTGCTGGAGGTGATCAATCGCGGCAAGCATCCGCGGCCACGCGCCGGTGGCATCGCCGGTGTGCGCAACCGCGGACGTGCTCAGCGCGGCTTCTTCCGGCCGCTGGTCGCCGATGCCGTGGCCGGCGGCGAGACGGCTTTCGACGAAGAATTCTGGGAGGACGCTGCGACCCGCGACGGTGCTACCGGAGATCGTCGCGAACAAGGTGGCGGTCTTCCTCGTCGGCGGCTGGCACGACGCCTTCCAGCGCGGCGCTCCGTTGAATTACGCCGCGCTGCAGAACGCGTTCGCCGGGCGGCCCGACGAGCAGCCGATGCAACCCGGCCAGCCGGTCTCCGAGCAGCTGCGACTGATGATGGGCCCCTGGTATCACGTCTCCAATTACGGCGGGCTGCACCTTCACGCGCTGCAGCTGCGCTGGTTCGACTACTGGCTGAACGACGATGCCGAGGCGAAGATCTCCGGGGCGCCGCTGACCTTCCAGGCCATCGGCAGCCCGCGCTGGTTCCACGCCCGCGAATATCCGCTTCCCGCGGCGACCCCGACCCGGTTCTATCTGTCCGACGCCAGGCCGGCTGACCGCCGAACCCGCACCTGAAACCTCCACGGCCACAGTCAAATACGTGGGCCGCGGGCCGGTTGCCGGCCGAAGTGTCGAGCAGTGGACGCTCGGGATGACCAGCTTCATCCGCACCCAGCGCGGGGGACACACCCGCTACGACCAGGACAACCGGCGAGTGCAGCGCGGCGCGCTCACCTACACCACCGAGACCTTCGCCGGCCCGACGTTGATCGCCGGGCCGATCACCCTGACCCTGCAGGCGACCGCCGACACCACCGAGTCACTGTGGGTCGCCCATATCGACGACGTCGCACCCGACGGCTCGTCGCGACCGCTGACCCAGGGCGCGCTGCTGGGCTCGCACCGCGCATTGGACCCGGAACGCACCTGGTACCTGCCCGACGGCACGGTGCTCAAGCCGCATCACATCAGCACCCGGGCGGCGGTCAAGCCCGTCATTCCAGGAGAGCTCACGCGCTACGACGTCGAGATCTTCCCGACCGCCGCGCTACTGGAATCCGGTCACCAGTTACGTCTGACGGTGACCACGTTCGACTTCCCGCACCTCGTCCCGACCGTGCCCGCGCGCCGCGCCCTGGCCGGCGGGACGTTATCAGGTGCACCAAGGGGGGCCCACGCCGTCGCATCTGTTGATCCCGGTGGCCGAACCGGACAGCCTCGACTGACCCAGTGCGGCAGCGTCATCCGGGCACGACGACCGTTTGTGGCGCATACTCGCCTGGATGAGTTCGCTACAGCAATACATCGCCGAAGAGATCGCGACCGACCACGTCGAAGGATTGCTGACCCGGCGCGAAGCGATGCGTCGGCTGGCGCTGCTGGGGCTGGGCAGCGGTGCCGCGGCCGCGTTGATCGCGGCATGCGGTGACAACGAAAACCGACCGCTTCACTCGGGTTCGGGCGAGGGAGTCGAGGCGCCGGGGGCGAAGCAGGCGTTGCCGACTGAGCCGATCACGTGGGCCGGCCCGCGCGGCGAACTTCAAGGCGCGTGGGCTCAGGCCCACAACGCCCGTCGCGGGGTTCTGGTCATCCACGAGAACAAGGGACTCACCGACTGGGTTCATTCGGTGGCCGAACGATTCGCCGGAGCCGGCTACTCGGCGCTGGCCATCGACTTGCTGTCCGAAGAAGGCGGCACAGGCAAGTTCACCGACCCCGCCAAAGCCACCGCCGCCCTCGCCGCCGCACCCCAGGACCGGTTCCTCGCCGACCTGAATTCCGGCATCCGGAGCTACAGAACCGCGTCCCGGGCGGGAAAATCGCGATCGTCGGTTTCTGCTTCGGCGGTGGGCTGGTCTGGCAACTGCTGGCGTCTCACAATGCCCGCTTGTCGGCGGCGGTGCCGTTTTACGGTCCGCTCCCCGACGATCCCGACTTCAGTGGCGACAAAGCGACCGCGGTACTGGCATTTTATGGAGCGTTGGACAAGCGCGTCACGGCGTCGGAACCGGCTGCCAGGGCCGCCCTCGAGCGCGCCGGACTGATCCACGACATCGTCATCGAACCCGACGCCGACCACGCATTTTTCAACGATGGCGGGCCGCGCTACAACGCGGCCGCAGCCGAGGACTCCTGGCGGCGGGTGCTGGAGTGGTTTGGCCGCTACCTGTCTTGACGGCATGATGCGTGCGTGACCTTTCCGCTGCCCGCCATCACGCTGCGCCAAGTCCTCGACACGCTCGACCTCGAACAGGTCAACGCGGAGTTCTTCGTCGGAAACCAGATCGACGAAATCGCGCATCACATCTCCGGTGGCCACATCGCAGCGCAGGCTCTGATGGCGGCCAGCCGAACCGCGAACGACCGCCTGCCGCACAGCATGCACATGTATTTCCTCCGGGCCGGCGACGCCCGCCAGCCCGTCGACTTCGAGGTCACCGCGCTGCACGACGGCGGCACTTTCTCGGCCCGGCGCGTGACGGCTCGCCAGTTCGGCTCTATGTTGCTTGAAGGCGTCGTGTCTTTCAGCAAATCAGTCGAAAGCATCGTTTACCAACAGCTTCCAACGGATCTCCCGGACCCCGAATCGGTACCGAGCTTCGCCGAGCAGCACAGCGATTACGCGGACGAACTCGGCGGCTGGTGGGTGCGCGAGCAGCCCATCGACTATCGGTACGTGGACCCCTCGGCCAGGCTCGCGGTCGAGCTTGCCGAGGCGCCGCCCGCGGGCATCCGAATGTGGTGGCGTCCCAACGGCATTGCGCCTGCCGACCCGGTGATCGCGGACTGCCTGGCCACGTTCGTCGCCGGCCGCACGCTTCTCGAGTCGGCCATGATCGCCCGCCGCACAACTCCGCTGGGACCGGGCTTCTCGGCTCTGATGGATCTGGCGATGTGGTTCCATCACCCGCCGGATCTGTCGGATTGGCTGCTCTACGAACAGCATTCGCCCAGCGGCATCGGTGGTCGCGGATTGGCCCAAGGCACCATGTTCAACCGCACCGGCCAGCTGGTCTGCACCACGACGCTGGAGTGCTATTTCGGCGGCACCAAAAGCGGCTAGCGCGCCGCCATCGATTTGGCCTGACCCAACGCCACCGGCAACGTGGACCACCCATGCAGCACCCGGGTGTCTCGGCGGCTGCCCGCGCCGGCGGAGCGTACGTCGGGAAAGCGATCGAAGAACGCCCGCAGCCCCACTTCGCCTTCGGCACGCGCCAACGCCGCACCCAGGCAGAAGTGCCGACCACCGGAGAACGCCAGATGTTTGCCGGCATTGTCGCGTTCGATGTCGAACGTATTGGGATCGGCGAAAACGGCCGGGTCACGGTTGGCGGCGGCGACATAGATGATGACCAGCTCGCCCTGACCGACGGGGTGGCCCGCAACCTCGGTGTCGTTCAGAGCTATTCGTGCCGTGAGTTGCACGGGTGACTCCAGCCGCAGGATCTCCTCGACGGCGTTCGGCCACAGCTCGGGCCGCTGGCTGAGCGTGCGCAGGTGCTCGGGTTTGTCGAGCAGCATGCGAATCCCGTTGCCTAACAAATTCACCGTGGTCTCGAAGCCCGCCGCCAGCACCAGACCGGCGACCGCCCGAAGCTCGTCGTGATCGAGATACGTTTCCGGCGAGCCACTTTCGGCTTTGCCGATGAGCTGGCTCATCAGATCGTCGCCGGGATCGCGGCGGAGCTTGTCCAGATGGCTGTCCAGCCAGAGGTTGAATCCGGCGAGCCCACGCTGCACGCGGCGGTACTGGGGCCAGGGGAGCCCGAAATCCAAACTGGGCGCGGCGAGTTCACCGAACTCGAGAATGCGCTGCCGATCGCTCTCAGGAACGCCCAGGATGTCGCTGATGATCGCCACCGGTAGCTGCGAGCAGTATCGGTCGACGATGTCGACGACACCCGGTTCGTGAGACAGCTTGCCTAGCAACGACTCCGCGGTCTGTTCGACCCCGTCCCGCAGCGCACCCACGGCTCGGTGGGTGAACACCGACGACACCGTCTTGCGATAGCGGGTGTGGTCCGGCGGTTCGACGGCCAGCAGTGCCGGCGGGCGCAGCGGATGGAGCAGTTCGTCGCGGGTCCGTAGCTCCAGCCAGCTCAGTGGCGCGGGCAGATTCGACCCGATCGAGACGACCCGGAAGTCGTCGGATCGCAGCAGTTCGTGTCCGATCGCATGGTCCGCGGTGATATGGCCGAGGCGGGTTTGCACCAGCGCGCCGCGGGACCGCACCTCTTCGTAGAACGGCGCCGGATTCGCCTTGACCGACGGGTCGGCGATCAGCCGGGCCTGCAGGTCACCGCGCCGCGCGCCGAGCGATGCGACGCCACGCACGAAACCGTGGAGCGCCAGCCAGTGCAACCTCTGCTTCAGTTCGATCGCCACCGTTTAGGCCTCCACATCGACGGGCGGTGCTGTCGACCAGCCTACGACCCGATGCGACCGTGCGCCCTCAGCCCAATTCCCACTTCATATTTGTCGCGAAGGTAAGGGCGTCCTCAGTGGCGGTGCCCATGGCATGACTCCGCTCGACGTAGGACCGCACCATCGGCAGGAAGTTCATCGGGTTGTAGGCGTCTTCCTCATAACTCCACAAGTTGTCGCCGCCGTACTTCAGCACCGACAGATTGGCCGCCTGGTGAACGCTTCCGTCACCGGGATCGCGCATCCGGTTCTGGAACTCGCAGAACACCCAGCCGCGGTCGACGTCGATGGAGTGATACGACGTCGGGTAGAACGGCATCTCGCTGCCGGGGAACACGTTCATCGTCGAGACGATCCAGTCACGGATCTGCTCGCGGCCGTGCAGCGTCCCATACGTGTGCTCGACGTAGGTTGCGTCCTCGGTGAACTGGTCGGCGAACCGAGACCAATCCCAACTGGACCCGATCTCGACGACCACCTGCTTGTGGTGTTCGAAGGCTGATTCGATCTCGTCGCGCGACCACTGTCCGCTCATGCCTCTGCCACGTCCTTGATCCGGTGCAACGTCTTGGTCATGTCTCGGACGTTGCGTCGTTGCCGCAGGAAGCCACCGAACAGCCAGAAGTAGACGCCGATGAACGGTGAGGAGGTCATCCGGAATGACTCGGTGACGTCCGTGCCGCCACTCGATGGCGCCAGGCGATAGTGCCAGTTGTTGACTGCCCGGTCGCCGAGAAGCACCTCGAAGCCGAATTCGCGGCCCGGCTCGCACGCCGTCACGCGGCAGACGGTCCAGTACACCGGACCGATTTCGTTGCGTTTGACGTGGCCACGGAACCGCGCACCCAGCGCGGGCTTGGTGGCGCCGTCCAGCCACTCGGCTTCGAATACCTCGGGGGAGTAGCGGCCGATGCTGTGGACGTCGGTTATCAGGCCCCAGATCTGGTCCGCCGGTGCCGCCATGTGAACTGTCGCCGATCCCTGCATGGGCTGATCCAAGCATGCCCACGGGTGACCGGTCCGCGAGTTGAGCCAAACCTTGTCCAGACGATGGATCCGCGCTAGCGTTTTTCGACGTCTCAATCACAATCCCGACGGAGTGATCATCATCGACGAGTACCACAGCACAAAGCGGTCCAAGAACGACGGCGGACCGGATGACGGCGAAGCGCCCGTCATCGTCAGCTTGGTCGAGGCGGCGATGCAGATGTTCTCCGCGGCCATCGACGCCTTGCCCGACACCAGCGACCCGGAGTTCTCCGGCCGCGCCAACGTAATTTTGTCTGGCCTGCGCAAGCTGCAGACGGCACTGACCAAGGCGGCGACCCGCGGTCGCGCGACACCGTCAGTCATCGTGTCGCTCAGCGGTGTTCGCACCCGATACGACGACCTGATGGCGCTGGCGTCGGAAGCGCCCGGCGCGACCCTGGGCCAGCAGCTCTACGTCATCCGGCGGCGCGCGAAGCTGTCGGCGCAGGAGACCGCTAACGGTGTCGGGCTCACGCCCGAACTCCTGGACTCCATCGAGGCCGAGGAAATTCCGACCGACGACGAGGCCGCGCGGATCAAAGAGCTCCTCGCGGCGCTCGGGGGCTGACACCGCCTCGGCAGCCGGCACGGAGCGTGATTCCCCGTGCGTGACGCCGACGACTCACCGGCGGGTGGGCGCCCACCGGCGACCCGGGCGCTGATCGCCGCCCTATCGGTGACGGTCCTGATCATCGGCGGGGCCTACCTGGCGATCGATCGGCTGCATGCCTCGGCGAATAACGCTGTGGAACACCCCGGCCCGGCCGCCACCGATGCGCAAATCCAGACCGAGGTCGTCGAAGATGCTCGCGACATCATCGATGATCACCGGACTCCGTGAGCCGACGGCGGGCTACCTGCTGATGTCATGCAAAAATCGGGATGATCCGCCCTACCAGGGCGCGGTCTACATCGACTTCGAACTGCCGCCGGATATCGACGCCGACCACTATTTCCGCGACGTCTCCGACGCCATGGTCGCTCACGGGTGGCGGGAGGGCCCGGCGCCCAATCAGCACATGTTCGGCCGAAATCTGTCGAAGGATGGCGTCAACGCGATTCTCTATCCGGACCGCGACACCCCGACGCGCGGAGTGGCACGCATCTACGGCCAGTGTCACGACATGAGCAATCACCATGGGGCTAAAGCGGAATGGACCGACATCACCGACCGATTGCACTGACCGTGTCCACAACGAAAAACTGCGCTTGACGGATCACCGTCAAGCCCAGCTTTGTCGGAGGTTTAGCCGGCGTGCGCGCCCAGCGAGCCCTGGAGGTCACCCTTCATCGCGTTCAACTGAGCTCCCCAGTACTCCCAGCTGTGAGTGCCGTAGGCAGGGAAGTTGAACACGGCGTTGTGACCGCCGGCGGCGTTGTAAGCGTCCTGGAACTTCTTGTTGCCGCCGATCATGAAGTTGCTCTCGAGGAACGTGGCCGGCAAGTTGCCGCCGCCCAGTTCGTTCGGAGTTCCGTTGCCGCAGTACACCCAGAGGCGGGTGTTGTGGGCGACCAGTTGGCCGACGTTGACCGTGGGGTCGTTGCGTTGCCATGCGGGGTCACTGTCCGGCCCCCACATGTCTTCCTTCTTGTAGCCGCCGGCATCACCCATCGCCAAGCCGATCGCGCCTTGCCCAGTGGACGGGCTCAGGTAGCCGGACAGCGAACCGGAGTAGATGAACTGTCCCGGGTGGTAGATGGCCAGGTTCATCGCGGATGAGCCGGCCATCGAGATGCCTACTGCCGCACTGCCGTTGGCTTTGACGCTCTTCTGCGAGGACAGGTATCCGGGCAGTTCGCTGGTGAGGAAGGTCTCCCACTTGTAGGTCGAACAACCGGACTTGCCGCAGGCGGGGTTGTACCAGTCGGTGTAGAAGCTGGACTGCCCACCCACCGGCATCACGATCGACAATCCGGACTGGTAGTACCACTCGAAGGCGGCGGTGTTGATGTCCCAGCCGTTGAAGTCGTCCTGCGCCCGCAGCCCGTCCAGCAGGTACACCGCCGGCGAGCCGTTGCCACCGGTCTGGAACTGGACTTTGATGCTGCGTCCCATCGACGCCGACGGCACCTGGAGGTACTCGACGGGAAGACCGGGACGGGAGAATGCGTTCGCCGTCGGGGCCTCACCGATGAGGCCGATCAGGCCCGGTAGAGCTGCGGCTGACACTGCGGCGACCGACAGTCGCCGCGCCCACCCACGGATCTTGTCGCTTACTAATGGCATATCAGGGCCCCTTGTCGATGGCGTCAAGCACTACCGCGAAACTTACCGTGCCGCGTGTCCATATGTCGATGAAGGCGCACTGGTGTTGCGTTTTCCCAGCAACCACCTTCACCTGCACGGAGCCTGTGCTAGAGCCGTTAATCGGCCGTTTCTGGCAACACCGCGCGACCCTGCGCGACTGCCGAGCCGCCGATCCCCGGGTCGCATTTCCGCGCGCCGAACGCGTAGGGTGACCCGGGGTAGACCGACGAGATCACGCTGTCCCGGTCCTTCCGCCGCCCGCGAACCAGTACGTCAACTCTCATGGTCGCCGGGTGCGGCGCTCGGGCATTGGGCCGCGATTGAGGTGCAGATTTGGACACGGTAGTTGGACTGTCGCTGACATCGACGTCAGTCGGCTGGGTCTTGGTGGAAGGCCGCGATGCGGACGGCGCCATCCTCGATCACGACGACTTCGACGTTGACCCCACCGCCGGGATGCAGGCGGTCTACACCTCGGAACAGGCAAACGCAGCCGTGCTGGAAGCGCAGGCCGCGGCAGCCGGGTTCGATCAGCGACTTCACGTCGTCGGCGTCACCTGGAGCGACGAATCGGCCGCCGAAGCGGCGCTGCTGGTGGAATCGCTGACCGACGCCGGATTCGACAACATCGTCCCGGTTCGGCTGCACGACGCGTGCGACATGCTGGCCCGAGCTATCGTCCCGATCGTCGGCTATGACCAGGCTGCGGTATGCGTACTGGACGGCGACTCGACGATCGTCGTCATGGTCGACGCCGAGGACGGCGAACCGCAAACGGCCATCAAGCAGTTGTCCGGCGGGCCAGGCGCATCTGGTGCACTGGCTTACCGCGCTGTTCGACCGCAGCTCCTGGCGACCCGGCGGCATCGTGATCGTCGGCGCGCAAGACGACGTGGACGCTTTGTCGCCGCGGCTGACGACGCTGCCGGTCCCGGTCATCAACCAAGTCGGCGCAGAGCTGGCGTTGGCGCGGGGCGCCGCGCTCGTATCCGCTCAAAGCACCGAATTCACCGACGCCGAGATGCTCGAGACGGTCAACAGTTGGCGCCACGACCACGATGCCGCGAGGAAGCGCTCGTACGCCGGAGCGGTGACGATGCTGGCCGCCGGAGCGGTCACGTTCGTGGCGTCGCTGTCACTGGCGCTGGGTCCGCACCTGGTGCCCAATCACGCACCCAACCCGGGCAGGCCGGTGGCCCACCGTGCGATGGGCGCACCGATCGCCGAGGCCCCGGCGCCGCCGGCCGCGGTCAAGCACACCGCCGGCCCGCCCGGCGCCGCAGCCCGCCGCACCGGCGGAAGAACCGGTTGTCCGGCAGCCGGTCGTCGCGCAGGCGCCGGTCGAGGTTCACGCGGTCGCGCCGGTTGCGCCACCCGTTGCCGCCACCTCCGGTGGCACCTCCGCCGCCGGAGGAGCCACCCAACCCGCACCCGTTGCTCACCAAGCTGCTCGCAACGCCTGCATGGCCAAGACGCCCGACCAGCAGCCGCCGCCCCCGCCGCCCGGGGCGCCGACACCGTAATCGTCAGGATGCGGCAGAGTTAATCCGAGAATTGCCTGGCTATTTCGGCGGCGGCGGTCAACGCGCTGAGATGCTGGTCGACTGACTCCAGTCCCGCGTTCATGGTGTTGACCGATGCATGCGAGGCGCCCGCGTCCGCCCAACTCTGCAGACCTTCGGCGAGGTCATCGGTATTCCCGTTCCAGGAAACCTGGCCCTGCATGCCGATTCGAGCCGGATCCCGGCCGGCGTCTGTTGCGGCTTGCGCCACCTCCTGGCGCGCCCGCTCGAGTTTGGGTCCCGGGCCCACCATCGGAAACCAACCGTCGCCGAGCCGGCCGGCCCGCCGGAACGCGCGCGGTGATGACGCCCCGAACCACACCGGAATCGGCCGCTGGATCGGCAACGGCGCCAGTCCTGCGCCCGTCACCCGGTGATAGTCGCCGTCGTAGGAGACGCTCGGCTCGGTCCACAGCTTGCGCATCAACGCGACCTGCTCGTCGCAGCGCTTACCTCGCGTCGAAAAGTCTTCTCCCAGCGCCTCGTACTCGACCGCGTTCCAGCCGAGGCCAACACCCAGGCGCAGCCGGCCGCCGCTGAGTAAGTCAACCTCGGCCGCCTGCTTGGCGACCAGCACGGTCTGCCGTTGCGGCAGGATCAGGACGCCGGTGACAAACTCCAGAGTGGTCGTCACCGCCGCGAGGTAGCCGAATGTCACCAGGGGCTCGTGGAAGGTGTTGTGCATGTCGTAGGGACCGTTCCAGTCGGCGTGAACCGCGGTGTCGGCGCCGACGACGTGGTCGTAGGCGAGCAGGTGCGCGTAGCCCAGCCCCTCGACATGCTCGGCGTAGGCACGGACAGCACCCGCGTCTGCCCCAATCTCGGTCTGCGGGAACACCACTCCGATCCGCATTATCGATCCCCCTCGGTCCGTGCGTCTGCGTTTACTTGGTGCGCTTCGCGGTGAACGACACCACGACATCGTCAGCAACTCTCAGCGCGCCCAGCAGCTGCGAGTATGGCTTGATGCCGAAGTCGGACTGCCGGACCGCGGTCTCGCTGGACAGCCACCAGTTCTTTCCCTGGTCGTCGGTGCGCAGATCGACAACCTGCTCCCGGGACGTTGCCTGGATCGTGAGCGTCCCGGTCAATCGGTAGCCTTCGTCAGTCTTGTCAATAGCGTTGGCTTCGAACGTGATTCGCGGATAGCGCTTGGTGCCGAGTGATCGCGACGCATTGCTGCGCACCAGGATCTTCTCCGGCCCGGACAGCGGGAGTGACGCCGCCTTCGCCGCGGACGACTTCCAGCGAACCGACCTCGACGATCAACTCCGCGCTCACTGGCTTGTCGCCGTCCCAATGGGTCGTTGCTCGCCATTGCCTCATCGCAAGGGTCAGCCGGTGGCCCATCGCGGCGGCCGGGCCGGCGACACCGGTTCGGATCAGCAGGTCACCGTCGGAGCTGTCGAGGCTCCATTCGGCGATGCGTGCGTCTCGTGTCAAACCGTCAACACTGTGCGGTAGTGAGCCCGGCCTTCTTCCAGCGCGGCGTAGCCTTCCGCGGCCTTCGCCAGCGGCAGTTCCTCGATCCACGCCCGCACCCCGGTCTGCACCGCGAACTGCATCGTGTCTTCGATCTCGCTGGCGGTCCCGGACGGATGGCCAATGATGCTGAGGCCCGGCGTAATCAGTTGCAGTGGGCTGATCGGTAGCGGCTCGGGCGTGACGCCGATGGTGATGAGCTCGCCGAAGGGGAGTAACCCGCCGACGGTGGCTGCCATCGCCTTCGAGGCTCCGGCGGTGCCCAGCACCACCGCGACCCCGCCGAGATCGTTCAGCGCTTCGGCAACGTCGCCGTCGGTGGCGTCGACGTAGTGATGCGCACCGAGTTCGAGGGCATCCTCTTTCTTGGCGGTGCCGCGGTTGATCGCGATGGTCTCGAAACCCATTGCCCGGGCGAACTGGATCCCCAGGTGGCCGAGGCCGCCGACACCGAGAATCGCCACCCGGTCGCCGGGCAGCGCCTTCGTGTGCCGCAGCGCGTTGTAGGTCGTCACACCCGCACAGCCCATCGGTGCAGCTTCGGCGTCAGAAAGCTCCGAGGGGATGCGAGCCAACGCGGTGGCCGGCACGGTCGCCGACTCCGCGTAGCCGCCCGGGTAGTGCCAGCTCGGAACCTTGCCATTCAAACAGGTGATGAACTGGCCCTTGCGGCACTGTGCGCAGTGGTTGCAGTTGCCGCCGAACCAGCCGACGGCAACCCGATCGCCGACGGCGAATTCTTCGACACCCGGGCCGGTTTCGGCGATCGTCGCCCGCTATCTCGTGTCCCAGGGTCAGTGGCCACGACAGGCCCGGGAAGTCGCCGGCGACGAAGTGGGCGTCGGTGCCGCAGATGCCGCAGGCCTTGACGCTGATCCGCACTTCGCCGCGGCCCGGTGACGTTGTCTCGACATCGGCGAGCTCCAGCGGTGCGCCCGCGGACTTGACCTGAACTGCTTTATGTGACGACATAGCCGTAGCCTACTGCGCGACAGGACATTTGGCTGAGGCATCACTGTGGTAGTCGACCTGCCAGTGTTTGATGCCGTTGAGCCAACCCGAACGCAGACGTTCGGGTGTGCCGATCGACTCCAGGTCGGGCATGGCGTCGGCGATCGCGTTGAACATCAGGTCGATCGTCATCCGGGCCAGATTCGCCCCGATGCAGTAGTGCGCCCCGGTGCCACCGAAGCCCACGTGCGGGTTGGGGTCGCGCAGGATGTTGAATGCGAAGGGGTCGTCGAACACCTCTTCGTCGAAATTGGCTGAGCGGTAGACCATTAGGACGCGCTGGCCCTTCTTGATCTGCACGCCGGACAGCTCGTAATCCTCGAGCGCAGTCCGCTGAAACGATGTCACCGGGGTGGCCCATCGGACGATCTCGTCGGCGGCGGTGGCGGGGCGCTCCTTCTTGTAGAGCTCCCACTGATCGGGAAAGTCGGTGAACGCCATCATGCCCTGGGTGATCGAGTTGCGGGTCGTCTCATTACCCGCGACCGCAAGCAGGATGACGAAAAAGCCGAACTCGTCGTCGGAGAGCTTGTGGCCGTCGACGTCGGCCTCGACCAACTTGGTGACGATGTCGGGGCCGGGGTTCGCGGCCCGATCGGCCGCCATTTGCATCGCGTACATGATCAGTTGGATCGAGGCATCGATCGCGTCGTTGCCGGCGAACTCCGGGTCCTGATCGCCGACCATCTGGTTGGACCAGTGGAACAACTTCATCCGGTCTTCCTGCGGCACACCCAGCAGTCCGGCGATGGCCTGCAGCGGAAGCTCACACGACACCTGTTCGACGAAGTCGCCGGATCCGTGTGCCGCCGCGTTCGCCACGATCTCGCGGGCCCGCTCACGCAGGTCTTCGCGAAGTCGCTCGACGGCCCGGGGTGTGAAGCCGCGGGAGACGATCTTGCGCAGATGAGTGTGCTGCGGCGCGTCCATGTTGAGCAGAACAAACTTGCCCCGTTCGACCTGCTCGCCGACCGTGCCGTCTTTGTAGCGGGGCAGCGCGGTCTTCTCCAGGCTGGAGAAGACGTCGCTGCGACGCGAAATCTCCTTGACATCCTTGTGTTTGGACACCACCCAGAACCCGCCGTCGTCGAATCCGCCTGCCCCCAGCGGCTGCTCGTTCCACCAGATCGGCGCGGTCCGCCTCAGCTCGGCCAGCTCTTCGACCGGTAGGCGTTCGGCGTGGACGTCAGGATCGGTGAAATCGAATCCGGAAGGAAGATTCGGAGTCGGCATCGGTGGCACTCCTAGGGATGAATACGACTTGGGCATGACGCGTTCTGGCTCAGTAAAGCATCGCAACAGCCGAGATGGAACGGCTTCTCGGCGGATTGCCGATTGATGGATTGGAACGTGTTCTCGCGGTGGGCCGCGACGAGTTTCAACTCGGTTGCTGGTCTGGATCCAATGCCGGGGGAAGGGGTAAACGACTGTTCCCCGACGATGGCCGGCCCGCGCACTTCGGCCGGTATCGGCGAAGATGACCGTTACCGGTGTCCTGATCTGCACTTACCGACCCACCGAACGCTGAGCGCGTTCACACGCTCCCACGCGAAACGGCCTTGTGGCACCGGCGGTACTGACTATGCTTGCCTCCAGGTCACGGGCTCAAGGAATGGCTCAGTGACGCAACACCGAAGGTGGATCATGATTCGCGAACTGCTCGTCGCTGCTTCTCTGACCGGTGCCGCTGCCGGCCTGGCTCCCGTTGCCTTTGCCGATGCCGGGCATTACGATGGCGACGTGCCGGGAATGAATTACGATGCCTCGCTCGGTGCGCCGTGCGATAACTACGACCGGTTCATCTTCGGGCGTGGCCCCGGCGGCCAGGCCGAGGCATGCCACTTCATCATCAACCAATTTCCGGCAGCGCAGACGGGGTACTGGGTGATCACCTACCCGCTCTACGGAGTGCAGCAGGTGGGCGCCAAGTGCGACAACCCCAAGGGATCATCGGCCCAGTCGCCCGACGGGCAGGCGATGCTCTGCACCGAACACGGCTGGCAGATCGGTCAACTGACCGGAGGCGGGGCCCCGAACGGCCAGGGCGGCGGATTCCCGTCCGACACGAGCATCTTGCACTTCCCCTAACACCCAGGAGATACCCATGGCCTTCAAGCCGAAAGACGCCATCGACGCCGCCCGTGACATCGTGACGAACGCGGTCGAGCGGTCCGCGGACATCGTCGAGAACGCCGGCCACATCATCAAGGGCGATATCGCCGGTGGCACAGGCGATATCGTCCATAATTCAATGGACATCGCGACTTACGCGGTCGAGCGGACCAAAGAGGTCTTCACCGGCCCCGCCGACGACGAGTAACTAGACGGCAGCGGCTTCGTTGAGGTCGTCGAGCCGGCTCGTCGCCTCCAGGTACTCCTGCACCCAGCGTTCGATGACCGCGGCGGTCTTCTCGACCTTGGCGAACTGACCGACGACCTGACCGACCGGATTGAACGCCACGTCGACCGATTCGTTGGGGAAACGGTTGGTCGCCCGCACCGCCATACCGGAAACCATGTACTGCAACGGCATTCCGAGCGGCTTCGGGTTATCCGGGGCCTCCCAGGCTTCGGTCCAGTCGTTGCGCAGCATCCGGGCCGGCTTACCGGTGAACGAACGGCTGCGGACGGTGTCACGACTGCCGGCCTTGACGTAAGCGGCCTGCTGGACCGGGGTGTTCGAGGATTCCTCGACCATCAACCACTGCGAGCCGGACCAGGCACCCTGGCAACCCAACGCCAACGCCGCGGCGATCTGCTGACCGCTGCCGATACCACCTGCGCCGAGAACGGGAACCGGCGCGACCTCCTTGACGACCTGCGGCCACAACACAATTGAGCCCACCTCGCCACAGTGGCCGCCGGCCTCACCGCCCTGGGCGATGATGATGTCGACGCCGGCCTCGGCGTGCTTACGCGCCTGCGAGGGGGAGCCGCACAGCGCGGCGACCTTCAGCCCGGCGTCATGGATGTGCTTGATCATCTCCGGCGGCGGGGTGCCGAGCGCATTGGCGATCATCTTCACTTTGGGGTGCGTGAGGGCCACCTCGACCTGGGGCGTGGCCGTCGCCTCGGTCCAGCCCAGCAACTGCAAGGTGTCGCCGTCGCTGTCCTCGACCGGTACGCCGTGGTCGGCGAGGATCTTCTTGCCGAAGTCGAGGTGATCCTGCGGCACCATCTTGCGCAGCGACTCAGCGAGATCTTCGGCGGACAGGTGTGAGTCCATGCCCTCGTATTTGTTCGGGATGACGATGTCGACGCCGTACGGGTGGTCGCCGATGTTCTCGTCGATCCACTTGAGCTCGATCTCGAGCTGTTCGGGTGTGAAGCCGACCGCCCCCAGCACGCCGAAACCGCCGGCCTTGCTTACCGCGACCACGACATCGCGACAATGCGTGAACGCGAAGATCGGAAACTCGATGCCGAGTTCGTCGCAGATGGGAGTGTGCATTGGGAGATCCTCACGTGGTTGCTTACCGCGGCGTAGGCGAACTGGAACGTGTTCTAGTTTAATACGGAACTCCTCGGATGTGACCACCCGGGTGAAAGTAGCCACATAACCGGCCGAGACCGCCAGAGGTGGAACAGGTTCTACCCGCTCAACCGGCTGCGGTAGCGTGTCGCGTCATGGGACGCGTGGACGAGAAAGTTGCACTGATCAGCGGTGGCGCTCGGGGGATGGGCGCCGCGCATGCCCGGGCCCTGGTCGCCGAGGGCGCCAAGGTCGTCGTGGGCGACATTCTCGACGATGAAGGCAAGAAACTTGCCGACGAACTCGGCGACGCCGCACGCTACGTCCACCTCGATGTCACCCAGCCCGAAGAATGGGAGGCTGCGGTGTCCACTGCGGTCAACGACTTCGGCAAGCTCAACGTGCTGGTCAACAACGCCGGCATCGTCGCGCTCGGTCAGCTGGGCCAGTTCAATGTGGAGAAGTGGAACAAGGTCATCGACGTCAACCTGAACGGCACCTTTCACGGCATCCAGGCCGTGGTCGAGCCGATGAAGGCCGCCGGCGGAGGTTCGATCATCAACGTCTCGTCGATCGAGGGTCTGCGTGGCGCGGTCATGGTGCACCCGTATGTCGCCTCCAAGTGGGCGGTGCGCGGACTGACCAAATCGGCGGCTCTGGAGTTGGCGTCGCACAACATCCGGGTCAACTCCATCCACCCGGGCTTCATCCGCACCCCGATGACCAAGCACTTCCCCGACGACATGGTCACCGTCCCACTCGGGCGCCCCGGCAGCTCCGAAGAGGTCGCCACCTTCGTGCTGTTCCTCGCCAGTGACGAATCGTCGTATTCGACCGGAGCCGAGTTCGTGATGGACGGCGGACTGGTCAACGACGTCCCGCACAAGTTCTGAGCGCCGGCCGGCCCTGCGCCGCTAGCGACACCGAGCGATCACGGTCTCGGCGAATCTTTCGATCGCTGCGCGGCAGCCCGCGCGATCGCTCGGCCCGACGTTCTCACCCATCCACGGTGCACACATCACCGCGGTGATGCCGAGGTCTTCGGCGCGTCGGTAGAGATCGGCCGACGGCATCTCGAGCAGGGCCAGCATGATCTCGAAAGGTTCGCCGTCGCGGTCGTATTCACGCCGCAAGGCCGTCAGCTTCTGCACATATCGGACCGCCTCGTCCCAGACGTAGGCAGTGCCGACCCAGCCATCGCACAGCCGCGCCGCCCGGCGCAGCGCCACGTCCGATTCGCCGCCGCACAGGATCGGCACCGGAGCCGACGGGTGAGGCTCGAGCATCAACTCGGGCACCTCGTAGTAGCGACCACTCCACGACACCCAGCCGCCTTGCCACAATGCACGCAATGCCGGGATCATCTCATCGAGTCGCTTGCCTCGGGTGCTGAAATCCTGTCCCAGCAAGTCGAATTCCTCACGCATCCAGCCGGCGCCGACGGCCAGCGACACCCGACCACCGGAGATCACCGATGCGGTCGCCACCTGCTTCGCCACGTCTACCAGCGGCCGGGAGGGGGCAACGTAGATGGCGTTGGAGAACCGCAACTGCCGAGTGGTCGACGCCATCGCGCCGATCATGATCCACGAATCGGGCCAGGCCGTCTCGGGTGGCCACGGCGGCACCCCGGCCGCTGACGGGTACGGCGACCTCAAATTGCGCGGATAGATCAGGTGATCGGCGCAGATGACACCGTCATAGCCGCTCTCGTCGAGCATGCGGGCGATCGCCAGCGCGTCCGTTGTCTCCATAAACGGTGTGCCAGACCAGAACTGCATCAGGCGCTTCTGCGCTCGATGACATCCGCGAGAGTGCAACTGCTGACCCATTTCCCGGGTAGCGCCCTCGGTAGTTGCACTTTCACGGGGTCGTCCGGCATCCGATGCACGGCTTAAGACTTTAAGTTCCTTTTCCAAAGCGTGGGCGTAAGCGGCCAGAACCCGCTAGTAAAAGGATGGTGGATTTCGAACTCGACGCGGCGCAGACGGCCTGGGTGGCCGAGGTACGTGCATTCCTTGATGAGGCCGTCACGCAGGCGCTGAAGTCCGAACTGAGCGAGCACGGTCAGGAAGTGCCGAATGGGGAAGTCGCGGCTTTTCGCCGCAGGATCGGCGAGCGCGGCTGGTTCGGGCTGAACTGGGCGTCGGAATACGGCGGGCTCGGCCTGGGCGCGGTGTATCAGCACCTGTTGATGCGGGAATTCGAGTACTGGGGTGTCCCCGGTCCTGACCTCACCGTGACGTCGGTCGCGCCGATGATCATGCGGCACGGCACCGAGCAGAACAAGCTCGAGTTCCTTCCTCCGATCGCTCGCGGCGAGTTGATCTGCGCGGTCGGATACTCGGAACCCGAGGCGGGCACCGACCTGGCCAGTCTGCGGACGCGGGCCGAGCGCGACGGCGACGAGTGGGTGATCACCGGATCCAAGATCTGGAACAGTGTCGCCAATCGCGCAACGCATGAGTGGCTCTGTGTGCGTACCGATCCCAGCGCGCCACGGCACCGCGGCATTTCGGTGATCATGGTTCCCACCGGCCTGCCCGGCATCCAGATCCGCCCGCTGTATGCCTGGTCGGGGTATCGCACCAACGAGGCATTCTTCGATGAGGTACGAGTGCCGATCGGCAACTTGATCGGCGAACTCAATCGGGGCTGGACCTACATCACCGGCGCGCTGGATCTCGAGCGGGGCGCGCTGACGAACGCGGGAGATCTACGGCGCGCACTCGACGACGTGACCGCGCTGGCCGCGCGAGACAGCTCAGCCCCGCTGCAGACACCGGGCCTACGCCGCCGCCTTGACCAGGCTGAAGCCGATGTAGAAGCGGCGGAACTGATGGGATATCAGGCAGCATCGCTGTTGGACAGCGGCGTGATCCCGACCGTCGAGGTCAGCGTCGAGAAGATCTTCACCAGCGAGCTACGCCAGCGGATAGCCGATTTGTCCATCGACCTACTCGGCCCCGACGGTCTGCTGGCCTATCGCAGCCCCGGTGCGCCCGAGGATGGCAAGTTCGAACGGCTGTACCGGGTTTCACCGCTGATGCGCTTTGGTGGCGGCACCAACGAAGTGCTGCGCGACGTGATCGCCCAGCGTGGCCACGGCATGCCGTCGTACGGACGCTGATTCTATGAAGCTGATACCGAGTCAGGACGAGCGAGATCTCGCGTCGATGCTGTCTTCACTGTTCGTCGCCGAATGTCCGACGACATTGGTGCGTGAACTGCGCGACGCCGACGTCCGGCCGATGCCCGAGCGGTTGTGGAAATCGTTGGCCGACGCCGGAGTGTTCGGGCTCTTGATTCCGCAGGAGCATGGTGGCGCCGACGGTGCGCTGACCGATCTCGGTGTCTTCTACGTGGAGGCCGGCCGTGCTCTGTGCCCGACGATCGTGCACGACACCCTGCAGGCCGCCCTCGCCATCCAGCTTCTCGGCGGGCCCGATCAGCGTGCGGCCTGGCTGCCGCTGCTGGCCGCTGGAACCCTGCGCGCCACAACGTCTTTGTCGAATGCCCGCGACGCCGCCAAGATCGCTCCGACGCTGCAGGCGCGCATCGACGCTACCGATACCTGGCGACTCAGCGGCGTCGTCGATTTCGTCGCGGACGCCGACCTCGCCGATCTACTCGTGGTCTCCGCGGCCGATGGCGGCCGGACCGTGGGCTTCGTCGTGCCGTTGGCCACGGCGGGGCTGCGGATCGAGGCGCAACCGATGATGGGCGGCCACCGCGCCTTCCGGATCGCGTTCGACGACGTCGAGGTGGCCGATCCGCGTGCGGTGCTGGCCGGTTTCGGCGGCGCGGGCCTGTCCGCCGAGGATCTGCGCCGGACCGCCAACGCCTCGGTCGCCTTGCAGTCATTGGACCTGGTCGGGGTCGGCGAGGCGGTGCTGGCGCGCACCGTCGATTACACGAAGGCACGCAAGCAGTTCGGCCGACCGATCGCGTCGTTTCAGGCAGCGCAGCATCTGGTGGCGAACATGCATGTCGCGCTGGCGGCGGCGCGGCTCGCCGCCCATTCGGCGGTGTTCTGGATCGGGCGGGGTCACACCGCAACCCGTCAGACCGCGATTGCCCGGATGCACGCCGCGACCGCGGCGAAACTCATCACGCTCGACGCGCACCAATTGCACGGCGGCATGGGCTACGTGGTCGAAACTGACCTGCATCTGTTCTCCGAGCGAGCCCGGGTGCTGTCGACGCTCGGCGGTGGCGCGGACATCGCCGCGACGTGGCTGAAGGAGCGGGCGTGAGCGAGCAGAGCCTGATCGACCCGGAGTCGGCGGCGCGGGTGGGAACGGTGGCCGCCACCGCGACCGGTGAAGTCAACCGGCGCGAGTGGCAGCGGTGGGCCGCCGCCGTCGGCGACCACAATCCACTCTGGTTCGACCCCGAATACGCTCGTGCACAAGGCTATCGCGACATCATCTGCCCGCCGCTGTACCTGCAGTACGCCATCTTGGGCGTCACACCGCTGGACGAAGTCCGGCCAGACGGGTCGTCGGGCGCGGTGTCGGGCAGCCTCGCGTTTCCGCTCGCACCCAGGCGGATGGCAGGCGGCGAAAGCACGACGTTTCACCAGCCGGCATACCACCACGACGAGATCGACATGATCCGTACCATCGAGTCGATCGTCGAGAAGCACGGCCGCTCAGGCGCATTCGTCCTGGTTACCTGGCGAACGGTGTACCACAACCAACGGCGCGAATTGGTCGCCGAAGCAACGACATCGATGATCGCCCGACCCTTGGGAGCGCCGTGACCCGCGAGCAGATCTTCTACGAGGACGTCCACCCGGGCGACACCTTGCCGGCGCTGACCGTGACCGCCGACGAGCGGCAGTTGTTCTTCTTCAGCGCCGCAACCTACAACGGTCACCGCATTCACTACGACAAAGACTGGGCCCGAACCGTCGAGGGTTACGACGACATCATCGTGCAGGGTCCACTGCAGGCTGCGCTGCTGGCCCGCGCCGTCACCGACTGGATCGGCGGGCGGGGGCGGTTGGTCGAGTACGCCGTGCAGAACCGGGCGGTCGCCCTTGCCGGTGAACCCCTGACCTTCGACGGAGCGGTCACCGGAAAACGGTTGGTAGACAACATCGGCATGGTCGACCTGGAAATCGCCGGCCGACGCGACGACACCGTGTTGATGCCGGGGACCGCCACGGTCGCGCTGCCGCTGCGCGGTGGCCAGCCGTGACGGGCCTGCGCGGCGAGGCGGCGATCATCGGTATCGCCGAGTTGCCCGCCGAGCGCAAACAGACACGCCCTCCGTTGTTCACCCTCGACCAGTACGCGCTGTTGGCCAAGATGGTCGTCGACGACGCCGGGGTGGACGCCTCGGTGGTCAACGGTCTGGTGTGCCACGGCCTGGCGGAATCCGACATGTTCGCCCCGGCGACGCTGTCCGAATATCTCGGCCTGCCGGTCAATTTCGGAGAACGCGTCGACCTCGGCGGTGCCACGTCGGCGGCAATGGTGTGGCGGGCCGCGGTCGCCGTCGAACTCGGGCTGTGCGATGCGGTGCTCGCAGTGGTGCCCGGATCCGCGGTGCTTCCGACCTCCACCCGCCATCCACCGGCGCCGCCCGGTTGGCACGGCGCGTCGAGCAACAAGTACGGCTCGCCGCAGGCGGAGTTCGAGATCCCGTACGGCAACGTAGGACAGAACGGGCCCTACGCGCAGATCGCTCAGCGGTACGCGGCTCTTTTCGGTTATGACGCAACGGCTCTGGCAAAAATCGCGGTGGACCAGCGGACCAATGCTTGTGCGCACCCCGGGGCGGTATTCCACGGCAAGCCCCTCACCGTCGATGACGTTGTGGCCAGCCCGATGATCGCCGATCCCATCCACATGCTGGAGACGGTGATGCGAGTGCAGGGCGGAACCGGTGTCCTGATCGCCAACGCCGACATCGCCCGCCGGGCCCGTCATCGCCCGGTGTGGATCAGGGGATTCGGCGAACACATCGCCTTCAAGACAGCGACCTACGCCGAGGATCTGATGACGACGCCGGTAGCGCGTGCCGCCGAACGCGCCTTTGCGATGGCAGGTCTGACCCCGTCCGACATGGACATGGCGTCGCTGTACGACTGCTACACCATCACGGTCCTGATGACGCTCGAAGATGCCGGCTTCTGCGGCAAAGGCGAAGGCATGGCGTGGGTCAACCAGCGTGACCTCACCTTTGCCGGCGACTTTCCGCTCAACACCGCGGGCGGGCAACTCTCCTACGGTCAGGCAGGGATGGCGGGCGGTATGCATCACGTGGTCGACGCCGCGCGCCAGGTGATGGGCCGCGCTGCCGCCGCGCAAGTCGCGGATTGCCACCGGGCGTTCGTCACGGGCACCGGTGGGATCATGAGTGAACAAGTCGCACTGGTGCTGGGCGGTGACTGATATGACCGAAGCGATACCACTTCCCGAAGCAACACCCGTGTCGGCGCCGTTCTGGCATGGGCTCACCGAGCACCGGATTATGGTGCAGTTCTCGCCGTCACTGGGACGATATGTGTTCTATCCACGCACGCTGGCGCCGGGAACGTTGGCCGACGATCTGCAGTGGCGCGAAATCGACGGGGCCGCAACGGTGTACACATTCACTGTGGCGCGCCGGCCCACCGGGCCACCGTGGTCGGACGCGGTGCCGCAGATTCTTGCCGTCGTCGAGTGGGACGCCGGGCCGCGGCTCAGCACCGAACTGGTCGAGGTGGACCCCGCCGACGTCCGGATCGGAATGCGAGTGAGCCCGGTGTTCTACGATATCGCCGGCGCCGGCGTCACGCTGTTGCGCTACCGGCCGGAGTCTGACCATGTTTGAGACTGTTCAGCGATTACTGCGGTCCCGGATGGACGACGCCACTCCAGCGGTGGCCTACGGCGATCAGACCTGGACCTGGCGCGAGCATCTGGCCGAAGCCGCGGCCGAGGCTTCGATGTTGATCGGGCTCGCCGACGCCGCGCCGTCCCTTGCATGTCGGTGCGCTGCTGAGCAATTCACCGGCGATGCTGCGCTCGATGGCGGCGGCCGCGTTGGGCGGCTACGTGTTGTGCGGGATCAACACCACCCGGCGCGGCACCGGCCTGGCGACGGACATCCGTCGCGCGGATTGCCAACTGCTGCTTGTCGATCCCGACCATCGGGATTTGCTGGACGGCCTGGACCTGCGCGAGGTGACGGTGATCGACGTGGCGTCGCCACGGTATCGCGACGCGGTCGCCGACGCACCGCCACTCGTCCCGCACCGCGAGGCCGACTTCGACGACACGCTGATGATGATCTTCACGTCCGGAACCAGCGGAGACCCCAAGGCGGTGCGCTTCTCTCACGTGATGGGCATCATGTGCGGCGCAAGCCTCGTGGGTCAGTACGACGTCACCTCCGACGACGTGTGCTACCTCGCGATGCCGCTGTTTCATTCCAACGGCGTGGCCGCCGGCTGGGCCGTAGCCATCAACAGCGGCGCGACAATGGTTCCGGCACGATTCTCGACGTCGAGATTCCTGGCCGATGTCCGACGTCACGGCGTCACATATCTCAACTATGTCGGCAAGCCACTCGCCCTGCTACTGGCCACACCAGAGCTTGCAGACGATAGCGACAACACCCTGCGCATCGCATTTGGCAACGAGGCGTCTGATCGCGACATCGACGAGTTCGCCCGGCGATTCGGTTGCCGGGTGGTGGACAGCTTCGGGTCCAGCGAATTCGCGGTGATCATCACGCGTGAAGACGGCACGCCAGCGGGGTCTATCGGCAAGGGATACCCCGGTGTGGCCATTTACAACGCTCAGACCATAACCGAATGTGCGACTGCGGTTTTCGATGAGCACGGCGCGCTGGCCAATTTCGACGAGGCGGTCGGGGAGTTGGTGAACACCGAGGGCTCGGGTCCGTTCGCCGGGTACTACAACGATGCCGCGGCCACCAACGAACGCCTGCGACACGGCATGTACTGGTCGGGCGACCTGGCCTACCGCGATGTCGACGGCTGGATCTATCTGGCCGGCCGTACCTCGGATTGGCTGCGCGTCGACGGCGAAAATCTTGCCTCCGCACCGATCGAACGAATTCTGCAACGACTCGCCCCGATCAATCAGGTTGCGGTCTACGGGGTTCCAAATGGCGGAGTGGGCGACCAGGTGATGGCCGCCATCGTGCTGAACGACGGCCAGACACTGATGCCGGACGAACTCGAGAAATTCCTGGCCACTCAACCGGACTTGTCGCCGAAAGCCTGGCCCCGATTTGTCCGGATCAACGATGAGCTTCCACACACGGCGACCACCAAGATCCTCAAGCGCGACCTGATCCGGGCGGGCGTGACCGCTGGCGGCGGCGTGCTGTGGAGGCGCGCGGACCGCGACACTTCTTACCTCGTGGACTAATCCGCGGGCGAGTCGATGATCGGCCACGCGATCTCGGTGCGCCATCGGGACTGGTCGCTGGTGTGGCTGTAGTCGCGGTGGTAGTACTCGCGCAGTTGCCAGCCGACGGTCAAATCTTGCTCGGCCACAAAGGAACCCATCTGCGCGTAAGCGAGGTCGGTATCACCGTGAGGTCCCTGATATGTGGTTACCGCCAACTCCGCGGCTGGAACAATCAGCGGTCTGGCCCGGCCCGATTCGCGCGGTGTCGCGACCGGTACGAAGACTGTCGCTGCGCCGGGCTCACGTTGGAAAAGGCATTCGTCGTACAGCCCGCCGGCAGGCCCGGTGACAGGCCAGCCGTGATCGATTGCGGCGCGGCGCAATTCGGCTAACGCGTCATGCCACCAGACCTCGATATCCGCTGGGTCCAGGGTGTCTTCGGTGATGGCGAGCGCCGAGAAGCTCGATTCGGCCCGCCGGCGCACCGGTTGTGGTCCGCCCGCGGAACTGGCGAGCAAGGTGCGCAACGAGTTCACCGCGGCTTGCGTCTTCGTCAGTTCCGCCTCGAGATGATCGATGTGAGTGGAAATCAGGCCATCGCGCACGATTGGGTCCTCGGCGACGAGTACCGCGCGGACATCCGCGACCGGCATTCGGAGATCACGTAGCCGCCGGATCAGCTGTGCGGTCGGAAGCTGATCGAGCGCGTAGTAGCGATATCCGTTCTGGGCGTCGATCTCGGCCGGTTCCAGCAATCCGACCTGGTGATAGTGGCGCAGGGTCTTGACGCTCAGGTGAGTCATGGTCGCGAAGCGCCCCACGCTGACGATAATGGTCATGGTCAGTACGCGGGCGCAGTGTTGTGGACGATGAACAACGTGACGACCTTGCCGTCGCGAACGCGAAAGTAATTGGTCAGGATCAGCGGGTCAGGTAGTCCGGTTTTGTCGTAGTCGCCCTCGTAGCGGCAACGCACGCACCACATACCGGCATTCTCAATGACCTCAACGGGTTCCATCGTGACGCGGTCGCCGACCAATTCCTTGGCCACGAAGGCTCGGATGTGCTCCCGTCCCCAGAATTCCCGAGAAGCATCGTTGACAACGGCATCGTCGGCGAAGGTGTCCATAACGGCATCGAGATCGAAGCTGTTGACCGCCGCGATGTGCGAAGCGATCACCGGGTCGAGCGAGAGCTGCGTGGTCATTGGGTTCTCCTGGTCGTGGTCGACGTTATGTGTCTGTCAACGACGACTCTGGAGTCTCCCCCCACGGGAGGGTCAAGCGTCTCGCCGAACTTCAACTTCGCCTCACAACTCCAGGAGAATGGTCACCGGACCGTCGTTCACCAGCTCGACCCGCATGTCGGCGCCGAAGATCCCGCTTTCCACGTCCGCGCCCAAGGTGCGCAGCGCCTTGACGAACTCGGCGACCAACGGCTCGGCGACCGCGCCCGGCGCGGCGGCATTCCACGACGGTCGTCGACCCTTGGCGGTGTCGGCGTACAGGGTGAACTGGCTGACCACCATGATCGGCGCCTTGATGTCGGAAGCAGAGCGCTGGTCGTCGAGAATCCTTAGCTGCCAGAGCTTTTCGGCGAGCCGTCGGGCTTTGTCGACATCGTCGTCGTGCGTCACCCCGACAAACGCGAGCAGACCCTGAGCGACGGGCCGGATCTCGCCGACAACCCGGCCGTCCACTGACACCGCTGCCGACGCGACTCGTTGCACCAGAACCCGCATTATCCCGATGCTGCCACGAGTGAGCTGCCCTGCTGTCGTGGGTACGCTCGCCAGATGTCAGTGCTTGTCGCGTTCTCGGTGACGCCCCTCGGAGTCGGTGAGGGCGTCGGCGAGATCGTCGCCGAAGCGGTCCGGGTGGTTCGGGAGTCCGGGTTGCCCAACAAGACCGACTCGATGTTCACCGTCATCGAAGGGGACAGCTGGAGCCAGGTGATGGCGGTCGTCGAACGCGCCGTCGAAGTGGTGGCGGCCCGCGCCACCCGAGTCAGCGTGGTGATCAAAGCCGACTGGCGACCCGGCGTCACCGACGCGATGACCAGCAAGACCGAGTCGGTCGAGCGGCACCTGTCCACGCAGTCCGATCCGCCCGCCTAATGTCATAGCAGTGAGTGCACGCGCGGGCATTGTCGTCACCGGAACCGAAGTTCTGACCGGACGGGTTGCCGACGCCAACGGACCTTGGCTCGCTGACCGCCTTCTCGAGCTGGGCGTCGAACTGGCTCACATCACCATCTGTGGCGACCGCGCCGCTGACATCGAGGCGCAGCTGCGTTTCATGGCCGACGAGGGTGTGGACCTGATCGTCACCAGCGGCGGCCTGGGACCGACCGCCGACGACATGACCGTCGCCACCGTCGCCCGGTTCTGTGGCCGCGAGCTGGCGTTGGATGTCGAGCTGGAGAACAAGATCGCCGACATCCTCAAGAAGCTGATGGCCCGCATCGGTTCCGGAGATTTCGAAGCGATCCGGGCCGCCAACCGCAAACAGGCCATGGTCCCGGTCGGAGCGGTGGTGATGGATCCGGTCGGAACCGCCCCCGGGGTGGTCATTCCCGGCAAGCCGACCGTCGTCGTGCTGCCCGGTCCGCCGCGCGAACTGCAACCGATGTGGAAGACCGCGGTGCAGACACCCGACGTGCAGGACGCCATCGCCGGTCGAACTATTTATCGCCAAGACACCATCAGAATGTTCGGGCTGCCGGAGTCCGGTCTGGCCGAAACCCTGCGCGAGGCCGAGGAGGGTGTGCCCGCATTCGCCGGGCTGGAGATCACCACCTGCCTGCGCCGCGGGGAAATCGAGATGGTCACCCGTTACGAACCCGACGCCGCCGACACCTACCGTCAACTGACCGCGCTACTGCAGGAGCGGCACGGCCCGCAGATGTTCTCCGAAGATGGCTCCACGGTCGACGATCAGATCGCGCAGCTGCTGACCGGGCGTCGAATCGCGACGGCTGAGTCTTGCACGGGCGGACTGCTGGCGGCACGGCTCACCGAACGGCCGGGCTCGTCGGCGTACCTGGCCGGGGGGCTGGTGACCTACGCCAACGATGTGAAGTCCGAGTTGCTCGGTGTCGATCCGGCACTCATCGAGACGCACGGCGCGGTGTCCGAGCCGGTGGCCGAGGCGATGGCCGCCGGTGCGCTACGCCGCTTCGGCGCCGACACCGCGGTAGCGATCACCGGAGTCGCCGGACCCGGTGGCGGCACCGAAGACAAGCCCGTCGGAACCGTTTGCTTCACCGTCGCACTGGCCGGCGGGGCGCCGTCGACCCGGACGCTTCGGCTACCCGGCAATCGCAACGACATTCGGGAAAGATCGACGACGGTGGCCATGCATCTGCTTCGTCAAACGTTGAGCGAACCCGCATCGTCGGAGTGATCACCGATCGCGCTGGTGTGCTTGGTGCCGAACTGAATTCCGGTGGCGTCCTTGCCGAAAGCCGTCAGGACCGCCACCGCGATCAGAACCGGTCCGATCGTCGCGGCCAGCGCGAACGGATAACCGTGGGCTTCGGCCAGCCGCTCTTGAATGGGCAGGTTGAACGCGGCGATGAGATTGCCTAGCTGATAGGTGACCCCCGGATAGAAGCCGCGGATCGCGTCTGGTGACATCTCGGTGAGATGCGCCGGTATGACACCCCACGCTCCCTGCACGGCGAACTGCATCAAAAACGAGCCGAGGCAGAGCATCGCGGCGGTGTGCGAATAGGCGAACAGCGGCACGATCGGCAGCCCCAGCACCGCGCAGAACACCACAGTGTGGCGGCGGCCGAACCGTTGCGAGAGCGAACCGAACAGCAGACCGCCAACTATCGCGCCGATGTTGTAGATCACCGCGATCGTCTTGGCGGTCGTGTGCGAGAGCGCCGCGCCGGCGTTGTGAGTGGCCGACAGGAACGTCGGATACACATCCTGGGTCCCGTGACTCATCCAATTGAACGCCGCCATCAGCAATACCAGATAGATGAACCGACGGACGATGCCAGCATCACGCAGCACATCACGAATTCTGGTCTTGGTCAGCCGCATTCGTTTTTGTTCGGCTTGCCACACCTCGGACTCTTTCACCCGGTACCGAATGATCAGACTGACCAGCGCCGGTATGACGCTCAGTCCGAACAGCCAGCGCCACGACAACCCCAGCCAGTCCATCACGAGCAGCGACGCCACCGTCGCCAGCAGATAACCGAATGCATAGCCCTCTTGCAGCAGACCGGAAAAGAACCCGCGACGCTCGGCAGGCACTTTCTCCATCGCGAGCGCAGCGCCCAGACCCCATTCGCCGCCCATGCCGATGCCGTACAGCAGTCGCAGTATCACCAGCACGGTGAAGTTCGGCGCGAAGGCGCAGAGAAAGCCGACCGTCGAATAGAACACCACATCCACCATCAGCGGCAGTCGGCGGCCGACCCGGTCAGCCCATAACCCGAACAACAAAGCGCCCACCGGCCGCATGAGCAGGGTGGCCGTGGTCAGGAAAGCGACTTCGGCTTTGGTGTGGTGGAAGGTCTTGGCGATATCGGCGTAGACGAGCACGACGAGGAAATAGTCGAAGGCGTCCATCGTCCAACCCAGCAGCGCTGCGACGAACGAGTTGCGCTGGTCGGCAGTGAGCGGCTGATTTCGCGGCACCCGCACCATCTAACACTGTGCGGCCGAACAGAATCAGGTCTTTTCGATGCTGTCCCATAGCTCGGTCATGGTGTGCAGAATCTGCTCGGCAAAACCCAGGCCGGCGAGGTGGCTTTCACCAGGCAACGTGGTGAGCACCGCGTCGGGCAATCTGCTGACGACGTGTTGTCCGTGGGCGAACGGCACGATGTGGTCGCGGTCGCCATGCCACCAACGCACCGGAATCTTCACCTGGTCCAGCCGGAATCCCCAGTCCTTGGCGAAGACGACAACATCGGCGAACGGGGCCGCCATTTGCTTGCGGGAACCGTTGAGCAGATCGTCGAGGAACATCGCCTTGAACTCTGGCCGCACCAGCAACCGCCGATCGCCTTCGGGGGAGACCCGCGCGTAGAGGTAGAGCGCGGGCTCGGCGACCGGTTTGAGCAGCCGGATGAAGGCGGCCGCGGCTAAACGGATCGGGAGTCCGGCCACCGCAAGCACCGGCGCCGCCAGCATCCCGATCGACATCAGACCGCCGGTGATCGCCTCCGCGCCGACTGTGGGCGCCACACCGCCCAACACCCCGACCGCGACGATCCGGTCGGGCATCGCGGCCGCACATCCCAGCGTGTAAGGGCCGCCGCCGGAAAGTCCGATGACGGCCATCTTGTCGATGCCCAGGGTGTCGGCGACGGTACGCAGGTCGCCGGCGAACGCGAGAACGTTCTCGTATTGATGCGGGGTGGACGACCCGATGCCGGGCCGGTCGATTCCGATCAGCCGAATGTGATTGTCCTCGGCGTAAAGGCGGGCTTCGGCCGGGATCTGCCGTCGCGCGCCGGGCGTGCCGTGCAGCCAGAAGATCGCGCGCCCGTGCGGATCGCCGAATTCGGCAAACCCCAGCTGGCGATCGTCGCCGACCGCAATGTTGCCCTCTAGCTTGGGGCGAGCAATCGAATAAGCCATTACGGCAGTGTTACACGGACACGTTGCGCTAAGTCTCGATACCCATGTTCCGGCACTCGCTGAGGTAAGACGCCCCCAATGGTGGGCTCTTTACTGTTGTCGAGTCGACGCTGTTGCCAATACCCTCTTCCTTGCAGCGGTCGGGACGGAAGTTGGTGGCAGCCCGTCGCGACCAGAGCTGAACACCATCAAAGAGTTGAGGGATTATGGGCGAATTCGACAAGCACGAAGGTGAAGCGCAAACCATTGTGAGTCTCGCCGACGCGGCGATGCACATGTACCGGGCGGCTATCGATTCGTTGCCTTTTCCTGAAGACAAGAAATTCCAGAAGCGCGCCGAGGTGGTGCTGACCGGTTTGCGGAAACTACGCGCCGCGCTGACCGAGGCGGCAAGTCACAGCCGGCCCACTCCCACCGTGATGATTGCGCTCAGCGATGTCCGGCGGCGCTACGACGACCTGATGGAGCGGGTCACCGATGCGCCCGGATCGAGTCTGGGACAACAGCTTTACAACGCGCGCGTGCACGCCAAGCTGTCGGCGCACGAGGCCGCCAACGGGTTCGGGCTCCGGCGCGAGCTGCCCGACGAGCTGGAAGAAGGCGGCACACCCACCGCTCAGGAGACGCGGCTGGTGGAGCAGTTGATCGCCGCGATCCGCGTCGTGGCAGGGCTGGACGAAGGCGAATACGAGGCTGAGCCGCCGGCCGTCGAGGAGCACGTCAACGGCAGCAACGGCACCGACTGGGATGAAGCGCCGGCGCTCAACGGCGCCGCCGACCAGGCGCACGCCGCTTCCTAGCGCGATGCGTCACCGGATGGGCAGACCGGTCAGCGCCCGGCCGATCACCAGTCGCTGAATTTCGCTGGTGCCCTCAAAGATGGTGAAGATCTTCGCATCTCGGTGCATGCGCTCGACCGGGTAGTCGCGGGTGTAACCGTTGCCGCCGAGGATCTGGATGGCTTCGTCGGTGACGTACACCGCGGTCTCGCTGGCGTACAGCTTTGCCATCGATCCCTCGGCCGAGTTGAACGGCTTGTCGTTTCGCTGCATCCAACTGGCCCGCCAGACCAGCATCCGGGACGCGTCGATGCGGCTCTTCATGTCGGCCAACTTGAAAGCAATGGCCTGGAATTCGGCGATCTTACGGCCGAACTGTTCGCGCTGCAGTGAGTAGTCCAGCGCGTATTCGTAAGCGGCGCGGGCGATACCGAGCGCCATCGCCCCAACTATCGGACGGGTGCGCTCGAAGGTCATCATCGCGGCCTGGCTCGACGTGCGGTGTCCCTCCCGGATCTTGGCGATCCGGCGCTCGAACTTCTCCCGGCCGCCAAGGATCAACTCTCCGGGGATGTGGACGTCATCGAGCACCACCTCGGCGGTGTGCGATGCCCGGATGCCGTGCTTCTTGAATTTCTGTCCCTGATAGAGACCCTTGGTGTCGGGCGGGATGATGAACGTCGCCTGCCCGCGGGTGCCCAGTTCGGGCTCCACCGACGCCACCACGATGTGGACGTTGGCGATCCCGCCGTTGGTTGCCCACGTCTTGGTGCCGTTGAGCACCCACTCGTCGGAGGCCTCGTCGTATTTCGCCCTGGTGCGGACAGCTCCGACATCGGAGCCGGCGCCGGGTTCCGACGAACAGAACGCAGCGAGCTGCGGGTCGCCCGGACTGCCGAACATCTGCGGCAACCACTCGCCGATCTGCTGCGGCGTGCCGTTGCCGGCCAGAGCGGCCGCGGCCAGCCCGGTAGCCATGATGGACAACGCGATTCCGGCGTCGCCCCAGAACATTTCCTCGAACACCGTCGGCATGCCCAGCCCGCTGGCTTCGCCGGCCATCTGAGCGAACAGGTCCGGGGTGTAGAGCCCGACCTTGGCGGCCTCTTGAATGACCGGCCAGGGAGTTTCTTCGCGCTCGTCCCACTCGGCCGCTGCCGGCCGGATCACCGTGTCGGCGAATTCGTGCACCCAGTCGCGCACCTGCACCACTTCATCGGATAACTCCAACGAGAAGGCGGCGTCCATCAGGGCTCCTAGTGCTCGGTTGATGCGAGGTCGTTGAAACAACTGTCAACTGACACATACAGTAAACGTTTGTATACTGAGTGAACAAACCAGCGGCCCGGAACCGGCTCCATTGCGCGGATTTGAGCAGCTAGACGACTTGTCGAGTCAGTTTGACACGCGTTGACCCAAAGGGGGCGACATGCAGCGTAGCGATATTCGGGCCGTCGGGGATCTGGCGGGGGAGGCGACTTCGGTACTGACCAACCTGGTGCGCGGCATGCACGCCGGTATCGCCGGCCGGGTATTCAACTCGATCGGACCGGTGGCGGCACCCAGTCGGACCATTCACGACGGATTGACGCGGGCGATCTACACCGGGGTCGACCGCGGACTGCGTGGCGCGAGTCGCGTTGCCGGCACGGTCGCCGCCGAGATCTGGGGCAACGAGGTCGACGAGGCACTGGAATCACGCACTGACAGGATCGGCGCCGTCCTTGCCGCGGTCAACGGGATATACGGCGACGAGCTGACCGAGCACCAAAACCCGCTTGCCGGCGCGATGGTGGTTCGACACGGCGGCAAATCGGTGGCGTTGACGACCGACGATCTTGCCGCGGCGTATCCGGCGGCGACCGGTCGGGTCGTCGTCTTTCTGCATGGCTGGTGCCTGACCGAGCGGGCCTGGCACCGCCCGCCGCGCGAGGGCGACGACCGCAGCAGCTACGGCGAGCGGCTGCACGACGATCTGGGTTACAGCCCAATCCTGTTGCGCTACAACACCGGACTGCATATCTCGGTCAACGGCCGCACACTGGACGGAATCCTCGACCTGCTCCACGATCAGTGGCCCGTCCCGATCACCGAACTTGTACTGGTAGGCCACTCGATGGGCGGACTGGTAGCGCGCAGCGCGTGCCATTACGGCGCCGAGGGGCAGCACGCCTGGACCGACGCCGTCAGTCGCGTGGTGTGCCTGGGCTCGCCGCATCTGGGCGCCGATATAGAGAAGGGCGTGAACGCCGCGTCGTGGGCGCTGGCCAAGTTGCCCGAGACCCGGGCGATTGCAGCCTTTTTGAACGCGCGCAGTGACGGGGTGAAAGATCTGCGCTACGGCGCCTGTCTCGATGACGATTGGCGCGACGCGGATCCGGACGAGTTCCTGCGTGACCGTTGCCGCGAGGCGCCGTTCTTACCGCATGCGACGTATCACTTCGTGTCATCTGCGGTGGCGCCACGGCTGCTCGGGATGTTGGCCGGCGACCATCTCGGTGCGCCCGAAAAGCGCTGCAGGCGTTGGTCGGTCACGACGTATCCCGTTTGCGCAGGAGCATGGTCTGATACTGACCGGCTTGAACCACTTTGACCTGCTCAACCATCCACTGGTTTACGCAAAGTTGCGCGACTGGCTGTCCCAGTCAGCGATCGCCCCTGGCGGCATCGACGATGTGACCCGCGACGTCAGCGGCGACCGCTAGCGACCGCTCGTCGGTCGCGCGCTGATATCGCCCTGCGACCGGGTCATAGGCGGCGCCGGCGATGGACCCGTGGTCGGCGGGTAAGTCGACCACCTGCACCGAGCCAATCGGCCTGCCTCAGCGCCGCGGCGAAGTCGTGCGCCACCGATACCGGGATGACCCGGTCGGCCACCCCACTCAGCAGCGTGAACGGAGTCGGATGTGCAGCGCGACGCAGTTGAGTCGCTGGCAGCTCATTGAAAATCGGATCGGGGACCATGAATGCACCGGCCAGGGTCACGGTATGCGCGAAGGTCACGCCCAGCCGCTCAGCCTGGATCGTCAGCGCCGCTGCCGCCAGGCCTCCCATCGACCAGCCGACGAGCACCACACCATCGGGCTCGTCGACCCACTCGCGGGTGAAGTGCACCGAGCCCAGCAGATCGGCGCGACCGCCGTCTGCGGCATAGGAATTCCAGTCGGGCGCAACAACTCCCAGACCATGTCCGGCTATGAGCTCAGCGAGCGACCGGACCGAGGAACGCGCATCTGCTTGCTGGCCGTGCCACAGCAGAACGGTCGGCTGAGAGGGTTCGCCAAAGACATCCGCCATACGACCGGCGGCGTATTCGACGGTCTGCATACGAGTGGGGCGGCCCGCGACTACTTGGGTGGTGCCGGGGCCGGTGCTGCCGGCGCTGGTGATGCCGGAGCCGGTGCGCTTCCGCCGCCGATCAGCGAATTGAGAATGCCCAGCCCTATCCCGGCCTGTTCCGGGGATTTGCCCGGATCGGGCACAGCGGCGTCGTTCTTCTCCCACGCCTGGCAGCCGTCCGTTTTGAACGTCTTGTCGGTCGGGTCGATTCTCACGATCTGAGGCTTCTTGCTCATCGCGTTGTCGAGCGGCTGCTTGGCGTCGTCGCCGAGCCGTTTCCAGTAGCAGACGCCGTTACCGACGGGGCCCGCCGAGGTGTAGACGCCCGGGACGATGTCGGTGCCGACGCTGTACACGCCATCGTGGTCGATCGTGGTTTTTGCCGGAGCGGGCGCCGGGGCCGTGCGGCCGGGGGATGGCGCAGGTGCCGGTGGAGGCGGCGCGGGGGCAGGATCGGCGACGGCTAGGCCGGCCGAGGCGCCCCAGGCCAGCGCCATCAGGGCCGCGCCGGCGGCGATGGTTGGCTTGGACGTCACGAATAGCAGCATACGGACTTTGCGAAACGCGCGTCAGCGCCGAAATGGGCGATTACGCGGTTTTGTTGAAAAGGGGCAGCAATAGACGACGCCGGGCAGTAGTGGCATCGGCGAAGTACTGCAGGGCCTCGTGGACCGTGGTCGCGGTGGGGAAGGTGATGTCCTCGTGGGTCACCAGCAGCGTCAGACTTACGGCTTGGCTGGGGATCAGGGCCCATTCCAGGTCGGCTTCGGTGCAGGCGTCGTCGACGGCGTAGAGCAGTCGCACTGCCTGCGCGCTGAAGGAGTCCAGACCCGTCAAGTCGAGAACAAGCGGGTTGTCTGGAAGGTTGAAGCGCCGGGCGTATTCGATGACCTGATTGACGTTGCGCGCGTCGACCGTACCGGTGATTGTGACCACCGTCGCGAGGTGACGGCATTGGGCCCGCACTGCGGCGCCATTGAGTCGACAGGGAGGTGGGCGTGTCGCGGCGCCAAGTACGAAGCTGCCGTGGTATTCGAGTCGTTCATTTGACGCGCCCCCGTTTCAAAACAGTGTTACTGCAATATCAGGGTCAGCGATGACCCTCGACCTGTTTGAGACGCTAATTGCCTACTCTAAGGTCACGTGTTCCAGCGTTTAATACTTTGCTAAGAAACAATTTCACTTGCCCGCAACAAAGTTCGGGTTTAACCCCAGCCATCCCAGAAAGTCACGGTCTCGGCCGGCGGCCGCGACGCCGGCCGGAAGTCGGTTCCGATCGTGTAGGCCACCGGAAACAGCGCGGCCTGGGTGACGGTGTCCGGGATACCCAGCAGCTCGGCCACCTCTCGCTCCTTGGCCAAATGCATTGTCGTCCAGACTGATCCGAGCCCGCGCGATCGCAGCGCCAGCAGAAAGCTCCAGCCGGCCGGAATGATGGACGCCCACGCCGACGCGGCGGTCAACATGCTGGAGTTGTCGATGCGATTTTCCAGGCAGGGGATGACGTGCACCGGAACGTCGCGAGCGTGTCGGTCAGACTGAACGCGCTCGCATACACCCGCTTGGTCTGCGGATCGGTCGCGTCCTTGGCGGCAGCGGCAAGGTAATCCGAGCCGATGCTGCGATAGATGTCGGCGATCGCGGCGCGCTTGCCGGCGTCGGTGATCACCAGCCAACGCCAATCTTGCGCGTTACTCGCCGTAGGAGCCTGCATCGCCAACTGGATGCACTCGAGGATGACGTCACGGCCGACCGGCCGCGTCAGGTCGAGGCGCTTGCGAACCGATCGGGTGGTGGTGAGCAACTCGTCAACCGATGCAATGTCCACTCGTCTCCTAGCGTCGTGTCACACGTCGATCGCGCAGGATTGATCGACACCCAGGACACTCAACGTGCGCCCCAAGCCGAGGAAGACTGCGACACACAGCGTCAGGTCAAGAATCTCCGGGTCCGAAAAAACTTCACGTAGCCGTCCGAAGAACGCGTCGTCGATCGCAGCTGTGGTCGGTCGCGAAACGTTCGGCGTACTCGATTGCCAGGCGTTGTCGGGATGTGTAGCCCGGGAAGGTGGCGTATGCCGCGACATTCGCATACAACTCGGGCCCGACGGCCGCCTCGATGACCGAGGGCGCGCGAAAGTCGGAGCAGGCGATGCAGTCGTTGATCTGCGCGATCCGCATTCTGGCCAGTTCGCGTTCCTCCGGCGGCAGCACACTCTGCTGATAGGCGCCGCGGATCATCCGCTCGACCATGTCGCCGAGTTGCGGTCGCAGCGTCCAGATCATCGCCGCTTCGCCGCCGGGGCCGTCGGGCACATCAAGCCTTGCCATATGTCCGAGCCAACCAGATGGTTGTCGTCAATGTCTAGGTTATGCGGGACGGCGCGACGCGCCAGCCCATTTGATATCTGTCAGCCGTTTGCCCGCTTGAGGACTCGCTCGGCCTGCGATGCCATGTCGGCAACGATGTCCGCAGCCGGGACGAACCGCGTCGACGAGTCCGATCGACTCGCCGATCAGGATGGCGGCGGCCCCGAAATCCTCTGCGGCAACCGCGGCTTCAAAGGTGTTGCACCGCGTCGGGCAGCGACGCCAACAACTCGGCTTCGTTGTCATGCCATCTGTCGACGAACGGATTGCTCAACGCCCGCTCGTTGTACTCGGGCGGCCAATCCAGCCGTCGCACATGGTCATAGACCCGCGTGCGATACGTGCTGTCCCCGCTGGCGCCGAGCGCCCGCTCGTGGGCGCGCGGTGACACCAGCGCCTCCGAGGAGGCCCAGAACCGGGTGCCCACCACCACGCCGTCGGCGCCCAACATCAGTGCGGCCGCCAGCCCGCGCCCGTCGGCGACGCCGCCCGCCGCCAGCACCAGCGTCTCCGGCGCTCGGTCGGCGGCCAGGTCGACGACGTCGGGCACCAACGTGAACGTCGAACGCACCGTCATGCCGTGCCCGCCCGCCTCACCGCCCTGGGCGACCACGATCTCCGCGCCGGCGTCGAGGGCCCCGCGCGCCTGCTCCAGGGTCTGAACCTGGGCGATCACCGGAATCCCGGCGGCGTGGACGCGCTCGGCGAACGGCTGCAGATCGCCGAACGACAGCATGACCGCTGCCGGTTGCCACGATCCAGTGTCTCGTCGAGCAGCTCGGGCGCGCGGGCCAAACTCCAGGTGATGAAGCCGCACCCGACCCTCGCCCCGCCAGCCAGACCGAACTCGCGCTGCAACCACGCCGAATCGCCGTAGCCGCCACCGATCAGGCCCAGGCCGCCGCTCGATGACACAGCGGCAGCGAGCTTGCCGCCCGAGATCTGCGCCATCGGCGCGGAGACGATCGGGTGCTCGATGCCGAAGAACTCGGTGAGGCGGGTCTTCATGACTTCTCCTGCGCTGGAGCTGTGGTGTCGATGGTGACGCTAGACGGGTCAACACGCGCCGGGAACGACGTCTTCCGGTTCCCTGCCTGCGCATTCGCCTTCGAGACGCACCGGGCGACAACTCGCTATCGCTCTGGCGCGCTGATACCCTGCCAACGCCGTCGTAAGTGACGCAGTGGTGAACGAAACACCTGTGGTCTCACGGAAAGATTGTTGTGCGCAGCGGAGAAATCAAGTCCCTCACGGGACTTCGCATCGTTGCCGCCGTTTGGGTGGTGCTCTTTCACTTCCGTCCGCTGCTGCGCGACGCGACCCCCGGTTTTCTCGACGCACTCACTCCGGTGCTCAATTGCGGGGCCCAAGGGGTGGATCTGTTCTTCATCCTCAGTGGGTTCGTGCTGACCTGGAACTACCTCGACCGGATGGGTGGATCGTGGTCGACTCGCACCACCCTGCACTTCCTCTGGCTTCGGCTGGCCAGAGTGTGGCCGGTATATCTGGTCACCTTGCACCTGGCCGCGCTGTGGGTCATCTTCACGCTGCACGTCGGTCACGTACCGTCGCAGGAGATCTACCGGTTCACCGCGATCAGCTACGTCCGTCAGGTCCTGTTGGCGCAGCTGTGGTTCCAGCCGTTCTTCGACAACTCGAGTTGGGACGGTCCGGCGTGGTCCATCAGCGCTGAGTGGTTGGCCTACCTGCTGTTCGGGCTGCTGGTGTTGGTGATCTTCCGAATGGCGCGCGCGACTCGGGCCCGCAACCTGGTCTGGCTGGCGGTCGCCGCCTCGCTCCCTCCCGTGGTGTCACTGCTGGTGACCGGCCAGTTCTACACGCCGTGGAGTTGGCTGCCGCGAATCGTCATGCAATTCACCGCCGGGGCGCTGGTCGCCGCCGCGGTCAGTCGTTTGCAGCTCACCGATCGAGGTCGACGTGCTGCGGGCTATGCGTCCGTATTACTGATCGCCGGCGTGGTGGGCTTCCTTTACTGGTCCGACGCGCACCCGCTGCACGGTGTCTCCGACACCGGCGGTCTCGTCGACATCTTGTTTGTGCCGCTGGTGCTGACGCTGGCGATCGGCACCGGCAGCTTGCCGGCGCTGCTGTCCACCCGACCGCTGGTCTACGGCGGGCAAATCTCGTTCTGTCTCTACATGGTTCACGAGTTGGCGCACACCGCGTGGATTTGGACGGCGCAGCAGTTCGAGCTCACCTTGTTCGGCAACGACGGAAAGCTGCTGCTGGCCGCGGTGCTCGCGGTGACCTTCGTCGGCGCGGCCTTGCTCTATCACCTCGTTGAAGAACCGGCCCGGCTCTGGATGCGCAGGATGGTCGGCGACGGGCGGCCCGTAGTCGACGCCGCCGATCCGGAGGCACCCGCCGAGGGCGGCAAGCTGCAGTCGATCGACGGACCCCACGAGGGACGGCCAAAGCCGTTTTCGGCGCGCGCGGGCTAGCTCCACCGCGTGACGCGAGCGATACTGCGCCGCATACTGATCAAGTACGATCCACTTGGCGCGAGGCCTCTAGCTCCCACGTCGGTAGCCCATCGGATGCCAGCGCGTCAACGCCAAAAATTCAGCTTTGTGCTTTTACGATTCCGCTTGTACGGATGTGACATGCGGCCGAGGTGGTGGACAGTGCAGGTAACGGTGGGTCGTCTGGCCACAGTTGTCGTCGCGGCTGTCACGGCCGGAGTGGTCACGCACAGTCCACGCCGCGCCGGAGCCCTTTAAGACCGTCGCCCGCGGGACGCCGATCGACCACGTCGCGGTGATCGGGGATTCCTACACCACCGGCACCGATGAAGGCGGCTGGGGACCGAACACCTGGACCAACCGCACCTGGCTGACGCTGGCGCGCCAAGGTGTCCAGGTCGCGCCCGAGGTTGCCTCCGAAGGCAGGGCCGGCTACGTCGTGCGCGGCGATCACGGCAGCGTCTTCGAAGACCTGACGAACCGCGCCGTCCACCCCGACGATGCGCTGGTGGTGTTCTTCGGCTCGCGCAACGACCATGGCGTCGATCCGATGCAGATGACGGCGATGGCGCACGACACCCTGGATCTGGCTCGCCGAATCGCGCCCTCGGCGAAGCTGCTGGTGATCGGCCCGCCGTGGACGGATTCCGATCCGCCGCCCGATGTCCTCTATATCCGCGACATTCTCAGCGGCCAGGCTCACGACTTCGGCGCGACGTTCATCGACCCGATCAGTGAGGGCTGGTTCGTCGGCAGGCCCGAGTTGATCGGCCCCGACGGTGTGCACCCCAACGACGCCGGACACGCGTACATGGCGGAGATGATCGCTCCCTTGATCCATGCTCAGCTTTCCCGGCGAGGTTGATCGCCGCTCGCTAGTCAACGCGTTTCGGTCCCACTCGTCCCGGGTACGTCGGGGGGCACTAGACGAGAGTGGGGATTGCAGATGAGGTCTGTGCGCACGGCGATGACACTGTTCTTCGGGGCAGCGATGCTTCTGTTGGCGGTGGGCTGTGGCGGCGGCGGCAAAGGCGGCCCCTCCAGCACCACAACCACGACGACCACGACGAGCCCCGTCGTCGAGCGTGGCACCGGCGCCTGCGCCGACAGGAGCTCCCGGCGGCGGAGGCGGCGCAACAGGCGGTGGTGGACCCAACGGCGGCAGCGGCAGCATCCCCGGCGGCCCGACCGGTGGCGGGGGACCCGGCGGCGGCAGCGGCAGCATCCCCGGCGGCCCGACCGGTGGCGGGGGACCCGGCGGCGGCAGCGGCTGCATTCCCGGCGTGGGCTGCGGTGGCGGCGGACCGGGTGGCGGCGGCGGTTGCATCCCGGGCGTGGGTTGCGGCGGGGGCTAAATCCCGTCGGGCCCTGACCCGGAATTCTCTGCAGATTCGAGGCGCCAACTCCTGAGTCCCAACGTGCGGACCGGATTAAAGTTCGGGGCAACTCGACTGCTAAGGGACCGCACATGGCCAAGCTCAGGTTTGGGTATTTCATCGCACCGTTTCACCGCGCGGGCACCAACCCGACGCTCGCCATGCAGCGCGATCTCGAGCTTGTCGAGCATCTCGACGCGCTGGGCTTCGACGAGGCGTGGATCGGTGAGCACCACTCCGCCGGCAGCGAGATCATCGCCTCGCCCGAGATCTTCATCGCCGCCGCCGCGGAACGGACCAAGTGGATCAAGCTGTGTACCGGGGTCATCTCGCTCGCGTATCACAACCCGCTCTGGGTCGCCGACCGGCTGATGATGCTGGATCACCTCACCCACGGCCGGGTGATCGGTGGGGTAGGGCCCGGGTCGCTGCCCAGCGATTCAGCGATGATCGGCCTGACCCCGACCGACACCCGCGAGCTGCTGGACACCAATCTCGACATCGTGGTGCGGCTGCTGCGGGGCGAGACGGTGTCGGCGAAAACGCCCACCCATGAACTACACGACGCCCGCCTGCAACTCGCCCCGTACTCCGAAGGCGGTGTCCCGCTGGCGGTGGCCGCGGTCGCTTCACCGACCGGTGCGCGACTGGCCGGCAAGCATGGCATCGGTCTGCTGTCGATCGGTGCGACGCTGACCATCGACGGATTCAACGCCCTGCAGTACCACTGGGACATCGTCGAAGAGCGCGCCGCAGTGTTCGGCACCACCGTCGATCGCAAGAACTGGAGCCTGGTCAGCCCGTTCCACATCGCCGAAACCGAAAAGCAGGCCCGCGAGGACGTGAAATTCGGTCTGGCGCCGTGGTTCAACTACTTCCAGAAGGTGGCCGCGTTCCCGCAGATGACCATGCCCGGCGAACAGATCGACGAGATGATCGACGTGCATCAACGACAACGGCGCCGGGGTGATCGGCACCCCGGAGCGTGCGCGCGAACAGGTACAGCGGATGTGGGATCAATCGGGCGGGTTCGGTTGCATGCTGCAGATGGGCCACGAGTGGGCCAACCCGGCGGCGACCAGACGGTCAGCCGAATTGTTTGCCGCTGAGGTGATGCCGCATTTCCAGGGCCAGGCGCAGCCGACCTTGGATGCCGCCACGCGCGCCAGCGAGGTGCGTGAAGGACTGGCGCAATCGCAAATCGACGCCGTCGCTCATATGGCGAAGAAGTACGAGGACGAACTCGGTTCGAAATAACCGACTTTCGCTGTCAGCTCGAGGCGATGCCGAACCATTTGTGTAGAACGCCGCGGAGGTCGTCTGCCTCGGGCTCGGTCGCCGACGACGCCCACCCCACGTAACCATCCGGGCGCACCAGCAGTGCGGTCGCCGGCACATCGCAGGTCGGGCGACCGACCGCAACGGTAATCCGTTCTGCGACATCGGTAGTCGCGGCCGCGACGCACTCGTTCTCGGTCAAGTCGATCAGCAGCGGACGACCGGCCCGAGCCAGTTCGGCCACCCGTCGGGTCATGCCGTCACGTGCTACCGCGAAGTCGGGCACCCAGCGTCCGGCCAGCGGATGCGCATCGGCTCCAACTTCGTACCGATTGTCGTTGCCGGACAACAGATCACTGATCCGACGTGCGTTACCCGGATCCTCGAGAAGTTCAGCGAAGAGTTCGCGCAGGGCGGTGACTTCTGTTCCCGGCCGCACCAAAGCCAATTGGGAGCGGCTGTGCATGACGACGCGCTCGGCGGCCGGACGGCGTTCGGCCGCGTAGGTGTCGAGCAGCGCGGGATCGGCACCGTTGGACATCACCGCTGCCATCTTCCAGCCGAGGTTCACCGCGTCCTGCAGACCAAGGTTCAGACCCGGCCCACCGAGCGGCGAATGGACATGCGCCGCATCGCCAACCAGGAAAACCGCGCCCGATCTGTACCGCGACGCGATCCTCGAATTGATGCCGTAGAAGCGGCGCAGGTCAAGGGGAGCGTCGGGCGACACCGACCGCAGCGGGACGTCGACCCCGAGCACCCGCTTCACGCTGGCCTCGATCTCAGGCAGGCTCACCGGCGCGTCGTCTTCGTCGTCGTCGACGGGGTCTTCGTGAGCAGAGTGATCGAGTTCGAGCGTGATCAGCATTGACCTACCGCCGAGTTGGCGGCACGCGAAAACACCGCGCTCGGCCCGGTAGAACGGCGTCGGTGGCACGCGACCCCAACCGGGAATCTCCAGCGCGCCGGTAACGGGATCAACCCAATCGTCCGGAGGTACCACCCCGAAGGCCATCCGGGCGACAGCGTCATGCGACGTCATCCCCGGAAAATCGATCCCCGCGAGCTTGCGTGTCTGGCTGGTGCCGCCGTCGGCGCCAACGAGGAACTTCGCCGGCACTTCGTACGAGCCGTCAGGACCGTCGACCTGCACAACGACACCGTCGGCGTGCTGTTCGAACCCCGCCAGTCGGTGGCCCCAACGAAGATCGGCGCCTTGGTCGCGGACCCGCTCGGCCAGCATCTGCACCAGCCGCGGTTGCTGGACGGGGAACATGAACTGCTGCGCATCCGGGACCTTCGTCAGATCGAACGCCATCGCCGCAAACATCGCCCACGGAGACGGTTGAGGCGGATCGGGCGTCCCGGCCAGCACGGAGTAGAGGCCGCGGTGGTCGAGCAGCCGAACCGCTTGGCCGGTAATACCATTCGCCCGGCGTTGCGGGTTGGGTCCGGACAGCGGCTCGAGCACGATCGGTCGAATGCCGGCCAATCCGAGCTCGCCGGCCAGCATCAGTCCGTTGGGGCCTGCCCCTGCGATGACGACGTCATTCATCTAGGCCAACGTAGTAGTCCGCCGCCGGTGATGACAACTTACTTGATTTAGCCCACCTGAAGGACGGCCGTCGCGACGGCCAGGCCCAGACCGATCACCGCGGGAGCCGAGTCTGCGGCTTTATCGGACGCGCGAGCATGAAAACCGATGGCGCCCAGCAGCAGCAGAGCTGCACCGACCGCGGCCGCCACGCCGATCGGCGGCCACGCCAGGCCGGCCAATACGCCTGCGACAGCGGCGAGTTCGAGCGCCCCGATCATCCGCCACTGAACCGGGTTCACACCGAGGTGATCGCGGATCTTCAGCGACTGCGCAACGCCAAGCACCTTGATCGGGCCCGGCGAATCCCAGCAATGCGGCCAGCAGCGCCGTCACAACCACTTTGGCGATCATGTCCACACCGTAGTACTCAACCCGCGATGCCGGTAGCGGATGCGAAGGCGCGCAACTCGCGCTCGATGTCGGAGCCTGCCGGCTGGTAGGCGACTTCGGTGACCCCTGCTGCGGCAAGGTCGCGCACGCGCGCCGCGACCTCCTCCGCGGTGCCCGTCAACGCCCCGGCGCTGGCCATCGGAATGAGGTCGGCAACGTACGGTTTGTCACGCGCGTTGGCTCGCACCAGGTGTCCTTCGTGGATCGCGAGATGCCGTTCGTTGGCGGGGTGGGCCTCCACCGCCTCGCGCCAGCCGCGCCCGCCCGGCAGCCCGTCGACTGCCGCTGCTCCGCCCCGCTCGTAGATGGCGTGATACATCACCACCGCTCCGGGACCCACGGCGTCGACGACCCGTGGCGAGGTCAGCTCTTCGCCCTCGTCGAGAACCGTGCCGAAGGACAGCAGGGCCCGCCAGTCGGCCGCGTCGACGGCACCGGGTTGAGGGACCGCAGCCGAGAACACGCCGTCGCCGAGTTCGGCCGCCACCGCGAGCCCCTTCGGCCCGTCCGCCGCGATCAGGATCGGTACGTCGACAGGTCGCTCGGCCCCGTACCCGGACGGATGCATCATCCGGATCCTGGCGCCATCCCACTCAACGGTGTCGCCGGCCAGAAGCGCCTTGAGACATCGGACGTAGTCGGCGACCTGCCGCCACGGCAGGGGCCGCTTGCCCAACGTGAACCGTCCGGTGAAGCCAGATCCGATGGCCACCGCGACGCGACCCGGAGCCTGGTCGGCGAGTTCGGCGATGGCGGCCGCGTTGACCATCGGGTGCCGCAGGCTGGGCACCAGCACACCCGGACCGAGGCCGATGCGCGAGGTGCGTTCGGCACACCGCGTCAGGATCATCCAGACATCGGGATACAGGGCGGGGGAGTCGTAGAGCCACGCGCGCCGGTACCCGAGCGACTCGGCCAGCTCAACATGCTTCGGGGTGTCCGATGAGGTGGCGAACGCGCACGAAATGTCCATAGCCGGACACTAACCGAGGCGACGCCCTCAGGGTGCGTCGTCGACGACCAAACCTTTGACCTGCCGGTAATAGATGATCTTGCCGCCGCCGGCCCAATTCCCTTCGGGGATTTCATGAATCAGAGTCCAGACGTGAAATGCCCGGTCGCCCTCGGGCTCGATTCCCGCGGCGGCACACACCGCGGCGTGTACGTCGGCCGCCAGCTGCTCCTTGCGGTCCTTTGTCAGGGCACCCTCGAAGACCGTCATCTCGACACGGAACCGGGGTGCACCCGCGCCGCGGCCGCCCACCGATTGCGCGCCTGGATCCAGCTCGTGCAGATACAGCAGGGTGTTGTCACGCAGGAACGGGGTGTCCGGTGCCCGCTCGGCCCGCAGCAGCGCGGTGACGAGTTGGTCGGTCAGGTGTTGCAGCGCCGGCGGTTCCACCGAGCCTCGCAGGTAGGTCAGGTCGATCATCGGCATGGTCCGGCTCCCCTCAAACGGGTCATCGCTATTTCACTCCTCGGTAGGGTTTTCGCAGACACGGACGACAAGGGGCGACACATGGCGGGGATGGCTGAGCTGGTGCCGGTACTGCCTGCGCATCGCATCGACGAGGCTGCGCTGGCGCGCTATCTCCGCGGGCGGCTGCCCGGATTCGACGGTCAACTGGAGGTTCGACAGTTCCAGGGCGGCCAGAGCAACCCCACATTTCATCTGCAAACCGCGGGCGGCGAGTACGTGCTGCGCAAGAAGCCGCCGGGCAAGCTGTTGCCGCGGGCGCACGAGGTGGAGCGCGAGCACCGCGTGATGGCCGCGCTGGCCGAGACGGACGTGCCCGTGCCGCGCATGCAGCTGCTGTGCGATGACGAATCCGTGCTCGGTACAACCTTTTTCGTGATGGATCACGTTCCGGGGCGGGTCTTTCCGGACCGTGTCCTGCGCGAGGAGACTCCCGCGCACCGCGCCGCTGTCTACGAAGACCTGGCCCGGGTGCTTGCGGCGCTGCACCGGGTGGATTGGCGCGCGGTCGGACTCGAGGGATTCGGCCGCCCGGTTGGCTATATGCAGCGCCAGGTGGCGCTGTGGACCCGGCAGTGGGAGGCCGCGCGCATGGAGGACATGCCCGCGATGGATCTGCTCGCGACGTGGCTGCCCGAGCACCTGCCACCCGATGACGCTCCGGCGTGCATCGCGCACGGCGACTATCGGCTGGGCAACGTGTTGCTTCATCCGACCGAGCCGCGGGTGGTGGCGGTGCTGGACTGGGAGCTGTCGACGATCGGCGACCCGTTGGCCGACCTGGGGTATTTCTGCGTGACGTACCACGTGCCGGGCGGACCCGGCGGCAGGAGCGGTGTTCTCGACGAAGATCTCACTGGCACTGGGCTTCCCGGCCAGCAGGCCTTTCTGGACAGCTATCGCACGCATGCCGGCAGAGAGCTTCCGCAATCGCTCGACGTATTCGTGGTGTTCTCGATGTTCCGGCTGGCCTCGATCACCGCTGGGGTCTGGCGTCGGGGCGTGGACGGCAACGCGGCTGATTCGCGGGCCGGCACCGATGAATATCGCGAACGCTATCGCGGCATGGCTGAGACTGCGTGGGAGTTGGCGCAAAAGCTAACCGCCGGCGTTCAGTCAATCAAAGGCTCGCGAAGTAGAAGCCGAGCAGCAACCCGAAAAGCGCGAGCACCCATCCACCGGTGGTCAACTTCAGCCAGACGGGTGCGCGGCGAACCTCCATGAAATGCCATATCACCAAGAACGCCTTGACCGCTGCGATCAGCAGCACGACGGTCGTGACCGTCGTGTTGATCTGGTGCGAGGCTCCGCCGTCGAGGGCGATCAACGACGACACGATGGTGACCGTCGTGAGCAACGCCCACACGATCGTCAGTGGATTGCGGATCAGGGACGTCATGGTTTACCTCATCAGATAGAGCAAGGCGAACAGGACCAGCCATAGAACGTCGACCATGTGCCAGTAGGTGGCGCCTGTCTCGACCAGCGAGATCCTCAGCGCCTGAGCCGCTTTCAGGTTGCGGATGATGAAACACAGGATGACCAGACCGAGGGCGACATGGCACAGGTGCATGCCGGTCATCACGTAGTAATACATGAAGAACAGGTCTTTGCCCGGCGTGAGACCCCTGCTTGATTTCGGGAATCCACTCGAACATCTTGAGCAGCGGGAAGGCGGCGCCGAAGGCCAGCGCGATCCAGAACCGTCGCAGCGCCTCCGTTCGCTCTCCGGCCCGCGCCGCGGCGACACCGAGTGCCACGAAGAGTGAACTTGTCAGCAGCACAACGGTGTTGACGGCACCGATGTCCAGATTCAGCTGAGCCTGGTCGGCGAGGAACAGTTCGCGGTTCTGGCCGCGGAAGTACATGTAGCCGACGAAATAGACGCCGAAGATCAGCAAGTCTCCGATGACGAAAAACCACATGCTCGAGTCGCCGGGGACATGGCCGCGTGCGCAAGGTGGCGGAGACTCGTCGACGTCGGTGGTCGGGCCTTGAGCGATGTCGGTCATGCGCGAGTCTCCGCTGGGGCGGCGGGCGGTGGTTCAGCCGGGGCATTGTCGAGTTCGGCCTCGGGTTGACTTTTGATCGCCCGGTAGATGCAGATGTACACGATGATTTGCCACGAGACATAGAGCGTCATCGCGAACCAGAAGGTCATCAAGCCGTTCCAGGCGAAGGGTCCCGTTTTGGTGATCCAGACCGGCGCGGCCATCAGCTCGGTCACGTATTGCCAAATGGTGTAGTAGCCCAACCACTTCGGCAGAATGTTGTTCTCGTCGAGAATGATGGCCAGACCGAAGGCCATCCACATGACGCAGAAGCAGCCCAGCGAACCGATGAACGCCAGGTAGCCGAAGTCGTAGAGCATCGTCAGGATCGCCGAGCTGTACCCGGGGCGAAATGCGCCGAGGCCGAAGCAGAACATCGGGAACAGCATGCCGACGATCGCGCCGGTGATAGCGCCGATCATCATCGAATAGCGAAACGCCGGACTGACCGACATCCGCTTGACCTGCATCAGGTAACAGCCGTTCGACACCGGGGCGAGGCCGTAAGCCAGCGTCAGGATCACGCACGCGATGAGCAGATTGTGCGAGTGCATGAAGTCGACGATGTGCGGCGTGGAGCTGCTCGGCGAACGCGGCGGCATCATCCAACTCAGCGGCACGAACACCAGCCCGAACAGGTTGAAGAAGAAGGGCACGCTCCAAAACGCGATCCACTGATCGAGTTTGCGGTTCGTACGCCACGACGCATGCGCCGGCCACTCTGCCCGCTCATGCGAGAACCACCCGATCGTCGCCTTGGTGTTTGACCGCGCGTAACAGCGCCCAGAACATCACCGCGATGTAGACCGCAAATGTCGTCAGCCGCAACGTGAATGACAGCGCGCCATTGCAGGCGAGTGGACCCGATTTGTAGAGGATCGAGAACGCGCTGGGGGCCAGCAGCGCGACGGTCGCGACGTTGAAGTGCGCGACCCAGCGCGGGAAGATCGGCTCTGGACGGTCATCGAGGTAGACGCTCAACGCGAAGCACAGGTTCTGCACCATGATCGTGCCGACCGGCGCGACGAAGAAGAACCAGGCCATGTCGTTGAGCAGACTGATCAGCTGGGGGTCGCGGTCGGGCCTGAAAGCCGCCATGCCCCAGCAATAGTCGGCGAGGATGAACGCTGTCGCGCCTATCCCGACGCAAATGACATACGCATAGGTCAGGACCGGGCTTGACGTAGCAGCCCGGGAAATCTGCACGGCGGTCACCGCGAACAGCGGAACCAACGAGCACGCAATGAGATTGCAGAGGATCGACACGCCCAGGATGCCGGTGACATTGCTCCCGGAAGAACGCGGCCACTTGATCGGGCGTCAAGGTCGGCGACAACGGCGGGGAGAACACCGGAAACACCAGGTAGGCCAGTGCGAAAAGCGCCACCGCCGGCGGCGCCGTCCACAACAGGATGCGTTGACCTCTGGTGTTCATCGATACCCGTCCCTGCCTCACCTGACGCGGATTCGCCGCCCGCACCGCGGTTCTAGATCTAGCACGCTCGCTGACAAATGACAACGAAACTCGCCGCATCGTCGCGGCCCGAGCGCGGTTATTGCCAAGTTCGACTGATATCTGTCAGCGATTACCTCGCATGCGGCAGAATGAGGGCGTGCAAGACATCGCGACCGGTCGTGAAGCCCAGCGCCGCAAGACGCGCGCGCGGGTGCTCGATGCCGCCATCGTGGAGTTCCAGCGTGCCGGGGCACATTCGGCGGATATCAACGCGATCGTCGAGGCGGCGGGCGTCGCGCGCAGCACCTTCTACTTTCACTTTCCCACCAAGGATCACGTCCTGCTCGAGTTGATTCGCCGCGACGAGGATTACCTCGCCGAGGAACTCAGTCGGTTCCTCGACACCCGCCACGATCTGCCGGCGGTGCTGGACGAAATCATCAGGCTCGTCGTCGCGCTCGAGACCCGTTGGGGCGCTGCACTGTTTCGCGATGTCATCAGCCTGTACTTCTCACCGGCGGCGCCCAAAGACGAGAGTTGGACCAAACACCCGGTCTTTGTGCTGCTGGCCGCCGAAATCGAGCGCGCCCGCATCCGCGGCGAACTCTACGATGACGTCGACGCATACGACAGCGCCGCTTTCTTCCTGATCGGCCTGCACGCCCAGCTCATCAGTGCCAGGGAATCGGGGTCCAGGCGCGACGACGTACTGCATAAATTCGCCAAAAGCACCCTGCGCAGCCTGCAGCGCTGAGCCGGTCCGACATGCCGCGCGTACCACCCGAGGCTCCGGTCGGCGTGACGGCGCTCATACACTGACCAATTGTGGGCATTCTGTTTGGTTTCGCGCCGTGGCTCGTCTACTGGGCTCTGGTCGGCAACACCCCGTACGAGGTGGCGTCTTCGGTTGCCTTTATAGTCGCCATCGGCGGACTGGCCGCCGGGTATCTCACCCGCACGCCGCGGCGATCGCTCGAAATCGGTTCCGGTGCAACGTTTCTAGCGATCACGTTGCTGACCTTGCTGGCGAGCACACTGGTGGTCCAGCGCTGGGCTCTACCGCTGAGTTTTGTAGGGATCCTGCTGGTCACCGTGCTCAGCCGGCAATTCGGCACATCGTTCGTGCACGAGTACGCCGCGGCCAACCAACCACAGGCGATAGTCAACAGCGATGTGTTCGGCCGGATCACGACGCGGCTGACCTGGATCTGGGTTGCGGTGTTCGGCGCTATGACGGTCTCTTCGTTGATCCCCGCGTTCGCGGCCGACGACGCGTCTATCTTCCGCATTCACGCACCCGTGACCTTCCTCGGCTACTGGGTCGTGCCGTTCACGCTGCTGGGCTTGGGCGCGCTAGCCACCCGGTTCGTGCCCGACTGGATGACCGCCGCGGCGGGCGACATCGTTAGAAAGACCACGTTCGTGGCCTACCACGAGGCCACTATCGACGAGCTGTACTACCTGGCCACCGAGCATGCCAACCGGGAAGTCGGCGCCGGCGAGGAGGCGTACGCCGTCAAAGTCGGAAGCAAAGGCACGGCGCTGGTCGGGGACGACAGTCGACACTCCTGGCCGTCGACGTATCGGGTGCGCCAGTCGCGGCGCTGACCGGAGAGGTCAGACGGAGGTCGGGTCAAAAGACCCGCATCCAGTCGATGAGCATCTCGGCCGGACCGGGGAAGTCGTTGGACAACCACCACGCCGGCCATGCACCCCCGGTCAGGCAGTTCAGCTTGATCCGGGCTTCCCAGGTGGTACCGATGCCGCCGCGCCAGTTCCCGCTGATGCCGGTCTGCGCACCGGGCGCAGGTGCCGTCGGCACCGGCGCGGGTCGCGACGGGTAGGCGCTGGCTTGCGGGGTGGGGATCGCGGCGGCGAGCGCGCCGACCCCGAACGTCATCATGACGTTGCGTCGATTCATCGCCGGCACAAGCACAGGACGACAGCAGTGCACCGCGCTACATGGCGGCATAGCCGATCGCACGGCCTCGGCGCGTTTCTGGCAACATGGCCGCGAGCCCAGATGATGACTGATCGCAGCCCGCAACCCAGCACGTTCGACGGCCCGGCCGAGAGCGGCGACGATCACTCCCGGCTGAGAATTTGGCTCGACCCCTGCCTGGTCGGCGTGCTGGCCACAGTGATCAGTCTGGCCGGCGCCGGCCGTCCGTCTTTCTGGTATGACGAGGCCGCGACCGTGTCGGCCTCATACAGTCGTTCCCTACCGCAGTTGTGGCAGATGTTCGGCAACGTCGACGCCGTCGAGGGTGCCTATTACCTGCTCATGCACGGCTGGTTCAATGTCTTCCCGCCCACGGAGTTCTGGTCGCGGGCGCCAAGCGGTCTTGCGGTGGGTGGCACTGCGGCGGGCGTGGTGGTGCTCAGCAAGTTTTGCGTGTCGCGCAACGCCGCAATCGCTTCGGGAGTTGTGTGCGCGATCTTGCCGCGGTCAACGTGGGCAGGTATCGAAGCTCGCCCGTATGCCCTGTCGATGATGGCGGCCGTGTGGCTGACGGTGCTGCTCGTTTTTGCCATACGCCGTGACAACCGTTGGGCCTGGCTGTCTTACGGGATCGTCCTGACGATCTCCATTATGCTCGACCTGTACCTGGTGCTGTTGTTCTTTGCGCACGTCGCGTTCATCTGGATATTCCAGCGCGGCAAAACGGTGCGCACGCGGTTCGCCTTGAGCTCTGCTGTGGCGTGCTGCGTGACGGCGCCGTTTATTGTCGCGGCTACCGGTCAGGCGCATCAGATCAGTTGGATTGCACCGATCGGGCACCGGACGATCGAAGATGTGACGATTCAACAGTATTTCGAAAGAAGCCCGGCATTCGCGCTGCTGTCGGCGCTGGTCATCGCGGCGGCTATTGTCTTGTGGCTCCGTACATCCGCGCAGCTGACGGTTTCGAATCGGCAACTATTGACCTTGGCGACAGCCTGGCTGCTGATACCGACCGCGGTAGTCGTCGTCTGGTCGATGTTCGTCCACCCGATCTACACGCCGCGTTATCTGGCCTTCACTGCACCGGCGATGGCGCTGATCCTCGGGACCTGCGTTGCCGCAGTTGCCACCAGACCCTGGACCGTCGCAGCTCTACTCGGCCTGTTCGCCATTGCCGCGGCTCCGAACTATTTTCTGGCCCAACGTAACCCGTACGCAAAGTACGGAATGGACTACAGCCAGGTCGCCGACCTCATTACCGCGAAGGCGGCACCCGGGGACTGCTTACTCGTCAATGACACGGTCACGTTCATGCCGGCACCGATGCGCCCCTTGCTGGCGGCGCGGCCCGACGCGTACCGGAAACTCATCGACCTCACCCTGTGGGAACGCGCGACGGCCCGCAACGACGTCTTCGACACCAACTTGATCCCCGAGGTGGTCGCCAAGCCGCTGAGCCGGTGCGGCGTCGTGTGGATCATCACCCAGGCCGACAAATCCATCTCGGCTCACCAGCAAGGTCCGGCGCTCCCGCCGGGCCCGCTCTACGGAGCGACACCGGCCTTTGCCGTTCCGCACGATCTGGGCTTCCGGCTGGTCGAGCGTTGGCAGTTCAACCTGGCCCAGGTGATCGAGGCGGTCAGGTAATCGCTACCAGACCCGGACGTAGTCGACAAGCATCTGGCACGGGAAGGTACCTGCCGCGGGATCGCCCGCTCCGACGCCACCGACCGCGAGGGTGAACATGGGCGAGAGCCAGTAGCCGGGGTTGCCGAACGGCCATCGCTTGTCCTCGGGAGGAGCACCGAACACGTGGATCGGCTTCGGCGGAACGCTGAAATACGGCTTTGCACCGTCGACGTAGTCCCGCCAGAACTTGAAACCTTCCTCATCCCAACGCATCCGCCAGGTGTGCCACGCGTCGTCCACCATCCCGGGAATCGACTTCCCCTCCCAGGTTTTCCCATTGGATGCCGCGTGGACCGTGGTCCCCGGAGCCCATTCGCCGTTGCCGTACCACTCGAAAAGATCGACCTCGCCGTCCGGCTGCGGATCCTCGTTGACGGTCCAGAACGACGGCCACAGGCCGGGGTACAGACAGTCGAGTTTGATCCGCGCTTCCCAGGTGGTGTTGATCGGGCCCCGCCAATTGCCGCGCAGCTTGCCTGTGAAGTATTGGTCACCTTGGCGGGTGGCCTGCAGGACCAGGTTGGACTTTCCGTCGAGAAAAACGTTCCCAGCGCTGTAGATCCCGTCTACCGGCGGGTAGACGTCGTCCTGCCAGGTCTGGGGCGTCCATTTCGCGAGGTCGGGGCCTTGGCCGGCTGGTCCGTCGAACTCGTCGTGGAAGATGTAAGCACCGGGCGATTCGGTGGGCGCGGGCGGTGCAGCCGGGGGCGATGGGTGAGCCCAAGCCTCCGGGAGCCGCATCGCGGCCGCCAGCGCCCCCAGCCCCATCGTCGTCATGACGTTGCGTCGATTCATCTCAGGCACACGTAGACCTTATATAGGGGGTCGTTGTGTCGCATGACAGCCCGCGGCGCGTCCGGTCAAATGGCTTCTCAACAGCCCCGCCCCGACGCCGACCTGCCGAACTTGGCAGACTGTGCGCATGGCACAGATAACTTTGCGCGGAAACACGATCAACACCGTTGGCGACCTGCCGGCTGTCGGAGCCAAAGCGCCCGCCTTCAACTTGACCGGATCGGATCTGGGCGCGCTGAACAGCGAGCATTTTCAGGGCAAGCCGGTGCTGCTGAACATCTTTCCGTCAGTGGACACCCCGGTGTGCGCGACCAGCGTGCGTAAGTTCAACGAAAGTGCCGCCGCGGGCGGCGTGTCGGTGGTGAACGTGTCCAACGACCTGCCGTTCGCGCAGGCGCGCTTTTGCGGCGCAGAGGGCATCGAGAACGTGCAGACCGCCTCGGCGTTCCGTGACAGCTTCGGCCAGGATTACGGCGTCACCATCGCCGAAGGCCCCTTCGCCGGGCTGCTCGCACGGGCCGTCGTGGTGATCGGCGCCGACGGCAACGTCGCCTACGAGGAACTGGTGCCTGAGATCGCCCAGGAGCCGAATTACGACGCAGCGCTGGCCGCGCTGAACGCAGCGTCCTGACGCGGATGCCGACTGCCACACGCTCGTGAGGTAGACGCCAAACGGTCACTGTCGCAGGGGAATTGCCGCAGCGGCGACGCGGTCTCGCGAACGCAGCGCTACCAAGAGCACCCCGGCGGCGAAAATCGCCACGGTCAGCCACGGCAAATGCCCGGCCGGCGCGAAGCCTTCGGCGGCCAGAAACGCGAACCCGTACGAGGCCATCAGGGCCCCGGCCAGCAGCACGGGTTCGGCCCAGCGACCGCTTGGCACATTGACGAGCGGAAGCGGAGCGGCGAAGAAGCGCCGGCCCCACCTCAGCAATGCGAGTTCGGCAGCTGTCACCACGCCGAGGATCACGACCCACTCCAACCGGACGAGCCACCATCGAGCTCCACCCTCGTCCGGTTGAGGCAACAGCCCAGCCGGGTAGGCGGTGACCGCCACAATCACCACAGGAATCATGTGCCACAGGTACAGGGCCATCACGTCGGTGTTGGCTCGCGACAGCATCCGCTCAGCCGCCCCGCGTCGCAGCGCCCTGTTGACCGCGGGCGCAATCGAGATCGCCAGCCCGGCCTGCGCGCAGCCAAACGCCAGCATCGCCACCGAGGGCGGCTCGGTATTCTGCACGGCCTGGCCCGGAACACCGATCATGCTGACCGGATAGGGTCCGAGCCAGATCAGCAGCCACAGCGCGCACGCCGAGCCGGCGGCTAGCAGCGCCGGCCTTATTCCGGATAGATGGCCGCTCTGCCAGGCGATTCCAATTTGATAAAGCAGCCCCCAGCAGAGCAGATAATTCAGCCAATTCAGATACGGGACGTGGCCGGCCAGCGCGGCAATATCGACTGCGACAAGGGCCATCGCGAGTGCGACCGGCACGAGGAGTCCCCAGCGATGCTGTGCCGCAATCGCTATCGGCGTGAGCGAGACCACGATCACGTACACCGCGAGAAACCACAGGTGCATCGCCACCGCCCAGCCCGCGTATTCCAGAAGCGAGCCCGCCGCTCCCGCGGCCTCGCACGCCACGACTATCGCTGACACCACCGCTACGTAGACAGCCGATGGCCCCAGCACGCGAGCGAGGCGGTGCCGCACCCAGGCCTGCCGCGACATCCCGTCGTCAGCGCGCCGTCGGCCCCAGGAGACTGCGGCGGCATAGCCTGCGACCAGAAAGAAGACCGGCACGGCCTGGAAGACCCACGTGAGCCACTGCGTCCACGGCTGATCCATCAACGGGTTCTGCCGACCGAAGGACCCGTCGCGGTAAGTCACCGATCCGGCCAGCCAATGGCCCAGCACGATCAAAATCACCCCGGAAACCCGGTAGAAATCCACCGCCTGATTGCGGACCGGGCCCTCGGACATACCCGCAAAGTACCCCTGCAATGAATAGCTAAGTGTGACCTGTGAGGTTTGTGTGTCCAATGCTCGACAAGGTCCACCTTGGGATCCGTCCGGTAAACTCTGCTTATCGACGCCGAAGTTCGGCGGTTTGTAATCCGGAAGGTGTTCCTAAATGGTCACGCGTTCAATGAGCAAGCTGGCTGCTGCAGCCGGGGGTCTGGCATTAGCGGCGCTCGCCGGCGCGGGGATCGCCTCCGCTGACGGGCTGTCGCCGGCGGCAATCAACACCACCTGTAACTACGATCAGGTCGTCCGGGCGCTGGATGCCAATTCTCCGGGCGCCGGGACGAAGCTCACCAGTTCAGGAATGGCAAGTGGCTTCCTACAGCGCTACCTGGCTTCCGGGCCGGAACAGCGCGTCCAGATGGCCAACGACGCGCAGGCGCAGTTCCCGACGCAGGCGAACAAGTATCTGCCAATGATCAACCAGGTCGCGGTCACCTGCAACAACTTCTGACATCTCGCACAGTGACGGGGTGAACCTGCGGGTTCATCCCGTCATTTGCGTCTGCGCCCTTACCAGACCCTGATCCAGTCGACCAGCATCTGCGACGGGTAGGTGCCCGCCCCGGGATCGCCACCACCTGACCCGGCAACTGCGAGATTGAACACCGGATACACGGTGTAGCCGGGCCCGTTGAACGGCCAATCCGGCAGCGCGTCCGCCGAAACGGAGAAGTAAGGCTGGGCGCCGTCGACATAGTCTTTCCAGAATCGGATGCCGCTCGCATCCCACTGGCACCGCCAGGTATGCCACGCGCTGTCGACAGCGATGTTCTGGGTCTTCCACTCTCCGCCGTTCGCCTTGGCGTGCACGGTGGTGGCGGATGGCCAGCTGCCGTTGCCGTACCACTCGACGATGTCGATTTCGCCCTGATCGTCGTTGCCCAGCCAATAGGCGGGCCAACTGCCCGGGGTCAGGCAGTCGAGCTTGATCCGCGCTTCCCAGGTGTGACCCACGCCGCCTCGCCAGTGGCTTTGGATCTTGCCGCTGTAGAACGTCGGTCCGTCTTTAGCGGCTTTGAGGACCAGGTTGGACTTGCCGTCGACGAAGACGTTGCGGCGATCGTCGCGGTATTGCCCGATGTTCTCGGGCAGCTCCCAGTGCGTCGGATCTTTGATGTGTTCACGCGCGGTGGCCACCGCCCACTTCGACGGATCCGGGGCCGAACCTGCTGCGCCGTCGAAATCGTCGGAGAAGATGTAGCCGCCTGCCGGGGCGGCTGGTGGGTGGGGGTTCGCCCGGGCTTGCGGGAGGGGAACCGCCGCTGCGAGGGCACCGAAGCCCGTCATCAAGAACAGGGTGCGACGATCCATTTCCGGCATAGGACCTGCACGATAGCAGCCGTTCAGAGGTATTTCAGCAGTCGCTCCGCGAATGCGTCGGGGTGCTCGCGGTGCATGAAGTGGCCACCATCAACCGCTTCGACGATGTAGTCACCCGTGAACATGCGGGCGGCGGGCCGATAGTCCTCGGGTTCGGCGACGGGATCATCGAGCCCGGCAAACACGACAGTGGGCACCGAAATTCGCCTCTTCAACGACGCGCTGGGGATCGGCGAGAGCTTCCGGTAGTAACCGAACGCCGCGTTCAGACTCGCGCTATCCGAAAAACTCGACCGCACCGCGTCGAACTCACTCGGGTCCGGGCTCCAGGTCGGCGACCACCGTCGGCAGATCGCCGGCAACGCCGCGAAATCGTTGCGCGCGAACCGTTTCGGCGCCCCGGGTAGCTTGTACGCCGCGAAATGGCGGACACCCCAGAGCTTTTTCAGCGTCGGCTTGAGAGCGGCCGGGTGGGGGATGGCGAGAACGAACAGCTTCGTCACTCGTTCAGGAGCCAGGGCCGCGGCGCCGTACGCGGCCGACGCTCCCCAGTCGTGGCCGATGACGACGGCTTCGCTGGCGCCCAGCGCGTCGATCAACGCGATGGCGTCGTGCGCCAAGGTCTCTTGATCGGCATCGCGGGCCGGGATCGCGGTGGGGCGGTATCCGCGCATGAAGGGGCTGACCGCGCGGTACCCCTTGGCCGCGATGCGGGAGCGAAGGCCGTCCCAGGTATGCGCGGTATCGGGAAACCCGTGCAGCATCAGCACCAATGGCCCAGTGCCTTCCTCCAGGTAGGCGAAGTTCAGTCCGTTCGCGTCAACGAAATGGATCTCATCGTCCATAACTGTCGAACCTCACGCTTTCCGGTAGACGAGCCACCGCAACTCTATTGGGGAGTCTTCACGGTCGACGTCGAAGACGTCGAGGCCGTTGGCCCACCCTTCGAACCAACTCGTTGGGGGCCAGGCGCCGTCGGGCAGATGAATTTTCTCGTACTCGTAAGCGGAATCGTCGCTGGCAAGATCGAACGGCAATTCGCTTGCCGCGATTCTCAATTCATCCCGGGTGAAGATCATGGTGTTGCACTGCTGACCGAGTTCGCGAGCCGGATCGTCGGGGGTGTAGCCCTCCCGCGCCAGAAAAGTGTTGAACACCAGGCGTCCGCCCGGCGCCAGGCAGTCGGCAGCGAGCTCAAAGATTCCGCGCAGCTCACCCGTCGTGCGGAAATCGGGGACCACCTCGGCCAGGATGATCATCGCGTAGTCGCGGCGGACCCCGTCCATGGTCTCGAACACGTCGCCAGCCAGAACGCGCACCGGAAGGGATTCGCGCTCGGCCTCGACCCGGATGATGTCGGCGAACTTCGGGCTCATCTCGACCGCATCGACCGGGTGCCCGCGCCGCGCCAGAGCCAGAGCATTGCGACCGGTTCCCGCGCCGACGTCGAGTACCGGATGGCTTGCGGCATCGGCTGTCTCGGCGGCCAGCGCCCACACCCGAGCATCCGGCTCGGTGCCGAAGAGCGGCCCTTCCCGAGTGTCGAGCCAGCCGTCGTAAGCGCCGCCAAGTGTCACCGACTCTGTTGCGACGCGATAGTTCATCCCGATGCCGAAAGGAGCATGGAACGAGATCACGATGTTCGAACGCGATGACGCCGAATACGCCTTCAGCAATTCCGCGGCAAGCACCGACTTGAGCTGAGCGGATTGCTCGGCGGTGTAGTGGACGCCTGAGGCGGCAAAGACGTGGTCGCACATCTTGAGGTACTCGTCGATCATGCTGGGCACCGCGGGAACCGTAATCTGCGCCGTCATGACCGCGCGGCGATATAACCGCTGGGCCATCGCCTCACGCAGCGTGGGCGGGCTGGCGGATCTGGCGGCCGGATCGTCCATCAGACCCTTGTACACGACCCAACCCTGGTTCCACCAGCGGCCGAGTGCTATAACGCAACGTATGTCAGACGCCGGCCATTTGATCACCCACGTTTCGGATACGGCCAGGTGGACGGCACTGTATCGAGCCACCGAGTCAGCGCGAGCGGACGCATTGTTCCGTGATCCGCTCGCCGAGCGCTTGGCAGGGGAGCAGGGCCGGGCGATCGTCGCCAAGACTCCGGTGACGAGCCGCAGTGGCTGGTGGTTGGTCGCACGTACCAAGATCATCGACGACGCCATCGCCGCGGCGATCGCCAACGGGTGCGACCGGGTGCTGAATCTCGCGGCCGGCCTGGATACCCGGCCGTATCGACTGGACCTTCCCGCTGACCTTGAGTGGATCGAGGCGGACCTGCCACCGTTACTCGCGGAGAAGACAGCGCTGCTTGCCGACCAAACACCTCGATGCCGGTTGACCCGGTCCGCGGTTGACCTGTCCGACCCGGTGGCTCGCACGGCGTTCTTCGACAGCGCCCTGGATGGCGCCGGCAAGGCGCTCGTTTTGACCGAGGGTCTGCTGATGTATCTGGAAGACCATGATGTCCAAGCACTTTCGGAGGCGATCAACCGGCCTGAGGTGGCGTGGTGGATGTTTGACTTCGGCGGGCCGGGCCTGCAGAGGCTGATGAACAAGAACGGCATGCTTCAGAACGCGCCGTTCGTCTTCGCGCCGGAAAACGGATTGGCCTATTTCGAAGATCTGGGTTGGCGAGTTCTCGAATCCGAATATCTCATGGCGGCCGCCAGACGGTTTCGCCGATTGCCGATGTTCATGTGGCCGGCCCTGTGGGGCCCGCAGCCCAATCCTCGTCACCCGGGCAAACGACCCTGGAGTGCGACCGCGCTCCTGTCTCGCTGAGGCCGGCTGATGATTTCACGACGCGAACTTGCCAAATATGGTGCCGCAGCAGCATTGCTGGGCCTGGTGCCGTTGGATGCCACTCTCGACGGGCGCACCGCCTCTGCCGACAACCCCAGGCTGATCGATTTCGCCGAGCGCCGGATCGCACCGAATGACATCACCGCCGCCGGATACGCCGGGGTGGTCAATTACGTGTCCGAGTCGCGACCGGGCGCGAACTTCGAGGCGAAGCCCCTGACCCGGGGGTACGCAGACGCGTTGCGCGCAGCGGGTTTACATATTGTCAGCAACTTCCAGTACGGGAAACCGGGCTGGCCGAACGCGCCGTCTGATTTTACCCGCGGCTTTGACGGGGGCGTGGCTGATGCGCACACTGCGTTAGGACTCCATACGGCCGCCGGGGGCAGCGATTCCGCGCCGATCTTCTTCAGTGTGGACGACGACATCAACGTCGACACCTGGAACAATCTGGCCGTTAAGTGGTTTCGCGGAATCAACTCGGTATTGGGTGCGCAGCGAACCGGGATCTACGGGCACGCGCAGGCTTGCCGCTGGGCAATCAACGACGCAGTGATCGGTCATTCGAGCACAGCGGGGCACCTGTGGGCGTGGCAGACCAGAGCGTGGTCCCACGGCCAGCGTGAGGTCGCCGCGGTGCTGTACCAAGAAGTGGTCAACAGTGCGTCAACTCCTGGTCCGCTTCTCGGCGGCATACACATCGATGTCGACGAAGTACTGGCTACGGATTACGGGCAATGGGACTTCAATCGGTGACCTGGGCGGCTTGAGCAAAGCTCTCTACGAGATCAGCGGTACGAGAAGCGCTTTCGTGAGGCGAGATCATCTGGTCGGCAATATTGCGAGCCCGAGTCTGGTAGTCCGGCATGAGAATCAACCTCAACTGTGCGATCAGTGACTCTTGCGTCACTTCCGAGAAGTGTTGCGCTGAACCGATCTTTAGCTGCGCGATGCCCGCCCCCCATACCGGCTGATCGAGCCAGAGACACAAAACCAGCGATGGCACACCTGCGCGCATGGCCGCCGCGGTGGTGCCTGCGCCCCCGTGGTGGACCGCCGCCCGGCAGCCGGGGAGGATCACCGCGTGGTTTACCGAGCCGACGAACTTAACGTGGTCGAAACGATCGAATTCCGATAAGTCATTGGGCCCACTGCAAATAAGCAACCGCTCGTTCAACTGCGCGCACGCTGCGATCACCATGCCCACAATCTCGGCGGGTGGGGAAATCGGTGTGCTGCCCAGGCCGAAGTAAATCGGAGCGGTTCCCTCCGTAATCCACGCCAAGACGGCGTCGTCGGCATCCGTTGGTGATTCCAGTGTGAGCGCGCCGACGAACGGCTTGCCCGGCTCCGTCCACTGGTCAGGCTGCCCGGGAAGGCAACGCTCGTCGTATGCCTGGATCTCCAGTAAGGACGGCGCCGACTCGGGCACATCCGGCATGCCCAGAGCTCGGCGCAAGGGTTGTTCGGATAGCTTGACAAGCATTGAATCGAATTCGCCCGACTGCTGGATCCGCGAGGGAAAGAGGTGCAGCGCAACCAGCGGAATATCCTGCTGTTCAGCGATATTCGCGACGAGTCGCTGTTCGTTCATACCGGTCACAATCAGGTCGGCACCGTCTGCGAGCGACGCCAGCGCCGTGCCTTTGTCCACCCAGACCTGGGCGACTCGTTGTACAACCTCAGGCAGGGCGGCGTACGGATTGTTCATGTTGCCGACCAGAAAATCCGCCGCCGTGTTCAACTGCGCGTGGGAGTCAGGTCCGTAGGCCACCGCGTTGAGCCCGACCGACTCGACGAGCGCCACCACGTTGGGCGGTACCGCAATTCGCACGTCATGGCCCCGTCGCTGCAGCTCTCGACCGACAACAGCGCACGGCTCGACGTCGCCTCGACTCCCGTAGGCGGCCAGCACAAATTTCATCGCGGAGGTACCCCCAGCGCTAACACGGCGACATCATCCTCCAGACCTGAACCGAAGCCGTCCAGTAGCGATTGAATCGCCACGACAATTGCCGATGCTGTGGCCGGCGCGTGCTCGGCGGCGAATTCCAGCAGTGCGCCATGGAAGTCATAGCGTTCTGGGCCACTACCGACCCGCGCCTCAGTCAACCCATCGGTGTAAAGGACCAACGTGTCGCCCGGTCCGAGTCGAAATTGCGTGGCGACAAATCTCGGCTCCATGGGTATCCCGACGGGATGGCCACCGACGGTGTCGGCGTAGCGCGCTTCGCCGTCTGCGCCAAGTATCAGCGGAGGCAGATGTCCACCGCTGGCGAGCTGAACGTCGAACTCGCCATCGGCCGGCGTGAGGATGCCGAAAATCACTGTGGCAAATTGATTTACGGTGTCCCGGAACTCCTGACTCAGCACGGTGTGCAGGTTCTGTAACACCTCGATCGGGTCGTCGTCGAAGGCCGCCGCGGCGCGCAGCGTATAGCGGGTCAGTGACGTCACCGCGGCAGCGCCTGCACCTTTGCCACTCACGTCACCAATGACGAAGGCCCACTTGTCATGTGCCAGCGGGAACAAGTCGTAGAAATCCCCTCCGACATCGTCGGCGGAAGCGGCGTGGTAGTGGGCAGACGCCTCCAAACCCTCGGGTGGTGAAAGCAAGGGCGGCAGCAACGAGCGCTGCAGAGTTCGAGCGAACACCTGGACACGCGCGCGCTCGCTCTCGACCCGTTGCCGCTCGTCGAGAAGTTCCCGCTCGTAGGCGCGTCGCACGCCCGCGTCGTGAAACGTGATGCGCATCAGCATTGGTAGGCCGGCGGTATCAAACTTGACGTTGGCTGTCACGAACATCGGAAGTCGGCCACCGTCTGCGGTCACCAGATCGACGGTGACGCCGGCAAGCTGGCCCTGCAGTTGCAACAGCGGCGCGAAATGCGTTTCGTAGTGGATGAGGCTTCCTACGGCCAGCAGATCGGTGAAAGGCGTGCCGGCCAACGTGTTTCGCTCGTAGCCGAGCCATGCCAGCAACGTGGCGTTCACGCTGACGATCCTCCGGTCAGGCCCTGCCACAACGTAGCCGCACGGCGCATTCTCGTAGAGATCCCAGGCGTTTTCGCTGGTAACCGACTCCGGCGTCACGTCGCGCCGGCGAATGCAGCGATGGCCTCTGCGGTGCTGTCCGGAGCGCTGAGCTGAGGGCAATGCCCGGTGGCATCAAGCGTGACCAGTTGGCAGCCGTCGATGTGTTGCTGCACGTAAGCGCCGACGTCGCGAGGTGCCAAAGTATCGTGCGCACATTCAATCACCAAGGTAGGCAACGCTACTCGAGCAAGGTCGGCGCGATTGTCGGACAGAAAAGTGGTGCGTGCGAATACCCGGGCGCACGCCGGGTCGGTGCGACAGAAGCTCTCGGTGAGCTCGTCGCCGAATTCGGGCCGTTCCGGAGTGCCCATGATCACCGGTGCCATCGATCGCGACCACCCGAGATAGTTGCTCTCGAGTGAATCCAAAAGCTCGTCGATGTCGTTACGAGAGAAGCCACCGCGATAGTCGCCCTGGTCGAGATAGCACGGTGAGGGAGTAAGAAGGACCAGCCGGGCGAAGCGGCTCGGATCGGTCGCGACGGCGAGCACTCCCATCATGGCGGCGACCGAGTGGCCCACGAATGTCACGTCATGCAGGTCCAAGTCGTTGACGATGCCGAGAATATCGTCGGCGTATCCCTGCAACGACTCGTATCGCGTCGGGTCCCAGGCCGAGGGATCTGACGCCCCGGAGCCGACGTGATCGAACAAGATCACTCGAAAGTTCGGCGCAAGTCGGGCTTCAACCAATCGCCACAGATGCTGGTCACACCCGAAGCCGTGCGCCAGCATGATCGTAGGACCGTCTTCGACTCCGGCGATCCGCACATTGTTCCTCGCCCGCACATTCACGCCCTTATATTGCCACCCGCCTGCGTCGGTACGGTCGGCGTTGTGCGATGGATCGTCGACGCCATGAACGTCATCGGGACTCGACCGGATGGTTGGTGGAAGGATCGCCCACGCGCCAGAGCCCTGCTGGTCGAGCAGCTCGAGCGCTGGGCGTCGACACATGCCCATGTCGTGGCCGTGGTCTTCGAGCATCCGACGTCGATTCGCTCGTCATCGATCGCCATCCACCACGCGCCCAAAGCCGCAGCGAATTCGGCTGATGACGAGATTGTCCGACTGGTCAGCGCCGAGGAACGCCCCGCGGAAATCAACGTCGTAACCTCGGATGCCACGCTGGCCGAGCGGGTCCGACATGCGGGTGCGACGGTCTATCCCGCGGCGAAGTTCCGCGATCTCATCGACCCACTCACCGCCACTTGATGCCGCGCGCCAGGAACAACCAGAACCGTTGCCATGGCGGAAATCGTCGAGATGACCGCGGCAGACGAGTCTTGTCAACAATGCGTAAATGCGGTTGACACCAGGCACGCCTGGATTGACGATTTTGTGCGAGCGCTGTGGACAACGTTGTCGGGATGGTGCCTAACACGCCTATGGTAGAGCAGCCCGCCCGCCGCGAGGGAATCGGTCGACGCGGTTAATCTGTTGCCTCACAACCTATTTCGTGAGCCTTACTGGCTCGGAATTTAGAGGAGATTGAATGCTTCACTCGTTCCTCGAGAATTTCCTGCACAATCTCTTCAAGCCACTGCTGCTCTTCTTCTACTTCGGGTTTCTGCTCCGGATCTTGAAGGTGGACTTCGAGTTTCCTTACGTGATCTACCAGGGCTTGACAATGTATTTGTTGGTAGCCATCGGTTGGCACGGCGGCGAGGAGCTCGCCGAAATCAAGGCGTCAAGCATCGTCGAGATCACGGGCTTCCTGGCCACGGGCTTCGTGTTGAACGTCTTCATCGGTCTGCTCGCGTACCTATTGCTAAGCCGCCTTACCGCGCTGCGGCAAGTAGATAAGGCGACGGTCGCCGGGTACTACGGGTCGGACTCGGCAGGCACCTTTGCCACCTGTGTGGCTGTTCTGAGCGGCGTCGGATTGGCCTTCGATGCCTACATGCCGGTCATGTTGGCCGTCATGGAGGTCCCCGGGTGCTTGGTCGCGCTGTATCTCGTTGCGCGGCTGCGTTCCCGAGGGATGGACGCCGACGGGAACATGCCGAACGAGCCCGGCTACATCGGCCGTGTGCCGGCGAATTTCGGTCCCGGCGCGGCCGCGCAGCCGGCAGCCGGACAGGATCTCGAAGAAACTGAGGAGCGCATTCAGTTCGCGCTGAGAAAGCGGAAGCATCCAGGGTGGGTGCCCACCGCCGGCAGTGCGAAGGACGGCATCTTCTCGCGCAAACTGTTGCGGGAGGTCTTTCTCAATCCCGGACTATGTCTGCTCTTTGGCGGCATCGTCATCGGGTTCGTCAGCGGCCTGCAGGGACACAAGGTCACTCACGACGCTGACTCGTTATTCATCAGCGCATTTCAGGGCGCGCTGTGTCTGTTCCTGCTCGAGATGGGCATGACAGCGGCCAGTAAAGTGCGAGATCTGAGGGCCGCCGGCCGCGGTTTCATCTTCTTCGGCCTTCTGGCGCCCAATTTATTCGCCCCGCTTGGGATCATCGTCGCGCACGCTTACGCCTACGTGACCGATACCGACCTCCAGCCCGGAACATATGTCCTATTCGCGGTGCTCTGCGGCGCGGCGTCGTATATCGCAGTGCCTGCGGTTCAGCGTCTGGCCATCCCCGAGGCCAGTCCGACGCTGCCCCTGGCCGCATCGCTGGGTTTGACCTTCTCCTACAACGTCACCATCGGGATTCCGCTTTACATCGAGATTTCCCGCCTCGTCGGCCACTGGTTCGGGGTTTCCTGAGATCTGATGTCGTCGTAACGCACTGCGCCCCGCGAACTTTCGCTCGCGGGGCGCAGTCTGTTCGAACGTTACTTCAGGTCGAACCGATCATTGTTGACGACCTTGACCCACGCCGCGACGAAGTCCTCTACGAACTTGCCCTTGTTGTCGTCCTGGGCATAGACCTCGGCCACCGCACGCAGCACCGAGTTCGAGCCGAACACGAGATCGTTCGCGGTCGCGGTCCATTTGGGGGCGCCGGTGGCCCGGTCGCGGCCCTCGTAGACGTTCTCCTGGGTCTCCGACGGCTTCCACTCGGTACTCATGTCGAGCAGGTTGACGAAGAAGTCATTGGTCAACACACCCGGCTTGTCGGTGAACACGCCGTGCTTGCTGCCGCCGTGATTGGCGCCAAGAGCCCGAAGGCCACCGATCAGCACTGTCAGCTCCGGACCGTAGACGCCCAGCTGGTAGGCGCGCTCCAGCAGGAGCTGCTCTACCGGCGCCTTTTCGCCCGGTCGCACATAGTTCCGGAACCCGTCGCCCCTGGGCTCGAGCACCGCGAACGACTCCACGTCGGTGTTCTCCTGCGAGGCGTCGGTACGACCCGGCGCGAAATGCACCTCGATCTCGTAGCCGGCGTCCTTGGCCGCCTTCTCGACTGCTGCCGAGCCGGCCAAGACAATCAAGTCAGCCAACGAGATTTTCTTCCCTCCAGAAGCAGAGTCATTGAATTCGCGCTGGATGTTTTCCAGCGCCGCCAGCACCTTGCTGAGCTCGGAGGGCTCATTGACCTCCCAATTCTTCTGCGGCTCAAGGCGAATTCTCGCACCGTTGGCACCGCCGCGCTTGTCGGTGTTGCGGTAGCTGCTCGCTGACGACCACGCCGCCTTGACCAGTTGCGGTACCGACAGGCCGGACGACTCGAGCACCTTCTTCTTGAGCGCCGTGACGTCTTTGTCGTCGACCAGCGGATGGTCCACGGCCGGCACCGGGTCCTGCCACAACTGCGGCTCGGGAATCCACGGCCCGAGGAACCGTGAGATCGGGCCCATGTCGCGGTGCAACAACTTGTACCAGGCCTTGGCGAACGCCTCGGACAGCTCCTCGGGGTGGTCCAGCCAGCGCTTGGTGATCTCGCGATAGATCGGGTCTTCCCGCAGCGAGAGGTCGGTGACCAGCATCGTCGGCGCGCGACCCGGTCCACCGAACGGATCGGGAATGGTGCCCGCCCCTGCGCCGTCCTTCGCGGTGAATTGCCAGGCTCCTGCGGGGCTTTTGGTCAGTTCCCACTCGTAGCCGTAAAGATTCTGCAGGTAGCCATTGCCCCACTTCGTCGGAGTCGAGGTCCACACCACCTCCAGCCCACTGGTGATGGAGTCTTCGGCCTTGCCGCTGCCGTAGGAGCTCTTCCACCCGAGAGCCTGTTGTTCGATCGGGGCGCCCTCTGGCTCGGGACCGACCAGGTCGGCGTTGCCGGCGCCGTGGGTCTTGCCGAAGCTGTGGCCGCCGACAATTAGCGCTGCCGTCTCCTCGTCGTTCATCGCCATCCGGCCGAACGTCTCTCGGATGTCTACGGCGGCGGCGACCGGGTCCGGCTTACCTTCCGGCCCTTCAGGATTCACGTAGATCAGACCCATGGTGGTTGCGCCGTAGGGCTCCGCGAGGTCGCGCTTACCCGTGTAGCGCTTGTCTGTGCCCAACCACTCGCCCTCTTCGCCGAAGATGATCTCCTCGGGCTCCCAGATGTCCTCGCGGCCGAAAGCAAAGCCGAAGGTCTGGAATCCCATCGACTCGAGCGCAACATTGCCGGCCAGCAGCAGCAGGTCGGCCCAGGAGATCTTGTTGCCGTACTTCTGCTTGAGCGGCCATAACAGGCGCCGTGCCTTATCCAGGTTCGCGTTGTCCGGCCAGCTGTTGAGCGGAGCGAAACGTTGCAGACCCTGACCGCCGCCACCGCGGCCGTCGAAGATCCGGTATGTACCAGCGGCGTGCCAGCTCAGGCGAATGAACAGGCCGCCGTAGTGGCCGTAATCTGCCGGCCACCAGTCCTGTGACGTCGTCAGCACCGAGATGAGGTCCGCCTTGAGCGCGTCGACGTCGAGACCGGCAAACGCCTCGGCGTAGTCGAAATCGTCGCCGAGCGGGTCGGAGTTCGGGTGGTGCGGGTGCAACCTCGACACGTCGAGCTGGTTGGGCCACCAGTCCTGGTTCGTGCGGGGAGCGTCGTTCGTCGGCTCGGGGGCGTCGATGGCCGGATTTTCGCTGTCGCTGCCTTTATGCGTCGTATCGGATGACACAGAATTCCTTTCAGGGGTGGGGGGTTGGGCTGTGATCACGGTTGTGATCGGGGGCTGCACTCGAACAGTGGGGACACAAGCCCCAGTAGATGACTTCGGCCTCGTCGAGAACGAAGCCCTCCAACACGTTGTCGTCGTCGGAGGGAGTAAGGCATGGCGCATCGCCGACCGCGCAGTCGATGTCGGCGATAACGCCGCACGACCGACACACGACGTGATGGTGGTTGTCGCCAACCCGCGACTCGTAACGGGCAACCATGCCCAGCGGCTGGATCCGGCGAACGAGACCTACGGCGGTGAGCGCATTGAGAACGTCATACACCGCTTGGCGCGAGACATCGGGAAGTCCGCTGCGGACCACCGACAGGATCGTCTCGGTATCAGCATGCGGATGGCCATGGACCGCTTCCAACACAGCGACTCGGGGCCGGGTCACACGCAGATCGGCCGTCCGAAGCTGTGCCGAATAATCCGTCGACGTTGACGACACGACCCAAATATTCCGCTGTCGTCTGGAGTGAGTCAAGACCTAATTTGGATTTGGTCAAGAATTAAGCGACCCGATTAGCGCATTCGCGCAAAAAGAGGAGGACTTTCGTCCTCACCTTCAATTTATAGCGCACCCCGGGGCTTGCGGCAAGACCGAGGGTGTGTCCCAAAATGGCTGGCCGTAAATAAAATTCAGCGATTTGGGGGATTGCTCAGTGAGCACTGACGCAAAGCCAGAACATACGGTCGTCGTCGCCGGGGGAGGCCCGACGGGGCTGATGCTGGCTGGTGAATTGGCGGTCGCCGGAATCGACGTCGCCATTGTCGAGCGGCGCGTCAACCAGGATCTGATCGGAACGCGTGCCGGCGGTCTTCATTCACGCACCATCGAAGTACTAGATCAGCGGGGGATCGCGGATCGCTTCCTGGCGAGCGGCCAAGTGGCGCAGGTAGCGGGGTTCGCTCAGATCAGGTTGGACATCAGCGACTTTCCCACGCGACACCCGTATGGCCTCGCTCTGTGGCAGAACCACATCGAGCGCATCCTGGCCGGCTGGGTCGACGAGCTGAACGTTCCGATTTATCGCCAACGCGAGGTCGCCGCCGTCGCCCGCGACAGCACCGGGGTCGACGTGCATTTGTCCGACCACCAGCGACTACGGGCGGGCTACCTGGTCGGTTGCGACGGCGGACGCAGCGCAGTCCGCAAATCAGCAGGTATCGAGTTCCCGGGGTGGGACGCGACGATGAGCTACCTGCTCGCCGAGGTCGAGATGGCTTTCGCGCCCGGCGCAGAGCCCGAGTGGGGCATTCGCCATGACGCCCTCGGCGTCCACGCGCTCAGTGAGCCGACCGACGGAGGACCCGTCCGGGTGATGGTGACCGAACAGCACATCGGACCGGGCAGCGATCCGACCTTGGACGATCTTCGGCAGGCCCTGGTGGCCGTATACGGGTCGGACTATGGAATCCACAGCCCCACTTGGATTTCCAGATCGACGGACATGGCCCGCCAGGCCGCGACGTATCGCGCCGGCCGAATCCTGCTCGCGGGCGATGCCGCACACGTGCATCATCCAATCGGCGGCCAGGGCCTCAACACGGGCATCCAAGACGCGGTGAATCTGGGGTGGAAATTGGCCCTGGTAGCCAACGGGTCAGCACCGGACAGCCTGCTCGACAGCTACCACCGCGAACGGCATCCGGTCGCGGCACGGGTACTGCGAAATACCATGGCCCAGATGCAGTTGCTGCGCTATCCCGATGACGACCGCTCAAAAGCGTTGCGTAACATCATGACTGAGCTACTGGCCATGGACGAGCCGCGTCGGCGTTTCGCCGCGATGATGTCCGGGCTGGACATTCATTACGACCTCGGCTCTGACCATCCGCTGATCGGGCGCCGTATGCCGGATCTGGACGTGGTCACCACAGACGGTCCGCTGCGGGTGTTTTCGCTGCTGCACCACGGTCGCGCGGCGCTGATCAATTTCGGCGAACAGGGAAGCGTCGAGGTATCCGGTTGGGCTGATCGCGTCCGCCTGGTCGACGCGAAATATGTCGGCGCGTGGGAACTTCCGGCCCTCGGCGTGGTTGCCGTCCCAGCGGCGGTGTTGGTGCGGCCCGACGGCTACGTGGCCTGGGCAGGAGAAGGAGTCGACGCCGGTATGACCGATGCACTCACCGCCTGGCTCGGGCCGCCTACTTAGCGCTCTTCACCTTTAGAACCCGCTTTCGCAAGCCGTCGGTGGCCGTCTCCATCAGTCCCTTGGCTCCCTTTTTGATCAGGAACCCGGGGATGGGAATGGTCGGATCGACGGTCAGCTCGAAGTGGACCTTGGTGGAGTTCCCGTTGGGAGTCAGCGTGTAGCGGCCTAGCTGTGCACGCTGCTGCTTGGAGCTGACCAGCGTCCAACTGACGCCGTCGTCGTGGAAGGAATAGTCCAACACCTGCTCATCGGTGATTCCGACGATCTTGACGACCTGACGCGACTTGGTCGGATGTCCGTCCTTATCGCGTTCGAGCACCTCCACCTGCTGATGAGTCGAGGACCACTCGGTCAACGATTCGAGGTCGAACAGCACATCCATGATGTCGTCAGCCGATGCCTCGATGACGACCTCGCGCGATTCCGTGACAGCCATGGCGCCAATCTTGCCAGCGGCTGACCGCTCACAGGCCGTCAGCCCTCGATCGAACGCTCGAGGGCGAACCAGTACGTTCTGAGGTAGCCGTCAGGGCCGCGACGCGGACCTGAGTACTCAGCAACGGTGCTGGTTGGATGTAATTCTGAAGAACAAGCACGAGGGAGACAACGTGGGCAAAACCGCGGCCATGCCCGAGTCCGACCGCGCGTGGATGATCGACACGCTGCTGGCTTTGCTGCAGACGCCCAGCCCGTCAGGGCGCACGGATGCGGTGATGCAACTGATCGGCGACATCTTCAATGACTTCGGCGTGCCGTTCTCGCTGACCCGTCGCGGCGCACTCATCGCCCATCTTCCGGGTGAGTCAGAGAACACCGACCGCGCACTGGTGGTCCACGCCGACACCATCGGCTGCATGGTGCGCAGGCTCAAGGACAACGGCCGCCTCGAGCTGATTCCGGTCGGAACCTTCTCGGCCCGGTTCGCGACCGGCGCCCGGGTACGCATCTTCAGCGACGACCCCGAGGAATTCATCACGGGCACGGTGATGCCGCTCAAAGCCAGCGGTCACGCCTTCGGAGACGAGATCGACACCCAACCCACAGACTGGGAGCACGTCGAGGTCCGCATCGACCGCAAGGTCTCGTCGAGGGAAGACCTGGTCAAGCTCGGCCTCGCCGTGGGCGACTTCGTCGGGCTGATCACCAGCCCCGAGCTCGCCGCGGACGGCTACATCGTCTCGCGTCATCTCGACGGAAAGGCCGGCGTCGCGGTTGCGCTCGCCCTGGCCCGGAACTTCTCCGAACAAAAAATCGTGCTGCCGCACCGCACCACGATCATGGTCACGATCACCGAGGAAGTCGGGCACGGAGCAAGTGATGGCCTGCCTTCCGATGTCGCCGAGCTTGTCTCGGTGGACAACGCGGTGTGCGCCCCGGGCCAGCACTCGATCGAGGATGGCGTCACGATCCCGATGGCGGATATGCACGGCCCGTTCGACTATCACCTGACCCGCAAGCTGTGCCGCCTCGCCGAGGAACACAAGATTCCCTATGCGCGAGATGTGTTCCGCTACTACCGATCTGACGCCGCCGCCGCTATCGAAGCCGGAGCGGGGACGCGCGCCGCACTGGTCGGTTTCGGGCTGGACGGCAGCCATGGCTGGGAGCGCACCCACATCGAGTCGCTCGAAGCGACATATAACCTGCTGCACGCTTGGCTGCAGACGCCGCTGACATTCGCGAAATGGGATGCGCAGCCGTCCGGCAAGCTCAGGGATTTTCCGTCGTCGGAGCAACCCGCCCCCTCCGAGCAATGGGTGCCCTTGGCCCGCGGCGAGCATGCCGACCCCGGCCACGTGTCGCCGGGCTCGCACTGGCCGCCATCGGACGTGCCCTAGCCCTACGGCGGGCTGGCGACGCGGCTGAGAACTCGTTACACGCCAACGCATCACGGCGCTCTTAACGTTCCGTCAAGCCGACGTTCATCAAGGAGTTGCGCCTGCGCTCCGGTCTGGATTATGACCGCGGTTTCCATAAGGATGACGTCATGCGAATTCGCGTGGCGCTTCTGTGCTCTGCCGTGTTGGTCGCGCTTGCCGCGCCGGCACACGCCGACCCCTTGGACCCCGACGCAAGATTCCTGCGCGGGCTCAACAACGCCGGAATCACCTACCACGACCCGCCTGAGGCCATGGCCACCGGTCATCGGGTGTGCGAATTGATGGACCAGGGAGCCCCGGAAGCTGATGTAATCAACGCCATGACGCAGCAGAACTCCGGATTCAACGGCGACCTCGCGACGAAGTTCGCCAAAGTCGCGGAGGCCGTCTACTGCCCGGTGCACATCGGAGGAGCACCGACACCGCCGGTGCCGTGGTCTCCGCCAATAGATTTCCCGTGGTTCCCACTACCCGCGGCGCTGTAAGCCGGTGATCGTGTTCGCCCGCAGTTCGGTACGGCGCGTCGCGCCGTCGGCCCTCGGCGCTTTGATCCTGCTTCTTGCCGGCTGCGCACACCCACCCGGCCCGCAGGTGCCGAGGGCAGCCGCGGACCCGAACCCGCCGACCACCATGACGGTGGCAGCAGTGCCCAAAATCCCCGACGGTGCGCAGCCCAGGCTCGCGCCGAATCCCTCGCAGGTGGCCGACGACCTTGTCGCCGACGACCACGCGTTGCGCGACCCGTCGACCGGGGAGCCTGCGCTCGAGGCGGCGGCGCATCGGCAGCAGGCTGCTTACCGCGCCATCGGGCTACATCCGGACTGGGATGCCACCACACGACCGCGCATTCCCGCGGCGCTGCTCGACACCTATGATCGCAACGTCGACGCCCGGCGGGCCCTCAACGCGATAACCCCCGCCCGGACGACCTTGCCCGCGTGGCGCATCGTGCCGCCCGCTCCAGCCGAGCAGTTACTGGGCTTTTATCACCAAGCGGAGGCAGAAACCGGTGTCGCGTGGAACTATCTGGCCGCGATCAATCTCGTCGAAACCCGACTGGGCAGCATCGACGGTGTGAGCACGGCTGACGCGCAAGGCCCGATGCAGTTCTTGCCGTCGACGTTCGCGGCTTACGGTCAGGGCAGCGACATCCATTCGCCGCACGACAGCATCATCGCGGCGGGCCGCTACCTGGCCGCGAACAACTTCGTCAACGACCGCGATCACGCCATCTACCGGTACAACCACGCCAGCGAATACGTTCGCGCGGTCAACCAGTACGCGGCGCTGATCGGCGGCGACCCTGCGGCGTTCCCCGGCTACTACCGATGGGACGTCTACTGCCGCACGACCGCAGGCGATGTGCTGTTGCCCATCGGTTACGCCGCTACGTCACCGATCCCGGCCGCGGACTACATCGCCAGCCACCCGCAATGAGCTAGACGCTTGCCCAGTCTTCGGTCAGGGCCTCGTCGGTGAGTTCTTCCAGCTCCTTGCCCTTTGTCTCGGGTCCGAGCAGGTAGCCGATCACCGTCAAGACCCAGAGACCTGCCAGCGCCAGGTACGGCGTTTGCAGTCCGTAGCGTGTGATTGCCCAGCCGATGACCGTTGGCGCAGCGATCGAAACGACCCGACCGCCACCGACTGCGATGCCAAAGCCTGTGCCGCGCAAGACTGTTGGAAACAGCTCCGAGATGTAGGTGTCGCCGACTCCCCATAACCAGCCGAGCGTGGCGATCGCGATCGCCCCAAAGATCTGGTACTGAGCAAGCGAGTCTGAAGTGGCGGCCAAGATGGTGAAGGCGACTTCGAGGACCGCCGCCAGAATCGCGGAAGGCCTTCGACCCACCCAGTCGGCCAACGCTGTTCCGAGGTAGGCAAAGACGGCCTGCAGCAGGAAGAACACCAATGCGTAGCGAATCGCCTCGATCGGTGTGGCATGAAACCGCTTCACGATGTAGGTGGTCAGAAACAGCGTCATACCCCAGTAGCCGACCGCGTTGGCGGTGTAGATCAGCCAACCGGCCACCAGCCGCCGCCGTACGCCGGGCAGGCGCCACAGTCGGGGCTTCTCAGTCGTGCGGGCGCGGACATCGACGTAGCGGTGTGACTCGGTGATACCGCGTCGGATAAGGAAAAGGATGAGGGCGGGGACGATGGCGACGATGAACGCCGACTGCCAGCCGAACCGCGGCACCAGGACCAGCGCAACGGCTGCGGCCAGAACATAGCCCAGCGAAAACAGCGAAAAGATAACGCCGCCAACGCCGATCGCGCGGGTCTTGGCCGGCCAGACCTCGGCGGTGTAGGGCGCGCCGACGGCCAGTTCACCGGCGCCTCCGACACCGGTCAGAAATCGCAGTCCAGTGAAAGCGGCGACGTTGCTGGTGAGTCCGGCCAGGGATGTCGTCACGCCGTACAGCAGAATCGACGCGCCCAGCGTGGCTTTGCGTCCCCACCGATCAGCCGCGATGCCGAATCCGATGGTGCCGATCGTGTAGCCGAGTAAGAAGATCGATCCGATGTAACCGGCCTGAGCGTCGGTGATGTGCAACGTCCGCTTGATCTCCGGCAGCACCAATCCGTAGATGTTCACCGCATACGAGTCGAAGCCGTAGCCGAGACCGGCCGTCACGGCGACGAAGAGCGCCTGTCTGAACGTGACGGGCGTTGCTCGGGAAACACGGGCCGGGATGCTGCCGACGCTCGACGTCACGCGTGAACGGTATGCGCCATGTTCGGCCGGGCAGAAGAGTCACGATCTTGGTGATCGGAAAGCGAGCGCCGCGCCTCAAAGCGACTCTGTGACCTCATCAAAGGTGATTCATAGTTCAGCTATCTAATTTTCCTTGGGTAACGACCACAAATTTTCACCGTTAGGAACGAATGGGGTGTTCGTCATGACGCTGAAGAAAATCATCGGCACGGGCGCAATCGCTGGCGCACTGTGCTTTCCCGGTTTCGGTGGACCCGGACCGATCGGATGGGGCGGCCCGCAAGTTCCGCCCTGCCTGATCGGGCTGTGCATCTGATTCATAAAGACGACAACGCTGAATACGACAGTCGCCGTGCCGAATCCATCGGCACGGCGACTTTCGGCGGGGTAGTGTGCCGCCGTGCCCGTCTATGCGTTGAACCTTTTCGATGTTGCTGATCGTGCCGAGTACCTGGAATACGCCCGACGTTCTCCCGCCGCGGTATCCGCTCATGGTGGACGTGTGGTGGCGCTGGGCGAGTTCCAGGAGGCGATAGTCGGTGACATCGCGCCGCGCCAGGTGTTGATCCTCGTCGAGTGGGAGTCGAGGGAGGCGTTCGACTCGTACTGCAACGACCCGCTGCTGGCGGATTTGCATCCACACCGCGAAGACGGTTCTTCGGGCTATATCTGGCACCTGTTTGACCGACTGGATGATCTCCGGCCGATCCTCAAACAGAGCGGCTAGCCCGGGTCAGCTTCCGGCGCTGAGGATTTTGATCGCGAAGATCAGGCTGTCGCCCTTCTGGATCCCAGCTTGGGGTTGACCTTCGGGGTAGCCATCCGCCGAACTCATCGCAACGCCGACGGTGGAGCCGACTTTTTGTCCTACGAACGCCTTCTGAAAGCCCGGCACGACTCCATCGAGTGGGAATTGGGCCGGGGTGCCGCGTTCGTAGGAGCTGTCGAACACCTTGCCGTCGCGTCCGTCGACGCCCATGTAGCAGACCGAGACGGTAGCCGTGGGTGCGACGACGGGGCCGTCTCCGGCGTGCAGCGTGTGCACCACGGTCTCAGTCACGCTGAACGGCTGCGTCACGGTGATCAGCGGCGCGGCCGTGTCCGTCGAACCCGTCACAGCGACGCTGCCGGTTGCCCCGCTCAGCGTCCACTCCGGCGTGCCGCCGCTGGCGGGCGCCTGGGTGGGGCAGCCGCTGTCTGCCGTGGCAGGCGGTGACTCGGCTGCGGTCATCGCCGGCGCGGCCGGAAGAGACGTCGAGCTTGGCGACGAAGCCGGCTTGTCGGAGCTGCATGCGGCAACAGCCAAGACGGCCGATGCGGCACACGCCGCGAACCCAATCGAGGAACACGTACGAGAGAAATTCACGATCGTCACGTTACATCTGAGCTGGTGATCGGCGGCGCCGGAGGGCCGCCCATGCCCCTGTGCACCACAATGCCCACACCACGAGCAGCGGCTGAAATAGCAGGCGGATTCCGCGGGAAAGATCCGAGTTGAGGCCGAACGCATCTGCGTGCGTGACGAATTGAGAAATGTTCCCGGGAAAGATCAATACAAAGAAGAGAGCGACGACGCATCCGACCGGCACTCGCCAGCGCGTCAATACCACCAAGCCGACCGCGAGCAGGATCTCGGCAATGCCTGACGCCGTGATGACGAAGTCTGCGTTCAGCGGAATCCACGGCGGCACTTGAGCGTGGAAGGCCTTCCGGGCGAAGCTGAGATGGCTGACCCCGGTGTAGCCGAGGAAGGCACCGAGAACAAGACGTGCGATATTTCTCGCGGGGGAGGGCGCACGTTGATCTGGGACGGGCTGGCTCATCCGCACAGTTTCTCTCGTTTTGCTGGATTTCAGGTCGTCCGCGTATCGGGGATTGGTAGCGGTTGCCAGGATATGCACAGGTGAGGACGGCGCGCCTCACGGTGGGCTGCTCGCCGAATTCGGGCATGATGACGAACCGAGGGGATCCCTTCGGTCTGGATCTCTGCGCTTGCGGCTGGGCTTCGAGCCCGCCGATCGCACACTCGTCACCTCAGGAGAGGCAGATCATGTCAACGTCAACACTGGGTCGGTCATCGTCCGCCCAGAGTGAGTCCACGTCGGCCGGTGCACCGCGCCTGCCCAGCGTGGCGAGGCTGAGTTCGCTTGCGCTGCTTGTTATTACGCTCACCGTTCTGAGCATCTCGCTGTATTGGATGGAGCACCACAAAGCCCGCCACGCTCTTGTTCTGGGCGAGACGGCCAATCCGGACCACGTGACCGTCACCGTCCTGATCCAGAATGTCGACCCGTCCACGGCCCGCATCAGCGCTCAGGTGGAGCTCAAAGGGGCGGGGTCACTGGTCGACGAGCGCACCCACGATCTCAAAGAGGACGCGACGCTCATCAGCAACGCGGTTACCAACCCCACCGTGATAGCCAAAGCCAACGAGCGCCCGGAATTCGTCTCGGTGCAGTTCGCGCTGCGTGACGGAATCATCACCGACTACCCGCTCGACAGCTATACGACGAACTTCCATTTCCGTGTACTGATGGGCACCGGTGCGAATCAGCACTCGGTCCCGGTCCGGGCCGTGTTCGACAATATCGACGCGTTCTTCAAAATGGTTCCGCACCAAGAGGAATCCATCGAGGTCCACCACGGTGGCGGAGCAGCCAAGACCATCGCCACACCCCAATCACTCTTTGCCGCAACGGCAACTGTGGAACGCTCGACGAGCACGGTCATGTTTGCCGTATTCATCATGGTGTTCATGTGGTGCCTCACCATCGCCGCGCTCATTGCGGCGTGGTACGTCGCCAGCGGCAGGCTCGGGTTGTTCTGGTCCGCGCTGGGCTTCCTCGGAACATTGCTGTTCGCCCTGATCCCGTTGCGGAATGCGGTGCCAGGCGACCCACCAATCGGGTCACTCATCGATTTCGCGGCCTTCTTTATCGCCGAGGGTGTCGTCTCGATCTCGATGATCGTGACCGTTCTGCACGGCTACCACATCGAGATCTCCAACAAGAAGCAGAAAGCGGCGCCCGACGACGACTGATCACCGCCGGCGAAAATCAGATGTTTCGAACGCGTGTGCGAAGGCTATTCCGTCGCCGGAGGTGATCGCACATGAGCGAGAACACGCAAGCAGGCGCCGAACGAAACGGCGGAGAAGGATCCAGCAGATTGGGTCACCGGCGACGAGCCCATGACAGGACCGCAGCGGAGCTATCTGCACACATTGGGGCAGGAAGCCGGTAGTGACATTCCCGATGACCTGAACAAGGCTCAGGCATCCGAGCTCATCGAAGAACTTCAGCAGAGCACGGGCCGCGGAGCGGACTGAACCGTGAGCGCACGGGGGACCACCGAGGACGGGCACTACGTCGTCATCAACGGTCGCCGGTGGCGTGCTACTGACCCCGCCATTCCCGAGGACCGTCGCGACGAGCTCGTGCACATATTGATGGCGTGGCGGCGAGAAGTGGGCAGTACCAAGGGAACACCGCAGGAGTCGGACGCCCGAGCGGGTGTGCAGTCTGCGAAAGTTGCTTTGGGGGAGCGTGGCTCACCGCCGTGGTGGGAGCAGACCGACGAGCAACGGCGAAATCGGTGGGAGTCCCAAGTAGCAGAGCCGAAATAGCGGTGAAACCGTGGCGTCGGCTCGGGCGTTTGCAAGTACCGATCCCGCGCCCCGCGCCGTAGGGTCGTAGCAATGGCCCTCAAAACCGACATCCGAGGCATGGTGTGGCCCTATCCCGACCCATTCGTGGTTGGGCGGGAAGATATTCGCGTCTTCGCCCAGGCCGTGAAGGCGACCGATCCCGCCACGCTGGATGACAAGGCTGCTGCGGCGTTGGGCTACTCGGCGGTCGTCGCGTCACCCACGTTCCCGGCGGTATTCGCCGCGTTGATCCAACGGCATTTCTTGGGCAACGTCGACCTGGGCATGGACCAGATTCAGATGATTCAAGTGGAGCAACGCTTTCGCTATCACCGGCCGATCGTCGCCGGCGATGTGCTGCGCGGAACGATGTACGTGGAGTCTGTCGACGAGCGTTTCGGCGCCGACATCGTCACGACCCGAAGTGTCTGCACCGACCAGCACGGCGACGTGGTCCTTGAAGCGTCGACAACGATGATGGGTCGCCACGAGGACATGTCCGAGTATCTGACGTGGGATCCACAGAGCGCCCGACACATGCGTACGCCAGGCTGGCACGGGCCCGAGTCGCCTTAGCGTCTGATAGCGCTGAGCGACAACTGATCCGGCGGCTGAATCGCTCACGACCGACGAAGGCTACACAGGCTCGTCTTCCGCAGGGGAGTCGTAGTTTGTGGCCAGGTGGTGCAGTACTCGTTCGTTGAGGGTGGCGAGCATGTCGAGCTCAGCCGGAGTGAGCAGGTCGATGAAGTTCCGGCGGACGTCCTCCACGTGCCTTGGTGCCGCCTTCTCGATGGCGGCGCGGCCGGGGTGCAGCAGGAAGACCAAGGTGCTGCGGGCATCGTCGGGGTTGGGTTCGCGGCTGATCAGCCCGTCCTTCTGCATGCGCCGCAATTGGTGGGAGAGACGGCTCTTCTCCCAGCCCAGTGCTTTGCACAGGTCGCGAGCTGGAACGCGGTTCCCATTGTGACCCGATAGCACCGCCAGGACCTCGTAGTCGGCGCCGGATAAGCCTGATTCCTGCAGGCCCCGGTTCAGGTGCGCGACGAGCTGATGATGCGCGTGCATAAAGGTCCGCCAGGCGCGGTCTTCACGCGGGTCCAGCCATTTCGGTTCCATCGGCCTCCATCCTAGCCCATTTGGTTGACGCATCATCCATTATTGCATATGGTTGAGTCATCAACCTTTTTGACAGCCAAGCTAGAAGGGATACCTCATGAGCAGCATCAGCATCATCGGCTCGGGCAACATGGCCAGCGCCATCGGCGCCCTGGCCGTCAAGGGCGGAAACGCCGTCGAAGTCATATCTCGCGATGCGACCAAGGCCGCAGCCCTGGCCAGGGAGATCGGCGACGGCGCCACGACCGGAACGTGGGGCGCCGCCCCGGCCGGCGAGATCGTCATCCTCGCCGTCCTATTCGACAGCGCCGTGCCGGTCGTCAGTCAGTACGGGGACGCGCTGGCCGGCAAGATCATCGTCGACATCACCAACCCTTTCACCCCCGACGCCAAGGGCCTCGTCACCCCCGACGGCAGTTCCGGCGCGCAGGAGATCGCCAAGGCGGCCGCGAAAAGCGCCCATGTCGTGAAGGCGTTCAACACCCTTTTCCGGGACGTCCTGGCTGCGGGCGGGCCGTTGGATGTGTTCATGGCCGGCGATGACGCGCACGCCAAAGCGAGCGTGTCGACATTCATCGAGAGCCTCGGACTGCGCCCGCTGGACACCGGCGACCTGAGCATGGCGCACTGGCTGGAGGGCGCGGGCCTGGTGGAGATGGGCGTCATGACCCATTCCCTTCAGCACACCAACTTCTTCCTCAGCGTCAGCATTCTCAGCTGAGCGCATTCCCACGAACCAACCGCAGAAGGACAGTCACATGCGCGTTTTCATCGCAGGCGGGACCGGCCATGCCGGTTCGTACATCATCCCCGAACTCATCGCGGCCGGGCACGAGGTCACCGGACTGGCCCGGTCGGATAAGGCCGCGGTGGCCCTGTCCGCGCTGGGCGCCAAGGTGCGTCGAGGCGACATCGAGGATCTCAACGGGCTCAAGGACGCGGCCGCGGACTCCGACGGTGTCATCCACGTCGCGCACCGGCAAGACCTGCTTCCATCCGGAGGGATCGATGCCGTGGCCGCCGCGGAGCTCCCGATCGTGCTCGCGTACGGCGAGGCACTCGCCGGCACCGGAAAGCCACTGGTCGCGGCAGGCAGCATAGGTTCGGCCGGAAACCTGGGCCGGCCGGCCACCGAGGAGGACCCGGCCCTGCCCAGCAGCGACGAGCACAAGGGCACGCTGCGTGTTCGCAACGTCGTGGAACGCGCGGTCGTCAGCCTCGCCGAAAGGGGAGTGCGGTCGTCGATCGTGCGGCTTCCCCTCATCGCGCACAGCACGACCGATAGCGCCGGGTTCCTTCCCGGCCTGATCGCGCTCGCGCAGGAGAAGGGTTTCGCCGGCTTCCCCGGAGACGGCGCGAACCCGTGGTGCGCCGTGCACATCCGCGATGTCGCCTCCGTGTTTCGCTTGGCGTTGGAGAAGGGTCCGGCCGGCAGATACTGGCATGCGATTGCGGACGGAGGTATCCCGTTCCGCGAGATCGCCGAGGCCATTGGCAATCATCTGAGCCTGCCCACCGTGAGCGTTCCCGAGGACGTCATGATGCTGCCGGGATACTTCGGGCTTTACACGAATCTGGTCACCGGGTCCTTCCCGGCGACCAACCTCATCACGCGTCAGACCCTCGGCTGGGAACCCGTTCAGCCCGGTCTGTTCGCCGATTTGGACAACGGCCATTACTTCGCGGCCAGCTGACAACAGCACTTTTGAAGATTGGAGTGATCATGGGAAAACTCGAAGGCAAGGTCGCGGTAATCACCGGCGCGACAAGCGGTATGGCGCTGGCAGGTGCCAAATTGTTCGTCGACGAAGGCGCTCACGTCTTCATCACGGGCCGACGGAAGGACGAGCTCGACCAAGCCGTCGAACTGATCGGGCGGAACGTGACCGGCGTGCAGTGCGATTCGGCCGAACTCGCCGATCTGGACCGTTTGTTCGACACGGTCAAGCGGGAAAAGGGCGCGATCGACGTGTTGTGGGCAAGTGCCGGGACGGGCAAGCAGGGCAAGCTCGGCGAAATCACCGAGCAGGACTTCCATGACGCCTTCTGGTTGAACGCGCGCGGCACGCTGTTCACGGTGCAGAAGGCGCTGCCGCTGTTCAACGATGGCGGCTCGATCTTCATGACCGGGTCAAACGCATCGCTGCGGGGTTACCCCAATTGGAGTGTCTATGCGGGAAGCAAGGCCGTGCTGCCCGCCTACGCACGGGTGTGGGTGTCCGAGTTGAGGGACAGGAAGATCCGGGTGAACGTGCTGACCCCCGGCCAGGTCGCCTCGCCGATGCTGGCAGAGGTGATGGACGAGGAGGCGAAGGCGCAGTTCGAGTCAGTGATCCCGCGGCGCGAGATGGGCCGCCCTGAGGAGATCGCGGCGGCCGCGTTGTTCCTTGCCTGCGATGACTCGAGCTATGTCAACGGCCAGGAGTTGGTGGTCGACGGCGGCACCACGGTGATCTAGCGAGCAACAAATTACAGGCAACACAGACCATTAGGAGTAGCCATGACCACCTTCGCCCAGCACCGCGACACCGTGGAATCTTTCGTCGACTGCATGCACGGCGGCGCCGACAACGACGCCCTCTCCGACCTCCTCGCCGAGGACGTGGTGCTGTACGGCCCGCTCGGCGACGAGCCGCTCACCGGACGCGAGGCAGTCCTGCAAGCCATGCGGGGGGTCGGCACCGTGGCGACCGACCTCACCTACAAGGAAGTCCTCAGCGGCGAGACGCACCACGCCGCGTACTTTCGGCTGCAGGTCGAAGACACCGTAGTCAACGGAATGGACTACATCCTGCTCGACGCAGACGGCAAGATCGCCGAGGTGACCATATGGTGGCGCCCGCTGCCGTCCGCCGTCCAGATGCAGGGGCACCTTGCGGGTCTCCTCGGCATGCAGCCCTGGGAACTGCGTACGAACGGGGAGTGAAAGCTGACCAGCCGGCAGCCCCGTAAGTTGGTCTGGAGGCTACGAAGTAGGAAGACGCGAGAGGAAGACCATGAGAACGATCGCAGACCGCCACACGGCAGTGGTCGGCCTGGCCGCTGTCGCGCTGATTACTGTGGGCTGCAGTAATAGCAAGAGTGTCGACACGTCGGCACCGCCTCAGGTCGCTGCAGGCGCCACCACCACGTCAAAAATTTCGGCGCCGCCTACGGACGTGAAGCTTGTCGGGGAGGACAACGTCGAGGTGACCCTGACCGGTCCGATCGCTGCCAAATACTCGTCGGCAACCGAGAATCAGAAGGCGGCTCTCGGCAAACCACTAACGGGTGACCACAACGCGGGCACGCGGGAGAGCGGCTTGGTATTCCAGCAGTTCCAGGACGGCGTGATAACCGCCAAGAACGACCAGGCCGGCACGCCTGCGTACATCACCCTGGGCAAGATCCGGGAGGCCTGGAATATCCAACGCGGCCCGGACGGCACGCCGGCGATTACCGGCAATAACGGTTCGGCAGGTCCGCTGGGTTTCCCGATCAGCGACGACAACACCGTCGGTGATCTGGTCGTGGCGAACTTCGAGCACGGCAAGATCGAGTACAACCAGAAGACCGGCCAGGTCGACGTGACGGTAAACGGCAAGGACGTGCCGTCCGGGCTATAGCCGAAACTCGTTGCTGGACCAGGATTTCGGAGCGGTGCAGGCGCCGGGACGAGCAGGGCAGCGGAAGGTTGTTCCGTCCCGCACCGGAGAACTTTAAGTTGACATAATGTCGCTTATCGGCAAAAGGTTGACCTGCATGGTTCCAGAAACGCCCCGACCAGCGGCATTTCAGCCGCTCACCCACAACCGATACGGAATCCGCACCGCTTACGAGAACTGTCTCGGATCCAGCCCCGTCGTCCTTGAGAACAACACGACGACATTGGGCAGCCGGCTCCAGATTCGCGTTCCACGAGGTTCACCACCGGTACCCCAGCGATGTCGCCCTTGACGGTCAATACGTCACAGTGACGAATTGCTCTGCGGCGCAGTGCGACCGACCAACCCCGCATCCGCAAATTTCCGAGTCAACCGATGCGATGCTCCGGTTAGTGTGAGGTGTGTCGGGCGCACTGCCCCGACAAGAAATGGGGGGCATCCAATGGCCACGCTGATCAACAACGTCATTCGAGTGGCGGCAGCCACACTCGGGGCCGGCGCAATAGTGACTGTTGCCGCCGGCACCGCATCCGCCTGGCCGATCCCGATCACACCGGAACAACAGCGATACATCAACCAAGCGCGCGGTGCCGGATTTCCCGGCGACGATGACGCTGTGCTGCAAGCCGGTATGCAGGCCTGCCGGGCGCTCTACACCGGGCAAGGCGTGCAGGGTGCGATCGGCACGGTAGCCGCCCAAGCCGGGGTGAATCCGGATCAGGCCGGCGTGGCGGTACGCCTCGCCCGCGGCAGCCTCTGCACGTCAGCGCCGGGCTGAAACACTTCCCCATCACAGCCGTCGGCTACCTGGTCGCATTACGTCACAGTGACGCAATCCGTTCTCCCGCAACGGTATTGATGCGGACAGCGACGGCGGCGCTTGGATTGGATTAGGGCCTGCTCGGGTCTGCACCGGTCGGAAGCCGAGGTCATCACCGGAAGGTGCTGTACGGTCGATCCAACAGTATTTCTAACCGCTAACTCGCATCGGGAAGCAGCGGATTATGAACAAAGACGACATGATCCTGATCAGCGTCGACGATCACATCGTCGAACCGCCGGACATGTTCAAAAACCACCTGCCGAAGAAATACGCCGACGATGCGCCACGGTTGGTGCACAACCCGGACGGCAGCGATACCTGGCAATTCCGCGATGTCGTGATCCCCAATGTGGCGCTCAATGCGGTGGCCGGCCGACCCAAGGAAGAGTACGGACTAGAACCGCAGGGCCTCGATGAGATCCGGCCGGGATGCTGGCGGGTCGACGACCGGATCAAGGACATGAACGCGGGCGGGATTTTCGCGTCCATCTGTTTTCCGACGTTTCCGGGGTTCGCCGGGCGGTTGTTCGCTACCGAGGATCCTGAGTTCAGCCTCGCGTTGTTGCGCGCCTACAACGACTGGCACGTCGAAGAGTGGTGCGGCGCGTACCCAGCGCGATTCATTCCGATGTGCCTACCGGCGATCTGGGACGCCGAAGCGTGTGCGAACGAGATTCGGCGCAACGCCAATCGTGGCGTACATGCGCTGACCTTCAGTGAGAACCCGGCCGCTATGGGCTACCCCAGCTTTCACGATGAGTACTGGACCCCGATGTGGAGAGCGCTGGTGGATACCGACACCGTGATGAACGTGCATATCGGTTCTTCGGGTCGACTGGCCATCACCGCACCGGACGCCCCGATGGACGTGATGATCACCTTGCAGCCGATGAACATCGTGCAGGCCGCGGCTGATCTGTTGTGGTCGGCTCCGATCAAGAAGTACCCGGATCTCAAGATCGGCCTGAGCGAGGGTGGCACCGGCTGGATCCCCTATTTCCTGGAACGAGCCGATCGCACCTTCGAGATGCATGCCGGGTGGACGCATCAGGACTTCGGCGGCAAGGTGCCCAGCGAAGTGTTCCGCGAGCACTTCTTGACTTGTTTCATCAGCGACCAGGTCGGGGTCGAACTACGGCACGAGATCGGTATCGACAACATCGCGTGGGAAGCGGATTACCCCCACAGCGATTCGATGTGGCCCCGGGCGCCCGAGCAACTCTGGGATGTGATGTCCCACAACAATGCTTCCGACAGCGACATCGACAAGATGACACACGAAAACGCCCTGCGCTGGTACTCGTTCGAGCCGTTTGGTCACATGTCCAAGGAACAGGCGACGGTGGGCGCACTACGGCAGGCTGCGGAAGGCCACGATGTGTCCATCCATGCGCTGAGCCGGCATGAGGCGGGCCAACGCGCGACGAACGCTCTCGCCGAAGCAACCAAATTCAACAGGTAGGGCGAAAGTGGACTAGGCCTGCCACCACGGGCGCAGCGGCAAGCCGTCGGCGCCGTTCTCGCCGAGCTTGGAAGCCAGCACGTGGTGCAGCTGAATGTTGTTCTGCTCGAACGCCACCCGGGATGCCGCCATGTACAGGCCCCACACCTTCGCTGTGGCAATGCCAACCTCGGCGACAGCTTCGTCCCAGTGCTCGACGAGGTTGCGGGACCAGTCACGCAGCGTCATCGCGTAGTGGCGACGAAAATTCTCCGCGTGGATCACCTCGAATCCCACGTCTTGGATTTGGGAAAGGATGCGGCCCGAACCGGTCAGCTCGCCGTCTGGGAAGACGTAGCGATCGGTGAAACTGCTCGCACGGAAGTTCGATTTGTTGTTGTTGCGAGTGATGCAGTGGTTCAGCAACAAACCGTCGGTGCGCAACTTGGACTTGAGGAACACGAAATAGGCCGGATAGTTCTTGACGCCGATGTGCTCGGTCAATCCGATCGAAGAGACTGCGTCGAAGCCCGTTTCACCGACCTCGCGATAATCGCAATGACGCACCTCGGCCAATTCGCCGAGTCCTTCTGCCTTTATCGCTGTTTGAGCCCAGGCGGCCTGCTCTGCGGACAGTGTCGCGCCGATCGCATGGACGCCGCGCCGGGCCGCGTAGCGCACCATCCCGCCCCAGCCGCACCCGACATCGAGTAGCCGGTCCCCCGGCTTCAGCCGCAGCTTCTCGAAGATCAGCCGGTACTTGTTGTCCTGAGCCGCTTCCAGCGTCGCTTCGGAGCCTGAATAGACCGCGCACGTGTAGGTCATCGATGGCCCCAACACCCATTCGTAAAAAGAATTGGAGACGTCGTAGTGGTACTGGATCGCCCCGGCATTACGAGTCTTGCTGTGCCGCAAGCCGTCGGCGATTCGGCGCCAGCGAGGTAGCACCTCCTGCGGCGGTGGGGCCGCCGGTAGGAGACGCTGGATGCCGATTGAGCGGATGATCGTGGCCAGCAGTCGCGGTGAGGGCTTGGTGAAGTCGACCTTGTCTGCCAGCAATGCGAGCAACTCGTAGGGATCGCCCGGGTGCACACCGCGCGCCTCGATATCACCGGCGACGTATGCCCGGGCCAAACCCAGCTCACCCGGGGCGGTGGCCAAATAGGTCGTGCCCCGAGGAGTCAGCAGGTCCATCCCCAACACCGCGTCGTCGACTCCGGCACTGCTGCCGTCGTAGGCAGTGAACCGTAACGACTCCGTGCCGCCGAAGAATACCGCCAGGACCTCGGCGAGGCTCAACTTGCCTGTCGCGGTCGATGCCGGCTCCTTGGTGGTCGTCATCGTCGTTGCACTGCCTTTGCGTAAAGGTCGAGGAAGCGGGAATCGGGATCGTAGATCTTCTTTGCGGTCTTGTAGGTCTCGCCGCCGTAAAGCTCGTCGAACTCTTCCCTGCCGTAGTAGGAGTCGGAGTACAGCGACTTGTGTCCGTCCAGCGAACCGACCTTCTCCTCGATCAATCGATTCGTCGCGCCATCGGTCGCGCCTACCGGAACCGACGACCAGAAGCCGACATTGACATAGCTGTGGCCCGGCCGGATCGGGTAGAGGGACCAGCCGTCGTTATCGCGTAATCGCAACGGGCACAGCCAGATCGGGGTGATCGGTACTGCCTCGAGGAACCATTCCAGGAACTCGGTCGTGCGTTCGAGTGGGAACTCGACATCTTGGACCACCCGTTCGCGAGGCGGACGGCCATTGCGCTTTTCGATGCGGTCGGCGATATCGAACCGGCGGTCGAGCGCTATCAGCTTCCAGTACACGCTGCTGCGCCGGTAGCGCCGCGGCCACCACCGTCGCAGACGGGGATTCTGTGCGCCGAAAGCACCGGAGCACCAGAACCAGTCGGTGTCCCATCGCCAGAAGTAGTCGTGGATCGTCAACCGGTCGTCGGTGGTGCCGGTGTCGTGCTGGATGGAGCGGTAGTAGATGTGTTGTCCGGTGTAGTCACTGACCGGGCCGGGGTCATCGGTGCGTACACCGAGAGATAGATAGCTCTCGGTGGCGTTGAACACCACCCCGTCGAGATAGTCGACCGAGATACCATCGAACTCACCGGTGTCGATGATGCGTTCCATCGCCGCCATCAGCTCACTCAGCGAGTGGAACCGCACGTGCCGCAGTGCGACGAACGGTTTGACAGGTTCCAACTCGATGCGCAACCGCGTCGAATATCCAAGTGTGCCATACGAATTCGGATATGCGCGGAAGAGGTCGGGGTGCTGCTGCGGTGAGACGGTAAGCAATTCACCTGTGCCGGTGAGGATGTCGAGCTCCAACACTGACTCATGAGGCAGGCCGTTGCGGAATGAGGCCGACTCGATGCCCAGCCCAGCCACTGCCCCGCCCAGCGTGATGGTCTTCAGTTGCGGGACCACCAGCGGCGACAAACCGTAAGGGAGGGTGGCTGCCACCAGATCTTCGTAGGTGCACATGCCGGCCACGTCGGCGGTGCGTGCGTCCGGGTCAACCGAAATGACGTCCGTCAGCCCTGAAACGTCTAGTCCAGGGGTGCTGAGTTTCGCGCGGTCGCGGAACAAGTTGGAGGTGGGCTTGGCCAGTCGGACAGCCGCCGTCGAGGGAATCGAACGGTAACTCTTCAAAAACCGTTCGACGCCCTCCACATGAGCCGCAGGCGCGGGTGCGGGGACAGGCATCGCCTAGACGATAGCCCCCGGAAACCGCCAGCGGAGACACACCGCGCTCACCACGAGCCCGGCATCACACTCAGCATGCCGAATGGTTATGCGACTGCCACGCGGTCGTGGCCTGTAACCAGAGTTTGTGGTGCTCGGACATAGGTATCGTGTCGTGGTGACTCAAATGGGAGGCGGCTTGCCGGCCGTGGGCAGGTCGGTCGAGAAGGGTCGAGGCCCGACCGCCGCCGAAATGAGGATCACACCTGCGTCGTCGCGGTCCGCGATGGCTTGCCGTGCTCGTCTTGCTCGAACATTGGTACTAGCGACGAGTACTGCATGACACCACGCCGTGCAGACCCGATGACAGCCCCTCAGCCGGGCGATCTGGTGGTCCCGGCCGTCGATGACCTGCCCCAAGGTCTCGCTGACACCGTCGCCGAGCTCATCGGCAGGCCACGCGCACGCGGCTGGATCCACCTCTGCTGCGCCGCCATCGCCACCGTGGGCGGATTGGCACTGGTGTCGGTTGCGGGAATCACGTCGTCTCAGAAAGCCGTGCTTGCGACGCTGATCTACACCGTCACCATCGTTGCGATGTTCAGCATCAGCGCCGTCTATCACCGCAAGCACTGGCATAACCCGGTGGCCCTCAAGTGGATGAAGCGACTCGATCATTCGGCGATCTTCATCTTCATCGCCGGTAGTTACACCCCGTTCGCCCTGTTGGCGATGCCGCCGCGCACCGGAGCCGAAGTGCTGGCCATCGTGTGGACCGGCGCGGCAGCCGGCGTGGCACTGAAGATGTGGTGGCCGTCCTCCCCACGCTGGGTTGGCGTACCGCTGTACCTCTTGCTCGGCTATGTGGCGCTCTGGTTCGCCGGCACCCTGCTCGACGGCGGAGGTCCGATCGTCGTCGGCCTGCTCGTCGCGGGCGGTGTCCTCTACAACATCGGCGTTATCTTCTTCGCCATTCGCTGGCCGAACCCGTGGCCGCGCACCTTCGGCTATCACGAGTTTTTTCACGCCTTCACCGCAGCCGCCGCGGTGAGTCACTACGTCGCGGTGTGGTTCGTGGTCTTGTAATTTCAGCCACCACTGAAGGCGTGTGCCACGGCATCGAATGCGCGCAGCGTGTCCAACAATATGTGCGGGTCGTCCGAGTGCTGGGTGGATAACTTGGCGGCGACCACCTCGGCGGCGCGGTTGACGTAAATCGCCTGACCACACATGCCTTGGCACAACACGACGTTGTTGCCCGGGTAGGGAAACCACACTTGGTTGCGGTACATCCCGCCAGGCATTCGGGTGTCATCGGGGCTGGCGGCGAACGCCTGACGCGAGTCGGGCCCGCCATTGAGCGTGTCGGCGATCCACGCCTCCGGCACCACTTGCTGGCCGGTTAGCGAGACCCCGTTGCGCAAGAACAGTGACCCGAAACAGATCATGTCTCGAAGGCAGGCGCTGACGCCGCCGTCGAATAGTCCGGTGCCGGCCGTGTCCACGCCGATCGTGGCGTCGCTCTGGGCACCGATGCGGCTCCACAGCAGTTCCGACATCAATTCGGGCATCCGCTTGCCGCCTGCGACCTCGCAGATCCAGCCGAGTACATCCGTTTCGCACGAGCGATATTCGAACGGGCCACCGTGAGCCGATTTCCGGCGCAAGGTCAGCAGGAAGTCACGCAACGAGCCGGGGCCGTCCGGACCGCTCTTGGGTGCCCAGCCGATCGACTCGTCGAGAAGGTGTATCTCCGCGGTCGGGTGGAGGTAATTGTCTGAGAAGGCGATACCCGACCTCATGTCCAGCAGGTGACGCACCGTCGCGCCGGCGTAGCCGCAATTCGCCAACGCTGGAACGTAAGCCGTGACCGGCGCCTCGGGCTCGATCGCACCGGCCCCGTGCAACGCGCCAACAACGGTTGCCACCAGCGACTTGCTCACCGAGAACAGCAGGTGCCGGGTCTGCGCCCCCAGCCCGTCGAAGTACTCCTCGGCAACCATCGACCCGCGGTAGGCGACGGCCCACCCGTCGGTTGCGGTGGTGGCTATTACCGCGCCGACCGTGGTCGCCACCCCGTCGGTTCTGGTCACAGGGATATCAGCCACCGGAGCACTGGCGGCGGGCAATGCCGCGGCCGGAGCGGACCCGCGCGAGATCACCACGGTCGGCACGAAATCTTCGACGTGCTGAAACGACCACTGCGAATAGGGCTCCGACAACCAGTTGCCCAGTGAGATGCCGGCCGGCACGCGGCCGTCGCTCACGCCCGTGCGACGAGTCGCGAAACGATCGGCGCGGCCGGAGCGAGCGGCGTCGAGGCGAACCTTGCTTTCATGCCCTTGACCCAGCGCTGGCAGCGTTCGGTGAGGTGGTAGTCGTCGCTCTGCAGGTGTCCGCGGGTGACGAGCACGCCGAGTTGGGCGCCCTCAGAGCGTAAGTCGCCGGGCGCCGCGACCCGCATGTAGAAGGCCTCGGAACCGTCGAGCAGCGTGGCCCAGTCGTTGGCGGACCGCGCAAAGGAGCAGCGGCCGTCGTCGTCGATGCGCCATACGCCGGTGCGTGGCGTCGCAGTGAAAAACTCAATGTCTGTTGAGGTCTCGTTGAGTATCACCTGGCTCCAGACCTCGTCCTCGCCATAGCCCCGCTCCCAGCGCGCGTTGATCTCAGCGACGTCGACCTCGTACTCCACGTCCATGTACTCGAGCAAGTGGAAGAGGAACAGCGGCATGTCGGCGTAGGCCTCGGTCGTCAGGTTCGTCATCGGGCTCGCACCGGACAGGCGCGGGTTCACTTCGCCGAGGTAGAGCTCGTCGGAATCCAGGTCATGCAGCAAATCCACCTCGAAGTAGCCGCGGTACCCTTCGCGGCTCAAAATGTCGCCCAGCTTTCCCACCATTTCGCGCGCGGCACGCGTCTGGTTCGGCGGAAGAACCTCGCGCCAGATGTCATTGCCGCACCAGGCGCCCCGGTACGGAGTTAGCTCCGAATAACCGACGAGACTCGTCATCGCGGGACCGATCACTGTGCCGTGGCGGGTCACGGCACCCTCGATGCACACCTCGACATTGCGGATGCGCTTCATAACTTTGAATTCCTGCTGCGCGGTCAGGTCACCGGCGTGCTCGTCCCAGTCGCGCTGACCGTGCACAAAGAACGTGCCGCTGCCGGCGTTGCCATATGGGATCGAGATGACGAGGTCATCGCCCAATTCGGCGGTCTGCGCGAGCGCCAACAGCTCGTCGTAGGAGCCGGCCCGCCCCATCACGTGCGGGACGCTCGGCACGCCCGCTTCATCCGCCAGACGCGTCATGACGGTCTTGGAGCCCAACCGATTGCGCAGCTCCACTGAGGGGTGCATAACCTCGAGACCCGCCTGCCGCGCGAGGGCCTGCGTTTCTTCGTCCAGCATCACAAAGCAGGCCTTACCACCGGGTCCTTGCCCCGCGATGAACTCGAGCGTCTCAGGATCGGACAAAAGGTGGTTGCAGACGTCCCCCATGGAGTCGAAATCAAGGCGGTCGCGCCGTCGGGGCACGAACACGCGCGAATGTATGCCCTCGAAAGAGTCAAAGTAGGTCAGGTAGAAGAAGTTCCGTATCCAACGGTCGATGCCGAGCAGGTTGAAAGGGGTCGGTGAGATGAAGTACAGCGGCACGGTGTTGGTGTGAAAAAACGCGCGGATGTCTGAAAGGCCGTTCAGTACCCGGCGCGGCTCGGGCCTGGGTCCATTGGCGTGCACGATCACGCCGGCCCCGATGACGTCGATGCCTCAATCCGGCCCCAGAACCGCGGCACACGCAGGGGCGCTGCACGCAACGCGACGGCGTTGTAACGACATAAGTCCATTTCGCCAGTGTGCGCCCTGCCCAGGGCCCTGTCGACGTGTGGAATACCTCAGCGATGCTTGAACTTCGGCGAATCTGCCTGGTCCCGATCGCTAGGGCTTAAAAGGAGTACGCTGGGAATGGCTGAACAACCAAGCTGGTCCGGGTATGAGTTTCGCCGTTGTCGCATAGCCGCGAATTCAAAGGCCGCATCACGCCACCACTCGACATACACGTTGCTCGTCTATGCATCGGGACCGACCATCAGTACTTCACCGAATTCTTTTAAGCAACCCACAGACCAGACCGCGCGTCCCACTGCCCCCGCAGCGCACCTCCATGCGCTGCCCGCGCCGGTACTGCTCGACCGGCTACCTATACCCATGCTCGGCACCGGACTCGACGGCGTCGTCGTCTACACCAACCCGGCTTTCGCCACGTTGCTCGGCCACCATCCCGACACCATCACGCTGACCGGAAAACGGCTCCCCGAGTTGTTGGCCGGACATTCAGCAACCTCGCCGGGTGACTGTGTCACCGATTTGCGCACCGCCCGTAACGTGGTTGTCGATTGGCTCCACGCCGAAGGGTTCCCGGTACGCACCGTGATATCCGAGACGCTGTGCAAACGGGGCGCGGATCAGATCCTGCTGATCGGCCTCACCGACATCACCGACTTGATCTGGTCAAATCCGCCCAAATCACCTTGACCAGGTTGCTCGCGGCTTATGGCGACACTACTGAAGCGGCGGCCGTGGGCCTTGCTTCACTGGTCGCGCGACCATTTGGTTTCGGATGACGGATCCCGCCGTGGCTGAAGCGCGCGGCGCGACGATGGATGCGGTGTTGGCGTCCGCGCAAGCGACGCGGCTCGCCGGCGCGCTTGCCAGGGTCGAGCTGTTCCTCGAGCCACTCCAGTATCTCTTGCACCGTTGCCGCCGAGACCGAGGCGGCGGTAAGCGGTGCAGTCACAATGCTGGGTTCCAGGACCAGTTGCGAACTTCGTCCAGGTCTTGGCCGTGGATATCGATGTAGCGGGTGTGTTTGACGAGTTTGTCGGCCATGGCCTGTTTGACGTAGTCGCCGGTGCCGCCCAGCGACGGTAGTCGGTCGATGACGTCGCCGACGAGGTGGAAGCGGTCGATTTTGTTCTGCACCCGCATATCGAATTCGGTTGTGATGGTGCCTTCTTCGATGTAGCCGCGGACGTGCAGGTTGCGGTTGGTGCGCCGATAGGTGAGTCGATGGATCAGGCTCGGGTAGCCGTGAAACGCGAAGATGATGTGTTTATCGGTGGTGAACAGACCATCGTAGTCACGGTCGCTGAGACCGTGAGGGTGCTCACTGGCGGATTGCAATTTCATCAGATCGACCACATTGACGACCCGGATCTTCAACTGGGGCAACTGTTCCCGCAGAATTGACACTGCGGCCAGCACCTCGAGGGTGGGGGTATCGCCGCAGCAGGCCAGGACGACGTCCGGTTCGGTGCCACCATCGTTGCCGGCCCATTCCCAAATGCCGATGCCCTCGGTGCAGTGCACCTCAGCTTCTTCGATGTTCAGCCATTGCGGCATGGTGCGCTTGCCGGCGACGATCACGTTCACGTAGTGGCGGCTGCGCAGGCAGTGATCAGTCACCGACAGCAGACAATTGGCGTCCGGCGGCAGATAGACGCGAACGATGTCGGCTTTCTTATTGACCACGTGGTCGAGGAAGCCAGGATCCTGGTGGGTGAAACCGTTGTGGTCTTGCTGCCACACGTGCGATGCCAACAGGTAGTTCAGCGACGCGATGTCGCGGCGCCAGGGCAGCTGGGCAGTCACCTTGAGCCACTTGGCGTGCTGGTTGAACATGGAGTCCACGATGTGGATGAACGCTTCGTAGCAGTTGAACAGGCCGTGCCGCCCGGTGAGAAGATAGCCCTCCAACCAGCCTTCGCTCTGATGCTCACTGAGCATCGAATCCAGCACTCGCCCTGTCGGGGCGAGGAATTCGTCGCCGGTGACCGTGCCGGCCTCCCATTGCCGGTCGGTCACCTCGAAGACCGCACCAAGCATGTTGGACAGGGTTTCGTCGGGTCCGAAGAGCCGGAAGTTGCGCTGCTGGGCGTTGCGCAGAATGACATCACGCAGGAAGGCGCCCAGCACCCGGGTGTCTTCGGCGTTCACTGCCCCGGGAGCGGACACGGCGAGCGCGTGGGCGCGGTAGTCCGGCATCATCAGCTCATGCCGGATCCCGGGATTGGTATGGGGGTTGGCGCCCATCCGTCGCAACCCCGTTGGGGCCAGCGCAGCTAACTCCGGCAGCAGTCGCCCGTTGTGATCGAACAATTCGTCGGGCCGGTAGCTGCGCATCCAATCGTCGAGCTGGGCGACATGCTCGGGATGGGCCGCGTCGACGAGCAACGGCACCTGGTGCGAGCGGAACGTTCCCTCGATTTGGCGCCCGTCCACGACTTTCGGTCCGGTCCAGCCTTTCGGAGAGCGCAGCACGATCATCGGCCATCGGGGGCGGGTGACCGCGGCCGCTGTGCGCGCGGCGCGCTGGATGGCGCGGATGGTCTCGATGGTCTCGTCGAGCACGGTTGCCATGCGTTCGTGCATGTCCTGGGGGTCGTCACCTTCGACGTAGCGCGGATCCCATCCGCAGCCGCGCAGGTACTGGTCAAGCTCGTGGGGCTCGATGCGGGCCAGCACCGTGGGGTTACTGATCTTGTAACCGTTCAGATGCAGGATCGGCAGGACGGCCCCATCACCGACGGGATCGAGGAACTTGTTGGAATGCCACGCAGTGGCCAACGGTCCTGTCTCAGCTTCTCCGTCCCCGATGACGCAGGCCACGATCAGCTCGGGGTTGTCGAATGCCGCGCCGAATGCGTGACTCAGTGAGTAACCGAGTTCCCCGCCTTCGTGGATCGATCCCGGCGTGCTTGGTGCCACGTGGCTGGAAATGCCTCCAGGAAAGGAGAATTGGGTGAAGAGTTTCTTCATCCCGGCCTCGTCTTGGCTGACGTCGGGGTAGATCTCGGAGTATGTGCCCTCGAGGTAGGTGTTGGCGACCAGAGCTGGGCCGCCGTGGCCGGGGCCGGCGATGTAAAACATATCGAGGTCGTACTTCGTTATCGCCCGGTTGAGGTGTACGTAGATGAAGTTCTGCCCCGGGGTGGTCCCCCAGTGTCCTACGACGAGCGGTTTGACGTCCGAGAGCGTTAGTGGCCGAGTCAGCAGCGGGTTGTCGTAGAGGTAAAGCTGGCCTACCGACAGGTAGTTCGCCGCTCGCCAGTACGCGTGCATCCGTTGCCGCAGTCCGGGTTCCAGCGTGCGGGCACCCGGTACCGTTGCACTGCCGGTCACAGAATGTCCTCGAGGCCGGACTCCGAGCCACCCTTGGCCGGTGCCGGCGGGACGGGTGACAGTGGTTCCGGCTGCACGGCGGCGGCGGTCTCGCGAGCCAAGAACGCTCCGAGTTCCGAGATGGTCGACATCAGTGGCGCGGGGAAAACCACCGTGGTGTTCTTGTCGACACCGAGTTCGACCAGGGTCTGCAAATTGCGAAGCTGTAAAGCCAACGGATGAGCCACCATGGTGTCCGAGGCATCACCCAAGGCGGCCGCGGCGAGCGACTCTCCCTCAGCGGCGATGATCTTGGCGCGCTTTTCCCGCTCCGCCTCGGCCTGCCGGGCCATGGCCCGCTTCATGGTGTCCGGCAGCTGAATGTCCTTGAGCTCTACCAGAGTGACCTGCACGCCCCATTCGATGGTGGTGACGTCCAGAATTGCGCGGATGTCGAGATTGATGTTGTCGGTTTCGGAGAGTGTTTCGTCCAATGTGTGCTGACCGACGACCTTGCGCAGGGTGGTCTGAGCAATCTGATTGATCGCGGCACCGACGTTTTCAATCGCAACTACGGACTTCACCGCATCGACGACTTTGAAGTAGGCGACGGCTGACACATCGACGCTGACGTTGTCGCGGGTGATGATCCCTTGGGACTGGATCGGCATTGTCACGATACGCAGCGAGATCCGGTGTAGCACATCGGCTATCGGGATGATGAATCGCAAGCCGGGCTGACGTTCGCCGACTAACCGGCCCAACCGAAACAGCACGCCGGATTCGTACTGTTTGACCACCCGCGCCGACATCGCTGCCGCCAGCAGGCTCACGATAAGTAGCGCGATGGCGGCGACGCCTAGCATCCTCATCGCCAGGAACCTGTCGCGATGAGGTACGCGAGGACGACAGCTGGGAGAGCCGGTCGAATCAACGCTCTACGTGAAATAGTCATGGCGATCCTGAGTTCGGGTGATCACCGGAGATGTCGGGTGTCGGAGCGATTGCTCCTCGAGTTGATTGGCGGATGGCCGAACTCGTCCCGAACTAGCTGAGGGTTCAACACTTGCGACGTTACACCTACCGGCTGCGGTCCGGCGGCGAGCTCGGAGGCCCACTCGGCGGCGCCACGCTGCGCAGGCCAACGGGGTTCACCATCGATCCGCTCTGAATCAGCGATACTCGACAACATGGCAACGGCTAAGAAGTCCGGCGAGGGGACATCGCCCGCGCAGTTGATCGACGCCCGCATCGCAGAGCTCGATGACTGGCGAGGCGCGACGCTTGCTCGCATCAGAAAGCTGATCAAAGAGGCCGATCCGGATGTGACCGAGGATTGGAAGTGGCGGGGCGTACCGGTGTGGTATCACGCCGGAATGATCTGCACCGGTGAGACTTACAAGAGCGTCGTCAAGATGACGTTCGCCAAGGGCGCTTCACTCGAAGATCCGGCCGACCTGTTCAATTCGAGTCTGGATGGTAAGACGCGCCGTGCCATCGACATTCACGAGGGCGACACCATCGATGAAAAGGCGCTGAAGGCTCTGATCCGCGCAGCTGTCGCACTGAATGTCTCCTGAAATCACTGCGTCACGATGGCTGAGTGGAAGTTCGGAGCCCACGCCTGCTCGAAGGTCGCGACGAAAACCTGTTCATCGCGACCGGTGTGTATGGCACTGTCGTTGAGGTGGACAACGCCGGATCTGGTGTCGATACCGGTCACCACCACGAAATGATTTCCAGCATTTCGCTTACCGGGCTGATTCCAGATGGTTTCGGCGTTGAGAATGGCGATGACCTTCCGGCCTTCTCGCAGCTTCTGTTTGAGTGCGTTGAAGTCGGTCTGTACGTTGTCGGCTTTGATCCCGTAGTGCCAGAGCAGTATTGGAAGGTCTCGTATATCTGTGAACCCCGATGGCTTCCAGATTGACCCGGGACCGGCTGTGCTGGAGGTGTTTTCGGCCAAGTCGATGATCTGCTGCTCGGTCGGCTGGCGTCCGGTTACCTGGCCAACCACATCGGCCACCGCCATTTCCCCGCAGTCGGACGCGTGTTGCTCCCGCCAATAGTCCGCGGCGACCGCCGGTTCGCCGAACATGTCCACCTCCCGGCCAACGCTGGGAGCGGGGACTTCGCGGGCGGCATGGACCGCGGCAGGCGAGATAACCGGCGCCGCGGCAGCGATGACATTCAGCAAAGCGACCAGAACGAGCGCACGCGCGGTAGCGCCGACCTTGGCTTCGAATGTTTGCAGCCAGTTATTCAAACTCACCCCCAAGCGCTGACATGGTGTCTCGGCGTCATCTTCGCCCCGAGATTAAGTCGTCCGCCGGCTTTGGGATACCGGGTTTTCCCTGGTATTCGAGCAGCCGGGCGACGGTCCCTGGAGTCCAATTGCCAGGCCTATTGTTTCTCAACCTCTGGGCTTCAGCCCGTAACGCGGCCGTCGAACTACCAGGGAAATCCCGGGTATCACCCGGTTGGCCAGGTGCATGCCTCGAGAAGCCGCCGAAATAGAGCGTCAGGCAGCTTCGTCGATATCGGCCTCGTCCTCGAAATGCTGGACGTACGCCGCGGCGCGCACGGCCTCGTCCGGTTCCAACGCCGCACCCAGTGCACCGCCGATCATCGCCAACGACGAAGTCAGCCATGCTAATTCGAAATAGTCGCGCAGTGCGGCCGGATGCCCGACCTGGTCCCGCCAGATCTGCGGCACCACGAACCAGTATGCGGCGATCAGCGCCAGTAGATACAAGGCGACATACAGCACGGTCACTCCGATCGCGACGGTCAGCACGGTCGCGATATTGAACAGGATCACCTGCTTGCGCACTGCGCGGCTGACGATGGGTTCCCAGAGCTCTGCACCGATGATCAGGGTCGCGACCGTCGCGACGATCGACACCAGCGCCGTACCGGCCAACCGGTCCCATCCGTACGCGTCCGAAAGCCGCCAGATGTCGGCGGTCACCAACCCGAACACTCCCGCGGCCACCGCGCCGGTCAACGCGCGCGAGAGTCGCAGCGACAACCGCCACGGCTCATTGGCCGCCACCATTCCGCTGATCAACGTCAGATTGCCGGTCAGTACCCGGGCGGTATAGAAGAACGCCTCGTCGGCCGGATCGGTGCCGAGCTCCCGCACGCGCTGCACGGTGACCCGCCGTGAGCGCCGGCCGCCGCGTTCTGCATCGGCACCCCGCTCTTCAGCCGATCCGAGCAGCCGCACCAGCAATCGCCCGATCACCTCGCGAGTCCGGTTGCGCGCCCCCATCGCCCCCAGCGCGGGCACCGATACGATCGCCACGTTGCTGACCGGATTGGCATGAGCCACGACCGGACGCTGCTCCACGTGCAAAGGCAGGTCTGTCAACACGACGATGACGTCCCACTGCTTCTCGAGCAGTGTTTTCCGTGCGGCTTTGACGATCTCGGCATCGGTTGCAGGCGGCTGTACGAGCCGTCCTTCCATCACCTCGATGTACCAGCGAGCGCCGGGCAACCGCTTCTCTAGCTCGGCATGCAACTCGGTGTCGGCGAGTTCGCGAGCCAAGGAAGCAGCCGCGCCGGGATCACCGACCAACCCGAGCATGATGTGTGGATCCGAGTCGCGCGCGGGCTCCGGTGCGGACGTCATGCGTCGATCGTTGCATCCGGTCCCTGGTTCGGGCGCGGCGGCAAGATGGCCAGCCACGAGTCCGGGAGCAGCTCCAGCAGCTGCCCGTCTGGATCGCGAATCATCGCCGATTGATCGGAGACGGTTCCGTCGACAACCGAGCCTCCGAATTCGTCCACTCGCGCCAGCACCGCACCGAGGTCGGATACCGACAGCGACAGGTGGGTGAGCCCAACCTGATCCATCACGCGATCCGACCCGCCACGCAGGACGCGGTGGGAGTAGGCAAGCAGTTCGAGCACCAGGCCGTCGCGCACGAGATACGTGGCATGCAGGCCGATCGGCGCGTTCAGCTGCAGCAGTTGGCCGGTGCCCTTGTCCGGCGGCGCGAGTTCCCACCAGAACGTGAAATCCAGCAGACCCTCGTAGAAACGACGCGACCGGGCGGTGTCGGCGACACACAGTCCGACATGATTGAAAGCCGTTCGCTCACCGGCCATTGCAACCTCCTTGGAGTAACCGCCGCCGCTCTATGGGATCTTCAGCGGGAACGGATCATTGGCGAAATCGATCTGGGCTGCGGGATTGGCGACCGCGGTCGTCATGCCGGATCCGAAAGCGCCGGACCTGTCGAAGAGTGTCGCCGTCCCGACCGCCACTCCATCTGCCGCCCAGTGCGAATCTGCTTGCACACCAATCCATTCCCCGACCGGGAGGCGGGCCAATCCGACGGTCAGATCGCCGTTGATGTAGCCGACCCCGTGCGTACCGAGGTTCGTCACCAGGCTGGTCGCCTCGGCCACCATCACTGCTCGAAGGAATTGCGAGTTGGGTCGGCCTGCCACGACGTCGATGGCGCTGTTGTAGAAGCGCTTTCGTGATTCGTTCTGATGGTCACCCGGGGAGCGACTCCAGTCCGCGGCGTCGCTGTGCACGGCCGTTTGAACCCCGGTTTCCAGAGACGGCGGAAACGGAATTGTTGTCGGCACGCTCCACAGTCGGCCCGGTGGCGCCGTCGATCGTCGGTATTGCAACAGGGTGGCTCGCGCGACCAACCGGCCATCCTGGGCGACCTCGCACTCCGCGCTGCGCACTCGCCGGCCGTCACGTACTACCCGTACGCTCACCGCGGTCGAAACACAGCGCGCGGCACGAAACAAGTCGACTGTCAGCCGGGTAGGCATGAAATCATTTGACCCATAACGGCTTTCGAGCGCCTGCGCCGCCAGCCCGACCACGGCCGGCCCGTTGAGATGATCGTCGCCCCAGTGACTCCCCGCGAACCGGGTCGGCTCGAATTCGCCGCTCTCGGCCAGGGTGAAGTGCGCGGGTTTCACAGCCAGTCCACCGTCATTTCCGCTAGGCCGCGCGGATGACGTCCACGGCCTTCACCAGCATGCCGCTCAGGAGATCTTCCGCCTCAGGATTCCCGGGAAGAATACCCTCGGCGGTGACGGCCACCGTATCGCTGAGGAAGGCCGCGAAGACATAGGACTTGGTGGCCCCCTGGGCGGCCTCGGCGATGGATTCGGTGGTGACGATCCCATCGATCGGCGGCCCGGGTTGGCGGGTGACAGTTGCGACGACCACCCGGCCGGCCACTCGCTGGGTGACCGCGACCTGCTCACAACCTTTTGGGACGACAGGTTTCCCAAGCGGCGTGGGAGAACTCACGGCGCCGACCAGGATTGCTCCTTTTCCGAGCCCACCGATCATCGTGTACTGCGCATCCTGGGGCGGTCGTACCGGTTGGAGCACTGATCGACACAGCGGAGGCTCGACCTTCAGAATGTCGCCGACTCCGACGGCGAAGAACTTCTCCGCATCGGGTCCCAGAGGCGCCAGGGCGGTGTTCTGTACGCGGTCGAAACCCGGCGGAAATTGGCCTTCCAGCTGGCTGAGCCGACTGATGTCGTAGTACTTCGCGAGTTGCGGAGGTGCGCTTTTCGCCGTCGGTAACGATGTCGGCAGGGCGGCGGCGTCGGACGGGCTCACCGCGGTTCCGTCGACGGAGCGTGCGCATCCCGGCAGCAGGCTGAACGCGAGCACCATCGCCAACCAGGAAAATGATCGTCGGGAGCATCGCTTCATCAGGCGGCCGGTTTGTCCGGGGTGAAGCTGTTGACCACGTTGCTCATCAGCCACGCGTACCGCTCCACGTGGTCTTTTGCACGACCAGAAGCATACCGTTAACGCATTTCCGCGACTTATTCAGTATGCCTGCTGGTCATCGGGAAAATCGCCGTAGATCGGATTGCCTCCGTTTGGATCGACGAATTTCGCTATGGCCGAAGCATTCCAGAAGCCGCTGGCTACCCACTGCATACCCTTCGAACGCATTCGATCCGCAGGCTAACATCAGCCAGACCTTCGGCCTGCATTCTCAAAGACGAGAGGAACTGCATGACACATCGTCAACGGCGCCGCGTTGTGCTGGCCAGCGGCACCGCGGCAGTGGCGTTGATGCTCGTGGCGTGTGGTAGTCACACGCCCTCATGGTTTCCGGTGCAGCCGCAGAAAACGTCGAAGACCCATGCCCCTGATGCCGCGCCGGCCACCTCGGTGTCCGCCCCAAAACCTCTGCCCGCCAACAGCATCAAAACACTGGTCCTGCCGACCGAAGACGTCACCGAAATCGCCGGACTGGCACTGCAGGACAGGTCGCAATTCGATTCCCCCAATGCCTCGTCAGGCGACTACAGCAAACCCGAGTGCGCTCTGACGCTGGGGATTACGAAGGACGCCCTCGGGGACGGGGAATTCACTGCTTATCGCTCAGTCCGAAACCAAGCATCGAAGGACGATGGCCTGGTCGGGATGTTCACGCAGAACGTTGCGACTTTTGAAACGTCCGACAAAGCCAGCGAGATTTTCCACAAGGCGTACGCACCGCTGGGCCACTGCAATTCCGCCTCTATTTCCGCAAAGAACAATCCCGCCATCTGGAAAGTTTTAGCGCCCGGTCCGTTCAATGGCGACACCGTGATATTCGGAGCTTTGCAGTTCACCGACAAGAACCAACCCCTTGGATGGCGATGCGACCATCAGGCACACGTCAAGGACAACGTCATAGTCGAAGCGTCGATGTGCGCATGGGCGAACGGCGCCCCTGCTGCGGCGGCCGCCGTCGACCAGATCAGCGCGCGGATACCGCCTCCGGACAAGCCCGCGCCTCCCGCGCCGGCAGACTTCCTCGCGGCCAGCAAGATCAAGTCTCTGATCGTGGGAGTGCCCGAGGCCAGCAAGATCTTGGGCGCCAACCTCGGCGATAGCAGCATGGTGCTCTATCCCCCGGCCGCGAGAGATTTCGGCGACAAGTCGAACTGCAGTGCTCTGGAGGGTCCGGACGCGAATTCCTTCGGACCCGGCGTCGACTACACCGCATATCGCGGCACTGACTATCGCGAGGCGAAAGACAATTACCAGCACATCGTCGACCAACAAGTAGCGACGTATCTCGATGCTCAAACGGCTTCCCGCTATTTTCACGATGCGTTCAAAGGTCTCGATGGGTGCGACGGGGCGCTGGTGCCCGGTGAAACGGGAAGTCATGTTCAGTTTCAGCTCAAGGCCCCCGACATCACCGACGATCGAGCTCAATGGGTGGTCACCGGGATAACCAACGGCCAGCCGGACCCATGGCGCTGCGCGTTCAATTTCCGTGCCCAAAGCAACGTCCTGTTCGTCGCCAAGGTCTGTCAAAACGGCGACCCCGCTGAAATCGCCAGTCAGCTGGCCGATCAGATGGCCGCCCACATCCCCAAGTGATCGACAACGCGCTACAGCAGCCGGCCGCCGTCGACGCCGAAGAAATGCAGGTGCGCCGGCTGCGGATGTACCCGCACTCGGGAGCCGCGCGGCGGGGGGTCCCGGCCGTCGGTGCGGACGACGATCGAGTGGTCTAATGCGTTGTCGAAATTGGTGATTCGCCCGTACAGATAGGCGTCCGCGCCGAGTTCCTCGACGACGTCGATCTGCATCTCGACGCCGGTTCCGTCGATCTCCAAGTGTTCCGGCCGAATGCCGACGACGAGCTCCCTTGTTGCAGAACTGATCTCGCGTGGCAACGGGAACGACCAGTCCCCCAGTGCTACGCGGTGATCGACAACCGGAACGGTCAACAGGTTCATGGCCGGCGAACCGATGAACTCCGCCACGAACACGTTGACGGGATTCCGGTACAGCTCGCGGGGTGCCGCACACTGCTGCAGGACGCCGTCACGCAGCACCGCGACCCGATCGCCCATGGTCATCGCCTCGACCTGGTCGTGGGTGACGTAAACGGTGGTGGTGCCCAGCCTGCGTTGCAGGCCGGCAATCTGGTTGCGGGTCTGCACCCGCAATTTCGCATCGAGGTTGGACAGCGGTTCGTCCATCAAGAAGACCTGTGGTCGACGAACTATCGCGCGTCCCATGGCAACTCGCTGGCGTTGCCCTCCCGACAGATCTTTCGGTTTGCGGTCCAGGTACGGCTCGAGGTCGAGCAACCGCGCCGCATCCAAAACCCGTTCCCGGATCTCACTTTTCGGCAACCCACCGATCTTGAGCGCAAAGCCCATGTTCTGCGCGACCGTCATGTGCGGGTAGAGCGCGTAGTTCTGGAAGACCATTGCGACGTCGCGGTCCTTCGGATCATCGTCGGTGACGTCACGGGCACCGATCAAGATGCGACCGGAGTCGACCGGTTCCAGTCCGGCGATCATCCGCAGCGACGTGGTCTTGCCGCACCCGGAGGGTCCGACGAGTACCACGAACTCGCCGTCGCCCACGCTCAGGTCCAAGCGGTCTACCGCGGGCGGTGTCCCACCGGCGTAGCGCCGCGTCGCCTGATCGAAAGTCACTGGTGCCACGAGCTACCCACCCAGCCCGGTGACGGCGATGCCGCGAATGAAGGCGCGCTGCGCGATCGCGTACACGAACAGCAGCGGCAACAGAATAAGGATGGATGCGGCCATCAGCACCGGCCACCGCGACACGTATTCACCCTGCATTCGGACCAGCCCCAGAGTGAGGGTCGAGATGCTGTTGCGCTGAATCATCAACAGTGGCCAGAGGAAATCGTTCCAGACATTGACCCAGGTGAGCACCGCCAGCACCATCACCGCCGGTTTGGCATGCGGAAGCAGTATCCGCCAATAGATTTGCCAAGGGGTACAACCGTCAAGGATCGCCGCCTCTTCGAGTTCGTCGGGCAGGGTGCGGAAGAACTGGCGCATCAGGTAGGTACCGAACGCGCTGCCGAACAGCCCAGGCACGATCATTGCCCACGGTGTGTCGGTCAGTCCGGCGACCCGCATCAGAATGAATTGCGGGATGACCGTGACCGTCAGTGGGACCATCAACGTACCCAGATACAAAACGAATAATGTGTCACGTCCCCGAAATCGCAACCGCGCGAACGCGTAACCGGCAAGCGAGCAGAAGAACACCTGCCCGGCACTGACACATCCGGCATACAAGACCGAGTTGAAAAACATCCGCCAGAACGGCATCACCGCAAATACTTCGCGATAGTTGGACCACTGCGGTTGCGCGGGGAACAGCGTCGGTGTGCTCACTTCGCCGGCACGCTTCAGCGAACCCGACAGCGCCCACAGGATCGGGAAAAGCGCACAGCTGGCGATCGCTGTCAGGGCGGCGTACACCGCGACGCCACGCAGAAATTTTGGGCTGAGCACCCGTGCGGTCACGCCCACGATTTTTCCTCCTGCGCAGCCCGGCGACGCCCGAGCCGCAGCTGCACAACGGTCAGCACCAGCAAGATGGCGAACATCACCCACGCCAGCGCAGAGGCGTAGCCGAATTCCAAGAACGCGAATGCGTGCTGGAACAACATGATGCCGAGAACATAGGTGGACGTTTCAGGTCCGCCGTTCCGCCCCGTGAGCACGTAGACGAGGTCGAACGCTTGGAACGCGTGGATGATCGAGATGACGACAACGAACGACACGGCCGCTCGGATCAACGGCACTGTGATCGACACGAATTGGCGCACCTCCCCCGCTCCGTCGAGACGGGCAGCCTCGTACAGGTTCTCCGGCACGCCTTGCATTGCGGCCAACAAAATCACGGTTGCGAACGGCACACTGCGCCAGATGCTGACCATGCACAGTGACGTCATCGCCCATTTCGGATCCACCAGCCACGGGATCGGGCTGATTCCGACCCAACCGAGCACGATATTGAGCAAGCCGTTATTGGTGTTGAAGACGAACTGCCAGACGACAGCGATCACCACCGATGACACCGCCAATGGCAGAAAGATGATCGTCCGGAAAATACCGATTCCCTTGATCTTCCGGTTGAGCACGCCGGCGACCGCGAGGCTGATCAAGACGGTCGGCACGACCGTGCCCACCACGTACACCACCGTGTTGCGCATCGCGATGCTGAAGAGCGGATCCTCGGTGAACAGATCGCGGTAATTCGACAAGCCGGCGAATTTGGCCGGAGTGAACAGGTCCCAGTTGTGCAGGCTCATGTAGAGCGAAAAACCGAGCGGAAACAGCATGAACACGGCGACCGCGGCCAGGTTCGGTGCGACGAACAAGCGGCCGGCGCGCGCGCGTCGCTTAGAGGGCCTGCGCCGCTGGGCCACGGTGGCGGTGGACGTATCGGCAGAGGTCATGGAGTTCGGAGCACCTCGTCGATGTGGTGCGACAACGCGCCCGTCAATGTCGTCGCGGGACGCACGCCGCGCAGCACAGGGCTGATGTTGCGATCTATCAGCGCAGCGATCTTCGGCCAGTCGGGAGTGACCGGAAGCCCCTCGGCGTGTGCCGGCCCACCTGTGAGGACCGCGAGATTTCCAATTCTGCTGTGCGCCTTCGCGAAACCCGCCGAGTGGATCGCCGACTTCAGCACGGGAACGAACAACCCGGATTCGGCGATCACGGCCTGTCCCACCGGGCCGGCAGCGAACTTCACGAACTCCCACGCCTGCTTCTTGCGTGGACTGCCCGCCGCGATCGCCAGCCCGGTGGTGCCGATATTCGATTTGGCACCATGCCCTTTCGGTCCGACCGGCAGGACGGTGATGTCGAAGTCCAAGCCGGTGGCACGGTCAAGCGTCTGGTATCGCCAGTGCCCGCCCAGTGCCATCGCCGCGTGACCCGAGGTGAACAGGTCCGTCGTGGCCATCGACTGGGCCTCCGATGCGGTGGGCGCGACGTTGTGCCGGTTGGCCAGATCGGCGTAGAACTGGATGCCGTCGATGAACGCGGCGTCATCGAAGTTCAGGTGCGTCGGGTTGATCCGCGGCTCCGACCACGGGACCCCGTTGTTCATGCCGAACAACAGCGCCGAATAGTAGGGCGCCCAGGTGTCGACGAATCCCCACTGCGTGACCCGACCCGATCCGTCCCGCTTGGTGAGCGCCTTGGCTGCATCGAGGAATTCGCCGAAACTCCACGGCTCATCCCATCGCCCGGGTGGCGGTGGCACGCCGGCCTCGGCGAACAGTATCTTGTTGTAGAACAAGAAAGTTTCCCGACCACTGCTCGGGGAACGCGTATTGCCCGCCGTTGTAGGAGAACGTCTCGTAGAGCGCGGCCACGCTGTCCGATTTGATTTCCGCGGCAAACTTGTTGTCTTGCGACAACATTGTGTTGAGATCGAGCAGCACTCCCCGCTCGGCCAGCCCGGAATAGGTGAATTCCCAAGCCATCAGCACATCCGGGCACTTGCCTCCCGCGCAGTAGATCGACTCGTGCAGCAACGCGTCCGCTCCAGACAGCAGCGTCCGTACTTTGATGTCGGGATGCCTGCGCTGAAACGCACCGATGACGCGCAACCGGGCGTCTGCCTCTTCGGGGTTGGCCGCGAAGAAGAACGTCAGCGCGTCGTCGTCCGTGCTGCTACAAGCGGTGGGCCACAGCGCCATCGACGCCGCACCGATCGCGCCGGCACCTCGTAGCAGGGTCCGCCGATCGAACGGTCTACCGCGACCAAGGCTGGTGTTCGTGGTGTCTCTCCGCCTCACAGTGATGGAAACGTAGTTCTTTCGTAGTAGGTCCGGCTGTGGTGTTGCTGGGGGCGCCGCAGCGGGCATCACTGCGCGAAATAGCGCACCCGCTGGATTCCGGTGCCACCCCGGGCCACATCGGCGAACAGGACGCCGCGACGCTGCCCCGTCGAGACCGAGGCCGCGACGGTGGTACCCGCGGCGATCAGCTTCGTCGCCGTCGCGCCCGGAACATCGCCGGATGAGCTCGGTGAGGTCGGCGACCTCGTCGTCACCGAAAGCGATTGTCGCACCGGATGACAATGCCTGGAGCGCGGCAAATCTGTCACCGCGTCCCAGGGCGTTCACGAACGTGTCGACCAATGTTTTCTGCCGCGAACCCACGCGCCGGAATCCGGCCGCGAAACCAGCGGTGCCGCGCACGCGCTGATTGCGAATCAGCCCCCGCGACAGCTGGATGCCGGCCGGCAACGCCGATATGCCATTACCGAGGAATTGCAGGACCATAGCAGGCAGCTCCCAGTAGGCGCGCAGCACCGAAATCTTCCAGTGACCGTCGACCCGGCGCAGGTCGTAGCGCAGGAAAGCCGGAATCGTCATGGTGACAGCCGAACCCATCACCACCTCGAGAGCGAGATCGCGGATCACCGATGAGTCACCGACGATATCGAGATCGCGGTGGAAGCCGATCTCACGCGGGCCGATGAAGGTGTCATAGAACCGACCGATCTCGGACGGGCCGGTGTGCGGCCGCGAACCCACCGGATCTTCGATGGTTCCATCCTCGGTGAACAGGCCCACCCAGCCGTGGCGATCGTGCGCGGCCGCGGCCGCCGGCGAGCGCTCCACCGCCTCGAGCAGCGCCGACTCCACCGGGCCCGTCATCGGCTTGCCACGATCGCGACACCCGCCGCGCGTAGGGCGTCAAGAGCCGCTGCGGTGGACTCCTCCCCCACGCCGACGGTCAGATCCACCAGCACCCGGGTCGTCAAGCCCTGCCTCGCCGCGTCCGCCGCGGTCCATCGCACGCAATGGTCGGTGGCAATGCCCACGACGTCGACCTGGTCGACCTGACGCTGCCGCAACCAGTCGGCGAGCAGCGTGCCACGGTCGTCGTGACCGCTGAACCCGCTGTACCCGGCGTCGTAAGCGCCCTTGCGAAAGACTGCCTCGAAGCGGCGGGCATCCAGGTCTGGGTGAAAATCCGCGCCCACGCTGTCGACACGGCAGTGCGGCGGCCACGACGAGATGTAATCCGGATGATCGGAGAAATGGTCACCGGGATCGACGTGCAGATCCTGGGTGGCAACCACGTGGCGGTAGTCGGCGCCGTCGGCCAGGTAGTCGCGGATCGCGCCCGCCAGGTCTGACCCGCCGGTCACGGCCACCGAGCCACCCTCGCAAAAGTCTTTCTGAACGTCGACGACGACCAGCGCGCGCATGACACCACGTTATCGCCGAGCCGGCCGGTGCTCGAGTCACCGCAGTCATTCCGCCGGGTAGGGTGGGCGAAGTCAACGCCGCTAGCTGCGCGTTGCATCAGGTAGCTTGTCAAACTATAGTCCAGACACGTGTCCAGAAAGCTCGTCGAGGCCTCGCCCGAACCTTTCACCGTGCTGATTCTCGGCACCTCCACTTCAGATCGGGCGTGAGTATGCGGATTGCGCTGTTGTCGTATCGCAGCAAACCGCACTGCGGCGGCCAGGGAGTTTACGTTCGGCACCTGAGCCGGAGCCTGGTCGAACTGGGACACCACGTCGAGGTGTTCTCCGGCCCGCCCTACCCCGAAGAACTCGACCCGCGGGTGGTGCTGACCGAGGTACCCAGCCTTGACATGTATCGCGAGCCGGACCCGTTCCGCATTCCGCATCCCCGGGAAATCCGGGATCGCATCGACCTCCTCGAATTGGCCGGAGTCTGGACCGCGGGCTTTCCCGAGCCCCGCACTTTCAGCCTGCGGGCCGCACGACTGCTGGCCGATCGCCAGGATGACTTCGACGTCGTACACGACAACCAGAGCCTGGGTGTCGGCCTACTACAGATCGCGGAGACCGGCCTGCCCGTCGTCGCCACCGTGCACCACCCGATCACCCGCGACCGGCTGGTGGATCTCGCCGCGGCGCGCTGGTGGCGCAAGCCGTCGGTGCGCAGATGGTATGGCTTTCTGGGAATGCAGGAGCGGGTAGCTCGCAGCATTCCCGAGCTACTGACCGTTTCATCGTCGTCGGCGACCGACATCACCACCGACTTCGGCGTCCACCCGGACCAGCTTCATGTGGTGCCGCTGGGCGTCGACACGGACATGTTCGCGCCGTCATCGGAACCACGAGTTCCCGGCCGCATCATGGCGATCGCCAGCGCGGACGTGCCGCTCAAGGGCGTCGGGCACCTCCTGCAGGCCATCGCCAAGCTCCGTCATCACTACGACTTGGAGCTGCAGCTGGTCGCCAAGCTCGAGCCAAACGGCCCTACCGAGAAGCTGATCGCCGAGCTCGGGATCTCCGACATCGTCCACATCTCCAGCGGACTGTCCGACGACGAATTGGCCCGGCTGTTTGCATCCGCCGAAATTGCCTGTATCCCCTCGCTTTACGAAGGCTTTTCGCTCCCGGCCGTGGAAGCGATGGCGAGTGGCACGCCGATCGTGGCAAGTCGCGCCGGCGCGCTACCCGAGGTGCTGGGGACCGACGGCGGCTGCGCCAGACTGGTTCCGCCCGGTGACGCTGCCGAGCTGACCCGGGTCGTGGGCGAGTTGCTGGACTCCCCCGACGAACTCAAACGGATGGGCGCGGCCGGGCGACGTCGCGCTGTCGAGGTGTTCAGCTGGGAGTCGGTGGCCGCGCAGACGGTGCGTGTCTACGAGCAGGCCATCGCCCGCACCGGGACGGCCGGTGATCCGAGCGAAGCGGTGGGCGAGCTGTGCTGACAGTCGATTTCGATCGTCTCGGCATCGGCCCGGGCAGTAAGGTCATCGATGTCGGCTGCGGCGCGGGCCGGCACAGTTTCGAGGCGTACCGGCGCGGCGCGGACATCGTGGCTTTCGATCAGAGCGCTACCGACATCGCCGACGTCGAAACGATGTTCCGCGGCATGGCAGATGCTCACGAGGTGCCCGCGTCGGGTCGCGCGGAAGCCGTCGTCGGGGACGCTCGGGCACTGCCCTATCCCGACCAGACCTTCGACTGCGTCATCGCATCGGAGATCCTCGAACACATTCCGGGCGACGACGCCGTCATCGCCGAGTTGATTCGGGTACTCAAGGTCGGCGGCACCCTGGCGGTCACGGTGCCGCGGTGGCTTCCCGAACAAGTCTGCTGGTTGCTCTCCGACGACTACCACAGCAACGAGGGCGGCCACATTCGCATCTACCGGGCCAACCAGCTGCGCGGCAAAATTGCCGACCGCGGCATGACGTTCACCCACACCCATCACTCGCACGCGTTGCACTCTGCCTTCTGGTGGCTCAAATGTGCTGTGGGCGTTGATAAATCCGACCACCCCGTCGTCACCGCCTATCACCGGATGTTGGTGTGGGACATGATGCAGCGCCCCATGCTGACCCGGCTGGTCGAGTCGACCCTGAACCCGCTGATCGGCAAGAGCGTCGCGTTGTACTTCGAGAAACCGGTACCCGCCGTTGAGCTCGTCTAAAATACCGAGCATCGCCGGCGTCCTCTCCCCCGAGCAATGCCGTCAGACCGCAGAATCAATTGCGGCACTCCAGTATTCCTCGGGTGAGATTCCCTGGTCTGAGGGTGGCCATACCGACCCCTGGGACCATGTGGAGTGCGCGATGGCGCTCACCGCGGCGGGGCTGACGGAATCGGCGCGATGCGCCTACGAATGGTGTCGCCGACAACAACGCGCGGACGGGTCCTGGCCGATCCAGCTACGCGCGGGCATCGTCGAAGACGCCAACAGCGACAGTAACTTCTGCGCGTACGTGGCGGTCGGCGTCTGGCACCATGTCCTGGTCACCGGCGATCGGAACTTTGCGACGAAGATGTGGCCGACGGTGCGCGCCGCCATCGACTTCGTGCTGGATCTTCAGCTCGAAGGTGGCGAAATCTGTTGGGCACGAAGCCCTTCCGGGCCGCTGACCGAGGCGCTGCTGACCGGCTGCGCAAGCATTTTCCACAGCATCCGGTGCGCGCTCGCGTTGGCGAATACGCTCGACGAGCCGCAACCGGAGTGGGAGCTCGCACTTGGACGGCTGGGACATGCGATCGCCGTTCATCCCTCTGCTTTCACCGAGAAGCCGCATCACTCGATGGACTGGTATTACCCGATCCTCGGTGGCGCGTTGCGTGGCAGCGCCGCGACGGCCCGGATCGCCGACAGGTGGAGCGATTTCGTTGTCGACGGTCTGGGTATCAGGTGTGTCGACGACCGACCCTGGGCGACCGGCGCCGAAACCTGCGAACTGGTGCTGGCCCTTGACGCGATGGGCGACCGGCAAGCAGCGCTGACACAGTTCGCCGCCATGCAACATCTGCGGGAGAAGGACGGCTCGTACTGGACCGGGCTGGTGTTCAGCGATGGAAAACGTTGGCCTGTCGAGCGCACCACCTGGACCGGCGCCGCGGTGATCCTCGCCGCCGACGCACTGTCCCGCTCCACCGCGGGCAACGGCATCTTCAGGGGCGCCGATCTGCCGCGCGGCCTGGAAAGCGATTACGACTGCGAGTGCGCCGCCAGCCAGTCGGATCGCTAAACCGGCACCCCGGCGTCACCCGCGGTCCGCTGCAACACCCGCATCGACCCGGTCGCGGACTTCTCCGTGAATGCGCCGCTTTCCAGTGCGCGACAATAGATCTCGTAAGGTGGCCGCCCGCCGTCGCGCGGATCCGGGAAGACGTCGTGAATGATCAGCGCGCCTCCGGCACTGACCCATTTCGCCCAGCCGTCGTAGTCCTTGCGCGCGGCCTCCTCGCTGTGACCGCCGTCGATGAACAGCAGTTGCAACGGCGTACGCCAGCCCTGAGCAACAACCGTCGACTTACCGACCATCGCCACCACGTTGTCGTCCAGCGCGGCCTCGTCGAGGGTGTGGCGCAGTGCGGGAAGCGTATCGAAGCGCCCGGTGACCGAGTCGACCAGCGACGTGTCGTGAAACTCCCATCCGGGCTGATGCTCCTCGGAGCCGTGATGGTGATCGACCGTGTAGAGCACGCTGCCACGGGCGCGCGCCGCGGCACCCAGCAGCACGGTCGACTTGCCGCAGTACGTACCGATCTCGACGCCGACACCGTGGTCGAAGTAGCCCATCGCCACGTCGTGCAACGTGCGGCCCTCCTCAGCGGGCATGAAGCCGGTCACCCGATCCGCCAGGGCGAATAACCGGCTGGTCAGCTCGTCGTAGGCAGTGCGATCTGTGGGAGACATCATCCACTGAACGTAGTGCACGGGCGTTGACATTCGGTTGCCGCACCTGTGTCGGTGTAGTAGTGTCCGGACACGTGTCCAACCCGGTAGTTCGGGAATCGACGAGACGGCGCCTGACCGCTAAACAGGCCGACACCGTTGACCGGCTGGGAAACGCGGCAATCGGTGTTCTGAGCCGAGAAGGCTTCTCCGGGCTGACGATTCGTATGGTCGCCGCGGAGGCGGGCGTTGGCGCGGCCACGGCCTACACATACTTCTCCTCGAAAGAGCATCTCGTCGCGGAGGTTTTCTGGCGGCGGCTGGCGGCCAGCCCGGTTCAGCCGACTGAGTCGCCGGATCTGAACGTCCGCGTGATCGCAGTGCTGCGACAGATCGCGTTGCTGGTTGCCGACGAGCCGGCGCTGGCCGGTGCGGTCACCAACGCGTTGCTCAGCACGGATCCCGAAGTCGAGCATCTACGGCTGTCTATCGGCCGCGAGATACATCAACGCCTGGTCACCGCTTTGGGCGAGGGATGCGGGCCTGACCTGGTCGAATCGCTAGAGCTGCTGTACGCGGGAGCGTTGGTGCGGGCCGGGATGGGTTACGCGTCGTACACCGAGATCGCCGATCGGCTGGAGACCTCGGCGCGACTCCTGTTGGCCGAGAAGGCATAGCAGGACGGCGCGGGCTGGCATGATCAACGCCCATGGACGCCGCCGACCATCCTGAACGCGATCAGGCCTGGGACACTACGGCGCGATCGGAGACTGTAACCCAACGGTTAGATCGCAATTGGCTCAGCCTGTTACAGGAATTGCGCGTCGTCCAGACCGGGGTCCAGTTACTCACCGGCTTCTTGCTGACACTGCCGTTTCAGCCCCGCTTCGATGTACTGAGCTCGACGATGCGGATCGTCTACCTGGCGACAGTGGGCTGCTCGGTCGGTGCGACGGTGTTGTTGGAAGCCCCGGTCGGGATGCATCGCATATTGTTCCGCCGACACCGAACCCAGTTCCTGGTGTCCGCGGCGAACCGGCTGGCGTATACCGGTTTGCTGCTTATGGGCATTTCGCTGATCGGTGTCACCGTGATTATTTTCGGGGCGGTGGCCGGTACCCCCGCGGGTGCCATCGCCGGGGCGTGCGCTGGCGTCGCTCAACTCGGTTTCTGGGTGGTGTTGCCGCTGTGGGTGCGCCACCGAGCACCCCCACCAGCGCCTTAGGCTGCCTGGCGGCCCGGTTTGCGTGGGGCACAAGCTGGGTAACACATCCGTCATGTTGATCCGCAGAATCGCGCGCCCCTTGCTGTCCGCAGTGTTCATCGGTCAAGGAATCGAGACGCTACGCAACCCATCGGTCACTCTCGAAGCCACTGAGCCCACCGTCGCGGCGCTGCGAACCCTGCCAGAGCCCTACGGAGACAAGGTTCCGTCAAACCCCGAGACGGTCGCGCGGATCAATGCAGCCGTTCAGGTCAGCGGTGGTCTGCTGCTCGCGACCGGAAAGCTACCGCGAATCGCCTCTGCGGCATTGGCAGTCACGGTGATACCAGGAAGCCTTGGCGGGCATCTGTTTTGGACTGAAAAAGATCCGCAACGTAAAGCGGAGCAACGCCGCGCCCTTCTGACCGATCTGAGCCTGCTGGGCGGGCTGATCATTGCTGCGGCCGACACCGCGGGCAAGCCGTCGCTGGGATGGCGTGGCCGGCGGGCGGCCGGCCGGCTCTCGGAGGCGGTGACATCAGCACTACCGCTGACGGGGTCCGACGATTCGGTGTTCGACTCCGAGTTGGCCGAACGAATCGCGCACGGTCTGCACTCCGGCGCCGAGCGCAGTCGGGAACTGGCCAGCGCGGCGGCCGAACGAAGCGCACCCGTGGTCGAGGCTGCTCGCAAACGCGGTGAGGAATTGGCCGAAACTGCAGCCAAGCGGAGTAAGCCCGTCGTCAAGAAGGCCCGTAAGAAGGCGAAGAAGCGTGGCGCCGAACTGGCAGACACTGTGCGCGAGCGCGGTGCCGAGTTGGCCGAAACTGCGCGGGAGCGCGGCAGCGAACTCGGCGAGAAGGCACTCGAGCGCGGTAGCGAGTGGGCGGACATCGCGCGCGACCGAGGCAGTGAATGGGCCGATATTGCACGCGATCGCGGTAGCGACTGGGCAGAAGTCGCGCGGGACCGAAGCAGCGAGTGGGCGGACGTCGCGCTGGACCGGGGCAGCGAGTGGGCGGACGTCGCCCGCGAACGCGGTGCTGAGCTGGGCGAGCGAGCTTACGAACGAGGCAGCGAGCTAGCCGACACCGCGCGTGAACGCGGAGGCGAACTGGCCCACCGCGGCAAGGTCAAAGCGCGCCGCTGGTCCTGACGCTGGCGGCTCTCCCGGCGCGGTAGGTTGAGCACCACCGCCGCTAGGAGTCCATGTCATGACGTCACCTGACTTCGATCCCAACTCTCCGCGTTACCGCGTTCCGCCGGCGGGTTCGCCTGAGCGGCCTTATGTCCAACCGGGTGACCTGATACCGCGATTCTTCGCCCGGCTGATCGACGGCATCGTAGTGAATATCGTGGTGTTCGTGTTGACGATGTTCGTCTTCCGCGATTATGGGTATCTGGTGACCGGCTTGTTCTCCGGAGTTCTGATGTTCGGCTATTTCGTGCTGTTCGAAGTGACCCAAGGCGCTAGCCTGGGCAAGCGACTGCTCGGCCTGAGCGTCCTGGGTCCGGGCGGGCGGCCCCGGCCGGACGTCGCCCAGTCGGCAATCCGCAATTCGTTCACGTTGCTGGCAGTGGTGCCTTACCTCGGTCCACTGCTGGCGTTCGCTGCTTACGTAATCATCGCAGTGACGATCAACGCCAGTCCGTGCAAGCAGGGCAAGCACGACGAGTTGGCCGGCGGCACCCAGGTGATCAAGGTCTAGCCGCGAGATACCGGGCAAAAGTCTCGACGATGGTGTCGAGGCTCTGCCCGACGTCGATCGCCTTCCCGTGCTCGTCGGAATCGAGTGGTTCCAGCGCGTTGAATTGCGACTCCATCAGCGACGGCGGCATGAAGTGTCCGGTTCGCCGGGCTTGCCTACGGTCGATCAGCTCCGGTGAGCCCGTCAAATGCAGAAATTCGATAGTCGTTCGGTGCGAACGTAATTGGTCACGGTACCGGCGTCGCAGCGCCGAGCAACTCATCACGCCGCAGTCATGGTCGGCGAGCCACTGCCCCACGGCGGCCAACCACGGATAGCGGTCATTGTCGTCGAGGGGCGTGCCCGCCGACATCTTCGCGATGTTGGCTGCCGGGTGAAAGGAGTCGGCATCGGCGAACGGGATGCCGAAACGACTGGCCAGCGCGGCGCCCACGGTCGACTTGCCGGAGCCGGACACGCCCATCACCACGATTGCCATGTCTGGTGGACAGCGCTTTTCAGTGGACACGTTGCCCGCTACTGCGGTGGCGAATTACGGTTCCACTCCAACCAGCCCACACCGGTCCGCCCGTCGGCGGTGTTCACGGTGGCCCAGACCCGCGGAAATTGGCTGACCCGGCCGTCTTTGGCGACCAGTCGTAGCGGCGCGTGCCCGAGCACGTCGACCGTCGCGATGATGCCGCCGGGATCGACCGTCAGCGTCGCGGTGACCGGCAGGCCGTTCGCGTCGAATGTCTGTGTCGGCGAGATGGTTTGCAATTCGGTCACCGTGCCGCTGCGGTCCTGGATGTACCCGACACTCATCGGCGGAATCCCCGGAATTTTGAGGTCCACGCCGTGCAGGTGTGTTCCGTCGTCGAGGTGCAGCGCGCTCCAGAGCCAGTCCATGCCCCACCAGTCCCGCACTCCCCACGAGTGGTCCCGCTGGCCGGGCACCGCGTCGAGGGTGTAGCGACGCCCGTCGATGGTAACGGATCCTGTTACCGTGCAGGGAATTTCATATCGAGTCGCCACCCGATACTGATACGGCGTGCCGTCGGTGGTCCATTCCAGTTCGATCGCCACGTCGACAGGCTCGCCGTCTTCCTCTCGCAGCAACGCGCCGGGTTCGACATAGGACTGACCGTGGCCGCGTAGTGCCACCCGATAGGTGCGCAGCGGGTCGAGGACAGCATGGGTGAAATCGATTGCACTCGTATTCACCGCCCACGGGTCACCCGGCAACGGAACCTCGAAGTCGACGACGGCGACGGTGGGCAGGCCCGGACCACACAGCAGGGCATTCAGCCAGGCAGTCTGCTGATTGGGGATCAGCCCGAGACGTATCCAGCCACCGAATCCTTGTGCGGCATCGGCGAAGTCGGCATACCAGCTCTCGTTCCACAGCGGCTCGTCGGTCGGGGTGTGGGCTGACTCGTCATCGGTCGACGGGCAGAGCGGTTCGACTGCCGCCGGAGCCGGCAGGATGGCCAGTGCATCGGTGTCCAACACATGCTCGCAATGGCGTTGCAGCATCGTCATGAACATGGCGTCGCCACGTTCGGTGCGCTCCACCAGCATCGACGACACGATGGCCATCATCACCCCGAAGAAGCTCTGCCTGCGCACTCCTTCGCGCACATCGGCCAGGCTGAGCGGCGCCTCCGGCCCGAGGGCCCGGTGGTAGCCGTCCAGCAGTGCGTCGTAGTGCTCGCGGCGATCGGCGACCGGCAATGCGCAACCCAAGAAGTAGGCCAGATCTGTCATTGCGGGACCCCAGGTGACCGTCTGCCAATCAACCACGGTCAGTGGGCGTTCCGCGCCGTCAGCGCCGAACAGCAGGTTGTCGAGGCGATAGTCGCCGTGAATCAAACCGTGGACGCGGCCTTGGGCCGCTTCCGCGGCCAGGTAGCCGTCGAAGCCCCCGACCAGTCGCTCGCACACCAGCCGATGCTGTGGCGAGATCTGGTCGCCGTAGCGATCGACGAATGCTGCGAACAGTGCGCTGATCAACGCCTGGTTGATCGGTGCGTCGCGATTGAGCCACGCTGCGTCAGCGAGCGTGGTGTCACCCAGTAGCGGCCCCTGCAGGCGAGCTAATTCGGTGACGGCGGTGTGGGCTTGCTCCGTTGTGGCGCCGCGGATTTCGTCGCCGACGACGGCCGGGGTGGCATCGCCGAGCAGCACGTCGAAAATGCCCGACGACGCGTCGAACGCGTTGTGGTAACACGGCGCGACCGGACCGTGCAGGCGCGCGGCGATGTCGCGGTAGAAAGACACTTCACGCTCGTAGAGGCCCAGCGTCATCCCGGTCTGGCGACTCATCGGATCGGTCGCCGCGACCTTCAGCACCACCGAGGCAGGTCGGTCTGCCGGCGCCCTTTCGGCATAGTCGGCGTACTTCAGCTGGACCCGATAGCACTCGCTCATCTGGCCCGTGCCGATCCGTTCAGCGGTGAAATCGGTTACGGTTCCGGCGCCGATGGCTGCCGTCAGCCACGCAGCGGTGAGGTCGGCCGGCCGTTCGACGACGTTGTCGGTGTGCAGTGTCATGGCTCATCCACGAAACCACATCCACCGTCATCGCGCCAGCGAAAAGCCTTCCCAGGCCAGCCGTCGTTCGGGGTGCGGATCGAACTCGAGATGGGACTTGCGGTCGAACACCATCACCGCGCGGTCGGTGTCGGTGTAGGCCGGCCAGTCATCGCCCGGATTACCCGAGCGGCTGAATGATCGCCAACGCCTTTGTACTTCGCGGGTGACCCGCAAAGCCGACCGGCGATCAATGGGCGCGGTGAGTAACGCGCCGACCCTGGTGCGGTAGAAGCCGAAGACCGCGAGCAGTTCGGTGGCGTGCGTGGCGCCCAGCCCCGACCAGCGCAGGACGCGGGGTGCGTAGTCGTACCGATACAAGTAGGTGGGCGCAAATCGGCCGTGGGCTGCGGCCATCCCCCACGCCGCCGAGCCGAATGCAAAATCGCCGCCCAACCGGATGCACGCCGATCGCCCGGGGTAATCGGGGTAGGCGCCGGTAATGCGTTCCCGCTCGGCCGGTTCGACCTCGGCCAGCAGTGCTTCGATCATCGGTTCGTTCGTCGGCAACAGTTGCAGGAAACGGGTGAACAGCTTCCCCTCGTCGGCATTGGTCCCGACGATGAGCGGAACGCGATGCGCTTTGCCCTGCAGCATCGCGTCGATCGGGTCCAATGGCAACACATCGTCGCCGAACACCGGTCCGATCGGGAACGCGCCCAACATGTCTCGCACACCGTCGTTGATCAGACGGTTTTGCGCCGCCACCAATTCTGCCGGAGTCGCCTTCATCAGCGCATCGACGGCATCCTGCTTGTCGGCTCCCAACAAGGTGGCGAACCTGGCCGCGAACTGGGCGGCGACATCGGTGGACCGTGTCATCCCGCTGGCCGGACTCTCTGAAATCGCTTGGGCGAAAAGACCTTCGGCGTCCGGCGCGGCCAGCAACGCCCCGACGGCATGCGCACCGGCGCTTTCGCCGAACACGGTCACATTGGCCGGGTCCCCGCCGAACGCCGCGATGTTATCTTTGACCCAGCGCAGCGACTGGATCAGATCGCGCAGAAACAGGTTGCTGTTGATGCTGACGTCCGGCGTCGACAGCGACGACAGATCAAGACAGCCGAGCGCGCCGAGCCGATAGTTGACCGAGACATAGATGCAGCCCCGCTTGGCGAGTGCAATCCCGTCGTAGATCGGCGTGGCCGAGCTGCCCATGATGTATCCGCCACCGTGGATGAAGACCATGACGGGTAACGGTTCGGTTCGTGACTCCTCCGGCGCCGTGACGTTGAGGGTGAGGCAGTCCTCCCCCATCGCCTGGTACTTGCCGACGCCGAGAAGGGCGTAGCGATGCTCTTGCGGGGAGCATTTGGTGAAGCCGTGGCAATAACGCACACCCCGCCAGGGTTGGGCCGGTTCAGGCGCCCGGAACCGCAGCACACCCACCGGCGGCTTGGCATAGGGGATGGATCGCCATCGATGGACGCCGTCGCGGGTGAAGCCTTCGACGGTGCCGGCGGTAGTCGTCACGCGGACCGTGTGTTGGTGCATCACCTGACGGTAGCGAACGTCAGGGGGTGTCGCTCGGCAGGTCCGGTTCGAGCACCTGGATCGTTCCGCTGGTGCCATCGACCTCGATCAAAGCTCCGGGCGGGAGACGTCGTGTCGCGTCGTGCACATCGACCACGCAGGGAATGCCGAATTCGCGGGCCACCACTGCCGCATGTGACATCGGTCCGCCGAGTTCGGTGACGACAGCGCCCGCGTAGGTGAACGCGGCGGTGTATCCGACGTCGGTCACTTCAGCGACAAGGATTTCCCCGGCTTGCAGGTCGTCAATGGTGTCCGGCCGCACGATCCGGACCCGGCCGCGGACCCGGCCGGCGCTGACGCCGGCTCCGGTCAGACCCTGGCCGGCCGAAAGCATGGATGTCGCGGCGGTTGTGGGCCGCCATTCGCCGCTGAAGACCGCAGGGGGTGTCACGTCGGCGAGCCGGCGCTGTTCGGCGCGGCGGCGAGCCACCAGGCCGGCGGTATCGGCGGGTAGCGCGTCCAGTTCGTCGACCAGCAGATAGAACACGTCATCGGCGGTCTCGAGCTTTCCGGCTTTCACCAACCTGCGTCCCAGCTCACGAAGTAGGTTGCGCAGCAGCCAGTTCGCGCGCACCATCCGGTCGCGGCGAACTTCGCGGTCGCGAATCTGGTGGGCGGCCAGCAACGCCACCGGCCGAGCGCGAAGCGGGATCAACGGGCGAGATGCCTCCGAACGAGTCGGCGACTCAAGCGATTTGGAGGCCATCCGGAGCATCAGCTCAGGGTCGTCGGCGTAGCTGGAAGATCGCATCTCCAACTCCGCGGGACCGCGGTGGCCGAACGCCTTCAGTTCAGCGAGCAGGATCGTATGAAACTCTGGGGCCTGGGTGGACAGTTCCTCGAGATGGTCACCGGCACCGGCCAGGATCCGGAGCACGTTGGGATCACGTCGCGCGGCATCCGCGATTCGATACACGGCGCTCAGCGGACCCGCACTGGCCAGCTCCTGGCCGACCGGCAACACCATGTCGCGTCCGTTCAGGCCGCGCAGGATCACGCTGAGCGCGGCGAACGCCATGAATGACCCGGATGCAAGAACCCAGCCGTCGATGACGTGGTCGCGCGCCAACAGGATCAAGCTCTGCAGTCGCGGGTCGGTGAGCTGCGAAAGGTCGCCCGCCGCAATCCCTTCCAAACGTGCGACGTCCTCGACGAAGTCACCCGTGTCGCGGTCTGCACCGATGATCAGCCCGGCCAGGTTGACCCCGAACACACCCAGGTTGCGGATGGTGCGCAACGGACCCGCGGCGGTGCGTGCTTCGGGCGGTAGCTGCTGCTCACCGTGTATCGGCATGGCGGCCACGCTCGGGCCGAAGAACTGGCTTTGCCGAACGACCGTCCCCGGCTTGACGAAGGGCACGACTTCGGCCATGTAATGCGCGGTCGTGATGGCGCCATACAGACGGTGAGCGAACACTCCGACCGTGCGCGTGGCCATTTCGCGCTGGATCAGTCCGCCCGGACGCAGACGTCCGGCGATGACCGCACCTGACGCGCGTAACCCTTTGACCGTCACCGACGCCGACGATGGCGAGAAGGGCCCGGGCAGCGCCTCGGACAGGTTGGTGGCCAGATACGTCGGGAAGCGGCGGTCGATCGGTGTGTCGAACTCACCGTTGCCGCCGTCCGGACCGGCCATCTCGGTCACGACCCCGTCGGCAGCCGGGACATCGACCGCCGGGATGTCCTGCACGTGCGTCAGTCGCCACGGCAGCGACGTCGACCACGGACCGATGCTCACCTGGCCGCGCACCGCCAACGCGACGTCGTCCAGACAGTCCTGAGCGGTCCAGGCCGGCTCGACATTCCACTCATCGTGCAGCAGGGCGGTATTCAAGGATGGCGCACTCAGCAGCAGGTCGAGTTCGGCGCCCGCGGTCAGCCTTCGAAGCAATCGGGGTGCGATCGGCCGTCCGAGCTTCGCGGCTATCTCACCGAGGGTGAGTTCGCCGGGTGCGGCAAGGTTCACCGCTCCGCTACCGAGGTCCGGGTCGACCGCGGCGCGGACAAAGGTCCGGTGCGCGTCATCGGTGTGCACGACTTGCACGGTGCGGTTCGCGGCACCGGGAAAGAACGCGGAAGCCAAGGCTCGCCGCACCCAGTTGTCGACGCCGCGGCCGAGGATCGCCGCAGCACGAATCGCCACCCACTCGGCACCGGAGGCGGCGATCATGTCCTCGGCGCGCGCTTTATCCAGACCGAGCGCCGACACCGGTTGCAGCGGCTCATTTTCCGCCAGCAGCTCACCGCTTCTGCCGATGCCGTAGACGTGGGCGGACGAAGCGAAGACGACGCGCCGGGTCCCGCTTTGGCCTGCCGCGTCGAGCACGTTGATGGTGCCGCCGATATTGACCTCGTGGTCGCCGGTTTGACCCGAAGCCGGGTTGAGCGCCCATGCGCAATGCACGACGACTTCCGCGCCTGCGACCGCCCGCCGCACCGCGGCCGCGTCGCGAATGTCGCCCTGCACGAAGGTCGCTTCGCTCGGCCAGCTTTCGGGTTGACGGCGAGCCAGGCCCACCACGTCGTGGCCCCCACTGAGCAGGCGTAACACGATGCCGCGACCAACAACTCCGCCGGCCCCGGTGACAGCGATCCTCATGGGCTAGTCGTCGTCGTCGAGGAACGCGGCGTTGACCAAGTCGTCGAGATCCATTGTCGCCAGGTCTTTTTCCTTGTCCTGATCTGCTTCTGCGCCATTGGCTTCGTTGGCCAGCCCGAGCAACAGGTCCAGCACTCCGGCCTGCCGCAGCCGCTTGACCGGGATGGAGGCCAGCACGCGCTGGATCTCCGCTTCACCGGGTGCAGCTTTGGGGGTTACCTCGGCCGAGGCGCCGACCAGCTCCTGACGGAAGTATCCCGCGAGCGCCGCGGAGTTCGGGTAGTCGAAGATCAGCGTCGGCGAAAGCGGCAACCCGGTGGCGGTTTTGAGTCGGTTACGCATCTCGACAGCGGTCAGCGAGTCGAAGCCCAATTCCTGGAAGGCCATGTCCGGGTCGATGGAGTCCGGGACGCTGTTGCCCAGCACGGTCGCGATATGCGAGCGCACCAGATCCAGCATCACCAACTGCTGCTCGTCCTCCGGCAAGCCGTCGAGCCGTTGCAGCAGTGCAGACTTCGATTTGGCCGCGGCCAGCGAGTCGTCGACCTGACGCCGCGCCGGCGCGTTGATGAGGTCGACGAACATCGGCGGCAGGGTGCCCCCGTCGAACTTCACCCGCAAGGCGGCGGTGTCGATGTGTGCGGGCAACAGGAACGGCTCGTCGATCACCATTGCGGTGTCGAGTAGCTGCAGCGCCTGCGTCGAGGACATGGCCACGATGCCGTCGCGCGCGAACCGTGCGAAATCTACCGCCTCGAGGTCGCCGGTCATGCTGCTGGTCTGATCCCACAGGCCCCAGCCCAGCGAGATCGCGGGCAAGCCGCGCGTCCGGCGATGCACCGCCAAGCCGTCCAGGAAGCTGTTGGCCGCTGCGTAATTCGCCTGGCCCGACGATCCCACCAGACCGGCCATCGAGGAAAACATCACGAAGGCCGACAGGTTCGAATCCTTGGTCAGCTCATGCAGGTTCCAGGCCGTGTCCACCTTTGCTCGCAGCACCGCGTCCATCCGCTCCGGAGTCAACGACGTCACTACCGCGTCGTCGAGCACACCCGCGGTGTGAATCACTGCGGACAACGGATGCTGGACCGGAATGTCGGCCAGCACCTTGGCCAGCGCCACCCGATCGGCGGCGTCGCAGGCGACGAGCGAAACCTCGGCACCATTGGCGGACAGCTCCGCAGCCAACTCCGCGGCACCGGGAGCGTCCGGGCCGCGCCGACCGATCAGCACCAGGTTGCGCACACCGTGGTTGGCCACGACATGACGGGCCAGCGCCGAACCGGCCATGCCGGTACCGCCGGTGATCACCACGGTGCCCAACGCCCAGGCATCCGGCATCGTCAAAACCACCTTGCCGGTATGACGGGCTTGGCTCAGGTACCGCAGCGCCGCGGGCGCACGCCGCACGTCGAAAGTGGTTACCGGCAACGGACGCAGCGTCGCGTCCTCGAACAGCGCAGCGAGGTCGGACAGCATCCGCTCGATGTGATCGGCCCCCGCCTCGAACAAGTCGAAGGCACGGTAACGCACGCCGCCGTGCTCCGCGGCGACCTCGCCGACGTCACGGATATCGGTCTTGCCCATCTCGAGGAAGACCCCACCGGGGACGACCAGACGCAGTGAGGCGTCGACGAATTCGCCGGCCAAGGAGTCCAGCACCACATCCACGCCGCGACCACCCGTCGCCGCGCGGAACTTGTCCTCGAATTCCAGCGAGCGGGAGTCACCGATGTGGTCGTCGTCAAAGCCCATCGACCGCAACGTGTCCCACTTGCCCTGGCTGGCGGTGGCGTAGACGTCCAGCCCGAAGTGCCGCGCCAGCTGCACCGCGGCCATGCCGACACCACCGGCGCCGGCATGGATCAGGATCCGCTGGCCCGCCTTGACATCGGCCAACGCGGTCAGCGCGTAGTAGGCCGTCGCGAATACCACCGGTGCGGTCGCAGCCTCGGTGTAGGACCACCCCGACGGGATGTCCATCAGCAGACGCGCATCGGTGACCGCCATCGTGCCGGTGCCCTCGGGGAACAACCCGGTCACCCGGTCACCGACCACGAAACGGCGTACATCATGAGCGGTTTCGATTACCACACCCGACGCCTCGACGCCCATGACAGCGTCTTCGTCGGGATAAAGACCGAGCGCGATCATGACGTCGCGGAAGTTGGCCGGCATGGTGCGAACCGCGACCCTCACCTGACCGGCGTCCAGAGCTGCGTCAGCGTTCGGGATCGGTTCGAGCACGAGGTTCTCGAACGTGCCCCTGCTGGACATGCCCAGGCGCCACGCGTCGCCGCCCGGTGGCACCAACAGTGCGTCCACCGCCCGGCTTCCGTGCACCCGGCCCGTGTACACGGTGTCATTGCGCACCAGAACCTGCGGCTCGCCGGCCGCCAGTACCGCCGCTATCGTCGTATCACTAAGTGCCACATTGGAATCGGCCAACACGATCCGGCCCGGGTGCTCGGTCTGGGCTGAGCGCACCAGCCCCCAGACCGCGGCGCCGGCCAGATCGGTGACATCCTCCCCCGGCCGTCCGACCGCACCTCGCGTCGACACCACAAGCGTTCCGGAATCGTTTTCGTCGAGCCATGTCTGCAACGCGGCCAATGCTTCGTGGGTGCGAAGGTAGGTGGAGCCCAGCGCATCGTCGTCGGCGGGTTGAGATTCGAAAACGTCGTATGCCGGTGCCTCAGCGGGTGATCCAAGCACCGCAGGTGACCAGACCACCTCGAAAATCCGGTCGGGACCGGACCCCGATACCGCGGCCATCAATTGCTGCCGCGACACCGGACGCGCCACCATGGAGGCCACCGACAACACCGGGAGTCCAAGCGCGTCAGACAGTTCCACCGACACCGATGACGGACCGGAAGGCACTATTCGCGCCCGCACCGACGATGCGCCGGCCGCGTGCAGCGACACACCCTGCCACGAAAACGGCACCAGGACACCGTCTTTGCCGTCGTGGTCGGCCTCGGTGGCGGTGATCATTGCGTGTAGCGTGGCGTCGAGAACCGCCGGGTGTACCCCGAATCCGACCGGCGACACCCCGGCGTCGCTGGGCAGTGACACGTCGGCGAAGATCTCGTCGCCGCGGCGCCAGACAGCGGTCAGCCCCTGGAATGCCGGGCCGTAGCCGTAGCCGCGCGCCGCCAACCGCTCGTAGAGCCCGTCGATGTCGACCGGGGTCGCGCCCGCTGGGGGCCAGGCGCCCAGATCGGTGGCGGGCTCGACGGCGCCGGGGCGCACGATCCCTTCGGCGTGCAGAGTCCATCCCGAGTGCGCGTCGGCGCGAGACAATACCGACACCGCGCGATGGCCAGATTCGTCGGCACCATCGACGACCACCTGCACCGCTACCGACCCGGTTGCCGGGATCACCAGCGGCGCCGCCAAAGTCAACTCGTCGACGACCGAGCAGCCGACCTCGTCACCGGCGCGGATGGCCATCTCCACAAAGCCGGCTCCCGGGAAGATGACCACTCCGCCGACCGCGTGATCGGACAGCCAGGCCTGCGACCCCGCCGAGAGCCGACCGGTCAGCGCTATGCCGCCCGAAGTCGGCAGGTCAATCACCGCGCGCAACAATGTGTGCTCACTGGCCGACAGCCCGAGGCCCTCGGCATCGACCGCGGCGTCATCGGCGGACAACCAAAAACGGCGTCGCTCAAAGGCGTAGGTCGGCAGCTCAACGAATCCGGCGCCGGGCAGCGTGGCACGCCAGTCCACCCCGACGCCCGCCACGAACGCCCGCGCCACACCGGCCATCAGGCTGTCAGCTTCGGGACGGTCTTTGCGCAGCAACGGCACCGACGCGACGTCGGCTTCGGCCAGCGACTCCTCGATCGAGGAGGTGAGACCGCCGCCGGGACCCACTTCCAGGTATCGGCTGGCGCCGGTCGAATTCGCGAAGCGGATGCTATCGGCGAACCGGACCGCTGCGCGGATGTGCTGCGTCCAGTAGTCGGCCGATGCGAAGTCATCGCCGGCCAGTTCTCCGGTGACATTGGAGATCACCGGGATGGTGACCGGGCTGACCGTCAGTTCCCGTGCCGCTGACTTGAATTCGCCGATCATCGGTTCCATCAGCGGCGAGTGGAACGCGTGCGACACCGCGAGCTGGTGCACCCGCCGACCTTGCGCGCGCAGCTGCTCGGCGATGGCCTTGACCGCGTGCTCGTCACCTGACAGTACGACCGACGACGGGCCGTTCACCGCGGCGATCCCAACATCGTCGGTAAGCAGCGGCCGCACCTCGTCCTCGGTGGCCTGCACCGCGACCATCGCACCGCCGGCCGGTAGCGCCTGCATGAAGCGGCCGCGTGCGACCACCAGCAACGCGGAGTTCTCCAGCGACAGAGCGCCGGCGACGTGTGCCGCGGTCAACTCGCCGACCGAGTGGCCCATCACAAAATCGGGCCGCACTCCCCACGACTGCAGCAGCCGGTAGAGCGCCACCTCGACGGCAAATAGCGCCGGTTGAGCGAATTCGGTTGTGTTCAAAAGGTCTTCGTCATGACCCCACATCACTTCACGCAATGGGCGCAACAGGTGGCGGTCCAGTTCGCCGACCACGGTGTTGAAGGCCTCGGCGAAGACCGGATAGGTGGCGTGCAGTCCCATGCCCATCCCGAGCCATTGCGAGCCCTGGCCGGGAAACACGAAAACCGTTTTGCCGGGCAGACCGGTACCGGTGATCACCGACGCACCGGGCTGACCGTCGGCCAGCTCAGCCAGGCCGGCCAGCAGTTGGTCGCGGTCGGCGCCGAGCGTCACGGCGCGCTGCCCGAATGCGGCGCGACCCGCCAGTGACCACCCCACGTCAGTGGCCGCTAATTCGCCACGTGCCCCGACGAACTCAACCAATCGCGAAGCCTGGGATTCCAAAGCCGCGGTCGACTTGGCCGACACCACCCACGGGATGACAGCCGGCGGCGAGCCCGGGTTTGCCTCAACGGTCTGCTCGACCGGCGGCGCGGACTCGATGATCACGTGCGCGTTTGTCCCGCTGATACCGAACGACGACACCCCGGCCCGACGGGGCCGACCGTGGGCCGACTCGGCCTTCCACGGCTGTGGTTCTGTGAGCAGTTGCACCGAGCCCATCGACCAATCCACGTGCGGGCTGGGCGCATCCACGTGCAAGGTCGCCGGCAGCACCTCGTGGCGCATGGCCAGGATCATCTTCATGATCCCGGCGACACCGGCGGCGGCCTGGGTGTGGCCCATGTTCGACTTGATCGACCCCAACCACAGCGGCCGCTGTCGGTCTTGCCCGTAGGTCGCCAGAATCGCTTGTGCCTCAATCGGATCGCCCAGCGTGGTGCCGGTGCCATGGCCTTCGACCACGTCGACGTCGGCGCCGGTCAGGCCGGCGCTGGCCAATGCCGAGCGAACCACACGCTGCTGCGAGGGGCCGTTGGGCGCGGTCAGCCCGTTGGAGGCGCCGTCCTGGTTGATCGCCGAACCGCTGACCAGGGCGAGGATGGGATGGCCGAGACGCTGGGCATCGGACAGCCGCTCCAGCACCAGCATGCCGCCACCCTCGGAGAATCCGGTGCCGTCGGCGGCGCCGGCGAACGCTTTGCAGCGGCCGTCGGTGGAAAGGCCGCGCCAGCGGCTGAATTCGACAAAGATGTCAGGCGTGGCGTTGATCGTGACACCACCGGCCAGCGCGAGGTCGGACTCGCCGGTCCGCAACGACTGCGCGGCCATGTGCAGAGTCACCAGCGACGTCGAGCAGGCGGTGTCCACCGATACCGCGGGGCCTTCCAGCCCGAGCACGTAGGAGACCCGGCCGGACGCGACGCTGGACAGTTGGCCCGTCAGCCGGAAGCCCTCTACGGGCTTGGCGGAGAACATGCCGTAGCCCTGCGTCATCAGGCCGGCGAAGACACCGGTGGCGCTGCCCCGCAACGTGGTCGGGTCGATTCCGGCCCGCTCCAATGCCTCCCAGGTCAGCTCGAGGAACATCCGCTGCTGGGGATCCATCGCCAACGCTTCGGACGGTCCGATGCCGAAGAACGCAGGATCGAAATCGCCGACGTCTTCGACGAATCCGCCGACGCGGGTGTAGCAGGTCTCGGCCGCGTCGGGGTCGGGGTTGTACAGATTGGCCAGGTCCCAGCCGCGGTCGCCGGGGAATTCGCTGATGACGTCGCGGCCTTGGATGACCATGTCCCACAGGTCTTCCGGAGAGTCCACCCCTCCCGGGTAGCGGCACGACATACCGACGATCGCGATCTGTTCGTCGCCGGTGATCCGCACCGCGGGGACGGTCTTGACCTCCTGCGGTACACCGACAAGCTCGGTGCGGAAGTAAGACGCCAATCGGCTTGGTGTCGGGTAGTCGAAGATCAACGTCGGCGAAAGCGCCAGCCCGGTGGCAGCTTTGAGGCGGTTGCGCATCTCGACCGCGGTCAGCGAGTCGAAGCCCAACTCCTGAAATGCCTTGTCCGGGTCGATGGCCTCGGGTGTGGTGTTGCCCAGCACGGTGGCGATGTGCGAACGCACCAGATCCAGCAGTACCGCGTGCTGCTCGTTGTCGGCTAGTCCGTGAATGCGTTGCGCCAAAGCGGACTTGGACTTGCTGGCAGCCAGTGAATCGTCTACCCGACGACGGGTCGGTGCGTTGATCAGGTCGAGGAACATCGGCGGCACCACGGCGGCATTGGCCCGCAGTGCGACGGCATCGATGTGCGCGGGCAGCAGGAACGGCTCGTCGATGATCATCGCGGTGTCGAAAAGCAGCAGCGCATCGGCCGATGACAGAGCCTTGACACCGGTGCGGGCCAGTCGGGCCCGGCCCGCCTCGTCGAGTCCGCCTGTCATCGCGCTGGCCTGCTCCCACAGACCCCAGCCCAGTGAGATCGCCGGCAGACCGTGCGCCCGGCGGTGCGTAGCCAAACCATCGAGGAAGCTGTTGGCCGCCGCATAGTTTGCCTGGCCCGAGGATCCGACGAGACCGGCCATCGAGGAGAACACCACGAATGCCAAGACGTTCGAATCCTGGGTCAGCTCATGCAGATTCCAGGCCGCGTCAACCTTTGCCCGCAGCACAGCGTCGACCCGCTCCGCGGTCAACGAGGTCAGCACCGCGTCGTCGAGCACACCCGCGGCATGGACCACCGCCGACAGCGGATGCTGCACAGGAATGTCGGCGATCACTTTCGCCAGCGCAGCGCGGTCCGCGGCGTCACACGCCACCACCGACACATCGGCGCCGGCGGCCGACAACTCTGCCGTCAACTCGGCGGCGCCCGGGGCGTCCGGACCACGGCGGCCGAGCAACAACAGCTGCCGCACACCATGATTGGCCACCAGGTGACGGGCCAGCGCCGAGCCGGCCATGCCGGTGCCACCGGTGATGAGCACCGTGCCCCGCGTCCACGCGTCCGGCATGTTCAGTACGACCTTGCCGGTATGACGGGCCTGGCTGAGGTAGCGCAGGGCCGCGGGTGCACGGCGCACGTCGAAGGTCGTCACCGGCAACGGCCGCAGCACACCGGCGTCGAAGAGTTCGGCGAGCTCCAGCATGTACTGGTGCATCCGGTTGCGGCCGGGCTCGAACAGATCGAACGCGCGATAGCGGACGCCGGGATACTCCTCGGCGATCTTTCCCGGGTCGCGAATGTCGGTCTTGCCCATCTCGAGGAACACCCCGCCGGGCTTGACCAGTCGCAGCGAGGCGTCGACGAACTCACCGGCCAACGAGTCCAGCACGATGTCGAAGCCACGATCGCCGACGATGGCACGGAACTTGTCTTCGAACTCCAGCGTTCGGGAATCGCCGATGTGATCGTCATCAAAACCCATCGCCCGCAACGTGTCCCACTTTGGGCGGCTGGCGGTCGCGAAGACTTCCAGCCCGAAGTGTCGCGCCAACTGCGCGGCGGCCATACCCACACCACCGGTTCCGGCATGCAGCAGCAATCGCTGGCCGGGCTTGACGTCGGCAAGGTGGACGAACGCGTAGTAGGCGGTGGTGAAAACGGCCGATATCGCGGCGCCCTCGGCGTAGGACCAGTCCGACGGCATCGGAAGCAACAGCCGGGTGTCGCCGGGAACCAACGTGCCGCTGCCATCCGGGAAGAAGCCGTAGACGTCATCCCCGACCGCGAAGTCGGTGACGCCAGGGCCGAGCTCGACGACGACACCTGCGCCTTCGCCACCGATCAGCGCTTCATGGGTGAACATGCCCAGCGTGATCATGATGTCGCGGAAGTTGGTGGAGATCGAGCGCAACGCGACGCGCACCTGGCCGGCCTCCAGCGGCGCATCGGCGTTGGGCACCGGCTCCAGCTGAAGGTTCTCGAACGTTCCTGCGGCCGACAGGCCGAGGCGCCATGGTCCCTCGGCAGGCGGCACCAGCACACCGTCGACGGCGCGGCTGCCGCGGACCCGCGCGGTGTAGATCGTCTCGTCGCGGACCAGTAGCTGTGGCTCTCCGACCGCCAGCGCTTCTGCAATCGTTGGTTCACTCAGCGGCACATCGGAATCCACCAGCACGATGCGGCCCGGATGTTCGGTCTGCGCCGAGCGCACCAACCCCCACACGGCGGCACCGGCGAGGTCGGTGACATCCTCGCGTGGCAGTCCCACCGCGCCGTGCGTCGACACCAGCAAGACACCCGACTCGTGTTCGGCCAGCCAGGATTGCAGCGCCGCCAGTGCCGTGTGCACCCGCTCGTAGCTTGCCGTGACCGGATCGCCTGCAGCCGAGGCAGATTCGAACACCTCGTACGGCGGCGTCTCAATGTGCGCGGCTGACGATGCCGGCGACCAGGCCAGCTCGAAAAGCCGATCGCCGATGGCACCGGAAATGGCCGCCGCCAACTGCTGATGCGAAATCGGTCGCGCAACCATCGACGAGACCGTCAGAACCGGCAACCCCAGCCCGTCGGCCAATTCCACCGACACCGCCGACGGGCCCGACGGCGCGATTCGGGCCCGCACCGCTGACGCTCCGGCCGCATGCAGCGACACGCCCTGCCAAGAGAAAGGTAATGCCACACCAGCACCGTCGTGCGTGACGGCGGCCGCGTGCAGCGCCGCGTCGAGGAGCACCGGGTGCACACCGAATCCGGTTACGCCGCCCGCCGCCTGAGGCAGCGTCACCTCGGCGAAGAATTCGTCGCCGCGACGCCACAACGCGGTCAGACCCTGGAACGCCGGACCGTACTGATAGCCGCGCTCCGCCAGCCGCTGGTAGCCGTCGGTCACGTCGACGACGGTCGCGCCCTCAGGTGGCCACACCGAAAGATCCGCTGCCGGCTCGACCGGGCCGGACGACAGGATGCCCGTTGCATGGCAGTTCCAGGCGGAATCCGCTGTCTCCCGGGCGAACACGGACAAATTCCGATGGCTGGATTCGTCGGCCGCGCCGACCACCACCTGCACCGCCACCGAGCCCGACGCGGGCAACAACAACGGCGATTGCAGATTCAACTCGTCGACTGTCGCGCAGCCGACCTCGTCGCCGGCGCGGATCGCCAACTCGACGAAGCCCGCACCGGGAAACACCGCCATGCCGTCGACGGCATGGTCGGTCAGCCAGCTCTGGGTGGCCGTCGACAGCCGACCCGTCAACACCACTCCGCCGGAGTCCGGCAGTTCAACCACCGCGCCCAACAGGGCGTGTTCGCTGGCGCCGAGGCCCAACCCGGCCGCGTCAACAGCGGCCCCATCGCCGGAAAGCCAAAAGCGCTTTCGCTCAAAGGCATACGTCGGCAACTCGACGAAGCCGGCCGCCGGTAGCGCCGCGCGCCAGTCCACCTTCACACCCGACACAAAGGCCAGCGCAGCCGAACTGAAGAAGCGCCGCAGGCCGCCATCCTCACGGCCAAGAGTCGGCACGACGACCGCTTCCGCACCACCGTCGCTCGCGGTGTCCTCGATACCGGCGATCAGTGCCGGGTGCGGGCTCGACTCGATGAATGTCCGGTAGCCGCTTTGGGATGCGGTGCGCACCGCCTGGTCGAATTCGACCGTCTGCCGGATGTTGCGGAACCAGTAGTCGGCGTTGAGGTCGGCGGTGTCCTGGACGCCGCCGGTGACGGTGGAGAAGAAGATCGTGCGGGCCGATTGCGGCTCGATGCCGGCCAGCGCCTCGGCGAGCTGGTCGCGGATCTCGTCGACGGCCACCGAATGCGACGCGTAGTCGACGTCGATGCGACGGGCGCGAATTTCGCGCTCGGTGCACAGCGCCACGATCTCGTCGAGTGCGGCCTCCTCACCGGAAAGCACGACGGCCGCCCGCCCGTTCACCGCCGCGATACTGACACGATCTCCGTAGGGTGCCAACAGTTCTCGCACCTGCTCGGACCCATATGCCAGCGACGCCATCCCGCCGCGGCCGGACAGCGCCAGCAGCAGTTTGCTGCGCAGCGTCACCACCTTTGCCGCATCGCGTAACGACAGGGCGCCGGCGACGTAGGCTGCGGCGATCTCGCCTTGCGAGTGACCGATGACCGCGTCCGGGCGGACCCCTATCGACCGCCACATCTCGGCCAGCGAGACCATCACCGCGAACAGTGCCGGTTGGACCACGTCGACGCGGTCGAGGCCCGGCGCACCCGGTGCGCCACGCAGCACGTCGATCAACGACCAGTCGACGAATTCAGCGAAGGCGTCCGCGCACGCATTCATCTGCTCGGCGAAAACCGGTGCGGTGTCGAGTAGTTCGACACCCATGCCGATCCACTGCGAGCCTTGGCCGGGGAACACGAAAACGGTCTTGCCCGCGGGAGTGGCATGGCCGGTGATCACGGACGCGCCCGGCAACCCTTGTGCCAGCTCGCCCAGGCCGGCCAGTAACTGGCCGCGGCCATCACCGAGCACGACGGCCCGGTGCTCGAAGGTCGACCGCCCCGCCAACGACCAGCCCACATCGGCTGCTTCCAATTGGCCACGGGCACCGACGAATTCAGCCAGGCGCAGCGTTTGCGCCTCCAGCGCCCCCGCGCTCTTGGCCGACACCACCCACGGCACCACCGACGGTTGGGCTGCCGCGCTTTCAGTCGCTTCGACCGACGGGGACTCTTCGATGATCACGTGTGCGTTGGTGCCGCTGATCCCGAACGACGACACCGCGGCTCGGCGGGCGTGACCGTTAGGCGCCCATGGCTGCGCTTCGGTGAGCAGCGACACCGCGCCTGCCGACCAATCCACGTGCGGACTGGGCACATCCACGTGCAGCGTCGCCGGCAGCACCTCGTGGCGCATGGCCTGGACCATCTTGATCACACCCGCCACACCTGCGGCGGCCTGGGTGTGACCCATGTCGACTTGATCGAGCCCAGCCACAACGGACTTCCGGCCCCTGCCCGGTCTTGGCCATAGGTAGCCAGTAACGCCTGGGCTTCGATCGGGTCGCCCAAAGTCGTTCCGGTCCCGTGGCCCTCGACGACGTCGACCTCGGCGGCGCTCAATCCGGCATTGGCCAAGGCGGTGCGAACCACCCGCTGTTGGGACGGGCCGTTGGGAGCGGTCAGACCGTTGGAGGCGCCGTCCTGGTTGACCGCCGTGCCCCGCACCACCGCGAGTACCCGGTGACCTAACCGCTGCGCGTCGGAAAGGCGCTCCACCGCCAGCATTCCGCCGCCCTCGGACCAGCCCACACCGTCGGCCGCTCCGGAGAACGGCTTGCAGCGGCCATCTGGCGACAGACCGCGGTGCCTACTGAATTCGACGAAGACCGTCGGGGTGGCGTTGACGGTCACGCCGCCGGCCAGCGCCAGGTCACACTCCCCGGACCGCAGCGACTGCACCGCCATGTGCAAGGCCACCAGCGATGACGAGCATGCGGTGTCCACCGATACGGCGGGACCCTCCAGCCCGAGCACGTACGCCACCCGGCCGGTGGCCACGCTCGAGGTCATACCGGTCAGCCGGTAGCCCTCGATCTCATCGGCGAGCATGCCGTAGCCCTGGGTGATGATTCCGGCGAAGACTCCGGTGGCGCTGCCGCGCAGCGATGTCGGGTCAATTCCGCCCCGCTCCAACGCTTCCCACGACAACTCCAGCAGCATGCGGTGCTGCGGGTCGGTGGCCAGCGCCTCGCTGGGAGCCACGCCGAAGAATTTGGCGTCGAAACCTGCCGCATCGTGCACGAACCCGCCGGAGCGCGCGTAGCACTTGTGCGGGGCGTCGGGGTCATCGTCGAACAGTCCGGGCAGATCCCAGCCACGATCGGTGGGGAAATCCGACATCACGTCGCGCTCGTCAGCGACCATGTCCCACAAGCTGTCCGGCGAATCCACCCCACCGGGGAATCGGCACGACATACCGACGATGGCGATCGGCTCACCGGAGCGCTCCAGCAACGCGCGATTCTTGTTCTTCAGCCGCTCGACCTGTACCAGCGCCTTACGCAACGCCTCGGTTGCATGCTGAAGTTGGTCAGCCATGTCGTTACCCCTCGCCTAACGTCGGTCGTCGCTCAATCAAGAATCGCGGCCCTGGATGAGGAGCAGAGTCACGCGCCGCGCAGACGGCGACCTACCTGCTCTTCGGCCCGAGAACATCGTTGGCGGGCGCCGACTCGCCCACCCCGCCCATGACCTGGCTCGGCAACTGTTTCCGGTGCCCAGCGATCCATGGCGAGACTGTACCCGCCACAAGTCAGCCGAGCCTAAGCCCGGTCAGCGCCATCCGTCGGCGGCCTTGGCGGCTTGCATCAGGGCAGCGCACAGCTCGCGCAATTCGGGGGTGCCGGCACCTTCGTCCAGCGCGGTGGCCACGTCTTCGGCGGCACATCTCACCTGGTAGACCCGGTCAGACAGGTCGGCGGCCTCGACGGCGGACAGCACCACCGCATCCGCTGGCAAAGTCATGCCTTTGACCCCGTTGATCGACGCCCGCTGCTCGTAGGCGCGCTGTCGGCACGACTGCCGGCAGTACTGTCGGCGGCGCCCCAACCCGCTGTCGGCGACGTCACGGCCACACCAGCGGCACGGCTGCGGGCGGACGCGGCGTGGCACGGGGCCGACTTTAGTCGGGGGGTCAGCCGAATCCCGGTATCATGGACAGTCGGGTCGCACAGCAGACCCGCCGCACCCTGGGAACTACGCCGCCCCCTGTGACGTTGTTCAAAGCGCTAGGTGCTGAGAAGACATTAAGAGGAGTGCTAACCAATGGCCGATCGCGTCCTGAGAGGCAGTCGCCTTGGAGCCGTGAGCTACGAGACCGACCGCAACCATGACTTGGCGCCGCGTCAGATCGCGCGCTACCGCACCGAGAACGGTGAAGAGTTCGACGTACCGTTCGCCGACGATGCCGAGATCCCCGGGAATTGGCTGTGCCGCAATGGCATGGAGGGCACCCTGATCGAGGGTGACCTGCCCGAGCCGAAAAAGGTCAAACCGCCCCGTACCCACTGGGACATGCTGCTGGAGCGCCGTTCGGTCGAGGAACTCGACGAATTGCTCAAAGAACGCCTCGACCTGATCAAAACCCGCCGTCGCGGCAGCTGACAGCTCTCGGGTTCACTGCTTGACGGGCGCGGCGCGTTTGCGGTGCAGGCGGCCGTCGATCCCCCACTGGGCAACCTTCACCACGGCTTCGCGGATGTTGGATCCGCTCATCTTCGATACGCCCAGTTCGCGCTCGGTAAAGGTGATCGGCACCTCGGTGACGACGAACCCGTTGGTGATGGTGCGCCATGTCAGGTCGATCTGGAAGCAATAGCCCTTCGAGTCGACGTGGTCGAGGTCGATCTTTTCCAGCACGTCGCGACGGTAGGCGCGGTAGCCGGCAGTGATGTCATGGATGCCGATCCCCAGCGCCAGCCGCGCATAGGTGTTGGCCGTCCAGGACAGCGCCCAGCGCCGCCACGGCCAGTTCTGCACGTTGCCGCCCTCGACGTAGCGCGAGCCGATCACCAGGTCGGCGCCGGCATCAATGGCCTCGAGCAACAGGTGCAGTTGCTCGGGTGCATGGCTGCCGTCAGCGTCCATTTCGACGAGCGTGGTGTAGCCGCGGCTGAGGCCCCAGGCGAATCCGGCCAGGTAGGCCGCGCCCAGGCCGTCTTTGACGGTTCGGTGCATGACGTGAATGAGGTCGGGGTTCGCCGACGCCAGCTCTTCGGCCAGCTGCCCGGTGCCATCCGGGCTGTTGTCGTCGACCACCAGCATGTGCACATCGGGCAGGGCCGTGCGGAGTCGCTGCACGATGAGCGGGAGGTTCTCCTGCTCATTGAAGGTGGGGATGATCACCAGGGTGCGCAGGCTCGGGCGTTCGCCCGCACCCCGAGACACCGAATCGCCGGCGCGGGTCATAGGTCTCCTTTTTCTGGCCGCTGAACAGGCTCGCGGGCGCAATGTCGGCCATCCTCGTCGAGTTCGGCGTCGGCCGCCGCCTGGTCAGCAGGCTCGCCGTCGGCTACAGCGTCGTCGCCGGTCGGGTCGTCGTCGGATTTCTCCGGCGCCTGACCGAAGTTCTTTGCCAGCGCTGAGAGGCGCCGGTTCAGATCCGTAAGCCAACCATTGTGCAGTATCGCGGCGAACAGGACCGCCAGAGCGGCCACCACCAGGACGTCCTGAACGATCGGACCCCATCTTGCGGCCGGAGTCATCGAGGTCTTGAGCCGTACCTGGTTGTCCAGGTAGCCGGGCGTGAAGAACCGCGTCCGCTGCAGCTCACGGCCGTCCGGGGTGACCAGGGCGGAGATCCCGACGTTGCTGGCGACGACGGCATAGCGGTCCAGCTCCACGGCGCGAAGCTTGGAGAACGCCAGTTGCTGCTCGCTCATCGTCTGGTTGAAGTTGGCGTTGTTCGCGGGCACCGCGAGCAGCTGGGCGCCATTGCGGACGGAGTGCTGCAGGGCACGGTCGAAGCTGACCTCCCAGCAGGTGGCGATTCCGATCGGGGTGCCGCCCGCCCGCACGACACCCGAGCCCTTACCTGGGACGATGTAGCCGGCCATATCGGCCATCCCGGACAGATGCCGGAAGAATCCGCGCCAGGGCAGGTATTCCCCGAACGGCTGCACGATCCGCTTGTCGTGGCGATCGCCGGGCCCCGACTTCGGATTCCAGACGATCACCGTGTTCGTCTGGGCCGGCTCGTGCGCCGGCCGGTCCGCCAGGTCGAGCACCGTGCCGACCAGGATGGGCGCCCCGATGGCGTCGACGGCTACCGCGATCTCCTGCGCTGCGTCCGGATTGTCGAGCGGATCGATCTCCGACGCGTCTTCGGGCCAGACCACGAAGTCGGGTTGTGGCGCGCGACCTGCGCGCACGTCGTCGGCCAGCCGGCGGGTCTCCCGGACGTCGTTGCCCAGCACCGCAAGGCGCTGCGCGTTGAATTCCAGTCCGAGCCGGGGCACGTTGCCCTGGACGACGGCCGCGGTGACGGTGGGCTCGTTGCCCGAGCCGGTGCCGGAGTGGCGGACCTGTGGCCAGACCGCGGCGGCGGCGAAGAACATCAGGCAGATGCACAACGCGGGCAGCAGGACGGCGGGCGGCGCGTCAGCGATCCGCACATCGTCGGCGGTGGGCCGATCGGCATTCCGGCGCCGCTGCGAGGCCTGCCACCAGGACACGGTCTCTATCACCAGAGCGGCGCCGCCGCAGCCGGTGAGCACGATCGCCAGCGAGAGCAGCGGAACGCCGCCCAGCCGGACCAGCGGCAGAAACGGCCCCGACGTTTGACCGGCGGCCACCACGCCCCACGGGAAACCGCCGAACGGGATGGTGCACTTCAGCCATTCCTGCGCCGTCCACAGCAGCGCGAACCAGATCGGCCAGCCGGGCAGGCGCCGAACGGTGACCGCCGCGAGCCCGAACAGACCGGGGAACAACGCGCACAGCACCACCAACGCCAGCAGCGGGACGGCGCCCACCAGAATGCTGATCCAACGGATCAGCGGCAGATAGAACGCCAGGCCGAACAGGAACCCGTAACCGAAGCCACCGACAATCGTGGTCGCCGGCCGGGTCAGCACCCAGGCCAGCGCACCGAAGGCGAGGATCGCGGCCCACCACCAGTTGAACCGCGGATAGCTCGCACACAACAGCAGCCCTCCGACCACCGTGGCGCTCAGGCGCGTCAGCCGCGGCCGCAGCCATCGGGCCGCCTGGGGCACCCGGATCCCTGTTTCGCGGACCAGCCAGGCCACTAGAACTGCGGTCAGATCCACCAGTCGGTGCCACAGGTCCTTGCCGATCCGGGCGGCCTGCTCGCGCACCTGCGCCAGTCGGTCAGCGCCGGCGGCGGGCGGCTCAGCCTCAGGTTCCGGCGATTCGGCATCGCCTGCAATGTCGTCTAGGTCATCGTCGAGTTCGTCGTCGTGTTCGGGCTCAACGTCCGGGATCGGCGGGATCTCCCCGGTGACATCGGCGTCCGCCGGGGCCGCTGGGACGGGGATTTCACCCGTAACGGGTTCGTCGTCCTTGATCGGGTCCTTGATAGCCGGAAATACGTCGGTTTGCTCGGCAGGCTTGGTGCGACGGTCGAACCGCCCGATGCCCCTAGGCATGGATCACCGCGCCCCGATGCACCGTCTGCCGGCAACGCGGCAGCGGGTCGGTGGGACCCAGTCGCGGCAGGACTGGCACCCGTGATCGTGGATCGGTCGACCACCGGCGCACGGCATCACTCGTCGCGCTGGTTTCGAGTTCGTCGACGTCCCAGACGGCGTACGAGGCGGCAGCACCCGGGACCAGGCCGCCCGTCAGACCGTCTCCCGCGCCGCCCGCCCGCCATCCACCCCGGGTCGCTGCGGCAAAGGCAGCACGCGCCGAGATCGCACTGTCGGGTGTGTGGTGGTGAACGGCCGCCCGGATCGTCGCCCACGGATCGAGGCCGGTCACCGGGGCGTCGGATCCGAACGCGAGGGCCACGCCTTGGGATGCTAGCAGCGCAAACGGGTTGAGACGCCCGGCCCGATCGATACCGAGGCGACGGGCATACATGCCGTCGCGACCGCCCCAGAGCGCGTCGAAATTGGGCTGCATGCTGGCCAGCACTCCCCACGCGCCCAGCTTGGCCGCCTGTTCGGCGGTGACCATCTCCAGGTGCTCGAGGCGATGACCGCACCGAGCGACCGCGGGCACGCCGAGGTCGTCGACCACCTGCTCCAAGGCGGCAACCACGCTGGTGACCGCGGCGTCGCCGATGACGTGAAATCCGGCGGTCACACCGGCTTCGGTACACGCGCGCAGATGTGTCGCGACGGCCTCGTCGTCCAAATAGCAGGTTCCACGGTGGTCGGCGTCGCGGTAGGAATCGTGCAGCCACGCGGTCCGCGACCCCAGCGCGCCGTCGACGAACAGGTCGCCGGCCAACCCGGCCGCCCCGGTTTCGTCGAGCAGCGCGCGGGCCTGCGCCGGGCTGCTGACCGCCTCGCCCCAGTAGCCGATCACCTCGACGCCGTGGTCGAGTGCCCGCACTTCGTTCCAATCGTCCAGGCCGCCGATCTGCGGGCCGGCGCATTCGTGCACCGCGACAATCCCATTCGCGGCCGCGGCGCGCAGCGCAGCCAGCCGGGCCTCTACGCGCTGGCCCTCGGTCAGCAGGCCGCGTGCGGCGGCGCGAACCCGGTGATGGGCGTCGGCGACCAGCGGGCGCTGTTCGTCGAATCCGGTCGCTGACGTCAATCCGTCAACGCGCTGCCGCAGACCCGTAGATGCCAGCGCCGAGTGCACGTCGACCCGGGCCAGGTAGGCAGCCCGATCGCCGAGCACGGCATCGAGATCCGCGGTGCTCGGCGCGGCGTTCTCCGGCCACGACGACTCATCCCAGCCATGTCCCCAGATCGCCGCACCGGGGTTGGCCGCGGCAAAGTCGGCGACCAGCCGCAGGCAGTGCGGCAGCGATGTCGCGGCGCGCAGATCGAGACCGGTGAGCGTCAGCCCGGTTGCGGTGAGGTGGATGTGACTGTCGACGAAAGCCGGGGCGACAAAGCCGCCGGCCAGATCGACGATGTCGGCTCCGGCGAACTGGTCTCGGCCCAGATCGTCGCTGCCCAGCCACAGCACGACACCGCCGCGCACCGCCATTGCGGTGGCGTCGGGATGGCTTGGGCTGTGCACCCTGCCATTGACCAGCAGGGTGGCCGGGACGTCAGTCACGCCGATAGAACCTACGGGGTGGGGCGAGAGCTATTCAGGCCGCAGGCGTGGCAGGGCCGGCGGATCGACCTCGGTGACGTCTACGACGTCGATCACCTCACCGTCGATGTAGTCCGTTCGCGGCGGGCGCTGATACGGGCCGACCCCGGCAACCGTGATCAGCGGGATGCGCCGTCCGAGGCCGCGGACGGCCATCGCGCTGAGCAACGGGCGGGCCGCGGCGCGGGTCGGCGGCATTAACAGCAGCAGCCCCGCGACGCTGGTCAACAGGCCCGGCAGCACCACCAGCAAGGTGCCGAGTGCAATCGCCATGCCGTCGGCGGCCAGCTTCGACTGACCCGCATTCAACCCGGACCGCAGCCGGTTGAGCTGCACCTTGAGTTGCGAGCCCGCGAGCGCCAATCCGCCGGCGAACGCAGCCAACAGCAACAACAGGGTCCATCCGAGCCCGATCGTCGATGCCAGCGCCACCACGACGGCAAGCTCGGCAACGACGTAGAGCAGAAACAGTCGCGACACCATGAGATGGCAACGTCGCAGACGGCCGCAGGAGTTCCGCAGATAACTGGCAAGCGGTTAAATGTCTGACGTGACGACAATCGAGATCGACACCCCGGCCGGCCCAATCGACGCGCTGCTCGACGTCCCCGACGGCCCGGGGCCCTGGCCCGGTGTGGTGATCATTCACGACGCGATCGGTTACGGGCCGGACAAAGAGTCGATCAACCGCCGCGTGGCGGCGGCGGGATATGTCGCGCTGACCCCGAACCTTTTCGCCCGAGGCGGCTGGGCGCGATGCGTGCCCAAGGTCATCCGCGAGGTGCTCACCCAGCGCGGGCGTTCGCTTGACGACGTGCTGGCTGCCCGCGACCACCTGAAGGCCCTGCCGGAAACCACCGACCGCGTCGGCATCGCGGGATTCTGCATGGGCGGACAGTTCGCACTTGTCATGTCTCCCAAGGGTTTTGATGCCTCGGCTCCATTCTACGGCGCACCGCTGCCACGGGAGCTCAGCGAAACGCTGGACGGGGCCTGCCCGGTGGTGGCCAGCTTCGGTCGCCGGGATCCGATCGGTCGCGGGGCGTCCGAGAAGTTGCAGCGGGTGCTCGACGACAAGGGCATCACCAACGACGTCAAGTCCTATCCGAAGGTGGGACACAGCTTCGCCAACAAGCTTCCCGCCCAACCGGTGCTGCGCATCACCGGGTTCGGCTACAACCAGGCCGCCACCGACGATGCGTGGACGCGCGTCTTCGCGTTCTTCGACGAACACCTACGAAGCGGCGTGTAACTCCAAACCGACATTGTTCGCCACGCCACCGCGCAGCTTGCTGAACAGGTTGAACACCTTGCCGACGATGCCGTATTCGCTTCCGATGGCGTCGTAGACGACGCCGGTCTGCGACTTGTCCAGGATCGTCGCAGTCGCTTCGATGGCCTCGCTTTTCGGGTGTCCGCCCCTATCGCAGATCGCCAGCGTGACCCGCGGGGTGTTGCGAATTCGCTTGACCTTCCACGAATTCGCCCCGGTGATGACCAGCAGGCGGTCGTCTTTGTTGGCTGCCCAGATCGCAGTGGGCTTGGCGCGGCCATCCTTGGTGAACGTGGTCAGCAGGATGTATTGCGCCTTGGCGATGTCTGCGAAAGTCGGTGCCATCCCGTCAGTCTAGGGCGTTGATGACGCCTAGGCTTTATCCCGAAACAAGAAGGAGCAACCAACGATGAAACGTTCCTCTGTTGCCAACAAGGTGGTTGCCATCACCGGCGGTGCGCGCGGGATCGGACTGGCGACGGCGACCGTCCTGCAGGATCTGGGCGCCAAGGTCGCGATCGGCGATATCGACCGATCGGCCGTCAAGGAAGCGAGCAACCAATTGGGCCTCAAGGTTGGCCGCCGACTGGACGTGACGGATCGGCGGTCCTTCACCGAGTTTCTCGACAACGTTGCAGAGCGCCTCGGACCCGTGGACGTATTGGTGAACAACGCCGGGGTCATCGCGGTCGGGGGCGCGGTCGACGAGGCCGATGCCGTCACCCAACGGTTGCTCGATGTCAACATCTTCGGCGTGATCCTCGGAACCAAGCTGGCGGCACAGCGGATGCTGCCGCGCGGTCATGGTCACATCATCAACATCGCGTCTCTGGGCAGCCTGCTGCCCACCGAGGGCATCGCAACGTATTGCGCGACAAAGCATGCCGTGCTGGGTTACACCGACACCGTTCGGATGGAAAACCGCGGCAGCGGTCTCCATTTCTCGGCGATCATGCCGACGCTGACCAATACCGAGATGATCACCGGCATCGGGCACGCGAAGGGCTTCAAGAATGCCGAGCCGACTGAGATCGCACGGGCAATCGCCGCGGTGATTGCCAAGCCGAGACCGCGTGTACTCGTCCCCCGGTCGATCGGCGTGACCGTCACGGGTCAGCGTTTGTTGCCGCTGCGGGTGGGTGAGGCGCTGGGACGCGCGTTGGGCACCGGCCGCGTTTTCACCAGCGACGTCGAGGTCGACAAGCGCAAGGCCTATGCGCGGCGAGCTGGGACGTCCTGAACCACACCTCCGACGGCTCGCGGGCGCGAATCAGGTTGCCGGGCGGCAGGCTGACCGCCGCCCAGCTGGTAGCTCTGGCCCACACCTCGGCGGCTTTCGCTTCGGCGGCGCTGGAGCTGACCGGCCGCGGCAATGTCGAGATCCGCGGGATCACCAATGCCGAAGCGGTGGCTGCAGCCGTGACGGAGGCGGGCCTGCTGCCTTCATCGACCTGCTCTATCGTCGCGTCGCCGCTGTCGGGCAGGGTGGGTGGTATCACCGATGTGCGGCCGTGGGTCACGGAGCTGGATGCCGCAATCCAGGCCGAGCCGGTGTTGGCACAGCTGCCGGACGGCTTCCTGTTCAGTGTCGACGACGGGCGCGACGACGTATCCGGCCTGGGTGCCGACGTCGGTGTGCACGCCGCCGAAGATCATGCCGCCCTGGTGCTGGCCGGGCGTGACACCGGTGTCCGGCTGGCCGCCCGCGACGTGGTCGACACCTTGATTGCCGTTGCGGTGCGATTTGCCGGCGTCCGCGGGAACGCCTCGCGGGTAAGCGAATTGGCAGATCCTTTGCAACTCCTGCCGGGTGTCGAGCTCGGTGATGGCTTTCGGAAAGTCACCCGCGGTCCGGTGGGCTGGATCGAGCAGGACGACGACCGGGTAGCACTGGGAGCCGCAGTGCCGCAGGGCGTGCTGCCGGCGCGGGTCGCGGAGTACCTGGCCGCGATCGAGGCGCCGCTGGTCGTCACACCGTGGCGCTCGATGCTCGTCTGCGACCTCGACGAAGGCCGTTGCCGACACGGCATTGCGGGTACTGGCGCCGATGGGTCTGATTTTCGACGAGAACTCGCCAGGGGCAGCCGTTGGCGGCAGTCCCGGCGACGAAGATTTCTAGCGCGGCATCCGGCGCCAGACGAACTGCGGAAGTAGGCGGAAACCGAAGAACACCGGCCGCAGTGCCCAGGGCACCCATACCGTCCGTCGGCCCTTGGCCAGCGCTCGCGCCGTCGCCGCCGCCACCTGAGCCGGCGTGCTGGGCAGTGGAGCCGGCGTCATGCCCTGCGTCATCCGGCCGATCACGAAACCGGGCCGCGACCAGCAACAGTCGTACGCCGGTCCCATGCAGCGCGTCGGCCAGACCGCTGGCGAAACCGTCGAGGCCTGCCTTCGCCGACCCGTACACGTAGTTGGCGCGACGTACCCGAACGCCGGCCACCGACGAGAACACCACCAACGCGCCCCGGCCGGCCTGCCGCATCGCGGCGGCCAGATGGGTGAGCAAGCTGACCTGCGCGACGTAGTCGGTGTGCACGACGGCGACGGCGTGCGCGGCGTCGGTCTCGCCGCGACTCTGGTCGCCGAGGATCCCGAACGCCAGCACCGCGGTGTCGATCGGCCCGTGCTCGGCAATGATCGAATCGACCAGCGGGCCGTGCGATTTCACGTCGTCGGCGTCGAATTCGACGCAAGCCACCCGCGCCGCTCCGGCCGCGCGGACAGCCGCGATCTGTTCGTCGAGCCGGTCGGCCTTGCGGGCCGCCAATACAATCGCCGCGCCCGGAGCGAGTCGGACCGCGAGTTCGATGCCGATTTCGCTGCGGCCGCCGAGAATCAGCACTGTCGGTGTGCCCGTGTCATCCACGGCTGCGATTATGTCCTGCGCTAGCGTGAACGGTGATGGCGAACTCCACAGCCCGGCTGACCAACGACGCGCTGGCATTTCTGACCGAACGTCACCTCGCCATGCTGACCACGCTGCGCGCAGACAATTCGCCGCACGTCGTGGCGGTCGGTTTCACCTTCGATCCGAAGACCCACATCGCCCGCGTGATCACCACCGGTGGCTCGCAGAAGGCGGTCAACGCCGATCGCGGCGAGGTCGCCGTGCTCAGTCAGGTCGACGGGGCACGCTGGCTGTCATTGGAGGGTCGGGCGAGCGTCAACCGCGAGAGCGACGCCGTGCGCGACGCCGAGTTGCGCTACGCGCAGCGCTACCGCACGCCACGGGAGAACCCGCGCCGGGTGGTCATCGAAGTTCAGGTCGAGCGGGTGCTCGGGTCCTCGGATCTGTTGACCCGCAAAACCGACTAGCCCGCTAGACGAGCGTGGCGCCGGGCGCCCGGATCACCAACGGCACCGCAGGGAAATACGCTGCCAGCTCCGGCCGTGACTTGGACAGCGCAGCAGTGCCGTAGCCACGGTGCCGGTAGTCCGGGTGGATCCAGATCCGGACGTGCACCTCGTGGCCCTCGAGCTCACCGAACACCATGCCGACCTTGTCGTCACCGTCGACCGCAACGAACCAGGCCGCTTCTTCGGCATCGAATCGCTCTTCTGCGGAACGGATTTCGTCTTCGAGGTCAGCGGCGGGAGCGCCCGAGCCATCGCCTTTGGCGCCGACCTCTCTGGTACGTGCTGCGAAAATATCGTGATCGGATTTGCCGGAGAACGCCCGCAGCGCCATGGTGTCGCCGGAGCTGGCCGGCCGGTCCTTGAACGTGAAACTCAAGATGTTGTTCAGGTCCTCGAGCTCGGCGACGATGATCTTGCGCGAGTCTTTGGTCAGTTGATCGAACGACATGCCGATCACCGCTTCAGCGCCCAGCCGTGAGGTCCCGAGCAACTCGACAATGCCGTCGACCGCGGAGGGTCTATCGTCGGCGGACACGATGAGGTCCAGCACTTCGTGCCGTCGTTCCAGCGCGTTCATGAAGGCGTTGGTGATTTCTCGGCGGGCCGCGGCGCGGTCGTGATCGGTCATGATGTGAGCCTAATACTCAGGGCGGTCGCAGTGCTTGACTTGTGCGGGCTAGACGGACACCACGATCAGTTCGTGCGGACGGTGATTCACCGATTGAGCACCGTCTTCGGCCACCACCACGATGTCTTCGATGCGAGCTCCCCACTGGCCCGGGAAGTAGATCCCCGGTTCGACGGAAAACGCCATACCCACCTGCAGCGGGAGATCGTTGCCCGCGACGATGTAGGGCTCTTCGTGCACCGAGAGTCCGATGCCGTGGCCGGTGCGGTGCACAAAGTATTCGGCGAGCCCCGCTTCGGCCAGCACGTCGCGGGCGGCGGCGTCGATCTGCTCGGCAGTCACCCCGGGACGCACTGCCTCGACCGCGGCCCGTTGCGCCCGCTGCAGGATTGAATACTGCTGCGCCACTTCGGGGCTCGGCTCGCCGATGCTGTAAGTCCGCGTCGAGTCGGAGTTGTATCCCGGCGCGTAGGGGCCGCCGATGTCCACGACCACGATGTCACCGACCAGGATCTCGCGATCGGAGTATTCGTGATGCGGGTCGGCGCCGTGCGGTCCGGAGCCGACGATGACGAAGGCCACCTCCGTATGTCCTTCGGCGACAATGGCTTCGGCGATGTCGGCGGCGACGTCAGCCTCGGTCCGTCCGGGCAGCAAAAAGTCCGGCACCCTGGCGTGCACCCGGTCGATGGCCGCACCCGCCTTGCGCAGCGCGTCGATCTCGGCCGCGTCCTTGACCATCCGCAGCTCGCGCAACACGTCGGTGGCCAGCACCGGCAGTGTGCCGAGGACATCGGCCAGCGGCAACAGGTGCAACGCAGGCATCGAATCGGTGACCGCCGTCGCTGCCGGAGCGCCACCCAGTGCGGCTGCGACCAACTGGTACGGATCGTCGCCGTCGACCCAATCCCGCACTATCACACCGAGATCGGCGACAGCGGACTGTTTCAGCGACGCCAACTCCAGTCGCGGTATGACGATTGTCGGGTCACCGGAGACCGGCAGCACCAGAGCAGTGAGGCGTTCGAAGGTCTGCGCGCGTGAGCCGATCAGATAGCGCAGGTCATATCCGGGGGTGATCACCAGCCCGGCCAGGCCGGCCTTCGCGGTGGCGGTGGTCGCGGCCGCCACCCGGCGGCGGTAGACGTCTGCGTGGAAGCGGTCAGAACCCATGACTTCAGGCTAGTGGCAGGATGACGGACATGTCCGCACCGCTGTTGCTGCTCGACGGCGCCAGCATGTGGTTTCGCTCGTTCTTCGGCGTCCCGTCCTCGATCACCTCCCCCGATGGCCGACCGGTCAACGCAGTCCGCGGCTTCTTGGACTCGGTGGCCACCGTGATCACCCGACACGAACCCGGCCGGCTGGTGGTCTGCCTTGATCTGGACTGGCGTCCGCAGTTCCGGGTCGATCGCATCCCGTCGTACAAAGCACATCGGGTCGAAGAGGAAAACCCAAGCGGGCAAACCGATGTCGAGGAAGTGCCGGACGACCTGTCGCCGCAAGTCGAGATGATCATCGAGATTCTCGACGCGTTCGGCATCTGCACCGGCGGCGCCGAGGGTTACGAAGCCGACGACGTGATCGGCACGCTGGCCGCCAAGGAGCGACGCGATCCGGTGATCGTGGTGAGCGGCGACCGCGACCTGCTTCAGGTCGTTCGCGACGCGCCGGTCGCCATCGGGGTGCTCTACCTCGGTCGGGGTCTGAGCAACGCGACGCTGCTGGGTCCCGTCGAGGTGGCCGAGCGCTACGGCGTTCCCGCCGATCGGCCCGGCGAGGGATACGCCGAGTTGGCGCTTCTGCGTGGCGACCCGTCCGACGGCTTGCCCGGCGTACCGGGCATCGGCGAGAAGACCGCCGCGACGCTGCTGGGGCAACACGGCTCGCTGGATGCCATCCTGGCGGCGGTCGACGACCCGAAATCCTCGCTGGCCAAAGGCGTCAGGGCGAAGTTACGGGCGGCTGCCGACTACATCGAGGCGGCGGGGCCGGTGGTGCAGGTGGCCACCGACGCGCCGGTCACGTTCTCGACGGCCACCGACGCGCTGCCGCTGGTCGCTGTCGACCCGCCGCGGGTCGCTGACCTCGCGACCCGACTCGGGGTCGGGTCTTCAGTCGCTCGGCTGCAGAAGGCGCTCGACGCGCTGCCCGCGTCGTGAGCCGGCGCTACTTGGGCCGTCCCACCTCGTAGGTGCCCTTGTTGTCCTGGAAGGTCACCGTCACCGACCGCTTGGTGCCGTCAATGCTGACGTCGCAGTCGAAGCTGGCACCCTTCTTGACCGTCGGGTTCTGACCGTTGTTGCACTTGACGTCCTTGACGTTCTTGGCACCGTAGCCGTTGGTGTTGTCGGTGAGGATCTGCTGCACCCCGGCCTGGGCTTTGCCGACGTCCAGCTTGGTGGTCACGAAGAATCCCGGCGCCCAGAAACCCAGCACGAGGATCACCGCGACGACGACGGCGGCCAACAGACCGAGGATCGTGCCGATCGTCTTCTTCGAACGCTTCGGGCCGGCCGGCGGCTGTCCGTACGGGCCCGCGTACTGACCGGGCTGCGGGTATTGGCCGGGCTGACCGTACTGGCCTGGTTGACCGTATTGACCCGGCTGGCCCGGCTGACCGTACTGGCCCGGTTGGCCGTACTGGCCCGGCTGCTGGCCGTAAGGAGCGGTCTGACCTGGATATTGACCCTGCTGCGGGTAACCCTGCGGGTACGTCTGCGACGGCGGGTAGTACTGGGTGGCCGGCTGCTGGTACTGCCCGTACTCGGTGGGCGTGTACGCGGGCGCCTGCCAGGTCTGCTGCTCGCCGCCGGAGGCCTGCCAGCCCTGTTCAGTGCCCCCCTGGTGCTGCCAGGGCGACGCCTGCTGAGTCTGATCCTCGCCGGAGTTCTGACCTTCACCCTGAGGCGGCTGCCACGGCTGCGTCGGGTCGGTTCCCTGCGGTCCGCTCATCGTGTCCTCGGTCCTCTCAGTGCTGATTGCAGTCCTCGCGTCGATCGCCGTAGCAACCGTAACCTCGGCTAGCCTACCCGGCGTCAACTGCCACGACGCCGCGCCGAATCGCATCGATCGCGCGCTTGGCGGTCGCCCTTAGCTCTGGTTGGGGAGCGGCGTTGCGGACCTGGTCGAGTAGGTCAAGCACCTGTCGACACCACCGGACGAAATCCCCGGGCGACAGCGCCGATCCGGTGCCTTCGGAGTCGGCGGCGGCCAGGGCGGTGACGAGGTCGCCGTTGCTGGCCCACCGGTGGATGGCCGCGACGAATCCGTCATCGGGTTCGCGGCTCGGCGTGATGCGATGGCGATGCTCATCGGCGCGCAATTGGGCCGACAAATGGCGCGTCTGCGTCAGCGCCTGCCGGAGTCGGGGCGTCGGGATCTGATCGTTTCGCGGCGCCCCGGGTCCGTCGCCGCCGCGCGTTTCGAACAGCACCGACGAAATCACGCCGGCCAACTCGGCATCCTTGAGTCCGGTCCAGGCGTCGGTGCGCAGACATTCGGCAACCAGCAGATCGCTCTCGCTGTAGATCCGGGCCAGTAGCCGGCCGTGATCGGTCACTGTGGGATTGCCGTCAGTAACTGCGATGAAGCCGCGCTCGGTGAGCAGTCCCACGATCCGGTCGAAGGTGCGCGCCAGCGAGTTGGTGGCGGCGGCGACCTTCTGCTGCAGTGCGGCGTTCTCGCGTTCGATCCGCAAATAACGCTCGGCGACCCGCGTCCGGGTCTCGCGCTCGGATTCGCGGTGGGCCGGGTGACGGCGCATCTTCTCCCGCAGCGCTGCGAGTTCCGGGTCGGCGTCGCGGCTTTCGGCGCCCTTGCCGCGACGGCCGCCGGACGCCGACAGACCTTCGGTGGCCGATCGCAGCGCCGATGCCAGGTCGCGGCGAACCCGGGGTTGCCGGTGTTCGACGCGCTTGGGCAACGTCATCGACCCGACCGGGGCCGACTCGCCGGAATAGTCCGCTGAGGAAATCCTTCCCGCCCAACGGTTTTCGGTCAGGACCAACGGCCGCGGGTCGGTGCTGTCGCGGGCCGCCTCCAGCACGACGGCCAGCCCACCCCGCCGTCCGTGGGTAATCGTGATGATGTCGCCGCGGCGCAGGGCCGACAGCGCGTCGTTGACGGCTTGCCGGCGTTGCAGCCGCGATGCCCGTGCCTGCGTGCGCTCCCGCTGGCTGATCTGCTCCCGCAGTCGGGCATATTCGAGCATCGGCGCATCTTTGCCGCCTAGCTCGGCCGCGACTTCGTCGAGCATCTGTTGTCCGCGCTCGACGCCGCGGACCAGGCTCACCACCGAGCGGTCGGCCTGATACTGCGCGAACGACTGCTCCAGCAGTCGGTGCGCCTGCTCGGTGCCCACCCGGTTCACCAGGTTGATCGTCATGTTGTACGACGGCGCGAACGAACTGCGCAGCGGGAAGGTTCGGGTGGACGCCAGACCCGCGACCTCGTGCCGGTTGAGTGGTCTCCTCGCTTGGGTGCCAGAGCACCACGGCGTGACCCTCGACGTCGATGCCGCGCCTGCCGGCCCGGCCCGTGAGCTGGGTGTACTCGCCGGGCGTCAACGGGAGATGCTGTTCGCCGTTGTACTTCACCAACCGCTCCAACACCACGGTGCGGGCCGGCATGTTGATGCCCAATGCCAGTGTCTCAGTGGCGAAGACGGCCCGGATCAGCCCGGCGGTGAACAACTCCTCGACGGTGTGCCGAAATACCGGCAGCAGGCCGGCGTGATGCGAGGCGATGCCACGCAGCAGCGCCTCGCGCCACTCGAAGTAGCCGAGCACATCCAGGTCGGAATCCTCGAGATCGCCGCAGCGGTGGTCGATCACCTTTGCGATCCGCGCCCGCTCCTCCTCGGTGGTCAGCCGCAGCGACGAGCGCAGACACTGCGACACCGCGGCGTCGCAACCGACCCGGGAGAACACGAAGGTGATCGCCGGCAGCAGACCGTCCGCGTCGAGCATGCTGATCACGTCCGGCCGCGACGGCGGACGGTAGAAGCCCGAACGTCCGGAGCCTCCTCGGCCGCCCCCGTGGCGCGGACCGCGCCAGTCGGACAACCGATCGGCCTCACGCCGATTGGCGATGTGGCGCAACAGGTTTGGGTCGACGACCGCGTGCCGCTGATCCCCCGGCTCGTGAGCCGTGTAGTCGAACAGGTCGAAGAGCCGTTTGCCCACCAGCATGTGCTGCCACAGCGGGACCGGTCGATGGTCGTCGACCACGACCGAGGTGTCGCCGCGCACGGTCTGAATCCAGCCGCCGAATTCCTCGGCATTGCTCACCGTCGCCGACAGGCTGACCAGTCGCACGTCGTCGGGCAGGTGCAGGATCACCTCTTCCCATACCGCCCCACGCATCCGGTCGGCAAGGAAGTGCACCTCGTCCATCACGACGTACGAAAGGCCGCGCAGCGCAGGCGAATCCGCGTAGAGCATGTTGCGCAGCACTTCGGTGGTCATCACCACCACCGGGGCGTCGGCATTCACCGACATGTCGCCGGTCAGCAGCCCGATCTGCTGTTTACCGTAGCGCGCCACGAAGTCGTTGTGCTTCTGGTTGCTCAGCGCCTTGATCGGCGTGGTGTAGAAACACTTACCCCCGGACGCCAACGCCAGGTGCACCGCGAATTCGCCGACAATGGTCTTGCCGGCGCCGGTCGGCGCGCACACCAGCACGCCGTGGCCCCTTTCCAGCGCCGCGCAGGCCCGCCGCTGGAAAGGGTCGAGCTCGAATTCCAATTCCGCTGCGAACCGGGCCAATTCACCCGTCAGCGTTACGGGGTCAGGTGATGTCGTCATGAGGTCCGACGATGCTCGACGGCGCCCCGACCGTCGATGGTGTTTCGACCGCGGACGGCGGGTCGAGGACCGAAGCTTCGTCGTCGTCGAGGGTGGTCAGCGCTTCGCGCCTGGCTTTGCGTCTGTCGTGCACGCGGGCGATCTGGATGGCCAGTTCGAGCAGCAACGTCAGCGTCAGTCCCAGCGCCGTCATGGAGAACGGGTCGGAGCCCGGCGTGAAAACCGCTGCAAATACGAACATCGCAAAGATCAGGCCACGGCGCCACGACTTCAGCCGCGCGTAGGTCAAGATGCCGACGAAGTTGAGCATCACCACCAGCAGCGGGAATTCGAAGCTCACCCCGAACACCAGCAGCAGGTTGATCAGGAAACCGAAATAGCGGTCGCCGGACAGCGCCGTCACCTGCACGTCGCTGCCCACGGTCAACAGGAATTGCAGAGCCTTGGACACCACCACGTACGCCAACACCGCACCGGCGACGAAGAGCAACGCCGCCGGCACCACGAACGCGACCGCGAACCGTTTTTCCTTCTTGTACAAGCCCGGGGTGATGAACGCCCAGAGTTGGTAGAGCCACATCGGGCAGGCCAGCACGATGCCCGCCGTCAACGCGACTTTCAGCCGCAGCATGAACTGGTCGAAGGGTGCGGTAGCCAGCAACCTGCACTGGCCGTTGGCGATGTCCGCCCGTGCGGACGCCGGCAACGCGCAATACGGGTGGCGGAGCCACTCGCCGAGGCTGTCCAGCCCGAACATCGAGTGCGAGTACCAGACGAAGCCGAACGCGGTGGTCACGATGATCACCGCCAGCGAGATCAGCAATCGCGATCGCAGTTCGGTGAGATGTGCGACGAGCGACATGGTCGCGTCGGGATTGGTGCGGCTGCGACGGGATCGCGGATCGAGCCGTCTGAATAAACCGGTGGTGCGCACGGTAATAGGCGCTCTGGCGCCGTAGCGGCGGTGCCGGGCTAGGCCGAGCGACCGTCAGCCGCCGGCGGCTCCACCCGCTCGGAATGCACCGGCTGAGCCGGCGCGGCTTGGGTGGCGGACGTCTCGGGCTTGCTGTCGCTTTGCAGTTCACGAACCTCGGACTTGAAGATCCGCAGCGATTTGCCCAATGAACGTGCCGCGTCGGGAAGCCGCTTGGCGCCGAACAGAACAATCACCAGGACCGCGATGATAGCCAGGTGCCACGGGCCAAGAGCGTTCACTTGTGTTTACCTCCACACGTCCCCACGATGCTACCGCAGCCGCCATCTGATCAGCCGGAGCGCGCCACAGCCTGATAGGCCTCCAGGGCCGCCGCGGCGTCCCTGGCCACTTGCTCGGCCAATGAGTCCGGACCGAGCACCCGCACCGCCGACCCCAGTCCCAGCACCTGGCGGGCCATCCAGTCTTCCGAGGCATAGGTCATCGCCGCTTCGCAGTAGCCGTCGGGCAGTTCCTGCAGCAGACGCATCGGGTAGTACTCGAACATCCATGCGGCCGCGGGTGACAGGCGCAGAGTCGCCGATGGCAGCGCCGGATCGGCGTCGAACAACGACGTGTCCGGCGGCGCGTGGATCGCGGGTTCTGGTGGTGCCGAAGGCTCGTCGAGCACCGAGGCGTCGACGATGCGGTCGAAACGGAACAGGCGCACGCCTTCGGCTTCGCGTGACCACGCCTCCACGTAGCTTTGGCCACCGACGAGCACGATCCGGATGGGGTCGACGATTCGGGTGGACAGCGTGTCGTGCGAGGCGGCGTAGTAGTCGATACTCAACGCCCGGTCGTCGCGGACCGCGGCCCGCACCGCGGCGGAGGCCTGGCTCTCGGCCGGCGCCGGCTCGTCGACGGCTGAGACGTCGTTGCCGTGCCCGGCCGCTCCCGCGGCCGTCTCGATCTTGGCGATGGCACTGCGCGCCGCCTCCGGGTCGACCACGCCCGGGATGTCGGCGAGCGCGCGCAACGCCACCAGCAACCCGGTGGCCTCCGGCGAGGTGAGCTGCAGCGGGGTGTCCATGCCCGCGGAGAACGTCACTTCGATGGTGTCGCCGGTGAATTCGAAGTCGATCAGGTCGCCCGGCCCGTAGCCAGGCAGGCCGCACAACCACAGCTGGTCGAGATCCTCCCCCAGCTGCTTGATCGAAACGCCCAGTTCAGAGGCGGCTTGACTGCGGGTAACCCGCGGATTGGCCTGAAAATACGGCACCATGTTCAGCAGGCGGACCAGCCGCGTCGACACGGGGGTCACTGGCGCTCCTGCCCTACATGAGCCCGCAACAGGTCCAGCACCTCGTCGCGCAGCACTGCGGGTTCCAAAACGACGGCGTCGGCGGCGTAGCCGGCGATATCGCGCGCCAGCCGACCAGTGGTTCCGATGTCCACCTCGATGACGTCGCCGTCGCGCCCGTTGACCGGCCGGGAGCCGACCGATGTTCCGGCGCGCCGCAGCGCGGTGGCCCGACCTTCGGCGACCCAGACCTGAGCGCGCACGCCAGTCGGCGCATCGCCGACGGCTTTCGCGACGATCTCGCGAAGATCGACGTCCTTGGGCCTGGTGACGGACCCGGCGGAGCCGATCGGAGTCACACCGGCGCCGATGCGGGACAGTCGGAACGTGCGGGTGGCGTCGCGGTCGCGGTCGTGTCCGACCAGATACCAGCGGCCTTTTTCGGTGATCACGCCCCACGGCTCGACGGTGCGCACGGTGAACGGCTCGACGCGTGAGGGGCGGTGCGGAAACTGCACGGCCTGCCCTGCGGTGATCGCCGCCAGCAACGCGTTCAGCACGTCTTCGGATCCGCGCAGCCCGACGCTGCCGGCCGGCGACGCGATGGCGACCGGCGCGTCTGGGTCGACGTCGACACCGGCGGCCCGCAGCTTGAGCAGTGCGCCCTGGGTGGCGGTGATCAGCTCGGGCGACTCCCACAGCTGGGTCGCGACCGCGACCGCGGCGGCCTCGTCGCCAGTCAGCTCGACAGCGGGCAGCGCGTACGTGTCGCGGTTGATCCGGTAGCCCTCCACCGGGTCGTAGGACGACACCCGGCCGGTTTCCAGCGGAATGCCCAGATCGCGCAGTTCGTTCTTGTCGCGCTCGAACATTCGTGAGAATGCTTCATCGCTGGCGCTATCGGCGTACCCGGCAACGCTGGACCGGATCTTCTCCGCGGTGATGTAGCTGCGGGTGGACAGCAATGCGATGACGAGGTTCATCAATCGTTCGACTTTGGATACCGCCACTCCTGCAGCTTAAAGGTGCGGTAAAGCCGGTCCGGGTCCGCCGTGGCGACCAGCGCCAAATGCATTGTCGAGAAGTAACTGATGCCGCCGCTGACCGCACCGGTAGAGATATCTGAAAGATGTTCTACTGCAACGCGATTCATGACGAGCGCGTGGCTACATGCTGGCGATCAGCCTTTTGACCCGCTCGTCGACCGACCGGAACGGATCCTTGCACAGCACCGTGCGCTGAGCCTGATCGTTGAGCTTGAGGTGCACCCAATCAACGGTGAAGTCGCGTCCGGCCGCCTGGGCGGCGCTGATGAACTCACCCCGCAGCCGTGCCCGCGTGGTCTGGGGCGGTTGGTCGACGGCCGCGTCGATCTCCTCGTCGGTGGTGATTCGCGCCGCCAGCCCCTTGCGCTGCAGCAGATCGAAGACGCCCCGGCCACGTTTGATGTCGTGGTACGCCAGGTCAAGCTGGGCGATCTTCGCGTCGGACAGCTCCATGTCGTAGCGGTCCTGGTAGCGCTGGAACAATTTGCGCTTGATCACCCAGTCGATTTCGGTGTCGACCTTCGCGAAGTCCTGACTTTCCACCGCGTCCAGCTGGCGACCCCACAGATCGACGACCTGCTCGATCTGTGCATTCGGCTCGCGCGTCTGCAGGTGCTCGACCGCGCGGGCGTAGTACTCCCGCTGGATGTCCAGGGCACTGGCCTGACGTCCGCCGGCCAAGCGCACCGGGCGGCGGCCGCTGGTGTCGTGGCTGACCTCGCGGATTGCGCGGATCGGGTTGTCCAGGGAGAAGTCCCGAAACGCCACGCCGGCCTCGATCATCTCCAGCACCAGTGACGCGGAACCCACCTTGAGCATGGTCGTGGATTCGCACATGTTGGAGTCGCCGACGATGACGTGCAGGCGCCGGTACTTCTCGGCGTCTGCGTGCGGCTCGTCGCGGGTGTTGATAATGGGGCGTGATCGGGTCGTTGCGCTGGAGACACCTTCCCAGATGTGCTCGGCGCGCTGCGACAGACAGAACGTGGCGGCCTTCGGGGTCTGCAGCACCTTGCCGGCGCCGCAGATGAGCTGGCGGGTGACCAGGAACGGCAGCAGCACGTCGGAGATCCGAGAGAATTCGCCGGCGCGCACGATCAGGTAGTTCTCGTGGCAGCCGTAGGAGTTGCCCGCCGAGTCGGTGTTGTTCTTGAACAGGTAGATGTCGCCGCCGATGCCCTCGTCAGCCAGCCGCTGCTCGGCGTCGATCAGCAGGTCCTCGAGCACGCGTTCGCCTGCGCGGTCATGGGTGACCAGCTGCACCAGGCTGTCGCACTCGGCGGTGGCGTATTCGGGATGACTGCCCACGTCCAGGTACAGCCGGGCCCCGTTTCGCAGGAAAACGTTGGAGCTGCGGCCCCATGAGACGACCCGTCGGAACAGGTAGCGGGCCACTTCGTCGGGTGAGAGCCGACGATGACCGTGGAAAGTGCAGGTGACACCGAATTCGGTCTCGATGCCCATGATTCGCCGCTGCACAATTCGAGCCTACTTGCTGGAGGCGGAACTGGTGTGGAGCCCCCGCCGATGGGTCGGAGATTCCGGCCGCGAGCTCGTCAACAGCGCGAAAGCGATTGCTGACGCGCCACGTTCAGGACTCGGTAGCCTCGGGCGCCTCGCCGAACCGACTGAGCGCGAGCGCTGCGATGACGGCGACCGCGAACCCGGCCTCCACCATCCAGCCCAGGCCAGGACGGGTGCGATCGCCCAACCAGGCGACTCCGACCAGGGCCGGGCCGACCGTTTCGCCGACCACCATCCCGGCGACGGCCGTGGTCACCGATCCGCGGCTCAACGCGGAGGTGAGCAGCATGAAGCCGGCGGCACCGCCGGCTACCAGGGCATAGACGGCTGGGTTGGTATAGAACGAAGCCTGGGTCAGGTCGATCGAATCGATCAGCCGAACGGCGATCTCGTCGACTCCGAAGCCCGCACCTGCCCCGAACCCCAACACGAGCGCACGGGTCCGGTCGCTCAAGTGCCCCGCGGCCGCACCGGCGGCAAGCACGAGGGCCGCGATCACGAGCAGCGCCCAGCCCAGCCCGGGCGGCCCGTGGCCGGTGCCCTCCGGTCCTGCGGCGACGCCGAGCATTGCCAGGCTTGCGCAAACCACTGCCACGGCGGCCCACTCCATCGCCGACAGTCGCGTGGACAGCACCCATGCGGCCACGATCGCGGTGACGGCGAGCGACGCAGCGATCGCAGCGGCGACGACATAAATCGGCACCAGCCGAAGCGCGGCAACCTGTAATACGAACCCCAGGCCGTCCAGCGCGATACCCACCAGGTAGCGCCATTGCCGTAGCGCCCGTAGTAGCAGAGCGGGGTCGACTCCGGAATCACTGTCGCCGGAGTTCACCGAGCGGGTTGCCGCGGCCTGCAGCACCGTCGCGGTGCCGTAACACACCGAACATCCCAGGGCGAGCAGCAAGCCGATCAGCATCGCACAGAGCCTATTTCGACGATTCCTCCGCGGAGTCGTCCGACGACTCGGAAAAATCGCGTTCGGGCAGTAGATGTTCCAGCGCGGCGCCGGTGATCCGACGGAACGCTCGCCGCGGCCGGCTGGTGTCGAGAATGGCAACCTCCAGCGTCGAGACGCTCAACGTGTCATCGTCGCTGCCGTTGGGGGCACCAGCCTTCAAGGCGTTGACGGCAATGTGCACCGCATCGGCAAGATCCGCATTCTCGGCGTAGGAGTCCTTGAGTGCGGTAGCGATCGGCTCGATCGTCCCCCCCATCACCACGAATTGCGCCTCGTCGGCGATCGACCCGTCATACGTGATCCGGTAGAGCTCAGGCGGTTTGGTCTCGCCGTAGTGAGCGACTTCAGCCACGCACAGCTCGACCTCGTAGGGCTTGGCTTGTTCGGTGAAGATGGTGCCCAGTGTCTGCGCGTACACGTTGGCCAACTGCCGGCCGGTCACGTCACGACGGTCGTAGGCATACCCGCGGGTGTCCGCGAATTGGATGCCGCCGCGGCGAAGATTGTCGAACTCGTTGAACTTTCCGGCGGCTGCGAAGCCGACTCGGTCGTAGAGCTCACTGATCTTCTGCAATGAGCGTGAAGGGTTTTCGGCAACGAACAGCACGCCGCCGGAGTAGACCAGCGCCACCACGCTGCGGGCACGTCCGATGCCCTTGCGTGCGAGTTCGCTGCGCTCGCGCATCGCCTGCTCTGGCGAGATGAAGTACGGAAAACTCATGAATCACTTCCCGCGCGATCGGCATCAGGTCCGAAAGTATCCGTGCGCGAGCGCGTTTGGATGACCTCGCGGGCCAGCTCGGCGATGCGCTGCTCGCCGACGTTGATTGCTCCGTCGACGCCGATGGTGACGGCGGTCGGGAAGATCCCGCGGACGAGGTCCGGCCCGCCGGTGGCGGAATCGTCATCGGCGGCGTCGTAAAGGGCTTCGACAGCAACTCGTAGCGCCGAATCTGCATCCCGCACTTGCGAATACAGCTTCTTGATCGATGACTTGGCAAAGATCGAGCCCGAGCCAACCGACTGGTAGCCCTCTTCCTCGAGGTTCCAGCCGCCGGCGGCGTCGAACGAGACGATGCGGCCCGCCTTCTCCGAATCCGGGTCGCCGAGATCGAATCCGGCCAGCAGCGGCAGCGCCACCAGACCTTGCATCGCGGCGCCGAGGTTGCCGCGCACCATGATCGCCAGCCGGTTCACCTTGCCCGCGAACGTGAGCGGCACGCCTTCCAACTTCTCGTAGTGTTCGAGTTCGACGGCGTACAGGCGGGCGAATTCGACCGCGATCGCGGCGGTGCCGGCGATCCCGGTCGCGGTGTAGTCGTCGGTGATGTAGACCTTCTGCACGTCCCGCCCGGCGATCATGTTGCCCTGCGTCGAGCGTCGATCGCCGGCGAGCAGGACCCCGCCCGGGTATTTCAGCGCGACGATCGTGGTGCCGTGTGGCAGCGCAGACGTCGGCGTGATGACGTCGGGGTTAGTCATGCGCGCAGGCAGCAACTCCGGCGCCGTATGGCGCAAATGATCAGTGAAGGACGAAAGTCCGCCGGTGGCGATTCCGGGAAGTGCCGAGTTGCTGGCCGGGCGATTGTGGAAAGGCCAGGTCACTGGCCGCCCTTTTGGACGTATGCACGGACGAAGTCTTCAGCGTTCTCTTCCAGAACATCATCGATCTCGTCGAGCAGGTCGTCGGTATCCTCAGTCAGCTTTTCGCGACGCTCCTGGCCCGCGGCCGTGCTGGTCGTGGGGTCGTCGTCATCGCCGCCGCCACCACCGCGCTTGGTCTGCTCCTGGGCCATGCTGCCTCCTGCGTCATCATCGGCCGTGAGACACGTCCGTCTGTTTCACCACACTACCGGTGAATGGCGGCAATGCCCTGGCTTAAACCGTATGTCCGGCTGCTCAGGTGGTCAGTTGCTCGACCAGCTCAACCGCGCTGTTCACCGAGTCCAGCAGCGCTCCGACGTGCGCCTTGCTGCCGCGCAGCGGCTCCAGCGTCGGGATGCGGACCAGCGAATCACCACCCAGATCGAAAATCACCGAGTCCCAACTCGCCGCGGCGATGTCGGCGCCGAAACGGCGCAGGCATTCTCCGCGGAAGTACGCGCGGGTGTCGGTCGGCGGGTTGTCGATGGCATCGATCACCTGCTGCTCAGTGACCAGCCGCTTCATCGAACCGCGGGCCACCAACCGGTTGTACAACCCCTTGTCCAGCCGAACATCGGAGTACTGGAGATCGACCAGGTGCAGCCGTGGTGCCGACCAGGCCAGGTTCTCCCGCTGCCGGAAACCTTCCAGCAGGCGCAGTTTGGCAGGCCAGTCCAGCAAATCGGCGCACTCCATCGGATCGCGCTCCAGCAGGTCGAGCACATGAGCCCAGGTCTCCACGACCTTCGACGCGCTCGGATCGGGGTCGCGGCTGTCGACCAGCTTTGCCACCCGGTCCAGGTAAATCCGTTGCAGCGCAAGGGCAGTCAATTCACGACCGTCGACCAGCGCGACGGTGGCGCGCAGCGACGGGTCGCGGCTGACCGCGTGCACGGCGTGCACCGGCCGGGCCAGCGCCAGGTCGCTGAGATCGATGCCGTGCGCCGGGCCGTCCTCGATCAGGTCGAGGGCCAGCGCCGTGGTGCCCAGCTTGAGATACGTCGACGTCTCGGAGAGGTTGGCGTCGCCGATGATGACGTGTAATCGCCGGTAGCGGTCGGCGTCGGCGTGAGGCTCGTCGCGGGTGTTGATGATGCCGCGCTTCAGCGTGGTCTCCAGCCCCACCTCGACCTCGATGTAATCCGAGCGCTGCGAGAGCTGGAAGCCGGGCTCGTCGCCGGACGGCCCGATCCCGACTCGGCCCGAGCCGGTAAAGACCTGGCGGGACACCAAGAACGGGGTCAGCCCGGCGATCACGGCGGAGAACGGAGTTTGGCGGCTCATCAGGTAGTTCTCGTGCGACCCGTAGGACGCACCCTTGCCGTCGACGTTGTTCTTGTAGAGCTGCAGCTTGGCGGCGCCGGGAACGCTCGCGACATGGCGGGCGGCGGCCTCCATCACCCGCTCGCCGGCCTTGTCCCAGATCACCGCATCCAACGGGTCGGTGCACTCTGGCGCGGCGTACTCCGGGTGGGCGTGGTCGACATAGAGCCGCGCACCATTGGTGAGAATCATGTTGGCGGCACCGACCTCGTCGGCGTCGACCACCGGCGGTGGCCCGGCCGAGCGGCTGAGGTCGAAACCGCGGGCATCCCGCAGCGGCGATTCCACCTCGTAATCCCAGCGGGTTCGCTTGGCGCGCTGGATCCCTGCGGCGGCGGCATAGGCCAGCACCGCTTGCGTCGAAGTCAGGATCGGGTTTGCGGTCGGGTCTGATGGCGACGAAATGCCGTATTCGACCTCCGTGCCGATGATCCGTTGCATCCCGCAAGCCTAGGCGTGGTCTCAGTGCCCTCGGTTCGCGACCCAAGGCGGGGTCCCCACACAAGGGGACTGGCCATTCACTCATCGCGCCGTGCTGCGCGTGGGTTATCGTCGGCCCGTCGGTGCGGCGTGGAGGACGAATTGATCAAGCCTGTGCGATCTGGACCGGAACCGGTTCCCGCGCGCAGTCGCGACGTTGCTCCTGCGGTGGAGCAGCGGTGGTTGTCGCTACTGCTGATCGAGGACGACCGTGCCGACGCGGTGCTGGTGGAAGAACTGATCGCCGAGTCAGCCACTGATATTCGGGTGGTGTGGGCGCCGTCGATGGCGCGCGCCGAGGAATTCCTTGCAGAGCAACGGCCGGATTGTGTGCTCCTGGACCTGCATCTGCCGGACGCCATCGAATTCGATGCCATCAGCCGCATCGCCCAGTGGGACGGCACCCTGCCGGTTGTCGTGCTGACGGGTTTGAACGACGAAGCAATCGGCGTGTCAGCGGTCGCCGGTGGCGCGCAGGACTACTTGATCAAAGGGCGCGTCGGAAGCCGACATGTTGCGGCGGAGCTTGCTGTACGCGATCGAACGCAAACGTGCCGAACTGATTGCGGTGGACCTACATGCGAGTGATCTACGCGCCCAGGAGAATGCGCGGCTGGAACGTGGTCTGCTGCCCTCCCCGCTGCTGCTCGACGGCTGTGAACTCGACGTGGTGACGCGATACCGGCCCAGCCGTGCCAGAGCGCTGCTGGGCGGCGATTTTTACGATGTCGTGCAGACGCCGGACCGGACGGTGCACATCGTTATCGGCGATGTCGCCGGGCACGGGCCCGATGAGGCCGCGCTTGGTGTGGCCTTGCGGATCGCGTGGCGCACGTTGACGCTGGGTGGCGTTCACGGGGAAGCCGCGATGCGGCAACTGGAGCGACTCCTGCACGCTGAAGGCGGCGGCCACGGAATATTCGCGACGATGCTGAGCCTGGCGGTTGCTCCGGACAGTCGGCAGATTATCTCGGTCCGCGCCGGCCACCCCGGGATGCTGATGCACGGCCTTGACACCGTGGACTGGGTGGAGACACCAGGCGGCCCCGCGCTGGGATTCGGCGGTGAAAGCTGGCCGCACTACGCAACGGAACTCCCGGAGAACAGTGGTTTAGTGCTGTTGACCGACGGTTTGTTCGAGGGGCATTCTGGCCGCGGGTCAGAACGCCTCGGCGAGGACGGTCTGCTCGAACTGGCCCGACCGCTGGCACCTCTGCCCGGCGCGGCGTTTGTCGATGCGCTCATTGACGAGGTCGAGGCTCGGGCCCTGTCTCACGGCGGCTTCAGCGACGACGTCGCAGTAGTGCGCGTCGGGCGCAGCGCCAGATGAAGGTCGGATCCAGAGGGCAGCTGAGACCCCCGCGGACGGCCCGCCGCTCGGATCTCGGTTGACGGTGGCGGGGTGGCAGACCTTGGTGTTGTCAGTTATCGGAGTGACAGCGCTGGCCGGTGCGGCAACCGGTGCGATACTGCTGCGCCGCACCGACGCGGTGACCCGCCAGTTGACTGATGAAATTCAGCCGGCGCGGGTGTCGGCCTATCGATTGCAGGGCGCGCTGATCGATCAGGAGACCTCCCTGCGCGGCTACGTGATTTCTGCTGACCGGCAGTTCCTCGCGCCCTACATAGACGGCCAACGCGCAGAACAGCAGGCAACGGCGGACATCGCCGCCCGACTCGCTGACCGCGCCGATCTACTCGCCGACCTGACCGCGCTCGGCCGCGCAGGAAAGGCGTGGCGTGACTCCGATGCGCAGCCGCTGATCGACAGCGTGGTGCCAGGTGCGCCGAGCGTGGTGAATATCGGGACTGCCGACCGCGGGAAGGCCGATTTCGACCGGATCCGGGCGCTGTGCGACACCCAGAATGCCGATCTGGCGACGGCAAAGACCAAGGCGGTGAACGAGCTGAATGCGATACGCAGCTGGCGTGACCGGCTCCTGTTCGCGATAGCGGCAGTGTTTGTGGCCGGGGCGTTCCTGCTGGCGTTGTTGATGCGCCGCACGGTGACCCGGCCCCTGCAGGCGCTGGCGGCATCGTGTCGGCGAATTGCGGGGGGCAATTTCGCCGACAGCATCGCCGTGCACGGACCCAAAGACATCGGCGCGATCGCCGAAGACGTGGACAACATGCGGCAGCGCATCGTCGCTGAACTGGACATCTCCGTGTCCGACCGGGCTCGTCTGGAGATGCAAACGGAGGAACTCGACACGCAGGCGGTCGAGCTACGGCGGTCCAACGCCGAGCTCGAGCAGTTCGCCTACGTGGCGTCCCACGATCTTCAAGAACCGTTACGCAAAGTGGCCTCGTTTTGCCAACTACTCGAGAAACGTTACGGCGACGCGCTCGATGAACGCGGTGTCGAATACCTCGGATTCGCCGTCGACGGCGCCAAACGCATGCAAGTGCTGATCAACGATCTGCTCACCTTTTCCCGAGTCGGCCGCGTCGGAGCCGCCCACGAGATCGTCGACCTCGGCGCCACGCTGGACGCCGCGCTGGGCAATTTGGTCGTGGCGATGGAGGAATCCGGGGCACGGCTGGTCCGGGGAGGCGACCCGCTTCCGCATGTGCTCGGTGACGCGACCCTGTTCACGATGTTGTGGCAGAACCTGATTGGGAACGCCATCAAGTTCCGGCGTGAGGATCACGCGCCTCAGATTGAAGTCGACTGCGAACGCGGCGACGGTGATCATGACGGCGACTGGGTCATCAGCGTGACGGACAACGGCATCGGCATTGCACCCGAGTTCGTCGACAAGGTATTTGTCATCTTCCAGCGTCTGCATGGTCGAGACGCGTACACCGGAACGGGCATCGGGCTGGCCGTGTGCAAGAAAATCGTTGAGCTGCACGGCGGTACGATCGGTGTCGACGCCACCGCCGGCATCGGAACTCGACTCTGGTTCACCTTGCCGATGAGCGTCGCCAGCGATGAAAGGCCCGCCGACGCAGACCAAGGAGCTCAGCGATGACATCGAAGGGCGGCCCGATCGACGTCCTGCTGATCGAGGACGACCCCGGCGACATTCTCATCACCCGGGAAGCGTTCGAGCACCACAAGATTCACAACACGTTGCATGTGGCACGCGACGGACAGGAAGGCCTCGACTATCTCTATCAACGCGGTGCACATGAGGGCGCGCAACGGCCGGATCTGATCCTGATGGACTTGAATCTGCCGAAGTACGACGGCCGCCAATTGCTCGAACAGATCAAATCCGATCCGGACCTGTGTTTTATCCCGCTCGTCGTACTCACCACCTCGGCCGCCGAGGAAGACATTCTGCGCAGCTATCGACTGCACGCCAACGCTTACGTCACCAAACCCGTCGGGTTCGACGAATTCATGAACGTCATACGCCAGATTGATGAGTTCTTCGTCCAAGTGGTGCGACTTCCGGGTCGTTAATCTTTCTGGTGTTGGTTGACGCTGGTCACTGAAGTGACTACCTTCACTTGGTGCCTGCCTCTGCTGCGCCCGAGTCCACCCGAAACCTGTCCGGAAAGCGCTACGGCGAGGTCCTTCTGGTGACACCGGGCGAGGTGGGACCGCAGGCTGCGGTCTACAACACCTTCGGCCTCAACGACTGTCCCGCCGAGTTGTGGTCGGCGCTCGACGCGCAGGCCATCGCGACCGAAAACGGTGCTGCCACAGCATTACTCGATGGTCCTCGGTACTGGCTGATGAATGAGATCGAGAAGCCGACCCAGGGTCCGCGGATCGTCAAGAATTTCGGCGGGATCGACATGGTGCTGGAATCCCAGACCCTGCTCTCGGCGATGAACCCAGCTCCCTACACTGCGAACCAGGTCCACCGGCACAGCGTCTCGACCTTCAACGCCGGCGAAGAGGTGTACGAACTGCACGATCCCGCACTGCGGCGCTGGCTGATGCAGACCTGGAGCCAGATCGTCGATGCCACGCTGTCGCGTTCCGATCTGCCCGGACTCGGCGAACGGCTCGACCTGCCACCGGGATGGACCTACCAAAGCCGAACGCTGACCGCCCCGTTGAGCATCGATACGACGACGCACACCGCGCAGATACTTCGGGACGACCTGACCAACAGCTATTCGCTATTGGCCGGCTGACCTTTACCCTTTTTGACGCCGGCCCGCGGTGCCCGGCTTCGCCGCGCTTGCGACCGTCGCTACCTATTGACGCCGGCCCGCGGCGCCCGGCTTCGCCGCGCTTGCGACCGTCGCTAGAGGTACTGGCCGAGGTTGGACTCGGTGTCGATCGCCCGTGAGGCACTCGAACTCTTGCCGGTGACCAGCGTCCGGATGTAGACGATCCGCTCGCCCTTCTTGCCCGAAATCCGCGCCCAGTCATCGGGGTTGGTGGTGTTGGGCAAGTCCTCGTTCTCGGCGAACTCGTCGACAATCGAGTCGAGCAGGTGCTGGATCCGCAGACCTGACTGGCCACTTTCCAGCACCGACTTGATGGCGTTCTTCTTCGCCCGGTCGACGACGTTCTGAATCATCGCGCCGGAGTTGAAGTCCTTGAAGTACATGACCTCTTTGTCGCCGTTGGCGTAGGTGACTTCCAGGAATCGGTTGTCGTCGATCTCGGCATACATCCGGTCGACGACCTTTTCGATCATCGCCTTGATGCACGCTCCGCGGTCGCCACCGAATTCGGTGAGGTCGTCGGCGTGCACCGGCAGCGTCTCGACGAGGTACTTCGAGAAGATGTCCTGTGCCGATTCGGCGTCGGGCCGCTCGATCTTGATCTTCACATCGAGGCGGCCGGGACGCAGGATCGCGGGGTCGATCATGTCCTCACGGTTGGAGGCACCGATCACGATGACGTTCTCCAGGCCCTCGACACCGTCGATCTCGCTGAGCAACTGCGGAACGACCGTGGTCTCCACGTCCGAGGAAACCCCGGTGCCGCGGGTGCGGAAGATCGAGTCCATCTCGTCGAAAAACACGATCACCGGCGTGCCCTCGGACGCCTTTTCCCGCGCCCTCTGGAAGATCAACCGGATGTGACGCTCGGTCTCGCCGACGAACTTGTTCAGCAGCTCGGGGCCTTTGATGTTGAGGAAGTAGGACTTGGCCTCACGCGCGTCTTCACCGCGGACCTCGGCCATCTTCTTCGCCAGCGAGTTGGCAACCGCCTTGGCAATCAACGTCTTTCCGCATCCGGGCGGCCCGTAGAGCAGCACACCTTTGGGCGGGCGCAGCGCGTATTCGCGGTAGAGGTCCTTGTGCAGGAACGGCAGCTCGACGGCATCGCGAATCTGCTCGATCTGCCGGCCCAGGCCACCGATATCGCTGTAGGTGACGTTGGGGACCTCTTCGAGAACCAGGTCCTCGACCTCGGCCTTGGGGATGCGCTCGAAGGCGTAGCCGGCCTTGGTGTCCACCAGCAGCGAGTCGCCGGGACGCAGCTTGCGGGGACGCAGGTCGTCATCGCTCGAGTCGTACACACCCTCGGGCAAATCCGCGGCGACCAACGGCTCGGCCAGCCACACGATGCGCTCCTCGTCGGCGTGGCCGACCACCAGAGCGCGATGACCGTCGGCCAGAACCTCGCGCAGAGTTGAAATCTCGCCGACTGATTCGTACGTGCCGGCCTCGACGACAGTTAAAGCCTCATTGAGGCGAACCGTCTGTCCCTTCCGCAACGAGCTCACCTCGATGTTGGGCGAGCAAGTCAGGCGCATCTTGCGTCCGGAGGTGAACACGTCGAGGGTGTCGTCCTCGTGGGTGTCCAGCAGCACGCCGTAGCCGCTGGGCGGCTGTCCGAGCCGGTCGACCTCTTCGCGCAGTGCCAGCAGTTGCTGGCGGGCTTCTTTGAGAGTCTCCATCAGCTTGGAGTTGCGCGACGCCAACGAGTCGATTCGCGCCTCTAGCTGGTGGACGTCGCGTGGACTCTGTCCGGAGCCGTGGGACCCGGCGGCATTCTCCAGCTGCTCCCGCAGAATCGAGGCCTCGCGCCGAAGCTCTTCCAGCTCGGCGGCGTCCTCGGCGGAGAGCTCCGGTTCGCGGGGGCTACCGAACGGTTCACGCTCAAACTCACCCATGGTGCGCTCCTTTCCCGCTCCGGGACGGTGGTGCGGCTGATACGTAGACGCTACCGGCGATTTCCGATTCATGCGGGAACTCGAAATGGGGCACACTGGCATCAGCGTTAACATCTTGTTGAGTTGGCTTTACCGAGAGGACCTCTGTGACCGTGAAATCCCTAGCCACAGGCATGGCGGCGTTGGCTGCCATCGGCGCGGCCGCCGCGGGTGTGACCTGTATTGCATCGGTTACCGCTGTGTCGCCTGACGTTCAGCCCGTCGTTTACGGTGCGCCGCTGCCGCTGGACCCGATCGCACCGGCCGGGGTGAACCTGCCCACCGCAGACCAGTTGGTGACCGTCCTCAACACCTTGCAGGACCCCAGCGTGTCTTTCGCCAGCAAGGGCTACCTGGTCGAGGGCGGCATCCCGGTTCCGGCCGGCCTTGCCGACCACGAGCTGCAGAAGGCCGCATCCAAGGGCAGCCTGCCGCTGACCTTCAACATCACCAACATCGTGCCCGCCGGTCCGGGTGCCGCGACGGCCACGATCACCGCCTCCGGTCCGCGCCTGGCCCCGACGCCGGAGTACCTCACGTTCGTCGATCAGGGCGGCTGGAAGCTGTCGCACGACTCGGCGATGACGCTGATTTCGGCCGTGCGTTCGCGCTGACGGCCGCTGAATGCGCCGGGGCCTGATCGCAGTTTTGAGCATCGCCGCGATTGCGGCGGTGCTCGGGCTTCCGGGATGTTCCAACGACGAGGACCACGCTTCGCCGGAGACGGCAGGGTCTTCGAGGTCGGCGTCGCCGAGTGCACCGGCGGCCCCGCAGGTCGCTCCGCTGCCAGGCCCTGACGCGTTGACCGGAGTGTTGTACCGGTTGGCTGATGCCGCGGTGCCGGGTCCGCAAAAGCTGAACCTCGTCGAGGGCGCCACCCCGGAAAGCGCTGCTGTGTTCGACCAGTTCGCCAACGCATTGATCAACGGCGGCTACACACCGGTGAAATTCGATGTGCGCGACGTCAAATGGTCGGACCGGGATCCGGCCGACGTGGTGGCCAACGTCGACATCAGCTCGTCGAATGCGCACGGCCCCAGGTTCGCTTTTCCGATGGAATTCAAGCCGTACCAAGGTGGTTGGCAACTGTCGGCACGTACCGCCGACGTCCTGCTCGCGTTCCGGGCCGACACCACCGAGCCGCCGACGACACCGGGTCGCTGACCCAGGTGTGGATCGGCTGGCTCGAGTTCGATCTGCTGCTCGGTGACGTGCGCTCGCTCAAACAGAAGCGGTCACTGATTCGGCCCGTAATCGCCGAACTGCGAAGAAAATTCAATGTCTCGGTCGCCGAGACGGGGTCGCATGATCTTCATCGCCGGGCTGGGATCGGCGTCGCGATGGCCGCATCGGATCGGGCACACGCCGTCGATGTGCTCGACTCTGCCGAACGCCTGGTCGCCGCGCATCCGGAATTCGAAATGCTCTCGGCACGAAGGGATCTACGCCGCAGCGACGATTAGCTCGGCGACGACGGCTGGGTTGGGCGTTGCTTTCGGTTCAGCGGTGTCGGCGGGACCGCGCCGGGAGCCAGCTTGCGGGCGAACACCAGAAATGCCGTGTGCCCGCGCATGTTGTGTTGAGGCCGCACCGCCAACCCGACGACGTTCCAGCCGCGCTGCATCGTCTCCCATGCGCGTGGCTCGGTCCAACACTGCTGCGCGCGTAGCGCCTCCACCGCCTTGGAAAGTTGCGTCACGGTCGCCACGTAGATCATCAGCACACCGCCCGCGACCAGCGCCCGCGAGACGCGGTCGACCACATCCCACGGCGCGAGCATGTCGAGTACCACCCGGTCGATCGAGCCGTCGGGTAGATCGGCGTCGACGACGTCGCTGATGACCAGTTGCCAGTTATCCGGGAGGCGACCGAAGAACGTCTCCACGTTGCGGCGCGCGTGCTCGGCATGATCAGCCCGCACGTCGTAGGAGATCACCTGCCCGTCGGGTCCGACGGCACGCAGCAGCGAGCAGGTCAGCGCCCCGGACCCGGCGCCGGCCTCCAACACTCGGGCGCCCGGGAAGATGTCACCCTCGTGCACAATCTGCGCGGCGTCCTTCGGGTAGACGACTTGCGCGCCGCGGGGCATCGAGAGGACGTAATCCACCAGCAACGGACGTAGCACCAGGAACTGGTCGCCGTTGGCCGACTTGACCACGCTGCCCTCCGGCTGACCGATCACCGAGTCGTGCGTGATCGCGCCGCGGTGGGTGTGGAACTCGCCGCCGGTACTGAGCACCATCGTGTAGTGCCGGCCTTTGGCGTCGGTGAGCTGCACTCGATCACCGATGACGAACGGGCCGGTTGCAGACACAGCGGACAAGCCTGCCAGCAGACGCGCCGCCGGACGTGCGCGGGGTTGTCGGACCTGCCTTCTAGGCTGCGGATATGAGTGGCGAACCGACCAGACGGCGCCCTGCCCTGTCACCGTCGCGGGCGGCCGACTTCAAGCAGTGCCCGCTGCTGTATCGCTTCCGGGCGATCGACCGGCTCCCCGAACCGGCGTCGACTGCGCAGGTGCGCGGCTCGGTGGTGCACGCCGCGCTGGAACAGCTCTACGGTCTGCCGGCGGCAGAACGCGGCCCGCAGACCGTTGACGCGCTGGTCGGTCCGGCGTGGGAGCAGGTACTCGCCGCCGAACCCGAGTTGGCCGTGCAGTTCGACGCCGAGCAGCAGACCCATCTGCTCGGTGAGGCCCGCAAGCTGCTGTCCGGCTATTACCGCCTGGAGGATCCGACTCGGTTCGACCCGCAGAGTTGCGAGCAGCGCATCGAGGTCGAACTCGCCGACGGCACCCTGCTGCGCGGGATCATCGACCGCATCGATGTCGCGCCCACCGGAGAGTTGCGGGTGGTCGACTACAAGACCGGTAAGGCGCCACCGGAGGCGCGGGCGCTGGCTGAGTTCAAAGCCATGTTCCAGATGAAGTTCTACGCGGTCGCGCTACTGCGCTCGCGGGGCGTGCTGCCGACGCGGCTGCGGCTGATTTATCTGTCCGATGGTCAGCTGCTGGACTACTCCCCCGACGAAGCTGAACTGCTGCGTTTCGAGAAGACGCTGATGGCGATGTGGAGTGCAATTCAATCTGCGGGTGCCACAGGCGATTTCAGGCCGAAACCGTCACGGCTCTGCGACTGGTGTGCCCACCATTCGCACTGCCCTGCCTTCGGCGGCACCCCGCCGCCGTACCCGGGTTGGCCGGAAGCTCCCGACGAAGGCAACGCCGACACCGTCCTGCAGCAGCCAGCCGAATCGGCCGCCTGAGCCCTACTGCAACGGCGACATCTCCTGCAGCATCGTAGGTATCAGCTCGCTCACTGTCGGGTGGATATGCACCGTGCGGGCCAGCGTGGTGTACGGAGCCTTGGCCGACATTACGTCGAGGATGCCGTGGATGGCTTCGTCACCGCCCACACCCAGGATGGCCGCGCCGAGGATTTGATGGGTCTCGGCGTCGACCACGACTTTCATGAAGCCTTGCGTCTCACCCTTTTCCACCGCGCGGCCGACTTTGGTCATCGGACGCTGACCGACCAGCGCGGGGCGGCCGGACTTGCGCACCTGCTCCACGGTCATCCCGGCGCGGCCCAGCGGTGGATCGATGTACAGCGCATAGGTAGTGATTCGGTCACTCACCCGCCGCGGGTCATCGTCGAGCAGGTTGGCGGCGACGATCTCGAAGTCGTTGTACGAGGTATGGGTGAACGCGCCTTTGCCGTTGCAGTCGCCCATCGCCCAGATGTGATCGACGCTGGTTCGCAGTTGGTCGTCGACGACGACGTATCCGCGGTCGTCGGTGTCAACGCCGGCCAACTCGAGGCCGAGGTCATCGGTGTTGGGGCGCCGACCCACTGCCAGTAACAGGTGGCTGCCCGCTACCGGTCCGGCGCCAGCTCGCGGCGTCAGCTCGAATCCGTTGTCGCGCTTGGCTACTTGGATATCACTGGCGTCGAGAATGATCTGAACGCCTTCGTTCTCCAGGATCGCCCGGATGGTGTCGGAGACATCCTCGTCTTCGCGGGCGGTCAGTCGCGGGCCTTTTTCCACCACAGTCACCCGCGCGCCGAACCGGCGGTACATCTGGGCGAATTCAAGCGCGATGTAGCTGCCGCCGACGACGACGAGATGGTCGGGCACAGTGTCGAGTTCGAGAATCGACACGTTGGTGAGGTAGTCGACGCCGGGCAATCCGGGAATGTCCGGCACGACCGCGCGGCCACCGACGTTGAGAAAAATGCGGTCAGCCTGCAACGTGTCGTCGCCGACCCGCAGCGTGTGCGGGTCTTCGAATCGGGCATGCCCGCGAAAAACGGTACAACCGTCCATGCCGTCCAGCCAGTCTTCGACACCTTTGCGGTCATCAAGGACTATGCCGTCCTTGCGCGCCTTGACTTTTGACATGTCGACGCTGACCGGGCCGGTGTTGACGCCGTAGTCGGCGCCGCGGCGGGCCAGGTGCGCGGCCTGCGCGCTGGCCACCAGCGTCTTGGTCGGGATGCAGCCGGTGTTGACGCAGGTGCCGCCGATGAGTTTGCGCTCCACCATCGCCACGGTGTGACCGGCCTCGGTCAACCGCCCTACCAGTGGGGGTCCGGCCTGGCCGGCACCCACTACGATCGCGTCGAAACGCTGTGTCACAGAGCAGCTGTGAGGGCGGCGAGCGCGAAGCCGCCGCCTACCGCCACGGCATCTTCAAGGAGCGCGGCGGGCAGGTCACGGCCGAATGACTTGGCCAGGCGGGCCCGCGCCTGGTATCCGCCGAGAGTGCCGAGCACCGCGCCAACCACGCCGGCGCCGAGCGCAGCCCAGGTGACGCCCCACGCGGTACCGACCACGGCCCCTGCGAATCCGCCGAAAAGGATCCGTCCGATAAATGCCGGCGGCGCCGTGCGGGGCGGCGTTTTGGGCTGTTGGTCGAGGAAGAGCTCACCAATCGCGAGCAGGGTGAAAACAATGGCGGTGATGATGTTGCCGACCCAGGACGCCCATGTCCCGTTCAGGTTGATCCAGTGCAACACCGCGGCCCAAGCGACGACAGCCGGCGCGGTAAAGGTTCGCAAACCGGCGATCACGCCGATTCCAAGAGCAAGTAGCAGAACGTAGAAATGCGTCATATGCGACATGTAACCGCTCCTCGGGGTCCGGCAAACAAACGCTGCACTAGCCGGACGCTAACACAGCGCAGCCGCCGATAGCGGGGCATGCGAGATCAGAACCGGAAGAACCGGACGTCTGACGCCAGTATCGCTTTCGCGCCGATCGCCGCGAGATCGTCCATGATCGCGTTGACGCCCCGGCGCGGCACCAGCGCCCGCACCGCAACCCAATCAGGGTCGGCCAGCGGAGCGATCGTGGGTGACTCCAATCCCGGCGTGATCGCTGTCGCGTCGTCGAGAACCGAACGCGGGCAGTCGTAATCCAGCATCAGATACTGCTGGCCGAACACCACGCCCTGCACGCGGGCGACCAGTTGATCGCGGGCTGCGGCATCCGGCCGCTCGGCAGCATTCGGATCGATCTGCTCGATGAGGACCGCCTCCGAGTCGCACAGCGTCTCACCGAAGGCCACCAGGTTGTGCAAGTTCAAGGTGCGACCCGAGCCCACCACGTCGGCGATCGCGTCGGCCACTCCGAGCTGTATCGAGATCTCGACCGCGCCGTCCAGCCGGATCACCGTCGCCTCGATACCGCGCGCCGCCAGATCTTGCCGCACGACGTTGGGATACGCGGTGGCGATTCGTCGGCCGGCCAGATCGCCGATAGTCCAGTTCCGCCCGGCAGGCGCGGCGTACCGGAACGTAGAGGACCCGAAGCCGAGGGCAAGTCGCTCGTGCACCGGCGCGCGGGACTCCCGCGCCAAATCCCGCCCGGTGATCCCGAAGTCGAGCTCGCCGGAGCCGACGTAGATGGCAATGTCCTTGGGCCGCAGGAAGAAGAACTCGACGTGATTGTGTGGGTCGATGACGGTCAGGTCTTTGAGATCGGTGCGTCGCCGGTAACCGGCCTCGGACAGAATCTCGACGGCTGACTCGCTCAGCGCGCCCTTGTTGGGGACCGCGACGCGCAGATTGCCAGACCCGTTGCGGTTCGGCGGCGTCATCAGAGTTTCCGGTACACGTCGTCGAGCGTGAGCCCGCGGGCGATCATCAACACTTGAGCCCAGTACAGCAACTGGCTGATTTCTTCGGCCAGCGCCTCGTCGGACTCGTGCTCGGCCGCCAGCCACACTTCGCCGGCCTCTTCGAGAATCTTCTTGCCCACCGTATGCACGCCCGCATCCAGTGCCGCGACGGTGCCGCTGCCCGCTGGACGGGTGCGCGCACGTTCACCGAGTTCGGCAAACAGATCCTCGAAGGTCTTCACGGCCAGCGATTGTTTCATGCGCAGCTGAGCAAAGTCACGGCGGTTTCAGCCGGCGGCCGGTGAGACGCCGACGTGAGCTGCCTCGTCGGGCATGTCTTCGAGAGAAACACCATTGGTTTCCCGGACCCACCGCCAGACGAAAACAAAGGACAGCACCGCGCACAGCGCGTAGAAGCAGTAGGCCCCGCCCAAGGCATGCCGTAGCGCGGGGAAGGTCACCGCAATGGTCCAGTTGGCCAGCCACTGCACGCCTGATGCCAGTCCCAGCGCTGCCGACCGAATGCGGTTGGGGAACATCTCGCCCAGCAGTACCCACAGCACCGGTCCCCAGGACACGGCGAACGCGACCACGTACAGATCGGCGGCGACCAATGCGACGATCCCGGAAGCCCCGTTGAGTTGCGGCCGACCGTTGTCGACAGACGCGCCGGCGAAAACGACCGTCATGGTGATCAGCATCAGCGACATGCCCGCAGATCCGGCCAGCAGCAGCGGTCTGCGACCGACCCGGTCGATCAGTGCGATCGCCACCAAAGTGATCAACACGTTGACCCCGGTTGTCACCAGAGCAATGGTGAACGATGATTTCTCACCGAATCCCACTGTCTCCCAAAGCAGATCGGAGTAGTTGAAGATCACGTTGATGCCGACAAACTGCTGAAAGACAGCCAGCCCCAAGCCGACCCAGACGATGCCGTAGAGCCCGCCCGTCGGTTTGCGCAAATCGCGCCACGACGGTTCCTTCTCCTGTTCCAGGGACCCTGCGATACGAGCGATCGTCGACTCCACGTCGCGGGGGCTCAGCAGTTGCCCCAGCACCTGGCGGGCTTGCGAAATCTGTTGTCGGGCAACCAGGTACCGCGGCGACTCGGAGATCGTAAAGAGCAGCGCGAAGTACAGCAGCGCCAAAATCAACTCGAAGAAAAATGTCCAGCGCCACGCTTGCAGGCCCAACCAGAGCGGCTTGTCGGGACCGCCGGCGAGGTGGAATGGCAACCAGGTCAGTGCCAGCGACCCGAACAGGCCGCACACGATGGCGAGTTGCTGCAGCGAGCCGAGCCTGCCGCGGAACCGCGGCGGTGAGACCTCGGCGATGTAGGCCGGAGCCGCAACCGACGAGAAGCCGATACCGATACCGCCCATGAGGTGGAAGACGATGAACATCCAGATGTTGGCTGCCAATCCGGCGCCGAGCCCGCACACGAAAAAGGAAGCGGCCGAAAGCTTCATCATCGCCAGGCGACCCATCCGGTCGCCGAGCCGGCCGGCCCACACCGCGCCGATCGCCGCACCCAGCACCGACGATGCCGCAGCGAAACCCAAAAGGCCGTTGCCGATGTGAAAGGTTGCCTGCAACGCCTTGACCGAGCGGTTGGTCACTGAAATGTCGAAGCCGAAGAGCAACCCACCGATCGCGGCCACCGACGCGAAGCGGACAGCGGACCGGAATGCGGCGCGCGCGGCGCGCAGGTCGACCGGCAGATCTTCGTGCGGAGCCGTGGGCCCACTGCCGACGACGCCGTCACCACTCATCAGTGTTCCTCCATCCGCGAGCGGTCCCGGAGACCTCAGAGCGCGGCCACCAGTACACCACTACGGCCGAAGGCGGCTCAGTCCTCTGGGTTGTAGCCGAGGTTGGGGCCGAGCCAGCGCTCGGCTTCCTGCAGGGTCCAGCCTTTGCGCTTCGCGTAGTCGGCGACCTGGTCCTGGGCCATCCGGCCGACCACGAAGTACTGCGACTGCGGGTGGGCGAAGTACCAGCCGCTGACGGCAGCACCGGGCCACATCGCCATCGACTCGGTCAGCTCGATTCCGGTCCGCTCCTGGACGTCCATCATCTCCCAAAGCGTCGCTTTCTCGGTGTGCTCCGGGCAGGCCGGGTAGCCGGGGGCCGGGCGGATTCCCCGGTACTTCTCACCGATGAGCGACTCGTTGTCCAGCTGCTCGTCGGGCTGGAATCCCCAGAACTCCTTGCGGACCCGTTGATGCATCCGTTCGGCGAACGCTTCTGCCAGCCGATCGGCCAGCGACTCCAGCAGGATCCCGTTGTAGTCGTCGTTGGCTGCCTTGAACTCGACGATCTTGTCTTGGCTGCCGAGCCCCGTAGTGACGGCGAAGGCGCCGACGTAATCGGCCAGACCGGTGGATTTGGGCGCGATGTAGTCACCGAGCGACCGGTTCGGGATGCCGGCCCGGTGCTCGCCCTGCTGGCGCAGGTTGTACAACGTGGTCATCACCTCGGTACGGGTCTCGTCGGTGTAGACCTCGATGTCGTCGCCGACCGCGTTCGCCGGAAAGAACCCGATCACCCCGTTGGCGGTCAGCCACTTCTCCTTGATGACGGTGTCGAGCATCTCCTGGGCGTCGTCGTACAGCTTGCGGGCCGTCTCCCCCGAGACCGGGTTGTTGAGGATGTCGGGGAACCTGCCCTTCATCTCCCAAGCGTTGAAAAACGGCTGCCAGTCGATGTATTCGCGGAGCTCCGCGATGTCGTAGTCAAGAAACTCCCGCACGCCCAGACCCTGGGCGGGCGCCGGCGGCGTGTAGCTTTCCCACTCGATCGGCGTCCGGTTCGCGCGGGCCTTCTCCAGCGTCAGCATCGGGCGCTCGTTCTTCTGCGCGTGCCGTTCGCGCAGGGCTGCGTAGTCGGTCTCGGTGGCTTCCAGCAGCGCTGGACGCTGCTTGTCGTCCAGCAGCGCCGCAGCGACCGGCACCGAGCGGGACGCGTCTTTTACCCAGACCACCGGACCGCTACGACGCGGCGACACCTTCACGGCTGTGTGAGCGCGCGAGGTGGTCGCACCACCGATCAGCAGCGGGATCTCCAGCCCCTCACGTTCCATCTCGACGGCGAAGTTGACCATCTCGTCCAGGGACGGAGTGATCAGGCCGGACAGCCCGATGATGTCGGCGTTGTGCTCCTTCGCCGCGTCCAGGATTTTCTGGGCGGGCACCATCACACCGAGGTCGATCACTTCGTAGTTGTTGCACTGCAGGACGACCCCGACGATGTTCTTGCCGATGTCGTGGACGTCACCCTTCACCGTCGCCATGATGATCGTGCCGTTGGTGTCCTTGTTGCCGGTGGTGCCGGCCTCTTCCTTCTCTTTCTCGATGTACGGCAGCAGGTACGCCACTGCCTTTTTCATCACCCTGGCCGACTTCACGACCTGGGGCAGGAACATCTTGCCTGCGCCAAAGAGGTCACCGACGACGTTCATGCCGTCCATCAGCGGGCCTTCGATCACCTCGATCGGCCGACCGCCTGCCGCGGCGATCTCGGCTCGCAATTCCTCGGTGTCGGCATCGACGTTGGCATCGATGCCCTTGACCAGTGAGTGTGTGATCCGCTCCCGGACCGGGAGGCTGCGCCACTCGGCCGCCTTGGGATCCACGTCTCCCCGGGCCTTGCCCTCCTGGTTGAACCGCTCAGCGATCTCGAGGAGCCGCTCAGCCGCGTCCTCACGACGGTTCAGGACGACGTCCTCGATCCGGTCCCGCAGCTCGGGGTCGATCGAGTCGTAGGGCACCAGCGCGCCGGCGTTGACGATGCCCATGTCCAGGCCGGCCTTGATGGCGTGGAACAGAAACACCGCGTGGATCGCCTCGCGGACCGGGTTGTTACCCCGGAACGAGAACGACACGTTCGAGATACCGCCGGAGATGTGCACCCCGGGAAGGTTCTCCTTGATCCAGGCGCAGGCCTCGATGAAGTCGATCCCGTAGGTCGCGTGCTCCTCGATACCGGTTGCCAGCGCGAAACAGTTCGGATCGAAGATGATGTCCTCGGCCGGGAAGCCCACCTCTTCGGTCAGGATCCGGTAGGCGCGCCCGCAGATCTCCTTGCGGCGCTCCAGGTTGTCGGCCTGGCCCTGCTCGTCGAAGGCCATCACGACGACAGCGGCGCCGTACTTGCGGCACAGCCGCGCTTCGCGGACGAACTTCTCCTCGCCCTCCTTCATGGAGATCGAGTTGACGATCGGCTTGCCCTGCACGTTCTTCAGGCCCGCCTCGATGACATCCCACTTCGAGGAGTCGATCATCACCGGGACGCGGCTGATGTCCGGCTCGGCCGCGATCAGCTTGGTGAACCGGTCCATCGCGGCGATGCCGTCGATCATGCCCTCGTCCATGTTGATGTCGATGACCTGCGCACCGACCTCGACCTGCTGCAGGGCGACCGACAGCGCGGTGTCGTAGTCCTCGGCCTTGATCAGGTTGCGGAACCGGGCGGACCCGGTGATGTTGGTGCGCTCGCCGATGTTCACGAACAAGGACTCTTCGGTGATGTTGAGCGGCTCCAGCCCCGAGAGCCGGGTCGCCTCGGAAATGTGCGGCACTTCTCGCGGGCTCACGCCGTCGACGACCTTGGCGATCTCGGCGATGTGCGGCGGCGCCGTTCCACAGCAGCCACCGACCAGGTTGACCAGGCCGGCTTCGGCGAACTCGGCGATGTAGCTGGCCTGCCGCTCCGGGGACTCGTCGTACTCGCCGAAGGCGTTGGGCAGGCCGGCGTTCGGGTAGCAGGAGACGAAGGTGTCCGCAATCCGCCCCACCTCGGCGATGTAAGGCCTCATCTCCGGCGCGCCCAGGGCGCAGTTGAGGCCGACAGCGATCGGCTTCGCGTGCCTGATGGCGTTCCAGAACGCCTCGGTGACCTGACCGGACAGCGTCCGCCCGGAGGCATCGGTGATGGTGCCCGAGATGATCACCGGCCAGCGGCGACCGCGTTCCTCGAATAGCGTCTCGACGGCGAACACCGCGGCCTTGGCGTTCAGCGAGTCGAAGATCGTCTCGATGATGATGAGGTCGGCACCACCGTCGACCAGGCCGTTGGCACCTTCGAGGTAGGCGGCCACCAGCTGGTCGTAGGAGACGTTGCGGGCTCCGGGGTCGTTGACGTCCGGCGAGATCGACGCGGTCCGGGTCGTGGGCCCGATTGCGCCGGCGACATATCGGGGCTTCTCCGGGGTGCTGAACTCGTCGGCAGCCTTGCGGGCCAGGGCTGCGCCGGCGTAGTTCAGCTCGTAGCTGAGATCCGCCATGTCGTAGTCGGAGAGCGAGACCGAGTTCGCGTTGAACGTGTTGGTCTCCAGGATGTCGGCGCCCGCTTCGAGGTACTCCCGGTGGATCCCCTCGATGATCTGCGGCTGCGTCAGCGTGAGCAGATCGTTGTTCCCCTGAAGCGCGCTGGGCCACTCCGTGAACCGGTCACCGCGATAACCGGCCTCATCGGGCCGGTCCCGCTGGATCGCGGTGCCCATCGCGCCGTCGATCACCATGATTCGCTGGCCGAGAGCAGCCGTCAGTTCGTCCGTGCAGTCGGGGCGGATGTTCGGCGCAAAGTTGTTCACGCATGTTCCTTCCGTAACGGAAGGCGTCCTTAACTCCGCCGAGCGTGGCGGAAACCGGCAGTCTCCCGGAACCGTTGCAACGCCTCTCGACCAGAAAAGTCTACGTCGTCACGCGATCGACGTCTGGACGCCTAGTTCGACCCCATTCGCGGTGCCCTTGAGTGCCCGCTCGCGCGTCTGGGCGGCAATGTCGTGGTCACCAAGGTTAACCAGATTGCAGCCGAGCGTATTTCGCCCCGGCCGCGTCGGCGCCGGTTATGGACAAGCAGGGCCGCACTACGGAAATGGCCGCCGCTCTGCGCGCCGCGACGTTGATCACGCCGTACCCTAATTGCGTGACCTCGCCGGATGTCAGCTCCTCCTTCCCCGAACTGCACAACACGATCGTCGTGGCTGCGTTCGAGGGCTGGAATGACGCGGGTGACGCCGCCAGCGATGCGCTCGAGCACCTGGACGCCATCTGGGAGGCCGATCCGATCCTCGAGATCGACGACGAGGCCTACTACGACTATCAGGTCAACCGCCCGGTCATCCGGCAGGTTGACGGCGTCACGCGGGAACTGGTGTGGCCGTCGATGCGGATCTCGCACTGCCGCCCACCGGGCGCCGACCGGGACATCGTGCTGATGCACGGCGTCGAGCCGAACATGCGCTGGCGCACCTTTTGCGCCGAACTGCTGGCCGTCGCCGACAAGCTCAACGTCGACACCGTGGTGATCCTGGGCGCTCTACTGGCCGACGCACCGCACACCCGGCCGGTGCCGGTGTCCGGGGCGGCCTACTCCCCCGAGTCGGCGAAACGCTTCGGGCTGCAGGAAACCCGCTACGAGGGGCCGACGGGCATTGCCGGGGTGTTTCAGGACGCCTGCGTTGCGGCCGGGATACCCGCGGTCACCTTCTGGGCGGCGGTCCCGCATTACGTGTCGCAGCCGCCCAGCCCGAAAGCGACTGTCGCCCTGTTGCGCCGGGTCGAGGAAGTGCTCGACATCGAAGTTCCGCTGGCCGATCTGCCCGCCCAAGCCGAGGAGTGGGAGCTGGCGGTCACCGAGATGACGACCGACGACGACGAGATCGCGGAGTATGTGCAGTCTCTGGAGCAGCGCGGCGATGCCGAAGTCGACATGACCGAGGCGCTGGGCAAGATCGACGGCGACGCGCTGGCGGCCGAGTTCGAGCGCTATCTGCGCCGACGCCGCCCGGGTTTCGGCCGCTAGCGGGTCATCGTCATCGACTCAGGGCTTGTCCAGCACCTGGTTGTAGGCGCTGGTGGATCGGCCCAGTGCCTTGACTTCCTCGTCCATCCGGGGCAGCAGCTCCGTCGCGGTCTTGGCTACGGCGTTCTCGCCGATGGGGGTCGATAAGAACGGCTTCAGCCAGCGCAACCAGCCGACCCAGCCCGGGCAGTACACCCGCCGCTTGCGGTGCTCGATGCCCTTGACGAACGCCGTCGCGCAGTCGTCGACCGACGTGGTTTTGTTCAGCGGCCACGGCAGCTTGGACAGCAGTTCGGTGAACGACGGCAGGTCGGCCTTGGTGTCGCGGACCAGCGCGGTGTCGATCCAGGACATGTGCGCCGAACCGACGGTGACGCCGTGGCCGGCGACCTCTAATCGCAGCGCGTTGGCCAGGTGTTCGACACCGGCCTTGGAGGCGTCATACGGGATCATCCCGGGCGCGGCCGCGAACGCCGCCAGCGAAGAGACGATCAGCACGTAGCCCTTGCGACCGATCACCGCGGGCAGCGTGGCGCGCACGGTGTGGAATACGCCGACCAGATTGATGTCGATGACCCGCTGGAATGCCAGTGGGTCGACCTGCAGCACCGATCCGTAGCTCGCGATGCCGGCGTTGGCCAACACCACGTCGATACCGCCGAATTTCGTGACCGCCTGCTCGGCGGCAGCGTTCATCGCGGCCAGGTCGCGAACATCCGCGACCACGGTGAGAACCCGCTCGTCGCCGCCGAGTTCGCCGGAAATCGCCGTCAGTGCGGCGGTATCCACGTCGGTCAGCACCAGCTTGGCGCCCTTGGCGTGCAGGCGGCGGGCCACCTCGGCGCCGATCCCGTGGGCACCGCCGGTGATGAATACGACTTGCGAGTTAACTGACGTCATGGCGGCAACCTACCTGCTACCGCGGAGCGGACGACAGGTCCACGCCCAGTAGGGCATCCGCCAACGCAGCCACCGTCCGCGGTGCCTGAGCGTCATGACCGCCGTATTCCAGCGCGTCGGTCGTCCAACCATCAAGTGCGGCAATGGCTTTGGGCGTGTCAAGATCGTCGGCAAGATATTGGCGGACTCGGGCGATCACGTCGGCGGCGTCCGGTCCGGCGGGCAACGTGGTCGCGGCCCGCCACCGCTGCAGCCGAGCGCCGGCATCGTGGAGCACCTGCGACGACCACTCGCGATCGGCCCGATAATGCCCGGCCAGTAGTCCCAGCCGGATGGCGGCGGGCTCGACGCCCTCGGCGCGCAACCCGGACACCAGAACCAGGTTGCCGCGGCTCTTGGACATCTTGTGGCCGTCCCAGCCGATCATTCCGGCGTGCACGTAGTGCCCGGCGAATCGCCTTTCGCCACTGACGGATTCGGCGTGCGCGGCGGTGAACTCGTGATGAGGGAAGATCAGGTCGTTGCCGCCGCCCTGGATGTCCAGGCCGCTGCCGATGCGGCTGAGCGCGATCGCCGCGCATTCGACGTGCCAGCCCGGCCGGCCGGCGCCGAACGGTGAGGGCCAGCTCGGCTCACCGGGGCGCTCGGCACGCCACAACAACGCGTCGAGCGGATCGGTCTTGCCCGCCCGGTCCGGGTCGCCTCCTCGTTCGGCAAACAGCGTCAGCATGGTGTCGCGGTCGTAGCCCGATTCGTAGCCGAACTGCGGGGTCGCGTCGGCGCGGAAATAGACGTCGGGATATTCGGCGTCCTCGACGACGTAGGCGGCGCCGGAGGCCAGCATCTTCTCCACCAGCTCGATGACCTCGGCCACCGCGTCGGTTGCTGCGACGTATTCCCGGGGCGGCAGCACCCGCAGCGCGGCCATGTCCTCGCGATACAGCTGGACCTCGCGGGCGGCCAGCTCGCGCCAGTCGATGCCATCGCGGTTGGCCCGCTCGAACAGCGGGTCGTCGACGTCGGTGACGTTCTGCACGTAATGCACGTCGTGGCCGAGGTCGCGCCAGATCCGGTGGATCAGATCGAATGCCAGATAGGTCGCGGCGTGACCCAGGTGAGTGGCGTCATAGGGCGTGATGCCGCAGACGTACATGGTGGCCGTCGGCCCGGCCGACACCGGGCGCACCTGGCGATCGGAGCTGTCGAACAGCCGCAGTTCTGGACCGCGCCCTGGCAGCGCCGGTAGGGATGCCGAGGGCCAGGACTGCATAACGTCGACTTTAGGCGGGCGACGATGCGGGCAGTACTAGGCCCGCTGAGGAACCCGACAACCGAGCCGGGGCGCGTCGCTAACTTGCCAGCCGGATCGCACCCAGCAGCAGGTCCGCCAACTCGGTGCGACACATCAGGAAGTCGGGCAGATACGGATCGGGGCGGTTGTAGATCATCTCCGAGCCGTCGAGCCGCGAGGCGTGCATCCCGGCCGCCAGAATCACGCCCGCCGGGGCGGCCGAGTCCCATTCCCACTGCCCGCCGGCGTGGATGTAGGCGTCGGCGTCGCCGCGAATCACCGACATCGCTTTGGCTCCGGCGGAGCCGATCCGCACGAATTCCACGTCGAGCTGCCGGGCCAGGTGATACAGCACGGCCGGCGGACGGTTGGAGCTGGCGGTGATCCGAATCGGGCCGGAAAGCTCTGCGGTGGGCCCGGTTACGGTGTCGCTGCGGTGCACCTCCCCCATCGCGGGCAAGGCGACCGCGGCGTCGGTGATCGCCCCGTTCGGGCCGCCATCGCGCTGCCACAGCGCGACGTGCACAGCCCAGTCGTCGCGACCCTCCCAGGAGAATTCGCGGGTTCCGTCCAGGGGATCAACGATCCAGACCCGGTCGCGCTGCAGCCGTTTCAGGTCGTCGTAGGCCTCTTCGCTGAGCACCGCGTCGCCCGGACGCTCGGCGTGCAGTCGCTTGAGCAACAACGCATTGGCCTGGCTGTCGCCCTCGTCGCCGAGCAGCCATGGGTGGTCGAAACCCACCCGATCGCGCACGGCCAGCAATAGCTTTCCCGCCTCTTCGGCAAGGTCGGCGGCGAGCGCGGCGTCGCTCATGGGCTCAGGGGTCACGGATCCAGTATCTCCGACGAGCTCAGCGGTTCGTCACGATCCAGTTGTTGGTGAAGCGTTGAACTGCGCTGATCTCGTCGCCAAGCCGGTTGACGATGAAGTTCTCCACTTGGCCGCCCACCAGCGGGATGTTCACCTGCACAGTGGTGCTGAAGTCCAGCCGCGCACCGCGGCCCACCGCAACCAGCGACACCTTCCCGACCGCGGACACCGGCGCGCCGGGAACCGACACGTCGATCGTGCCGCGTACGTGGCCGTCGGAGACCGGGTGCCAGCTTTCGGTGCGTGCCATCTCGAAATCGCCGGGCACCAACGCGGTCACCACTTTCGGCAAGCGGTTCGCGAAAAGGCTGACCGTCAGGGCCGCTGTCACGCTCCCATCCGGGTCGACCGTCAGGCCGTCCAGCGTCGCGGTGCCGCTGTCGAAGGCGGCCAGCCTCGCCCGCCAGTAGTCCTCGTCGGCGAACGCAGCCAGGATTTCGTCGACGCCGACGGGAGCGTCGAGCGACAGTGCGAGTGAGCGGGACATCGACGGCTAGAACGCCGGCCAGGGAATCGGACGATGCCGGTCCGGCCCCGGCATCACCGGGTGGGCCAGCAACACGCGGGCCCGCAGCCGCAGCGCGGCGATCTCCGCGCCGGTGATGTGCTCGGCCAGCGCCTCCCCGAGCGCGTCGGCGACCCCGTCGACCAGACAGGACACCTTCTCCAACGTGTTGTCGTCGACCTTCTTGCCGGCCCATCCCCACAGCACGGTGCGGAGCTTGTCCTCGACATGCAGGCACACCCCGTGGTCGACGCCGTACACGTCGCCGTTGACACCGCGCAGCACGTGTCCGCCCTTGCGGTCGGCGTTGTTGACCAGCACGTCGAACACCGCCATCCGCCACAGCCGGACGTCGTCGGCGTGTACCAGCTCGACCGGGTCGCCGGCGTAGTCATAGGCCCGCAGGACCGGGAGGTAGCCGCGCGGACAACGATCCGCCGGCACCAGGTCCACGAGATCGAGTTCCGGCCCGGGCTCTGACTCGGGCGTGTCTCCGGGCTGGTCCACCCATAACTGCAGCATCCCGGGGCCGGCGGGTCCGTGCCGAATGATGGTGTAGGGCACGATATTCCAGCCGAGATGCGCCGAGATCAGGTAGGCGCTGAGTTCGCGACCGGCCAGGGTGCCGTCGGGAAAGTCCCACAGCGGCTGCTCACCGGACACCGGTTTGTACACGCAGTGCACGGTGTGCTCGTCCAGGGTGGCCTCGCACAGAAAGGTGGCGTTGCTCGCCGAGCGAATACGTCCCAGGACCGTCAGTTCGCCGGTGCGCAGGACCTCGCGATCGTCAGGCCTCTGCGTCATCGTCCGGCCCGAGCAGCGCGCTGCGCCGGTAGCCGTTGGTCCGCGCACAGATGTGCCCGTCAGAGTCCAGCGGCTCCTCACACAGCGGGCACGGCGGCCGGCCCGCGGAGATGACGGCGTTGGACCGGGTGGCGAACTCGCGGGCCGACTGCGGCGAAAGGAACACCCGCACGGCGTCGGGGCCCTCGTCGGTGTCGTCGAGCACTACCGACGCGTCGAACTCGGTGTCGCTGACGGCCAGTAGTTCGACAACCACCGTCTGCGCCTCGGAATCCCAGCCCAAACCCATGGTGCCCACCCGGAATTCCGCGTCGACGGGCGTGACCAGTGGGCTGAGGTCTTCCACCGTGTCGGTCTCGGGCGGAACGGGTGTGCCGAACCGTCGGTTCACCTCGACCAGCAGCGCATCGATGCGTTCGGCGAGCACCGCCACTTGCTGCTTTTCCAATATCACCGACACCACCCGGGCGTCGTGAACGGCCTGAAGGTAGAAGGTGCGGTTTCCGGGCTGCCCAACGGTCCCGGCGACGAATCGGTCGGGTGAGCGGAAGACGTGGATCGCACGGGACATGGCTCTTCCAAAATACCGGCAGTTGCAGCGGAGTCGTAAATCAAGGCCTTGGGCGACGGCTCAGTCCGTCGAGCCCCCCACCACCGCGTCGTCGGCGGGCGTCTCGCCCTCTGTCGCCGGTGGGGGCGTCAACGCGGACGTCAGGCTCGCGCCGGTGTGGTTGGAGTGCAGCACGAAGGGACGAAGCTTCGTGTAACGGATCACACTCACCGACGCGGGGTCGGCAGAAATCCGCTGGAAGCCATCCAGGTGCAGGGCCAGCGCGTCGGCGACGACCGCCTTGATGACATCGCCGTGAGTGCAAGCCAGCCACAGCACATCGCCGTTGTGCTGCTCGGCCAGCCGCGCATCGTGCTCACGCACCGCCGCGACGGCACGGGTCTGCACTTCGGCCAGCCCCTCGCCGCCGGGAAACACCGCCGCGCTGGGATGCGCCTGGACCACCGCCCACAGCGGCTCCTTGAACAGCTCGCCGAGCTTGCGGCCCGTCCACTCGCCGTAGTCGACCTCGGCGAGTCGATCGTCGACCTCCACCTCGACACCGAGTGCGGCCACTAGTGGTTCGACGGTCTGGCGGCACCGCAGCAGCGGCGAGCTCACCACTGCGCGGATCGGAAGCTCACCGATCCGGTCGACGAGCCCGGCGGCCTGTTCGCGCCCCTTGTCGTCGAGTTCGACGCCCTCGGAACGGCCGGCCAGCACGTGCGCGGTGTTGGACGTGGATCGGCCGTGCCGCAACAGGATGACGGTCACGTCGCGCTCACCGCCCCGGTGGCCAGCAGAATCAGCACGCCGACACCGGCCGCCACCCGGTAGCCGACGAACCAGTACATGTTGTGGCGCACCAGAAAACGCAGGAACCACGACACCGCGGCCAAACCGACGACGAAACGCGATCGCCGTCGCCACCAGCAGTTGCGCACCCGTCGCGCTCATGCCCTCCAGCACCGGGTGAAACGCGTCCGGCAGCGAGAACAAGCCGGACGCCAGCACTGCCGGAATCGCCAGCAGGAATCCGAAACGGGCGGACAGTTCGCGCTGCTGGCCGAGGAACAGGCCGGCGCTGATCGTCGCCCCGGACCGGGAGACCCCGGGCACCAGCGCCAGGGTTTGGGCGATGCCGACGACGATGGCGTCGCGCCAGGTCAGTTGCTCGACATCGCGGCTCTGCTTCCCGACGCGTTCAGCCAGGGCGATCACCGCGGAGAACACCACCAGCGCCGTCGCGATCACCCACAGGTTGCGCACGCCCGAGCGGATCTGGTCCTTGAACAGCAGGCCGAGCACGCAGATCGGGATCGTGCCGATGATGACGTACCAGCCCAGCCGGTAATCGGCCGTGCGATGCGCGGAGTCGACCAAGACCACTGAACCACGCAGCCAGGATCCGCGCGATATCGCGGGCGAAGTACACCAAAACCGCTGCCTCGGTGCCCAATTGGGTGACGGCCGTGAATGACGCACCCGCGTCACCGGCGAAGAAGACCCGGGACACGATCGCCAGGTGGCCCGAGGACGAGACCGGCAGAAACTCGGTCAGACCCTGCACGACGGCCAATACGACAACTTGCCACCATGACATCGCCTGCACCGCATGCACGACGACGACCGTACCGGGTGCCCACGCTCGCAACGGCGGACAGCCCTGCGGTCGGATCTAGATGGATGCTTCGGCGACGGCAACTGCGTCGCGGACGGCGGCGCCCAGGCTGCGCTCGTCGGTGATGTCGACGTCGACCACATTGCGTTGCGCCGTGGCGACAACGTCTTCCGGCTGCGGGACCAGGCCATTGATTCGCGGGCGATATATCTCGACCAGCAACGTTCTGGCCTTCGATGCTGAATGCGAAACTTCGGCCGTCACCGACCTGTCCGAAGCCGCTGGCTAGAGATCTTGGTGGAGAAGACTCCGACCCACATGTCCTCGATGGCAAACTCTCCGGCTGAGAATTGGCCACGTTCGGCAACGCTCATCAGGGCGACCATACCTCGCCGTCTCGCCCGGGCAAGCAACGCAGACCCGAGCCACATCGGCCAATGTTCCCTAGGATCGAACTCCAATCGGATCACCCTCTGTCAGACCGGTGCGCCCCCGAATAACAGCGAAAGTTACCCTGTGCCAACAAAGCCTAAACACGACGCGTGCGTGCGTCGGATCGTCGCTATTGGGCTGCTGTTTTCGCTGGTGTTCCCGACGGCGTGCTCGAAGAAGGCTTTTGACGACATCCCGGCGACGATCGCGCCGGCGCAGGCGGCGGAATCTCCCCCGCTGACGACGGGCTCCGGCGGGGTCGGTCCGTCCGCTGGCCGGCCGGCCGCAGACCGCGCTGTTCGACGGCCGCACCGGGCTGCTGGCCATCCTGTCTCGCCGGGACCGACGCCACGGCGCCGGCGACCCTCACCGTGATGGGCACGCAGCAAACATCGCAACGGGTGATCGGGCTGCCCGGGACCGGCGACCGGATTGGCCGGCGACAACGCCGGCACCGCCTTTCTGTCCACCCGCGGCGGGTATTTCGTGGTCGACCTGTCGGCCGGACATGTCACAACGCGCAGCGTTCGTGACGCAGGGCATGTCGAGTTCAGCGCGATCAGCCGTCGCTCCGACGGCACCGTGGTGCTGGGTACTACCGACGGACTGCTGTACGTGCTTGCGCCCGGGGCGACCGACGCCACTCGGATACAGATTCACGCTCATGTCGATTCGCTTGCCGCTCAGGGCAATACCGTCGCGGTGCTGGATCGCGGGCAGACCACCATCACCACTGTCGGCGCCGACGGCAGAATCGGCCAATCGCTGCGCGCGGGGCAGGGGGCGACCACGCTGGTGGCCGATCCGGCGGGCCGACTGCTGGTGAGCGACACCCGGGGCGGTCAACTGCTGGTGTTCGGGGCCGACCCGCTGATTCTTCGTCAGGCCTATCCGATCGCGGACTCGCCGTACGGCGTCGCCGGATCGCGTGGGTTGGCGTGGGTGTCGCAGACTTCGGCGAATAGCGTTGTTGGTTACGATCTGTCAACCGGAATACCACTGGAAAAGGTACGGTACCCATCCGTGCGGCAACCCAACGCGCTGGCCTTCGACGATGCCGCGGGCACGCTATACGTCGTCTCGGGCGCCGGCGACGGTGTCCAGATCATCGAGCACGCTGCGGCGGGCCCCCGTTGACGGCGGCGCGGCACGGCAAGATGCCGGTGGGCTGGGACGCCGAGTTGTCAGACGAATACGAGTGGGCGCCTTTGCGTTTGCCGCCCGAGGTCACCCGGATCAGCGCCTCCACCCGGCTGTCCATCGAAGCGGAGTATCGCGGCTGGGAGCTGACGCCGGGTGCGGCTTTACACCGACGGAAGCCGACGAGTGCTATTGCGCCGCAAGAAGTCTCGTGCCGAGAACGCCGCCGGCGCTCGCCCCGATCAGCCGGATCTGTGACGGTGGGCCAGTCCGGCAACGACGGTCCCGCGACATATGCAGCGCTACGCCGCTTGCTGTTCCTGGTGCCCGCCGAACGCATCCACGGACTGGTGTTCGCCGGGTTGCGCGGCGTCACCGCGGCCGCACCGGTCCGGCGGCAACTGAGCCGTCGGCTGGCGCCGATCGACCCGGTGCTATCCAGCACGGTATTCGGGGTGCATTTCCCCGGGCCGCTGGGTCTGGCCGCCGGCTTCGACAAGGACGGCACCGGCCTGGATGCTTGGGGCGCAATGGGTTTCGGCTACGCCGAAGTCGGCACCGTCACCGCGCAGGCGCAGCCCGGCAACCCGCCTCCACGGCTGTTCCGGCTGCCCGACGACCGGGCCTTGCTCAACCGGATGGGGTTCAACAATCACGGCGCCGACGCACTGGCGGCGAGATTGGCCGCCCACCGGCCCGACGTTCCGATCGGTGTCAACATCGGCAAGACCAAGACCGCCGCGCCGGAGGACGCCGCAGCAGGACTACCGGGCCAGCGCCCGATGCGTCGGGCCGCACGCCGCATATCTGGTGGTCAACGTGAGCTCGCCGAACACTCCAGGACTGCGTGATCTGCAGACCGTCGAGTCGCTGCGACCGATCCTGTCCGGCGTGCTGGCCGAGACGTCCACGCCGGTTCTGGTGAAGATCGCCCCCGACCTGGCCGACAGCGATATCGACGACATCGCCGACCTGGCAGTCGAACTCGGCTTGGCCGGCATCGTCGCCACCAACACCACGGTGTCGCGCGACGGGCTGAGCACGCCCGGCGTGGAGCAACTCGGCAGCGGCGGCATCTCCGGTCCGCCGGTGGGCGCCCGCGCCGGCGAGGTGCTGCGACGACTCTACGGCCGGGTCGGTGGTCGGCTGACGCTGATCAGTGTCGGCGGCATCGAGACCGTCGACGACGCCTGGGACCGGATCGCCGCCGGAGCGTCGCTGCTGCAGGGCTACACCGGCTTCATCTACGGCGGCGGCCTGTGGGCCAAGCACATTCACGACGGCCTGGCTGTTCGGTTACGCGAAGGCGGGTTTGGATCGCTGAGCGATGCGGTGGGGTCTGGCGCGGGTTGAGTTAGAGCGCCAGCTGCGCCGTCACGAAATCCGTGGTGAGGCGATGCCATTCATGCCATCGCCGCACCATGTGATGGCCGACTCCCTCGATGCCCACCCACTGCGCATCGAGTCCGCGTCGGCAAGCACGCTCGACTTGGGCGCGGGACTTGTCAGGGTCGGTGATGGTGTCCACGGTGCCATGAACGGCCAGCAGTCTGGTGTGGGCCGGGATCAGATCGCCGTCGCCGTGCTCCCACCAGGGCGCAAGCGCCACCACCGCGCCGACTCCACCGCCGGCGGCCAGGTGCGCGGCGACGCGGCCACCCATCGAATGACCCACCACCGCAATGTTGCCCGGTTGGCACCGGCGCTGCATGTCCTCGAGAACCCGTTCGGCGTCGCGTAACGGATCCATGGCGCGGGCCGTTCCATCCGCGGAGCCGGTATTGCACCTGGCGCACCTCCACCTCGGGACCCAGGCGCCGCCGCAACGCACGCGCAACAAAGACCATTCGCACGTTCGCCAACTGCCACCGCCGGGATGACTGCTGGCTGCGCACTCTGCCGCCCGGCAGCACCAGCACACAGCCACGCGGCGCGGCACGAGTCACCACGGGCGTTGTGCCGAGCGGTGCATCGGCTACTTCTGCTCGTACGTGGCGTGAATCACGGCTCGCGCGATCGCATGCTGGAAGAGGTTGAAACCCAAGAACGCCGGGCTGGCATCTTCCGGCAGATCGAGCTTGTCGACGTCGACCGCGTGCACGGCGACGAAGTAGTGATGCGGCCCGTGGCCTGCGGGCGGTGCGGCGCCGATGTAGCGACGCGCACCGGCGTCGTTGACCAGCGTCAATGCGTCGCCGGGCAGGTCGCTGCCCGTACCGGCACCGGCCGGCAGTTCGGTGACCGATGCGGGCAGGTTGGCCACTGCCCAGTGCCAGAAGCCGGACGCCGTCGGGGCATCCGGGTCGTAGACGGTCACCGCGAAACTTTTTGTGCCATCGGGGAATCCCGACCAGGACAGCTGCGGGCTGACGTCCTCGCCACCGGCCCCCATGATCTCGCTGACCTGCGCATTGGCCAGCGCCTGACCGTCGGCGAACGACGACGACTCCAGATGAAACGACGGCAACTTCGGCAGGGTGGCGTATGGGTCGGGCGTGGTGGTCATGGTCGATCCCCTCTCGTGTTTACAGCTAGCAGTGCGTCAAAAAGTGGGCCAGCACCTCGGTGCCGAACTTCAGCGCGTCTACGGGGTACCCGTTCGTCGATGCCGTGGAACAAGGCCGCGAAATCCAGATCGGGCGGCAGCCGCAGCGGGGCAAAGCCGAAACAGCGAATACCCAAGCGTTCGAAGGCTTTTGCATCCGTCCCGCCGGACAGCATGTACGGCACCGTCCGGGCGTCCGGATCGACGGAGAGCAGCGCCGCGTTCATGGCATCGACCAGGTCACCGTCGAAGGTCGTCTCATACGACGGCAGGGTGGTGATCCATTCCCGCGTGACATCGGGCCCGATCAGCTCGTCGACCTCGGCTTCGAACGCCGCCAGCCGGCCGGGAAGCACCCGGCAGTCCACGATCGCTTCGGCGGTCGCGGGCACCACGTTTGTTTTGTAACCGGCCTTGAGCATCGTCGGGTTGGCGGTGTCGCGCAGCGTGGCCTTGAGAATGCGGGCGATCGGCCCGAGCTTCTCGACGGTCCCGTCCAGATCCGGCGAATCGGTGTCGAAGGTGAACCCGGTCTCTTCGCCGACGGCCGTCAGGAACTGCACCACGCTGTCGGTCGGGACCACCGGGAAGCGGTGACGGCCCAGCCGCGCGACCGCTTCGGCGAGCGTGGTGACCGCGTTCTGGTCGTGGACCATCGAGCCGTGACCCGGTCGACCGTGCGCGGTCAACCGCATCCAGTGCATGCTCTTCTCCGCGGTCTCGATCAGATAGAGCCGCCGCTCTCCACCGTCGCGGCGCGGCACCGTCAGCGAGAACCCGCCGACCTCGCCGACAGCCTCGGTGATGCCGTCGAACAGGTCGGGCCGATGATCCACCAGCCACTGCGACCCCCACTTGCCGCCGTTCTCCTCGTCGGCCACGAACGCAAACACCAGATCGCGCGGCGGGACGATGCCGGCCCGGCGAAAATGGCGGGCCAAGACGAGCATCATGCCGACCATGTCCTTCATGTCGACCGCGCCGCGGCCCCAGACGTAGCCGTCCTCGACCGCACCGGAGAACGGATGCACGCTCCACTCAGCCGGCTCCGCGGGCACCACGTCGAGATGCCCGTGGATCAGCAGCGCACCGCGCGAGCTGTCCGCGCCCTCCAGGCGGGCGAACACATTGCCCCGCCCGGGTGCACCGGACTCCAGATATTCGACCTCGTAGCCAACCTCCTCGAGCTGCGCGGCCACCCAGTGGGCGCATTCCGCCTCGCCTTTGGTGGTTTCGAGCTCGCCGGTATTGGTGGTGTCGAATTGGATCAGCCGGCTCACCACATCGACGACGTCGTCGACAGGACTCTCGCCGGGCACCGTCACAGTCACCTTTCCTACCATTGGCGCCGACACGGCGGCGCGGCGCACAAGGCGGCGGGCAGGTTTGGGCGTGGGCCGACCCATCCGATAGCCTAAGCTGCCAATTCATTGGCGTCGGTCCGAGTGGCGGAATGGCAGACGCGCTAGCTTGAGGTGCTAGTGCCCTACTAATGGGCGTGGGGGTTCAAGTCCCCCCTCGGACACCCAACATCTCGTCGCGAAAGTGCAACTGACGAAGTAATTCCCGAGTACACCCCGCGGTAGTCGCACTTTCGCTACAGCTGGGGTGCCGCCAGGTTCACACTCGGGGCATGGCACGCACTTTCCGCGACCGCCGGGATGCCGGCCGGGTGCTGGGCCGGGAACTGGCGTCGTATCGCGGTAGAGATGGGCTGCTAGTGCTAGGGCTGGCCCGCGGCGGTGTGCCGGTCGGCTGGGAGGTCGCCGCGGCGCTGGGCGCGGAACTCGACGTCTTCCTGGTGCGCAAGCTGGGCGTGCCGCAGTGGCCCGAGCTGGCGATGGGGGCGTTGGCCAGCGGCGGTGGCGTGGTGATGAACGACCGTGTGCTGTCGAGCTTGCAGATCAGCGACGAGCAGGTACGCGACGTCATCGAGAAGGAAACCGCCGAACTGCGTCGCCGCGAGCTTGCCTATCGGGATGGGCGGACGATGGCCGACCCGCGCGGCCGGACTGTCATCATCGTGGACGACGGAATCGCCACGGGCGCAAGCATCCTGGCCGCGGTACGCGCCCTGAGAGCCGCTGGCCCTGCGGCGATCATCGTCGCGGTCCCAGTCGGGCCCCGGTCGATCTGCCAACTACTGGCCCAGGAAGCCGACGACGTGGTGTGCGCGACGATGCCCGACGATTTCGAGGCGGTAGGTCAGGTTTTCGCCGACTTCCATCAGGTCAGCGACGACGAGGTCCGCGATCTGCTGGCGACGCCGGGCGCAGGCAACTACTAACGGGCGCTGTGGTCGTCGCTGACGCTGTCGCCGGCGGCACCCTCGGAATCTGGATGCGCCGAAGTGGCATCGCCCTCGTCGACGGCGTCGGGGTAGTCGGCGGCATCTTCGTCGTCGTGGACGGCTTCAGCGTCGGGCGCCGCCGGACCTGCCTCACGGCGCTGCCGTTCCTGCAATGCATCGATGATCAGCAGCACCACGCCTAACACGCTGGCGCCGATGCAGACCCAGGCGACCAACTCGTTGCTGGTGATGACCGCGAAAACGAGCGCGGCAAGACCGATCACCGCTAGTACCAGCGAGATAATCAGCACCGGTTAAACCTCCAGCCGACGGGCGACACTGCCAACTGTGCAGGATAGTGCCCGCTGTTGCCAGTATGGCCGACCGGGCTAGTTATTACCCCGATTGAACTGGTTGAACCCCGCCGAGTCGTTGGTTGCGCTGGAATCCACCGGCGCTGCCGAACCGCGCTGACCCAACTCCTCGAGCTGAGACTCCAGATAGGTCTTGAGCCGAGTGCGGTATTCGCGCTCGAAGGTGCGCAGCTGTTCGAGCCGGCCTTCCAGCACCGTGCGTTGCTGGTTGATCGTGCCCATGATTTCGGAGTGCTTGCGCTCGGCGTCGGCCTGCAGCGCGTCCGCCTTCTCCTGCGCCTGACGCAGCTGGGTCTCCGACCGGGTCTGCGCGTCGGACAGCAGTGCGTCCGCCCGCTGACGGGCTTCGGACACCGTGGTCTCGGCCTCGCGACGGGCATCCCCGACGATCTGGTCGGCGTTGGCGCGGGCGTCGGACAGCAGCTTGTCGGACTCGGCCTGAGCTTGGCCTGTCAGACGGTCGGCGGTGTCCTGCGCCAGGCTGAGCACGCGGGCGGCCTTGAGGGCCTGCTCCTCACCCAACTGCTGGGGCGCGACCGGAGCTGCCACTGGAGCCGGCTGCTGCGCCTTGACCGGCTCGGGCTCGGGCTCGTACACCGGAATCGTTTGGGTGGGTTGGGCACCGGTGCTGCCACTCGCACGCGCGCCGGCCAATTCCTGGTCCAGTTCGGCGACTCGCTGACGCAGATCCGAGTTCTCCTCGATCAGGCGGGTCAGCTCGTTTTCAACCAGATCGAGGAAGGCGTCGACCTCGTCCTCGTTATAACCACGCTTGCCGATAGGCGGCTTGCTGAACGCCACATTGTGGACGTCTGCGGGTGTCAGCGGCATTCCTAGCCCCCTTGAGTGTGGACGGTCTAACCGACCAGGAAAGTGTAGAACGAGATGAACGTTGTGGTAGCCATAGTGCAACTGCGGCCCATCCTGTCACACCAGACCCGCCGGTTGCCGAATCGGTCAATAAATAAGACCGAATTTCACAGATTAAGAAGTAACAAATCGGCCCCTTATGTGACCTATATCCGAACCCCAGCAAACTGCGGCAAGTCGGCAATTAGCGGTAGGGCGCGCCGGCTCCGGCTGATTCAGACGTGATAGTCCAGTGCCATGGTCATGCCGATGAACGCCACCAGCAGCAGCACCATGATGGACAGGTCGAAGCGCACGGCACCGACGGTGAGCTGGGGGATCAGCCGTCTCAGCAGATTCACCGGCGGATCGGTGACCGACAGGATGATTTCGAGGATCACCACGGTCAATCCGCGCGGGTGCCAATCCCGGCTGAATGATCGGATGAATTCAACGACGACGCGCGCGATCAGCAGTAGCCAAAAGATGAACAGCGCAAAACCAATGATGTGCACGAACAGCGTCAACGAGAGCCCGACCTTAGTGATGAAGATGTGACCTTGGCGACAGCCCACGCCTCTTTCCAGCAGGGCAAAGTCAGCCTACCGGCTCGGACGCGGAGCCGCCGGACGGCTACTGGTAGGCGTAGAACCCGGTCTCGGCGATGCGTCGGCGCTCTTCAGGCGACACGTCGACGTCGGCGGGTGAGAGCAGGAACACCTTGGTCGCCACTTTGTCGAATGAACCACGTAGCGCGAAAGCCAGGCCTGCGGCGAAGTCCACCAGCCGTTTGGCGTCGGCGTTGTCCATCGAGACCAGGTCCATGATCACCGGAGTGCCGTCCCGGAACCGCTCGCCGATGGTGCGGGCCTCGCTGTAGTCCTTGGGCCGCAGCGTGGTGATCTTCGACAGCGGGCTGCTCTCGTCGAACAGCTGCGCCATCCGGCGCGGGTCCATCGCAAGCGCGCCGCGGGTGGAACCACGAAGCGACCCGAAACGCGGCCGGGCCATCTCGGTGCGCTCGTAGTCAGGTCCGCGGAACCGCGGTTCTTCGGCGTAGCCACCCCGGTAGCCGGGTGAGCCGTATTCGGCGGACTCGCTGCGCGGGTCGTCGAATTCGCGACCTTCGTAGCGGCTGCCGTAGCCCTCGTCGCCGAAGCGCTGACGCGCGTAGCCGCCGGTCCGCGGCGAGGCGTGGTCGTCGTAGTACTCGTCGTCGTAATCCTCCATCGGAGCCATACCGAAGTAAGCCTTGACCTTGTGCAATGTGCTCATCGCTTGACCCTTCTACAGCTCTGGGGATTCCGGTGTCTGTGATGAAGATGTGACTGGAGTGACTATTGACGGTGACGGTATCGGGCGTTGACCCAACAATGCGGTACCGACACGCACACACGTCGAACCATGTTTGACCGCGGCTTCGAGATCGTTCGACATGCCGGCCGACAATCCCGCAGCGTCCGGGTGCGCCCGACGCACTCGCTGGTGTTCTGACTGCAGGCGCGCGAACGCCCGGTCGGCCTCCCAGTCCAGCGGCGGGATACCCATCAGCCCAACCAGTTCGAGGGATTCCGCGGCGTCGACCTGCGCGCAGATGTCGTCGACCGCCGCGGTGTCGGACACGTCGACGCCGCCGCGGGACACGTCTCCGTCGAGGCTGATCTGGACGTACACCTTGAGCGGATTCGTTCGGTGTCCCTCGCCCAGCGCGCCTGCGACGGCACGGTCGAGGGCGGTCACCACACGGGTACTGCTGACCGAGTGGGCGGTGTGCGCCCAGTCGGCCATCGACCGGGCCTTGTTGCGCTGGATTTTGCCCACCATGTGCCAGTGCCGGCGACCGGTCGCGGGATCGCCCTCCCCCGAGCCTCCAGCAACCTATCGACTTCGGTGACCTTTGCCGCCGCTTCCTGGTCGCGGGATTCGCCGAAGGCGGCACATCCCAATCGCGACAAAATCGCTACATCGGTAGCCGGAAAGAATTTGGTAATAGGCAGGAGTTGAATTTCGTCGAGTTTGCGGCCGGCCGCTTCGGCGGCCGCGGCAAGCCGCGATCGTAACGCCGACAAAGAATCGGCCAATTCCATTTCCCGCCCCGGTCGGGGTGAAACGTTTACCGCCACACTCATTCCATCCACACCACCGAGGCGAGCCGCCCGGTCGGGGCACCACGCCGGTGGCTGAACAGATTGGTGTCGTCGACCGTGCAGCGCGGGTCGACGTCGATGGCACTTACCCCCAAAGCCTCTAGCTGACAAGCGATTCCGGCGCGAAGATCCAGCCCCGGTGTGCCGGCAGAGGTGGTGGTGCGACTGCCCGGCAGCGCCGCCTCCACGTCGTCGGCCATGGCCTCGGGCACCTCGTAATTGCGGCCACTGACCGCCGGGCCCAGCAGCACCGAGATGTCCGGTTCTCGGGCACCCAGATCCACCATCACCTCGACAGCGCGTGCCACCACGCCGTTCTGCGCGCCGACCCGGCCCGCGTGCACTGCCGCGATCACCCCTGCCCTCGCGTCGGCCAACAGCACCGGGACGCAGTCGGCGGTCACCACCGCCAGTGCCAATCGCGGTGTGCGCGTGACCAATCCGTCCGTGTTGTCGAACGCGCCCTCGCGCGGACCGTCGACCACCTCGACATGATCGCTGTGCACCTGATTCATCCACACCACCCGGTCGGGACCCAGACCGATGGCTTGGGCCAGCCGCGCCCGATTGGCCGCGACCGCTGCCGGCTCGTCACCGACGTGATCGCCGAGGTTGAAGCTGTCGAACGGCGGCGATGAAACACCGCCCGCCCGTGTCGTGCTGGCCCTTCGGATGCGAACGCTCACCTGTCCAGTATCCGGGGCGAGCAAGGCCGCCATCTCGTCGCGCGGCTAGCGCCGCATGAAGGGCGGCACATCGACGTCGTCGTCCTCGCCACCGATGTCGAAGGTCGCGCCGTTGGTGGGCACCGACACACTGATCGCGTCGGCAGGCTCGAACAAGCTGGAGCTGACTTTGCCGTGCTTGCCGGACGTCACCGTCGTCGCGGCAGCGTTGGCAGAGCTGACGACCGGCTTTCGACCGGGCCCGTTCGCGTCGAACCCCGCCGCGATCACCGTGACCCGCACCTCGTCGCCCAGCGAGTCGTCGATCACCGTTCCGAAGATGATGTTGGCGTCCTGGTGAGCGGCGTCCTGCACCAGCGATGCCGCCTCGTTGATCTCGAACAGGCCCAAGTCGCTGCCGCCGGCCACCGACAGCAGCACGCCCTGGGCGCCCTCCATCGAAGCCTCCAGCAGCGGCGAGTTGATCGCGATCTCCGCGGCCTTGAGGGCACGGCCGTCACCGCGGGCCGAGCCGATGCCCATCAGCGCGGTGCCCGCCCCGCTCATGACGCCCTTGACGTCGGCGAAGTCGACGTTGATCAGGCCCGGGGTGGTGATCAGGTCGGTGATCCCCTGCACACCGTTGAGCAGCACCTCGTCGGCGCTGCGGAAGGCGTCCATCAGCGACACCGCGGCATCGCCCATCTGCAGCAGGCGGTCGTTGGGGATCACGATCAACGTGTCGCAGCTTTCGCGCAGCAACGAGATGCCGTTTTCGGCCTGAGTGCTGCGGCGCTTGCCCTCGAAGGAGAACGGCCGGGTGACGACACCGACGGTCAGCGCGCCCAGCTTGCGGGCGATGCTGGCCACCACAGGTGCTCCACCGGTACCCGTTCCACCACCTTCACCTGCGGTGACGAACACCATGTCGGCCCCGCGGAGCAGTTCCTCGATCTCGTCCTTGGCGTCTTCGGCGGCTTTACGGCCGACCTCTGGGTCGGCGCCGGCACCCAGCCCGCGGGTGGAGTCACGACCGACGTCGAGCTTGACGTCGGCATCGCTCATCAACAGCGCCTGGGCGTCGGTGTTGATGGCGATGAACTCCACGCCCTTGAGCCCTTGCTCGATCATGCGGTTGACGGCGTTCACGCCGCCGCCGCCTATCCCCACGACTTTGATGACGGCCAAGTAGTTGTGCGGCGGGGTCATCATGCTGTCTTCCTCCCTGGTGGGACTGCTTAATTGCAGATCGGCCCGGCAAACCTAAACCTCAGGTAGAGAGTTAGAGTTATGTCAAGTTGATCCGCGCAAACAGAACGGTAGGGCCGCCGCGTAACTGATCGATGCAGGCGCGCCGACAACCCGCGGGCGAATTTCGACCGAATTTGGCACTGCCTCGGCGTCGGACCTCGCCCAGGGTCGACCAGCGCACCCCCGGAATCGCCGTGAAGGGCGAATGCTCATCTGACGGTCGGTAGATCCGGACTGGAAACGTCGTAGGTCCGTCCCGGCCGGGTCAGCAGGGCCGCCAGCTTCAGGGCTTTTTCCTCGGTCCGCTCGTTGGTCCCCCAGATAACCGTGCGCCCATCGGCCAACGTCAGCGTGATCGACGCGACCGACGGGGCGGCGATTCGGCTGACTTGCGCGACCACTTCGGGTCGCAGCGCGGTCAGCACCGTTAGTGCGGCCTTGGTCGCCGGGTCGGCCGGGCCGGGATTCTCGACGTCGATGTAGGGCAGCGCCGGCGGCGGCGGTGCGGTCGCGAAATCCACGCCGTCCCGGTCGAACAGGTGCGGTCCGTCGGGTAAGTCCTTGACCACCACCGGAATTCGCTCAACGACGGTGATCATCAGCGCCGACGGGTAATCGCGCTGCACGTGCGCGCTGGCCACCCGGCGGATTGCGGCTACCCGGTCGGCGATGTTGTCGGTGTCGATCTGCAGTAGCGGTGTTCCAGACTTGACGTGCGCCGCGTCGAGCACCTCCTCGCGGGTGACCGCGCCGATACCGTTGACGACGATGCTGCGGGCCGACATCACCGGGGTGAAGTACAGGATCAGTCCGAACCCGGTGATGACCACGATCAGCAGCAATGACAACAGAAACAGTCTCAAGCCCCGAACTGCGCCGCGCGCAACAGGTTTGGGCGTGACGGCGCGTCCGCGAGCCGCACGTTTGGCTTCGCGGCGGGCCTGCTCGATGGCCGTCGCCCGGGTCTGGGCTTCGCGGCGCTCGGCGCGCTCGCGGCGCTCTCGACGCCGCGGCCCCTCGACGACGTCGGGCTCTTCGGATTCCTCGGAACCCTCGGCGTGGGCCGACTCGGTGGCGCTGGCGTCATCGTCACCGGTGTCGGTGACCGGCTCTGCTGCGGTCGGATCCTCGACGGGCTCGCCTGATGTCACATCGTCCGGCTCGGTCATAGCGACGCCCCCGGCCGGCCCGGTGCGCTGCGGTTGGCCCGCACCCGCAGCGCGTTGATGATCTCGGGCGCAAGCATCGTCACGTCGCCCGCACCCATGGTTACGACGACATCGCCGGGAGCGGCCGCGGCGGCCACCGCCTCGGCGACCGCGGAGAAATCGGGCAGGTACTGCACCGGGACGCTGACGTGCTCGGCGATGCCGGCTCCGCTCACCCCGGCAATGGGCTGTTCGCGGGCGCCGTAGACGTCGAGCACGAACACCTGGTCGGCTCCGTCGAGTGCCGCACCGAATTCAGCGGCGAATGCCTGTGTCCGCGAATACAAGTGCGGCTGAAACACCACCAGCGAACGGCCGGCACCGGCCTGCTCCAACATCGTCCGCACCGCCTCCAGCGTGGCGCCGACCTCCGTCGGATGATGGGCGTAGTCGTCGAAAACCTTTATTGCAGAAGTAGTCCCGATCAGTTCGAAACGACGGCGTACGCCTTCGAAGCCGGCCAATCCGTCCAGCACGCAATCCACCGAAGCGCCGATTTCGATGGCAGCCAGCAGCGCACCCAGCGCATTGAGCGCCATGTGCCGACCGGGCACCGAAAGTCGCATCACCATCGGATTGACTTCGCCGTGGAGCGTGACGTGTGCGACCGCCTCGGTCCCCTGCTGTTCCCACGACAGCAACCTCCCGGCCAACGGTTGGCCGGTCCCGTCATCGGACGAGCCGTACCGCAGCACCCGGATCCCCAGCGCCGCAACGCGTTCCGCCAGATCTGCCGCGCCCGGGTCGTCGGTGCACACCACGAGCGCGCCCCCAGGGGCGATGCGCTCCGCAAACGCGTCGAACACCGCGATGTACGCGTCGGAGCTGCCGAAGAAGTCGAGGTGGTCAGCCTCGATGTTGGTGACCACGGCGACATTCGGGGTGTATTCCAGCAGCGAGCCGTCGCTCTCGTCGGCCTCCGCGACGAAACAGTCACCACTACCGTGGTGGGCGTTGGTGCCGGCCTCGCCCAGTTCACCACCCACCGCGAAGGACGGGTCCCGGCCGCAATGTTGCAGGGCCACAATCAACATCGACGTCGTGGTCGTCTTGCCGTGCGTCCCGGTCACCATCAGCGTGGTACGCCCCGCCATCAGCATGGCCAGAACGGCCGGCCGCAACACCACCGGAATGCCGCGCCGGCGGGCTTCGACGAGTTCGGGGTTGGTCTTCGGTATCGCGGCGTGCGTGGTGATCACCGCGGTCGGCCCACCCGGCAGCAGATCCAGCGACGACGCGTCGTGGCCGATCCGGATCTGCGCGCCACGGGCCTGCAGCGCGCGCACGCCGCGTGACTCCTTGGCGTCGGACCCCGACACCTGCCCACCCCGGTCCAGCAGAATGCGGGCGATGCCCGACATGCCTGCTCCCCCGATTCCGACCATGTGTACTCGCTGCAGTTCGGGGGGCAGCGGCTGGTTCATCGGCGCGATCTCCCCGTCGTCCTCGGTTTCCGCGCATCCCGCGCTGCGCGCGCGATGTCCAAGGCGATGCGGGCCACCTGACGCGCCGCATCCGGATGCCCGACCAAAGCCGCGGCCGTCGTCATCGCCGCCAGCCGCGACTCGTCGGTGAGCAGCCTGGCCACCTGGTCGGCGACGAATGCAGGCGTCAGGTCGGCGTCGGCGATCAGCATGCCGCCGCCGGCATTGACCACCGGTAACGCATTGAGCCGCTGCTCGCCGTTCCCGATCGGCAGCGGCACGTAGACGGCGGGCAGGCCGACGGCGGTCACCTCCGCGACCGTCATCGCGCCGGAGCGGCAGATCGCCAGGTCGGCCGCGGCGTAGGCCAAATCCATCCGGCTCAAATACGGGACCGCCACGTACGGCGGGTCACCGGGTTCCGGGTCGCGAAGGTCGATGGTGTTTTTGGCGCCGTGCGCGTGCAGCACCGAAACCCCGGCGGCCGCCAGATCGCCGGCCGCCGCTGCGACCGCACGGTTGAGGGACGCGGCACCCTGCGAGCCGCCGAACACCAGTAGCACCCGGGCGTCGTCGCTGAATCCGAAGTGCGCCCGCGCCGTCGAGCGCAGCGCCGCGCGGTCCAGCGACGTGATCGCCTCTCGGACCGGAACACCGACCACTTCTGCACGTCGCAGACCGGGATCAGGCACCGCCGAGAGGATTCGCTGCGCGCTGCGCGCCCCGACCCGGTTGGCCAGGCCGGCGCTGGCGTTCGCTTCGTGGATCACCACCGGCACCCGGCGGCTGCGCCGCGTCGTGCCACGGGCGGCCAGGTACGCCGGCAGCGCCACGTAGCCACCGAATCCGATCACCACGTCGGCGTCGACTTTGTCCAGCACGGCGCGGGTTTGCCGGACCGCGCGCAGTACCCGGGGCGGTAGGCGGGCCAGGTCACCGGTGGGCTTGCGCGGCAGCGGCACCGGGGTGATCAGCTCGAGTTGATAACCACGCTCGGGAACCAGCCGGGTCTCCAGGCCACGTGCGGTGCCCAGCGCGGTGATGCGGACGGTGGGATCCAGTGCGACCAGAGCATCGGCCACGGCCATCGCGGGCTCAACATGGCCGGCCGTGCCGCCGCCCGCGAGCACCACCGACAACGACGAATCCCCGGTTGGCCCTGTGGCCGATGACCCCGTGACCGAGTCGCTCACCCGTAGCGCTGACCTTCCAGTGCTTGACGGCCGCGCGCTTGACGCTGGCCGGTGGACCGCTTCCCGCCTACATGATGCCCTGCCCGGACCGCCCGCCGATCCGTGGCAGGCGGTCTCGCGGGCCGCGCGGCGGATTGTTTGCGCGGTGGCTTGCTGGGCTGCTGCTTGCCGCGCAACCGGTCGCGCAGCGCCTCGACCCGGGTCGGCGCGTACGGCTCCGGCAACGGCAGCCGCAGGATACGGGTCATCCGGTCGTCGCGTCCGGCCCGCAGCGCAGCGACCGCCTCGGGTTCGTGCCTCGCCGCGTTTGCCATCATGCCGATCATCAAAAGTGTTGTGGCCGTTGATGTTCCACCCGCAGAGATCAACGGCAGCTGGATCCCGGTGACGGGGAGCAGTCCGATCACGTAGCCGACGTTGATGAAGGACTGACCGATCACCCACAAGGTGGTGGTGGCGGTCAGCAGCCGCAGGAAAGGGTCGGCCGAGCGCCGCGCGATACGCATGCCGGTGTAGGCGAACAGGCCGAACAACGCGAGCAGGCCCAGCGCACCGACCAGGCCAAGCTCCTCGCCGATGATCGCGAAGATGAAGTCGTTGTGGGCGTTGGGCAGGTAGTTCCACTTCGCGGTGCCCTGACCGAGACCGTCACCGAAAATACCGCCGTTGGCCAGCGCAAACTTGGCCTGCCGCGCCTGATACCCGGAGTCCTGCGGATCCTGACCAGGGTCCAGCCACGACCGCACCCGGTCGGAGCGGTAACCGGCCGACACCGCCAGCACGCCTGCCGCGACGATCGCGGCGCCCAGCGAGCTCAGGAAAACCCGCAGCGGTAGACCGACGTACCAGAACAGGCCCAGCAGGATGATGCTCATCGACACCGTCTGACCAAGGTCGGGCTGCGCGAGGATGAGGGCCAGCGCGATGACTGCCGCCGGTACCAGCGGGATCAGCATCTCCCGCAGCGAAGCCCGCTCCATGCGTCGCGCCGCCAGCAGGTGTGCACCCCAGATGGCCAACGCGATCTTGGTCAACTCGGAGGGCTGCATCGAGAAGCCGGCGACCACGAACCACCCGCGGGATCCGTTGGCTTCCTTGCCGATTCCCGGGATCAGAACCAGGACCAGCATGACGATGGTCACGGCGAAGCCGGTGAACGCCATTCGCCGCATGAACCGCACCGGCAACCGCAGCGCCAGGTAGCAGGCGAACAACCCGACGATCGTCCACAGCACCTGACGGCCGAAGATCGTCCACGCCGACCCGTCGTCGTCGTAGGAACGGACCCCCGACGCCGACAGCACCATCGTCAGGCCAAGGGTGGTCAACAGCGCTGCCACCGCGATGATCAGGTGAAAGGACGTCATCGGCCGGCCCAGCCAGGCCCCGAACCGGGTCCGGGACTCGCCGGCGATCACGGTCGCCGCTTTGGCGGGCTTCGCGTCGGCGGCTTCCGTCGCGTCGGCCTCCGTCGACTGGTCGCCCTTGGTTCCCCGGCGCAACAGCCGGGTCAGCGTGATCTTCACCCGCCGCTACCGGCGGTGAGCGCGGACCGCGGCCGCGAACGCGTCGCCGCGGTCGCCGTAGCCGGTGAACTGGTCAAATGAAGCGCCGGCCGGTGCCAGCAGCACCGCGTCACCGGGTCCGGCGAGGTCTCGCGCGGCGTCCACCGCAGCGTTCATGACGCGAGTGCCGACAGTCTCATCGGAAGAGGGAACCACGTGTGTCACATATGTAACAGGAGACTCAGCAGTCGCATGCATAGCAATATCCTCGCCTGCCACAACCTGTACGACGGGCACATCCGGTGCGTGTCGCGATAACGCCTCGGCAACCAATGCCCGATCCCGGCCGATCAACACCGCGCCGACCAGCCTCGACGCCACTCTTTGCACGGTCTGGTCCACCGATGCGCCCTTGAGTAGCCCGCCGGCTATCCACACCACCCGCGGGTAGGCCAGCAGCGACGCCTCGGCGGCATGCGGGTTGGTCGCCTTGGAGTCGTCGACGTAGCTGATCTGGTCGACGACCGCGACGAGCTCGGCGCGGTGCCGGCCCACCCGGAACGACGACAGCGCCGAAGCGATCGCCTCGCCCGGCACCCCGATGCTGCGGGCCAGCGCCGCCGCCGCCAAGGCGTCGAGCACGCCCACCGGGCCGGGCACCGGAATGGACGACACCGGGGCCAGCGCCTCGCCACCAGAGCTGGGCGAGGAGCCGGCTGAGGGAAAAGCCCTGTCGATCAGCTCACCGTCGCGTACACCGAGTTCGCCGGCCGCGGGTTCGCCGAGCCGAAAACCCACCCGGATCGGCGCCGGGGCCGCCGCGAGCAGCTCGGCTGCCCGCGGGTCGTCCAGCCCGGCCACCGCCACCCGGCCACGCAGCACGCCGGCCTTCGCGGCGGCATAGTCGGCCATCGTGCCGTGCCAGTCGAGGTGATCTTCGGCGATGTTGAGCACGACCCCGGCCTCGGGTCGCACCGACGGCGCCCAGTGCAGCTGGAAGCTCGACAGCTCGACGGCCAGCACGTCGGCTAGGCCGTGCGGTCCGCCGGACAAGACACTGAGCACCGGGTTGCCGATATTGCCGCAGAGCTGGCTGTTGAGGCCCGCGGCAACGAGCATCGCGTGCAGCATCGACGTGGTGGTGGTCTTGCCGTTGGTGCCGGTGACCGTCAGCCAGCGCCGCGGCGGCCCGTAGTGGCCGGCCTGGTCGAGTCGCCAGGCCAGCTCGACATCACCCCAGACCGGGACACCGGCGGCCGCGGCGGCCGCGGGCACCGGCGCGTTCGGTGAAAAACCCGGGACTGACGATCACCAGCACGTAGTCAGCGACGTGCGCTGCGGCGGACGCCGAGTCTTCGGTCGGTGTGCCGGACTCGGCGAACTGCCGTCGGGTGGCGGGGTCGTCGTCGCACAGCGTCGCCGTCGCCCCCAGCGCAGCCAGCGCCGCCAGCACCGCGCGACCCGTTACGCCGCCGCCCGCGACCAGTACCGGCGCCCCTGCCGACAGCGGCTCGAGCGTGGGGCTCATCTGCGCCTCAGCCGCCGCCGGTAGCGGCGAGCCATTCGCTGTAGAACAGCGCAACGCCCAGACCGCAGCTGATCGCGGTGAGTAGCCAGAACCGGATGATCACCGTCGTCTCGGCCCAGCCGAGCAGCTCGAAGTGGTGATGGAAGGGCGCCATCCGGAACACCCGGCGACCGGTCGTCCGGAAAGCCAGGATCTGCACCACCACCGAGACGATCTCGGCGACGAACAGCGAGCCGAGCACCACCGCCAGGATCTCGGTACGGCTGGTCACCGAGATGCCGGCGATGATCCCGCCCAGAGCCAGCGACCCGGTGTCGCCCATGAAGATCTTGGCCGGCGCGGCGTTCCACCACAGGAAACCGATGCATGCGCCCGCGGTCGCGGCGGCGATGATCGCCAGATCCAGCGGATCGCGCACGTTGTAGCAGCCCAAGTCCGGGCGCGGTCGCGCACGCGTTGCGGTACTGCCAGAACGTGATCAGCACATAGGCGGCCGTCACCATGGCCATCGAGCCTGCGGCCAGGCCGTCCAGTCCGTCGGTGAAGTTGACCGCGTTCGACCAGGCGCTGACGACGATCACGCAGAACAGCACGAAAAGCGCGGGAGCCAGTGTCACAGTTGCGATTTCGCGCACATACGACAGGTCCGAGGTGCCAGGTGTCAGCCCGGCGTCATTGCGGAACTGCAGGACCAGGATGCCGACCAGGACGGCGGCGGTGATCTGGCCGACGGTCTTGGCCGTCTTGTTCAGCCCCAGATTGCGTGATCGCCGGATCTTGATCAGGTCGTCGACGAATCCCACGCCACCAAGCGTGGTGGCCAGGAACAGCACGAGCAGACCCGATGCCGACGGGCCGTTGCCGTTGAACGCCAGGCCGGCCAGGTGGGTGCCGAGGTAACCCGCCCAGATGCCGGCCAGGATGGCGACCCCACCCATCGACGGTGTGCCGCGCTTGGTCTTGTGGCTCGGCGGGCCGTCCTCGCGGATCTCGTGGCCGAAGCCCTGCCGGTTGAACAGCCGGATCAGCATCGGGGTCAGCAGGATCGACACCGTCAGCGAGATCGCGACGGCGAGCAGGATGTCGATCATCGGGTGTCGCCCCGGCTGTCCGCGGCCAGCGAATCGGCCAGCGCACCAAGTCCCGCAGCGTTGGAGGCCTTGACCAGCACCACGTCGCCAGGCTGCAGCTCAGCCCGCAGCATGGCCAGGGCGGCGTCAGCGTCGGCGACGAGGACGGCTCCTCGTTCGCCCTCGGAGCCCCACGCGCCTTCCATGACCGCGCCGTGGTGCATGGCGCTCATAGACCTCCCCGTTCCGACGACAATGAGTCGAGACACATCTAATCGCACGGCCAACCGGCCGATGCGGTCATGCTCGGATATCGCGTCACCGCCGAGTTCGCCCATCTCGCCCAGCACCGCCCAACTACGGCGCTTTCCGCCGGGGCCTGCTCCACCCGATACCGAAATCCAGGCCAGTGCCTGCAGACCGGCGCGCATCGAATCCGGGTTGGCGTTGTAGGCGTCATCGATGATCGTCACCCCATCGGCACGGGTGCTCACCCGCATCCGGTGACCCGACACCGGGCCGGCGCCGGCCAGCGCCTCGGCGACCTGCGCGGTGGTGGCGCCGCATTCGAGCGCGACAGCGGCCGCGCACAGCGCGTTGCTGACGTGGTGATCGCCGTGCACGGCCAGGCTGATATCGATGCCGGCGTCGTCGCCCGCGTGCAGGGCGAACTGCGGCCTGGCCAATTCGTCTAGCGTCACGGGGCCGGCCCACACATCGGTCCGGCTGTGCCGACTGATCCGTACCACCCGGGCCGCGGTCACCTCGGCCATCGCCGCCACCGCCGGGTCGTCGACGTTGAGCACTACGACGCCGGAAGACGGAACAGCTTGCGGCAGTTCGCTTTTAGTCGTGGCGATGGCTTCCCGCGAGCCGAATTCGCCGAGGTGTGCGGTGCCGACATTGAGCACCACCCCGATGGCGGGCGGCGCGATCGCGGCGAGCGCGGCGATGTTGCCAGGGTGGCGGGCCGACAGCTCGAGGATCAGATAGTCGGTGCTGGGCGTGGCGCGCAGCACGGTCCACGGGTGGCCGAGTTCGTTGTTGAACGATCCGGGCGGCGCAATCACGTCGCCGAGCGGAGCCAGTACCGCGGCCAGTAGGTCTTTGGTCGACGTCTTGCCCGACGAGCCGGTGATGCCGACGATCGTCAGGCCGCCGGCCACCAACTCGGCGGCCACCGCGGCGGCGAGCTTGGCCAGCGCGGCCAGCACCGCCGCACCCGCGCCGTCGCTGTCGTGCTCGAGAACACCGGCCAGTCCCCCGTCCGTGCGCTTCGGGGCGGGCGGAACGACGATCGCGGGCACACCTACCGGCCGTGCGGCGAGCACGACGACGGCTCCGGCCGCCACCGCGGCGGCCGCATGGTCGTGCCCGTCGACGCGCGCCCCCGGCAACGCCAAAAACAGCCCGCCGGAAGTGACTTTGCGCGAATCGAATTCGACTGTCCCGGTGACATGCATGCCGGCCGCGTCCTCGGCGGAGACGTCGGCCAGTTCACCGCCGACGAGCGCAGCGATCTGGGCCACGGTGAGGTCGATCATCTGAGTGCCTCGAGCGCGGCGGCCAGCTCGACCCGGTCGTCGAATGGCTGCGTTTGACCATTGCGGGTCTGGCCGGTTTCGTGGCCCTTTCCGGCGATCAGCACCACGTCCCCGGGCACCGCCCATGCCACGGCGTGCTCGATCGCCGCACGCCGGTCACCGATCTCGACTACATCGGTGCCTGGCGCGACTTCGGTTGCGCCGGAGAGGATTTCGCGGCGGATCACGCCCGGGTCCTCGCTGCGCGGGATTGTCATCGGTCACCACCACCAGATCGGCCAACTCGGCGGCGACGCGGCCCATCTCGGCCCGCTTACCCGGGTCGCGGTCACCGCCGGCACCGAACACGACGGCCAGCCGGCCGGCCGGTCGGCGCAGCGTTCGCAGCACCTCGTGCAGCGCGCCCGGCTTGTGCGCGTAGTCGACCAGCGCGAGGAAGTTCTGCCCACGGTTGATCTGCTCGAGCCGCCCTGGGACCTGGGTGTGCCGCAGACCCGCCGACGCCTGCTCCGGGGAAACCCCGACTGCGTCGAGAACCGCCAGTGCAACAAGACAATTGGCGACGTTGTAGTCGCCGGGCAGCGCGATACCCGTCCGGTGATGGACGCCGGCCGGGTCGACCGCAGTGAACTCCTGCACACCGGCCTGTGCCGTGCTGGCCTCGGCGCGCCAGTCGGCGGGGCGGCCCTTGGTGCTGACCGTGACCGCCTTGGCGGCGCGATGCGCCATCGCGCGGCCGGCATCGTCGTCTACGCACACCACCGCGCGCCGGGCATGCAGCGGCGACGTCGGGTCGAACAGTCGCGCCTTGGCCTCGAAGTAGTCCTCCATCGTCGGGTGGAAGTCGAGATGGTCGCGGGACAGGTTGGTGAATGCCGCCGACCGCGAACTGGATGCCGTCCACCCGCCCCAGGGTCAGAGCGTGACTGGACACCTCCATCACCACCGTGTCGACGCCACGCTCGGCCATCGCCGCCAGCAGCGCCTGCAGGGCAGGGGCCTCGGGCGTGGTCAGGGCGCTGGCGATGTCTTCGCCGTTGATCCGCAGGCCGACGGTGCCGATCAGGCCGACCGTGCGGCCAGCCGCCCGCAGACCGGCTTCGATCAGGTATGTCGTCGTGGTCTTGCCCGACGTCCCGGTGACGCCGACGACCGTGAGGCGCTCGGACGGACGCCCGTACACCGTGGCGGCGACATCGCCCAGAACGCTGCGGGGGTCGGGGTGGACGAGCACGGCGGCCGAGCCGGCGTCGCGGTTCAGCTGCGCCAACCCGTCCGCATCGGTGAGCACCGCGATGGCCCCGCGTTCGACCGCGTCCGGAAAGAAGCGTGCGCCGTGTGTCGTCGCGCCCGGCAGTGCGGCAAAGAGGTCGCCGGGCCGGACATCTTGTGCTCGCAGGGTCACGCCGGTGATCTGCAGATCCGACGGGGTGCCGCCCTCGGCGGGAACCGCGCCCACCTGGGCGGTCAGTTCCGACAACGGGACGCCGGCGACGGAGGTAGGCCGCAGCGCAGCGGGCACTTCCATTACCTCCCATCGTGCCGAAACGGACTGCTTGATCGGCCATGACACTACCCAGCGGGCAGTACCGGCCCGGGACGCGTCGCGTAGACCCGCGGCCACGGGGGTAACCGGATGGGCATGGATTCGACAGGGTTGATCGTCGTAGGTAGCGGTCCGGCGGGCCTTAGCGCAGCCGAAGCGTTCCGTCAGCACAATTCCCATGACCCGGTCCGCATCCTGACCGATGATCCGGCCTTGCCCTACGCTCGGCCGCCGTTGAGCAAAGAGTTCCTGCGCGGAGACGCCGAGAGCGCCGACACTCAACTGCACCCTGCGCAATGGTTCGACGACAGGAACATCGAGCTGGTGCACGCGGCGAAGGTCGACGGAATAGACCGAACCCAGCAGCACGTCACTGCAGCCGGGAAACGCTATGCCTACCAATCGCTGGTGCTGGCCTGCGGCGCCAAGCCATCTCCGTTTCCCGTGCCCGGCGGCGACGAAGCACTGCTCCTCCGGTCGCTGGCGGAAGCGACAAGACTGCGTGCCGTTGCAGCCGAGGCTGATTCCGCCGTCGTGATCGGCGCCGGTTTCATCGGCTGCGAAGCCGCGGCGTCGCTGGCAATGCGCGGCGTGGCGACCACGTTGGTCGCTCCTGATCCAGTCCCCCAGGCCAAGCGGCTGGGCGAAGACGCCGGAACACGAATCCTGAAGTTGCTCAGCGAGACCGGTGCACACTTCGCCGGCTCGAGGTCTGTGCGCGCCCTCGCGGGCGGAGCTGTCCATCTCGACGACGGGAGCACAATCACCGGCGACCTGATCCTGGCGGCAACCGGGGCCGCACCGCAGTCAGTCTTGGCCACCGACGCCGGCATCACGACCACCGATGGACGGATCGTCGTTGATGCACAGTTGCGGACTTCCGCCGAAAACATCTACGCTGCCGGCGATGTGGCGTTGGCGCACAACAACACTGCGGGCCGGCGGCTGGCAGTGGAACATTGGCAAGACGCCATCGATCAGGGCCAGATTGCCGGTGCCGCCGCAGCGGGCCAATCGGATCAGTGGGACTCGGTACCCGGATTCTGGACGACCATCGGCGACGCCACGCTGAAATACCACGCCTGGGGTGACGGATTCGACCGCGCGTTATTCGTCGAACATGCCGACGGATTCACCGTCTGGTACGAAAAAGACGGCGCGACAGTCGGTGTGCTCACCCACAATGCCGACGACGACTACGACCGTGGCGAAGAACTGATCCAGCACCACAAACCAATCCCGCACTGACGCAGCGAATAATCGGACGGCCACCGTCTACACGACTCAGGCCGGGTCGGCTGACCCGTCGGCGCCGGGGTGCACTGCGCGCAGCTTCTCGACGTTCTCGCGCTCGAGCGCGGCGAAGCTGATGCCGTCGTTGTTCAGATTCAGCGCATGATCGCCGACACTGGTCAGCAGTCGGCGCGACGTTTCCAGCCACGCTGCCGTCCGGGTCTGCAGCGCGGCCGCCGAGCTGCCAACCCATCCTGACTGCGCCGAAGCGATGCGGTTGTCCGACGACAAATGGGCAGTCGCCAGATCGTCGCCCTGGCCGGCTACGTGCGCCGCCGAGCCCGCCAATGCTTCGATGTCGACCCGAAAATTCTTGCCTGCCGCCATCATCGTCACCCTCCCGCTTTGCTGTGTCATTCTCCCATAGCAGGAACGGGTGACCCGCCGCAATTCAGTTCCGGCTACATGGCCTGCAGCAGCAGCGGCGGACCAGGGTCGGGCGACAGCGGGACGTTTCCGCGCTGCAGCAGCCAGCCGGCGATGTTGTGGAACAGCGGGGCCGCCGAGTGGCCGGGCGTGCCGTCGGCATTGCGCGACGGGTTGTCCATCATGATGCCGATGACATAGCGCGGGTCGTCGGTGGTGGCCATTCCCGCAAAGGTGATCCAGTAGACGTTGTCGTAGTAGCAGCCGCACGCCGGGTTGATCTGCTGCGCGGTGCCGGTCTTACCGGCGATCTGGTAACCCTCGACCGCGGCGGCCGGTCCGGTGCCCTGCTGAACGCCTGTCGGGTCGCGTTGTACGACCGCGCGCAACATGTTGCGCACGGTGCGCGCCGTCTCCGGCGACACCACCCGAACCCCTTCGGGGCGTGGATCTTCGGTGCGTGCGCCGTCCGCGCTGACGGTGGACTTGATGATCCGCGGCGGCATCCGGACACCGTCGTTGGCGATCGCCTGGTACATGCCGGCCATCTGGATCAGGGTCATCGAAAGGCCCTGCCCGATCGGCAAGTTGGAGAACGAGCTGCCCGACCACTGCCCGATCGGCGGCACCAGGCCCGCGCTCTCGCCGGGCAGGCCGATCCCGGTGCGCTGGCCCAGACCGAACTTCTCGAGCATGTCGAAGTAGCGTTGCGGCCCAACGCGTTGCGCCAGCATCAGCGTTCCGACGTTCGACGACTTTCCGAATACACCGGTGGTCGTGTAGGGCGCGACGCCGTGTACCCAGGCGTCGTGAATGGTCACCCCACCCATGTTGATCGAGCCCGGAACCTGCAGCACCTCATCGGGATTGGACAGTCCGTACTCGATCACCGACGAGGCGGTGATGATCTTGTTCACCGAACCGGGCTCGAACGGCGAGGAAACCGCCGTGTTGCCCAGCTGCTTGTCGCCCTGACGACCGATGTCCTGGGAAGGGTCGAAGGTGTTGTCGTTGGACATGGCCAGCACTTCGCCGGTCTTGGAGTCCATCACGACCGCCGAGACGTTGCGTGCACCGGAGAGGTTCTTGGCCTGCTGCACCTGCTGCTGAACGTAGAACTGGATGTCGTCGTCGATGGTGAGCTGGATCGTCGAGCCGTTGACCGCGTGGTGCTGGTTGCGGTAGCTGCCCGGAATAACCACGCCGTCGGAGCCGCGGTCGTAGGTGACCGATCCGTCGGTCCCGGCCAATTCGGCGTCCATGGAGTCTTCCAGGCCGAGCAAACCGTGTCCGTCCCAGTCGATTCCGCCGACCACATTGGCCGCCAGCGATCCGCCCGGATACTGACGTAGGTCTTGGCGCTCGGCACCGACCTCGGGGAATTTCCGGGTGATGGTGGTGGCGATCGCGGGGTCGACGGCGCGGGCCAGATAAACGAACGACTCGTCGCTACGCAACTTCTTCAGGATGGTGGCCTTGTCCGGCTTGTTGTTCAGCCGCACCGCCACCTCCTTGGCGATCTCGTTCAACCGCCGTTGCGGGTCAGGCGCTTTCGCGTTCTTCTGTTTTGCGTCGGTCAGTTGCTTGAGAATGCGCTTCGGCTGGAAGGTCAGAGCGCGGGCCTCGATGGTGAAGGCCAGTTGATTGTTGTTGCGGTCGACGATGCTGCCGCGGACCGCTTTCGAGACGTCGGTGACCTTGAGCTGACTCGCGGCCTCGGCCCGCAGCCCGGCAGCCTTGGGCACCTGCAGGTAGAACAGCTGAGCGCCGGCTATCACCAGTGCGAGAAAGATGACCCCGTTGCCGACGCGATGCCGGAAGACGAACGACGCGCCGCGGTTTCCGACCTCCACCGCCTGCCGGGTGCGACGTACGCGCGTCGAGCGGTCCGGCGCGCTGGCCTTGGCCCGAAGTGGCTTGCGGGACTTCTTCGGACGATTCATCGCGGAACTCCGGGCGTGGTGACCGTCAGCGGGCCGAACTGCTCACCGACGAGCGGCCCGGAGGGAGCCATGTGATGCGGCATGCCCGGCAGGTCGGCCGGCGACTGCGCGGCGAGGGGGCAGCACCACCGGGCCGGCCAGCGGCGGCACCACCAGGCCGGCCGGCGGCCCGGGCGCAGCATTGGGCGGGGGTATCACCGGGGCGGCGGGCGCGACCAGCGGTGCGGGCGCGGCCGGGATCACGGGTGCGGGCCCGGCGGCGGGCGGCGATCCGGGCACGATGGGCATGCCCGGTACCGCGACCCGGTCCCGCGCCCGGCATCGGAAGTGGACCGTCGGGCGAGGGAAGGTGCTCGGTACCCAGCGTGGTGGCGCCATCGGGCGTGCGGACCATCCCATCGGGGCCAGGTGCCAGGGGCACGGCCGGTGCGCCGTTGCCGGGCAGTACAAGTGCGGGGACCTCAACCGCATTGGCCGGCGGAGCCTTCGGGGACATCGGCTTTTCTTCCGGCAGCTTGCTGTTCAGTGGCGGCGGCGGAACACCCTGGGCCGGCTTGGGGGTGCCCACCACTACCCAGTTTCCGGCGGGGTCCTGAACCAGATGCGCGGTGTCGCGGGTCGGGATCATGCCCAGACCGCGGGCCGCCTCGGCCAACGCCGGCGCGGACTGCGCCTGCTTGCACGTCGCGCTCGAGGGCTTCCTTTTCCTGCTGCAGCAATTCGGTGCGCTGACGGGCGCTGCCGAGCTGATAGGAACGTTCTGCGGCGTCGGTGGACAGCCACAGCGTGAGAGCGAGTCCGGCGCCGAGCGAGCCGATCACCAGTACGACGAACGGGACCTTGGCCGCCAGGGTGCGCGGCCGAATGTCGATCGACGTCAGCTTGTTGAGCAGGCGCTCGCGCAGCGGCAGCCGAACGACTTTAGGAGCCTTGGCTTTCCGTGCCTTGGCCCGGGCCTTGGCCTGGGTGGCGCTTTTCGCGCGGGCTGGTCGCTCGACCGGCCGGGCGACCGGCGTGGTCTGTGGCGCGGACCGCGACGTGCGCGGCTCACGGGCCGGCGCGGTGGGTTTTCCGGTGCGGGCGCGGTTGCGACGCGCGGGCGTCGAGTCGGCGACTCGCTGACCCGACTTCCGGGAAGCACTCGACTGGCCGCCGCGCCGTTCACCGGCGCTTGGCGGTTGCGCTGGGCGCTTGGCTTTCATGAGCCTCCCCTCCTCGCTGCGTCTGATTTCGATTGCACGCGTTGGACGGCGCGTAATCGCACCGCGGCACTGCGCGGATTTCGCTGGACTTCCGCGTCGTCAGCGCGTTCGGCGCCCCGGGTCAGTAACGTGAATCGCGCTGCGTGTCCGGGCAATTCGACCGGTAGGCCGGACGGGCTGCTCGAGGTCGTCGCATCGGCGAACGCTCGCTTGACGATGCGGTCTTCGAGCGACTGGTATGCCATGACCACGATGCGCCCGTCGACAGCCAGCGCGTCCAGCGCGGCAGGCAGCATGTCGCTCAACGCATCCAGTTCGCTGTTGACCGCAATACGCAAGGCCTGGAACGTCCGCTTCGCGGGATGTCCACCAGTCCGGCGGGCCGGAGCCGGAACTGCTTGGTAGATCACCTCTACCAGCTCCGCGGTCGAGGTGAACGGTGAGCGGGCGCGCCGCCGGACGATGTGCGTCGCGATGCGGCGGGCCAACTTCTCCTCGCCGTAGCGACGCAGGATATCGCTCAGCGCGGCCACGTCGTAGGTGTTGAGGATCTCGGCGGCGGTCAGCGGCGCGGTGGGGTCCATCCGCATGTCCAGCGGCGCATCGTGGGCGTAGGAGAAGCCTCGCTCGGCACGGTCGAGTTGCATGGACGAGACACCAAGGTCGAAAAGCATGCCGTCGACGGATTCGGTTGATCCGTAACCCGATTCGGCCAGCGCCGTCTCGATGTCGTCGTACCGGGTCTGCACCAGGGTGAGCCGATCGGCGAACCGCGACGAGGCGGGTACCAACGATGTCGAGTGCGGTCGGGTCGCGGTCGACACCGATCAGCCGCAGTCCGGGCAGTTCGGTGAGAAAGCGCTCGGCGTGCCCGCCGGCACCGACGGTCCCGTCGATGAGCACCGCGCCCGATCCGTCGGCGTGGTGGCGGGTCAAGGCAGGGTGCAGCAATTCGAAGCAGCGGTCGAGCAACACGGGTACATGGCCGAAACCACCGGTGACGTCAGGCATGAGAACACCTTCTCGACGTGAGATGTGCTGGGCGGCCGGGTAAGTCGTCGGTCGCGCGGCCGTTGCATCGAGGTCCCTGTCCGATTGCACGAACCTGGCGTCGGGGAAGTACGTCAGGGTCGGTTCGGACAGAGGCCACGTTGCACGGGCACGCGCCTCAGATAATGTCGCCGAGTGCTTCATCGCTGGCTGCGGAGAAGTTCTCTTCGTGGGTTTCTTGGTACTGCTGCCAGGCCGCCGCGTCCCAAATCTCCAGGTACTCAATCGATCCGATGACGACGCAGTCCTTGGAGAGGTTCGCGTAACGGCGGTGGTCGGCCGACAAGGTGATCCGGCCTTGAGCGTCGGGGTGTTGTTCGTCGGTGCCGGCAGCCAGGTTGCGCAGGAACGCCCGCGCCTCGGGGTTGCTGCGCGACGTCTTGCTGGCTTTGCGGGCGAGTTCCTCGAATTCGCGTTCGCGGATAGACGGCGAGGCTGTGGTCTTGGCTCTTGGTGACCATCAACCCCCCTGCCAGCGCGTCGCGGAACTTGGCGGGCAATGTGAGCCGCCCTTTGTCGTCGAGCTTTGGCGTGTAGGTGCCGAGAAACATCTGGCTACCTCCATGCCTTTCGACTTCCGCCACGATACCCCACAATCCCCCACATCGCTCCATTTAACGACACGAATGTCACCGCTTGGTGTCGTTTCTGCAGGTTCTCGGCCACTACGAGGTCCGTGCAGGCCCAGCGGCGGCAGCGCGAAAGATCTCACGAAAAGCGGCTTGAGCTGGGGTTATCGACCGCAAGTGGGGCGTAGTGGGTCGACTGTGCGCCGCCCAGGCCGTAAGGCGGCCTTCAGTGGGGCACAAAAAAGGGCAGCCGACCGGCTGCCCTTTGTGCGTCCCGCGCGCTACTCCTCGAAGCGGCGGCGGAACCGGTCTTCCATCCGGCTGGTGAACGACCCGGCGTTCTTGCCGCGGCGCTGACGCGCTGCCGACGCGGGTCCCGGACGCTCACCCCGTCCGGCGAGGCGCGGACCGGTGATGGCAAACACCACGCCGGCGAACATCACCACAAAGCCGACCACGGACAGGACCGGGAATGTTCCGATCATGGTGGCCTTAAACGCCACCCCGGAGACCAACATCGCAAGTCCGAGCACAAAAAGCGCCGCGCCCTGCAGCCGTCGCCGCGCCGTCGGCGCCCGCAATCCGCCGCCCCGAACGCTCGAGGCGAACTTGGGGTCCTCGGCATAGAGAGCGCTCTCGATCTGGTCGAGCATCCGCTGCTCATGATCGGAGAGTGGCATCAGTCCCTCCTTGCCGAAATCCTGTCACGTAAATACCGATAGCACGCCTGCGCGCGCTGCGGGGATAACTAAGAAGAATGATACGAGGTCCATCTGCGCGTTACCACCGCTTCGCCCGCTGATTGTACTTGCGACCGGTCGGTGATCGACGCTGCGGCACCGCGCCCGATAATGGGATGGCGCACCACACTGCACGACTGAGACGACTGAGGAGACCGCACGTTGGTGACATTCCTCATCAACCTGCCGCCGCAGGACATGCAGCGACGGCTTTCCGACGCCCTGGGCGTGTACGTCGACGCCATGCGCTATCCGCCCGGCACCGAGAATCAGCGCGCCGCGATGTGGCTCGAACACACCCGGCGACGCGGCTGGCAGGCCGTGGCAGCGGTCGAAGTCGACGCGCCGGCCGGGGCGGAGCCGTCGTCGGCCGAGCTGAGCGACGCACCGCTGCTGGGCGTGGCCTACGGGTATTGCGGCGCACCTGACCAGTGGTGGCAGCAGCAGGTGGTGGCGGGTCTGCAGCGCAGCGGCTTCCCCGACCCCGAGATCGCCAAGCTGATGACCAGCTATTTCGAGCTGACCGAGCTGCACATTCACCCCCGGGCGCAGGGCCGCGGCCTCGGCGAAGCGCTGGCCCGGCGGCTGCTTTCGGAACGCAGCGAAGCCAACGTGTTGCTGTCGACGCCGGAGACCAACGGCGAAGCCAATCGGGCCTGGCGGCTCTACCGGCGACTGGGCTTCATCGACGTCATCCGCGGCTACCACTTCACCGGCGACCCACGGGCATTCGCGATTCTGGGGCGCGCGCTGCCGCTGTAGTGGCACCGGCGCCGTCGCGGTCTGGCACGATGACCTGGTGCGCGCCAGCGGTATACAGCTCTCATCCCGGGGTTTCACGGCGCGGCCGGGCAGCCGCCGCATCACGGCGTTGGCGTTGCTGCTGCTGGTGATACCCATGCTCGCCGGATGCGTGCGGATCAAGGCATCGATCACCATCTCCCCCGACGACCTGGTGTCCGGCGACATCATCGCGGCGGCCAAACCGCGCAACGAGAAGGACAACGGTCCGCAGCTGGATCCCAATCTGGCCTTCGGCCAGAAGGTCGCGGTGTCCAAATACGACCACGACGGCTACGTGGGCTCGCAGGCTACGTTCTCCGACCTGACGTTCGCTGAACTGCCGGAGCTCGCGCGGATGAACTCCGACGCGCAGGGGGTGAACCTGTCGCTGCGCCGAGCCGGCGACCTGGTGATCCTGGAAGGACGCGCGGATCTGACGTCGCTCAACGATCCCGACGCCGACGTGGAGTTGTCCGTCGCGTTTCCGGGGTCGGTGACCTCCACCAACGGCGATCGCGTCGACGAGCAGACCGTGCAGTGGAAACTGAAGCCCGGCGTGGTGAGCATGCTCAGCGCTCAGGCCCGCTACACCGATCCGAGCACCCGCTCATTTCAGGGGGCGGCGTTGTGGCTGGCCTTGGCGTCGCTCGCGGTGGCCGGCGCCGTGGGCGGGCTGGCCTGGTACACCCGCGACCGCTCACCGCGGATCGCCGAGCCGAGCGACCCGCCGTCCAGCTGACCGGCGTCAGCCCGCGGTCAGCCCGTGGGCGACCAGTAATCCAGCATCTCGGCGAACGTCTCGAACGCCGGCGCGGAATTGCCGTAGGTGGCTTCCAGATGGATGCTCAGCGGATAGCCCAGGTCGGCGACACCGTCGATCACCCGCTTGTACAGGTCCAGAATCAGCTTGCGCCGTTGCGCCGGTTCGGTGTTCGCCAGCGTCGTGACGAACGCCTGCTCCTCGGCGACGGCGGCGTTGCCCGGGTCCTGGATCAGCCAGTTGATGAAGCCGATCTTCTCCTCGAGCTTCGGCACGAAGCCGAAGCCCAACAGGATCTCCGGCCGGTGGTCGGTCTGCTTGGCGAAGTCGGTCAAAAAGCCCACGATCGCATCGGAATACAGCAGCTGCGTCTGCGCGAAGGTCGCGCCTTGATCGCACTTGAAATTCAGCCGGCCCGTCTCACCCTCGCGGGTGGGAATCAGGATCACGCCCCGATTGTCCACCAGCTCTTGGTAAATCGACAGCGCGTCGGTCGGTGCGACGCCGGAGCCCTCGCCGTCGGCCATCGTGCGCGGAACACCGACGAACACGATGCCATCGATCCCGGCGTCGACCAGAGTCGCCGAGCCGCTGACGCAGCGCCGGCTCGTCCATGAAAGCCGTGACCTGACTGCACAATCCGCGCACCCCGGGCAGCTCGGGCTTGATCGTCGACCAGAAGTCCAGCACGTCGAGCTTCGGCTTCATCTCGATCGGCCGGTCGTCGTCTTCTTCGATCAACCCGGGCATCATCACGTGCCCGATCCGGCCTTCGATCCCGGATTTCGCCGCCAGCTGCACCACTTTGTGGGCGTCTTCGAGAGCTTGCTCGGTACCGCGATCGAGGTTCGGCGGCACCAACTCAAGCGCGATGGTGTTCAAAGTCAACGAGCTGCTCCTCATTCAACGACTAGTTCCCCCGCCGCAGCAGTCAGGCCGCGAACCCGCGTCGGCCCGGGAGCGGCGCTGGCCAGGCGGCCCGCGCACGCATCACGACAGCATAGTGAGGCCGTCGGCGCAGCGTCCGGCGACGGTCGATCGGCCGCCGGGCCGACCCGGGGCGGGCAAAACCCGCTGCACAACGCCGCGCCGAATAGACTTGGCGGGCCATGATCACCAGGGACCCGGAAGAGGTGTCGCGCTGAGCGCAGGAGCAGCGGCAACCGTCGAGCTGGCCGACGCCGTCATCGACCAGCTGCGCAGGTATCTGCGCGACCGTCGAACCGAGGCCGCCCACATCGGAGGCGACTACGACGCGCTGACGGCCGGCCTGCAGGATTTCGTCCTCGGCGGGGGCAAGCGGCTGCGCCCGGTCTTCGCCTACTGGGGCTGGCGGGCGGTCTCCGACGACGACGCCGACGAGCAGGCGCTGCTGTTGTTCGCCGCGCTGGAACTGCTGCATGCCTCGGCGCTGGTGCACGACGACGTGATCGACAGTTCGGCGACTCGACGCGGGCGACCGACCACGCACATCCAGTTCGCCGAATTGCATCGCGACCGCGGGTGGCGCGGATCGGCCGACCGGTTCGGGATGTCGGCGGCGATCCTGCTCGGGGATCTGGCGCTGGCGTGGGCCGACGACATCGTCGCCGGCGTCGAACTGCCGCCCGCTGCCCGCGATCGAGTGCGCCGGGTCTGGGCCGATATTCGCACCGAGGTCCTCGGCGGGCAGTACCTCGACATCGTGGCCGAGGCCGGCGCCGCGGAGTCGATCGCCTCGGCGATGGCCGTCAACACCTACAAGACCGCTTCGTACACGGTGTCGCGGCCGCTGCAGTTGGGGGCTGCCGCGGCGGCCGACCGGCCCGACGTCCACACGCTTTTCCACGAGGTCGGCGATCAGCTGGGCGTCGGCATTTCAGCTACGCGACGACGTGCTGGGCGTGTTCGGCGATCCGGCCGTGACCGGCAAGCCGTCCGGGGACGACCTGCGCGCCGGCAAGCGAACCGTGCTGCTGGCGACGGCACTGGAGTTGGCCGACGCGTCAGATCCGGCTGCCGCCAAGCTGTTACGCGCCTCGGTGGGAACTGACTTGAGCAACACGCAGGCGCGCGAGCTGTGCGACGTCATCGAGCGGGTCGGCGCGCTGGCCACCGTCGAGGACCAGATCGCCACACTGACCCGTCGCGCACTGGATTTGGTCGCCGACGCACCCATCCACGCCGCGGCCAAGGTCGGGCTCGCCGACCTCGCCAACCTGGCCGCGAACCGATCGGCCTGACGCCCATGTCCATTCCGACGTCCGCCCCGGCTCCTGCTCGACTATCGCTGCACCCCAACAGCTTTCGCGGCTGCGGACGTTCGCCACAGCCGCCGAGGGCCGGCCGGCGTTACTGGGCTTCCTTGGCGCGGTGCTCATCACGACCGGCGGACTGGGCTCGGGCAGCACCAAACAGCACGATCCGCTGTTGGAGTCGTTGCACCTGTCCTGGCTGCGCTACGGGCACGGCCTGGTGCTGTCGTCGATTCTGCTGTGGATCGGCGTGACGCTGATGGTGAGCGCGTGGCTTTGGCTCGGCCGGCGCGCATTGGCCGGCGACGCAAGCGAATACGCCATGGTCGCCAGCGCCGGCGTTCTGGCTGGCGCCGCTGCTGCTGTCGGTGCCGCTGTTCAGCCGCGACACCTACTCGTATCTGGCTCAGGGCGCGCTGCTGCGCGACGGGCTGGATCCTTACGCCGTCGGGCCGATCGACAATCCGAATGCCTTGCTGGACAACGTCAGTCCGATCTGGACCATCACCACCGCACCGTACGGCCCGGCGTTCATCATGATCGCCAGGCTGGTGACGATGCTGGTCGGCAACCACGTGATCGTCGGGACGATGCTGCTGCGGTTGTGCATGCTGCCCGGGCTGGCCTTGCTGGTCTGGGCGACGCCGCGGATCGCCCGCCACGTCGGCGCGAATGTGCCTATCGCGCTGTGGATCTGCGTGCTCAACCCGCTGGTGATCATCCATCTGATGGGTGGCGTGCACAACGAGATGTTGATGGTGGGCCTGATGGCCGCCGGCATCGCGCTGACCTTCGAGCGCCGTCATATCGCCGGCATCGCCGTGATCGCCGTGGGGATGGCGGTCAAGGCCACCGCCGGGCTCGCGCTGCCGTTCATGGTCTGGGTGTGGATGCGCCATCTGCGTGATCGTCGCGAATACCGGCCGCTGCAGGCGTTTTCGGTGGCATCCGTCGCGTCGGTGCTGATTGTCGTCGCGGTGTTCGCCGTGCTCTCCGGGGTGGCCGGAGTGGGACTCGGCTGGCTGACCGCGTTGGCCGGCTCGGTGAAGATCATCAACTGGCTGAGCGTTCCGACGGCGACTGCGAACCTGGTTCACGCCGTCGGCGGATTGTTCTTCTCGGTGAGTTTCTATGGGACGCTGCAGGTTACCCGCGCGATCGGGATCGCGATCATCGCGATCGCACTGCCGCTGTTGTGGTGGCGGTTCCGCCACGACGACCGCGAGGCGCTCACCGGCATCGCGTGGGTGATGCTCGTCGTGGTGCTGTTCGCGCCCGCCGCCCTGCCGTGGTACTACTCCTGGCCGCTGGCGGTGATGGCCCCGCTCGCCCAGTCACGCCGCGCGGTCGCGTCGATCGCGGCGTTCTCGACGTGGATCATGGTCATCTTCAAACCCGATGGCGCCCACGGAATGTACTCGTGGCCGCATGTCTTGTTGGCGACCGCGGTCGCGCTGTTCGTCTGGCGCATGCTCAACCGATCCGAGTCCCGGCCCAACCGCGCCGACCAGAGGTCAGTACGCCATAGCCTGCGCGCGGCGCAGCACTTCGCGCGCCTGATGCGCGTGTAACGCGTCGACCGGGCGGGCGTTGCTGAGCGCGTCGCGCGAGCCGTCCCGCGTCACCGTCAGCGACGGATCGGGGGTGAACAGCCAGCGGACGATCTCGGTGTCCTGGTAGCCGCCGTCGCGCAGAACCATCAGCAAGCCCGGCAGACTCTTGACCACTTCGCCGCTGCTGGTGAAGAAAATCTGCGGGACCACCACGTCACCGGCACGCCGCACCGCGACCAGGTGGCCTTCTTTGAGATGCTGCTGCACTTTCGTCACCGCCACGCCGAGCAAGTCGGCGACGTTGCGAAGATCGTAGGTCGGTTCGTCGGGGTCGAGAACATCGTCCCCGGCCGGAATCCTGCTCACCGAAGTAGTGTACGGCCGGCGCGCACCGCAAGTTCAGGCTCACGCAGTGTAGGTTTCGGGCGCAGCCGCTGTCGCCGCCTACGATGGGCGCGTGACTGCAGCGACGAGCGACGATCCTCGAGGGCGCATTGCTCGACGGGCGCTATCGCGTTGCGACCAAGATCGCCACCGGCGGCACCTCGACGGTCTATCGCGGCCTCGACACCCGGTTGGACCGCCCGGTGGCGCTGAAGGTGATGGACTCCCGCTACGCCGGCGATCAGCAGTTCCTGACCCGTTTCCAACTCGAGGCCCGCAGCGTGGCCCGGCTGAAGGATCCCGGGCTGGTCGCGGTCTACGACCAGGGCCTGGACGCCCGGCACCCGTTCCTGGTGATGGAGCTGGTCGAGGGCGGCACGCTGCGCGAACTACTGACCGAGCGCGGGCCGATGCCGCCGCATGCGGTCGCCGCGGTGCTGCGCCCGGTGCTGGGCGGGCTGGCCGCCGCGCATCGCGCCGGCCTGGTGCACCGCGACGTCAAACCCGAGAACGTCTTGATCTCCGACGAGGGCGACGTCAAGATCGTCGACTTCGGGTTGGTGCGCGCCGTCGCCGAGGCCGGAATCACGTCCACCAGCGTCATTCTCGGCACCGCGGCCTACCTCTCCCCCGAGCAGGTCAAAGACGGAAATGCCAGCCCGCGCAGCGATGTCTACGCCGCGGGGATCGTCGCCTACGAGCTGCTGACCGGCCAGACGCCGTTCTCCGGCGACACATCGTTATCGGTCGCCTATCAGCGGCTGGACACCGACGTGCCGCTGCCGAGCAGCGTGATCAGCGGAGTGCCTGCGCAATTCGACGACCTGGTCGAGCGCGCCACCGCACGCGATCCCGTCGATCGGTATGCCGACGCCCAGGAGATGGGCGCCGAATTGGACGCGATCGCCGACGCAGTTGCAGCTGCCCGACTTTCGGGTGCCCACGCCACGCAACTCGGCGCAACATCGCTCGGCCGCGGCGCACCGCAGCCAGGTCACGAGAACGGACCACGGCCAGAACCGCACCACAGATCTGCGCCAGCCACCCGCCCACGTCCGCCGGTGCATCGGCCGACCCGTCAGCTGACCCGCGACCCGCAGGACCGGCCCAGCCGAGTCCCCGACGCAGCAAGGCAATTCGCGGGTATCGACCTGATCGAGTTCGCCTTCGAACGCGACCATGCCCGGCGCATGATGCTGATCTGGATCGCGGTCGTATTGTCGATCACCGGGATGGCCGCCGCCGCGGCGTGGACCGTCGGCAGCAACGTCGAGCCGGACTGCTCTAGTCGCCGTGGCGATCGCGAGCGCGGCGGAGCCGGGCGAAGCGGGTCGCCACTTAGTCGCGCAGCATCTCCGCGACCAGGAACGCCAGCTCCAATGACTGCTGGGTGTTCAGCCTGTGGGTCGCACGCGGTTTCGTAGCGTCCGCTCAGATCGGTGTCCGAAATGTCTTGCGCGCCACCGAGACACTCGGTGACGTTCTCGCCGGTGATCTCGACGTGGATGCCGCCCGGATAGGTGCCCAGCGCGCGGTGCACCTCGAAGAAGCCCTGCACCTCGTCGACGATTCGGTCGAAGTGCCGGGTCTTGTAGCCGGTGGACGACTCGTGGGTGTTGCCGTGCATGGGGTCGCACTGCCAGATCACCTGATGCCCTGTGGCCTGGACCTTTTCGATGATCGGCGGCAACAGCTCGCGGACCTTGTTGTTGCCCATCCGGCTCACCAACGTCAGCCGGCCCGGCTTGTTGTGCGGGTCGAGGCGTTCGACGTACTCGACAACCTGATCCGGCGTGGTCGACGGCCCGATCTTGACGCCGATCGGGTTGGCGATGACCTCCGCGAACGCGATGTGCGCGCCGTCGAGTTGACGGGTGCGGTCGCCGATCCACAGGTAATGCGCCGACAGGTCGTACAGCTGCGGCTCGCCTTCCTCTTCCGAGGACAGGCGCAGCATGGCCCGCTCGTAGTCGAGCACCAAAGCCTCATGGCTGGCGTAGATTTCGGCGGTTTGCAGGTTGCTGTCGGCCACCCCGCAGGCGCTCATGAACTTCAGGCCACGGTCGATCTCGGAGGCCAGCGCCTCGTAGCGGGCACCGGCCGGCGAGGTCCGGACGAATTCCCGGTTCCAGTCGTGCACCAGGTGCAGCGACGCCAGGCCCGACGAGGTCAGCGCGCGCACCAGGTTCATCGCCGCGGCGGCGTTGGCGTATGCGCGCACCAGCCGCGACGGGTCGTGCTCGCGCACCGCCGCGTCGGGGGCGAACCCGTTGACCATGTCGCCGCGGTAGGACCGCAGACCCAGCGCGTCGGTGTCGGCGGACCGCGGCTTGGCGTACTGCCCGGCGATGCGGGCCACCTTGAGCACCGGCATGCTGGCGCCGTAGGTCAGCACCACCGCCATCTGCAGCAGGGTGCGGATGTTGCCCTTGATGTGCGGCTCGGTGTTGTCGACGAAGGTCTCGGCGCAGTCGCCGCCCTGCAGCAGGAACGCCTCGCCGCGGGCGACCTGGGCCAGCATGTCCTGTAGCCGAACGATTTCCGAGGGCACCGCCACCGGCGGCACACTTTCCAGCACCGTCCGCCGCGGCTCGACCTGCTCGCGCGTCCAATTCGGCTGCTGCGCGGCCGGTTTGGCCAGTGCGGCGTCCAGGCGGGTCCGTAGCTCCTCCGGCAGCGGAGGCAGCGACGGGAGCTGCTCGATCGGTAGGTCGACGGTCGAGTTCACCTGTCTATGGTAGCCGGGTTGCGAACGCCCCCAATCCGGCCGCGATCAGGGCCGATGCGAATCGCCCGCAGCTCGCACCGCCCGTCGTTCAGCGCCGAGCGTGATCACCTGATATCGCGTCCGCTGGTCGCGAGCGTCGACCAGCGCGTCATGCACATTCTCCGACCGTCGCGGCATCCGAGGGCTGCCGCGCTCCTCCCAGAGCTGGCGCAGCTCATGGGTGAATCGCGGTATCGGCGGCGGCAGATGGGTCATCGGGCCCCACAGCTGGCACAGCGCCACGTGGTCGTACGCGCCGACCCAGGCCCACAGCTCGATCGGCTCGTCCCGTCGACATCGAAGAACTCTCGAGGTCGTGTGCGGATCTGCGCTCGTGACCGCCACACCTTCGAGGCCGGTGACGGCAGCTTGGGCAGCACATTCGCGCGCACCCATTTCCCGGCCCGCTCGGGATTGAATTCGGTTGATATGGCGTAATATTCGCGGTCGTCTTCGGCGACCACCCCGATCGAGATCAGCTCGATGTTGTAGCCGTCGTCGATGAATTCGGTGTCGTAGAAATAGCGCACCGCCGGCTACCCCACACCGAACCCGGTGGCGAGCACGCTCGGCACCTGCTCCGGCGGTGGCGCTGGATGCACTTCACGGTCCAGCTGCGCGTCGACCATGCGGTGCGACGGTATCCGTGGCGTGCCGGCGATGGTGTACTGCAGCCACAGCTTGGCCCGCACCACCGGGCGCCGCAGCGTCCGCTCACGCTGCAGCGCGCGGC
>CAVVSN010000027.1:0-87150 GCA_963750885.1 uncultured Actinomycetota bacterium
CAGCTTGGCGCCGAAGCTTTCGGCCTTCTTGGCCAGGTCGTCCAGGCCACCGATGAGGAAGAACGCCTGCTCGGGGATGTGGTCGAAATCGCCCTTGGTCAGCTTGTCGAACGCCTCGATGGTCTCCTTGAGCGGAACGGTGGATCCCGGCTGACCGGTGAACTGCTCGGCCGCCATCATGTTCTGCGAGAGGAACCGCTCGATCCGACGCGCCCGGTTGACTTCCTGCTTGTCCTCTTCGGAAAGCTCGTCAATACCCAGAATCGCGATGATGTCCTGAAGGTCCTTGTAGCGCTGCAGGATTCGGATCACTTCCTGCGCAACCCGGTAGTGCTCGTCGCCGACGATCGCCGGGTCCAGAATGGTCGAGCTGGACGCCAACGGGTCCACCGCCGGGAAGATGCCCTTGGAGAACACGTTTCGCGACAGCTCGGTGGTGGCGTCCAAGTGCGCGAACGTCGTCGCCGGCGCGGGGTCGGTGTAGTCGTCGGCGGGCACGTAGACCGCTTGCATCGAGGTGATGGACTTGCCTCGGGTCGAGGTGATCCGCTCCTGCAGCTCACCCATCTCGTCGGCCAGCGTGGGCTGGTAGCCCACGGCCGAAGGCATCCGGCCGAGCAGTGTCGAGACCTCGGAACCTGCCTGGGTGAACCGGAAGATGTTGTCGATGAACAGCAGCACGTCCTGGCCCTGCTCGTCGCGGAAGTACTCCGCCATCGTCAACGCCGACAGGGCGACCCGCATACGGGTGCCGGGCGGCTCGTCCATCTGACCGAAGACCAGCGCGGTGTCCTTGAGCACGTCGGCATCCGCGAGCTCGACCCACAGGTCGTTGCCCTCACGGGTGCGCTCCCCGACACCGGCGAATACCGAAGTACCACCGAAGTTCCGGGCGATACGGTTGATCATCTCCTGGATCAGAACGGTCTTACCCACACCCGCACCACCGAACAGCGCGATCTTTCCACCACGCACGTACGGGGTCAGCAGGTCGACGACCTTCAGGCCGGTCTCGAGCATCTCGGTGCGCGGCTCGAGTTCGTCGAATGGCGGTGGCTTGCGGTGAATCCCCCAGTGATCGAAGTCTTCTCCGTAGCCCGGCTCGTCGAGGCAGTGGCCCAGGGCGTTGAACACGTGGCCCTTGACGCCATCGCCGACCGGAACGGAGATCGCTTTGCCGGTGTCAGTCACCTCAACGCCGCGGACCAGTCCGTCGGTCGGTTGCATCGAGATGGTGCGCACCAGGTTGTCGCCGAGGTGCTGCGCGACCTCCAGCGTCAGCGTCTTCGCCAGGTCCTCATAGGTGATGTCGGCGTGCAGGGCGTTGAACAGTTCCGGCACGGAGCCGCGTGGGAATTCGACGTCGACGACGGGTCCGGTGATCCGCACCACGCGGCCGTTGCTGTCGCTGTCCTTCGAGTTCGTCGACTTCGCAGCCTTTTGAGTGGTAGCAGCCATATCCTCTTCGCTTCCTGCTGGGGCCTATTTGGCGTCGGCGAGCGCGTTTGCGCCACCGACGATTTCGCTGATTTCCTGGGTGATCTGAGCCTGCCGCTCGCGGTTCGCCTCGAGCGTGAGCGATTTGATCAGGTCGTCGGCGTTGTCGCTGGCCGACTTCATCGCACGCTGGCGTGACGCCAGTTCTGACGCAGCGGACTCGAGCAGCGCCGTGTACACGCGGGTGGTCACATAACGCGGCAGCAGCGCGTCGAACAGCGTCGTCGCATCCGGCTCGAACGAGTACAGGGTGTGCGGCTCGTCGTCGTCCTCGATGTATTCCACGACCATCGGGGCCATGCGGTGCGCCCCAACCGATTGCGACATCATCGATTTGAATTCGGTGTAGACGATGTGCAATTCGTCGACTCCGGGCTCTTCGTCACTTGACTCGTCGTCACCGGCGCCGGCCATGAAGGCACTCACCAGAGTTTCGGCGACCTCCGCGGCGTCCTCGTAGCTGGGCCGCTCCGAGAAACCGGTCCAGGATTCGCTGATGTCCCAGTTGCGAAACTTGAAGTATCCCTGCGCTTTACGTCCCACCGTGTAGATCACCGGAGTCTTGCCGTCTTGTCGCAGCCGCGAGAAAAGCTCCTCGGCCTTGCGGAAGGCGCCGGAGTTGTAGGCACCGCACAGTCCTCGGTCCGACGAGACCACCAGCACGCCAACCCGTTTCGGCGAAGACTTCTCGACCAGCAGCGGGTGGTCGAGAGCGGCCTCCGATGCCAGCGTGGTGAGCACGCGGGTGATCTCCTCGGCATAAGGCCGGGCCTCTCGCAGCCGCGTCTGGGCCTTGCCGATGCGCGACGTCGCAATCATTTCCTGGGCCTTGGTGATCTTTTTGATCGCCCCGGCGGATCGAATGCGACCCCGAAGTTCGCGAAGTGTGGCAGCCATTTTCGATTACTTCTTCTGCTCCGGCGGTGCGGGCTTGTGCACCTGCACTGCTTCCTTTTCAACCTGGTCTTCGTCGAGAGGCTCGGCGTGCTCGTCGGACACCACCGATCCCCCGCCGGTAGCCGCGAAGCCCTTCTTGAATTCCTTGATCGCGTCGACCAACTTCTTCTCGGTCTCTTCGCCGAGCTTCTGCGATTCCTTGATGGAGGACAGGATGCCGTCCTCGGCCCCCCGAATGTGGTCGAGGAACTCGGACTCGAAGCGATGCACGTCCTCGGCCGGAACCGAGTCGAGGTGTCCACCGGTGCCGAGGAAGATCGAAACAACCTGCTCCTCAACGGGTGACGGCCGGTACTGCGGCTGCTTGAGCAGCTCGACCAGCCGCTCGCCGCGATCCAGCTGTGCTTTCGAGGTGGCATCCAGGTCCGAGGCGAACGCCGCGAACGATTCCAACTCGCGGAACTGCGACAGGTCCAAACGGAGACTTCCCGCAACCTCTTTCATCGCCTTGATCTGCGCCGCGCCACCCACCCGGGACACCGACACACCGACGTTGATCGCCGGCCGGACACCCTGGTTGAACAAGTCGGACTCGAGGAACACCTGGCCGTCTGTGATCGAGATGACGTTGGTCGGGATATAGGCCGAGATGTCGTTGGCCTTGGTCTCGATGACCGGCAGACCGGTCAACGAGCCGCCGCCGAGCTCGTCGGACAGCTTCGCGCAGCGTTCCAGCAGCCGCGAGTGCAGGTAGAACACGTCACCCGGGTAGGCCTCACGACCGGGCGGGCGGCGCAGCAGAAGTGAGATGGCACGGTAGGCCTCGGCCTGCTTGCTCAAGTCGTCGAAGACGATCAGCACGTGCTTGCCGTCGTACATCCAGTGCTGGGCAATCGCCGAACCGGTGTAGGGCGCAAGCCATTTGAACCCGGCCGAGTCGGACGCCGGCGCGGCGACGATGGTGGTGTAGTCCATCGCGCCACCTTCGTCGAGGGCACGCCGGACCGAAGCGATCGTGGTGCCCTTCTGGCCGATGGCCACGTAGACGCAGCGGACCTGCTTCTTCTCGTCGCCGCTCTCCCAGTTCTCCCGCTGGTTCAGGATGGTGTCGACGCACACCGCGGTCTTGCCGGTCTTGCGGTCGCCGATGATCAGCTGACGCTGGCCACGACCGATCGGCGTCATCGCGTCGATGGCCTTGATGCCGGTCTGCAGCGGCTCGGAGACGCCTTGCCGCTGGACCACCGACGGGGCCTGGATCTCCAAGGCCCGGCGAGCGTCGGGTTTGATGTCGCCCTGACCGTCGATCGGCTCACCCAGCGGGTTGACCACGCGGCCCAGGAATTCGTCGCCGACGGGCACCGAGAGGACCTCGCCGGTGCGCTTGACCTGTTGTCCCTGTGCCAGCTTCTCGGAGTCACCGAGGATGACCGCGCCGACGCTGTGCTCGTCGAGGTTGAGCGCGACGCCGAGAACGCCGTCGGAGAACTCGAGAAGCTCTTGGGTCATCACCGATGGCAAGCCCTCGACGTGGGCGATGCCGTCTCCGGTATCGATGACGGTGCCCACCTCTTCTTTGGTGGTGTCGGAGCTGAAGGAGCTTACGTACTCCTCGATCGCGCCCTGAATGTCGTCAGCCGAGATTGTCAACTCTGCCATGGCTTTTCGTTCTTCCTGCTCGTCGATGGTGATCGTCGGTAGTGGGTCAGTCAGGCAACTGGGCCTGGGCCGCGGCGAGTTGCGACGAAAGCGTGCCGTCGATGATCTCGTCGCCGACCGAAATTGCGAGCCCGCCGAGCAGCTCTGGGTCGATGGAAACTTGCGCTGTGACCGGATGGCCGTAGATCCGGCTCAGCACCTCGGTGAGGCGGGTGTGCTGGGCATCGCTGAGTTCGGCTGCTGCGCGTACCTGCGCGACGACCTCGCCACGTCGGGCCACCGCCACTTCGGCCAGGCTCTGCACGGCCGCTTCGGCCGGCTGTCCGCGGAGCAACTCAACCGTCTTGGCGAGCAGTTCAGTCGTGATCGCGTTGGCGCCGGCACCCGCGCTGGTAAGGACGTTGCGCAGCAACTGAACTCGCGCATCCGCGTCCACCTCGTAATTGCCGAGCAAGATGGCAAGGCGCGGCTGGCGTGTCGAGAATGCGGGAGAACCGGAACAGCTGATCTTCGACCTCGTCGACCTTGCCGGCTTTCTCGGCGCGGATCAGCAGGGCTTGCCGCGCTGACAGTTCGACGGCGTCAACGAGATCGTTTTCGGCCGACCAGCGTTCGGCGACTGCGGCTTTGAGGACATCAAGAGCGGGCTGACCGATCTTGCCCGACAGCAGTCGCTCGACCAGCTGGACTCGCGGCGACGAGTCCTCGGCAGGGCTGAGTCAGGTAGCGGGCGACCACGCCTTCGCGAATCAGCAGCGCGGCGGCCGATGTCAGATCGTCGGCAAGCGTCGACAACCCGTCGTCATCAAGTCCGTCCGCGATCCCGTCCGAATTTTTCCAGCAGACCCGTCAGCGCCTGCCGGCTGGCTGAACGCATCTTCGTCGCGACGGGGTACTGGACGTCGGCCGTCGAGGTCGCCATCTCGTCGAGATCGTCCAGGAAACTGTCGACCGTCGCGGACTGCTGGCCCGGTTCGGCGACATAGCCGCGCACCAGATCGCTTGCCCGCCGGACGGATTCGGCACCAATGTCTTGGCGCAGCTGACGGACCAGTTGCGAACGCAGCAGCTCCGCCTGCCTGGCGCCCTGCTGCTTGATCCGCTCCGCGTCGCTCTCGGCCTGTTCGCGCAACTGTTCGCCGATGCGCTTCGCATCGGACTGCGCCTCTTCGGTCAGACGCCGCGCTTCCGCGCTGGCGTCTTCTTTCGCCTTGGCGTGGGCCCGACTGGCTTCCGCCAGCCGATCGGCGGCAGTCGACGAGTCCGCCAGCTGTTGGCGCACCGTGTTCTGCTGGTCCGCCATCAGCTTGCGCACCGGCGGCACGACGTAGCGCCAGATCAGCCAGACGATGACGGCGAACCCGACGAGCTGTCCGATAAATGTCGACATGGTGTGCCTAACGCCCCGATCCCGTGGCCGAGACTGAGGTGGTCACCTCGACGCCGAGGATGCGGCTCGCCAACGTCGTGGAGAGGCTCTCCACCCGCGTGCGAAGTTCCGCCGCCACGGCGTCGCCCTCCCGCTTGAGTTGCTCGGCAGCGTCCTGGAGTGTCGAGGAGACCTGCTCCTCGGCGTGACCACGCTTTTCGTCGACAACCTTGCGGCCCTCTGCCCGAGCCTCGTCGCGAGCCGCCGATGCCGCGACCCGAGCGGCGGACATCGCCTTCTCGTAGTCTTCCTGCGCAGCGGCGAACTGCTCGGCCGATTTCTTGTTGTCAGCAGCCGTTTTGGTGATCATGTTGTCGCGCTCTTTGAGCACCTTCGAGATCGGCGGAACCACGAAGGTGCCGATAACGCCGAGCACGATCAAAAAAATGACAGCTCGACAAAGAAGGTGGCGTTGGGCACCAGAAAGTTGCCCTCCGCCTGGCTACTAGCAGCCAGCACTAACAGCGTTCATGTCACCCATATCTGCGGACTACTTGGGGGAAATCGGCGCGGCGAAGACGAACAGCGCCATGAAGGCCAGGTTGATGAAGTAGGCGGCCTCGACCAGACCCACCGTGATGAAGAACGGTGTGAACAGCCGACCCTGCGCTTCAGGCTGCCGGGCGATACCGGAGATCAGCGCGTTACCGGCGACGCCGTCACCGATACCGGCACCGATCGCGCCGCCGGCCAAGATCAGTCCGCCGCCGATGTAGGCGCCGAGACCGAGAAGATTCGCGTCTGCCATTTCTTATCCTCCTTGATAACTGGTAGCCGTGTACCAGGTCTGTAATTGCGGTGCGTGGACGGATCTAGTGGTGTTCGTCTTCGAGCTCCATCGATTGGCTGAAGTACAAGGATCGTCAGCAGCGCGAAGATGAATGCCTGAATCGCGCCGACGAACAAGTCGAAGGTCTTCCAGATCGCGTTGGGCGCCCACAAGATGTACGGCGGGAACAGCGCGATCAGCGAGACCAGGATGCCGCCCGCGAAAATGTTGCCAAAGAGTCGGAGCGACAACGAGATCGGCTTGGCGAGTTCTTCCACCAGGTTGATCGGCGCAAGTACGGCGACGTGCCCCTTGAGCACCTTGAGCGGGTGCCCGATGATGCCGCGGCGCCAGATTCCCGCCGCGTGGTAGCAGACGAACACGAAGAGGGCCAACGCGAGCACATAGTTGATATCGGCCGCCGCCGATGACAGCAGTTCGGTGCTCTTCCCGTTCTCGCTGTACTGCAGCGGCAGCACCGACAACCAGTTGGAGATCAAGAATGTAGATGAACAGCGTGACGGCGAGCGGCAGCACGAAGGGCGCGATGCGCATGCCGATCGCGCTCTCGATCTGGTCGCGCATCTGCACGGTGATCGCTTCGAAGAACAACTGCACACCGCCGGGAACACCGGAAGATGTGACCTTGGCGCGCAGCAGGAACGCCAGCCCGATCACGATCAGGGCAGCGATCGCCGACGACTCCACGGTGTCGATGTTGATGGTGTAGCCGAACCATTGAGCAGTGTGGTGCTGGCCGACCTCGATCGCGCCCTCGGCCAGAAACGCCTCAGTCATCGCTGTTTTCTGTCCCTTCGATCGCGTCAGCAGTACCGCTGCGCAACTTCTTCCAAACCGGCAGAGCGGTCGAGAGCACCAGCAGCACCTGGAAAAGCGCGAGCCCGAAGAGCACGCCCAGCCCGGCCGGCCGGAATAGGTATGCAATAGCCAGTCCGACCACGGTGATAAACATCAATCGGGTTGCTGAGTTCAGCGCCATCTTCTTCTTCAACGGGTGCGCATCCGCGGTGATCGACGCCACCGAGCGCTGTACGCCGAGCGCGTTGAGCAAACCCAGCAACAGCCCCACACCGAAGAACAAGCCGAACTTCGGGGAGCCGAGTGAACACGGCGATTGCGACCGCGGCGACAGTCAGCCCCAGCGAGATGGCGAACAAGCGAAAAGGCCGGAATGCAACGGAGGGGAACACCAACGGCGCGTCTTGCGCTGGTGTAGTCACTGCAGCACCTCAGTCCTCGTTCGGGGGGAGTTGCCTTGTTGCTCGTTGCGTGGCCCGTTGAGCGTATCGGAGCGCTTTCGCCGCACTCGCATCACCCAAGGGACTGCTCCCCTTTGTCGGTCGTCTGTCGGCAGGATCGGAGCTGACTCCGACTGCCGGTGGCCGGCAACCCGTGAGGTAATTCGGGTTCTACCAGCACCGTACCACATTGACGGGGAGCCTACTACTCTTCGTCGTAGACATCGTCACTGCGTCGCAAAAGCGGAATCAGCGTCGCGAAAATCGCGATCGCGATCGCGCCCAACATGACCGCGGCGGTGTCTCGCGGATTGAAGAAAATCGTGCTTGCGGTGCCGAAGGCGACAATGCCGACCCACAAATAGATGATCAGCACGACTCGCCGATGCGAATGACCGATCTGCAGCAGTCGGTGGTGCAGATGCATTTTGTCGGGGCTGAATGCGCTTTGGCCGGCCCGGGTCCGGCGCACGATCGCCAGCAGCAGGTCGAGCATCGGCACGAACATGACCGCCACGACCAACAGGAACGGTGACAGCAGAGCAAACACATCGCGGGCGCCGTAGGCGTTCTGCGAGATGGGTCCCGCCGCGGTCGTCGACGCCGCGGCCAGCATCAGGCCGATCAGCATCGAACCGGAATCGCCCATGAAAATCTTGGCCGGGTGGAAGTTGTGTGGCAGGAAACCCAGACAGGCTCCGGCCAGCACCACCGAGATGACCGCGGGCGGGTAGAACAGCACGTCGCCGCCGTGATCGCGCAGCAGACCGACGGAGAACATGCAGATGGCCAACGCCGTGATGATGCCCAACCCGGCGGCCAGCCCGTCGAGTCCGTCGACGAAGTTCATCGCGTTGACGATCGACACGGTCAACGCCAGCGTCAGCAGAATCGACGACACCTGGTCCAGCACGATCGTTCCCACCCCGCCCAGCGGGATATAGAGAACGCTCCATGCGACGCCCATCGTCACCAGCACGCTGGCCGCGGTGATCTGGCCGGCGAACTTCGTCAGCGCGTCCAGGCCCCAGCGGTCGTCGATCAGGCCGATGCCCATGATCAGCCCACCCGCCAGCACCACTGCGGGCATGCCCGTCGAATAGACGAAGCCGCGGGTGAGCGCGGGAAGTTGCGAAGCGAGGAACACCGCCGCGACCACGCCGATGTACATCGCCAGGCCGCCCATTCTCGGCGTCGGCGTCACATGCACATCGCGCTCGCGCGGGTAGGCCACCGCTCCCAACCGGGTCGCCAGCACCCGCACCGGTCCGGTGGTGAAGTAGGTGACGATCGCGGCGGTCAGTCCGACAAGTGCGAGTTCGCGCAACGGGACGCCGGCGCCGCGATCAGCCAAGGCGAGCAAACCGCCGGCGAGGTTGTCGGCACCGCTGACCATCCGAAAAACCGTACTGCACTGCCCTGAGATCGATCTGAGCTGCCCGACCGCTCAGCCGGTGAGGCTCCCGGCGTCCACGCCGAGCACCTCGGCGATCCGCTCGGCGCTGATCGGGCCGGATCGCAGGATGCGCGGCTCGGCAGCGGTCAAATCCAGAATGGTCGAGGCGGATTGCTGCGCCGATCGGACCGCCATCTAGGTAGACGTCGACGAGGTCGCCGAGCTGCTCGCGGGCCTGCTCTGCGTCCACCGCCGGCGGGCTTCCGGAGATGTTGGCGCTGGAGACCGCCATCGGTCCGACCTCGCGCAGCAATTCGATGGCGACCGGGTGCAGCGGCATCCGCAGCATCACCGTGCCGCGGGCGTCGCCGAGATCCCATAGCACCGACGGCGCTTGGCGAACCACCAGACTCAGTGCGCCGGGCCAGAACGCACGGACCAAGTTGCGCATCGAGGTGGACACCGACAACGCGAGGCCGTCGATGGTGTGCCACGAGCCGACCAGCACCGGCACCGGCATGTCACGACCGCGACCCTTGGCGGCCAGCAGCGCGGCCACCGCCGTGCTGTTGAACGCGTCGGCACCCAGCCCGTACACCGTGTCGGTCGGAAGAACCACCAGGCCGCCGTTTTTCACCGCGGCGGCCGCCGATGTGATTGCGCGCGAACGCTGTTCGGGGTCAGTGCAGTCGAAAGTCTCACTCATGAGCGGCCGTCCACGCGGCGGGCCGTGACGAATCGCGGCCGTCCGGTGAGATCGGATCGGGGCACGACGTCCTCGAACAATGCTGTGCCGCAGATCAGTTCGACGGTCCGCGCGGACGTGGTGTCGTCGTGCTCGACGGCGAACAGGCCACCGGGGCGTAGCAGTCGTCCAGCCAGCCCGACCAGGGCGGTGATCACCGCCATTCCATCCGGGCCGCCGAACACGGCATGCGACGGATCATGGTCGAGCACTTCGGGTTCGAGCTCGGCGCCGTCGGGAACGTAGGGCGGGTTGGATACCAGCAGGTCGACCTGGTCGTCGAGCTGACTCAGCACGCCGGGCGCGGTGACGTCGGCATGCAGTAATTCCACCGGCGTGCCGGCGGAGTTTGTCCGCGCGTAGTCCAGCGCCGCGTCGGAGTCGTCGACCCCGATCACGCGGGCCGCGGGCCAGTGCCGCGCCAGACCGAGCGCCAGTGCGCCCGAACCGGTGCACAGATCGACGATCAGCGGCGAATACGGAAGGCGTTGCGCGGTAGCCCATTCCAGCATCGACTCGGTTTCCGGTCGCGGGATGAACACACCGGGTCCGACGGACAACGTCAACGGCCCGAAGGCGGCGGTGCCGGTCAGGTGCTGCAAGGGAATCCGGCGTGATCGCGCGGCTACCGAGTCCCGGTAGTGGTCGAAGAAGGTGTCATCGGGTGACGCGAGCAGTGCCAGCCGCCCACGTTCGGTGCCGGCCAGATGCGCGGCCAATTCCTCCGCGTCGTAGCGTGCCGAATCGATCCCGGCTTCCGCGAGCAGCGTTGTCGCCGAGTCGATCGCGCAACGCAGTCGGGTTGTCATGCCCGTTGCAGCCGGGACTGCTTGTCGGCGGCGCCCAGGGCGTCGAACAATGCGTCGGCGTCACCGTCGAGAAGCTGATCGAGATTGTGCGCCTTGTAACCGATCCGGTGGTCGGTGACCCGGTTCTCCGGGAAGTTGTAGGTGCGGATGCGTTCGCTGCGATCCACGGTGCGGATCTGGCTGGCCCGGTCGGCCGACGCGTCGGCGGACGCCTGCTCCTCCGCCAACGCCTGCAGGCGGGCGGCGAGCACCAGCATCGCGCGGGCCTTGTTCTGCAACTGCGACCGCTCGTTCTGACAGGTGACGACAATTCCGGTGGGCAGGTGGGTGATTCGCACCGCGGAGTCGGTGGTGTTCACGCCCTGGCCGCCCTTACCGGACGACCGGTAGACGTCGATTCGCAGATCCGATTCGTCGATCTGGACCTCGCCCACTTCTTCGGGCTCGGGATACACCAGCACACCGGCCGCCGAAGTATGCACGCGGCCTTGGGATTCGGTGACGGGCACCCGCTGTACGCGGTGCACCCCGCCTTCGAATTTCAGCCGCGACCACACGCCGTCCACCGAGTTGCCTTTGCTGGCGATCGTCAGCGTCGCGTCTTTGTAGCCGCCCAAGTCGGAGTAGGTTTCATCGAGCACCGTCACGGTCCAGCCGTGCCGTTCCGCATAGCGGATGTACATCCTGGCCAGGTCCGCCGCGAACAGCGCCGATTCTTCGCCGCCCTCACCGGATTTGACTTCGAGCACCACGTCGTCGCCGTCGTGCGGGTCGCGTGGCGCCAGCATGTCGCTGAGTTTGGTCTCCAACTCATCGACCCGGGTTTCCAGCTCGGCGATCTCGTCGGCGAACGACGCGTCGTCGACCGCCAGTTCGCGCGCGGTCTCGAGATCGTCGCGGGCCGCGGTGAGCTGGCGGTGAGTCGCCACGATCGGGGCCAGCTGGGCGAATCGGCGTCCGACCTTGCGCGCGTTGGCGGCATCGCTGTGCAGTTCGGGATCGGAAAGCTGACGCTCGAGGTCGGCATGCTCGGCCGCCATTGCGTCAATCGCGTGCACGCCCTGCGCCATGCTCACCTCCTCGCTGGACTCTTCCACACATGAAACGACGCCCGTCCTGCGCGATTATCGCGACAGTACGGGCGTCGATCGTGCTACTTGTCGGCCGAAGCTTCCTGCTCCGCGCCGGCGTTGCGCTTGCCGTAGCGCCGCTCGAAGCGCGCAACCCGGCCACCGCTGTCCAGAATCTTCTGCTTACCGGTGTAGAACGGGTGGCACTGCGAGCAGACCTCGACCACGATGTGGCCGTTCTCTTTGGTGCTACGCGTCTGGAAGGTGTTTCCGCAACCGCAGACCACGGTGGTCTCGCCGTAGGCGGGATGAATGTCAGCTTTCATGGTGTCCTCTTCAGTAGTCGGTCGCCGGGTCGCCAGATCGTGCTGAGAAATCGGACGTGAACCGGAACCTGAACGTCGGCTGTTGATTATGCCAGCTCAGCCGCTATGTCCCTAAACGCCCGCCGTCGCCCACGCATTCCCGCGCAGCCGTCGCCGCTAACCCGGGCTGACCTGGGCGTTCGCCGAGCGGTCGACATCGGCGTAGCTGGGTGTCGCGGCCAGGCCTGGTCCACAGCCGGCCGCCGGGCGGGTTGCTGCCGTGGGCGCTGAGCTGACGTTTGAGGATCTTGTTGGTGGCGGTGGTGGGCAGCGTGTCGGTGATCCAGACGTGCCGCGGCCAGGCTTTCGGCGAGAGATCCGGCTGGGCGGCCAGAAACTCGCGGAAGTCCGTCGGTCGCAGCTCGGCGCCGTCCACCAGCACCAGCGCGGCCATCACCTGATCCCCCACCTGCTGATCCGGTACCGCGTACACCGCGACCTGGCTGACCGCGGGGAGCCGCTGCAGGATCCGCTCGATGGGCGCGGTGGTCATGTTCTCCCCGTCGACCCGCAACCAGTCACCGCTGCGTCCGGCGAAGTAGATCCAGCCGTCGGCGTCGCGGTAGGCCAGGTCGCCGGACCAGAACATGCCGTTGCGCAGCCGCGCATCGGTGGCGTCCTTATCGTTGTAATAACCGGCGAACAGGCCGGCGCCGGTGGTGTTCACCAGTTCGCCGATCGCGTCATCGGGGTTGGTCAGTGCGCCGTCGTCGTCGAACGCGGCCACCGCGCATTCGGCAAGGGTGTCGGCGTTGTAGATGCCGACGCCGGGGAAGCCGCGGCCGAGCGAGCCGGGTGGGCAGCCGTCTTCGCGGGTGATGATGATCGCGCCTTCGCTGGAGCCGAAGCCGTCCCACACCGTGCAGTCGAAACGCCGGCTGAATTCCGCGATGTCGCGATCGCTCGCCTCGTTGCCGAATGCGACGCGCAGCGGGTTGTCCGCGTCGTCGGGCTGCTCCGGCGTGGCCAGCACGTAGGCCAACGGCTTGCCGACGTAGTTCATGTAGGTGGCGCCGTAGCGGCGTAGATCGGACAGCAGCCGCGACGCCGAGAAGGTGGCCGGCACCATTGCCGAACCGGAACCGACGGCGACGCTCCAACCGGCCAGCAACGCGTTGGAGTGAAACAGCGGCATGGACAGGTAGCAGACGCCGGTCCCGTCAACGGCGAATCGGTCAATCAGGTTGGCGCCGGCGAAGATAACGGTCAGATGCGTGATTTGGACGGCCTTGGGCTCACCGCTGGTCCCCGAGGTGAAGATCATCATCAGAGTGTCGGTGGCAACGACTTCGCGATGCGGCACCAGCGGTCCGGCCGATCGCGAGCAGCTGCGACCACTCGTCGTCGCTGACGTCGATGACGCGCACGCCGGGTAGATCCAGGCCGTCGAGCAGCGCGCGATGGCTGGGATCGGTGAGCAATATCTGGCAGTCCGCGCGGGTGATGTCCTTGGCCAGTGCCGCGCCGCGCCGGGTGTCGTTGATTCCGCACAATACGTAGCCGCCGAGTGCTGCCGCGGCCATCGCCGTGAGCATGTCGGGGGTATTGCCCAGCAGCGCACCGACATGCAGCGGCCGCTCGGGGTCGGCGATACCGATCAACGCGGCGGCGGACGCCGATGCGTCGGCGAGATGCTCACGCCAGGTCCAGACCCGATCGTCGTACTTGACCGCAGGCGTGGAGTCGCCACTTCGCGTGCGAAGCAGTTGCTGAATAGTGTCCGCCACGGCTCACCACTTTCCCGTCGATCCTCGACAGGCGCAGATTACCGCCGCGGCGACAGGCCGCAAAGCGAGACGGCCGTTGTTGGTCGACCGCAGTGGTGTGCTAACCGGCTCGGGCCGATCAGGCCGGTCTAGTCGTTGTCCCCGCCCGGGGTGGTCTTGGACACCTGAACCAGGAACTCGTAGTTGTTCTTGGTCTTTCGCAGCTGCGACATCAACAGGTCGATGGCTTGGTGCGAATCCAGCCCGGACAGCACGCGGCGCAACTTGTGCACGACGCTGAACTCGTCTGGCGACAGCAGCAATTCGTCCTTACGAGTACCCGACGGGTTCACGTCGACGGCCGGGAAGACACGTCGCTCGGAGATCTTGCGGTCGAGCTTGAGCTCCGCGTTACCGGTACCCTTGAACTCCTCGAAAATGACTGTGTCACCGGTGGATCCGGTTTCGACCATCGCGGTGGCGATGATGGTCAGCGACCCACCTTCTTCGATGTTGCGGGCCGCGCCGAGGAAGCGCTTCGGCGGGTAGAGCGCGGTGGAGTCGACACCACCGGACAGGATCCGGCCCGAGGCAGGCGACGCGTTGTTGTAGGCGCGGCCGAGTCGGGTGATCGAGTCCAGCAGCACGACAACGTCTTTGTCCTGCTCCACGAGCCGCTTGGCACGTTCGATCGCCAACTCGGCGACCGCTGTGTGATCCGTCGGCGGCCGGTCGAACGTCGAGGCAATCACTTCGCCCTTGACCGAGCGGGCCATGTCGGTGACCTCTTCGGGCCGCTCATCGACAAGCACGACCATCAGATGGCACTCGGGATTGTTCTTGGTGATCGCGTTGGCGATGGCCTGCAGGATCATCGTCTTACCCGCCTTGGGCGGCGACACGATGAGCGCGCGCTGACCCTTGCCGATCGGCATGATCAGGTCGATAACCCGGGTGGTCAGCAGATCGCCCGTGGTCTCCAGACGCAGCCGCTGATTGGGGTACAACGGCGTCAGCTTGGTGAAATCGGGACGGTTCTTGGCGTCCTCGACCGGCCCGCCATTGACGCTGTCCAGCCGCACCAACGGGTTGAACTTCTGGCGCGGATTCTTGTCGCCGCCGCCACCGCCTTCACCTTCGCGTGGCACACGCACCGCGCCGGTGACAGCATCACCGCGGCGTAAACCGTTCTTACGCACCATGTTCATCGAGACGTAAACGTCGTTGGGGCCGGCCAGGTAGCCGGAGGTGCGGACGAAGGCGTAGTTGTCCAACACGTCGAGGATGCCGGCTACCGGCTGGACGACGTCGTCTTCACGCAGCTCGGTCTCATTGCCACCGCCACCGCCACTCTCGCCGGGGCGGTCGCCGCGGCGACGACGCTCGCGGAACCGGCGGCCACGGCGGCCACCGCGTCCGTCTCCGTCGTCGTCCTGCTGGTTCTGGTTCGAGTTGCCGCCGCGGTTCTGCTGGCCACCCGAGTTCTGCTGGTCGCCCTTGTCGGAATCGCCGTTGTCAGAGTCGCGGCGTTCGGACTTGTTGCCCTGCTGATTGCCCTGCTGGTTGCCGCGTTCGGACCTGTTGTCCTGCTGATCGCGGCCGGAGTTGTTGTCCTGCTGGTCACGAGCGGGCCTGTTGTTGCCGTTCTGCTGCTTCTTTTCGGCCCGGTCGTCCTGCTGGCCCGCCTGGTTGTCGGAGGACGGCTTCTCGCCGGAGTCATTGTGGGTCGCGTTGTTCTCCGCGGCCGGCTCGGCGTGATTGTCGGCCGACTTGGTGTCGTGGTTCTCGGCTGGCTTGGTGTCGTGGTCTGACTGGCGTCGGGGAGTCGGCGGCTTGGTGTCGTGGTTTTCCGACTCGCCACCCGCGCCGCCGTTAGCCGACGCGCCGTTGGAGTGACCGCCTTGCCGGCTCTCCCGGATCGCGGCGATCAGTTCGCTTTTGCGCATTCCCGAGGTGCCCTTGACGCCGGACCGATTGGCCAGCGCGCGCAGTTCGGGAAGCACCATGGTTGTCAGCGAGCCGTCAGACGCATTCGAGTGCGCGTCGTTCTCGCTGGAAGTATCTGGGGTCACGGGGTTGGACAGCTTGTCATTTTCGGTGCTGTCACCAGCCGTAACGAGGTCCGTATCAGTCACGGATTTCCTTTCTCTCCCTCGCTGATCGAATCAAGCCAGGGGTTCGTTGCATTCAGCTAATTCGCCGAGTGCTGCCAAAAGTCAACTCTGAAACGCTGATTGCCAAGATTGGCGGTTTCAATGGCGAACCATCGTCCACGAGAAGAATTTGGTATTCGTCCTAGTGTCGACGCAGATACAGATGCTGCGATTGCTGGACGGCTCCGAGGATAACCTGCTTCGATGCCGGAAGCAAGATGCCCCTCGGCCGCGTCTTGTGGACGCTAGCTGGGGACTGCGACTCCAGAAGTCCAGCGTACCCCGTCGCCGGCGGTCATCTCAGTGACCGCGAATCCGTTTGCAGTGGCGTATTCGAGCACCTCGGCCGGTAACTCGGCGGCCGTGCTCAATGCGATCACAGCCGGACCGGCGCCGGAAAGCACAGCCGCCACATGACAACGGCGTAAGAGCTGTAGGTATTCCGCCGAGGCCGGCATCGCGGGCGCGCGATGTGGCTGGTGAAGCACGTCCTCGGTGGCGGCCATCAGCAGGTCAGGCCGCTCGGTCAACGCCACTACCAGCAGCGCGGCGCGGCTGACGTTGAATCGGGCGTCCTCGTGGCTGACCTCCGTGGGCAGCAGGACTCGCGCCTCCACGGTCGACGAACGTTGCGTCGGAATGGCGGGGAACAGCCGAATGTCGGGATGCAGCCGCAATTGCGCGGCCGAATAGGCGGGTGGGCCGGCGCTGGATTCGGTCCAGGACACGACGGCGCCGCCCAGAACGGCTGCGGCCGCGTTGTCAGGATGTCCCTCGAACTCTGACGACAGCTGGATCAGCTGGGCCTGGCTCAACGGCGTCACGCCCGCTTGCGCGAGAAGACCATTGACCGCGGCAAGACCGCCGACGACGGCCGCCGCCGACGAACCGAGTCCACGGGAATGCGGGATCGCGTTGCGGCAGCGGACTTTCAACCCGGCCGCGCTGACACCAGCGGCCCGCAGCCCATGCTGAACGGCACGAACGACGAGATGGCCGTCGTCGAGCACCAGCTCGCCGGCACCCTCCCCGTCGACCTCGATGACCAGACCGGAATCGGTTGTCTCGACTATGATTTCGTCGTACAAACTCAGCGCCAACCCGAGACTGTCGAAGCCCGGACCGAGGTTGGCGCTGGAAGCAGGAACAACCGAACTGCCAAGCAGGCCGGCAGCCAGCACTAGACCAGTCCCAATTTGGCGACAACGGCGACAGGATCGACCTGAACCGGCTCGACGGTCGGCATGTCGCGCAGCGCGGTGTCGGGATCCTTGAGGCCATTGCCGGTCACCGTGCACACCACGGTCGAGCCCGGCTTGACCCAGCCGTCCTCGACGGATTTGAGCAGACCGGCGATGCTGGCCGCCGATGCCGGCTCGACGAAGATGCCCTCGCTACCGGCGACCAGGTGATATGCCTCGAGGATCTCCTCGTCGGTGGCAGCCAGGAACCGTCCGTTGGACTGCTGCTGCGCCGCGACGGCCGGTCCCCACGACGCCGGCGAGCCGATCCGGATCGCGGTGGCGATCGTCTCGGGATGGCTGACGGGCTCACCGGAAACCAGCGGCGCCGCACCGGCCGCCTGGGTGCCGAGCATCCGGGGCAGCTTGTCGATCAATCCGTCCGCGTGATACTCGGTGTAGCCCTTCCAGTAGGCCGTGATGTTGCCCGCGTTGCCCACCGGCAGAGCGTGAACATCGGGTGCGTAGCCCAACACGTCGACGATTTCGAACGCCGCTGTCTTCTGGCCTTCGATGCGAACCGGGTTGACGGAGTTGACCAACGCGATCGTCGGGAAGTCGGCGACGATCTTGCGGGCCACTTCCAGGCAGTCGTCGAAGTTGCCGTCGACCTGGATGATCTTGGCGCCGTGCATCACCGCCTGCGCGAGCTTGCCCATCGCGATCTTGCCTTGCGGGATGAGGACCGCGCAGGTGATGCCGGCGCGGGCGGCGTATGCCGCGGCCGACGCCGACGTGTTCCCGGTCGACGCGCACAGCACCGCCTGCTGACCGCGGGCCACCGCGTCAGTGACGGCCATCGTCATGCCGCGGTCTTTGAACGAGCCGGTCGGGTTGAGCCCCTCGACTTTCAGATGCACCGTGCAGCCGGTCTTCTCCGACAGCCGCGGCGCCGAGATCAGCGGAGTGCCACCTTCGAACAACGTGACGGGAACCCAGTTGTCGCCGACCGGCAGGCGGTCGCGGTATGCCTCGATCAGGCCCGGCCACTGGCGGTGGACGGCGGCCTTGGACGGGGTCATTCGTTGGTTCCTTCCAGCCGCAGGACGCTGGCCACGCCCTGCACCACGTCGAGTTCGGCCAGCGCGTCGACGGTTTCGGACAGCGCGGCGTCGGTCGCGGTGTGGGTGACCACGACGACACGCGCTCCGATGCGCCGTCCGCCTTCACCGACCACGCCCTCCTGTCGGACCTCGGCGATGCTGACCTCACGCTTGGCGAATTCCGCTGCGACCGTAGCCAATACACCTGGCTTGTCGGCGACGTCCATGCTGACGTAGTAGCGGGTGGGGATCACGCCCATCGGCGCGATGGACAGTTGGGCGTATTTCGACTCTTTGGGCGCCCGGCTGCCCAGCACCCGGTTGCGGGCCGCCATCACCAGGTCGCCGGTCACTGCCGACGCGGTCGGCGCTCCGCCGGCACCCTGCCCGTAGAACATCAGCCGGCCGGCGGCTTCCGCCTCGACCACGACGGCGTTGAACGCGCCGTTGACGGTGGCCAGCGGATGCTTCAGCGGTACCAGCGCGGGGTACACCCGGGCCGAAACCTGCTGTTGCCCATCGTCGGTGGTGATCCGCTCGCAGATCGACAGCAACTTGATCGTGCAGCCGAGGGAACGCGCGGAAGCGAAGTCGTCCGGGCTGATCTTGGTGATGCCCTCGCGATAGACGTCATCGGCGGTCACCCGGGTGTGGAATGCGATGGACGCCAGAATGGCCGCTTTCGCCGCGGCGTCGTAGCCTTCCACGTCAGCGGTGGGATCGGCTTCGGCGTAGCCGAGCGCGCTCGCGTCGGCCAGAGCCTTCTCGTAGCTGGCGCCGGTGCTGTCCATCTCGGACAGGATGTAGTTGGTGGTGCCGTTGACGATCCCGGCCACCCGCTGCACGGTGTCGCCGGCCAGCGACTGGGTCAGCGGGCGGATCACCGGGATGGCACCCGCCACCGCGGCCTCGAAATACAGGTCGACGTGGGCGTTTTCGGCGGCCTGGGCAAGCTCGCCGGTAGACACCGACAGCAGGGCCTTGTTCGCCGTCACGACCGACTTGCCGTGCTCGAGCGCGGACAGGATCGCCTTGCGCGACGGCTCGACCGGCCCCATCACCTCGACGACGATGTCGACGTCGTCGCGGCTGACCAGCGCGTCGATGTCGTCGGTGAGCAGATCGGCCGGCACTCCACGGTCGTCGGCGACGCGACGCACACCGATGCCACGCAGGATCAGGGGCGCACCGATGCGTGCCGCGAGGTCGTCGGCGCTCGCCTCGATGATGCGAACAACCTCACTGCCCACATTTCCCAGCCCCAAAACCGCTACACCGACCGGCTTTTCATCAGTAGACACGACTCACCTCACTTCCAGACTCAGCAGATCGTCGACCGTCTCCCTGCGCAGGATCAGACGGGACGCCCCATCGCGCACGGCCACCACGGCGGGGCGGCCGATCAAGTTGTAACGACTCGACAGCGAATAGCAATAAGCGCCCGTCGCCGCGACGGCGACCAGGTCGCCAGGCGTTATGTCGTCCGGCACCCATGCGTCACGAACCACGATATCGCCGCTCTCACAATGCTTTCCGACGACACGGCCAAGTGCCGGCGCAGCATCGGTGTTGCGGGACACCAGGCGCACGTCGTAGTCGGCGGCGTATAGCGAGGTGCGGATGTTGTCACTCATGCCGCCGTCGATGCTGACGTAGCGCCGGTGGGCAGTCGCGCTGACGCCGACGTCTTTGACGGTGCCGACCTCGTAGAGGGTGATCGTCCCCGGTCCGGCGATCGCGCGGCCAGGTTCGACGACCAGGCGTGGCGACGGCAGGCCGACCGCGGCGGACTCGTTGCGCGACGATGTCGCTGAGCTTGTCGGCAAGTTCGTCAACCGGTGGTGGATCGTCGTTGGGCAGATACGAGATGCCAAGGCCGCCACCGAGATCGACGGTGCCGATCTGCGCGGTCTTGTCGACGCCGAACTCGGCGACCACGTCGCGCAGCAGGCCGATCACCCGGTGTGCGGCGATCTCGAAGCCCGCGACGTCGAAGATCTGCGAGCCGATGTGGCTGTGCAGGCCCACCAGCCGAAGGTGATCGGAGGCGAACACCCGCCGAATCGCGGCCATTGCCGCGCCGTTGGCCAGCGACAGCCCGAACTTCTGGTCTTCGTGGGCGGTGGAGATGAACTCGTGAGTGTGCGCTTCGACGCCGACGGTGACGCGGACCAGCACGTCCTGGACGACGCCGGCTTCGCCGGCGATGGCGTCGAGTCGTTCGATCTCGATCATCGAGTCCACCACGACGTGCTCGATCCCGGTCTTGACGGCGGCGGTCAGCTCGGCGACTGATTTGTTGTTGCCGTGCAACGCGATTCGCTCGGGCGGGAAGTCGGCATGCAGCGCGACCGCCAATTCGCCGCCGGTGCAGACGTCCAGCGACAGGCCTTCCTCGTTGATCCAGCGGGCGATCTCGCTGGACAGGAAGGCCTTTCCGGCATAGTGCACGTTGGCGCCGCCGCCGAACGCGGCCGCGATCTCGCGGCAGCGCGACCGGAAGTCGTCTTCGTCGATCACGAACAGCGGTGTGCCGTAGTCGCTGCGCCAGCGACTGCAGCGAGACCCCGGCAATGCTGACGACCCCGTCATCACCGCGAACAGTGTTGCGCGGCCACACATTCGGCGCCAGCTCCAGCAGCTCCTGGGGGCTCGACGGGCACGGCGGAACGCCGGAGTGGTGGAACTCCTCGGCGTGGCGGGGGCCGGCCGGGTGCGCGTTCACATTCGCTCCGGCGCGCTGACGCCGAGGATGGCCAGGCCGTTGGCGATCACTTGGCGGGTCGCCTGGCAGAGCGCCAGACGCGCGGTGTGCAGTTCGCTTGCGTCCTCGTCGCCCTGCGGCAACACCCGGCACGAGTCGTAGAACCGGTGATAGTCACCGGCGAGGTCCTCGAGGTAGCGGCAGACCCGATGCGGTTCACGCAGCGACGCCGCACTTTTCAGCACCCGAGGGAACTCGCCGAGACTACGGATCAGCGCGCCCTCTTTGTCGTGGGTGAGCAACTCGAGGTGACCGGTGTCGGGGATCAGACCGAGCTCGGCAGCGTTGCGGGCCAGCGCAGAGAGCCGCGCGTGCGCGTATTGAACGTAGTAGACCGGGTTTTCGCTGGACGCTGATGACCACAGTGCGAGGTCGATATCGATCGGGCTGTCCACCGAGGAACGGATCAGGCTGTAACGCGCGGCGTCGACCCCGATCGCGTCGACCAGGTCGTCGAGGGTGATCACGGTGCCGGCCCGCTTGCTCATCTTGACCGGCTGCCCGTCGCGGACCAGGTTGACCATCTGGCCGATCAGCACCTCGACAGTGCCCGGGTTGTCGCCGAACGCCAAGGCGGCTGCCTTCAGCCGGGAGATGTAGCCGTGGTGGTCGGCGCCGAGCATGTAGATGCACAGGTCGAATCCGCGCTCGCGCTTGTCCAGGTAGTAGGCGAGATCGCCGGCGATGTAGGCGTGGTTGCCGTCGCTCTTGATCACGACGCGGTCTTTATCGTCGCCAAAAGCACTGGTGCGCAACCAGGTTGCGCCATCCTTCTCGTAGACGTTGCCGTTCTCACGCAACCGCGCGATGGCCTCGTCGACCCGGCCGCTGGTGTGCATCGAGTCTTCGTGGGTGAAGACGTCGAAGTCGGTGCCGAACTCGTGCAGCGACTTCTTGATGTGGGTGAACATCAAGTCGACGCCGATCCGCCGGAAGGTCTCGTGCTGCTCGGCGTCCGGTTGGCTCAGCGCGTCCGGGCACCTGCGCCACGATCTGCGCGGCGATGTCGGCGATATAGCTGCCCGCGTAGCCGTCTTCCGGTGCGGGCTCGCCCTTGGCCGCCGCGATCAGCGAGCTGGCGAACCGGTCGATCTGCGTGCCGTGGTCGTTGAAGTAGTACTCGCGCACTACCTCGGCGCCCTGCGTGGTGAGCAGCCGGCCCAGCGCGTCGCCGACCGCCGCCCAGCGGGTGCCGCCGATGTGAATCGGACCGGTGGGGTTGGCGGAGACGAACTCGAGGTTGATCTTGTGGCCGGCCTCGGCGTCGGAGTTGCCGTAGGTGTGGCCGGCATCGATGACGTTGTTGACGATCAGGCCCTGCGCCGAGGCATCCAGCCGCAAGTTGATGAAGCCCGGCCCGGCGACCTCCGCGGAAGCGATGCCGTCGGCTGCGGCCAACGCGTCGGCTAGCCATCCGGCCAGTTCGCGGGGGTTGGCGCCGACCTTCTTGGCAACCTGCAGCACCAGATTGCTGGCGTAATCGCCATGCTCTGGGTTGCGTGGCCGCTCGACGGTGATCGCCGGCGGCAGCGCGGCGGTGTCGAGCCCGTGCTGGGTCAACACCGCGGTTGCGGTGGCCCTCAGCAACTCGGCCAGATCGGCGGGATTCACGCAGGCCATCCTATTGGTTGAGGACCGCCAGCTTCGAATCCATTCTCGGTGCCAGACCTGCTGCTGCGATGAGTTAGTCTGTCGTGGCCCGTTGGCGCAGCAATTTTCGCGTGCGCCCCCGTAGCTCAGGGGATAGAGCGTCTGCCTCCGGAGCAGAAGGCCGCAGGTTCGAATCCTGCCGGGGGCACCCATCTGACCAACATTTTCGGCAGAACGTCAGGCTGGCGACAGCCGAAATCTGCCTCCGTGTCACACTCGTCGATCCCGCTGTCGCCCAGGACGTCGCGTGGCCCTGGCGCTCGCTGGTCGGCGGCGCGAGCATGCTGAGCAGGCTGGCCACCAGAATCCACGGCGTGTCACCGTTCAAGGGTTACAACGTACACGTGCTTCACCGACGAGGAAGAAGAGGCCGTCGGCCTGGCGCCCCAAGGTGACCTGGCTGTTGGAGACCGATCTGAAGGACGAAGGTCGGCGTCAACTTCAGTCGCGGCCCGATCTGGGAGCCGTACATGGTCGAGGATCGCAACCTGGTGGCCACCGGGCAGAACCCCCACTCGGCCGCGGTTGCTGGGAGACCGCATGCTGGAGATCTTCAAGGGCGCCATGAGACGCTTCAGGTCAACCTTTGGACGAGCGGCACCTGACCGCGCACGACCTGGTCGAAACTCTCCGCCCTGGGGAGCCCGTTGACCGGGAAAAGTCCGTCGGGGAAGCACACCATGTTGACGTCGACCCCGAAGCGGTTCCATTCGACGCCGTTGCCAACGACCGGCACGGATTGGTCGACGCCGTTGTAATTTTCGCTCCGGAATCGCGCACTGCAATACCAGAAGCAGTCGTAGCCCAGGGCACGGATATGCCGAATCAGCTCGTCGCCGCCGGCGGGGTTGTTGTTTTCGACAAAGAGGTTGGGCCTGGTTCGCGCGATGAGCCGATCGGCGCCGCGCAGGACGGCCAGCTCGAAACCTTCCGCATCGACCTTCAAGAGATCGAGACGCTCCGCACCTGCGGTCTGCGGGAATTCGTCGAGGGCAACGACGGTCGTCGGCTCCGACGACACCTTGCCGGGAAAAGGGACTTCGCTGCTGAAGCCGGCTGCAACGGAAAAGGCCCCGTAATTCCACGGGATGTCGTAGTCGGTGGTTTCGATCTCGACGATGTCGTGGTGTTCGCCGACCGCGACCCGGTGGGCGTCGACGTTGGTCAGGTTGTTGAGAGCGAGATTGCCACACAGGGTGTCGAAGATGAGCCGTTGCGGCTCGAAACAGATGACCCTCCCGGATACCGCGGTTTTGGCCAGCGGCACGGTGTGCAGCCCTAGGTTGGCGCCGACTTCGATGACGACGCTGTCGGGTCTGAGCAGGCGCTGGTAGAGCAACACCTCCACCTCGCACCACTCGCCGTAGACGTCGACGTAGGTGCTGATCATGTCGCCGCGCAGCAGAAGAAACCGCCCCCAGCGGCAGTCTTTGAGAAAGGTCTGCATGGTGGCGGCGATTACGGCCTTACTGGCAGCTGCCGGGCGGTGCCGGGGGCGGGCCGGTATCGGCCCCTGCGACGGCGGGGTGAACAGACCTGGCGGCGGCGGCGGCTTGACGCACTGAACGACAACCAGGGCGGCCGTCCCCGGGGCGCCCCGGTTGATGGCGCGCCAGTACGCGCCGTCCTCGTAGGGAATACCGTCACACGACGGCTCGGCGGGCGACATCATGTCTTGCGTTCCGCCACCCGGGCAGTAGTGGGCGCCCAGGTCGGGCTTGTGCGGGTCTGGATCGGCGTGGCCTAGCGGCGCGCCCAGCAAGGCGGCAGCGATCAGCGCTCCGGTCATCACGTGCTTCATGTTCGCCATCCTGTCAGGGCGTCGTCTGGCTCTTGTGTGCGATTATCCGCACATGACCTCCGCGCTGCTACTCCGCGACTTGGTGCGTTGTTCTCGGCCGACCAGCATTCTCGATATCGGCGCCAATCCCATCGACGGCGATCGGCCCTACAAACAAATGCTCGAGTACGGCTTATGCATGGTAACCGGGTTCGAGCCGCAGCAGCTTGCGCTCGCGACGCTGGAGCGAACCAAGGGTCCAATGGAGCGCTACCGTCCAGAGGTTATCGCCGACGGCCGCGAGCATCGGCTGAAGATCACCAAGTCCTCGGGCATGACCAGCCTGCTCACCCCCGACCACAATCAGCTCCGATTGTTCAACGGGTTCTCGGAATGGGGAGCGATCGTCGAGGAGCACGACGTCCAAACGCATCGTCTCGACGATCTCGACATCGACGAGTTCGACTTACTCAAGATCGACGTCCAAGGTTCGGAACTGATGGTGTTCCAACACGGCCGCGATCGGCTCAGCAATGCCGTAGCGGTCCACACCGAAGTGTCGTTCGTGCCGCTCTACCACGGGCAGCCCACGTTCGGTGACGTGGACAGCGAGCTGCGATCACAAGGATTCGTGCCGCACTCGATGCCCGACGTAAAGCGGTGGGCGATCGCGCCGACGGTATTCAACAACGACATCTACACGCCCGGCAATCAGCTGCTCGAGGCCGACATGGTTTACATCCGGGACCTCACCCACCCGGAACTCATGACCAGCGACCAGCTTTCGCATCTGGCGATGATCGCCTTCCACATCTACGGATCCGTCGACGTCGCGGTGTACTGCATCATGCAACTTCAGCAGCGTGGACGGGTAGCCGAAGACGCCGTCGAGCAGTTGATGCAGATCTTCGAGTAACGCCACGGGGCGCAAGGCTTGAGCTAATTTGATCCGAATTCTAATTCCATTTTTTCACACTGAATTCGGCGCATTATCACACACAATAAAAGTAGTTTTTTGTATCCCTAGACACTTCGTAGAATCGGCGCGGATCACAATCCTTGCTCTAACGTGGCGTCATGCTGTTCATTTCCGGGATGACCGTGTCGCAGTGGCGGCGTGAAGTACTGCGGACCAATTTCTGGATGGTGCCGAGCCTGGAGGTGCTCGCGGCGATTGCGCTTTTTGCCGCCACCTTGGAGGTAGATCGCGCCGTCTACCACGGCACGCTCACCCTGCCGCAATGGGTAGAGGCCGGCAGCGCGGACACGGCGCGCGAGATTCTCCTCGCGGTGGCCGCAGCGATCATGACCGTCATCGGAATCAACTTCTCCGTCACCATCGTCACATTGACGCTGGCATCGACCCAATTCGGACCTCGGATGCTGCGCAACTTCATCCGTGATCGCGGTACTCAGCTCACGCTGGGCACATTTGTCGCGACGGCCGTGTACTGCGTGCTGGTCCTTTTGGCAATCGGCCCTGCGGAGCACGGCGTCTTCGTGCCGCACTTTTCCGTCTCGGTCGTATTCCTGCTGGTGCTGGTCGATTTGGCGGTTCTCATTTACTTTCTCCACCACATCGCTATCCAGATCCAACTTCCCTTCGTCATCGCGAGTATTGCCAATGATTTGCGGCGCTACCTCGGGGTGAAAAAGCCCGATATCCGGATGGCCACCGCGAACGAGCCGGACAGTGACGACGTCGCCGCGCTGGTCGACACCATAAAGTCGTCAGGCGCGAAGCTGCGCACCCCGAAAGGCGGGTACCTGCAGGCCATCCGCTACGACATGTTGATTCGCGCCGCGACGGCCGCCGACGCAGTGGTGCACTTGCCCTATCGCCCCGGGAACTTCTTGGTAGAGGACAGCGAGCTTGCCGCAGTGTGGCCGCCCGAGGCCGCCGACCGCATGACCCGTCGACTGAAACGAGCCCAGATCACCGGGCCGGTCCGCACGCTGGCCCAGGATCCCGCTTTCGGCATCGACCAACTGGTCGAGATCGCCATTCGGGCACTGTCTCCGGCGGTCAACGACACCTACACGGCGTTGACCTGCGTGGACTGGATATCCAACACTCTGTGCAAGCTCGCGAAAGTGTGGACGCCGGCACAGGCCTACTGCGACCGCACCGGCGCTATCCGGGTCATCTGCGAGCAGGTGACTTACGAAAATATGGTCCAGCGGTCATTCGACAAGATCCGCCAGGCCAGTCGCGGAATGCCCGCCCTGCTGATCCGCCAACTTGAAGCACTCAAAGCGATCATGGAGCAGACCACCGACCACGATCAGGCTCGTGCACTGATGCACGAAGCCACCATGATTCAGCGCGCCAACCTCGAGTCAGTGCCCGAAGAGTTCGACCGCGCTGCCGTGGAAAGTCGCTTCAGTGCGGTAGCGAGTGCCTATGCCCGGCTGAATGACGCTGCCGCGGTGGCTGTCTGACGGCTAGCCGCTCGCGTTCGTTAATTCACCGCGCCGCGGGTCACCTGCGGTCCGGGGGCGGCGCGATGCCGCGACAGCAACCGCGCCGCTTGACCCGGGGCGCCGAGCTGAAGCATTGCGGCCAAAGCGGTTTCGAGCACCACTTCCTGCTGCACGCGACTGCCGCCGATCGATGCAAGCCCGCCAAGGGATTCCAGCAGATAGTCCAGCGCCGCGCGCGGCTCCCCGGCCGTCAACGCGATCAGGCCCTCACCGATCAGTCGCAACGTGGTCTGCTGCGCGTCGGTGGCACCCGGGACGTTGATCGCGCGGATGGCGGCCGGATCGTTCGCCGCCGCCAGCACGAGCAGCGCGTGGAACGCGATGAACGGCGTCTGCGGCGTAAAGGCAAGCGAGCCAGCCTCGTTGAGCACCCGCATCGGGTCGGGCGGGGTGACCCAGTCCGGGTGCAGGCGGGCACGCCAGGCCAGTGAACCGGCATCGACGAGACAGCGCACACCCCTGGAATGCGGCGGGGCGAGCGACGAGTTGTAGCGGCGCGCGGCGGCGGCCGCGTCGCCCATCGCCAGTTCATGCAGCGCGGCATGCCATTGAAAATGCGGCAGGTAGCGCTGCGTGCTGCCGTCACCGGGAATCCAGTCGGTGAGCCATTTCAGCCCGGATCCGTGCGCGTCGGTCTCGTAGTGCACGTGCGTCAGCGCATGCGCGGCGTTGCCGTTGCCGGGGTCGAGTTCCAGTGCGGCATCGGCCAAGTCAGCCGCGTCGTACCAGAGTCCCTGTTCGGTTCGGCCGTAGGCGCGCAAGCCCGAGATACCAGGGCGCCTCGCCGTGCACGCCGGTGAACCGCTCGACGTATTCCCAGGCGTCCGGCAGCGCGTCTCCGGCGCCCGCGAACGCGATGGACGGCGCGAGCACCAGCAGCGCGACCGCGTCGTCCGGAATGCGGTCGAGGTGGTCGATCAGTGCGTCGGTACCTGCCTCGTTGCCCTTTTCGCACCAGGTCGCGATGGCTTCGACGTGGCTGCGGTCGTCGTCGCTGCCGTGCGACCAGCGCCGCACGTGCACGGGTGAGATGGCCGGCGACGGCGTCGGGACCGCCGGCCCGGTCGGGACGTTCCATCGCGATCATCGCCAGCGCGACGTGCGCGCGGGCGTGATCAGGATCCTCGGCGACCGCGGCCGCGAAAGCCGTCGAGGCGCCGTCCTGGACGGCCAGCAGGCGACGCACACCTTCGGCGTACGACGCTGCGGCGCCGGACAATTCCGGCGTCGTCGTGATGAGGCTGGGCGCCCTGATCGGCTGGTCGCGGGTGCCGTCGGCGAGCAGTGTCGCGATAGCCGCTGCCTGGGAACGGATTTCGGGGATCGCGGTGGTTTCCCATTCCTCGCCCTGACGGATCGAGCCGATACAGACGATGTTCGGCACCGTATCGCCCGCGCCGTCGATCAGGTGGCCGTCGGGCGTGAGACGCACACCGACACCGCACGGGTGCAGCGACGCGATGTCGGCGGCCAGCAGATCGTCCCACAGCGGTGAGCGGTGCAGCGACCGCCGGTCCCAGGCCGCGCCGGCAGCGACGACGACCGCGTCTCCGCGGCGACGCACCGATCCGTCGCTGGTGGTCACCACCAACTCGACGCCCTTGCGGCGCAACGACACATCGGCGACCTCGCCCGCTTCGATGACGAGTTGACCATCGTCGATGGCCGCGTAGATCGCGTCGGCGATCGTGGGTGGCATCCGGTGCCGCAGCACCTCCCAGTCCCGCAGATCTTCGCGCAGGAACCGGCGCTGGTCCTCCCACCCCAACGACTGCCACAGCCGGGCGGTACGCGGCCGCACCGCGTCGATCACCTGCCGCCAGTCCGCGCCGGCGTCGCGAGCGTGCGCGAGGTCGGCGGCCAGCGCCTCGCGCAACTGCTCCAGCGAGACACCTTCGGCAGCCAGCGCGTCGAGATGAGGCAAGCTCCGCAGGAGCGCCCGTCGCCCTGAATCGGCGCGGGAGTGCGCCATGGCGCGACAGCAGCGTGACGGTGGCGCCGCGTGCGGTCAGATGCAGCGCGACGTCGACACCGGTGAGCCCCGAACCGATCACCAGGACGTTGTCGGGCCGGCGCGCACCGAGGGCATCCAGCGCGCCGGGCGCCCATGGATCCAACACGACTCTGCCGTCAGCGCCTTCGGCCAGCACCGGGGCGAAGGCGCGTTCCAGCGAGTCGGGCATGCCGCTTGGCGGGCGGCCGGATGCGAGCACCACCGCGTCGGCCGACAGCTCGCGACCATCGTTGAGCGTCAACCGAATCGGGGTGCCGGGCGTCAACTCGCACCACCTCGGCGGCCTCGATACGCACGTCGGCCTCGACGAGTTGGTCCTGCAGGTAACGGCCGTAAGCCAGTCGCGGCGCGAAACTTTCGGCCGGGGTGACGGCTCGATGGTCGAGCCAGCGGGTGAAGTGATCGGGATCGTCCGGCCAGGCCGACATCCGCGGTGCGGGAACGTTCAGCAGATGCGTCGGGTCGTTGGTGCCATAGGCCGCGCCGGTGCCGGGGCGCCCCGAGGCGTCGATCAGGGTGATCTGCGCGTCAGGCTTGCTGCGGCGCAGATGCACCGCGGTGAGCACACCCGCCGCTCCCCCGCCGACAATCGCGACGCGCATCATTGCGGAAGGCTATCGCGCCGCAACGCCGGCCATAGCCGCGTTTACGCGAAAGTTCGCCGGGTGTGACGCCGCGCCCTCACAGGCTGCCCAGATCATCGGGGACATCGACGGCGTGCTCTCGCAGTGCTTCCATCGGCACGATGTCGAGAGTTCGCTCGTGGGTGGACGCCAGCACCACCGGGGCGGCGAACCCGTCGCGGTAGGCAAGCAGCCAGTTGCTTGCGGTCACGCACCAGCGGTCTCCGGGTACCAGGCCGGGAAACCTGAACTGCGGCATGGGCGTTGAGAGATCGTTGCCGATCATGCGCTGATGCTCGAGGAACTCCGCGGTCACCACCGCGCAGATCGTGTGCCGGCCGACATCCTCCGGCCCGGTCGAGCAGCAGCCGTCGCGGTAGAAACCGGTGACCGGCTCACTACTGCACGGATCCAGCGGGCCACCCAGCACATTGCGCTCAGACATCGAGTCCTCTCACGATCTCCGCGACCCGCCGCAGTTGGTCGATATCGGAACTGGTTGGGATGAGCTGAATTTCGTCGGTGCCGATGGCTTCGAACGCGCGCAGCACCGCGATCAGGTCATCCTCGCTGCCGGCGAAGCCGGTGGTCGGCGCCATCGCGTCGACGTAGGTGACCGGAATCCAGTTCATGTAGCGGCGCAGATGGGTGTGCACCTGTTGGCGCGCGTCGTCGAGCGATCCCAGTGCGAACCAGAACGAGGTGGCCAGGTGCGGCTTGGGGTTACCGGCATCGGCCCAGGCCGAGCGCGCGACGTCGAACAGCTCGTTCTGCTTGGCGACGTCGAGATCCAGCGTGGTCCCGGCCAGTCCGTCGGCCCAACCCGCGGCGCTACGCAGCGTCTTGGGCCCGATGGTCCCGACCAGCAGCGGCGGCCCACCGGCCTGAACCGGCGCGGGCCCGACCGGCAGCACCGAATCGGTGATCTTCTCGCCGGCCCACACCCGTTTCATCACCGCGACCTGCTCGGCCATCCCGCGGATGGTCTGCGTGGCCGGATCCGCGCCGACCGCAACGTAGTCCTCGACGCGCCCGCCGACACCGAGGCCCACCGTCAGCCGCCCGCCGCACAGCATGTCGCCGGTCGCCAAGGCCTTGGCCAGCATCACCGGGTCGTGCAACTGGGGCACGATCACCGTCGTGACCAGCCGGACCCGGTCGGTCCACGCGGCCAGCGCACCCATCAACGTCAACGTCTCCGGGTTGTCGAAGGCCATCCGCTCGCCCCAACACAGCGAGGAGAACGGCCCGTCGTCGATCGTGCGCGCCCAGTCCCGCAGCACGCCGGCGTCCAAGTCCGGCTCCATCACCGGCATGGTCATCGCTACCTGCACGATCCGCGATTCTGGCACGCGGACCGCGCGCCGCCGGGCGCTATCGGCGTGGCAGCATCACCGGGATGGTCATCACCGCCAACTCGATCGCGCATGTGCGGCTCACCGTCACCGACATCGAGCGATCTCGGCAGTTCTACGAAACCGTTTTCGGCTGGCCCGTCCTGCTCGAGGTCCCCGACAACGCCGACGAGGCGACCCGCCGTCAGCTCGGGTTTCTGTTCGGCGGTGTCATCTACGATCTTGGGTGGCGCGCTGATCGCGCTTCGTCCGGTCGCCAGCGACCGCTTCCACGAGGACCGCGCCGGCTTGGACCACATCGCCTTCAGAGTGGCCGACAAGGACGAATTAAATTCCGCAGCAGCGTATCTCGACGAGCTCGGCATCGCCCACGAGGCCGGTCAAGGACATCGGCCCGGCCTACATTCTGGAGTTTCGCGATCCGGACAACATCGCGCTGGAGCTGACCGCGCCCAAGTAGACACGGCTCGGGCAGCTAGCTGGCGGGCCCTCAGCTGGCGGTACGGGGCCCGCGACGCCGGGTTTCCTGGGCGCGGTAATCGTCGGCCAGTCGGCCGACGTGTTCGGGCAGCGCCCCGGCGACCACGTCGGCCAGGCTGGTCTGTTCCAACACCGAGCGCATGCTGGCCCGCAGCGCCCGCCAGACATCAGTCAGCGCCGCGGTCGGGCCCGGAATAGGGTAGGTCGCCCAGCCCGATGTCGCGGACGCTGGCCAGCGGACCGTCGATGCAGCGCAAGACGTCGGCAATGCTGATTTCGGTTCCGGGACGCGACAATTCGTAGCCGCCGACGCGACCGCGATGGCTGCGCACCAGATGATCGGCGCGCAGCGCGGACAAGATGTCGACGAGAAACTGCGGTGGGATTCCCTGGGCGTTGGCCAATTCGTCGGTCGTCATTCGGCCGCCGTCGCCGACGGTGGCGAGCTCGATCATCGCCCGCACCGCGTACTCCGCCTTCGCCGACATCCGCATGGAATGAGATTCTCCCACCGGAACCCGCTCAGCCGGTGACCGCGAGCACCGCGTCGGCGTATTCGGGGCGGCACACCACCAGGTCCGGCAACTTCGGATCGGCCCGGTTGTACTCCAGCGGGGATCCGTCGATGCGCGACGTGTGCAAGCCGGCGGCACGGGCCACAGCGACCGGTGCGGCCGAATCCCACTCGTACTGTCCGCCGGCGTGGACGTAGACGTCGGCCAATCCTTGGATGACGGCGGCAACCTTTGCGCCGGCCGATCCCATCGGAACCAGCGTGCCGTTCAACTGGTCGCGGACCTTCAGCGCGATCTCCGGCGGTCGGGTGCGCGAGACCACGATTCGCGGCTCACCCGAATAAGTCGGTGGCGGCACGGGATCGGGGGTGGCCAAGGTGACGCCCTGCGCGGGCAGGGCAACCGCGCCGGCTACCAGTACGCCGGATTGCCACAGCGCGACGTGCACGGCCCAGTCGTGGCGGCCCAGCTCGGAGAACTCCCGGGTGCCGTCCAGCGGGTCGACGATCCACACCCGCTGCGCGCTCAGCCGCACCGGGTCGTCGACGCCTTCTTCGGAGAGCACCGCGTCGTCAGGACGTTCGCGGGCCAGCGCCTCCATCAGGTAGTCGTGAGAGCGCTTGTCCCCCGCGGCTTTTCGATCCGCCTCGGTCGCATCCGCAAGTTCCTCGCGTATTGCCAGTAACAGTTGGCCCGCTTCGGTGGCCAGCTGCGCGGCTACCTCGTGGTCGCTGTGGTCGCTCAATTCCGCCCCTCGATCAGGTCGACGACTTGCTGCGCCAATTCGTCCAGACTGCGATCCGGTACGAGTCGCAGGTCCGGCGTCTTCGGTCGCTGGTACGGGCTGTCGATCCCGGTGAAGTGCGTGATCTCACCAGCCCGCGCCTTAGCGTAGAGGCCCTTGGGGTCTCGCCGCTCGCAGTCCTCCAGCGGGGTGTCGCAGAAAACCTCGACGAAGTCCAGGCCTGCTTCGGTATGCACGGCACGGGCCAGCGCACGATGCTCCTCCAATGGACTGATCGCCGGCACCAGCACGGTCTGACCGGAGTCGGCGATCAGCGCCGCCACGTGCGCCAGGCGGCGCAGGTTCTCGGCCCGATCGGCCATGCTGAAACCCAGGTCGGCGTTCAAGCCGTGCCGCAGGTTGTCGCCGTCGAGAACGAAAGCGGGAATACCTTTTTCGAGTAGCTTGCGTTCGACCAGCATGGCCACCGAAGACTTACCCGACGCCGAAAGCCCGGTGAACCACAACGTGCGACCGCGGGTGAGCCGGTCGTTGGCGGTCACCAGTGAGGCGTGCCGCACCGCGTTGGGGCTCGCCGAGAGCGTGGTGGCTTCCCGCAACACCATGCCCGCGGCAACGGTGCCATTGGTGTGCGGATCGATCAGGATGAACGATCCGGTGCTGGGATTTCGGGTGTACTCATCGAGCAGCAATGGCACCTGAGAACGCAGCGATATCCGGCCGAGCTCGTTGAGCTGCAACGACTTTGCGTCTTTGTCGCGGCGCAGCGTGTTGACGTCGAGCCGGTAGTCGAGATCGGTGACCCTGACCCGGGTGGTTCGGGTGGTGTGCTTGATCAGGTAGTCGCGTCCGGCTTCCAGTGGCGCGGCGTCGGCCATCCAGCACACCGTCGCGTCGAATTCCTGGGCGACCCGCGGTGCATTGGCGGGCCGGGCGATCATGTCGCCACGTGATATGTCGATGTCGTCAGCCAGGCTCACCGAGACCGCCATCGGCGGAAATGCCTCAGCCACAGAGCCGTTCGGACCCTCGATCGCGGTGATGCGGGTGGGCTTGCCGGTTGGCAGCACGACGACTTCGTCGCCCGGGCGCATCACGCCGCTGGCTACCGTGCCCGCGTAGCTGCGGTGGTCCAGATGCTCGCGGGTCTGCGGGCGGATGACGTATTGCACCGGGAACCGGACGTCGACGAGATTACGATCAGCCGCGACATAAACCTCTTCGAGGTGCGACAGCAGCGCGGGCCCGTCGTACCACGGCGTGTGGTCGGACTTGGTGACCACGTTGTCGCCGAGCAGCGCCGACATCGGGATGGTCAGCACGTCCTGGACGTCGAGGCGGGTGGCGAAGGCATGGAACTCGTCGCGGATCGCCTCGAAAGTTCCCTTGTCCCAATCGATGAGGTCCATTTTGTTGACCGCGAGCACGATGTGCTCGATGCCGAGCAGCGAGGCCAGGAATGTGTGCCGACGAGACTGCTCCAGCAGGCCGTGGCGGGCGTCGACCAGCACGATGGCCAGCTGAGCAGTGGACGCGCCGGTCACCATGTTGCGGGTGTACTGGATGTGGCCCGGGGTGTCGGCGATGATGAATTTCCGCTTGGGAGTGGCGAAGTAGCGGTAGGCGACGTCGATCGTGATGCCTTGTTCGCGCTCGGCGCGCAGCCCATCGGTGACCAGCGACAGGTCGGTGTATTCGTGGCCGCGGTCTTTGGATGTGCGTTGGACCGAGGCCCACTGGTCGTCCATGACGGCCTTGGAGTCGTACAGCAGCCGCCCGATCAGCGTGGACTTGCCGTCGTCGACCGAACCTGCAGTTGCGATGCGCAGCAACGTTGCCATCAGAAGTACCCCAGCCTCTTGCGGTCTTCCATGCCGGCTTCGGAGATCCGGTCGTCGGCGCGGGTGGCGCCACGTTCGGTCAGCCGCGAGACTGCCGTCTCGGCAACCACTTCGGCGACCGTGGCCGCCTCCGACTCCACACAGCCGGTGCAGGTGACGTCGCCGACCGTGCGGAATCGGACCGTGGTCTCGAACACTTCCTCGTCGGCGCGCGGCTGCAGGTGCCGGTCGACCGCCAGCAACATGCCGTCGCGCTTGAAGACCTGCCGCCGGTGGGCGTAGTAGATCGACGGCAGCTTGATCTTCTCCGCGCCGATGTAGGACCAGATGTCGAACTCGGTCCAGTTGGACAGCGGGAACACCCGGATGTGCTCACCCTTGTGGTGTCGGCCGTTGTAGATGTTCCACAGCTCGGGCCGCTGGGCCTTGGGGTCCCACTGACCGAACTCGTCGCGGAAGCTGAACACCCGCTCCTTGGCGCGCGCCTTCTCCTCGTCGCGTCGGGCGCCACCGAACGCGGCGTCGAAGTTGTTCTCCCGGATCGCGCGCAGCAGCGTGATCGTCTGCAGCGGGTTACGCGACGGGATGGTTTCCACCGCCCGGCCAGCATCGATGTCGTCTTGGACCTTGGCGATGACCAACCGCACCTCGGTTTCGGCCACCAGCTCGTCGCGCGTGCTGATCACCTCGTCGAAGTTGTGACCGGTGTCGACGTGCATCACCGGGAACGGCAGACGCCCGGGCCGGAATGCCTTCAGCGCCAGCTGCAACATCACGATCGAGTCCTTGCCGCCGGAGAACAGCAGCACCGGACGTTCGAACTCGGCGGCCACCTCGCGGATGATGTGGATCGCTTCGGCCTCGAGCGAGCGCAGATGGCTCAACTCGTACTGCCCGGCCGCGGGCGCTTCTTGGCTAGTCATCGGCCTTCCAATCAACGGTTAAGTTGGTAGATTTGGTCAGGATTACAGACATTAACGAGTATGAAACCAGCCGGGTCCGCGGCTGTCAACGAATTCGGGAAGTTCGCCCCGCCGAAAGTGAAGCCGCCTCAACCACATTTGCCCCGGCAGCCTCCCGACGTCAGGGGTGCCCGATGTGCCCACCTCTGAGCGAAAAGCCGGCAGGTGATATCGCCCGTGGTGCCGAAACGAAAAGGGCACCAGCCCTCCGCTGAGCGACGGAAGAAGCTGGTGGGACGTAGGTGTTAGAGCGTGACCTCGTCGAGCTTGCCGGTGGCGACGTCGAAGATGAAGCCGCGCGCCGACGTGTGCTTGGTGACGAACGGGCTGTTCTCGATGCGCCGCAGGGACTGCCGAACGTCCTCGGCAAGGTCGGGGAACGCCTCCGCCGACCACGGCGGCTTGACCCCGGTCTCGTCCTGGATCGCGCGTTTGAAGTCGTCGTCGTTGAAGGTCAACATTCCGCAGTCGGTGTGGTGGATCAGGATGATCTCGGTGGTTCCCAGCAGTCGCTGGCTGATCGCGAGGGAGCGGATCGCGTCATCGGTGGCCACGCCGCCGGCGTTGCGGATGACGTGTGACTCGCCTTCGTTGATGCCGAGGGCGCGATACACATCGATCCGGGCATCCATGCAGGCCAACACCGCGACGTGCTTGCTCGGGGGCAGCGGTAGTGGGCCGTCGAAGGACTTCGCGTAGTCGGCGTTGTTGGCCAGGTAGCCGTCGGTGACTGTCACAACCGTCCAGCCTACGACCCGACAGCCGCCAGTCGAGGAGTCCAAATCAAGCGGATCGCAATGTTGCTCGCGCCGCGCGGTGACGTGTCTCTTAGTCTGAGCGGATGCGACAGGGGCGAGGCCGGTAGTCATGACCCGCTTCCTGGCACGTCGCGTGCTGAACTACGTGGTGCTGCTGGCTTTGGCGTCGTTTCTGACGTTCTGCCTGACGTCGGTGGCGTTCTCGCCGCTGGAGAGCCTGATGCAGCGCAGTCCACGCCCGCCGCAGGCCGTGATCGACGCCAAGGCCGCCCAGCTCGGGCTGAACAAACCCATTCCGTTGCGCTACGCGGACTGGGCATCGCATGCGGTGCGCGGCGACTTCGGCGCCACAATCACCGGTCAGCCGGTATCCGGTGAACTGTGGCGCCGCATCGGTGTCAGCCTTCGACTGCTGCTGATCGGGTCGGTGGCCGGAACGATCATCGGGGTGGTGCTCGGCGCCTGGGGGGCGATCCGCCAGTACCGCATCAGTGACCGCGTGATCACGATGCTGTCGCTGCTGGTTTTGTCCGCACCGACGTTCGTGATCGCCAACCTGCTGATCCTCGGGGCGCTACGGGTGAACTGGGCGCTGGGATGGCAGCTGTTTCAATACACCGGGGAAACCTCGCCCGCACTGATCGACGGGGCAGGGTCACGGTTGGTGGATCGGTTGCAGCACTTGGTCTTACCGACGCTGACGTTGACGCTGGGCACCGCGGCCGGGTTCAGCCGCTACCAGCGTAACGCGATGCTCGACGTGCTCGGCCAGGATTTCATTCGCACCGCGCGGGCCAAAGGCCTGACCCGCCGACGCGCACTGATCAAGCACGGACTGCGTACCGCTTTGATCCCGTTGGCGACGTTATTTGCTTACGGGGTAGCCGGATTGGTGACCGGGGCGGTGTTCGTCGAGAAGATCTTCGGCTGGCACGGCATGGGCGAGTGGATGGTGCAGGGGGTCGCGACTCAGGACGCCAACATCGTCGCGGCGATCACGGTGTTCGCCGGGGCGGTCGTGTTGCTGGCCGGCCTGCTCTCCGACGTCATCTACGCAGCGCTCGATCCCCGGGTGCGGGTGTCATGACCCGCGCCGGCGCCGATGCAGAGCGAAGCGATGAGGAGAAGCGGCGCGAAATCAACACGGCGACTTTGGAGACGCCGGAATTCGCCTCGCGACGGACGTTGGTGCTGCGCCGCTTCCTGCGTCGCCGCTCGGCGGTAACGGCGATGGTGGTGCTACTCGCACTGTTCGTCGGCTGCTATGCGCTGCCTTCGTTTCTGCCCTACTCCTACAGCGACCTGGACTTCGACGCGCTGCTGCAGCCGCCGAACACCCGACACTGGTTGGGCACCAACGCACTTGGCCAGGATCTGCTGGCCCAGACCCTGCGAGGCATGCAGAAGTCGATGCTGATCGCGGTGTGCGTGGCGGTGATCTCCACCGCTATCGCCGCGACCGTGGGCTCGATCTCCGGCTACTTCGGCGGCTGGCGCGACCGCGCGCTGATGTGGTTCGTCGACCTCATGCTGGTGGTGCCCGCGTTCCTGTTGATCATGATCCTGACGCCGCGCTTCAAGAGTTCGGGCAACGTCATCGTGCTGGTTGTGCTGCTGGCAGGCTTCGGCTGGATGGTCAGCTCGCGCATGGTCCGCGGCATGACAATGAGCCTGCGGGAACGCGAATTCATCCGTGCCGCCCGATATATGGGCGTGCCCAACTGGCGGATCATCACCCATCACGTGGTGCCGAACGTCGCGTCGATCCTGATCATCGACACCGCTCTCAACGTCGCCGTCGCGATCCTCGCCGAGACGGGGCTGAGTTTCCTCGGATTCGGCATCCAGCCCCCGGATGTGTCGCTGGGAACGCTGATCGCCGACGGCACCCAGTCGGCGACGACGTTCCCGTGGGTGTTCTTATTCCCCGCCGGCGTTCTGGTGCTGATCCTGGTGTGCGCCAACGTCACCGGCGACGGTCTGCGCGACGCGCTCGATCCCGCTTCCCGGGCCGGCCGCCCGTGAGCCGCCTGCTGGACGTCTCCAACCTTGCGGTCAGCTTCCCCACCGAAGGGCCGCCGCTGAAAGCTGTCCGCGGCATCGACTTTCACGTCGACGCCGGCGAGGTGGTGGCGATCGTCGGCGAGTCCGGTTCGGGCAAGTCCACTGCGGCGATGGCGGTGGTGTCGCTGCTTCCGGAGTACGCCGACGTCCGCGGTTCGGTGCGGTTGCAGGGCACCGAGCTGATCGGGTTGCCCGATGACGCTATGTCGCGGTTTCGCGGCAACACGATCGGCATGGTCTTTCAGGACCCGATGTCGGCGCTGACGCCGGTCTACACCGTCGGCGATCAGATCGCCGAGGCCATCGAGGTTCACCAGCCGCGCACCGGCAAGCGTGCGGCTCGTCAGCGCGCGGTCGAGTTGCTCGAGCTGGTCGGCATCGCGCAACCCGAGCGTCGGGCGCGTGCCTTTCCGCACGAGCTGTCCGGCGGCGAGCGTCAGCGCGTGGTGATCGCGATCGCGATCGCCAACGATCCCGACCTGTTGATCTGCGACGAGCCGACCACCGCTCTCGACGTCACCGTTCAGGCGCAAATCCTCGAGGTGCTCAAGACCGCACGCGACGTCACCGGCGCCGGGGTGCTGCTGATCACCCACGACCTGGGCGTGGTGGGCGAATTCGCCGACCGGGCGTTGGTGATGTACGCCGGGCGGATCGTCGAATCGGCCGCCGTCAACGATGTCTACCGTGATCGCCGAATGCCGTACACCGTCGGACTATTGGGTTCGGTCCCGCGGTTGGACGCCCCGCAGGGCACCCGGCTGGTGCCCATCCCGGGCGCTCCCCCGTCGCTGACCGCGCTGGAGCCGGGGTGCCCGTTCGGGCCACGCTGCCCGCTGGTCGTCGACGAATGCCGCACCGCAGAGCCGAAGCTGTTGCCGGTTGCTCCGCACCACAGCGCGGCCTGTATCCGCACCGAGCACGTCGTCGGGCGCAGCGCCTCAGACGTGTACGGAGTCAGCACTTCTGCAGACGTGCCCGAGTCGGGTGAACCATCCGTCGTCGTGCGGGTGCGCGACTTGGTCAAGACCTACCCGTTGACGAAGGGCGTGTTGTTTCGCCGGAGCATCGGTGAAGTCCGCGCGGTCGACGGCATCAGCTTCGAACTGCAGCGGGGCCGCACGCTGGCCATTGTGGGCGAGTCGGGGTCGGGCAAGTCGACGACGCTGCACGAGATACTTGAATTGGTGGCGCCGCAGTCGGGTTCGATCGAAGTGCTGGGCACCGACGTCGCCACGCTGAAGTCTGCGGGCCGCCGGGCACTGCGGCGCGACATCCAGGTCGTCTTCCAGGATCCGGCGGCGGCGCTGGATCCACGCTTGCCGGTTTTCGATCTGCTGGCTGAGCCGTTGCACGCCAACGGATTCAGCAAAGCTGACACCAGCACGCGGGTCGCCGAGCTGCTCGACACCGTCGGGCTGCGGCACACCGATGCCAGCCGGTATCCCGGTGAGTTCTCCGGCGGGCAAAAGCAGCGCATCGGGATCGCGCGGGCGCTGGCGCTGCGGCCCAAGATCCTCGCGCTCGATGAGCCGGTGTCGGCGCTCGACGTGTCGATTCAGGCCGGCATCCTCAACCTGCTGCTCGATCTGCAGCAGGAGCTCGGGCTGTCGTATCTGTTTGTTTCACACAACCTTTCGGTCGTGAAGCACCTGGCCCACCGGGTCGTGGTAATGCTGCGCGGCGCCATCGTGGAGCAGGGTGACAGCGACGAGATCTTCAGCCGACCACAGCACGAGTACACCCGCCGCCTGTTGGCGGCTGTGCCGCAACCGGATTCGGCTCATGGCTAAGCGTCTACTGGCGATCGTGTTCGCCGCGTTGGTCGTGGCGGGCTGCTCGTCGGCCGCCGACTACCTGACGACCGGGCCCGCCCCCGTCGTCGGCGCGACCAGCGATGTCAACCCGCAGAACCCGGCGACCCTGCGCGACGGCGGCGACCTGCGACTGGCGCTCACCGAGTTCCCCTCGAACTTCAACACATTGCACATCGATGGCAACTCCGCCGACGTCGCCGGCATGGTCAAAGCCACGCTGCCGCGGGCGTTCGTGATCGGACCGGACGGCTCCACCAGCGTGGACACCGACTACTTCAGCAGCGTCGAACTCACCGGGACCAACCCGCAGGTGGTCACCTACACCTTCAACCCGAAGGCCGTGTGGTCCGACGGCACCCCGCTCAGCTGGGAAGACATCGCCAGCCAGATCCACGCCACCAGCGGAGCCGACAAGAACTTCGCCATCGCCGGCACCAACGGCAGCGAACGGGTCAAGTCGGTGACCCGCGGCGTCAATGACCGCCAGGCGGTGATCACCTTCGCCAAGCCCTACGCGGAATGGCGCGGCATGTTCGCCGGCAACACCATGCTGCTACCGAAGAGCATGACCGCCACACCGGACGCGTTCAACACGGCCCAGCTCTCTGGCCCCGGTCCGTCGTCCGGCCCGTTCATAGTCTCCGCACTGGATAGGACCAAGCAGCGAATTGTGTTGAGCCGCAACCCTAAATGGTGGGGCGAACGGCCACGGCTGGACCGGATCACTTTCCTGGTGCTCGACGATTCGGCCCGACTTCCGGCGCTGCAGAACAAGGCGATCGACGCGACCGGACTCTCCGGGCTGGATCAGATGACGATCGCCAGGCGCACCACAGGCGTTTCCATCCGCCGAGCGCCGACGCCGAGCTGGTATCACTTCACCTTCAACGGCGCGAAGGGCTCGATTCTGGCCGACCCGGCATTGCGGCGCGCCATCGCCGAGGGCATCGACCGGCAGAGCATCGCCGCCGTCAGCCAGCACGGACTCAACAGCCATCCGGCCGCGCTGAACAACCACATCTATGTCGAGGGCCAGCAAGGCTACGAAGACAACAGCGGCGTCGTGGCCTACAACCCGGAGAAGGCCAAGCGCGACCTCGACGCGCTGGGCTGGAAACTCAATGGGCGGTTCCGCGAACGCGACGGACGCCAACTCGTCGTCCGCGACTTGTTCTACGACGCGCAGACCAGCCGGCAGTTCGGTCTGATCGCGCAGCACAGCCTCGCCCAGATCGGCGTGAAGCTCGAGCTGATGGCGAAGGCCGGCAGTGGATTCTTCACCAACTACATCAATGTCGGCGCTTTCGATATCGCCCAATTCGGTTGGCAGGGTGACGCTTTCCCGCTGTCGGCGCTCACCCAGATCTATGTCTCCGGCGGGGAGAGCAACTTCGGCAAGATCGGCAGCGCCGACATCGACGCGAAGGTCGAGAAGACGCTCGAAGAGCTGGATCCGGCCAAGGCGCGGGTGCTGGCCAACGACGTCGACAAGGCGATCTGGGCCGAGGGATTCAGCCTGCCGCTGGTGCAGTCACCCGGCAACGTCGCGGTCAACAGCTCGCTGGCCAACTTCGGTGCGCCCGGCCTGGCTGACCTCGATTACACGGCAATCGGTTTCACGCGCTGACCGTCAGGGACGCAAAAGCTTGCATTCCGCCTGGCAGAACGTAATTCTTGGTGCCATGACCGCGACGATCGACCGACTCGACATCGGCGCGCTCCCGCTTGCGCCGAAGAATCCGCTGCCGATTCGGCAGGTGCTGTCGGCGGCGCGGGCGCTGCACAGCGGACTGACACTGTTGAGTGAGGCTGGTGGACCGGTGACCCGCTTCGTCCCGCTGCCGAAGTTTCTTGCCCCGGCCCTGGTGCTGGTCAGCTCGCCCAACGGCGTGCGCGACGTGTTGGGACGCACGGACGGACTCACCGAGCGGTGCCTGATCCACCAGGAAATCCGGAACGTGTCGGGCGACAACCTCTTCGTCCTGCCCAACAGAGAATGGGCTCCGCGCAAACGCGCACTACAACCGGTGTTCACCAAACACAGCGTCGGCAGCTTCGGCAGGCACATGACACGGGCGGCGCAAACTTCCGCCGAAGACTGGCTGTCGACGGGCGACATCGACCTCGACGCTGAGTGCCGCCGACTTGCCATGCGGTCACTCGGCCGCTCGATCCTCGGTGTCGATGTCAACCAATTCGGCAACGAGATCGCCGAGAACATGCACGTGGCGTCGGCCTACGCGACCGATCGTGCATTGCGGCCGATCCGCGCCCCGCGGTGGCTCCCGACGCCGCCACGACGTCGCGCTCGCGCCGCGGTGGCGACGATGCGCCAAGCCACCATGGACATCCTGCAGGCGTGCCGTGCGGACCCGACCTGCGATGCGCCGCTGGTTCACGCATTGATCGCTGCCACCGACCCCGACACCGGCCGGCCGCTCTCCGACGAGGCGATCGCCAACGAGCTGCTGATCTTCATGCTGTCCGGCCACGACACTACGGCGACGATGCTGACCTATGCCTTGTGGCAACTCGGGCACCATCCCGAGATGCAGGATCGGGTCGCCGCCGAGGTTGCCGAGATCGGCGATCGAGAACTGACGCCCGAGGACGTCCCCCGACTGGGATACACCGCCCAGGTGATCAACGAGTCGTTGCGACTGTGCCCGCCGGCCGCGGGGGTCGGTCGGTTGGCGCTGGGCGACATCGCAGTGGACGGCTACCGGGTGGAGGCGGGAAGCATTGTGGCCGTCGCAATCACTGCGCTGCACCGGGATCCGGGTTTATGGGAACGCCCGCTGGTATTCGACCCCGACCGATTCAGCCCGGAGAACTCCGCGAATCGTGGCCGCTGGCAGTTCATTCCGTTCGCCGCCGGGCCGCGTTCGTGCATCGGTGAGCACTTCGCGATGATGGTGACGACCCTCGCGCTCGCCACGATCGTCCGATCTATCCGGATCCGTTCGACGGGTGAGGACTTTGCGCTCGAATCGCCGTGCACCACGGTCGCGAAGGGGCCCATCCCGGCCCGCGTCGACGCGCGGCGGTAACCCGGCGGCGTCACTTCAGGTGCCGCGTGAAAAAACGGGCCGCGTCGTCTCCAGCGAACTGCGGGACGCCGGTGTGCCCGCCCATGTTTGCGTAGAGCGTTTTCTCCTTCGAGCCGAAGGCATCGAACAGCTCCAGTGCCAGCGCCCGGTCGTTTCCTCGGTCGTCCCATTGCAGTAGGACGTGCAGCGGAATAGTAACCTGACGGGCTTCGTCGAACATGGAGCGCGGCACGAAACTCCCGGCGAAGAGGCCGGCCGCCGCGATGCGCGGCTCTATCACCGCGAGCCGGATACCGATCGCGATCAGCCCGCCGGAGTAGCCGACCGGACCGCTGACTTCGGGCAGTGAAAGGAGCGCGTCGAGGGTGGACTGCCATTCCGGGACCGCCTTGTCGACCAGCGGGATGACGAGCCGCTCGACAATCTCGTCGACCGGTTTTCCGGCTGCCAGCGCCCGGTGCAGGTCGGCGCGGGCCAGCTCGGCGTCGACCGAGCGCGGGCGGTCACCGCTGCCGGGGAGCTCGATGGTCGCCGCGGCAAAGCCGCTCGCCAACGAGCGCCGGGCTCGGCTCGCGAGCCGCGGGTACAGAGTGCGCAATCCGCCCGGCCCGCCGGGATGGCCGAGCAAGATCAGTGGCGCTGGTGCCGATGCAGGTGTCCATAGGGTTCCGGGGACGTCGCCGAGGAGGAATGCGCGTTCGAGGCTGCCATCATCGAGGCGCTGTTCGGAAGTGAAGTGCATGGTCGTGCCTTTCGGGAGTGCTCGTTGAACGGCGCTCCCAGACGACCTACCGCCCGACCGTGACCCCGAACAGGAGCACCCACGTCGATTCGTTCACGGGTACCACCTCCTCGTTCTCTTGCACGGTCGTTCGGAAACTAGCAGCTATCGCCTTGGCCTGACAACCGATTTTCAGCGCGGCTGTTCCTCAGGCGCACAACTCAATCCGCAGGGCGTCTTTCACGCCGTCGTATCGTGCTGGCGTGCAAGTCAATACGATGACCTGCCCCCGCTCCGCCAAGGTGTCGAACACCGCGGCCATCTTGACCAGCCGATCGGGATCGGTGAAGCCGAGCGCATCGTCGATCAGGATCGGCACGGCGTCCTCCTTGGCGACCAGTGCCGCCCCGGCCAGCCGGGCCAGGATGCCGAGTTGCTCTTTCGCCCCGCCGGAGAGCGACTCGTACGGAACGGTCCGACCGTCCAGCGTGCGATTGAGGATGCACAGGTCGCTGTCGACCTCGACCTCGAAGCTCGGGCCGAAAACTGGACGGCCGAGCCGCTGTAGTTCGGCGCGGAACGGCTCCACATAACGCAGCCGGGTGGTGTCGCGGTGCCGCGTCATCACTTCGCGCAGCATCTGCACCGCGCGGGCCCGGCGACCGACTCCGTCATGCTCGCTGCGGGCGTGCTCGCGGTCGATCTCGGCCACATCGAGTTTGCCTCTGCGGCCTTCGGCGCTGAATACCGTTAGCTGCGCGGCGATCTCGTGCAGCGTGCGGGTGACGTCGTCATGCCGCCGACCCAACGCGGCAGCTGCCTCGACGGCGTCGGCCAACTCCGCAGCGACGGCCTCGGGCGCTTTCGCGGCCAACTGTTCCGACAGCTCGGCGACACGGGCCGCAGCGGTGTCCGCTTTCGTCGCCTCGGCGTCGACGGTAGCGGCCAGCTTCTCGTCAGGCGTGGTGGCCCGTTGTTCGGCCAGCCGATCGGCGACGGTGACAAGCTCGGCACGCTGGGTGACCAGCTTGTCCTGCACACGCGTTGCCTGCGTGGATATCTCGGTGAGCTTCTTCAACGCCAACGCCGCGACCTTGCGATGAGTTTCGCGGTCCACGCCGGCCTGCGCGCGGGCCGCGATCGCCTCGAGGAGTTCGGCACGCGCAGCGCCGGCATCGATATCGTCGGATACCGCGGGTTGGGACTGCAAATGCGCCAACCGTGAGCGCAACTGCTCGACGTCCTCGTCATCAGACAGGCCTGCCAGGGTGGCGGTGAGCTGGCCGCGGACGCTCTGCAGTTCACGGCGACGCTGATCGGCCTGGTGTGCCGCGGCCAGATCGGCGGCCTGCGCCGCTGCCAGCACAGCGGCCAACTTCTCTTGCGCCGCAGCGTATTGCGCCTGAATGTCGAGCGCGGATGCGCCGGGTGTGACGCGCGCAGTCACGATGCCGGGAATCTCGACCTCGGTGGCGGTGTTCGCGACCGTCGACCAACTCTGGCCGGCAGGCAGCGACACCCGCTGATCGCCGATGACCAATTCGATGTCGGCGCTGGCGACGAATTCGACTGTCGCCGAGACCAGTGTGAGCTGACTTTCGGTCCGCTCGACCGCCGCGGCAGCCTGTTCGATCTGCCGCAGCAGGTCGTCGGTGAGGGCGATGGTGGATAGCTCTTTTGCCACCTCGTCCCGCTCGCGCAGTGCGGCATCGATCTTCGTGAGCTTGGCGGCCAAGCGCTGGGTCTCCTCGCGGCGGCCCAAATCGTCGACGAGGCTCCTCGCGGTCTCAGCGCGCTGCTGGGCGGCGGCGAGAGCCTGGTCGGCCGATTCGACGGCGGCGTCGGCCTCGACGGTGACGTCGCGAGCCACCGCTTGCGCCTCGGTTGCCTCGCGGGCTTCGTCTTCCAGGACGGCGACTGCGGCTGTGCGCGCCTCGTTTTCGGTACGCAGCCGGGCCCGCTCGGCCTGGGTGGCTGTCGACGCGGTGCTGGTCGCGGTCGCGGCAGCGGCAATCAGCTCGGCTTCGCGCACCTGCTCGGTGAGCCGGGCGATGGCGTCGGCGGCGCCCTGGGCGGCGGTCTCCCGGATGCAGGCGGCCCGGCGCTGCTCGGTCAGCTCGGCAAGTTCGACGGTTAGTACGCCGTGGCTCTGAACCCGGTCGTCGACCTCGGCGACCGCCGCGGCGCAACGCTCGACTTCCTGGTTGGCGGCATCCAATACTTTGATCGCCGTGGTCCATTCGCCGGTGGGGCGGCCCGTCGGGGTGAAGTAGCGGGCATATTCGCTGTCGATCCGCTCGATCAGCAACGGCTCGGTCCCCGACAGGGCAGCCGCATCGCCGGCGGCAACATCGAGGGCCCGGGTCAGCGCGTTGCAGCCCGACAGGTTTACCGCATCGGTCGACGCGGACTGCAAAACCCTTTGGGCATGCCACAATTCGGTGTCCACGGTCTCGGTCAGCATCGCCTGCACGCGGTCGTGCGCCTCGTCGCCGCTGTGCTGCTCGCGGCGCGGTTCGAGAACTGTCAGCTGCGTCTCGGGCTTCTTGTGGAAGCGCTTGCGATAGATGAAACGGTAAGCGCCCGCGCTGATCTCGGCGGTGATCTCGGATCCGACGTCCGCGTGGGTCGGCTTGACCTGCTTGACCTCTTTCTTCGTCGACCGATCCTTGGACTCCAGTAACAGGTCGAGCGCCTCGACCATCGACGACTTGCCGATCTCGTTGGCACCCGACACCACGACCACCCCATGATCGGGAAAGTCGATCTCGCGGTTGTCGATGCCGCGGTAGTTCTTCAGAACCAGACGGTGCAATTTCATGCCGCACCCCGCGCCTGCTGGCCGTGGTCGGTCAACCGCAATAACAACGCGAGGGCCGCCTGTGCGTCGCCCGCGGTCTCGTCGGCGCCGCCGCGCGCGACCTCCACCAACTCCTCGACCGCCGCGGCCGCGAACCCACCGATCCCCAGATCGCTGAACTCACCGTCGGCCGGGATCACGGCCAGATCGCTGTGGCTTTCCCATACCCGCAGCGACGCGAACAACCGCGAATATTTGTCCAGGCAGGCGTCCAGCCCGGCGCGGTCGGTGACGGTCAGCGAGCCAATCAGGGCCAGCCGCAACACAGTTCGGTCTTTGTCGGCCATCAGGTCGAGGTTGATGTCCAGGTCGGCGATGTCGCGGCTGGTGTCCACGTGCCGGTTCAGCGTGCCGAATCGCCAGCGGCCCACGCGGGCGGCCTGCGCGGTCACGGGATGCTGTGGATCCACCTCGTCGATGTCGACGATCAGCACGTGACCGGGGTTGCTTTCCACGTCGTCGTAGTTGGTCACCTCCGGCGAGCCTGAGTACCAGATCCGGCCGGTGCTGCCCACATCGGTCAGCGAGTGCTTGTCGCCCAGCGCCACATAGTGAATTGCGCCGCGGGACAACGCATCCTGCACGCCGGCCAGCCGAATCAACGACGGCTTGGTGGGATCGGGGTCGAGCACGTCGACACCGCCGTGCGCGACCAGCACCCGGGTGGCTCCGTCAGAGGGAAGGCCCTCCAGCACGTCGGCGACCAGGTCGGTGGTCGGCCGTTTGGAGCGCCACGGCGCCGCGACGATCTGCACTCCGGGCCGGACCTCATGGATGCCGGCGCGGTCCAGCACCCGGACATTGGCCGGGCACTCGGCGGTGAACAGCGCACTGGTGTACACCGATGAGGCGTCCAGCGGATCGTGGTTGCCCGGCAGCAGGTAGACCGGAATCCCGATGGCGCGCATGGCTTCCAGCGACTGACTGATGACCGTCGGCGCCAACTGGTTGTCTTCGAAGACGTCACCGGACACCACAACGAACTCCGCACCGGCGTCGGCCGCCAGCGGACCGAGCCCGGCCACCGCATCACGCCGGGCGGCCGAGTAACGCGGTTGCGCCTCGCCCGCCAGGAAGTGACGGGTCATGCCGAGTTGCCAGTCGGCGGTGTGCACGAATCGCATTACGACCGGAGTCCCTTCCGCAAGATGCCGGCCGGGCGACCGGGCACCGCGAGTTTAGGACCGCCCGCCGACAAGTCCGGGGACGTCAATCGGCAGGTCCGGCACCCGTCGACGGCGTTGCGCCTCACCGATGCGCAGGTGCCACATCAGCCACATGAGCCACCGGCGGGGCCAGCCGGGAAGTACCGTCTATCGAGTGAGCGACCACGAACGCACGCTGGTGCTGCTACGCCACGCCAAGTCGGCCTATCCAGACGGAGTCGCCGACCATGACCGACCGTTGGCATCTCGCGGTAGACGCGAAGCCGGATTAGCGGGTGAATGGCTACGCGCCCAGCTGCCCACATTCGACTCGGTACTCTGCTCGACGGCGACCCGCACCCGTGAAACCCTGGCGCGCACCGGCATTGACGCGCCGGTCCGCTACGACGACCGGCTCTACGACGCCTCACCAGGCATGGTGATCGAGCAGATCAACGGTATCGGCGACGATGTCTCGGTGTTGCTGGTGGTCGGACACGAGCCCACGATGACGCAGCTGGCCTTGGGATTGGCCAACCCGTTGACGATCAATGCCAATGCCGCCGAACGTATTTCGCTCAAATTTCCGACGTCGGCCATGGCTGTACTACGGCTAAACGGCAGCTGGACGGACCTCGAACTCGGGTCCGCCCAGCTGGCCGATTTTCACGTACCGCGTTAGCGGCAACGACGAAGGGGTTACTTGCAGATTTCGACGATCTTCTTGATCTTGTCGTCGAGGTTTTGCCGCAGCTCGTCCTGAGCGAAGTCCTGTGCGCCGGCGAGGTAGCCGATGCTGAGTTCTTCGAGTTGGGTTCCCAATGAGCTCGCGTTGTCCGCCAGGTCTTTCGGAGTCGCCGGTTCTGAGGCCACCCGGTCGCGGAGGAAGTCCCCACCGTCGTAGAAGGCAAAGCGCTGCGCCGTCGCGACGGAGAGCGCGCCGATCGGGCCGCCGTTGTCCGGGTTCTTCAGGTGTGAGTTCCTGACCACGGCGCGGTCCACGATCTTGAAGGTCTCGCAGATGTGCTTTTTGGCGTCGCTGCGCTGCTGGTCGCTGTATTTGCCCGCGGCCGCCGCGCTCTCGTTCGGGTAAAAGTACCCGTAAGCAGCGCCCGCGACGCCGAGGATCGCCAGCACCAACGCCGCGACGGCCAGGTAGAAGGGCAGCTTCGACGGGCGTGCGGCGTGAGATGTGGCAGGTGTGGCCACCGGCGCTGCGGCTGGCGCGGCGACAGATTCGGTGGTGGTGTCCGCAGCGGACAATGGATCGTTTGAGGGTGTTTCAGACATTCGTCGATCGTATAGGGCTGCACTATTGGCCCGTAACCGTTTCAGGTCTCAATAAGGTTTAACTCTGTCGATCAGTTTGGTGGACATATCCCGCATTACGCATGCGAAATCGAGTGCGCAGGCATGCTCTACCAGCGCACTGACAGTCAGTTCAAGGTTGAAAATCAGGAATTGGTCGAGAGCGTGAGCTCCATGAGTTTGAGGGCCTGGGCGCAGGCGTCGATACCGGGCACCTGGGGGTTGACCCACCAACCGACCACACCGGCCGCGTCGCTGGCGACGCCGCACGAGCCATTGGGATCATTGGGTTTCATCACGATCGAGGCCACGCCGGCGATCGTTTTGTTCTCGATCTGGTACTTCAGAAACTCGGCTACCTTGCGCTCGTTGGCCAGGCTGCCCTGTTCGAACCAGAGTCGGGTGATGTCGATAAGACCACCAGGATTGGCCGCCTGCCAACGGCAGATCGCGCCGACGAACGTGCTCTGGATGTCCTGCGGGTCGGCACCGACTGTCTTGGCCAGCACGTCGGTGGTCAGGACTTCGCATTCCTTTTGCAGGTTCGGATACTGCTGCTCGGAATTGTTGTTGCGCGGCGAATCACCGGCGCCCGCCTTTTGCGCCGAACCGTCGACCGCCTTGGTGCAGCCGGTCGAAACGGACAATGCGGTAGCCAGCACGGCCACGCTCACCAATAACCGACGACGCACGCTGACACTCATTTGCCATTCGCAATCGTTTGACGCGCCAACTCTTTCGCGATGTTGCAGGCGTCGGGGTAGGGCTTCTGGTTGAAGTTCACCGACCATTCGAAGAAGTCGTCGTTGAACTGGATTCCGACCTCGCACAGCGAGTCACCCAACTGCGGATCATTACCGACAGCGATGAAGCCGCCGTGTCCACTGATATTGATGTCTTCGACGCTGGACCGCGACAATTCCTCGGTCTTGCGTTCGCGCCCGATCGGGCTGCCGCGATACCAGGAGAACGAGAAGTGCGGGCCGAGAATGCCTCCGCCGGCCAGCCACTGGCAGCCCACCGAGTTCTTGGCGGTGTTGATCAGCCCGTTGATCTGCGTCAGCTTGTCGACCGTCTCGTCGCTGACACCGCCGCACTGTGGGAAGGACGGACCATGACTCCCCTGCCCGGACGACGGGGACGTCGACCCGGGCGACTGGGACTGGTTGGAGCCGGAATCAGAGCACGCAGCCGCCATCGGAACCAACGCTGCCGCCGCCAGAGCAAGTGCCGCCACGTTCCGCCGCACCACTACCCCCACCTTCTGGTGATCACAGGTTGCACTGTAGCGGCACCACCTTTGGGCAACCATCGCACACGCGGTGAGCTGTGCTTTCTTGTATGCAACAGTAACCAGATGCTCGTGGCACTGCTGCGCCAGTTTGTGCGGCCGTACCGATGGCTGGTCGCAGCGGTGATGGCGCTGCAATTGGTCAGCACCCTGGCCTCGCTGTATCTACCGACGGTGAACGCGACCATCATCGACGACGGCATCGCCAAAGGCGACTCCGCCACCATCATCCGGCTCGGTGTGCTGATGTTCGCGGTGACGGCGCTGCAGGTGCTGTGCGCGGTGGGTGCGGTGTATTTCGGCTCCCGCGCCGGGACGGGCTTCGGTCGCGACCTCCGCTCGGCGATGTTCCACCACGTCACCACCTTCTCCGAGCACGAGACGGCCCGATTCGGCGCGCCGACACTGCTGACCCGAACCACCAACGACGTCCGCCAGATCCAGTTCCTGGTGCAGATGGCGTGCACGGTGCTGGTCGCCGCGCCGATCATGTGCGTCGGCGGAATCTTCATGGCCATCCATCAGGACGCCGGGTTGTCCTGGCTGCTGGTGGTCAGCGTCCCGGTGCTGGTGGTGGCCAACTATGTGATCATCTCGAAGACGCTGCCGCTGTTCCGCAGCATGCAGCGGCTGATCGACAACATCAACCGGGTCATGCGCGAGCAGCTGTCCGGTGTGCGGGTGGTGCGCGCGTTCGCGCGTGAACCGTACGAGCGGCAGCGATTCGACGAGGCCAACGTCGCGCTGTCGACGACGACACAGGACGCCAGCAACTGGCAGGCGTTGCTGCTGCCGGTCACCACGCTGACCATCAACGGCTCCAGCGTGGCGCTGATCTGGTTCGGCGGCCTGCGGATCGACAGCGGCCAGATGCAGGTCGGGTCGCTGATCGCGTTTCTCGTCTACTTCGCCCAGATCCTGATGGCCGTGGTGATGGCGACGATGACGATCATGGTGTTGCCGCGCGCCGCGGTGTGCGCCGAACGGATCACCGAGGTGCTGTCGACGACTCCGGCGGTCGGCAACCCGGCCAATCCAGTGCAGCCGTCGCCCGATGACCGCGGATCGGTTCGGCTGGACCATGCGTCGTTCCGCTACCCCGGGGCGGATCGGGCTGTGCTGCAGGATATCTCGCTGACCGCACGGGCCGGCACCAGCACCGCCGTCATCGGCAGTACCGGCTCGGGAAAGTCGACACTGGTGGCGCTGATCTGCCGGTTGTACGACACGACAGACGGAACCGTTGAGGTCGGCGGCGTCGATGTACGCGACCGCGACGTCGAAGAGCTGTGGTCGACGATCGGGTTGGTGCCCCAGCGCGGCTACCTGTTCTCCGGGACCGTCGCCGAGAACCTGCGCTATGGCAAAGCGGACGCCAGTGAAGATGAAATGTGGGAGGCGCTGCGGGTCGCGGCGGCCGACGACTTCGTGCGTGCGCACGCCGATGGCCTGCAGATGCGCGTCGCGCAGGGTGGAATCAATTTCTCCGGCGGGCAGCGGCAACGATTGGCGATCGCACGGGCGGTGATCCGGCGTCCGGCGATCTACGTGTTCGACGACGCGTTTTCCGCACTGGATGTGCACACCGACGCGCTGGTGCGGGCCAGGCTGGCCGAGATCACCCCGGATGCGACGGTGATCGTTGTGGCGCAGCGCATCTCGACCATCGTCGATGCCGACCAGGTGATCGTCATCGAGGACGGGCAGGTGTTGGGTACCGGCACGCACGAATCACTGCTGGCCGAGTCACCGACCTACCGGGAGTTCGCTGAATCGCAGTCGATGGACGCCGAAGTGGGCGGCCCGCGATGACCTCTGCGACGCGGCGACCGGCCGCTCCCCCGGCCATGCGGCCACGGAACTTCGCCCGCTCGACCGTCCGTCTGGTGAAGTTGCTTGCGCCGCAGCGGTACGCCGCTGTCGCGGTGACGGCCCTGAGCGTCCTGGGCACCGTCATCGGTGTCGTGGTCCCGCGGATTCTCGGCCATGCCACCGACCTGTTGTTCAACGGCGTGATCGGTCGCCGGCTACCCGCGGGCATCACCAAGGACCAGGCCGTCGCCGCGGCGCGGGCACACGGCGACAACGCCTTTGCCGACCTGCTCTCCGGGATGCACGTGATTCCCGGCCACGGGGTCGACTTCGACGCGATCTTCCGGACGCTGGCGCTGGCATTGGGAATGTATGTGGTTGCGGCGCTGATGATTTACGCGCAGGCCCGGCTGCTCAACGTCACTGTGCGACGCTCGCTGCAGGCGCTGCGCACCCAGGTCGAAGACAAACTGCACCGGCTTCCGTTGGCCTACTTCGACACTCGTCAACGAGGCGAAGTGCTGAGCCGAGTCACCAATGACATCGACAACCTGCAGACGTCACTGTCGGTTACCATCACCCAACTGCTGAGCGCGGTCCTGACCGTGGCGACCGTGCTGTTGATGATGCTGAGCATTTCGCCGCTGCTGACCGGTCTCGCTCTGTTGACGGTGCCGCTGTCGATAGTGGTCACCCGGGCGATCGCCCGGCGCTCCCGGCGGCTGTTCGTCGCGCAGTGGACCAACACCGGGCGGCTCAACGCCCACATTGAAGAGAGCTACAGCGGCTTCACTCTGGTTCGCACATTCGGCCAGCGTGCCCGGATCGAGGACGAGTTCCGCCGGCGCAACGACGACTTGTACGAGGCCAGTTTCGGCGCCCAGATGATTTCGGGACTGGTGGGGCCGGCAACGACGTTCATCGGCAATCTCAGCTACGTCGCCGTCGCGGTCGTCGGCGGCGTACAGGTCGCAACCGGACAGATCACCGTGGGCAATATCCAGGCCTTCATCCAGTACGTGCGTCAGTTCTACGCACCGCTGAATCAGGTGACCTCGATGTACAACACCCTGCAGTCGGGACTGGCCAGCGCCGAGCGGGTCTTCGAATTGCTCGACGAGCAGGAGGAATCGCCGGACCGCTCTGCGTCTCTGCCCGCGCTCAACAGCGAAAGCCCAACGGGACGCGTGGAATTCGACCACGTCAGCTTCGGCTATCAGCCAGGCATACCGGTCATCGACGACCTGTCGTTCACCGCCGAACCGGGCAACACGGTCGCGATCGTCGGACCCACCGGGGTGGGCAAGACGACGCTGGTGAATCTGCTCATGCGGTTCTACGACGTCGACTCCGGCCAGATCCTGATCGACGGCGTCGACACCGCCACGGTCAGCCGGCATTCGCTGCGATCGCGCATCGGGATGGTGCTACAGGACGCCTGGCTGTTCAGTGGGACGATCGCGCAGAACATCGCCTACGGACGGCCCGACGCCGGCGACGAGGAGGTGATCGAGGCGGCCAAGGCGGCCTACGTGGACCGGTTCGTGCATTCGCTGCCCAAGGGTTACGACACCCCGGTCAACGACGGCGGGAGCAATATCAGCGCCGGTGAGCGGCAGCTGATCACCATCGCGCGGGCCTTCCTCGCCCGTCCCCAATTGCTGGTGCTGGATGAGGCGACCAGCTCGGTGGATACCCGCACCGAGTTGCTGATCGCCAAGGCCACTCACGAGCTTCGCCGCGACCGGACGAGTTTCATTATCGCCCATCGTCTTTCGACGATCCGCGATGCGGATGTGATCCTGGTGATGGAGTCGGGGAAGATCGTGGAGCAGGGCAACCACGGCGAGCTGCTGGCCCGCCGTGGTGCCTACTATCGGATGACCCAGGCCTGAGATCAGCACCGGCTCCCGACTATGACCAGTTAGAGCTCAGGGCCCTCGGCGCGTACGTCGTCGACCGCGGACATCGCGTCCCGCAGCTTGGCCAACCACTCGTCGGTGTGCTCGCCCACCAGCTTGACCGACCAGGCCAGCGCATCGGAACGCGACCGCGCCACCCCCGCGTCGACCAGGGTGTCGAGCACCTGACGCTCCGGCTGCTTCAGCCGGGTCATCACCGGAACCGCGATGTGGGTGAACAAGACCGGCTCGCCGGCTATCTGCACACCCCAGGAAACCTTACGGCCGTAGCGGTTCTGCGCCTCGTCGGCGATGGTCATCCGCTCCGAACGGGTTTCCTCACGAAATCGTGAGGCCCGGCCCGAGGCGTGGGCTTCGCTTTCGTCGTCCGCCGCACCCGGCAGCGCTCCGATGACGGTGATCTCTTCGCGGTCGACGACGACGCTGGGGTCGCCGTCGAACCAGGCGTCCGGAAGGCGTCCGGCGAACCAGTCCGCGGCGTCGCCCGCTTCGGGTTGGCCGGCCTGCTGCCAGCCGCCGGGGCGACCGTGGCGCCGCCCATGTCCGTGTTGTTGTTTCATGCTTACATCATTACAGCGTTACAACCGACGTCAAGGCGATTTCACTCCCCGCGAACAGCCCGATTAAGCGGATTGACTGTCGCCGCGTCGGGCGCGGAACAGCTTCACCTCTTCTTTGATGCCTTTCAGACGTCGCGCGCCGGCGAACGACCAGCTGAAGCCTGCGTCATCGCCGAGTTCCTCGCGCACCGATTCGGCGGCGAGCACAGTGCCCGGCCGGGCCGACGCGGTCACCCGACTGGCGGTGTTCACCGGGCTGCCGAACCAGTCCCCCGCCCGGCTCACCGCGGAACCCGACGCGATACCCGCCCGCAGTCGGGGGAAGTCGTCATCGCCATCGATGAGGTCGACGAGCTTGAGCACGGCGTCCAGCAACGGCGCCGGTTCGGTGCAGACGAACATCGCCGCGTCACCGATCGTCTTGATGAACCGCACCGGGGGCGCCGCGACGTCCCGGGCCAGGTCGGCAAGTCGATTGGCCAGCTGGCTGAGTTCCTCAGGTGGCACCTCTTCGCCCAACCGGGTGAAGCCGACCAGATCGGCGAATGCGGCGGTGATATGCCGGGCACCGGGTAGCGGCGCGCCCGCGGCCCGCTCGCTGGCGTTGACGGCCTCGGTCTCCATCATGTGCCGCAGCTGCATGAACAGCATGTCCTCGATCATCGGACCGAGCAGCGGCGCGATGCGGGACACCAGGGCGTGCGACGCCTGTGCGGTGTGCAGTTCGGTGGCGCCGGGCTTCATGATGGTCGACAACGCGGTGTATCGCATCACCTCGGCGGCGTGCGAAAGTCCTTCGGCGAGAACGCGAACGACCTGCACCACCTGGTCGGGGTGGATGCCCAGGTCGAGGAACTCCTTGGCGTGCGTGGCGGCCGTGACGTCGGCGCGCAGGTGCACAGCCGCGTCGGGATCGTCGACCCGCACCAGACCGATGGCCCGTTGAATGCGTTGCAGCAATTCCAACTCGAGACCGGTCTCCTCGCTGATTTCCCGCGTCGAGACGTAAACGCCGTCGTCACCTATCAGGCGGCGGGATCCCACCAACATCGGAACCGAGGATGCACGAATCTCCTCAGCGGTGACGCCCTGCTCCAACAGCCACTCGATCAGCTCGGCGCGCTCCGCACGGGCGTCACCTTCCAAACCGTCGAGTAGCTTCTCGACTTCGGGTTCATCCACGTGGTCAAGGTATAACGCGACGGGGCATCATGTGCATTTGATGACCACGCCGCTGCTCGAAGGGTTTCCACCCGTCGTCGACGACACCGCCGGGTTGCTGATCCTTGGATCGTTTCCCAGCGTCCTGTCGTTGGCGAGCGGTCAGTATTACGGCAACCCGCGAAATGCGTTCTGGCCGATCACCGGTGCTCTCTTCGGCTTCGATGCAACGGCCGACTACGAAACCCGTTTGGCCGCATTGCAATCGGCCGGCGTCGCGCTGTGGGATGTGCTGCACACGTGCCGCCGCGCCGGCAGCGCGGACGCCAAGATCGATCCGAAGAGTTTGGTGGCCAACGATTTTGGTCAGCTGTTCGCCAGCTATCCGTCGATCACACGGGTGTGCTTCAACGGCAGCGCGGCGCAGCAGCTCTTCGGCCGACTGGTCGATGTCGACGCGGGCGTCGACTATCTCCTGCTGCCGTCGAGCAGCCCGGCGCGCGCCATGCCGGCCGGCCAGAAACTGCAGGCCTGGCGGGTTATCGCACCGTCATGACACCGGTGGGCGGCGCTGCGCCCACGGTCGGGCGGCCTCGATCTGAGCGCCCAGCGACAGCAGCGTCGCCTCGTCGTTCGGGCGGCCGACCAGTTGGATCGACAACGGAATGCCGTTGCCGTCGAGCCCCCACGGCACGGCCGCGGCCGGCTGTCCGGTCAGATTCCAGATCTCGAAGAAGGGCACCCGCTGGGATACCGCCAGCAGGCTGGCGATGCCGCCGAGACGTTGGTAGGCGCCGACGCGTGACGGCCCGGTGGCGTTGCCGGGGGTGATGACGACGTCGACGTCGTGGAAGATCGACTGGATCCGCTCGGCCAGAGCAGATTCCGCCGCCCGAATTTTCGCCATCCGGCCATCGGGGATCAGCGAGCCGATGCGCGCCATGCTTCGCGTCCGCTTCTCCAGTCGGTCTTGATGCGGCATCACCCGCACATCGTTGTAGATGCCGCGGAAATAGCGTGGCAGGAAGTTGCCGTAGATGGCCGACGGTGGATAGTCCGGGTCGCGGACCACGACGTGGTGGCCGAGATCGCGCAGTAACGCGCCAGCCGCATCGACCGCGGCCCGCTGCTCCTTGCCGATGCGCGCCACCAATGGTGGTGGAACCTTGGTGCTCAACGCAATTCGCAGTCGGCCCGGGTTCTTCGCGGCAGCGGCGACAAAGCCGCCGTCGGGGGCGGGCGTGGTGGTGGTCGCGTCCAGGAACAACGCGGCGTCCTCCACCGTCCGGGCGAGCGGGCCGTTGACGCTCAGCCCGCACCAGGCGTCCTCGTGCGGCGCCAGCGAGACCCGGTCGCGTTGCGGCTTGATCCCGAACAACCCGCACCAGCCCGACGGGATGCGGATCGAGCCGCCACCGTCGGACCCCAGGGCCAGCGGCGCCAGCCCGGCGGCCACCGCAGCCCCACTGCCGCCGCTGCTGCCGCCTGGCGACAACGCGGTGTTCCACGGATTGCGCGTCACCCCGAACGTCAGCGACTCGGTGAACGGAAAGATCATCAGTTCCGGCACATTGGTTTTGCCGATGATCACCGCGCCTGCCGCGCGCAGCCGGCTGACCACCTCCGCGTCATGGGCCGCGGGCGCAGAAACCCCGCTGCTGCCGCAAGCGGTCAGTTCACCCGTAACGTCGTTGTCGTCTTTGATCGCGACCGGCACGCCCAGCAGCGGCAGCCGCTCGCCGGCGTCGAGGCGACGCTGGGCGGCCAGGGCTTCCTGGCGTGCGGTCTCGGCCAGCACTACCCGGTAGCTCCGCAACTGCGGGTCCAACCGCGCGATGCGATCCAGGTAGATCTCGAGAAGCGCGGGGGCGGTGATGGTGGTCGCGGCCAGCATCCGCGCCTGCTCGGCAGCTCCCGCGAAAGCCAGCTCTGCTATGTCCACGTCGAGGCAGACTACTCACTTGGCCGGCGCGGCGTACCGCTACCGTGACGTCCATGTCCTGTGTGTTCTGCGCGATCGTCGCCGGCCAGGCTCCGGCCATCCGGATCTACGAAGACGACGGCTATCTGGCCTTCCTCGACATCCGTCCGTTCACCCGCGGCCACACCCTGGTGGTGCCCAAGCAGCACTCGGTGAACCTCACCGACACACCGCCGGAGACTCTGGCGGGCATGGCGACCATTGGACAGCGAATCGCCAAGGCAGCGCGCGCGACCGAGCTGGCCGACGCCACCAACATCGGCATCAACGACGGTCAGGCCGCTTTCCAAACCGTCTTCCACATCCACCTGCACGTGCTGCCCCGGCGCAACGGCGACAAGCTGTCCGTCGCCAAGGGGCTACTACTACGACGCGACCCCGATCGCGAGTCGACCGGCCGGATTCTGCGAGACGCGCTGGCGGAGATCGACGCCGGCAGTTGATACTGGTCCCATGGCCCTTCCGTTCGAACAGACATTGCTCCCGCACATCATTCGGGTCCACGACATCGTCTACCAGAAAACCAACGGCTGGATCGGGCACAAGGTGTTGCCCGTGCCGAGCCTGCTACTGCACACCGTCGGCGCCAAGACCGGCCAAGCGCGATCCGCGTCGCTGACCTACGCGCGTGACGGCGACGACTACCTGATCGTCGCGTCGAAGGGCGGCGACCCCAAAGCGCCCGGCTGGTATCACAACTTGAAAGCCAACCCCAGCGTCGAAATCAACGTCGGGCCAAAGCGTTTTCGCGTGACCGCAACCCCGGTGCTGCCCGAGAACCCGGACTACGCGCGGCTGTGGAAGATCGTCAACGACAACAACAGCAACCGCTACGACGCGTACCAGGAGAAGACGTCGCGACCCATTCCGGTCGTGAAGCTGACGCCTGCCTGATTCCGCCTGGCCCGCGCCGAGCGTGAAACTGTTGCGAGATTTCTCGGATTTTCGCGCAACAGCTTCACATTCGGCGAGAGAACGGGACTAGAAAAGCTCTTTGGCCAGTAGCTCCAGCGTCGTCTCGCGCGCTGGGGCAGTCGCGGGATCGGTGCCGCGGTGAGCCGAGGCGACCGGATGCACCATCACCTCGTCGACGTCGAATCGCTGGGCCAGCGCGGTCAATTGTTCGGCGGCTTCGGCGGGCGAACCGACGACCGCTCGCCGCAGCCCGCTGTCGACGATGTGTTGCTGCTGCGGCGTGAGCTCGGCGCCACGGATGTCCTCGACCAGTTGCACCGGGCCCAAGGGTTGACCGGTCCGCAGCCGGGCCATCATGTGCAGGTTCGGCATCATCAAAGCCGTTGCCTCGTCGCGGGTTTCGGCTACCGCGGCGTTGACCGTCAGGAAGGTCACCGGTTCGGCGGCCAACTCGCTGGGCACGAACTGCGACCGGTATAGCTCTAGCGCCTCCTCGGTGCCCTGGCCGGAGAAGTGATGGGCGAACACGTAGGGCAGGCCCTTGGCGGCGGCCAGTTGTGCCGAGTACATCGACGATCCGAGCAGCCACAGTCGCGGCTCGCTGGCCGCAGCCGGTGTGGCCTTGAGGATGTAGTCGTCGCCGTCGCGCAATTGCACCGGCACACCCTGGGTGCTCATCATCGCGCGCACGTGATCGAGGTACTGAGGGAACTGGTCGATGTCGCGGTCATCGCGCCCGGCTGCGCCGCGCAACATGAACGACGTCACCGGATCGGAGCCAGGTGCGCGTCCGATGCCGAGATCGATGCGGCCCGGGGCCGCGGCCTCCAGCAGCGCGAATTGTTCGGCCACCGCCAGCGGCGCATGGTTGGGCAGCATCACACCACCGGAGCCCAGCCTCAGCTGGGTGGTCTGGGCCGCGAGGTATGCGAGCACGACCGGTGGGCTGGTGGCGCCCACCGACGGCATGTTGTGGTGTTCGGCGACCCAGTAGCGGGTGAAACCCAGGTGGTCGGCGGTCTGCGCCAGGCGCACGGTGGCCGCCAGCGCGTCCGCGGTGGTCTGGTCGGTGCGGACGGGAATGAGATCGAGCACGGAAAGCCGCATGCGGTGGTCAACGCCTCCCGTCTGCCGTTCGTTCCCCGTCGTCATCAATACCTGCCAGCTTCGTCGCTTTCACGAAAATGCCGTCCAGCATCGCCGGGGTCAGCTTGCCGGTGAAGGTGTTCTGCTGACTGGGGTGATAGCAACCCAGCAGGGCGACGTCGCCGTGCGTGGCGCGCACGGTCGCGGTGGCGGCGTGGCCGAACTTCGGCTGTGGCCGGGGTACCTGGCCGCCTGCGGCGCGGATCATGTCGAGTGCGCAGCGCCAGCCGAATGCGCCCAGCGCCACGATCACTCGCGTGTCCGCGCCCACCAGCCGCCACTCGGCGTCGAGCCACGGCGCACACGTCGAACGCTCGGCCGGGGTCGGCGCGTTCGCCGGCGGCGCGCACCGCACCGCAGCCACCACGCGAACGTCGTTGAGCTCCAAGCCGTCCGCGGCGTCGACGGCGATCGGCGAGTTCGCCAAGCCCGCTCGGTGCAGTGCCGCGTACAAGAAATCGCCGGAGCGGTCACCGGTGAAGACCCGCCCCGTCCGATTGGCGCCGTTGGCCGCCGGCGCCAGCCCGACGACGACGATCCGCGGGCGCGCATCGCCCCAACCCGGAACCGGCCGGCCCCAGTACGGCTCATCGGCGAACGACCGTCGCTTGGTCAGCGCGGACTCTTCACGCCACGCCACCAACCGCGGGCAGGCCCGGCACACCGATATCTCGGCGTCGAGCTGCACCAGCGATGTGGCGGCCTCCGCCAGCGCGCGCACCTGCTGGTCCTTTACCGCGACCGTCGTCTGAGCGGAAGCGGGATCGCCGGGCCACCCGGTACCCGGCGGCACCGGTGACTCGAACAGCGCGCCGGTGCGCGGGTGGGCGAGCGTCACATCTCCACTGTGCCGAACGGTGTTTGCCGAGGCCGGGTCGGGGCTAGTCCCCCACGATGCCGTCCTCAACCCACATCCCCGACATCGACCAGTTGCTCAAGGCATTGGCCGGCCACGTTCAGGCCGCCGATCCCGGACCACGGCGCGACGTCACCAACGCGATGACCGGCGAACTGCTGGGCTACGTACCGCACTGCTCGCGCGTCGACGTGGTGTCGGCGGCCGGCCGCGCCCGCGCCATTCAGGTCGAATGGGCCGCCCGTCCGGTCTCAGAACGTGCCGCGGTGCTGCTGCGTTTCCACGATCTCGTGCTGCAGCGCCAGGACGAGATCCTCGACCTGATCCAGCTGGAGAACGGCAAGGCACGTCGCCACGCTTTCGAAGAGATTCTGGACGTGTGCATCACAGCGCGGTACTACGCCAACACCGCGGAGCGGTACCTGCGGCCCAAGCGGCGCCAGGGCGTGCAGCTGGCCTTGACCGAGGTCTGGGAGTACCACCACCCCAAGGGCCTGGTCGGCATCATCTCGCCGTGGAATTATCCGTTGACGCTGGGTATCAGCGACGCCATCCCGGCCTTGGTCGCTGGTAACGCGGTACTGACCAAACCGGACGACCGCACGCCGTTTTCGGCGTTGTGGGCGATCCAGTTGCTCGAGGAGGCCGGGCTGCCGCCCGGTCTGGTCCAGGCGGTGACGGGTCCGGGGTCCGAGCTCGGCACGCCGATCATCGAGCAATCCGATTTTCTGATGTTCACCGGTTCCACCGCCACTGGCCGCAATGTCGCCAAGCAGGCGGCCGAGCGGCTCATTGACTGCTCGATGGAGTTGGGCGGCAAAAATGCGCTGCTCGTCCTCGATGACGCCGACGTTCGCAAGGCCGTCGCGGGCGCGGTGCGGGCGACGTTCTCCAACGCCGGGCAGCTGTGCATTTCCATCGAGCGGATTTACGTGCTCAAGCCGCTGTGGGACGAATTCGTCGCAGAGTTCGTCAAAGCGACCAAGGCGCTGAAGGTGTCGGCAGCGCTGGACCATTCCGTCGACATGGGATCGCTGATCAGCGAGAAGCAGTTGCAAACCGTCATCGAGCACGTCGACGATGCGAAAGCCAAGGGAGCCACGGTGCTGGCCGGCGGACGGGCCCGCCCCGATTTGGGACCGTACTTCTACGAACCCACCATCCTGACCGATGTGCACGAGGGCATCACCTTGTTCGCCGACGAGACGTTCGGCCCGGTGGTGTCGCTCTACCCCGTCGAGACCGAACGCGAAGCGATCGACAAGGCCAACGACAGCAGCTATGGGCTGAACTTCGCCGTGTGGACAAGCGACCCCGCCCGGGGGCGCCGGGTCGCGACGCAATTGCAGGCCGGAACCGTCAACGTCAACGGTGCCTACGCCGCGACGTGGGCTTCGGTCGACGCGCCGATGGGCGGCATGAAGGACTCCGGGCTCGGGCGACGGCACGGCGAGCACGGCTTGATGAAGTACACCGAATCGCAGACCATCGCGACCGAGCGCCTGTTGCCGGTCGGGGTGCCCCGCGGCGTGCGCGGCGACGTCTACGCACGGCTGATGACCAACGGCTTGCGGGTGCTGCGACGGCTACCGGGAGTGAAGTAGGCCGCTCCGTAAGATCAAGCCATGGCCGCTGATGCGCTGGCCGGCCTGATTGCCGAGCTGCCCGAGGGAATGGTCGTCACCGACCCTGCGATTACCGAGGGATATCGGCAGGATCGCGCGCTGGATCCGTCGGCGGGTAAGCCGCTGGCGGTCGTTCGAGCGCAGCGGACCGAAGAGGTGCAGGCCGTCCTGCGGTGGGCGACCGCCCACCAGGTGCCGGTGGTGACCCGCGGAATGGGCACTGGTCTGTCCGGTGGCGCCACCGCCGTCGACGGCGGAATCGTGTTGTCGACGGAGAAGATGCGCGACATCGTCGTCGACCCCGTTACCCGTACCGCGGTCTGCCAGCCCGGTCTGCTCAACGCCGAGGTGAAGAGAACCGTCGCCGAGTACGGCCTGTGGTATCCGCCTGACCCGTCCTCCTATGAGATCTGCAGCATCGGCGGCAACATCGCGACCAACGCCGGCGGCCTGTGCTGCGTGAAATACGGCGTCACCACCGACTACGTGCTCGGCATTCAGGTGGTGCTGGCCGACGGCAGCGCGGTCCGGCTCGGTGGGCCCCGCTTGAAAGACGTCGCGGGGCTAAGCCTGACCAAGCTGTTCGTCGGCAGCGAGGGCGCGCTGGGCGTGATCACCGAGGTGACGCTGCGGCTGGTGCCCGCCCAGCAGCCCTTGGCCACGGTGGTCGCCTATTTCGCGTCGGTCGAGGCTGCCGCGCAAGCCGTGCTCGGGGTCACGTCGCGGCTGCGCCCGGCGATGCTGGAGTTCATGGACTCGGCCACCATCAACGCCGTCGAAGACAAGCTGCGGATGGGCCTGGACCGTGGGGCGGCCGCGATGCTGGTCGCCGCATCCGACGAACGCGGCCAGTCGGGCAGCGACGACGCCGAAGTCATGGCCGCGACGTTCACCGAATTCGGTGCCACAGAGGTCTTTTCGACCGATGACCCCGCTGAAAGCGAGGCGTTTATCGCCGCCCGCCGGTTCGCCATCCCCGCGGTGGAGGAGAAGGGCCCGTTGCTTCTCGAGGACGTCGGCGTGCCGGTGCCTGCGCTGGCCGACCTGGTCAGCGGGATCGCGCGGATCGCCGAGCAGCGCGACCTGCTGATCGCGGTGATCGCGCATGCCGGCGACGGCAACACGCATCCGCTGATCGTCTACGACCCCGACGACGTGGCGATGAGCGAGCGGGCCCAGTTGGCCTACGGGGAGATCATGGACCTCGCCCTGGAACTGGGCGGCACGATCACCGGCGAGCACGGCGTCGGACGGTTGAAACTTGCCTGGCTAGCCGACTATCTCGGCCCCGAGGCCATGGCACTGAATCGGCGCATCAAAGACGCACTCGATCCGCAGGGCATCCTGAACCCCGGCGCGGGCGTCTAGGGACTTCTCGGCGATCGGTCTACCCGCGGTACAGGAATCCGTCGATTGTCTTGATGCCGAAGGGGTGGTGTCCCTGGGTGTCCAGCTGCCCTTGGCTGTTCAAGATGTAGTAGCCGCCGGGCCCGTGTGCCTGAACAACCGCCAGGCATTGGTGCCGCATCTCGGCCGCCTGGCCTTTCGCGACCGTTTTGAATGCCTCGACGAAGATGGGTTGGTCCAGGCTTTTCACGTGCACCCAGCGGAAGAGCCGGTCATTCAGCGTGATCGTCTTGTTCGGCCAGTCGGCGAAGCTCTCGGCAACGGGAACCTTGCTCTTCTCCGCCGCAGTGATCTGGTCCCGCACGCTCTTCTGAAATTTCGTTACGTGGATGTGCATTTGGTTTTGGGTGCGCGCCTGCGGATCCCCGGAGTTGATTCCCAAAGCCCAGTCCGTGCCCGCGAGTTTGCTTCCCGGGTTATTGACCCAGGCCGCGGCTGATGGCCACAGATTGAGCATGTGGCCCGTCCAGCACTTTTCGCACTCGATGCCGGATACCCGGACCAGTGGGATGCACAGCCAATCCCATGGACCTCTTGCTCCCGTTTTGATCGCGTATCCATAGGAGCGGTCTTTGTTGGAAGTCGGAAAATCGACTAGCGCCAATTTCTTATCGCCGGGTTGGGCGTCTTTCACCGCCGCGTACAACTCGCCGCCATCTTTCTCGTCGCCACAATTTGGCGGGTTCCCGGCAGGATCACCCGCGGCCGGCCAGCCAATCGCCCCGGCGACGGCCGCACCGAAACCAAAAGCGCCTGACGCGGTGATGAATCTGCGACGAGTCACGTCGCGGTGTGTCAAGCCAGACTCGGCCATGCATTACCCCTTATTGACGTTAGTTCAGTAGCGAGATGTTATACAAGCGTCAATAACCGCGCGCGAAAAACGGTAAAAACCGATCGCAGGCATCCGGTCACGCAAAGGAAAGCGCAGTCTGGCTTTATCCTTGAATCCCGGAGTGGGCGTCTAACTCCGTTGCACCGGGTCGATGCCCGCGAAAAGGCAAGCGAGGCACTGATGTCCGACCTGGAAGACGTGATCACCCGCCGTCACTCGAGCAGGCTGTTTTTGCGCGACAAGCCGGTACCGCACGAACTGGTCACTGAAGCGCTCGAATTGGCCATCCGGGCGCCCTCGAACTCCAATATCCAGCCCTGGCATGTCGTCTTCGCCTCCGGCCCCGCGCGCGACCGCCTCGTCGAGGCATTGCTCACCCAGGCAGACATCGCCGCCCCCAACGTGCCCCCACTACCCGAGCACTTCGCGCACTATCGGCGAGACCTTGGCGCTCTGGTCTATGGCGCCATGGGCGTTGGCCGGAACGACCCGGAAGCACGACGCCTTGCCGTGCTGCGCAATTGGGAATTCTTCCGCGCACCACTGGCCGGCATCGTGTGTATGCACCGCGACCTCGACTATGTCGACGCGATCGCGGTCGGCATGTTCCTGCAAACCTTCGTGCTCGCGCTGACCGCCCGCGGATTGGGCAGTTGCGTTCAGGTCTCCGTCGCCGGGTACCCCGAGATCCTGCGTGAACAGCTTCACATCGGTGATGAATACCGCATCTTGTGCGGCGTCTCCATCGGATATCCCGACCCCACCTTCCCCGCGAACTCGCTGCAGGTTCCGCGCGGCCCCCTGGAAGCGAACTTCACCTTCGTCGACGACTGAACACCCTCGGCGCGTGAATCCGCGCCTGGTGTTCCTGTCTCTGTGGTCAGTCATTTGCAGGGTGCGGCTCACGGCGTCGCGGATTACTACGTACCTGTAGAAAAAATATACATGCTTGAATCAAAACCCTTCACACGCGAAGCTTTCTGAACTAGGGTTCGAATCATGCCCAAATCCAGCAGCGTCGCGAAGGGAACAACCATGACCGTGCTACGCACTCTGCGGCCAGAGCGACTACGCCGGCTCGGCACCGAAAGACTGAGCACCGCGACGACACAACTGGCGAAGGTGGGCGCGCCGGGCACGGTGACCCCGCACCAGGACTACGGGTTTTTCGGACCGGACTCGGTGGCCTGGAAGGTGTGGGGCTACCCCACCTCACTGGTAGTCGGGTTCCAGCGGGCCGTGGTCGTCGAGGAACTCGACCCCAACCTCATCGCCGCGGTCGATAAAACTCACGACATCTACAAGCGGCCCCGCACCCGTTATGACCGGACGTTGCATTACTTCGCGCTGGTGGCTTTCGGCGGGTCGCGTGAAACTTCCACCGCTGCTGACATTTTGGTGAAGATCCATTCCAAAGCGATCGGTACCGAACCCTACGGCGGCAAGCCGTATGACGCCAACGACCCGGCCTCCCAGCTGTGGATCCACCTCACCGCGTGGCATTCGATCCTCTACGCCTACGAGAAGTACGGCCCCGGAAAACTTTCCGCGCAGCAAGAGGCGCAGTACTGGCAGGAATGTGCGGTTGCCGCCGAACTGCAGACCTGCGCACCACACGACGTGCCCCGCACCCGCGATGGGGTTCGGCGCTACTTCGAATGGATGCGCCCCCAGCTGGCCGCCAGTGACATAGCCGTGCAAGCCATGCACCACTTGCTCGACGCCAAGGTCATGCTGCCGCCCATGCCGACGGTGTTCCGACCGATGGCCCGAGTGTCTGCCGAGGTGCTACGCGCCGGCACCATCGCCACCATGCCCCGATGGATGCGTGAGATGAGCGGTATCAATCAGCCGCGAATCGTCGACGTCCTCGTCCGCCCGATCTTGTGGACTGCCTTCCGGCTTATCAACATGAGCCCACGCGCGGAACTGGCTCTGCTCAAGGTGCTCTCCCCGATGACCCATCCCGTCGTAGCGCCGATCAAGCTCGGTGTTCCGCCGGTCATCGCCGAAGTTCTCACTCCTGCAGAAGCTCGTAGCCGCTACGGTTTCGAACCGCCTGCGGTGGCACATCGCGAGCTGCGGGACCGCCAAGCGGCGCGCGTCTTCGGCCAAGGCATCGAACCCAGCGACGAAGGGCTCATCGAGTCCGAGCCGATCCTCGGTGCCATGAACTGAGACGAGTCCAGACGCTCCTTGCGACCGCCTCGAGGTCAGCCTGCCGTCCGCCGCGAGCCGCAGGGGCCGACCACATGACACGGACGCGCCCAGTGACCAATGACCAACTCCCCCAACCCTTCGCTGTGCCGCGGATGCCACGGTAAGCGGATTCGAGCCGCGACCCCGACGCCGCAATCACCGGCGGCGCCGGGGTCGCCTATCGGCAAGGCCCTCGTCAGCTTCGCGCAACGGGTTGCCGCGCCGTCGCCGGCGGCGCTAAGGCTGGACGTGCGTCTGGCCACCGATGTCGGTAATGGTGCCGTGTTCGAATGTGGATTCGGTGCCGCCGGCGACGGGGTGCCCGTCGCTGGTGGGATAGCCGAGCGAGCCTGCTGGGCCGCCGTCCGTGTTCCACGTCCAAAGTATCTGGCCCGCAATGGAATGTGCGCCGGTATGGGGCGTCCAGTAGATACTTCCATGTTGAAACTCGTTGAATCGGCCACTATCTGGCGCTGCCCGCTCGCTCGAGGTTGGTTCCCCGAGCCAACCGCTGGGGCCGCCGGTGTCCTGATACTTCTCAAGAATCGCTCCTTGAAGAACGAAATATCCTGCTGCCGTGCCGACTCGGCTGGTTGAGACGGAACTCGTCTCGTTGGCGGTGTCGCCGGCCGGCGACTGCGAACAGCTTGCGATCAGAACAACTCCTCCGGCGAGAACGGTGAGGAGGCCATGGGAGCGCGAATGTGTCGGTACCACCGGTACACGGTACCGCGGGTAGCGCCGCAAGTCATCCCCATTACGGTCGCCGGTTACCCGGCATCGACACGCGAGATCTATTCGCTCCCAGTAATTTTGGCCGCTGTCTCAAATCGGCGTGCCTGTTGTCGAATCGTCGCTGCACACGAGGATTTCGGCCCATTCCCAAAACCGTCTCGCCGTCTCATCGTGAGACACCGCAACGGGCAGGCGGCAATCATCGGTGCACGACGCCTGATTCACGTCGGGCGGAAAGCCCGGGCGAATCGTTGTGCTAATGCGCGTTCTTCGGCCGGATCATCGAGCGGGTAGTCGATCAGCGACCAGATGATCCGAACCAGCATCTTGGCGGCGATGCGGTCCTCCAGCGGAGACGGTGCCGAACACAAATCGCTGGGAGCGATCGACTCTGGAACCGCGAGGTACTGGCTCATCTGCTCGCGGTCCACGTTTTTGATCACATCGAGAAGTATCGGGTCGGCGCGAATCCCATTGACGGTGACCATGATCGACTCGACGACGCGCTCGTCTCCAGTGAGTGCAGCGGTGGCACGCCGGACGGCTGCGGTGACGGGGATACTGCGCTGCCGGACCAGGGCGTCGAAGATCGCCGGGCGCCCACCCATGTAGCGGTAAAGCGTCGCCCGCGAACAACCGACCCGCTCGCAGATGTGTTCAGTGGTGACATTGCCGGGTCCGCGTTCGGAAATGAGAAGGGTTGCGGCTTCCAAGATCCGGGCTTGTGACGCCTCGCGGCGGGTGCCGCCGGCAAGCCAGTCACGGGAAGCGCCAAACGCGCCGTCGGCGGTCTGTCGCTGCGCAGCGCTCATGCCGCGCTGAAGGCGGTGTAGATCATGCGTCCGTACAGTTCCCCCAGATCGTCTGCGCCCCAGGGGTTGGACGTATCCAGCAGGCAACGGACGGCTGCCTCGCATGATGAGAGGAAAAATTCGATCAGCGCGGGGAGTTTGGTGTCGGCGTCGTCGATCCCCCACCAGCGCGTCAGCGCCGGGGCGAGCATGGCCGCGGTGGCGTCGGCCATCTGCGCGCGCACCCGCAGGAACCGACCTTTGACCGCCGGGTCGGGTCCGGCCGAAAACACCACCCGCCAAGAGTCGGGTCGCTCGGCCACCGCCCGTAGCATCGACTGGAAACCGACGATGAATGCGGACTGGCGCTTGTGGCCTCGGGCGGCTTCCAACGCGGAGATCAGCGCCCCCTGCAAGGCCTCAGTTTCCCGCTCGAGCAACGCGGTGATGATCTCGACCCGATCAGCGAAGCACGCATAAATCACTGGACGGGTGACCTGGAGGCGGTCGGCGACCGAACCTACCGTCACCTGCCCCACACCCTGCTCGACGGTGATCGCCAACGCGGCGTCCAGCACCTGCGGTCGGCGACGTTCGGGACCCAGGTGGCGCGCCCGGTTGCGGGCCGTGGAGGTGGCGGCGGCGTTGGGCATGTCACCGAATCTAACACGCGACACTTCGGTACTGTAGGAAATTACTTCACGGTTGTAGATTCATTGATTCCGCGGAAGAGACAGCCCTCAGGCGTGCTCGTCGAGAAGAAATTCAATATTCCTGACGCCGTGCCTACTCAAAAAGGGTGAGCCATGTTTTCGACCAGACATTGCGGTTTTTATGGTCTTAGAGCAAGTCTGCAACAGCGGTGACCTTAACGGGCTGCGTGTTGGGCCCACTGCAGTCAGCTGCGATCATGACCTTTCCCGGAGCCAGTTTATCCACCGGGACGGGCGCGCTTTGGGTGGCGTCAGCGGCGATGTTCGGCATTGTCAAAATTTGATATGGCCCCACCGCGGGCAAACTGATAGCGCACGTCAGTGAAGGACTCGTGGTTGAGTTTGTGACGGTCACAATCAGTTGACCGTGCGCAGGACTGTTCGCGCTGACTTGGGGATACCCCGCCGCCCCGGCAAGCGGTGCAACAGCGACCGCCAGAGAAACGGCAACCGCCGCTGTGGTGGCGGCGGTTTTGCGATGCCGGCGCCCGCTTGCCGCGAATTCGGCACAGTCGGATGTCTTCATGTAGTACTCCTTGCTCGTTCCGTTGATTACTTCGGGCATCGACCCGGCAGCGTGCATGAAACCGGCTCCAGTGGGGCGACGGTCAATATATCGGACGGATCATCTAACTTTCCGGAAATTGTGGCGTGATTGATTTGCCGCCGCACCCCGACGTACGCCTGAGGGCGTCCTGCGATTTTGGTCCAGATTCAGCAAGTGGGGTTTATGCAAGCATCCAGGCCGGCGTCATATTCGAGCCGAGGCTGTTCGTCTCATCCTGGGGTGGCGGATGAAGCCGAGCAGTTTTTTAACCTCCGGGCATATTGACATATCTTCGCATTTGTCGTACCAATAAGACATGCCAGCGACTTTGTCTCACGCGCCGCAGTTCCGACTCGCCACCGCCGAGACCTGGGCCGATCCCTGGCCGATGTACCGCGCACTGCGCGACCACGACCCCGTCCACCGCGTGGTGCCGCCCACCAAGCCCGCCGACGACTACTACGTGCTGACCCGGCACGCCGACATCTGGGCGGCCGCTCGCGACCATGAGACGTTCTCCTCGGCACAGGGCCTGACCGTCAACTACGGCGACCTGGAAATGATTGGGCTAAAGGACAATCCACCGTTCGTGATGCAGGATCCGCCGGTGCACACCGAATTCCGCAAGCTGGTGGCCCGCGGCTTCACCCCGCGGCAGGTGGAGGCGGTGGAGCCCAAGGTCCGCGAATACGTCGTCGAACGCCTCGACCGGCTGATCGCCAACGGCGGCGGCGACATCGTCGCCGAGCTGTTCAAGCCGCTGCCATCGATGGTCGTGGCGCACTATCTCGGCGTCCCCGAAGAAGACCGCGGACAATTCGACGGCTGGACCGACGCCATCGTCGCGGCCAACACCACCGAGGGCGGCATCGCCTCCGCGCTGGAAACCGTTGGTGAGGCTATCGGGTCGATGATGGCGTATTTCACGCAGCTGATCGAACTCCGCCGCACCGATCCCGAAGACGACACCATCTCGCACTTGGTCGCTGCGGGTGTCGGCGCCGACGGCGACATTGCCGGCACGCTATCGGTCCTCGGGTTCGTTTTTACGATGATCACCGGCGGAAACGACACCACCACCGGAATGCTGGGCGGCGCAGTGCAACTGCTGCACCAGCGACCCGACCAGCGGCATCTGCTGGCCGAGAACCCGGACCTGATCCCGGGCGCCGTCGACGAGTTCTTGCGACTCACCGCACCGGCACAGGCCCTTGCCCGCACCGTGACCCGCGACGTCACCATCGGCGACACCACCGTGCCGGAGGGACGCCGGGTATTGCTGGTCTACGGCTCCGGCAACCGCGACGAGCGCCAATTCGGCTCGAACGCAGGAGAACTCGACGTCGAGCGGCAACCACGCAACCTGCTGACCTTCAGCCACGGCGCCCACCACTGCCTGGGCGCGGCGGCTGCGCGGATGCAGTCGCGAGTCGCCTTATCCGAATTGCTTTCCCGCTGTCCCGATTTCGAGGTCGACGAGGACAACATCGTCTGGGCCGGCGGTAGCTATGTACGCCGGCCACTGTCGGTCCCGTTCCGGGTCAAGGCCTAGATGCCAGCCAACGACTGGCTCGCCGAGCGACGCACCGAGGTCGCGGCCGATCGCATCCTCGACGCCGCCGAGCAGCTGTTCACCCGCCACGATCCGGGTTCAGTGGGCATGAACGAGATCGCCAAGGCCGCAGGGTGTTCCCGCGCCACGCTGTACCGCTACTTCGAAAACCGTGAGGCGCTGCGCAAGGCGTACGTGGCCCGCGAAACCCATCGGCTGGCCGAATCGATCGACGTCGATGACATCTTGGACCCACGCGAACGGCTGGTCACCGGCATCCTCACGACGCTTCGTCTGGTCCGCGAAAGTCCTTCGCTGTCAGCCTGGTTCGCGACGAATCGGGGCCGCTGGGCGCCGAGTTGGCGGAGCAGTCCGACGTGATCACCGGGTTGGCCGCCGCCTTCGTCATCTCGCTGGGCGACGACCATCCGGCCAACGTGGCCGGCCGCGGCCGATGGCTGGTCCGGGCGATCACCTCGCTGCTGATCTTCCCCGGCCGCGACGAGGCTGACGAGCGGGCAATGCTCACCGAATTCGTCGCCCCGGTCGTAGTGCCCGCCGATGAGGTCAGTCGCGCACCCGGGTGAATCGGTGCAGCAGCCAGGCCGGTGGGATGGTGATCACTACCGTCGCCACGAACAGCCCGGCCATCGACCCGGTGTAGACGTGGTCCTGCATGACATAGACCATCGCGAATTCCATTGTGATCAAATGGATCAGGAAGATCTCATAGGAGATCTCGCCGAGCCAGACCATCGGCCTGCTCGCCAGCAGTCGGCAGTACAAGCCCTCGTCGCCCAACGCCAGCGGCGCTAAGGCCAGCCCCGAGATCACCGCGTAGAACACCGCTTTGTACAGCGCTTGAGACAGCCCGAGCGGCGATGTCGTCGGATCGCCGGCGATCGGCGTGGACGCGATCAGATAGCAGACCGCTGCGAGCGGCAGAGCGACGAAGGCGTAACACCGCGCGCCCATCCGTTGCAGCACAGTCAGACTCATGCCCGCCAGAAACCAGATCAGGTAGGTGGGCAGCCACAACCGGGCCCCATTGGGGATCGAGGTGGTGAGGTGTACCCCGACCAGCCACGCCGGCGTAATCAGCGCCAGGGCGGCGATGCCGACCAGCAGCAGCTTCGGGCGCCATTGCCGTCGGCACAGCACTACCACCAAAAGATAAGCCAGCAGCGGAAGTAGCACGTAGAACGAGGCTTCCACCGCCAGGCTCCACATCTGGGTCAAACCCTGATGGAGATATCCCCTCATGTAATTGAAGGTGTAGATCTGGGTCAGCGTGAGATTGCGGAACAACCCGAACCAGGTGTGGCCGAAATTCGGCCCAGCATGCCGGAAGTGGTAGATGACGTACGCGGTCAGCACCGTGACGACGTAGGCCGGCATGATCCGCCGCACCCGGTGCCAGGCGTAGCGCCGGATTGACGGTGACGGACCGTTTGTCGCCGTCGATTTCACCCAAGGCCGGAACAACAGAAATCCGGACAGCGCAAAGAAGATCGGGACGCCCATCTCCATCCGGGAGACGAACAGGCCGAAATAGCCCTCGATGTATTTGCCGGTGGTATACGCGGCGTGCGTGGCCACCACGAGAAGTGCTGCGACGGCACGGATGCCGGTCAACGACGCGACCCGGTCCGGGCCGGCTACCTGTTCGAGTCCGCCTTGGGCCGATGTGTCGGCCTGGGTCATCCTTTGCGGTCCCGACGCGGTGCGCCATGACCGCCGCGGCGGTTCTTGTCCGGAGCATGGTCGGGCTGCAGGTTGATCAGCACGCCGGAGATACGGGTCTTCTCAAGTGCTTTCAGCGTCTCACGGGACATTTTGACCGGCAGTTCCACCAGCGAGAAGTCCGGCTTGATCGTGATGTGGCCGAAATCGCTGCGGTGCAAGCCGCCTTCGTTGGCGATGGCGCCGACGATTGAGCCCGGTCCGACCTTGTGCCGTTTACCGACCGCGATGCGGTAGGTGGCCAGCCCCTTCCTCGGGCCATCGCCGGGGCCCCGCGCAGGTTTGTCGGGCCGGTCCTGGTATTCCCGGGTCCGTCGTTCGGGCGGCGGCTCGGGCGCCAGCAGGAAGGCCTCGCCGTCACGCAGTTGCGCCGCCAGCGCCGCGGCGATATCGGCCATCGGAACGTCATGCTCGCGTTCGTAATCCGTGACCAGACGGCGGAACAACTCGAGACCGGGGGCGCCGAGGCTGTTGGTGATCGAGTCGGCGAACTTCGCCACCCGCTGGGCGTTGACGTCGTCGACGCTCGGCAGTTGCGCTTCGACGAGCTTCTGGCGGGTCGCCTTCTCGATCGACTTGAGCAGGTGACGCTCTCGCGGCGAGACGAACAACAACGCGGAGCCCGACCGCCCCGCCCGGCCGGTCCGTCCGATCCGGTGCACGTAGGACTCGTTGTCGTGCGGGATGTCGTAGTTGAGCACGTGAGATATCCGCTCGACGTCCAGCCCGCGAGCGGCGACGTCGGTGGCGACCAGGATGTCGATGCCATTGCCGCCACCTCTTTTGAGCGCGGCGATGGTCCGCTCACGTACTGCCTGCGGGATGTCACCGTTGATGGCCGATGCGGAAAACCCGCGGGCGCGCAGCTTTTCGGCGACCTCTTCGGTGGCCTGCTTGGTGCGGACGAAGACGATCATCGCCTCGAACGGCTCGACTTCGAGGACCCGGGTCAATGCGTCCATCTTGCGCGGACCGGCAACCTGGATGTAGCGCTGCGAAATGTTGTCGGCAGTCGCGGTTTTCGCCTCGACCTTGACCTCGACCGGGTCGTGCAGATACTTGTTGCTGAGCTTGCGGATGACCGGCGGCATCGTCGCGGAGAACAGCGCCACCTGCTTGTACTCCGGCGTCTCCGCCAGAATCCGCTCGACCTCCTCGGCGAAACCCATCGTCAGCATCTCGTCGGCCTCGTCGAGCACCAGGTAATCCACGTGGGACAGATCCAGGGTCCCGCGCTCGATGTGATCGATCACGCGGCCGGGCGTGCCGACCACTACCTGCGCGCCACGCTTCAGGCCGGCCAGCTGGGTCATGTAGGACGCTCCGCCGTAGATCGGCAGCACGTTGATCTTCGGCAGGTGGGTGCCGTACCGGCTGAACGCCTCGGCCACCTGCAACGCCAGCTCCCGCGTCGGCGCCAGCACCAGCGCCTGGGTGGCTTTGCTGCTGGTGTCGATCTTCGACAGGATCGGCACCGCGAACGCGGCCGTTTTACCGGTCCCGGTCTGGGCGAGCCCCACCACATCCGAGCCCGCCATCAGGGCAGGAATGGTCGCCGCCTGGATCGCTGACGGCGACTCGTAGCCCACGTCAGAGAGGGCCTGCAACACCGAAGGGTGAATCTGCAGGTCGGCGAAGGTCACGGTGTCTTCATGCTGGGAGTCCATTTCAGGTAAAAGTTTACGGCGTAATCGGCGTCCTCTCGGCCACGCCTGCCGCATCGACAGGGCTGGTCAGGGTACGGTGCGGCGTTGTGTGGACACGACAGCGCAGGCTGGGCGGCATAGGCCGCTTCACCGGGCTCACCGCTGCCGCACTGCTGGCCGCGACGCTGAGCGGATGTGGATCAGGCGATTCGACCGTCGCCAAGACCCCAGAGCCCACCGCCCAGCCGACCGCCGCGCCTCACTCGGCAGCGCCGGCACCGACCGCGACCGCCGCCCCCACCAGCCCCGGCCCCGTCGACCCCTGCGCGGTCAACCTGGCCGACCCCGCGATCGCCCGTGGCGTGTCCGAGCTTCCACAGGACCCGCGCAGCCACCAGCCGTGGAATCCCGAGCCGCTCGCCGGGAACTTCAACGAGTGCGCGCAGCTGTCCGCGGTCATCGTCAAGGCCAACACCAACGCCGAGAGTCCCAACACCCGCGCGGTCCTGTTCCATCTCGGCAAGCTGATTCCGCCGCAGGGCGTCCCCGACACCTACGGCTTCAATGGGCTCGACAACTCGCAGTGCACCGGCGACACGGTGGCGCTGAGTTACTCCGGCGGGATCGGCCTGCCCAGCGTGGTGAAGTTCCGCTGGAACGGCAACGGTGTGGAGCTGATCGCCAACGCCGGCTGAGATGTCGGGGTAGCCGCTTAGAGTGGCTGCTGTGTTCTTGGCAGGCGACAGCATCATCTACAGCGCGTCGGATCTCGCGTCCGCGGCGCGCTGTGAATATGCCCTGCTGCGGGAATTCGACGCGAAACTCGGCCGGGGTCAACGCGTCAGCGTCACCGACGAATTGCTCGCGCGCACGGCATCTCTTGGAGACGAGCACGAGCAACGCCGACTCGACCAGTTGCGTGACGAGCACGACCGCGGCGTGGCCGTCATCGGCCGTCCCGTTCCGTTCACCCTCGAAAATGTCACCGCCGCGGCAGACCAGACCATGCGTGCCATCGACCGCGGCGCGCCGGTGGTCTACCAGGCGGCGATGTTCGACGGCCGCTTCGTCGGATTCGCCGACTTCCTGGTCCGCCGCGACGGGAAGTACCAGGTTTCAGACACCAAGCTGGCCCGCTCGGCGAAAGTCACCGCGCTGCTTCAGATCGCGGCCTACGCCGACACATTGAGCGACGCCGGCATTCCGGTGCACCCCGAAGCCGAATTGATACTCGGCAACGGCACCGCGGTCACCTACCAGGTCGACGAGCTCATCCCGGTATACCGCGAGCAGCGTGCCCGCCTGCAGCGCCTGCTCGACGATCACCACGCCGGCGGAGTACCCGTGCGCTGGGAGGACGAGGGCGTGCGTGCCTGCTTCCGCTGTCCGGTTTGCGAGGAGCAGGTGCGCGCGGCCGATGACCTGTTGTTGGTCGCAGGCATGCGGGTTACGCAGCGCGCCAAGCTGATCGATGCAGGCATCACAACGATTACCGGGCTGGCCGAACACAGCGGCCCGGTGGCCAATGTGTCCGCCCGCTCGCTGACTGCGATGGTCGCTCAGGCCAAGCTCCAGATCAGTCAACGCGGCACCGGCACACCACAATTCGAGGTGTCCGACGCGCGGCCGCTGGCCCTGCTGCCCAACCCTGACGAAGGCGACCTGTTCTTCGACTTCGAGGGCGACCCGCTGTGGACGGCGGACGGCGTCGACTGGGGCCTGGAATATCTGTTCGGCGTTCTCGAAGGCGGTAAAGCGGGCACCTTTCACCCGCTGTGGGCACACAACCGTCCCGACGAGCGGAAAGCTTTGATCGACTTTCTCGCGCTGGTGGCCAAGCGGCGCAAGCGATTCCCGAACATGCACATCTACCACTACGCCGCATACGAGAAGACCGCACTGCTGCGGTTGGCCGGTCGGCACGGGGTCGGCGAAGACGAAGTCGACGACTTGCTGCGCAGCGGCACGCTGGTCGACTTGTATCCGATTGTTCGCAAGAGCATTCGGACCGGCGCCGAGTCACTGAGCCTGAAGGCGCTCGAGCCGCTGTACATGGGGTCGAAACTGCGATCGGGCGATGTCACGACGGCCACCGACTCGATCACCCAGTACGCGCTCTACAGTGAGTTACGCGCCAACGGCGAACTCGACAAGGCAATGGCCGTGCTCAAGGAGATCGAGGACTACAACCAGTACGACTGCCTGTCCACCCGAGAGCTGCGCAACTGGCTCCTGATCCAGGCCTTCGAGAGCGGTGTCACACCGGTTGGCGCCCAACCGGTCTCCGATGGCGGCGCCATCGAGCAAGCAGACGCGCTCGCGGTGCAGTTGGAGAAGTTCGCCGGCGTTGCGGCGAGCCCCGACCGTACTCCCGAGCAGACTGCGGTGGCGCTGGTGTCCGCTGCCCGCGGCTACCACCGCCGCGAGGACAAACCGTTCTGGTGGGCGCACTTCAATCGACTGAATTACCCCGTCGACGAATGGTCAGGTGAGGCCGACGTTTTCATCGTCGAGCAGGCGAAGGTCGCAGTCGATTGGCACAAGCCGCCTCGAGCGCACAAGCTTCAGCGGCGCATACAGCTGACCGGGGAGCTGGCTCGCGGCGCGATCAACGCCGGATCCGAGGTCTACGCGCTCTACGATCCGCCGGCTCCGTCCGGGTTGACGGACAACCCCGATCGGCGCGCGACGGGCCGAGCCCAGGTCATGGAGGTCAACGATCCGAGCGTGCCCGGCGAGGTAATCGTGTGCGAGCGAACTCCGCCCGACGGCAGCACTTTTCACGAGCTGCCGTTCGCCCTGACGCCCGGCGGGCCGGTCAACACCAAGCCGCTGCGTGACGCCATCGAAGCTGCGGCGACCGACCTCGCGGCAGGGTTGCCACACCTGCCCCGCACCGCGGTGGCCGACATCCTGCTCCGACAGCGGCCCCGGACTCGCAGCGGCGCGGACCTTCCCAGAAGCGGCGGCGCGATCGACGACATCACCGCCGCCCTGCTCGACCTGGATTCGTCGTACGTCGCGGTGCACGGACCGCCCGGAACCGGCAAGACCCACACCGCCGCGCATGTGATCACCCGTCTGGTGGCCGACCACGGCTGGCGCATCGGTGTGGTCGCGCAGTCGCACGCCGTGGTGGAGAACTTGCTGCAGGGCGCGATCAAGGCCGGGATCGATCCGACCAGGGTGGCCAAGAAGAAGTCCGACCGCGCCGACGTCGCGTGGCAGCAGATCAGCGAGAGCGAGTACGCCGGATTCATCACCGGCACAGCCGGATGCGTGATCGGCGGGACGGCCTGGGACTTCGCCAACTCGGGCCGGGTGCCGCCGGGAAGTCTGGACCTGCTGGTGATCGACGAGGCCGGCCAGTTCTGCCTCGCCAACACGATCGCGGTGGCCGCATCGGCCGCCAACTTGCTCCTGCTCGGGGACCCGCAGCAGCTGCCGCAGGTCAGCCAGGGCACACATCCCGAACCCGTCGACGGGTCCGCGCTGGGCTGGCTGGTCGAAGACCATCGCACGCTGCCCGCCGAACGCGGCTACTTCCTGGACCGCACCCATCGCATGCATCCCGCGGTGTGCGCACCGGTGTCGGCGTTGTCCTACGAGGGCCGGCTGCAGCCGTATACCGAAGTCACCGCCGCGCGGCGGCTGGACGGGTATTCGCCCGGGCTGCAGGTGCTTCGCGTTCCCCACGAGGGCAATGCGACCGAGAGCCCCGAAGAAGCCGAGGCCATCGTCGACCTGATCCACGCGCTGGTCGGCATGGACTGGACTGCCGACGGCGGCACGCGGCCGCTGAGATCCAACGACGTGCTGGTGTTGGCGCCCTACAACGCTCAAGTCGTGCTGCTGCGCCGGCAACTGGCCGGCGCGGGACTTGGCGAGGTACGGGTCGGGACCGTCGACAAGTTTCAGGGCGCCGAGGCGCCGGTGGCCATCATCTCGATGACGGCCTCGTCCGTAGCGGACATACCGCGCGGAATCCCGTTCCTGCTCAATCGGAATCGGCTGAATGTGGCGATCAGCCGCGCCCAGTATGCGGCTGTGATCGTCCGGGCGGACGCGCTGACCGAATACCTGCCGGCCGCACCGAACGGTCTGGTGGAGCTCGGCGCGTTCCTGGCGCTGACGGCGCCAGACCGGATGGCTTAGCGGCTACCTGTCGAAGTGGGAATGCCGCCCGGTACCTTCGTCGGGATCCGCGCGACGCCGGCCGCTGGACGGCGGCCGGTGCTGGCCGTTGCGCCCGTCGTCGCGGGAGATCGACCCGCCGTAGGTGTCGACGTCGTCGACAAACGGCTCGTCCCGAGGCGGAAATTCCTCGACCGGATCAAAACGCTGTGCGCCGTCGCCGTGAAAGCCGTTGTGAGCCTCCGTGATCGGATCTAGCTCAGCCGTTGTCGTCACATCGTCGAGCAGGCTGTGCCACGACTCGACCGGTGCGGTACGCCAGTTCTCGACCGGGCCCGGTCGGGGGTGCTCCTTGTGCGTCGCCAGCGGTTCGGTCTGCGGCTCGACGACGGCAGGCCGACGAGGCGGTGTCGCAGCGCGAGTTGGCCGTGGCGGCGCGGCAGGCGCCGGCGACAGCGTGTACTCGACATAGTCGTCGTCGTCGTCGAAACCTTCCCGGAAGCCGTCGAAGCCGCTCTCGAAACCGTCTGCGGCGCTTGGCCGCACCCGAACGCGACGGGTCGGCGCGTCCAAGCTGTCCGTGCCGGCGTCAGGTGCATCGAGAGCAGTCGATGCCCCGCCGGATCCGACCAGAAACAGGGCCGCACCGATCCCGAACAGCGCCACGAACGCGGGCAACAACATCGACTGCGACATCGCGTCGGCGAAAGGCTGGTGCAGGAACTCCGGCATCTCCAGACCCGCACCGGGCCCGGCCGGCGGGCCCGATCCCCCATCCGGCAGCGGCCCCAACGCTTTGGCGATTCGCGACGTCATGAACGACGCCATGCCGGCACTGCCGAGCACGGCACCCACTTGGCGAGTCGCGTTGAACACACCGGAACTGGCGCCGGCCAGCCGCTGCGGCAGGTTTCGGGTCGCGGTCGCGGTGATCGGCGCCCAGATGAACGCCATCGCCGCACCCAGCGCGAAGAACGGCAGCACCAGTTCCCAGATCGCGGTGGACGGGGTCATCACGATCGAAAGCCAGGTGAGTCCGATCGCCAGACACGAGAACCCGAATCCGACCACCGGCCGCGGGGCGACCCGGTCCACAAGCCGGCCGGCGATCGGCGCGAGCGCGCCGCTGGTGATCGCCATCGGAGCGGTCAGCAAGGCAGAGCGGGTCGGCGACAATCCGCACACCGACTGGGCGTAGAACATCAGCGGCAGGATCATGCCGGTCGCCGCGAACGCGATGACCACCGCCGCGGCGTTGCACAGGCCGAAGTCGCGGTACCGGAAGAGGTCCAGCGGAATCAGCGGCTCGTTGGTGCTGATCGACTGCCAGTAGACGAACGCCGTCATCAGGCCGATGCCGGCGACCAGCACCGCCCAGATCCACGGCGCCCAGTTGTGAGACTGCCCTTCCTGCAGGGAGAACACGATCAGGAACATCCCGACCCCGGACAGACCCACCCCGATCAGGTCGAAGCGGTGTTTGTGGGTGGGCAGTTCGGGCACCAACCAGACCGCCAGCCCCAATCCGATGAGGCCGATCGGGACGTTGACGAAAAATATCCAAGCCCAGCCCATCGCGTCCACCAGCACGCCGCCGGCCAGCGGTCCGACCAGCGTGGCCACTCCTGCGGTGGCGCCCCACACGCTCGTCGCCACCCCGCGGCGGTCGGACGGGAAGATTCGGGTGATCAGCGACAGCGTCTGCGGGCTCATTATCGCGGCGCCGATGCCCTGGGCCACCCGCGCCGTGATCAACATGGCGATGGTGCCCGACAGGCCACACCACAACGAGGCGGCGGTAAAGATGGCCAGGCCGACCAGATACAGGTTCTTCGGGCCGAACCGGTCACCGAGCCGACCGGCCACCAGCAGCGGGACCGCGTAGGCCAGCAGGTAGGCACTGGTCACCCAGATGACCGTGTCGTAGCCGGTGCCGAGGCTGACCATGATGCTGGGATTGGCGACCGCGACGATCGTCGAGTCGAGCAGGATCATGAAGAAGCCGACCATCATCGCCCACAGCGGATGCCATGGGTTGATCTGATCAGCGCGCTCGCTCGCCGTGCCCCCGCCCGGTCGCCGACCAGCAGTCGCCGTGGTCATATCTCCGCCCCGTCCGTCTGTTGCCGCCTCGGCCGATCCGATCGCATCGAGCTGGCAAAGCCTCGTAGCCAGGAGAGCTCGGCCTGCGTCGTTGCCAGCAAGTAACCGAATGCCACCAGATATCCGGCGGGCGTGACGCTGGGGTCTCGAAGCGCCATGATTTCGGCGACCCGAGCTTCCAGCGCTCCGACGCGGTCCCCCACTGCATCCGCGGCGACATCCTCATCCAGGGTATCGATCTCGGCGAGCGCGACAGCGAACTGCGGAAACTCATGGGTCGGCACGGCGATCAGTTGACCCACCCGATCGGCGAGCGCCTCGACACCCGCATCGGTGATTTCGTAGATGGCCCGCTCGGGCCGCTTGCCATCGCGGGCCGTCCCCGCGTGGCGGATCAACTTCTCTTCGGTGAGCCGGTCGACGACGTGATACAGCGAGCCCGGCCGGACCTTAACGATGCGGTCCGCATGCCGCTCGACCAGCGTCTGGAACATCTCGTAGCCGTGCATCGGGTGTGCTCGGAGCAGCGCCAACACCGAGATACCCAGCGAGGTGAGTTGGTAGGCCATCGACTATCCGTCTTTGCTCGGCGGGCCGCCCCGGCTCATCGTCGAGCCGGGCCTGACCCCGCATCGTCATCGCACGTGTCAATGCTGGATTATTCCCAATGGACTAACCGGTTGGACGCCTGACCCCACGTTTGCCGGCGCCGGCGCTAGCCTGAAAGCACTGTCACAGCCCGAGGAAGTGCTGAGCCAACCGATATGCGGAGGCATCCATGAGCGCCCGACGTAATAAGTCAGCGGCCGACTCGCTGCCCGCCACCACCGACGGGAAGCCCAAAAGGTCGGCGCGGGCGTTAGCCGGCATCATCGAGCGCAGCGCCCGTCTACAGGGCCCCGCCGCGGCCGCCTACGTGGAGCGACTGCGGCGTGCGGATCCCGACGCGGGCCCAGCCACGATCGTCGCGAAGTTGGAGAAGCGATACGTGACGGCCGTGACGGCCAGCGGCGCAGCGGTGGGTACGACCGCGGTGCTACCGGGCGTGGGCACGCTGGCCGCGCTGACGGCGGGTGCCGGCGAGACCGCGGTATTCCTGGAAGCCACTGCGTTTTACGTGCTGGCGGTTGCGTCGGTGTTCGGGGTTCCGACCGACGAGCGGGAACGACGCCGCGCGCTGGTGCTGTCGGTGCTGATCGGCGACGACAGCAAGCACGCCATGGCCGAGCTGATCGGCGGCGGCCGTACCAGCGGCGCATGGCTGTCGGAGGGAGTGGCGTCGATGCCGATGCCGGCCTTGTCGCAACTGAACTCGCGTCTGCTCAAGCGCGCCGTGCGGCGGTTCACGCTACGGCGAAGCGCGCTGCTGTTCGGCAAGATCCTGCCGGTCGGTATCGGCGCGCTGATCGGTGCCACCGGCAACCGCCTGGCGGGCAAGAAGATCGTGCGCAACGCCCGCAATGCCTTCGGCACGCCGCCGGCGAAGTGGCCGGTCACTTTGCACCTGCTGCCGACGGCATCCGACGCCGGCTGAGCGCACGAGCTGGTCAGAAGTCACATGGCGGATCGCCATCGAAGGGTTAGCCTTTATAGGGCGGTTTGTCGGGTGAGACGTGCCGGGCGCCGGGCGCAGACAGTGAAGCGTGGCATAACTTTTTCGGACAGAGGAATCGAGGCGAGTAGCTGCCGTGAGCAGTACGAGTTCACCATTCGGACAGAACGAATGGCTGGTCGAGGAGATGTACCGCAAGTTCCGCGACGACCCCTCCTCGGTCGATCCGAGCTGGCATGAGTTCCTGGTCGATTACAACCCCGACGCGACGGGCGAGTCCCCGGCTGAGGCGAAGCCGGCTCAGGCTCCGGCCGCGGCTCCCCCGCCCGCAGCTCCCCCGCGACCGGCAGAGCCCGCGCCGCCCGCCGTATCCGGCAATGGCGCGGCAGGCACCCCGGCTCCAGCTGCACCCGCGCCGGCAGCGCCGGCGCCCGCGGCGCCTGCGCCGGCAGCCAAACCGGCCGGCCCCCCGCCCGCCGAAGGCGACGAGAATCAGGTGTTGCGCGGCGCCGCCGCAGCCGTCGTGAAGAACATGTCGATGTCGCTGGACCTTCCGACGGCGACCAGCGTCCGGGCCATCCCGGCCAAGCTGATGATCGACAACCGCGTCGTGATCAACAACCAGCTCAAACGCACACGCGGCGGCAAGATTTCGTTCACCCACATCCTCGGCTACGCCTTGGTGCAGGCGATCAAGAGCTTCCCGAACATGAACCGGCACTACGCCGAGATCGACGGCAAGCCGAACGCGGTGACGCCCGCACACACCAACTTGGGTCTGGCCATCGACTTGCAGGGCAAGGATGGCAAGCGCTCGCTGGTGGTCGCGGGGATCAAACGTTGCGAAGCCATGAGTTTCGGCGAGTTCGTCGCGGCTTACGAAGACATCGTCCGGCGAGCGCGTGACGGCAAGCTGACCGCCGAAGACTTTGCCGGCGTGACGATTTCGTTGACCAACCCGGGCACCATCGGCACCGTGCACTCGGTGCCGCGGCTGATGTCCGGCCAGGGCGCGATCATCGGCGTCGGTGCGATGGAGTACCCCGCCGAACTTCAGGGCGCCAGCGCGGAACGCATCGCCGAGTTGGGTATCGGCAAGCTGATCACCCTGACCTCGACCTACGACCACCGCATCATCCAGGGCGCGGAGTCGGGTGACTTCCTGCGCACCATCCACGAGCTGCTACTCGCCGACGGCTTCTGGGACGACCTGTTCCGCGAGATGGGCGTGCCCTACCTGCCGATTCGGTGGAGCACCGACAACCCCGACTCGATCGTCGACAAGAACGCCCGCGTGATGGAGTTGATCGCGGCCTACCGCAACCGCGGGCATCTGATGGCCGACATCGACCCACTTCGGTTGGACAAAACCAGGTTCCGCAGTCACCCCGACCTCGAGGTAGTCACCCACGGGCTGACACTGTGGGATCTGGACCGGGTATTCAAGGTCAACGGCTTCGGCGGCTGGGAATACCGGAAACTGCGCGACATCCTCGGCCTGTTGCGTGACGCCTACTGCCGCCACACCGGCGTCGAGTACACCCACATCCTCGATCCCGAGCAGCTGGCCTGGCTGGAAGAGCGCGTCGAGACCAGGCACGTCAAACCGACTGTGGCGCAGCAGAAATACATCTTGAGCAAGCTCAACGCCGCGGAGGCGTTCGAGACGTTCCTGCAGACGAAGTACGTCGGGCAGAAGCGGTTCTCGCTCGAAGGCGCCGAAAGCACCATCCCGCTGATGGATGCGGCAATCGACCAGTGCGCCGAGCACGGGCTCGACGAGGTGGTCATCGCGATGCCGCACCGCGGCCGGCTCAACGTGCTGGCCAACATCGTCGGCAAGCCGTATTCGCAAATCTTCAGCGAGTTCGAAGGCAATCTCAATCCGGCTCAGGCGCACGGCTCCGGGGACGTCAAGTATCACCTCGGCGCAACCGGCATGTACATCCAAATGTTCGGCGACAACGACATTCAGGTGTCGCTCACCGCGAACCCGTCGCACCTGGAGGCCGTCGACCCGGTGCTGGAGGGCCTGGTCCGCGCCAAGCAGGATCTGCTCGACAAGGGTGAGGGCGAACGCGGTAACTCCGTGGTGCCGATGATGCTGCACGGTGACGCCGCCTTCGCGGGGCAGGGTGTCGTCGCCGAAACCCTGAACCTGGCCAAGCTGCCCGGCTATCGGGTCGGCGGCACCATCCACATCATCGTCAACAACCAGATCGGTTTCACCACCGCGCCCGAGTACTCGCGGTCCAGCGAGTACTGCACCGACGTCGCGAAAATGATTGGCGCGCCGATCTTTCACGTCAACGGTGACGACCCGGAGGCCTGCGTCTGGGTGGCCAAGCTGGCCGTCGACTTCCGGCAGAAGTTCAAGAAGGACGTCATCATCGACATGCTGTGCTACCGCCGCCGCGGGCACAACGAGGGCGATGACCCGTCGATGACGAATCCGTACATGTACGACGTCGTCGACGTCAAGCGTGGCGTCCGCAAGACCTACACCGAAGCGCTGATCGGCCGTGGCGACATTTCGATGAAGGAGGCCGAGGACGCGTTGCGCGACTACCAGGGCCAACTCGAGCGGGTCTTCAACGACGTCCGCGAACTGGAGAAGCACGGCGTGCAGGCGAGCCTGTCGGTGGAGTCCAACCAGATGCTCGCCGCCGGCCTGGACACTGCGGTCGATAAGGCGTTGCTGGCCCGAATCGGTGACGCATTCCTCGCTCTGCCAGAGGGATTCGCCGCCCATCCACGTGTGACTCCGGTGCTGGAGAAGCGCCGCGAAATGGCCTACGAAGGCAAAATCGACTGGGCCTTCGGTGAGCTGTTGGCGCTGGGTACGCTGGTGTCCGATGGCAAATTGATCCGGCTGTCCGGCCAGGACACCCGCCGTGGCACCTTCTCCCAGCGGCATTCGGTGATCATCGACCGCCAGACCGGCGAAGAGTTCACCCCGTTGCAATTGCTGACGATCGACAAGGACGGCAACCCGACCGGCGGCAAGTTCATGGTGTTCGACTCGCCGCTGTCGGAGTACGCCGCCGTCGGGTTCGAGTACGGCTACACGGTCGGCAACCCGGACGCATTGGTGTTGTGGGAGGGCCAGTTCGGCGACTTCGTCAACGGTGCCCAGTCGATCATCGACGAGTTCATCAGCTCCGGCGAGGCCAAGTGGGGCCAGCTCTCCAGCGTGGTGCTGCTGCTGCCGCACGGCCATGAAGGCCAGGGGCCCGACCACACCTCCGGCCGCATCGAGCGGTTCCTGCAGTTGTGGGCGGAGGGCTCGATGACGATCGCGGTGCCGTCGACTCCCGCCAACTACTTCCACTTGCTGCGCCGTCACGCCCTCGACGGCGTGCAGCGACCGCTGATCGTCTTCACCCCGAAGTCGATGCTGCGCAACAAGGCTGCGGTCAGCGATATCAAGGAGTTCACCGAGACGAGGTTCCACTCGGTGCTCGAGGAGCCCACCTACTCCGACGGCATCGGCGACCGCAACAAGGCGACGCGAATGTTGTTGACCAGCGGCAAGATCTACTACGAGCTGGCGGCCCGCAAAGCCAAGGACAACCGCGACGATGTCGCGATCGTGCGTATCGAGCAGCTTGCGCCGCTGCCGTTCCACCGCCTCAGCGAGGCGTTCGACAATTATCCGAACGTCAGCCAGTACTTCTGGGTTCAGGAGGAGCCGGCCAACCAGGGTGCCTGGCCCCGGTTCGGCCTGGAGCTGCCCGAGATGTTCCCGGACACACTGACTGGCATCAAACGGATTTCACGTCGCGCGATGTCGGCACCGTCGTCGGGTTCGTCGAAGGTGCATGCGTTCGAGCAGCAGGAGATCATCGACGAGGCGTTCCGCTGATCGGTTGAGCGCCGTCGAGTTCGGCCAACGTGCGGCAGGGCTAGCGACGTGGCGACCGCTCGTGACTCGCGGCGTTGCCGGCTGTCGACAGCGGTCCGGTGGCGTCGGCATCGGCGGGTTGGCGGCGGGTCCGCGGCGGCCGCGACGCGACGTTCATCGGCCACCAGAACCAGCGTCCCAGCATCGCCGCGATCGACGGCATCAGGAACGAGCGCACCACCAATGTGTCGAACAGCAGACCCAGACCGATGGTCGTACCCACCTGGCCGACAGCGCGGTTGTCGCTGACCATCATCGAGGCCATGGTGAACGCGAACACCAGGCCCGCGGCCGTCACCACCCTGCCGGTGCCGCCCATGGCCCGGATGATGCCCGTCTTGAGCCCGGCGCCGATCTCTTCCTTGAACCGCGCGACCAGCAATAAGTTGTAGTCGGAGCCGACGGCCAACAGGACGATCACCGACATCACCATCACGAGCCAGTGCAGCCTGACCCCAATGATGTACTGCCAGAGCAGAACCGACATTCCGAACGAGGCACCCAGTGACAGCACGACCGTACCCACGATCACCAGAGCGGCCACCAGGCTGCGCGTGATCAGCAGCATGATGATGAAGATCATGCACAGTGACGAAATGCCGGCGATCATGAAGTCGTAGTTCGACGCTTCCCTGAGATCTTTGAAGGTTGCGGCGGTACCGGAGACGTAGACCTTGGCATCCTCGAGCGCGGTTCCCTTGAGCGCTTCGTAGGCAGCCGTCTTGATGGCGTCGATTCGCGACATACCTTCGCGGGTCGCGGGATCACCCTTGTGCGAGATGATGAACCGCGCCGCCGTGCCGTCCGGAGACAGAAACAGCTTCTCGACCCGCTGGAAGTCCGGGTTGGCAAAGGCCTCGTGCGGCAGGTAGAACGAGTCGCCGGTCTTCGCTGCATCGAAATCTCGACCCATGGCGGTGGCGTCGCCGCCCAGATCGTTGACCTGATCAAGCATCCCCGACAGCGTGCTGTGCATGGTCAGCACCATGGTCCGCAGGCTCCGCATGGTCTCGATCTGCGACGGCAGAAGCGCAACCAATTGCGGC
>CAVVSN010000028.1:0-26179 GCA_963750885.1 uncultured Actinomycetota bacterium
AGTGATCGGTTCCGATGCTGGTACGCGCGCGATTTGGTGGCCTCGCGTGCGGCCGGTAACCTGATATTCACCCGTCGCGGGGTGGAGCAGCTCGGTAGCTCGCTGGGCTCATAACCCAGAGGTCGCAGGTTCGAATCCTGTCCCCGCTACTAGTAGGAACGGCCCTCGGAGATCACTCCGGGGGCCGTTCTCATGCCAAGGGTTTCCGTCAGCCGTTGGCACCGGTTTCAGTCAGCACGGCCGACGAAAAGCCCAGAATGCGCGGTACGGTGTACGGAGTTGGTATCGATGCGCGACGAAGGGTCATCACATGAATCCAAACCCTGACTATGACGCAAGCGACGAGTTGGAATACGGCATCTCCGCGTTCGCTTGGCTCCTCAGGGGCCACTACCCGCCGCCGTCGTATGCGCCCGACCTGGGTGGCCCGGACTCCAATTAGATCGGGCGAGCACTCGTTCACCCCGCATTGCGGCGCCCTTGAAATGCCGGAGACGGCAAAGTCGCTGCCCGACGGCGGATTTCGCCGCGTGGGTCAGCCCCGGTAGAACAGACCCTCCACGGTCTTGGTCCCGAAGACCTTCCCGGCCTTGGTGTCGACCTTCAGGTCCGGGTTATGGAGCGGCTGGTTTGTCTGGGTTTTGTTGCCCTGCGTATTGATCAGGTAGTACCCGCCCTTCGGCTTCGGTGCGGTCACGACCGCCAATGACTGCGCAAACATGTCGTCGTTTTTCGCTGCCAACGCGATCTTCGATTGCAGTAACTCGAAGAGGTTGAAGTCGAGGTTGTTCACGTGAAGGATCCGGTAGGCGAACGGGACGTTAGAGCCGCCCGGGGGGTTCGAGCTTCCCTCCAGGACGTAGATGGATGAGTTCCATTCGTCCGGCTTGGACGTAATGTTCGTCAGCTTGTCTAGCATTTGCCTGGCGGGATTAAAAAATGCGGTCAGGTGGATGTGCAGCTGGTTTTTGGTGCGGCCGTCAAACGAATTGATCCCCGCGATCACGTCCACGCCGGAAAAGCGTTTCTGGGCCTCTTTGATTGCCTCAGGCCACAGGTTGAGGAAAGTGTCCCCCGTGAGTCCGGGACATTCGACACCAGTCACGCGCGTCACCGGAATGATCAGCAGGTCGTACTTGCCGCTGCCGCCGTGATGGACCGCGTAGGCGTTCTTCTTCGGATCAGGCTGGACGACGGCGATATTGCCATTACCGATGCCCGGGTGCATTGGAGTCGTGCCCTTGACATCGAGCCACAAGCTGTCCTTGTCCTTATCGTGGTCGTTAGGGTCACCACAACCGTGAGGCGGAACGAATCCCTGTACGCCGGGCTCTCCGGCGGCCGGCCATGACGACAGTCCCGCAGCCAGGGTGCCGGCACCCACCGCGCCGGATGTGAGCAGAAATCGCCGCCTATTCACGCCGGCGTGATTCGGGTTCGCCTCGGTCGCCATTAATGCTCCTCCGGAAGTCTGTCGGGTGCGTCCATGAATGCTGCACTCTAATGGTCGGGCCAAACCCATAACGAATTATTTAGTTCGGTGGCCCACGTTTCCCGCGAATACCTATCGAGCACGTCTTCGGAACCGCCGTAGGTACTGGCGTTGTCGCGAATGTGGGCGAAGTGTTCCAACTCGCGAGCGGGAATGTGAAATAACGAGGGACGTATGCGCGGCGAGTGATGATCCGGGTTCCGTCAGGCTTGTCGACGAACCACTTGTACGGCTTGTCGGCGAATCAGCCATCGGCAGTCGATCTCCACAGGGGTGAGGCGGACTCGGCGCGCCTTTGCGGGAGCACTTTATCCGCAAGCATCGGCGTCGCGGTAAGTTCCGAGCGTGGGTGACGACAGAGTTCAGGTGAAGATCGGCGCCAGCGGCGTCGCAACGGTGACGATGGTGCGCGCCGACAAGCACAACGCGCTCGACCAGGCCATGTTCGAGGGGTTGATGGATGCCGCGGGGCATTTGGCCAACGACGCGTCGGTGCGCGCGGTCGTGCTGCACGGCGAGGGCAAGAGCTTCTGCTCGGGCCTGGACATCGCCAGCTTCATGTCCGGTCAGGGTGGCACCGGTGTGCTGATGGAGCGCGACGGCGACCGACTGGCCAACTTCGCCCAGCGCGTGACCTACGACTGGTCCCTGGTGCCGGCACCGGTGATCGCTGCTATTCACGGGAATTGCTTCGGCGGCGGTCTTCAGATCGCGTTGGGCGCCGATATCAGGATCGCCGCACCAGACGCGAAACTGTCGATCATGGAGATCAAGTGGGGCCTCGTTCCCGACATGGGGATCACACAGACCCTGCCGCGACTGGTCCCCATCGACGTCGCGAAGGAATTGACTTTCAGCGGCCGAATCGTCTCTGGCAGTGACGCTTTGGCGCTCGGTTTGGTCACCCGGAACAGTGGCGATCCGCTGGCGTCCGCGCTGGCACTTGCCGAGGAGATTGCCCAGAAGTCTCCTGATGGCGTGCGTGCCGCCAAGCGCCTATACGACGAGATGTGGGTCAGTAACGACGCCGCCGCTGCCCTGAAACTTGAATCCGATTTGCAGACCGGGCTGCTCGGCAAGCCCAATCAGCTCGCGGCTGTGATGGCTGGAATGTCAGGAGAGCCGCCGGTTTTCGTCGACCCCGCCTAGCGTCGAGCGACCGCGGCGTTTCACCGCGATGGCCAGCACACCGACCGCGACTACGGCCAATCCCACCATCCATGGCCAGGCTCCGTGCTGATGTACCCAACCGGCAAGCACGCCCTGGAGGCGTCCGGCCGCCGCGATCACCGGATCCGTCGGGCTGCCGTTCAGGACGAACAGGCGGACCTCGTAAAGACCGTAGTAACCCACGTAGAGCCCGACAGCGATCAATAGCACACCGCTGATCCGGTTGATGTACGGCAAGATTCGGCGCATCCGGTCGATCAGCGCCGAGCGGGCCAATGCGACGGCAACCGCCAAAACACCGACGAGCAACCCGAACCCGGCGGCGTAGGCGAGATAGGCCATGAGGCCCTTGAGAATCGGGCCGCCACGAAAGACGGCTCCGGTGACCGCCAGGAACGGGCCGATCGTGCAGGACAGCGACGCGACGGCATAGCCCACCCCGTAGCCGAACATCGATCCGATTCTGGCGGTCGGCGCGCGACCGTGTCCGGCGAGCAGTGAACCCGGGGTCAGCGCAGTCAGATCACGGCCGCTCAGCAGCCAAATACCCAGTGCGACAAGAGAAATGCCGATCATAATCGTCACGTAGGGCAGAAACCGCTCGACTGTCGCCGCGATCGTCACGGTGAGCAGCCCGAACGCGCCGAAGACCGCGAGGAAGCCGAGAGTCATCGCCACGGTGGCGGCCAAGGCACGTCCCACCGCGCGCAGACCTCCGGTGCCCTCCGACTGCACCACCAACGTCAGATAGGCCGGCAGCAGCGCGAACCCGCACGGGTTGAGCGCAGCCACCAATCCGGCCCCGAAGGCCAAACCGAGCAGGCCTTGGTTCATGACGCCGTCCGGTCTAACTGATGAGCGCAGCTACCCGGTCGGACAACTCCTGCTGCGACATCGCCGAGGTGGGGTTGTTCACGAACGTCGAGGAGCCGTCCGGCTTCTCGAACACGTACGCCGGCTGCCACGGCACGTTGAACCGCTGCCAAATCGACCCGTCGGCATCGTTGAGGTTGGTGAAGTTCAGGTTGTACTTCGACACGAAGTCGCGCATGGACCCTTCGTCGGAGCGGGCCGCCACACCGATGAAGGTCACCTTGGGGTTGGCCGCTGCTACCTGGCTCAGCGACGGGGCCTCTTGGTTGCAGAACGGGCACTGCGGCCGCCAGAACCACAGCACCGCGGGCTTGCCTTGCAGGCTCGCGCCGTTGAAGGATGCGCCGGTCAACGTCGTAGCGGTGAAGTGCAGACGTTCGTCGGCGGCCATGGCCCTTGGTGTGGCGCTCAGCCCGAAGACCATCGCGAGACTCGCCAGCGCCACCGCCAGGCCCGTCGCCGAGCGTGAAATGCGGATCCTCATGACATTGCCTCCCGTTGTACCGACATGGCCAAGGCTACAGAAACGGGAGGTAGCGGCCGCGGCAGCCGAGGGCGGCGCAATGCGTCGACAGGACTAATCCGCTCCCGCGCCGTGTTGCTGCTCAGAATGAGCACGCAGCAACTGCACTTCAATGCATTCGTCTGGCCCAACGGCTATCACGAGTCGGCCTGGCGTGTGGTCGAGGACGATGTCCGCAACGTTCTCGGCCTGTCGTACTACACCGACATCGCCCGGACCGCTGAACGCGGGCTGATGGACTCGGTGTTCCTTGCCGACAACATCGCGATCGCGGAATACCGGGCCACTTATCTCCCTCAGACACAGTTCGATCCGATTTCGGTGCTCTCGGCCCTCGCCGCGGTCACCAGCCGGATCGGTCTGATCGGAACGGGCTCGACGACCTACAGCAAGCCCTGGGAGCTCGCTCGCCGGTTTGCGACGCTGGATCACCTGAGCGGTGGCCGGGCCGGCTGGAACATCGTCACCACGGTCACGCCGCTGGCTGCGGCGAACTTCGGTGAACGGTTCCACCCCGAGCGCGACGATCGGTATGCGCACGCGCACGAATTCGTCGACGCCGCCATACGCTCATGGGATAGCTGGGCCGACGACGCGGTGATCGGCGATCGGGCGAACGGAGTCTGGGCTGATCGCACCAAGCTGCACGCGCCGCGTTTCCACGGTCAGTACTACGACGTCGAAGGCATCCTGCCGTTTCCCCGCTCGCCGCAGGGGCACCCGGTACTCGTCCAGGCGGGTCAATCGGCGGCCGGCATCGCGCTGGCCGCGCGGTACGCCGAGGTGATCTTCTCCGGGCCACCGTCGCTGGAGGCCGCCGTCGCCTTCCGGACCGATCTACATGCGCAGGCGGCGGCCGCAGGTCGCAATCCCGATCACGTTCTGGTGCTGCCGGCGTTGATGGTGACGTTGGGCGGCACCGAAGCCGAGGCGCACGCCCGGGCGCAGCGGCTCGAGGACCTGACAAGCCCCGAATTCCGTTGGCAGAACGCTCTTTACACAGCGGGACTCGATCCCGACGGCTTCGATCCGGATGTCCCGCTTCCGGAGCGGCTGTGGGCAAATGGCTCGATCCCGTCCAGCCGCGCAGAGCAGCTCTATGCGGCCGCACGCGCGCGACCGAGCGCATCGTTACGCGAGATCACCCAGCCCACGAGTGGGGGAGCCGGCGCAACACACTTCGTCGGCACTCCCGAGCAGCTCGCCGACCACGTGATTGCCTGGCAGGACGCCGGTGCGGTCGACGGCTTCACGTTCATGGGATCGACTCTGCCGCATGAACTTACGGCGTTCGTCGACCATGTGGTGCCGATCCTGCAGCGCCGCGGTCGATTCCGTACCGAGTACACCGGTGAGACATTGCGCGACCATCTCGGCCTTGAGCGGCCGGCCAAATAGCGGTCCAGCCGTCGAGTCGTCGCGTACCTTCATGTGCGATGAGCCGATTCGGTCGCGCGTTGTGTTGGGGCATCCCGTTGCTGGTGGGATTTGCCTTGGCGGGATCGTGGGCTATTTCGGGTGGCTTCTTCGCGCCCGGGCATGACGCTTACGGCAAGGTTGCGATCCCTGGCGAGCTCACCGTGACGTTGCCGGCGGGGGCGGCGCGGCTCTACGTACAGGAGCACGGATACTTCGGCAAAGGCCGCAGCGCAACCATCCCCAGGGGCTGGGCGCCGGTGGTGCCGTGGTTGTTCGGGCTCGGGATCTTGGCGGTTGCCTTGGTGATTGGCTTCATCGCCGACCAGATCCGCAAGCGCATCGACGACAGGACAGCAGGATGACGCAGGTCGAGCACTACGAACAGTTCCTGGCTTTGCATCAACAATCCGACGCGTTCGTCATGCCCAATCCGTGGGACGGCTTATCGGCGTTGATCTTCAAGAAGGCGGGCTTCGCCGCGTTGGCGACGTCCTCGGGGGCCTTCGCGGCCACCTTGGGCCGCCGCGACGGTCGACACGCGGTGACTGCGGCTGAGCACCTTGCCCACGCCAAGCTTCTGATCGAAGTCGGAGGATTGCCGGTGAACGGCGACTTCGAAGACGGCTACGGTCAGACACCCGATGACGTCGCGGCGACGGTCCAGGCTGCCATCGACGCAGGCTTGGCCGGGATCGGGGTCGAAGACACCTCCGCCGATCCGGCAAACCCGATCCGCGACTTCGACGACGCCGTCGCGCGGCTCGCGGCGGCAGCCAATGTGGCCAGGGGCCGCATCGTGCTGACCGGGCGCACCGACAATTTCATCCACGGCCGTAACGACCTCGACGACACGATTCGTCGTCTAACTGCGTTCGCAGAGGCAGGCGCTGATGTTCTCTACGCGCCCTACCTGCCCGACCTGGCGGCAGTCAGGGCGATCGTGAAAGCTGTTGCGCCCAAACCGGTGAATCTCCTCGGGGGGGTCAAGGCCGAGACGCTTACCGTGGCCGAACTCTCAGCAGCGGGGGTCAAGCGCATCAGTGTGGGCTCGTCTGTCTACACCCACGTTGCGGCTTCCCTGCAGGACGCAGCGACAGCGCTGGCCCAGGGTGACATCGCGGCCGCGACCTCGGGAATGCCTTCCTCGGAAATGAATTCACTGCTCGACCAGGTTCGCCGCGCCTGAGCGGCCGGCCCGCGGGCAGGAAATAAATTCGCGTAACCGCATGTTCTGGCTCAGAGCTTGACTATGTATACGAGCCATGGAGGTTCGATGGCGCAGATAGTCCACCGGGTTGCTGCTTTGTTGCCGGTGATGTTCTCTGCCGCAGCGATATTCGTGGTTCCCGCGATGGCTGACTCGACCGAGGACTTCCCGATTCCTCGCCGCATCATCGCGACACCGTGCGACGCGGAGCAATATCTGGCGGGCGCCCGTGATACGAGTCCGGTGTACTTCGATCGTTATATGCGCGACAAAAGTAACCGCCCGGCAGACGTGCAGCGATCCGCGGTTGACCGGATCCAATGGTTTTTCTCGCTCGACCCGGCGGGCCGGCGTCAGTACTCCGAAGAAACCGCCACCAACGTCTACTACGAACAAGTGGCCACGCACTGGGGCAACTGGGCAAAGATCTTCTTCAACAACAAGGGAGTTGTCGCGAAAGCCACCGAAGTCTGTATTAATTACCCGCGCGGCGACATGTCAGTGTGGGACTGGCTCGGTGGCTGAGTTCGAACCGGACATCTTGACCGACGGCCTCGATGTCGTTTTCTGCGGATTGAACTTCGCTGCCAGCGCGGTGCAGGACGGCTACCACTTCTCGCACCGCAACAACCGGTTTTGGCCCGTACTGCATCTGGCCGGTTTCACCGATGTCCGCCTCCAACCCGCCGATCAGCGTCGGCTGTTGGACTATGGGTGCGGCGTCACGGCGGTCGTCCGGCGACCGACGAGGTCTGCCAGCGAAGTGTCACCGGCTGAGTTTCGTTGCGCGCAACCGGAATTAGAGTCAAAGATCCGTCGCTATGCGCCGCGCGCGATCGCTTTTCTCGGAAAGCGGGCGCTGGCCTGCATGCTGGGCGCGTCGGACGTCGCATGGGGCCGGTACCACCCGGGCTTCGCCGGCACGCAGGCCTGGGTGTTGCCCAACCCGAGTGGGTTGAACCTCGGCTTCTCGCTCGACCAGCTCGTTGATGCGTATGGCGAGCTGCATCAAGCTCTTTCGGCTTCTTAACTAGAGTCCCCGGCCACATGACACCGAGGGTGTGTTTGCCGTCTTAGACGCACGACTATCCTCGATGCCGACATGAGAAAACGATTCTTTGCACCGGTCGCCGTGATAACTGTCGTCGTCGTGTCGCTGCTTTGGATGTGGTACAACTCCGACGAACACAAGCTCGAGCGTTGCGTAAAAGACCAGTCAGACCACTTCAATTCGACCACTGCGGGCCAAGAGTTGCGCAGCCATGGCACAGAGCCGCCGCGGGAGCTGTTCGTCCTGGAATGCAATCAACTCGGCATCAAGTAAAGCGCATCGCTCCCAGGCTTCGGGTACGTGCTGCTGAGGAGGCAACCGCACGCCCGCGAGAATTAATTCTGATTTGCGAAAAATCTGCTACAGTCGTCGCATGCCCGATCCCCGATATGAATTTCAGGCCCTGAACAGCGGCAAACTGCAGGATCAGACGTTGGAAGTGTTCTCCTATCCGATGGGCGACCTCACGGTGCGCCGGACTCCTGATACCGATCTAGCGCAGGGAACAGCGCAGGTGCTGCATGTGCACGGGACCACCGTCGACTGGGCGCTGGTCCGCGAGTGGGCAGCTCTGGTCGAGGAGCTTTTCCCTGGGCAACCCCGGGTGCTGGCCCTGCCGTATCTGCCCAGCGCGCGCGGCGATAAGGACGTCCCGAACCCCGCCGTCGTCAACGCAACGATCGCGGCCACCAGCGGCATCACCGACATCATCGCCGTCGATCCGCACAGCCCCGTCTGGCAGGCCGCACTGCGGACCGCCACCCCGGCGATCCACCAGCACGTGCTCCCGCTGCCGAAGGTCGTGCGGCGGGCGGTGACGGTAGACGGACCGCCCTATCTGGGTGTCATCAGCCCTGACAAAGGCGCGGTCCGGCGCGCCACCGAGGTGGCCGAACTGCTCGAGGTGCCGGTATACATCGCGAGCAAGAATCGCGATCCGCGAACGGGCCACTTGTCCAACTACTCTTTCGAAGCCGATCTGGCTGTCGGCAGTTACCTGGTCGTCGACGACATCTTCGACGGCGGCGGCACTTTCGCATTGTTGGCCGGAGCGGTGCCCGACGGGGTGACGCTCGATTTGTGGGTCACCCATGGCGGGTTCACCAAGCCCGGTTACTCCGCCGATGCGCGAAAACCGTACCGGCGCATCTACACCACCGATTCGCTCGGCAGCGCGGTTGAGGCCGGCGCGCAGGACGACCAGATTCAGGTGACGCCGCTGGCGCCGTGGATCGCCGACGCAGTGACGCAGATAGGGGAGCGGCGATGAGCGTTCTGGACACTTTGCTGGCGACCGACGCCTACAAGCTGGACCACCGCAGGCAGTATCCGCAGGGCACCGAGGTGGTGTTCTCCAACCTCACGGCGCGCGGTACCCGGATCCCGGATGTCGAGGTGACCGTATTCTTCGGCCTACAAGCCCTTCTCGGCGAGATCACCGAGCGGTGGAACGAATTCTTCAATCTCGACGACGCGGCACTGAGTGCCGTGCTTGCCGAGTACGACCGGTTCGTCACGGAACTGCTGGGCACCAACGAAGTCGGCACCGACCACTTCCGGGTGTTGCACGGAATCGGGCATCTTCCGTTGCGCGTCAAAGCATTTCGCGAGGGCGCACTGGTTCCGCTGCGGGTGCCGTACTTCACCGTCGAGAACACCGACCCACGGGTGTTCTGGCTGACCAACTATCTGGAGACCGAGTTGTCCGCAGAATTGTGGCAGCCGATCACCAGCGCGACGCTGGCCTGGCGCAACCGCACTCTGCTCGACGAGCGGGCGGCGGAGTCCGGGGACGTCGACGCGGTCGACTATCAGGGCCACGACTTCTCCTGCCGGGGGATGGCCGGAATCCACGCGGCCGCGGCCAGCAGCGCCGGCCACCTGCTCAGCTTCCGCGGCACCGACACGTTGTCCGCGGTCCGCTTCATCGATCGTTATTACCCGGGGGACAACGGAATCGTCGCGGGATCCTGCCCGGCGACCGAACACAGCGTGATGTGTGCCGGCGGCCGCGACACAGAGTTCGAGACATTCGAACGGCTGATGGACCTCTATCCGAACGGCACGCTGTCCATCGTCTCGGACACCTATGACCTGTGGCAGGTGTGTACGGAATTCCTGCCCCGCCTCAAGGACAGGATCATGGCGCGCGACGGCAAGCTCGTCATACGCCCCGACAGCGGGGATCCCGAGCTCATCCTGTGCGGGGACCCGGGCGCCGCAGAGGGCAGCCCGGCACACCGGGGTGTGGTCAACCTCCTGGCCGACGAGTTCGGGACCGTCGAAAATGCAAAGGGCTACCGGGATCTCGACCCGCACGTCGGGGCCATCTACGGCGACTCGATCACCTTCGAACGCGCCGACGCGATAACGTCAAACCTGATGCGGCAGGGGTTCGCCTCCACCGCAGTGGTTTTCGGGTACGGCAGCTACACCTACCAGTATCAGACCCGCGACACGTTCAAGATGGCGATGAAGGCGACGTGGGTTCAGATCGATGGACAAGGCTGCGACATCCTCAAAGACCCCATCACCGACGACGGCACGAAGAAATCCGCCACCGGCCGGCTCGCCGTCCGCCGCGCCATGGACGGGCGTCCGTACCTGATCGAGCACGCGGACCCGCAGCAGGAGGCCGACCAGGAGCTCCAACTCGTCTATGAGAACGGAAAACTGTTGCGGCAAAGCTCCTTTGCCAATGTCCGCGACACGCTCCGGTACGAGACCGAGCTGTACCAGCGTCGTCACACGGCGGACAAGGTGCCGTCATGACATCGATGCGCGAGACCAACATCGCCTACAAGGATGGGGAGCATCCGGTCCACGGGACCTGGCTGTCGGTGGACGTGGTCGCCCTGACCCAGGACGACGATGCCGTGCGCGTCGCACTCATCACCCGCAACGGCCGGCCGCATCGCGGAGCGACCACGCTGCCCGGAGGTCTGCTCGCGGCGTGGGATCAGGAGACAGTCGAGCAGGCCGCGCGGCGCATCGTCCGAGAGAAGGCCGGTGTCGACGTGACCAGCGGCGTGGCCATCCTCGATGTGGTCAGCGATCCGGGACGTGACGAACGCGGACATACCGTCTCCATCGTCGTCGGAGTCCGGGTTCCCGCCGAAACACCGGGCGCCGTGCTCGTCGACGAGCTTCCCGACGACATGCCGTTCGGGCACTCGGCGATGGTTCGCGCGGCATTGGCCAAGATCGGCACCGGGCTGTTCTCGGACCCGGCGCTGACCTACGCGCTGGTGGGCGACACCACGACCATGGGTGAGGTGATGGCCCTTGCCCGGGCGTGCGATCCGGAATCCAGCGGCAGCACCATCGGTTCCCGGCTCCGTCGTTGCGGCATGTATCAGAAGGCGTCTGATCGCAGCCATAAACGCGAAACCGGTGCCGGCAGACCGGCGTTGGTCTTCACCAGGGTCGCTACCGCATAGTGCCGTTCGCCAGCAGAACACGGGCAACCCATTCGACGCGGCTCAGGGATTCCTCCAACGTCATCATCCCGGCCAGCACCCCGGCCAGAGAGCTGCTCAGCGCGGCGTTGAGTCCGAAAGTGATATTTGGAACATCTTCCGGCGCAACACCTTCCAGCAGCCTGTTGAACATCTCGGTGTTCGTCCGATTCATCTGGTCGACGGTGGCTCTGGCTTGGAGGTCGGTGGACGTCGTCGTCTGAAACATCAGCGCGGTCATATTCGGATTGCGGTGAAATGCGCGCTGAGCCCGTCGTAGGTAGTCGAGAATGCCGGGGAGCGGATCCTGGTCGGCGCGGCCGGCGCGCGAGGCAATGATGCGGCGGGTCAGTCGCTTCTGCCAGTCCTCGAGCGCCGCGGCGAGCAGGTAGTCCTTGGAATTGAAGTAGCGGTACACGGTGGCCAGCGCTACACCTGAGCGCTTGGACACGTCACGCATCTGTACCGCATCGGCGCCCACCTCGGCGATCAAATCGATGACCGCTTCGATGATCGTGGCCCGCCGGACGAGCTGGCGGGTGGTCATATCCGCCAGCGATGCGATGGCGGTATCAGGCCGTTGAACGGGAGTGTTGACGGTGCGACCTCCGGGTCGGCGTGACGACGGGATAGAACCCACTTCTCATCGATGGTCTCGATGCTGACGCGTTTGGTCACGTTATCGCAGCTCAAGTCGTTACTCAACCTTGACTTTAGTAGAACCGTGTTTCAGTATTGACCGGCGGCAACGTTGCTCGTGGAATGCCAGTGCGATCGGAGGACTTCATGTCAGGACCGGTGGGTCTACCGGTGATCGACACGATGATCGGATTCCCGCACGAGGGTTCCGCCCAGTACGACTTCATCCGCAAACAGACCAAGGACCGCGAATCAAAAGAGGACTTCGAGTTCCCGGTCGAGTACATGTTCAAGGACGTCCCGCAGGGTCTGGCGACCGACGACCCGGTGTCGCTGGTGCTTCAGCAGATGGACCGATTCGGCATCGAGAAAGCGATGATCGGGGTGAGTGAAGACTCCGCGCAGTCCGCACTCAAAATGTTCCCGGATCGCTTCGTGCCATCAGGGGCGCTCGTCGACCCCAATGATGTCATGGGCTCGGTGAACGCGATTCGTCGCGATTACGAACAGTTCGGGATCCGCGCGACGTCAGTGTTTCCCGCCGGAACGTTTCCCCAGGTTCCGATCGATGATCCGAAGATGTACCCGATTTACGCCACCTGCGTCGAACTCGGCATCCCGATCTTCGTCTGCGCGGGCATCCCCGGGCCTCGAGTTCCCTTTGCGTGCCAGGAAGTCTCACGCATCGACGTCGTGATGTTCGACTTCCCGGACCTGGTCTTCGTCACCCGCCACGGTTGCGAACCGTGGGAGGACCTCGCGGTCAAGCTCATGTTGAAGTGGCCCAACCTTTACTACTCGACGTCGGCGTTCGCGCCCAAGTATTACCCCAAGGCCGTTATCGACTATGCGAATTCCCGCGGCGCCGACAAGATCCTTTATGCCGGCTATTTTCCGATGGGTCTCTCATTGGAGCGGATCTTCAGCGACCTGCCCAATGTTCCGTTCAAGGACGAAGTGTGGCCGAAGTTTTTGTACGGCAACGCCGCTCGTATTCTCGGGCTGAAAGGCTGACTATCGATGACGCTGGCGATCACCGTTGAGCAGGACCAACTCGTCGACGCCGTACGTCGTTTCGCCGCCCGCCATGCGCCGATCGACGACACGCGCGCCGCGTTCGATTCCATCTCGGCTGGCGAAATACCATCGTGGTGGCAGGAATTCGTCGCTAACGGTTTTCATGCGGTGCACCTTCCAGGTCATGCCGGCGGCCAGGACGGCACCCTGGCCGACACCGCATGTGTGGTCGAAGCGGCGGCGGCGGCATTGCTACCCGGTCCGGTGCTGAGCACGGTCACGGCGAGCGCGGTGGCAAATCTCGCCGATGCCTCCGTCAAACCGCTATTGACTGATCTGGCCGCCGGGGCGACAGCGGTCGTCGTGTTGCCCGAGCATTGCGACATTCGCGCCGTCTCCGACGGAACCTCCTGGCGACTCAACGGAGCATCGGACTCGGTGCTGGGAATCTGCGCAGCGCAACGTATTCTGCTTCCGGCCCGTACCGCGGATGGCGGCTTGCGATGGTTTGTGGTTGCTCCGGGCCCGGGCGTGACGGTCGAATCGCAGCAGGGCACGGACCTGTGCACCGACGTGGGTGTCGTCGAACTCGCCGACCACATCGTGCCGGAAAGCTCGGAGATATCCGGCATCCCTGTGGATCGGGCCCGTTGCCTCGTGGTGGGCCTCGCCGCATGTGCGGCCGCCGGAGCGGTGCGACGCTGCGCTGACACGGCAACCGAATACATCCGCACGCGTGAGCAGTTCGGCCGGCCAGTCGGTTCTTTTCAGGCGCTGCAACACAAAGCGGCGACGCTGCTGGTCGCGTCTGAACTTGCCGCGTCAGCGGCCTGGGACGCGGTCCGCGCCGAAAGCGAGCCCATCGAGCAGCATCAACTCGCGGCGGCTTCGGCTGCTGTGATGGCGTTGGGCGCCGCCTCCGACCTGGTGCTCGACGCGCTGCTGATGTTCGGCGCCATCGGCTATACGTGGGAGCACGACACCCATCTGTACTGGCGGCGTGTCACCAGCTTGGCGGCGTCATTGGGTCCCATGACCCGCTGGACCCGCTCGGCCGGCGAGCTGGCATGCACGGTAAAGCGCTCCACGACAGTCAACTTGGGCGACATCGAAGCCGACTTCCGGGCCGGGGTGGCAGCCACACTGGATGAGGCCCTGGGGCTGTCCAACGATCACTATTCCGGGGATGTCAGGACTCCCGGACTGGCAATTGGACCGCAACGAGACCTGTTGGCGCAGCGCGGGTTGGTGGCGCCGAATTTGCCCGCGCCGTGGGGCATTGGCGCCTCCGCGGTTCAGCAGGTGATCATCGCTGACGAGTTCGGCAAGCGGCCCGAGTTGATCCGGCCATCGCTCGGCATCGCGGAGTGGATCCTTCCGACGATTCTCACCAGCGGTTCGGACCTGCAACGCGAGCGATTCGCGGTCCCGATCCTGCGTGGCGTGCAGCCCTGGTGCCAGCTGTTCAGCGAACCCGGCGCCGGATCGGACCTGGCGTCGCTGTCCACCCGGGCCGCCAAGGTCGAGGGCGGATGGCTGATCAACGGACACAAGATTTGGACATCGATGGCCCACCAGGCCGACTTCGGGGCAATGCTGGCCCGAACGGATCCCGAAGCCAAGAAGCACCGCGGCATCGGCTACTTCCTCATCGACATGGCGTCACCCGGTATTGAAGTCTCGCCGATCAAACAAGCCAGTGGGCGCTTCGAGTTCAACGAGGTGTTTTTCACCGACGTGTTCGTGCCCGACAAGATGCTCGTCGGGCAGCCGGATGAGGGATGGAGTCTGGCCGTATCGACGATGGCGGTCGAACGGACGGCCATCGGAAATTACGTCACCATCGATCGGACCAAGGCGCTTCGCGCGGTGGCCGAAATACCCGGCCCGGAACAGGATGCAGCGCTGCACGCACTCGGAAATGTCGAGTCCTACAGCACAGCGATCAAAGCCCTGGTGCTGCGCGAGACCCTTCGGCTCGTCGAAGGGCAGGCGTCCGGTCCAACGTCCAGCATCGCCAAGTACGCGATGGTCACGCTGTTGCGCCGCGCGTGGGCCGCAACGCTTGGACTGGCCGGTCGCGCCGCGATGCTACAGAAGTCCGAGCCGGCAGTCGTCCAGCCATATTTCGACACACCTGCCGAAATCATCGGCGGGGGCACGCCAGAAATTCAGCTGACGATCATCGCGTCGATGGTCCTCGGCTTGCCGCGCAACTGAATCATCGCCACAGAAAGGACACCGCCCCGATGACTACACAGCTTCCGTTCCAGTACTTCGACTGTGACAACCACTATTACGAAGCCCTCGACGCATTCACCCGTCACATCGAACCCCAGTACAAGAAGCGGGCGATTCAGTGGGCACAACTGGACGGCAAGCAACGCCTGCTGGTCGGCGGCAGAGTCAACCGGTTCATCCCCAATCCGACGTTCGACCCGGTGGGCAAACCCGGCGCGCTCGACGAGTACTTCCGTGGCCGCAATCCCAGAGGCTCAGATTTGAACGCCCTGTTCGGCGACTTGGAGCCGATCCCACCGGCCTACCGAGACCGCGACGCGCGACTCGCGGTGATGGATGAACAAGGCATGGGAGGCTGCATCCTGTTGCCCACTCTCGGGGTGGGAATGGAACAGTCGCTGTTGCCGGACTTCGACGCGACGGTGGCGACCTTCCGGGCGTTCAATCGCTGGATGGACGACGATTGGGGATTCGCCTACAAGGAAAGGATTTTCGCCGCGCCCTACATCACCTTGTGTAAGCCGGACGAGGCGGTCCGCGAACTCGAGTGGGCGCTGGAGCGCGATGCGCGCTTCGTCGTGATGATTCCGGGACCCATCACGACCGCGGTCGGAATGCGCCCACCCGGTGACCCGATGTTCGACGACTTCTGGCGATTGGTCAACGATTCCGGCATCACGCTGTGCTACCACTCCGGGGAGACCTACTACTCGAAATTCATGCCGGCGTGGGGCGAATCGGACTACATGATGTCGTTCCAGGCGCTCCTCGGTTTCCGCAGCTTGTTCTCCGGTAACGCCTTGCAGGACACTTTCGCCAACCACCTGCACAACGGGCTGTTCCTGCGCTTCCCTAACTTGCGGATGGCTTCCATTGAGAGCGGCTCGGATTGGGTGTTCCACCTCTTCGAAAAGCTGACCAGGTCCTATGGCCAGATACCGCAGATCTATCAGGAAGATCCGCGAGAGACGTTCAAGCGGCACGTATGGGTATCGCCATTCTACGAGGACGAGCTGGCCAGCCTGTTGAAACTGTTGGGCGACAAGCAGATCATCATGGGTTCGGACTTCCCCCACGTCGAGGGCCTGGCTGAGCCCGCGTCCTACATCAAGGACTTGGAGAACTTCGACTACACCCCCGACCAGTGTCGAACTGTCATGCGCGACAACGGGCTCCAGCTGTCGGTCCGCCGACCGGTGTAATCGACTCGTGAGAGTGGACAAGTCGAACCTGGTCGCCATGCTGTTGGAGGTGGGTGAGGAGAACGCGGCGGTGCTGCTGGCGCGTTCTGACCTGCCGGACGAGATCGACTTACAGCGCGAGCTAGATTCGCTGCTGGCGTTCGGCCTCGATCGTGACCAGGTCGACGAAGTGGCGCGGCTGACGATCGGAGACGTCGGGAGCAACCGCCGACAACGCGACGAGATGGAGACGACCATCTCGCGGCGGTGCGCCGACCTCGTCGACCAATGGCTTACCTGAGGAGGCTTGATGACGAAATCGCAACTGCTGCAAGGGTTCGACTTCACCAACCCTGACGTTTACGCCGCGCGCCTGCCTACCGAAGAACTACGCCAACTACGACATGCGTCCCCGGTGTGGTGGAACGACCAACCACCAGGCGTCGGAGGTTTTACCGACGGTGGGTACTGGGTGGTGAGCAGGCATCGCGATGTTCGGGAGGTGTCGCGGCGCAGCGATGACTTCTCCAGCGCCCAGAACTGCATCGTCCCGCGCTACGTCGACGAGGAGACAGCGCGCGGGCAGATCGAGGCAGGCCGGTTCTCGGTGATCAACATGGATGCCCCGCAGCACACCCGGATGCGCAAGATCGTGTCGCGAGGGTTCACGCCTCGCGCGGTAGATCGCCTGCGGGAGGACCTAACCCAGCGGGCACGCCGGATCGTGGCAGATGCATCCAGCGCCGGGGCTGGGGATTTCGTGGCGCAGGTGGCCAGCGAACTGCCGCTGCAACTGATCGCCGGCCTGCTCGGGGTGCCCTTCGAGGATCGATCCAAGCTGTTCCACTGGACCAACCAGATGGTCGGCGACGAGGATCCGGAATTCGCCGAGTCTGAAGCACTGGCGTCCGCCGGTGAATTGATGTTCTACGGAATGCAACTGGCTGCGCATAAGGCCGAGCATCCCGGCGAGGACATCGTCACTGCGCTGATCACCGCCGATGTCGACGGCCACAAGCTCACCGATGAAGAGTTCGGGCTGTTCATGGTGACCCTGACGGTCGCCGGTAACGAGACAACCCGCAACTCGATAACTCAAGGCATGATGGCGTTCCTTGACAATCCGGGCCAGTGGGAGCTCTTCAAAGAACAACGGCCCGTGACCGCTGTCGACGAGATCATTCGCTGGGCGACACCGATCACGGCTTTTCAGCGCACCGCGGTGCAAGATATCGAGCTCGGCGGCGTCCCGATCAAGCAGGGCCAGCGGCTTGCGCTCTTCTATCGCTCGGCCAACTTCGACGAGGACGTGTTCGAGGATCCATTCTCATTCAATGTGCTGCGGGATCCTAATCCGCACTTGAGCTTCGGCGGCACCGGTGCCCATTACTGTCTGGGGGCCAACCTCGCCAGAATGACGGTCGGGGTGATGTTCGATGCGATCGCTGACGTCACGCCCGATCTCACCGCGCTGGCCGCCCCCGAGCGGTTGCGGTCCGGCTGGCTCAACGGCATCAAGCACTGGCAGGTTGACTACACGGGCGCCTGACCTGCTACTCGTCCTCTGTTTCTCCCGCGTGACGGTCCCGAGTCAACTGCGTTTCGAATCGACTCCTATTGCGGCACATCACAGTTGGCTTGGTTCCCAAGTGGCGCTCCCCGGCAGAGTAGCCGATAGTCATAGGGAATGTGAACTGCAGGTGTCGGCGGAGGTGGGAGGGGTTATGTCTGTCGTTATCGACCCCGTTGGTGAGCTGAAAAAGCAACCAGCTGCCGCGCAAAAGGGTGAGGCCTTTCAATTCCATCGCGAAATCATCGTGTGCGGTGACGACGCGCTGGCGAACACCATCATCGATGAACTGCGTGGCGCCGGTGCCCGGATCATCCGGATCAACTCGGCGGCCGATCTGCTGGGCGCGGGGGTCCATCGTGCACGTGCCGTGGTCTGCGCCGGTCCCAATGACGCGGTGAATCTCGAAATCGCGTTATTGGCAAGGCGATTCAGTCCGAATGTTCGGGTGGTGGCGCGTCTGGCGGACAGCATGCTGCGCGACGCGGTTGCTGCGGTCAGCGGCCCCGGCGCCATCTTGAATGTCGCCGACCTCGCGGCGCCGTCCGTCGTCGAGGCGGTTCTGTCGCGCAACACGCACCAGTTCGCCACCGCTGGTGTCGAATTCGTGATCTGGGGATCCGAGGCGCCGAAGGATGGCACGCTGCGCGACCTCTACAAAGACTTGGCGCCGGTGGCGGTCGTCCATGGCAAGAACTCACCCACCCCCGGCGAGGTCGTGCCGTGTCCGGGGCGGGACCTACCGATCTTCAAGGGCGACTGGACCTCGATGATCGGCCCGAAGGACGAGATGGAAGCCCGGGGGATCTCGGTACCTCCCTCGAACGCGACCCGCTCTCGCCACTCCAGGCTGCGACGCGCCGTCGACGCCGTGCGCGCCATGCGTGAGGACGCCAACCCGCTGCTCTTTCCCTCGGCGATATTCACACTGGTGCTGATTTTCGGTGCGACGACCATGGTGCGCTTCAGCTACGTCAACCCGCGGATGTCCTGGCTCGATGCGTTGTACTTCACCTCCGAGACGATCACCAGCGTCGGATTCGGCGACTTCAGTTTTGCGGCACAGTCCGGTGTGCTGCGGTGGTTCGCCATCGGACTGATGTTCGGTGGCGTGACCATTACCGCCATCCTCGTAGCGCTCATCTCGGATCTGCTGCTGTCGCGCCGCTTCGTTCATACGGCCGGTCTGCGACGGGCCCGCCGCATGCGCGACCACATCATCGTCGTCGGCCTGGGGTCGACGGGTATCCGCGTCGTCAGTGACCTCGTCGCTGCCGGATACGACGTCGTTGTGATTGAGCAAGACGAGAACAACCGCCTCCTGTCGACCGTTGCGAAACTCGACGTGCCGGTCATTTTCGGCGACTCGACGATGCGCCAGACGCTCGAGTCGGCGCGCGTCGATCGCGCCCGCGGAGTGGCGGTGATGACCCAGGACGACATGGAGAACATCCGGACCGGCATCGTCCTGCTGGAACTGCTCGGATCCGACACGAAGGTGCCGATCGTGCTGCGTGTGCAGGGCCGTGCGCTGAGCGCTGCGGTGAGTCAACAGTTCGGTTTCGAGAACGTGCGGTCGGTGGTGGATCTGGCAGCGCCATGGTTCATCGGCGCGGCGATGGGCCTGCAGGTGTTGGGAACGTTCTGGGTCGGGCAGCGCTCGTTCATGGTCGGCGCGATGCTGGTAGCCGAGGGCAGTGAACTCGACGGGATGCGGATGGAGGAACTGTCCACGCAGACGCGAGTCATCGCGATCATCCGACCGGAAGGACCGGTGCGATTGCGCCCGCGCCGTGGCGCTGAGATGCAAGCCGGCGACACGGTGTATCTCATCGGCCCGTATCGCGAGCTGATCGCGACGCTACGCAAGGGCCAACCGCCACCGATGACCGCGATCAACGGAGAGGCCGCGTTGGCGCTCGCGGCGGCGCGGGGGCCGCAGCGGCCCGAGGTGCGCCGGCCGCGGTGGGCGCCTGATCCCGTCGAGTGACGCTCGCCTTGAATCGCAGCGCTCAGGCCGCTTGGGTGTGAGCCGCTTGAGTGACGGTCACGCTTCGGAAGTGCTCGATGCCGTCTTCGTCCGTCAAATCTTGAACGACTTCGGCTAATTTGGTTCTCACCTCACTCGGTGACGAGTACTGCGTGATCGCACGCGCGCCGTCATCAAACTCAATCGTTACTAGGTAGTTGCTCATAGTGAGTCTCCTGATGCCGATGGGGTTATACAAACGCTAACTCGCAACCATCGGTGGCACCCCTCGACCAGCTGTGAGCCCGCTGTACGTTCTGCCGACATCGGTCACGATTCGTAAGAGCGGACCGGGCCGTCGGACGCCGACGGTATCCTTGAAAAGCGAACTGTCCCTACAACAGAAGAGGAGAACTTGATTGATGATTTTCGAGGCCCCGCGTACTTCCTCAGTAACTTCTACCGCCACCCAGTCCGCATAGGCGACGACGTCTATCCGACAGCCGAGCACGCGTACCAAGCGCTGAAAGCTGTCGACCCTCGCGAGCGCGCCTGGGTCCTCGAATCGCAGACTCCGCTGATCGCTAAACGTCGCGGCCGCAAGATTCGAATCGTCGAATACTGGCAAGACATGCGAATTCTCGTCATGGAGCAAGTTCTGGAAGCGAAGTTCAGCGACCGTGAACTCGCTGACCAACTTGTCGCTACTCACCCGCACAAGCTCGTCGAAGGCAACACCTGGCACGACCAGTTCTGGGGCGACTGCCATTGCGGACGATGTCCCGGAGACGGTGAGAACATGCTCGGTGTCGCCTTGATGGAGTTGCGCGACACGCTGCGAATCTAGGTCCCGCGCGTTCGTTCCCGAATTTTGAAGCGCGGCAAGGGCAGCGCGCGCGCTGAGCCCGTCAGGCAGCTTGAGTGATGGTGACGCTGCGGAAGTGCTCGATACCGTCTTCGTCCGTCAGATCGTTGACGACTTCCGCCAGCTTGGTCCTCACGTCAGACGGCGACTCGTACTGCGTGGTCGCGAGCTGACCGTCGTCGAACTCAACTGTAATGAGGTAGCGGCGCATGGTCAGCCTCCTGACTGGTTCTCGGATCGGTCAAAGTTAACCCGAAACCGTCAAACACGCCCTCTGAACAGCTAAGAGGGGCCTGTGCATTTCGTCAGCACGGCACGGCGCTCGCGGCGGCTATACGTCGTAGTACAGCGCGAACTCGTATGGGGTGGGATGCAGATTGTACGGCGCAAGCTCGTATTCGCGTTTGTAGTTGATCCACGTCGCGATCAGGTCAGGCGTGAAAACGTTTCCCTCGGTGAGGTATTGGTGGTCTTCTTCTAGCCGGTCGATCACTGCGGACAGCTGGGTCGGAGCCTGCGGGATATCCGCGGATTCTTCCGGCGGCAGATCGTAGAGATCTTTGTCGACCGGGGGAGGGGGTTCGATCTTGTTCTTGATGCCGTCCAGGCCGGCCATCAGCATCGCCGAGAACGCCAGATACGGGTTGCCCGAGGCATCCGGACATCGGAATTCGAGCCGCTTGGCCTTCGGATTGCTGCCGGTGATCGGGATACGCACGCAGGCCGACCGGTTGCGCTGGCTGTAGACCAGGTTGATCGGCGCTTCATAGCCGGGCACCAGACGCTTGTAGGAGTTGACCGTGGGATTGGTGAAGGCCAGTAGCGACGGGGCGTGATACAGCAGCCCGCCGATGTAGTGCCGCGCCATGTCCGACAGGCCGGCGTATCCCGCGTCGTCGTAGAAGAGGGGGACGCCGTCGTCCCACAGTGACTGGTGGCAATGCATACCGGAGCCGTTGTCGCCGAACAGCGGCTTGGGCATGAACGTGACGGATTTGCCTGCCTGCCAAGCGGTCTGCTTGACGATGTACTTGAACATCTGAAGGTCGTCGGCCGCGTGCAGCAGCGTGTTGAACTTGTAGTTGATCTCGGCCTGGCCGCCGCTACCGACCTCGTGGTGGCCCTTCTCCAGGCTGAAACCGGCATTCGTCAGGTGGGTGAGCATGACGTCGCGCAGGTCGACGTAGTGGTCGGCGGGTGCGACCGGGAAGTACCCGCCCTTGGGGCGGACTTTGTGGCCCAAGTTGGGGCTGCCGTCCGCCTCGTTGGCCGCTCCGGTGTTCCACCAACCCGATGTCGCGTCCACCTTGTAGAACGATTCGTTGGTGCGCGAGTCGAAGCTGACCGAGTCGAAGATGTAGAACTCGGCTTCCGGCCCGAAGTAGGCGGTGTCAGCGATACCCGAGCTGATCAGGTAGTTCTCCGCTTTCCGGGCGACGTTGCGCGGGTCGCGCGAATACAACTCGAGCGTGAATGGGTCATGCACAGAAAAGTTCACGATCAGCGTCCGCGCGGCGCGAAACGGATCGATGGTCGCGGTTTGTGGATCGGGAAGCAGCAGCATGTCGGACTCGTGGATCGATTGGAACCCGCGAATCGAGGAGCCGTCGAAGGCCAGCCCTTCCTCGAACACGGTCTCGTCGAACGCATAGATCGGAATGGTGAAGTGCTGCATGGTGCCCGGGAGATCGCAGAAGCGGACATCGACGTACTCGATTTGTTCGTCCTTGGCGAGCTTGAAGATGTCGTCGGACGTCTTGTCGGACACGGAAAACCCCTTTTGCTTGGTGCAACCGCGCCGTAGCGGCGTGTCACCATTCACGCACGTCGCGACGCTTTCCGCATCCGGGGCGAGCATTCCGTCGACAGTTGCTAGGTGGTCAGATCTTTCCTCGGGGTGTCGGCGGTGACCCCGCCGTCGACGACGAACTCCGAACCGGTGGAATACGAGGATTCGTCGCTGGCCAAGTAGAGGACGAGGTTGGACACCTCGATCGGCTCACCGGGGCGACCGAGCGGCGCGGCGATGATGTCGTCGGGAAAATGAGCGGTCATCGGTGTGCGGACCAGCCCGGGGTGCACCGAATTCACCCGAATGTTGTAGCGCCCGAGTTCGATGGCGGTGGATTTGGTCAATCCGCGCACTGCCCACTTCGAAGCGACATAGGCATGCGCGAACGGAGCGCCCCGCAAGCCCTCGATCGATGAGATGTTGATGATGGAACCTTTGCCGGAGCGGATCATTTCATCGACGACGGCTTGGGTGCCCAGGAAAGTGCCGGTCAGATTGACGTCAAGGGTGTGGCGCCAACGTTCGAGTTCGAACTTGCGCAAGGTCTTCCGGCCCGCAACGCCGGCATTGTTGACCAGAACGTCCAGGCGCCCGAACCGCCGGACCGTCTCTGCGACCGCGAAAGCCCACTGCTCCGGTTGGGTCACGTCGAGGTGTAGGTAATGCGCGTTCCCGCCGAGTTCCCTTGCGACAGTATGGCCTTCGTCGTCAAGGACATCGCCGATCACGACCTTGCAGCCCTCGCTGAGCAATAGCCGCGCGTGTTCGGCGCCCATGCCACGGGCACCGCCGGTGATCAGCGCAACTTTTCCATCGACTCGTCCCACCGAAGATCTCCCTCTACATCGAGTGGCCGACCTGTCACGGCCATGATGGGAGAGGCTAGGCGAGCGCCCTACTCAACCGCCGTAGGTAGGCCCTTGGATCCCGTCTTTGTAGTCCACGCATTTTTTCGTAGGCCCGTCGCCGGTGCAGCACTCTTCGAACAGACTCGCGTCCTGCCCGAAGTGCGCGCTCACCTCGCTTTTGCTGTACTGACCGCCCGCGTTCTTGCAGGAATCCTCGACAGCAGTCTGCGCGTGCGCGAAGGGTGCGGCCAAAATCATCGCCGTAGCCGGGGCGGCAAAAGCGGCGAGACGAAAGGCGGTGAAAACCGGGCGTTTCATGATTCTCCGTTGCTCAGGGTGTTTCGCCAGTTTACCGACACGTCATTCGAGCCCGATGCGTCTCCGTTTAGAGTCCAGACAATCGGCCGAAAGGATCCTCGATGGCGGCAACCGTCCTGCAGGTCGGCGGACTTCCGCAGGCACTCGCTGAAGCTGTGACCGCGAAATACGACGTGGTTGTGTTGCCAACCGGCGATGGACGAGCGGATTTCCTGGCGGCGCACGCCGGATCAGTCAGGGTCATCGTCGATGCCGGCAAAATCCCCATCGACGACGACCTGATGGGCGCATTGCCTCACCTCGGCGCGATCGTCCATTACGGCGACGGCCACGAGACGATCGACACCCAAGCCGCGTCGCGGCGCGGGATCGGTGTCAGTAACACTCCCGACGTCCTGACCGACACCGTGGCCGACACCGCTGTCGCGCTGATGTTGATGACGATGCGCCGCTTGGGTGCTGCAGAACGCTACGTGCGTGCCGGCCGGTGGGCCGTCGACGGTCCGTATCCGTTGGCGCGCGACGTAACCGGATCTCGGGTGGGGATCTTGGGTCTCGGGCGCATCGGTTCCGCGATCGCTTTGCGGCTCAACGGGTTCGACTGTGCCATCGCGTATCACAACCGTCGAGAACGAGCGGAAGTGAGCTATCGGTACGCGGCAACGCCGGTGGAGTTGGCGGCATCCGTCGACGTGCTGGTCGTGGCGACCAGCGGTGAGAAAGATGCCCCGCCGCTGGTGAGCCGTGAGGTGCTGGAAGCGCTTGGCGCAGGCGGTTATCTGATCAACATCGCCCGCGGTGGCCTCGTCGACGAGGAAGCTCTCATCGAGCTGCTGGTCGACAACCGGTTGGCGGGCGCCGGCCTTGACGTCATCGCCAATGAACCCATTGTGCCGCAACAACTTCGCGACCTGGACAACGTCGTCGTGCTCCCGCATGTGGGTAGCGCCACGGCCCCGACCCGAGCGGCGATGGCCGCGCTGGTGATGCAAAACCTCGATGAGTATCTGACGAACGAGACACTCGTCAGTCCCGTCGTCGCACCAGCCCGGTAGCGGTTGAGACTGGTCAGACCGCGGAGTGCGCGGTGGCGATGTTCTCGATCGTTGCGGAAAGCATCTCCGGCGAGTGATACCGGCCGGCCCGGACGACGCCGGCGATGTCGTGCAGGTTGGCCACGTTCTCGGTGGGGTCGCCCGCCAGCAGCACGATGTCGGCGTCTTTGCCGACCTCCACGGTGCCCATGGTGTCGGACCTGCCAAGGAATTCGGCAGCGTTGACAGTGGTCATCTGCAGGATCCGCAGCGGCGTCAGCCCGGCTGCGGCCAGCTGATCGAACTCCTGGTGTAACGCGAATCCAGGTATTTCCCAACCTGATCCGCTGACATCACTACCGGCGATCATCTTGACACCCTCCTCGTCGAAGATGCGGACCATCTGCAGCAACCGGCCATAGTGACGGCGATAGACGAGGCGCATCGACTCGGGACGTGCGGCATATTTGTCGGCAGCCTTGCGCCAGCTCTTGAGGGTCGACTTGGACGCGAACCGGTTGTTCGGGTCGTGCTGATAGGTCGGGTCGTCGCAGAACTGCTGAGTGCGGTTGCGAATCAGCGTCGGGCATTGCCACGTCTGATCGGCCGCAAATACCTTCGCCAGCTCGCGGGCCTTGGCGTCGTTGAAAGACTGGCCGGCATCGGCGATCAACTCGGCGTCTTCGTCTTTGGCCAGCAGCAGGGGATTGATCACCACCTTGGCCATCACCCGCGCCATCACCATTTCCATCAGCCGCTCGGCGAACGGCAGCCGCGGCACGCTCGGGAATTTCATTGCGGGGCGGTCGGCGATCGCGCGCTCGATGGCGTCCTGATGGTCACAGCAGGCCGCCACGATGCCCACCCCGGGGCCGAGATGCTCGATCGATCGCATCCTGCCGTCCGAGGCGGCCCGGACGTCGATTCCGACCGGCAGATGCCCGACGGTGGTCAAGCCCAGTCTGGCGGCCTCGGCCTGCAGCGGGAAGAACACCTGCGGCGTCACGATGGCGACCTTGATGAAATCGGCGCCGGCTTCTGCCTGCTGCCGAACCGATTGCAGCGCAACGTCTTCGTTGCCGGCATTGAAGGGGAGCAGGACGTCGCCCGGTGTCGACAACAGCGCGGGACCGTCAACGGGAAGCGATAGCCTGCCGTTGCCGCGGTCGTCGAGCAGTGTGCGCGAACCGCCCATCTGCCGAAATCCGGTGACGCCGCAGGCAAGCATCAACCGCAGCGCCGGTCCGGCATCGTGTCGACCCGCAAGCGGATGGGCGTGCATGTCACAGAATCCGGGCACCGCATAGGTTCCGCGCGCGTCGACGACAGCGACCCGGTCGGGATGTTCGTCGCTGCCCGGCGTGATCGAGATGATCCTGCCGCCGTCGATCGTGATGTCCACGCCTGGGCGGGTGCTGCCGTCACGGACGTCGACGACGGTGGTGTCATGCAAAATCGTGCGCTCGACGGTCATCCGTCGATTCTGCCGTTGTCCGCTGGTCGGTCAGTTCG
>CAVVSN010000029.1:0-149501 GCA_963750885.1 uncultured Actinomycetota bacterium
GAAGCGGGCCATGTCGTTGGAGTACGGCAACACCGCACGCGACTGTGCGCCAAAGAAATTTGAGTACCACAGCGCCGATCAGGCCAAGCAGCGCCGGCGCATTGGACTCCAGCGGCGCGGTCCGGAAATGCTCGTCGACAATATGGAATCCAGACAGGAAGTCCGCGAACGCTTCCCGGCCGATCACTGCCATCACCGACAGCCCGATCGCCGAGTCGACCGAATAGCGTCCGCCGACCCAGTCCCAGAATCCGAACATGTTGTCGGTGTCGATGCCGAATTCGTCCACCAGTTTCTTGTTGGTCGAGACGGCCGCGAAATGCTTGGCCACCGCGTCATCGCCGAGCGCGTCGGTCAGCCAGCGTCGCGCGGCGGTGGCGTTGGTCAACGTCTCCAGCGTGGTGAAGGTCTTGGACGCGATGATGAAAAGCGTTGTGGCCGGGTCTAAGTCGGCCAGCTTCGCGATCAGGTCGGCGGGGTCGACGTTGGAGACGAAACGTGCCGAAATGCCGGCGTCGGCGTAATGCCGCAGCGCTTGGTAAACCATCACCGGGCCGAGGTCCGAGCCGCCGATGCCGATGTTGACGACGGTGCTGATCCGTTTGCCGGTGGCACCGGTCCATTCCCCGCTACGCAGCCGGTCGGTGAAATCGCCCATCGCGTCGAGCACTTCGTGGACGTCAGCCACCACGTTCTGCCCATCCACGGTCAGGGTGGCGTCGCGCGGAAGCCGCAGCGCGGTGTGCAGCACGGCGCGGTCTTCCGAAACGTTGATGTGCGTGCCGTCGAACATCGCGTCGCGGTGCTGCTCGAGTTCGGCGGTCGCGCGCCAGATCGAGCAGAAGCCTCAGGGTGTCGCGGTTGATGCGGTGTTTGCTGTAGTCGATGTACAGGTCGCCGACGGTGACGTTGAACTCGCGGCCGCGGTCGGGGTCCTCATCGAAGAACTGACGCAGGTGGGTTTCACCGATCTGCCGGTGGTGTTGTTGCAGCGCACTCCATGCCGGGGTCGCTGAGATGTCGGGAATCTGTTCAACCGCAGTCATCCCTCGACCCTAGTCAGGTCGACCGTGGCGCGTCGCGGTCGACGCTGAAGGCACGGTGAACGGGTGGCGAATCCGCTTGCTCAGTGACCGAGCCGGCCGCGGCCCAGCCTGAGCAGCAGCATGGCCAGATCCTTGCCCTCGGGGCCGAGTTCGCTGTAGCGCTCGATGACCTGCATCTCGCGGCTGTGCACCAGCCGGGTGCCGCCGGAGGCCATCCGGGCTTTGCCGATCTCCCGGGAGACCTCGGCGCGACGTTTGACCGCGGCCAGGATCTCGGCGTCGAGCCGGTCGATTTCCAAGCCGCAAGGCGTCGATGTCGATGAGTTGTTCTGTTTCGATTGTCATTTCAGACTCCGGAATCTCGTTGTGTGGAGGTTGGTGCGGTGGTGTCATCCGGTTTCGGGCCTCACACAAGAGACGAGCCCCGGATCCGGAAGTGGACCGCGGGGCTCTGGGAAGCAGCTACACCACGGGCACCGGTGGCCGGTACCCGTAGAAAAATCGCCACTGCGCATTGAGCACAAAATGAGTGTGCCACTTGCAGGCGTTCCGGCGCAAAGGTGTCGCCGATCGGCGGTAGGTTTGACGGGATATGCCGCCGACGACGATAGCAGAGCGAAGCGATGAGGAGGAGCGGCGCGAAATTGAGTGTGCAGCACGTGACGGAATCCGAAGGCGATCAACTTCTCGATGGTCTGAACCCCCAGCAGCGTCAGGCGGTACTGCATGAGGGCTCGCCGCTGCTGATCGTCGCCGGCGCCGGCTCGGGCAAAACGGCCGTGCTGACCCGGCGTATCGCCTACCTGTTGGCCGCGCGTGACGTCGGTCCCGGCCAGGTGCTGGCGATCACCTTCACCAACAAGGCCGCCGCGGAGATGCGGGAGCGGGTGGCCACGCTGGTCGGCCCGCGGGCTGGGCTCGATGTGGGTGTCGACGTTCCACTCGACCTGCGTGCGGATCCTGCGCAACCAGGCGTCGCTGATCTCGGGCCTCAACTCCAACTTCTCGATCTACGACGCCGACGATTCGCGCCGTCTGCTGCAGATGATCGGCAAGGACATGGGCCTCGACATCAAGCGGTACACGCCGCGGCTGATGGCCAACGCCATCTCCAACCTCAAGAACGAGCTGATCGACCCGCAACAGGCGCTGGCCAACCTGTCCGACCCCGATCTCCAAGACCTCTCCGACGACTTGGCGCGCACCGTCGCCGCGGTCTACGCCGAATACCAGCAGCGGCTGCGGGTGGCCAACGCGCTGGACTTCGACGACCTGATCGGCGAGACGGTCGCGGTGCTGCAGGCCTTTCCGCAGATCGCCGACCATTATCGCCGCCGCTTCCGGCACATCCTGGTCGACGAGTACCAGGACACCAACCACGCGCAGTACGTATTGGTCCGCGAGCTGGTCGGCCGCGATCTCGAACCCGGCGAAGACGGTGTGCCGCCCGGCGAGCTGTGCGTGGTCGGGGACGCCGACCAGTCGATCTATGCGTTCCGCGGCGCCACCATCCGCAACATCGAAGACTTCGAGCGCGACTATCCGAACGCCACCACGATCCTGCTCGAGCAGAACTACCGCTCCACGCAGAACATCCTGTCGGCGGCCAACTCGGTGATCTCGCGCAACCCCGCCCGGCGCGACAAGCGGCTCTGGACCGACGCCGGTGAAGGCGAGCTGATCGTCGGCTACGTCGCCGACAACGAGCACGACGAGGCGCGGTTCATCGCCGAGGAAATCGATGCGCTGGCCGCCAATGGCGCCCTCACCTACAACGACGTGGCCGTCTTCTACCGCACCAACAACTCGTCGCGGTCGGTGGAAGAAGTGTTCATCCGCGCCGGCATTCCGTACAAAGTCGTTGGGGGAGTGCGGTTTTACGAGCGCCGCGAGATTCGCGACATCGTGGCCTATCTGCGGGTGCTCGACAACCCCGGCGATGCGGTCAGCCTGCGGCGCATCCTCAACACGCCGCGGCGTGGCATCGGCGATCGCGCCGAGGCGTGCGTCGCGGTGTACGCCGAGAACACCGGGTCCAGCTTCGCCGACGCCTTGGAAGTCGCCGCCGAAGGCAAGGTGCCGCTGCTGAACACCCGGTCGGCCAAGGCGATTGCGGGTTTCGTCGAGATGATGGACGAACTGCGCACCAAGCTGGCCTCGTCCGAGGGCGACCTCGGTGAACTGGTCGAGGCGGTGCTCGAGCGCACCGGCTATCGCACGGAGCTGGAGTCGTCGTCCGACCCGCAAGACCTGGCCCGGCTGGACAACCTCAACGAACTCGTCAGCGTCGCACACGAATTCGCCACCGACCTGGCCAACGCCGCCGCGCTCGACGACGGCCCGGTGGATGAGGACGTGCCGGACACCGGCGTGCTGGCGCAATTCCTGGAGCGGGTCTCGCTGGTCGCCGACGCCGACGGAATACCGGAGCACGACTCCGGTTTGGTGACGCTGATGACGCTGCACACCGCCAAGGGGCTGGAGTTCCCGGTCGTGTTCGTCACCGGCTGGGAAGACGGAATGTTCCCGCACATGCGGGCTTTGGGCGATCCGACCGAGCTCTCCGAGGAGCGCCGACTGGCCTACGTCGGGATCACCCGCGCGCGTGAGCGGCTTTTCCTCAGCCGGGCCAAGGTCCGCTCGTCGTGGGGACAGCCGATGCTCAACCCGGAATCGCGTTTCCTGCGCGAGATTCCGCAGGAGCTGATCGACTGGCGCCGCACCGACCCGACTCCGTCGTTCAGCGCGCCGGTCAGCGGCGCCGGCCGCTTCGGCACACCGCGCCCGTCGCCGACCCGCAGCGGCGGAGGCAGCAAGCGCCCGCTGATCGTGCTCGCACCCGGCGACCGGGTCACCCACGACAAGTACGGCCTCGGCCGCGTGGAAGAGGTGTCCGGCGTCGGCGAATCGGCGATGTCGCTGATCGACTTCGGCAGCTCAGGGCGGGTCAAGCTGATGCACAACCATGCCCCGGTGGCGAAGCTCTAGCTCCTCCAGCAGCCAATCGCGGGTGCGGGGCAGCAGGGTCAGCACGGCGCTGACGATCGGGAGTATCGGCAGCGTGTGCACGATCCAGGCCACCCGCGCACCGGCGATGAACACGCCGAGATAGGTCAAGATCGCGACCACGGCGCCGGCAACGATCAGGTAGCGGCTCAGCGGTTGGCGCAGCAGCAGCAGGATCACCCCGGAGATCGTGGACAGGGCGAAGATCAGGGCCAGGAACGCCACCGCAACGCAGAACAGGCGGTCGGATCGCCACCAGCCGGCGATCAGGTCGGTCGCCACCACCGAGGTGGCCCAGCCGCTGACGATGCTGACGGCCGCCGCGGCCACCGCCGTGGTCCGGCTGGGCTCGCCGAAGGGTGCGTGTGCCGGGCCGGGATCGGGCCGCGGCGCGAACTGCTGTTGCGGTGGCGGGGCGGCGGGCCGCGGGATGTGCGTCGTGCGGGCGTCGTCGACAGCCTGCGGCATCGGGCCGGTGGGCGCGCGCCGAATGATGCGTGTTTCAGGGTTGGATGGGCGAGCTGCCGGGCTGGGATCGCTCGGGTCGGTCAACGGCTCAACCGGCGAAGGTACCGACGGACAGGCCGCGCTTCGCCAGCCACGGCACGGGGTCGACCCGCTGGCTACCGCCCAGCAGCACTTCGAAGTGCAGGTGCGGGCCGGTGGAGTTGCCGCGGTTGCCGACTGGTCGCGATCTGGTCGCCGGCCATCACCCGCTGGCCGACGCTGACCATGGTGGTGTTGACGTGGCCGTAGAGCGTCACGGTTCCGTCGGCGTGGCGCAGCTTGACCCACATGCCGTAGCCGGCGGTCGGGCCGGCGGCGATGACGACGCCGTCGGAGACGGCGTGGATCGGGGTGCCGATCGAGTTCGCCAGGTCGATGCCGGCGTGCAGCACGCCCCACCGGTAGCCGAAGTTCGAGGTGAAGACGCCCTTGACCGGCATCACGAACAGCGGTTGCTGCAGTCTGGCCTCGCGCTGCGCACGCTCCTCAGCGAACGCGACGCCGTGGGCCAACTCGGCGTTGTGCACGGCGACGTTGGCGGCCGGCTGCACGGTGACCATCTGCATGCCGCCGTCGGAGGTGCTGATAGGCCCGGTCGCGGCGGACTGGGCCGCCAGAACCGTCTGCGCCTTGGAGTGGTCCGGGGCCTCGGTGGCGGAGTGGGCGGCGGCCGCGGCGGCACCGGCGGCCAGCGAGCCGATCAGAATCCGGCCGCGAGTGGGTCCGGTGAGCTGTTTGCGGTGATGCCCGCGACCGACGAGCGATTCGGCGTCGTTGCGGGCCCGGTTGGCGCCGCGCTCTAGCGGGCTGAGGCGACGCTCGGACGCGCTGGGTCCGGCGAGGTCGAAGACGGCGAGGTTGTCCGTGTCGTCGAGGTCATCGAGTTCGGGGGCGCCGAGGACCTGCGCTTCTTTCTGCAAAAGCGGAGTTGTCGCTGAAGTCCGAGTCGGCCAGTTTGCCGAATTCGTTGAACGGAATGATGTCGGTGACTTCGTTGCGGTGGAGTGGCGGGCCTGCGTTCGCGCGACGCCGAAAGATCTCCTTGCGCAGGAGACATAGCCGGGATTTGCTGGGTCAACGTGATTTGTCCTTCGAGCCGTAACCATAACGTTATCTGGACTCTGAGACGTTAACCGCCGACCGCGAGGCGTCGCAAGTTTAGCCCGGAATAGGTCCGGGAATGTGATTTGAATCACTTCCCGGGCCTCGGTGAGATCTACCACATCAACCGATGCCGACGATGGAACCTTCGGGCCGTCTCGATACAGTTCCCGCAAGCGGGCAACGGAAAACTTCGGCTCGCTAACGAAACAGGCCGACACACAGAAGTGAGCCCATGGATCTTTTCGAGTACCAGGCGAAAGAGCTGTTCGCCAAGCACAACGTCCCAACCACACCCGGCCGGGTGACCGACACCGCCGATGGGGCCAAAGCCATCGCCGAAGAGATCGGTCAACCGGTGATGGTCAAGGCGCAGGTCAAGGTCGGTGGACGAGGCAAGGCCGGCGGCGTGAAGTACGCCGCGACCGCTGAGGACGCCTACAACCACGCGAAGAACATCCTCGGCCTGGACATCAAGGGCCACGTCGTGAAGAAGCTGCTGGTCGCCGAGGCCAGCGACATCGCGGAGGAGTACTACATCTCCTTCCTGCTGGACCGCGCCAACCGCACCTACCTGGCCATGTGCTCGGTAGAGGGCGGCATGGAGATCGAAGAGGTGGCCGCCACCAAGCCCGAGCGGCTGGCCAAGGTCGCGGTGGACGCGGTCAAAGGCGTCGACGAGGCGTTCGCCCGCTCGATCGCGGAGCAAGGCCACCTGCCGGCCGAGGTGCTCGACGCCGCCGCGGTGACCATTTCCAAGCTGTGGGACGTCTTCGTCGCCGAGGACGCCACCCTGGTCGAGGTCAACCCGCTGGTCCGCACCCCCGACGACCAGATCCTGGCGCTGGACGGCAAGGTGACGCTGGACGGCAACGCCGACTTCCGCCAGCCCGGCCACCTCGAGTTCGAGGACCGCGACGCCACCGACCCGCTGGAGCTCAAGGCCAAGGAGCACGACCTCAACTACGTCAAGCTCGACGGCCAGGTCGGCATCATCGGCAACGGCGCGGGCCTGGTCATGTCGACCCTCGACGTCGTCGCCTACGCCGGCGAGAAGCACGGCGGCGTCAAGCCGGCCAACTTCCTCGACATCGGCGGCGGCGCGTCCGCCGAAGTGATGACCGCGGGGCTCGACGTCGTGCTGGGCGACGAGCAGGTCAAGAGCGTGTTCGTCAACGTCTTCGGCGGCATCACCTCGTGCGACGCCGTCGCCACCGGCATCGTCAAGGCGCTGGAGATCCTGGGTGACGACGCCAACAAGCCGATCGTCGTGCGCCTCGACGGCAACAACGTCGACGAAGGCCGGCGGATCCTCACCGAGGCCAACCACCCGCTGGTGACGCTGGTGCCCACGATGGACGAGGCTGCCGACAAGGCCGCCGAGCTGGCGAGCGCCTGAGAAAAGGACTGAAGACTCATGGCAATTTTCCTGACCGCGAAAAACAAGGTCGTCGTCCAGGGCATCACCGGATCCGAGGCCACCAAGCACACCGCCCGGATGCTCAAGGCCGGCACGCATATCGTCGGCGGCGTCAACGCCCGTAAGGCCGGCACCACCGTCGCGCACAAGAATGTCGACGACAAGCCGGTCGAGTTGCCGGTGTTCGGCAGCGTCGCCGAAGCCATCGAGAAGACCGGCGCCGACGTGTCGATCATCTTCGTGCCGCCGGTCTTCGCCAAGGACGCAATCATCGAGGCCATCGATGCCGAGATCCCGCTGCTGGTTGTCATCACCGAGGGAATCCCGGTGCAGGACAGCGCTTATGCGTGGGCCTACAACCTCTCGAAGGGCAACAAGACTCGGATCATCGGCCCGAACTGTCCCGGCATCATCACCCCCGGACAGGCACTGGTCGGCATCACCCCGGCCAACATCTCCGGGTCCGGTCCCGTCGGCCTGGTGTCCAAGTCCGGCACGCTGACCTACCAAATGATGTACGAGCTGCGTGATTTCGGATTCTCCACGTCGATCGGCATCGGCGGCGACCCGGTGATCGGCACCACCCACATCGACGCGATCGAGGCCTTCGAGAAGGACCCGGAGACCAAGATCATCGTGATGATCGGCGAGATCGGCGGTGACGCCGAGGAGCGCGCGGCCGAATACATCAAGGCCAACGTCTCCAAGCCGGTCGTCGGCTACGTCGCGGGATTCACTGCGCCGGAAGGCAAGACGATGGGCCACGCCGGCGCCATCGTGTCCGGCTCATCGGGAACCGCCGCGGCCAAGAAGGAAGCGCTGGAGGCTGCCGGGGTCAAGGTCGGCAAGACGCCGTCGGAGACCGCCGCACTCGCACGGGAAATCCTGAAGAGCCTGTAGGCCCACGCCGTTCGCGGCAAAATTGGAACACGTTACAGGTTTCGGTTAGCCTGACGAATTAACACTTCTCAGGAGGCCTGTAATGGCGGTCGATCCGCGTACTCCCGTCGTCGTCGGGGTGGGCCAGTTCACCGAGCGCATCGACGATCCCGGGTATCGCGGCATGTCCTCAGTCGATCTGGCGACCGAGGCCGTGCGGGCCGCGCTCGCTGACACCGGCGCGGACGTCAGCACGGTGGCGGAGGCCATCGAGGTGTTCGCCGGCTTGCGTCAGTTCGAGATCTGCACCCCGTTCAACAAGCCGCCGTTCGGCTGCTCCGACAATTACGTGCGATCGGTGGCCAACCGCGTCGGTGCCGACCCGGCGCGTGCGGTGCTCGAGCCCATCGGGGGCAACGGTCCGCAGAAGCTGATGACGGAGTTCGCCGGGGCGATCGCTGCCGGTGACATCGAGGTCGCGTTGATCCTCGGGTCCGAGCCCGGATCCACGGCGAAGTACTTCGCCGGGCGTGACGACAAGCCGGACTTCACCGAGCATGTCGGTGGCCAGCTCGAGGACCGTGGATACGGTTTCGAGCAGTACATGAGCGAGTACACCGCGAAGCACGGGCTGACCGGGGCGCCCGTGCAGTACGGGCTGCTCGACAACGCGCGCCGGGGACGGCTCGGGCTCAGCCGTCGCCGACTATCGGCACGCGATGGCGGAGCTCTTCGCCCCGTTCTCCAAAGTCGCTGCAAAGAACCCGTTCTCGTCCTCGCCGGTGGAACGGTCGGTGGAGGAGATCGAAACCGTCACCGACGAGAACCGGATGATCTGCGACCCGTATCCGCGGCTGCTGGTGGCGCGCGACACCGTCAATCAAGGTGCCGCTGCGCTGGTGATGTCGGTGTCGGCGGCGCGCCGGCTCGGGGTGCCCGAGGACAAGTGGGTCTATCTGCGCGGGCATGCCGATCAGACCGAGCAGGACTTGCTGGACCGCGTCGACGTCAGTGTCAGTTACTCCGCCAAACAGGCTGTGGCAGAGGCGCTTCGGGTCGCCGACATCGACATCGACGACGTGGCGACATTCGACCTCTACAGCTGCTTCCCGTTCCCGGTTTTCGCGGTGTGCGATGACTTCGGGCTCACCGCCGACGACCCGCGCGGTTTGACGCTCACCGGCGGCCTGCCCTATTTCGGCGGCCCCGGCAACAGCTATTCGCTGCACGGCATCGCGGAGACCGTGACCGCTATGCGCGACAACCCGGGCTCGTTCGGGCTCGTCGGCGCCAACGGCGGTGTGATGAGCAAGTATTCGGTGGGGGTGTACTCCACGACAACCTGGCGAGTGGGCGGCCGACCGCAGCAAGGAGTTGCAGCAGGCCATCGCTGCGTTGCCGAAGGTGCCGGTCACACGAAACGCCAACGGCGCGGGCATCATTGAGACGTACTCCGTGCGATACGACTGGCCGACGACGACCGGTGTCATCATCGGCCGGCTCGACGCCGACGGCTCGCGGTTCATGGCGCTCACCGAGGACGAGGACCTGGTGGCGTTGATGACCGACGGTGACCCGTTGGGTGCCAGGATCACCGTGAAGTCGACCGGACGAGGAGATCAACCGAGGCTTCGCTCGGCTAGAACAGTGTCGTCTTGTCCGCGGTCAAGATGAAACCGTGCGCGCCGACGTGACACGCCACAACGGAGTCCTGGGTCACCAAGCACAACGTGTCGACCGAGTCGACGACGTAATGCCGTTGTGGCAGAGACTTATTGGGTTGTGCTCTCCGATTGCCGCCGCTGGGCAGTACCGACGTCTGGACGTTGGTCGCACCGAAGCGTTCCGCATCGACCGTCCAGGATGCCAGGTCCCCTGTCGGGCCGTGAACCGGTGCATTCCGCGCCTGCCGACCCCCACGCCGGGAAGGATCCCATCCCGCAGACCAGCCCGTTGGGCGCGGTGAAGACAAAGCCGTACTCCGGGTTGCCGTCACGGATGTAGAACGAGTCGGAGTCGACCGCGGTGTATCCCGCCGTAGTCGGGAAGTCGTCCACGGGCAGGGTGAACCGGGCGACGGCGGTGCCGTGGACGGTCTGGGTGCACCCGGTGAGCGCGACAGACGCGAGCAGAACGCTCAGGCGGCGTGCTCTCATGGCACGTCCCGGTCGGTCATGCGTTTCAGCGTAGAGCCACGTTCGGCCGGCCAGGCGTGGCGTAGTCCAGTGATCAACCGGCGTCGGTCAGGGCGGCGACCAAGCCCTCGCAGTCCTCGACGGTCACGTTGAGCGCCGAGTGGTCCCGCAGACCCAGGACGCGATGAATCCGCGGCTCGAAGTGCATGCACACGCCCTGAGTCGCGTTGGTGCCGAACGTCAGTCCGTCGTCGGCGAGTGACAGTCGCGCGCCCACCGCCGTCCACCACCGGTATGGACCGGTGATATGCGCATCCTGAATTTGAGACAGCGGCGCGTCGATCCGGAACGGTCCGTAGCGGACGATCAACTGACCGTCGTCGGTCACCGTGACGCCCTGCGTGCTCGGCCACGCCCGAAAGGCCAGCCACATCGGCGCCAGCCGGGACTCGTAGCGGTAGGGGAAGTGCCGGCCCTGCTCGTCGTGAGCTGTCACGATGCGCCTCCCGTCCGTCGCCGCGGCTAGACCGCTGCGGCTAGCTTGCCCGCCAAGCGCTCGACGTATGCGGCCACCTCATCTTCGGACTTGTCGGGCAGTCCGAACAACACCTCGGTGACCCCGATCTCGGCCCAGTGCGCCAACTTCTCCGGAATCGGCTTGAAGTCCAGCGCGACGATCTGTGGTGCGCCGTCGCGGCCGGCGGCGGCCCAGGTGTCCTGCAGCAGCTTCACCGGCTCGTCGATGTCGAAGTCGCGGGGGGTGGTGATCCAGCCGTCGGCGCTGCGGGCGATCCACTTGAAGTTCTTCTCGTTGCCGGCCGCCCCGACCAGAACCGGGATGTGCGACTGCACCGGCTTGGGCCATGCCCAGCTGGGCCCGAAGTTGACGAACTCGCCCTCGATAGGAGGCCTCTTCTTCGGTCCACAGCGCCCGCATCGCCTCGATGTATTCACGCAGCATGGTGCGACGACGGCCGGGCGGGACGCCGTGGTCGGCGAGTTCGTCGGTGTTCCAGCCGAACCCGACACCCAGGCTGACGCGTCCGCCCGAGAGGTGATCGAGCGTCGCGATGGACTTCGCCAGCGTGATCGGGTCGTGTTCGACCGGCAGCGCCACCGCGGTGGACAGCCGGACCCGCGACGTGACCGCGCACGCCGCGCCGAGGCTCACCCAGGGATCCAGCGTGCGCATATAACGGTCGTCAGGCAGCGACTCGTCGCCGGTGGTCGGATGCGCGGCCTGACGCTTGACCGGAATGTGGGTGTGTTCGGGTACGTAGAACGTCTGGAATCCGTGGTTATCGGCAAGAGTGGCGGCCGCCGCCGGGGAGATTCCGCGATCGCTGGTGAACAGCACAAGCCCGTAGTCCATGGATGAATTAGAACGTGTTCCAATCTTGCGGGCAACCACCGGGGTGGGTACCGGCGGCCGAGGTGTGCACCGACGTCGTGCCCGGGGTGCGCTAGCGTGGATGATCGGCTCGCGTCGCAAAGCCCGCGCAGACCGCCGTCCCGTCGTTGGCCCGGTATTTCCGGGTAGCCTCGCCAGGAGCGGCGCGCGGGAGTGACCAGCGCCGCACGACAGTGGCGCCGCAACCGCATCGGAAGGCACAGGAGAAGTCATGACTTACCCGCCCGGCAATCCCGGATATCCGCCCGCGCAGTCGCCCGGTTCCTACGGGGCTCCCGCCGCGTCGTCGTTCGCGAAGTCCGAGGACGCCGAGAACAATCTCAAGCACTACCTGACCATCGCGGTCGCGGTCCTCGGTGTGCTCACCTACCTGGCGAGCTACTTCCCGATGGTCTCCCGCCTACTGCCCAACGGCGATGAACTGGTCGAGAAGGGCAGCACGCTGCCGGTCGACCTGGTCCTGCTGGCCGGTCTGCTGGCCGCGGTGAGCCTGTTGCCGAAGGCCAAGAACTTCCTCGCGGCGGTGACCGCGGTGTCGGTTCTGGGTGCGTTGCTGCTGATCCAGGACACCATCGACGCGTCGGATCGCGGCGCCGGATTGTGGATCGCTGTGACGGCCGGGGTCGTGCAGGCCGGCGCTGGCCATCGGCGCGCTGCTGCTGGACGCGGGAGTGATCACCGCGCCGGCTCCCCGCCCCAAGTACGACCAGTACTACGGCCAGTACGGCGGCTACTACGGCCAGCAGCAGGCTCCCTACCAGCAGTCCGGGTACGGGACGCAGTACGGCGGCTACCCGTCTGGCCCGAACACCGGCGGATTCGCCGCGCAACCGGGTCCGCAGCCGAGCTCGGCGCAGTCCCAGCATGGATCGCCTACCCCGCCAACGGGTTTCCCCAGCTTCAGCCCGCCGCCGTCGTCCGGCTCCGGGACGCCGGGCCAGGGTGGCGCCGGCGACCAGGGCGGTTCGGCTCACAGCCAGCACTCGTACGGCTCGGGTCAGCAGCCGCAGGCGCTCTTCAGTCGGGCCCGTCACAGTCCTGACAGCGCGCGGTAGCGGGCGCGGCGGGTCGCCAGCCAGACAGCCCGGTGGCGATCGCTAGCGCGGCGTAGCCGGGCGCGGCGGGTCGCCACGCAGACAACCGCTGTGTAACGTCCTCAAACCGTGACGCCGGACAGTCGAACCCCGGGCGCCCAACAGGCGCGCGACCTGCTTCGGGTCGCGTTCGGGCCCGCGGCAGTGGCTCTGGTGGTCATCGCCGCAGTGACCTTGCTGCAGTTGGTGATCGCCAACAGCGACATGACCGGCGCGCTGGGTGCGATCGCCAGCATGTGGCTCGGCGTCCATCAGGTGCCGATCTCGATCGGCGGCCGCGAGCTGGGTGTGATGCCGCTGCTGCCGGTGCTGTTGATGGTGTGGGGGACTGCGCGTACCACCGCGCATGCCACGAGGGCATCGGCATCGTGGTTCGTCATCCGATGGATCGTCGCGTCTGCTCTGGGCGGGCCGCTGCTGATCGCCGCGATCGCCTTGGCCGTCGTCCACGACGCGGCATCGGTCATCACCGAACTGCAGACCCCGAGCGCGTCGCGCGCTTTCATCAGCGTGCTGCTCGTGCATCTCATCGGCGCGTCGATCGGGGTGGGGTCGCGAGTCGGCCGTCGGCTACTCGCGGCGTCGCCGCTGCCCGAACTGGCTGGCCGATTCGCTGCGCGCGGCGGTGGCCGGCGTCTTGGCGCTGCTCGGATTGTCGGGTCTGGTGGCGGCCTGCTCGCTGGTCGTGCACTGGTCGACGATGCAGGACTTGTACGGCATCACCAGCTCGGTCTTCGGCCAGTTCAGCTTGACGCTGCTGTCGGTGCTCTACGTGCCCAACGTCATCGTGGCGACGGCCGCGATGGCGGTGGGATCCAGTGCTCACCTGGGTTTTGCGACGTTCAGCTCGTTCACCGTCTTCGGCGGGGACGTTCCCGCGCTGCCGGTGCTGGCCGCGGCCCCGCACCCGCCGCTGGGGCCGGTGTGGGTCGCGCTGCTCATTGTCGGAGCATCCGCGGGAGTCGCGCTCGGCCAGCAGTGTGCGCGACGGCCGTTGCCGCTGTCTGATGCGATGGCGAAGGTCGGGATTGCGGCGTTGCTGGCGGCGCTGGGCCTGGCCCTGCTCGGTTACGCAGGCAGCGGACAGCTGGGCAATTTCGGCGGCGTCGGAATCGACCAGGGGACTTTCGGTTTCGCGATCTTCCTGTGGTTCACCGCGATCGGCACGCTCACCGTCGTGATGGCCGGCGGCATCAGGCGCCGTCCGCGCGCACCCAAGCCGGTCCGCGTCGAGGCGCCGGCGGCCGCTGCTTGCCGAACCGATGGCCGACTTCGAGGCCGACGATGCCGAGGTGCATTTCGACGGCTCTGATGCGCCGGACATCGACGAACCTGCCGACGGGTTCGATGGTCCGCTTCCTCAGCAAGCCGCGGACGGGCCCGCATCGTCGCCGACAGTTTTCGATGGTCCGCCTCCTCAGCAGGCCGCGGACCGGCCCGCATCGTCACCGGACGAGGACCGCTAGGCTCTGACCTGTGCAGCAACCGTTCCGCGTGCCACCCAGCGCACCGGCACGATTGGTGGTGCTGGCATCGGGCACCGGCTCGTTGTTGGCCTCGCTGCTGGACGCCGCCGTTGATGACTATCCGGCGAGGGTGGTGGCCGTCGGCGTAGATCGCGACTGCGCAGCCGTCGACATCGCGGCCGCCGCGTCGCTGCCGTCCTTTCGGGTGCGGCTGGCCGACTACCCCAACCGCGCCGCGTGGGATGTCGCGCTCACCGAGGCGACCGTGGCACATTCGCCGGACCTCGTGATATCGGCCGGTTTCATGAAAATCCTTGGCTCAGAATTTCTTTCGAAGTTCGTAGGCCGCACCCTCAACACCCATCCAGCTCTGCTGCCGGCATTCCCGGGCGCGCACGGGGTGGCCGATGCGTTGGCCCACGGCGCCAAAGTCACCGGGTGCACGGTGCACCTGGTGGACGCCGGCACCGACACCGGGCCGATACTTGCCCAGCAGGCTGTTCCGGTGCTCGACGACGACGACGAAGAGACCCTGCACGAACGCATCAAGGTCACCGAACGGCGACTCTTGGTAGATGTGATAGCCGCGGTGGCGACCGGCGGCGTGACCTGGATCGGACGAAAGGCGACTATCGGATGAGCGGCTACGAGGAGAAGCGGCAGATTCGCCGCGCGTTGATCAGCGTCTACGACAAGACCGGTCTGGTCGAACTCGCCAAAGGGCTCGCCGACGCCGGCGTGGAGATCGTCTCGACCGGCTCGACCGCGAAAACCATTGCCGACAAAGGCATTCCCGTCACCCCGGTGGAGGAGCTGACCGGTTTCCCGGAGGTGCTCGACGGCCGGGTCAAGACCCTGCACCCGCGGGTGCACGCCGGCTTGCTGGCCGATCTGCGCAAACCGGAGCACGCCGCCGCCCTCGAGCAACTCGGCATCGCGGCGTTCGAATTGGTGGTGGTCAACCTGTACCCGTTCAGCGCGACCGTCGAATCCGGCGCGGGCGTCGACGAATGCGTGGAGCAGATCGACATCGGCGGCCCGTCGATGGTTCGCGCGTCCGCCAAGAATCACCCCAGCGTCGCGGTGGTGACCGACCCGCTCGGCTACGACGGTGTGCTGGCCGCGGTGCGCAGCGGCGGCTTCACCCTTGCCGAGCGAAAGAAGCTGGCGTCGTTGGCGTTTCGGCACACCGCAGAGTACGACGTGGCGGTGGCCGGCTGGATGGAGTCGACGCTGGCGCCCGAGGAGCCGGCCGCGGCATTCCCCGGCTGGGTGGCGGGCACCTGGCGCCGCTCGACCCAGCTGCGCTACGGCGAGAACCCGCATCAGCAGGCCGCGCTCTACGTCGACGACGGCGGCTGGCCCGGCCTGGCGCAGGCCGATCAGTTGCACGGAAAAGAGATGTCGTACAACAACTTCACCGACGCCGACGCGGCCTGGCGGGCGGCCTTCGACCACGAGCAGATCTGCGTGGCGATCATCAAGCACGCCAACCCGTGTGGCATCGCCGTCTCGTCGGACTCGGTCGCGGATGCGCACCGAAAAGCCCACGAGTGCGACCCGCTCAGCGCGTTCGGCGGGGTGATCGCGGCCAACACCGAGGTCAGCGTCGAGATGGCCGAGTACGTCAGCACGATCTTCACCGAGGTGGTCGTGGCGCCGGCCTACGCACCGGGTGCGGTCGAGGTGCTGGCGCGCAAGAAGAACGTCCGGGTGCTGGTCGCCTCCGAGCCCATGGATGACGACACCGAACGTCGTCAGATCAGCGGCGGGCTACTGGTGCAGCAGCGCGACCGGATCGACGCGCCCGGTGATGACCCGGACAACTGGACGCTGGCCGCCGGAGCCGCGGCCGACCCGGCCACCCTGGCAGACCTGGCGTTCGCCTGGCGAACCTGCCGCGCCGTGAAATCCAACGCGATCGTGATCGCCGGCGGCGGTGCCACCATCGGCATCGGCATGGGTCAGGTCAACCGGGTCGACGCGGCGAGGTTGGCGGTCGAGCGTGGCGGGGAAAGGGTCAGCGGCGCGGTCGCCGCGTCCGACGCCTTCTTCCCGTTCCCGGACGGCCTGGAGACCCTGACCGCCGCGGGCGTGAAGGCGATCGTGCACCCGGGCGGTTCGGTCCGCGACGACGAGGTGACGGCTGCCGCGGAGAAGGCCGGCGTGACGCTCTACCTGACCGGCGCGCGGCACTTCGCCCACTAGCGGCCCGCTGACGTCAGGCGCTGATTTCGTCCTGCACGGTCGTCGCATAGCGGATGAACGCCGCGACCTCGTCGACGGCGCGACGGGCGTCGGGGTTGACGTCGAAGCTGAGCTGGAACATGTGCATGGCCTTGTGCCACTGCTGCACCCAGACCTCGATGTTCTGGGCGCGCAGCCGTTCGGCGAACACGATGGTGTCGTTGAGCAGCATCTCGTGGGTGCCCACCTGCAGCAGGAACGGGCCCGAGCCCATGCAGGTCAGCTTCCGGCGGCATCACCGGCGGCGGCCGGGTGCCGTTCACGGTGGCGAACACGTCGTAGATGAACTTGACCGTCATGAACGGGAACATCACGTCGCGGTGGTCTTTCAGGGCCCGGTACTTCAGGTCCATGTCGGCCGACGTCAACGGCGACATCAACGCTTGGCCGGCGGGCACCGGTAATCCGGCGTCGCGTGCCGCGAGCGCGACGTCGGCGGCCATCAGACCACCCGCCGAGTCACCGGCCAGCACGATCCGCTCGGGCGCGAACCCCTGCGCCAACGCGAAGCGGTAGCCGTCCAACCCGTCTCCGACGGCGTCCTCGATGCTGGCCTGCGGCGCCAGCCGGTAGCCGACGTTGAGCACCTTGGCGCCGGTGGCCGCCGACAGTCGGCTGACGAAGCGCCGGTGCGAGTTGAGTCCCGAGGGTCACCAGCGCCGAGCCGTGGAAGTAGACGATCAGCGATGTCGATTCGCGGGCCTGCGGGGCGATCACCCATTCGGCCGGGCAGTGCGGCAGGTCGACGCGTGCGACGTCGGTGCCGGGCAGCGGCCGGATCAGTCCCAGCGGACCGTCGATGCCGTCGAGCCGCACCCGCTGCAGGGTGTCGGGGCTGAAGCGATTGACGACCATGCCGATCAGCGTCAGGGCGCCCAGCACCGGTTTGACGAAGATTGCGGTCAGCAGCGAGAGCAGGCCGGACTGCCACGACGCGGGGCCGAAGTGTGCGGTCTCGGGCCGTTCACGCCAGTCGAGAGAATTCACGGTACTGAGGGTATCGGTTAGCTGCGCGATGAATGACTGTGAGCTTCGATAGCGGACTGCGACGTGGGTTGTCTGGGCCACTCGATGGCGCTGTTTGAACGTCTTGCCACCATTGAGCAAAGCGTTGCAACTTGCTGACCGGTCGTCAACAGCCTCTTCCGAACAAGATCAGATCGGCCTAGAGTCCAAATTCGGGACACCGTCAACCGGGACGGGTCTCGTGCGAATCGGAAGTATCGAGAGGAAATAATGCGCGCGGTAACAAGAAGAACAGCGTCGTTCTCAGTCGCCATTGCGGTTTTCGCGTTAGTCGGAGCAGGTTGCCACCAGTCGGACAACAAGTCCAGCTCGTCCTCGAGCTCGGCCTCGTCGTCGTCGGCGATGACGTCGTCGGCTGCTGCGGAACCGACAACGAGCGCTGCGGCGGCACCCAGCTCGACGCAGATTCCCGGCAAGAACGGCACGGAGTACACGGTTGAGGGACCGATCCTGGCCAAGTGGGAGACCCTCAACGACGAGCAGAAGAAAGACCTGGGCGCCCCGTACGACAACCAGAAAACCACCGCCGACAACAGCGGCGTCTACCAGCAGTACGACGGCGGCGTGCTGATCTACAAGAACGGCGGCCCGGTCTATTTCGTCTGGGGCAAGATCCGCGACGCGTGGAACGACGAACCAGGCTTCGCAGGGCAAGCTGGGCTACCCGACCGCCGACGAGGCGAAGGAGCCGGACGGCAGCTTACAAGTCGACGTTCGAGCACGGCACCATCACCTGGAAAGAGGGCGACGAGAAGCGACGGTGACGACGAGCTAGTCCCCGCATTTCACCTCGGAAGGCCGGGCAATCGTCACGATTGCCCGGCCTTTCGTTTTGTCAGTAACGTGATGTGGTGACCGCTGCGAATAATCTGCCCCGCACCGTTGGCGAACTACGTGCCGCCGGGCACCGCGAACGGGGCGTCAAGCAAGAAATCCGGGAAAACCTGCTGACCGCTCTTTCGTTGGGGCCGGACGCTCCTGAGATCTGGCCGGGCATTCTGGGCTTCGACGACACCGTGTTGCCGCAACTCGAGCGGGCTTTGATCGCCGGCCACGACTTCGTGCTGCTGGGTGAACGCGGCCAGGGCAAGACCCGCTTGCTGCGCGCATTGACCGGCCTGCTGGACGAGTGGACGCCGGTGATCGCCGGCGCCGAACTCGGCGAGCACCCGTACAGCCCGATCACCCCGGAGTCGATCCGCAAGGCCGCCACGCTCGGTGACGACCTGCCGGTGGAGTGGCGGCACCGCAGCGAGCGCTACACCGAGAAGCTGGCCACCCCCGACACCAGCGTCGCCGACCTGGTCGGCGACATCGACCCGATCAAGGTCGCCGAAGGCCGCAGCCTGGGCGACCCGGAGACCATCGCCTACGGCCTGATCCCGCGGGCGCACCGCGGCATCGTCGCCGTCAACGAGCTGCCCGACCTGGCCGAGCGCATCCAGGTGTCGATGCTCAACGTGATGGAGGAGCGCGACATCCAGGTCCGCGGCTACACGCTCGGTTGCCGCTCGACGTACTCGTCGTCGCCAGTGCCAACCCGGAGGACTACACCAACCGTGGCCGCATCATCACCCCGCTGAAGGACCGGTTCGGCGCCGAGATCCGCACGCACTATCCGCTCGAACTCGATGCCGAGGTTGCGGTGATCACCCAGGAGGCGCACCTGAGCGCGCAGGTGCCGGAGTACCTGACCCAGGTGATCGCCCGGTTCGCCCGCAACCTGCGGGAGTCCAGCTCGGTCGACCAGCGATCCGGTGTCTCGGCGCGGTTTGCGATCGCCGCCGCCGAAACCGTCGCGGCTTCCGCGCGGCATCGCGGCGCGGTGCTGGGGGAGACCGATCCGGTGGCCCGCGTGGTCGACTTGAGCACGGTGATCGACGTGCTGCGGGGCAAGCTCGAGTTCGAGTCCGGCGAGGAGGGTCGCGAGCAGGCGGTGCTGGAGCACCTGCTGCGCCGCGCCACCGCCGACACCGCGTCGCGAGCGCTCGGCGGTATCGACGTCGGCCCGCTGGTCTCCGCGGTCGAGGGCGGTTCGGCAGTGACGACCGGTGAGCGGGTGTCGGCCAAGGATGTGCTGGCGGCGCTGCCGGATCTGCCGGTCATCGAGGCGATCGCCACGCGGCTGGGCGCCAAGTCCGAGGGTGAGCGTGCTGCGGCTCTCGAATTGGCCCTGGAGGCACTGTATTTGGCCAAGCGCATCGACAAGGCGTCCGGAGAAGGCGAAACCGTCTATGGCTAGTAGTCACTCGTCCCGGTATTCGGCGTATACCGGCGGGCCTGATCCACTGGCGCCGCCGGTGGATCTGCGCGAGGCACTCGAACAGATCGGGCAGGACGTCATGGAGGGCACGTCGCCGCGCCGGGCGCTCTCGGAGTTGCTGCGCCGCGGCACCAAGAGCACGACCGGGGCCGACCGGCTGGCCGCCGAAGCCAACCGTCGGCGCCGAGAGCTGCTGCGCGAGAACAACTTAGACGGCACGCTACAAGAGATCAAGAAACTGCTGGACGAGGCGGTGCTGGCCGAGCGCAAAGAACTGGCCCGCGCGCTGGACGACGACGCGCGGTTCGGTGAACTGCAACTGGATGCGCTCTCGCCGTCGCCGGCCAAGGCCGTGCAGGAGCTCTCGGAATACGACTGGCGGAGCGACGAGGCGCGCCAAAAGTACGACCAGATCAAGGATCTGCTCGGCCGCGAGATGCTCGACCAGCGCTTCGCCGGCATGAAGGAGGCCCTGGAAGGGGCCACCGACGAGGACCGTCAGCGGGTCACCGACATGGTCAACGACCTCAACGACCTGCTGGACAAGCATTCCCGCGGCGAAGACTCCCCGCAGGATTTCCAGGACTTCATGAACAAGCACGGCGAGTTCTTCCCGGAGAACCCGCAAAACGTCGAGGAGCTGCTGGACTCGCTGGCCAAACGGGCCGCCGCCGCGCAGCGGTTCCGCAACAGCCTGAGCCCGGATCAGCGTGCCGAGCTGGATGCGTTGGCGCAGCAGGCATTCGGGTCGCCGGATTTGATGCAGGCACTGGGCCAGCTCGACGGCCACCTGCAGGCGGCCCGGCCCGGCGAAGACTGGGACGGCTCGTCGGAGTTCAGCGGCGACAACCCGCTCGGCATGGGCGAGGGCGCGCAGGCGCTCTCCGACATCGCCGAGCTGGAGCAGCTCGCCGAGCAGCTGTCGCAGAGCTATCCGGGCGCGACGATGGACGACGTCGACCTCGACGCGCTGGCCCGCCAGCTCGGCGACCAGGCCGCCATCGACGCCCAGACGCTGGCCGAGCTCGAACGGGCACTGGTCAATCAGGGCTTCCTGGACCGCAACGCGGACGGGCAGTGGCGGCTCTCGCCGAAGGCGATGCGACGTCTCGGTGAGACAGCGTTACGGGATGTGGCGCAACAGCTTTCCAGCCGACGCGGCGAGCGTGAATTGCGGCGGGCCGGGGCCGCGGGTGAGCTGACCGGAGCCACCCGGCCCTGGCAGTTCGGCGACACCGAGCCGTGGAACGTCACCCGGACGCTGACCAACGCCGTGCTGCGACAGGCCGGAACCTCAAGGGACAGAGCGGACTCCGCGATTCGGGTCACCGTCGACGACGTCGAGGTGTCCGAGACCGAGACTCGTACCCAGGCCGTGGTGGCGCTGCTGGTGGACACCTCGTTCTCGATGGTGATGGAGAACCGCTGGCTGCCGATGAAGCAGACGGCGCTCGCGCTCGACCATCTGGTGCGCACCCGATTTCGTTCAGATGCGTTGCAGATCATCGCGTTTGGCCGCTACGCCCGAACCATGACCAGCGCAGAGCTGATGGGCCTGGAAGGCGTCTACGAGCAGGGCACCAACCTGCATCACGCGCTGGCGCTGGCCGGCCGCCACCTGCGTCGGCACCCCAACGCGCAGCCCGTGCTACTGGTGGTCACCGACGGCGAGCCGACCGCGCACCTGGAGGACTACGGCGATGGGCGGGGTTCTTCGGTGTTCTTCGACTACCCGCCGCATCCGCGGACCATCGCCAACACCGTCCGCGGCTTCGACGAGATGGCGCGACTGGGCGCGCAGGTGACCATCTTCCGGCTGGGCAACGATCCCGGGCTGGCCCGGTTCATCGATCAGGTTGCGCGCCGGGTCGAGGGCCGGGTGGTCGATCCCGATCTCGATGGGCTGGGCGCGGCGGTGGTCGGCGACTACCTGCGCTCCGCGCCGGCGTTAGCGCGGCAACCTAGCTCTGGGCTTTGCGGTTTTTTCGTCGGACGCCGACGCCGCCCCACAGCGAGAAGCCGCGGATCCGCACGGTCGGCGCACCAGGCGTACCTTCGCCGTCGACGTCGTGGTCGAACCCGCCCATCACACCGTGGCCCTTGATCTCGACGTTGACTTCGGGCGGCAGCAGGATGGTCTGCCCGCCCATGATCGAGGTGGCGTTGATCTCGACATCGGTCGAGGTGAAGTCGGCGTAGCGCAGGTCGATGACGCCGCCGCCCCACAGCGCGAACGTCGTCAGCTTCTTGGGAACGTTCCATCGGCCGCGACGCTCGAACGCGCTCATGATGGCCAGCAGCAGCATCGACGGCGCGGGCTTGGTCGCGCCACCGCGTTGGGAATTCACCGAAGAACCGATCAGGTCCGACCGCAACTGATCGAGCTCGTCGTAGGTTTTCGCAGCGTATGCCTTGGTGAGCCGGTCCTCGTAGTCGCTCATCTGGAGTCGACCCTGGGCGGCGGCGTCGGTGAGCAACTGGGCCACTTGGATGCGGTCCGTCTCGGCGGCACGCGTCACTGCGTCCGGCCGGTCGCGCGCCCCTCGTTGCGCTGACTTGCTCATTACTGACGAGCCTACGTCTAACAAATTCTGCTGCAAGGGATCTTCGCCAAACCGTTGCGCCACACCTCAGAATTCGCTCAGGTGGGGCGGGCGACACCCTTCGCCGCACGCTCGGCCAGTCGGTCGTAAATGGGTGCCGATCGCAGCGCGACGGCAACGAGCATCGCGACGGCGCAGGCACCGAGCATGGGTGGCAACTGATTGGTGTTGCCGGTCATCTCGGTGGCGAGGATGAGCCCGGTGACCGGAGCGTGGACCGACGCGGTGAAGAACGCGGCCATCCCGATCAGCGCGCACGCGGGCAGGCTGGGGACGGCATGCGGCGTCAGGTGCACGGCGACGAGCCCGACGATCAAGCCGGCCTGCGAACCCAGAACCAGCATCGGCGCGAACAGCCCGCCGGGGGTTGCTGCGGCGTAGGAAACAACGCCCAGCGCGAACCGCAGCATCGAGCACGCCTGCGATAGCGAGGAGTGCCCCGTGGCCGTAGAGCGCCTGCCTGGGTGAGACGGTCGCCGCTGCCGACCAGATCCGGTGCGAACCAGACCAGTAGCCCGACGAGCGCGCCGGTTGCGGCGGCGCGGGCTTCCCTGGGCAGGCGGCTGGCGTCGGCTCGGCGCAGGGCCGCCATGACGGCGCCGTTGTACAGCACGCCGAGCAGACCGGTGACAACTCCGATCGCCAGAATCCAGCCGGACTCCACGATTCGCGGGTCCGCGATCGGCTTCATGGCGAAGTCGTATCGGGAATCCACCAGCAGGTGGGCGGCGAGGAATCCGGAGGCGGACGCGACGAGGGTGGCGACCGTGGTGCGTGGATCGAACCGCTTGACCAGTTCTTCGAGAACGAAGACGCCACCGGCGATCGGCGCGTTGAAGGCGGTCGCCAGCCCGGCGGCCGCGCCGGCGGCGACCAGAAGACGCAAATCCGCGAGGTTGCGTCGGGTCACGGTGGCGACGATGACGGCCGCCGACGCGCCCATCTGCACCGACGGCCCCTCGCGACCCAGCGCCAGACCGCTGCCGATGGCCAGCAGGCCGCCGACGTACTTGACCGGCAGGAGCCGGAACCGGTCGGGCCGGACCCGGCCGTCGGCGACCGCTTCGACGCGTGGGATTCCGCTGCCTTCGGCGTGCGGTTCGACCCGATGCACCAGGGCGGCCGCGACGGCGGCGGCGGCCGTGCAGACCAGCACGACGACGATCAGCCCCCACCAATGGTGGTGCGCCCAGCTCGCCAGGCCGGTGCGCAATCGCGCCGCCTTGCTCGAGCAGAAGCCGGAAACTTGCCGCGCTCAAGCCGGTGAGAACGCCCACCATCGCGGCAGCCAGCACGAATCCGATCAGGCTTTCGGCGCCCTCGCCCTCGTCGTCGACCGGGTGCGTCGTCGGGCGTTGCCATCCGGTGAGCATGCTGCGAAGGACACTTCGCCAGCTGTCGCGGTAGTTGTCGTGCACCCCCATTGCTTATCGGAGGAACCTGGGCGGACTGGTCGCGGGGTCAGGTGGCCCAGCGCGGCGGCCGCTTTTCCATGAACGCCAGCATGCCCTCGCGGGCTTCGTCGGAGACGAACAGCCGGGCCGATTCGGCGCCGAGCCGCTCGGCGTCGCGGTCGAATCCATCCAGCACAGCGGCGGTGGTCAGCGCTTTGGATGCCGCCAGGCCCTGCGGTGAGCCGCGCCCGATGTCGGCGACCAGTGCCGCCAGCGCGGCCTCGACGTCGTCGGCGGCCTCCGTGATCAGCCCGATCGACGCGGCCGTGGCAGCGTCGAACGTCTCACCGGTCAGGTAGTAGCGCGCGGCCGCGCGGGCGGACAGCTTCGGCAACAGCGTCAGCGAGATGATCGCCGGTGCCACGCCGATCCGGGCCTCGGTCAGCGCGAACGTGCTGCGCGGTCCCGCGACGGCGATGTCGGCCGCGGCCACCAGGCCCATGCCGCCGGCGCGGACATGGCCGTCCACCGCGACGATCACCGGCAGCGGCGCTTCGACGATGGCGCGCAGCAGTGCCGCCATTTCCTTGGACCGCTGTGCGGTCGCCTCGGCGGGATCCGCGTGGGCAGCGGATCGTTCGGACAAATCGGCGCCCGCGCAGAAGGTGTTGCCGGTGTGGCCGAGGACGACGACCCGCACCGCGGGATCTGCCGCCGCATCGCGCAAGCCCTGATGCAATTGGCTGACCAAGGCGGTCGACAGCGCGTTGCGGTTGTGCGGCGAATTCAGCGTCAGACGCGCGACATGCTCGTTGACGGTGTATTCGACGAGGGTGTCCATCAGTAGCTTCGGGGCAGGCCGAGCGATGTCTGCGCGACGAAGTTGAGCACCATCTCCCGGCTGACCGGCGCGATCCGGCCGAGCCTGGCCGAGGCCATCATCGCCGCGACGCCGTATTCCTTGGTCAGCCCGTTGCCGCCCATCGACTGCACGGCCTGATCGACCGAGCGCGTAGCTGCTTCGGCCGCAGCGTATTTGGCCATGTTGGCGGCCGTGGCCGCGCCACCGTCGTCGCCGTTGTCGTAGAGCGTCGCGGCCTTCTGCATCATCAGCTTGGCCAGCTCGACCTCGATGTGGCACTGCGCCAACGGATGTGACAGCCCCTGGTGCGCGCCGATCGGCGTTCCCCACACCTGGCGGGTCTTGACGTAGTCGGCGGCCCGGTCCAGCGCGTAGCGGCCCATGCCGACACTGCTGGCCGCACCCATGATGCGCTCAGGGTTCAGGCCGGCGAAAAGCTGTGCGATTGCGGCATCTTCGGCGCCGACGAGCGCGTCGCTGGGCAGCCGCACGTCGTCGATGAACACCTGGAACTGGCGCTCGGGGCTGATGATCTCCATGTCGATCGGGGTGTAGGTGAAGCCGGGTGTGTCGGTGGGCACCACGAACAGCGCCGGCCGCAGCTTGCCGGTCTTGGCCTCCTCGGAGCGCGCGACCACCAGCACCGCCTGAGCCTGATCGACGCCGGAGATGTAGACCTTCTGCCCCTTGAGGATCCAGTCGCTGCCGTCGCGGCGGGCCGTGGTGGTGATCTTGTGCGAGTTGGATCCGGCGTCGGGTTCGGTGATCGCGAACGCCATCGTGATGCTTCCGTCGGCGATACCGGGGATCCAGCGCTTCTTCTGCTCCTCGGTGCCGAACTTGGAGATGATCGTGCCGTTGATGGCCGGCGACACCACCATCAGCAGCAGCGCGCTGCCGGCGGCCGCCATCTCCTCCATGACCAGCGACAGCTCGTACATTCCGGCGCCACCGCCGCCGTACTCCTCGGGCAGGTTGACCCCGAGGAAGCCGAGTTTGCCTGCCTCGGACCACAGTTCGTCGGTGTGCTCCTGAGCGCGGGCCTTCTTCAGGTAGTACTCGCTGCCGAATTTGGATGCCCACTCGGACACCGACTTGCGCAGCGCCTGGCGGTCTTCGTTCTCGATGAAACTGTTGTCGGTCATTGTGCGTCTCCTTCTGCTTCGGGATCGTGGGGCGCGTCCACTCGCGCCAGGACGGTGCCGACTTCGACCTGTTGGCCGGTGTCGACATTGAGTTCGGCCAGCACGCCGTCGGCCGGCGCGGTGATGGTGTGCTCCATCTTCATCGCCTCCAGCCAGATCAGCGGCTGGCCGGCCGTGACCGTGTCGCCGACCGCAGCGCCGAGCCGGATCACGTTGCCGGGCATGGGCGCAACAAGCGAGCCCTTCTCGACGGCCGAACCCGGTTCGGGGAAGCGCGGCACCGCGACCAGGTGCACCGGCCCCTGCGCGGAGTCGACATAGACGTCCTGATCGTGGCGGGCGACGGCGAAGCGGCGCGCCACGCCATTGTCGTCGGCCAGTACGACCTCATCCGCCGATGCCGACACCAGGTGGACCGCTTCGTCGGTGGGCAGCACCAAACCGGTTCGACTGAACCGGTATTCGATGCGATGCTCGTCGCCGGCGTCGTCGACGTAGGTCTTGACCTGATAGCCCGACGCCAGGTTGCGCCAACCGCTGGGCAGTGAGCCCAGCACGATGGCTGTGGCGCGGTTGTCCGCCGCCTCGGCCAATGCCGCCGCGACCGCTGACAGTCGCACGACGGCGTCGTCGGCCAGCGGCGCGGCCAGCTTCGCCAAGCCGTGCGTGTCGAAGAACGCGGTGTCGGTGGCGCCGTCGAGGAATGCCTGATGCCGCAGCACGTTCACCAACAGGTCGCGGTTGGTGCGCAGACCGTGCAGCTGCGCCCGCGCCAGCGCGTCGGCCAGCATCAAAGCCGCCTGACGCCGGGTCGGGGCGTAGGAGATCACCTTGGCCAGCATCGGGTCGTAGTGGATCGACACCACCGACCCGTCGACGATTCCGGAGTCCAGCCGGATTCCGGTGCGTGCCCCGAGCGTGCTGAATTCGGCTCGGGCCGAAGGAATATCGATGCGATACACCGGCCCGGCCTGGGGCTGCCAGTTCTGCGCGGGGTCTTCGGCGTACAACCGGGCCTCGATCGACGAACCGTGCGCCGCAGGCGGTTCGGCGCCCAGCTGGCCGCCGTCGGCGACCGCGATCTGTAGCTCGACCAGATCGAGGCCGGTGGTCTCTTCGGTGACCGGGTGCTCGACCTGCAACCGGGTGTTCATCTCCAGGAAGAAGAACTCGCCGTCATCGTCGGCGAGGAACTCCACCGTCCCCGCCCCGGTGTAGGCGATCGCGCTGGCCGCCAGCCGGGCGGCCTCGAACAGCCTGGCACGCATCCCCGGTATGCGCTCGACCAAGGGCGACGGTGCTTCTTCGATGATCTTCTGGTGGCGGCGCTGGATGGAGCACTCCCGCTCGCCGACCGCCCACACCGTGCCGTGCGCATCGGCCATCACCTGCACCTCGACGTGGTGACCGGTGGGCAGGTAACGCTCGCAGAACACCGTGGGGTCACCGAACGCGGACTGGGCTTCGCGCTGAGCCGCGGCGACTTCGCTTGGAAGCGCGTCCAATTGGTCGACGACCCGCATTCCGCGCCCACCGCCGCCGGAGGATGCCTTCACCAGAACCGGCAACTGGGCTGCGGTGACGGTGTCGGGATCGAGTTCCTCGAGCACCGGAACCCCGGCCGCGGCCATCATCTTCTTGGACTCGATCTTGGAGCCCATGGCGCGCACCGCGTCCACCGGCGGGCCGATCCAGACCAGCCCGGCAGCTTGCACGGCAGAGGCGAAATCGGCGTTCTCCGAGAGGAATCCGTAGCCCGGATGGATCGCGTCGGCGCCCGCCGCGCGGGCCGCCGCGATGATCGCCTCGGCGTTCAGATAATCGTTTGCCTGCGGCAGACGCACCCGGGCGTCCGCCTCGGCCACATGTGGGGCGTCGGCGTCCGGGTCGGTGTAGACCGCGACCGTGCCCAGGCCGAGGTTGCGGCAGGTCGCGAACACCCGTCGCGCGATCTCGCCGCGGTTGGCTACCAGAACTCGAGTGATTCCCATTTGCGTCACATCCGGAAGACGCCGAAGTTCGACGTCCCCTCGATCGGGCCATTGGCGATGGCGGACAAACACATTCCCAACACGGAGCGGGTGTCGCGGGGGTCGATCACCCCGTCGTCGTAGAGCATCCCGGACATCACCAGCGGCAGCGACTCGGCCTCGATCTGGCCTTCGACGGCGGCTCGCATCGCCGCGTCGGCCTCTTCGTCGATCTGCTGCCCGCGGGCCTCGGTGGCGGCCCGGCTCACGATGGACAGCACGCCGGCCAGTTGCGCGCCGCCCATCACCGCGGATTTGGCGCTGGGCCAGGCGAACAGGAACCGCGGGTCGTAGGCCCGGCCGCACATGCCGTAGTGGCCGGCGCCGTAGGACGCGCCGATCAGCAGCGAGATATGCGGGACTGTCGAGTTCGAGACGGCGTTGATCATCATCGAACCGTGCTTGATCATGCCGCCTTCCTCGTAGTCCTTGCCGACCATGTAACCAGTCGTGTTGTGCAGGAACAACAGTGGCGTGTTCGAGCGGTTTGCCAGCTGGATGAACTGGGTGGCCTTCTGGGACTCCTCGCTGAACAGCACGCCTCGGGCGTTGGCCAGGATGCCCAGCGGATAACCGTGCAGCCGGGCCCAGCCGGTGACCAGCGACGAGCCGTACATGGCCTTGAACTCGTCGAATTCGGAGCCGTCCACGATGCGCGCGATCACCTCCCGCGGATCGAACGGGATACGCAGATCCGCCGGCACGATGCCGATCAGCTCCTCGGCGTCGAACAGCGGGTCGATCACCGGCGCGGGCGTCGGGCCCTGCTTGACCCAGTTGAGCCGCGCGACGATGCGACGCCCGATCCGGATCGCGTCCAGTTCGTCGGCGGCGAAGTAGTCGGCCAAACCCGATGTCCGGGCGTGCATTTCGGCGCCGCCGAGCGATTCGTCGTCGGACTCCTCACCGGTGGCCATCTTCACCAGCGGGGGACCGGCCAGGAACACCTTCGAGCGCTCCTTGATCATCACCACGTGATCGGACATCCCGGGTATGTAGGCGCCGCCGGCGGTGGAGTTGCCGAAGACCAGTGCGATGGTCGGGATCCCGGCCGCCGACAGCCGGGTCAGGTCGCGGAACATCTGCCCGCCGGGGACGAAGATCTCCTTCTGGGTGGGCAGGTCGGCGCCGCCGGATTCCACCAGCGAAATCACCGGCAGCCGGTTTTGCAAGGCGATCTGGTTGGCCCGCAATATCTTCCGCAGGGTCCACGGGTTGCTGGTGCCGCCCTTGACCGTCGGGTCGTTGGCCACGATCAGGCATTCCACGCCGCTGACCACGCCGATGCCGGCCACGGTGCTTGCGCCGATCTGGAAGGCGCTGCCGTAGGCCGCCAGCGGACTCAGCTCCAGGAACGGCGAGTCCGCGTCGACCAGCAGCTCGATGCGCTCCCGGGCGGTCAGCTTGCCGCGGTCATGATGGCGCTCAACATATTTCGCGCCGCCACCGCCGAGCGCCTTGGCCAGTTCGGCGTCGATCTCCTCGAGCCGGGATTCCGCGGCCGACGCCGCTGCGCGTGTAGGTGTCGCTCTTGGGGTCGAGCACCGATTTGAGGGCTGTCACGCCGCTCCTCCGACGATGCAGAGCTGTGCATTGGCGCCGGCGGTCATGACTGGTAGCCCAGCAGCTTGGCGGCCAGCGATGTCAGGATCTCGGTGGTCCCGCCGCCGATGCCGATGATCCGCATGTCGCGGTACTGGCGTTCGATCTCCGACTCGGTCATGTACCCCATGCCGCCGAACAACTGAACGCCTTGGTTGGCCACCCACTCGCCGGCTTCGACCGCGGTGTTCTTGGCGAAGCACACCTCGGCGATCAAGTTGGTCTCGCCGGCCAGTTGCCGCTCGACGACGTGGTGCGAGTAGACGCGGGCGACGTCGATCCGGCGGGCCATCTCGGCCAGCGTGTTCTGCACGGACTGCCGCGAGATCAGCGGCCGGCCGAACGTCTCCCGGTCGCGGCACCACTGCACGGTGATGTCCAGACACCGCTGGGCGCTCGAATACGCCTGCGCGGCAAGGGCGATGCGTTCTGAGACGAAGGCCTCGGCGATCTGGGCGAAGCCGGTGTTCTCGGCGCCGACCAGGTTGGCCACCGGCACGGCCGCATCGACGTAGGACAGCTCCGCGGTGTCCGAGGACCGCCAGCCCATCTTGTCCAGCTTGCGGCTCACCTCGAATCCGGGTGTGCCCTTCTCGACGAGCAGCAACGAAACCCCTGCTGCGCCAGGCGCCGCCGGTGCGCACTGCGGTGACGACGAAGTCGGCGCGCACCGCGGAGGTGATGTAGGTCTTGGCGCCGTTGACGATGTACTGATCACCGGAGCGGGTCGCCGTCGTCCGCAGATGCCCGACGTCGGAGCCGCCGCCGGGCTCGGTGATGGCCAGCGAACCGATCAGCTCACCGGCCAGCGTCGGGCGAACGAACTCCTCGATCAGCCGCTGGTCGCCGGAAGCGATCATGTGCGGCACCGCGATGCCGCAGGTGAACAGGGAGGCGAACACGCCACCGGGTACGCCGGCCTGATGCAGCTCTTCGCAGACGATCACCGCGTCGGCGCCGTCGCCACCACCGCCGCCGACCTCTTCGGGGAAGTTCGAGCCCAGCAGGCCCGCTTCTCCTGCGGCGCGGTGCAATTCGCGTGGCAGCAGACCGCTGCGTTCCCACTCGTCGACGTTCGGCAAGATCTCCCGTTCGGCGAATGAGCGCACGGTCTTGCGGAGCGCATCGCGCTCCGGCGTGGTCCAGATGCTCACAACAACCCTTCTCTCACAGCAACACTGCTGGAATGTCGACGTGGCGGCTGCGCAGCCACTCGCCGAGTCCTTTGGCCTGCGGGTCGAACCGTGCCTGGTATGCGACGCCCTGGCCGAGGATCTCCTCGATGACGAAGTTCACCGCGCGCAGGTTGGGCAGCAGATGCCTGGTCACCGGCAGACCGGCGGTCTCGGGCAACAGCTCTCGCAGCAGCTCGACGGTCAGCGTGTTGGCCAGCCAGCGCCACTGCTCGTCGGTGCGGACCCAGACTCCGACGTTGGCCGACCCGCCCTTGTCACCGCTGCGGGCACCGGCGATGCGGCCAAGCGGCACCCGTTGCGTCGGCCCGTCGGCCAACGGCTCCGGCAACGACGGCACAGAAGCCGGCGCCAGCTCGAGAGTTTCTCCTGCGCAGGCAATCGCGATCCGCGTGCCGTCGGCGTGGACGGCGGTGTGCGCCACCTCGGTGGCATCGACATAGCCGGGCGTGTAGACCCCGTACACCTGGCCGTCTCCCGGCGGCGCGGTGACGGTGAAACCCGGGTAGCTGGCCAGCGCCAATTCCACCGCGGCCGCGGAGAACGGGCGGCCGACGTTGGCGGGGTCGGGGTCGCGGACCACGCAGCGGAGCAGCGCGCTGGCCGCTTCTTCGGTATCGGCGTCGGCGTGGTCGGTGCGGGCCAGCGTCCACTCCAACTCGGCGGGTTTGACGCTCAAGGCGGATTCCAGCTGCCGCCGCACCAGATCCGCCTTGGCGTCGATGTCCAGACCGGTCAGCACGAACGTCGTCGCGTTGCGGAATCCGCCGATGCTGTTCAGCGACACCTTGTAGGTGGGCGGCGGCGGTTCGCCGGTCACCCCGGTGATCCGCACCCGGTCGACGCCGTCGGAGGACAGCTCGATGCTGTCCATCCGGGCGGTCGCGTCCGGGTTGGCGTAGCGCGCGCCGGTGATCTCGTAGAGCAACTGCGCGGTGACGGTGTCGACGCTGACCAGCCCGCCGGTGCCGGGGTGCTTGGTGATCACCGACGATCCGTCGGCGTGGATTTCGGCCAGCGGGAAGCCGGCGTAGGTCAGATCTGGAATTTCGGTGAAGAAGGAGAAGTTGCCGCCGGTGGCCTGGATGCCGCATTCGATGACGTGCCCGGCGACCACGGCGCCGGCCAGCCGGTCGTAGTCGGTCCGGCTCCAGCCGAAGTGGGCGGCCGCGGGCCCGACGGTCACCGAGGCGTCGGTCACCCGGCCGGTGACGACGATCTCCGCGCCGTCGTTCAGGCAGTCGACGATGCCCCAGGCTCCCAGGTAGGCGTTGGCCGTCAGCGGGTTGCCCAGCCCCAGCTCCTCGGCGCGGGGGGACAGGTCGTCACCGTCGACGTGGGCCACCCGGACCGGCACGCCCAGGCGCTGCGCCAGCGCGCGCACCGCGTCGGCGAGCCCGGCGGGGTTGAGGCCGCCGGCGTTGGCGACGATGCGCACGCCGCGGTCCTGTGCCAGGCCCAGGCATTCCTCGAGCTGGGTCAGGAAGGTCTTGGCGTAGCCGCGCTCGGGATGTTTCATCCGATCGCGGCCGAGGATCAGCATGGTCAGCTCGGCCAGATAATCGCCGGTCAGGTAGTCGAGCTCGCCGCCGGTCAGCATTTCGCGCATAGCGGAATGCCGATCTCCGTAGAACCCCGAGCAGTTTCCGATCCGAACCGGCGCCGCCACTCGTGTCCTCCCTCCATTGGGATGTACCAACCAACCGGTAGGTTAGCCGGTACCGGCGGTGCCACGTCAAGGCTGCAGGCGAACTCAACGGCCGATTTTTGACCGCAGCAGGTCAGCCATTACTATTGTCCCCAGACGTCGCTGCCGAGGGTTTTTTCGCGGCGACTCCCCTACCAGGAGTAAGGCCTGATCATGGCTGTGCCAAAGCGGCGGATGTCGCGCTCGAACACCCGTAGCCGACGCGCGCAATGGAAGGCTGAGAAGCCAGAACTCGTTGGTGTGACGGTGGCCGGCAAGCAGCACAAGGTGCCGCGCCGGTTTCTGAAGGCGGCGCGCCTCGGTCTGATTGACCTCGACCGACGCTAACTTATTTGCCGTGAGCATTGTCTCTCGGCAATTTTGTCAGCAATTTGCGGCAGTCGGGTTTGCCGACCTCTCAGCGCGTTCTCAGGGGATTGGATAAAACTGGTGGCTGTGCGAATTCTTGTCGTTGACGACGACCGCGCTGTGCGCGAGTCCCTACGTCGGTCCCTGTCCTTCAATGGCTACTCGGTCGCGCTCGCCGAGGACGGCGTCGAGGCCCTGGAGATGATCACCGCCGACCGGCCCGACGGGCTCGTCCTCGACGTGATGATGCCCCGGCTGGACGGCCTCGAGGTGTGCAGGCAGTTGCGCAGCACCGGCGACGATCTGCCCATCCTGGTGCTGACCGCACGCGACACCATCTCCGAGCGGGTCGCCGGCCTCGACGCCGGTGCCGACGACTACCTGCCCAAGCCGTTCGCTCTGGAAGAGCTTCTGGCGCGGATGCGGGCGCTGCTGCGTCGCACGAGAATCGACGACTCGTCGGAGTCCGTGGCGATGGCGTTCGCGGACCTGACTCTTGATTCGGTGACTCGCGAAGTCACCCGCGGGCAACGTCAGATCAGCCTGACCCGCACCGAATTCGCTTTGCTGGAGATGTTGATCGCCAATCCGCGACGGGTATTGACGCGTAGCCGCATTCTCGAGGAGGTGTGGGGTTTTGATTTCCCCACATCGGGTAATGCGCTCGAGGTGTATGTCGGTTACCTGCGTCGCAAGACCGAGGCCAACGGCGAGTCGCGACTGATCCACACCGTTCGCGGTGTGGGTTACGTGCTTCGCGAAACTCCTCCCTGATGCGTCTGAAGTCCCTGCTCCATCGGCGAAGCAGGGTTCCGCTGCGGACCAGTACGTCATTGTCACTGCGGTGGCGGGTGATGCTGCTGGCCATGTCGATGGTGGCCATGGTGGTCATTCTGATGGCCGTCGCGGTGTACGCCGTGATCTCCGCCGCGCTTTACAAGGACATCGACAACCAGCTGCAGAGCAGGGCGCAACTGCTGATCGCCAGCGGGTCGTTGGCTGCCGATCCGGCGAAAGCCATTGAGGGAACGGCATATTCGGACGTCAACGCGATGCTGGTGACGCCTGGCCGGTCGATCTTCACTGCCAATCAGGAGGGCCAGACGCTGCCGGTCGGGCAGCAGGAGAAGGCCGTCATCCGCGGCGACCTGTTCATGTCGCGACGCACCGCCGCCAATCAGCGGGTACTGGCCGTGCACCTGCCGAACGGCAGTTCGCTGCTGATCTCCAAGAGCCTCGCGCCGACCGATGCGGTGATGACCAAGCTGCGCTGGGTGCTGCTCGTCGTCGGCGGGGTCGGCATGGCCGTGGCCGCGGTGGCCGGGGGCATGGTCACCCAGGCCGGCCTGCGACCGGTGGGCCGACTGACCGGCGCGGCCGAGCGAGTGGCGCGCACCGACGACTTGAGACCCATACCTGTCTACGGCAGCGACGAATTAGCAAGGCTCACTGAGGCTTTCAACATGATGCTGCGGGCTCTGGCCGAATCACGGGAACGCCAGACCCGTCTGGTCGCCGACGCCGGTCACGAGCTGAGGACCCCGCTGACCTCGCTGCGCACCAACGTGGAACTGCTGATGGCATCGAGCGCACCCGGCGCGCCGCCGATACCCGAGCAGGAGATGGTCGACCTGCGCAGCGACGTGATCGGACAGATCGAGGAATTGTCCACGCTGGTGGGTGATTTGGTGGACCTCACCCGTGCGGATGCCGGCGAAGTCATTCATGAGCCGGTCGATATGAGTGAGGTCATCGAGCGGTCGTTGGAGCGAGTTCGCCGGCGTCGCATGGATGTCGAGTTCGATGTCGAGGTCGCGCCCTGGCAGGTGTACGGCGACTCAGCAGGCCTGTCGCGGGCGGTGCTGAACCTGATGGACAACGCCGCCAAATGGAGCCCGTCGGGCGAGCATGTCGGTGTCCGGCTCCGCCAGCTCAACGCGACGCATGCCGAGTTGGTGGTGTCCGACCACGGACCGGGCATTCCGGAACAGGAGCGCGAACTTGTCTTCGAGCGGTTCTTCCGCTCGATTACGGCGCGGGCTGTGCCCGGCTCGGGGCTGGGGCTGGCGATCGTGAAACAGGTGGTGCTCAAGCACGGCGGGACAACTCCGCGTCGAGGAGACAGTTCCGGGCGGCGAGCCGCCGGGAACGTCGATCTACGTCCTGCTCCCTGGACAGCCGATGCCCGCCGCGGTGGAGTACCCGTCTGACGATGAAGCCGCGCCGAATGTTAACGAGCCATCAAATCCGGGGAACTCTGTAGGACCGAAGAACGTTATCTCAGTCGAATCACAGACCACGCAGGCAAGGTAGTAATCCAGTTACTGTCTGGGTCTGTACGACAGCACCAGGACCACAGGAAAGAGCACTAGCGACATGACGAATCACCCGAGGTATTCGCCACCGCCGCAGCAACACGGATACCGTCCGGCGTCCGATCAGCGTGGGAGCACAGGCCATTCCGGCTACGGGCAGCAGCAAACGTACCCGCAGGGCTATGAGTGGCAGCAGGGACAGCAGCCGCAGTACCGTCAGCCGTACGGCGCGTTCGCCGGGCAGACCGGCCACTCCGGCCACCCCGCCGGCGGACCGCCCCAGTTGTCCGCGCCGCGAAAGCGTTCTCGCGCAGGCGCATTGACGGTTGGTGCAGTAGCTGTCGCCCTGGTCTCGGCCGGCATCGGCGGCGCGGCCGCCTCGGTGATCGCGCATCACGGGCAGCTCTCGTCCATCGCAGACGGCTCGATGCCCGGCGGGGCGACGCCCGGCATGCCGGCCTCGAACGCGCCGGTCGGCAGCGTCGAGCAGGTGGCCGCCAAGGTGGTGCCCAGCGTCGTGATGCTCGAGACCAACCTCGGTCGCGCGTCCGAAGAGGGCTCCGGCATCATCCTGTCCGCGGATGGCTTGATCCTGACCAACAACCACGTCGTCGCCACGGCGGCCAACCCCGGCAAGGCGCCGGCGCCGTCGCACGGGCGCCCAAACCCCGAACATCAGGGTCCGGGTCCCGATGACGACCCCAACGCACCGGCTCCCGATCCCGACCAGCCGGCCCCTCCCGGCGGTGGCGGCGGCAAACCGAAGACCACGGTGACGTTCTCTGACGGGCGCACCGCGGAGTTCACCGTCGTCGGTACGGACCCCACCACGGACGTCGCTGTGGTTCGCGTGCAAGGTGTTTCGGGGCTGACTCCGATCAACATCGGTTCGTCGGCCAACCTGCACGTCGGTCAGCCCGTGATGGCGGTCGGTTCGCCGCTGGGCCTGTCGGGCACGGTGACCACCGGTATCGTCAGCGCGCTCAACCGGCCCGTCTCGACGACCGGAGAGTCGGGCAACCAGAACACCGTGCTGGACGCCATTCAGACCGACGCCGCGATCAACCCCGGTAACTCCGGGGGCGCGCTGGTCAACATGAGCGGACAGCTGGTCGGCGTCAACTCGGCAATCGCCACTCTCGGCGGTGACTCGCCGGACGCCCAGAGCGGTTCGATCGGGCTCGGTTTCGCGATTCCGGTCGACCAGGCCAAGCGCATCGCCGATGAGCTGATCAGTTCCGGTACTGCGGCGCACGCCTCGTTGGGTGTGCAGGTCACCAATGACAAGGACACCCCCGGCGCCAAGGTCGTCGAGATCGTCCCCAACGGTGCGGCCGCGGCCGCCGGCCTGCCCGGCGGAGTCGTCGTCACCAAGGTCGACGACCGCACCGTCAACAGCGCTGACGCTCTGGTCGCCGCCGTCCGATCCAAGGCGCCCGGCGACAAGGTGACGCTGACGTTCAAGGATCCGTCCGGGGAAACCAAGAAGGTCCAGGTCACGTTGGGCAAGGCCCAACAGTGACCAGAGCCGCCGCGCCGTCGTCGGACACCAGATATACGGTTGCAGCCATGGAACAGGGCGTGGGCATGATCGGTAGGGCACTGGTCGTCGTCGTCGACGATCACGGCGACGAGGACCACAGTGGTCCGTTGGTCACCGAGTTGCTGACCGAAGCCGGATTCGTGGTCGACGGCGTGATCGCTGTTGCCTCCGACGAGGTCGACATCCGCAACGCGCTGAACACCGCGGTGATCGGGGGAGTGGATCTGGTCGTGTCGGTCGGCGGCACCGGGGTGACTCCCCGCGACGTCACGCCGGAGTCGACGCTGGACATCCTCGACCGCCTGGTCGCTGGGATCGCCGAAGCCATCCGCGCGTCGGGTCTGTCGGCGGGCATCACCGAGGCGGCCCTGTCCCGCGGCCTGGCAGGTATCTCGGGCAGCACGCTGGTGGTCAACCTCGCCGGTTCGCGGCAAGCGGTGCGCGACGGCATGGCCACCCTCAATCCGCTGGCGGCCAATATCATCGGTCAGCTCTCCAGCCTGGAGATCTGACGCCCGGTATGACCAGACCGGCCGGTGACGACCGCGACGATACCGCCGCAGACGTCGGCCGACGAGCGCGATCCGGACGCTAGTCGCGATATCGACGCCCACGAGCAGTGGCTGCGGGACAATGCGCCCCCGCATCACATCTGAACGGTCACCGGTCTTCGATGGTGGGGCTTTCTGGCGCGTTGGCGGAGTGATGCCCCGGCGAGCCGCCACCGGATTCAGCGAGCTGATCCCGGATCTGAGTGAGCAGGGAGAGTTCGGTGTCCTCGGCCTGCTTGACCTCACCGCGCTTGCGCAGCGTGTTGTAGGGCAGCACGACCAGGAAGTACACCACCGCCGCGATGATGATGAAATTGATCGCGGCGGACAATGCGACGTTGAGGTCGATGAATTTGCCATCGCCGATGCCGATTTTCAATAGCCCGACATCGGATTTTCCGCCGGCACCGATCCGGTCGATCAACGGCTGGATGACACTTTCGGTGAACTTGGTGACCAGACCGGTGAACGCGGTACCGATCACCACCGCGACAGACAGATCAATGATGTTGCCGCGCGCGAGAAACTCCTTGAAGCCCTTGAACATCGGGATGTCCTTTCCGCAGCGGGTAAGCGATAAACCAATTTCGAGCTTAAGAAAAAGCTAGCCGAGTCGGGCGGGACATGCGAGAGATTGCTGTTTATCGGCCCAGACCCGTCAGTGCAGCGTGAGGGTCACGGTCGCGACCAAGGCCGCGCCGGCCACCGCGGTGGCTGAGCGGCCGGTAGCGCGACCAGCACCACCCGCTCACTGTTCGCGCTCTGAGCTTTGGGTTTCGCCGACACCGACACCACGATCGCGTCGGTGGCCACGACGTGCGGGGTGGCTTGGGCGCTGCCTTCCGTTGCAGCCACGACGTCGACGACATCGCCAGGTCGCACCAGGTCGATCAGCGCGCTGTCGGCCGGATGCACCGGCACTATGCGGGCGTCGGGTCCCGCCGCGGATTCGGCGAGGCGGCGGCCGAGCAGTCGCACGTCGGTGAGCACTTCGCCGCGGCGTGCCGGGCCTGCCAGGGTCGAGCCGATGACCGACGCCGAGGTCCGATTGCGATCCGTCAGGAACCGTTGGTGCCGAACGTGTTTCGAGGCGAACGTCATCGTCGGTCAATTCGGCACCCGGGCCCAGGTCGTGCGAGGCCACCACCACGTGCGCGCGGCCGTCGTCGGGATCGGGCCGCAACGCCGCAATACCGGCGAGCAACACCAGCGCGCCGGCAACGATGCGCCGCGCCAGCACGGTCCGCGACCAGTCGGGACGCAGCCACTGCGAAAGAGCGAGTCGGCAGCGAAGGATTCAGCGATGTGCGAGTAGCGCCCACGCGCTGACCGTAAGCGCCGCGGGGCTACACGTGCGGCCGGGTGAAGCGCCGCTTGTGGATAACTGGCTAGCTGGAAGTGGTGGCCGGCGACTTCGACGACGACGAGGGACGACGAATCGGACTTTGAGTCAGACGACGACTTGTCGCTCGACGAACTCGGCTTCTCGGACTTCTCCGACGAGCTGGACTTGTCGCTCGAGCTGGAGCTCTCGGAGCTGGAGCCTTCAGAGCTCGACGACGAACTCGAACTCGACGAGCTGCCGCTCGAGCTCTTGGCCGCCTCGCGGCTGTCGTTGCGGTAGAAGCCGCTGCCCTTGAACACCACACCGACATTGCCGAACAGCTTGCGCAACCGGCCCGAGCACTTCTCGCACGTCGTCAGCGCATCATCGCTGAAAGCCTGGACCACATCGAAGCGATTTTCGCACTCGGTACACGCGTAGCTATAAGTCGGCACAGAATCCTCCAAGATGGTCTAAACGCTTAGCACTCTACAGTCTCAAGTGCTAAAACCGCTATGTGGCGGTGGTCATTCCCGCCCGTTGAGTCAACTGTAGATTCGCACGTCCGGTGTCGCAGCGTGGCCTGATCCGAACGGCTATCGGGGCCGGTCGATCTCGTACGTTCCCTTGTCATCTGAGACAACGACAGCAACCTGACGGCTCGCACCGTTGATGGTGGCGTCGCAGGTGAACGTCGTTCCTTGGCGAGCGCTGGGGTTGCGGCCGCCGTTGCAGCTGACGTCGGTCACGGCGTTGGCGCCGTAGCCGCCGGCGGGATCGGAGAGGGTCTGCAGTACGCCGTTCTGAACTTGCCTGACGTCGAGGACCGTACCGCCGGTGATGCCCAGGTTGGAGAAGTTGGAAAGAAGCACCGCGACCGCGATCAGGGCCGCTACGGCGCCCAGGCCGACCAGCAGCCAGGGCATCAGACCTATGCCGCCGGCGGTGTCGGTGCTCTTGGGTTCGGTTGGCGGCATTGGGCGTTGGACTGCGGGTGGTGGCGGCTCGGCGCGGTCTGGAGGTTGCAGGTACCAGGGGGTGTGCGGGGTGTTCGGAGGCTGCTGGCCCACCGGGGGCGGACGGCGTGCCGGCGGAGGTGCCGGATGGCCGCGTTGAGGGGCCGTCCGCGGTTGGGCGCGGGTGTGGTCGTCGGAGTCTGGGCGGCGCAGGTACCACGGTGTGTCCGGTCCGGGTTCGCGTTCGGGACCGGTTGGTGGAGGAGGGCGGTTCACGGGAAGTTGCCGTAGCACTGGGCGGTGTCGCCGACCAGACCGGAGCGGAACGCGGTGATCCGGGTGAATCCAGCGGGCACGCTGTCGCCGTTGGTGTCACTGGCGACCAGGTGGTTGGAGAGTAATCCGGAGGTCGCTTCGTCGAGGTCGCCGGCGTTGAGCACCAGGGTGCGGTTCGACGGTAATGCGACGGGGGTGGCCATGTCGCGCTGGGCAACCCCGGTCAGGCATGCCGTCCGCAACGCTGCGCGCTCACCGGTCAGCGCAACACCTCGCTGGTGCTGCACGGCCAGCATGTACCGCGACGTGACGACCGAGAAGGCGGTGTCGTCTCCCTGCAAAAGTTCCCGGCTCTGATTGTCGGCGTATGTTCCGATCCGTTGCAGGCCAGCAAGATCGACGTTGACGGTGTTGGTTGCGGGGCAGTACGACGCTGGTGGGCTCGGGCGCGCGTCCGCGCATGTGCTGTTGCCGCCGACAGTCAGAGTGGGCGCCTTATCCGGGTGGAAAATCTGGGTGAGGGTTTCCATCAGCAGCGTCAACGAGTTCTCGGTGATGGACATTTCGCCGGCTTCGGTATTGGAGGAGGAGTAATCCTGCAACGCCGGGGGGAGGCCGACATGGCGGCGGGCGATCTCGTCTTTGTCGATCGCAGCGCACGTGGCGGGATCGCCGTCGAATCCCTCTTGAAAGGCTCCGATCCGGTCGAGCGCGGAACCGTGTGCACCAGGAGCCTTTTCGGATTCATCGATGGGGTCCCGCAGGGTGATTACGCCGGCGAGGACGTGGTCGAGACCATCAGTGGTGTTCAGGGCAAAACGGGTCGACCGGCCTTGGGCTACCCAGTGCAGATAGACACCGGCGAAGCAATCGGCCTGTTGTTCTTTGACGATGGTGCGAGATAGCCGGTGCACGGTGTGCGCTCTGGTCTGCACCGCGTGGCCGAGTTCGTGCGCGAGCACCGCTGCCACGGACACGTCGCCGAAGTACTTGCGCGCATCGGGGATGAGAACGCCGCGGTCCCACGAAATCGAATCGTCGCGAAGGCAGTACGACGCATTGGGGTCTGAATAGACGACGGTCGTGCCGCACACCCGCCCGCTGGCGGGATTGCTGGCGTCGTAAGACCGGGCGGCGGACACCGGCCGGTACTCGCCCGCAAAAAACTGAGGGTAACTAGACGTCCAGAATTCCTCAATGTCGTTGACCGCCAGCAGGGCGAGCCGATCGTTATCGCCGCCGTCGGTTCGCTCGACGTCGCCTCGTGGCGGAGGCGCGTCGGCTGGCGGACCCCGCTCAAGCCGCCGGCGGCGGGCAGGCCGCCTACGCGGTCAGGGTCGTACAACATGGACGCAGCGCGGCCCTGAATCATGTTGGGAGCACACGCGGTCGCCGACAGAACCAGGCACGCCGCAGCGAGCAGGTGGCCCACCCAACCGCGACACGGAGGGCGGTACGTCATGACGTCTCCCCCGTGTCGCAGCTAGGCGTTAGCCGTTGGCGCCGACGCTAGCCCAACCACCTGTTGCGGAAAGGCAACTAGCCCTTCCAGACCACCTTCTCGGTCCCACCGGCGTCCCGGTAAACGACGCTGTCGGGCGCGGTGCCATTTTTGACGTTGAAGTACAACCGCCCAGTCGCTTGAGTGCCCGGGGCGAGAGGTCCGTTTGGCAGACCATCCGGCTCGTTGCCCTTCATAACGGCGTACGTCGAACTGTTGACGGCGCGCGCATTGAAATCGGCGATGTTCGGAGTCGGGGAGCCACTCACGCCCTTCGCCACGACGTCGGAGAACCACACCCCGTCGTTGTGGCCACTGGGCTGCAGCGCACCGACTGTGTAGTCGATGGCCCCAGCCCCGGCGGTCCCCGGAATCTCTGCCGATTGGCCGAACGCGACGGATTGCGGATCTGCCAACGCGGGCGCCGCCACTACGAGTCCTGCTGTCGCAATACCGGCGGCAGCAGCTGTCGCCTTCAGCGCGACCTTGGAAAACATCATGAAAAACCCCTTTCGTTCCTGCGATCCAAAAGTGGTATCCCAGCTCGAGGAATCCGAAACCTGCGTGTCACCGGGGATCCGAGAGGTTTGCTAAATATTCTCATCGTTACCTTAATTTATCCTTATTTTTCTTAATTCGAGTGTACGGTTCGTGGATGGATGCCAGTCGAGCGACGGCGGCCGCATGACCACGGTTGGCCGCAAACACGCGGTGGTGCTGGGCGCCGGAATGGCTGGTCTATTTGCGACGCGGGTGCTTTCAGAGTTCTACGACTCCGTCACCGTCGTCGAGCGTGACGTCCTGCCCGACCATCCGAACCACCGACGAGGCGTTCCCCAGGACCGCCATCTACACGTGTTCCTGGGCCGCGGTGTGCAGGCGCTGTCGCATTTATTTCCCGGTCTACTCGATGAGATGAAGGCTGCCGGTGCCGTCATCGTCCGAGACGGGGACCTGTCGCGGCTCTACGCACGGGTGGGGGATTGGGAACTGGCCCGCTCGGGCAGGATCGCGAACCCCACGGCAATGACGTTGTGCCTGGCGAGTCGCCCGTTCATGGAATTCCACGTGCGCCGGCGGGTCATGGGACTGCCCAATGTGACGATTTTGGACGACCACGATCTTCTCGAGCTTCTTGCGAGTACCGACGCTGTCACTGGCGCGCGAATTGTCAACCGCAGCAGCGAGTTAACGGCAACACTCGACGCTGATCTTGTCGTTGACGCGACGGGGCGGTCGGGGCGGACACCGGTGTTCCTCGAGAGACTGGGATACGGCCGGCCGACCGAGGAGCAGTCTCCGACCCCGGTCGGTTATTCCAGTCAACGATTCGTCATCCCGGGCGGCGGAATCGACCAGCAGTTAGTCATGTCGAACCAAGGACCTCGGCATCCGTCGGTGCTTCTATCGGCCTGCGAGCACGACACCTGGATGCTGGCTGTCGGTCGCTCGATCGACACCGGCGGGGCGCCTGGCGATTTTGCCGAGATGCTGACCTTGGCCGGAGAAGTTCTTCCCCGAACCATCGGCGAGCAACTGCACGCGGCTGTTCCCCTCGGGGAGATCGTAAAGTTTCGCAACCCGGCCTCGGTCTGGCGACGTTACGACCGGATGCCTCGATTCCCGACCGGGCTGTTGGTGATCGGTGATGCGTACTGCGGCCTCAATCCGATCTACGGACAGGGCATGACGATGGCCGCACTGCAGGCGCTGGCCCTGCGTGATTGCCTCGACCGCGGCGACGACGGCTTGGCACGCCGCTTCTTCACAAGCTCTGCGCAACCCATCGCCCAAGCCTGGTCGCGCAACCGATCCAACGAACGCGTGCCCATGACAACCGGCAGGCGGTCATGGCGTAATCGACTGCGCAGCAAGCTCATTGAGAGTGCTCTGGTCGCCGCGTCCAATGACGCCGCAGTGGCGGAAAGGGTCCTGCGGGTCGCTCACCTCATCGACCCGCCCAGCCAGCTCAACAACCCCAGACTGTTCTTACGCATCGCCTCCGTCAGCGCACATGACCTGATCCTGAGATTGCGAAATTCAGACCCCAGACGGCTTCCCAGGGCCGCGAGTCGCGCTATATCGCCAGCGCAGAAGCCTCCATGCCTGCGATCCGCGAAGGTGGGTAACAGTTCGTCGGGAGATCGCGTACTATCGAGCCAGTCGAAATTCTAAGTGTTCGTGTTCAAAACACGCTCGCGCAGAAACTTGGTGCGGGCGTCTCTTTCTCCTTGCAGGGCAAGCCAGAAGAAGCCGTCTGATCATTCGGCCACCGATTCGCATGGTGCGGATCGGTATCTCTGACATAGGAGAAACAAATGGCACAGGGAACTGTGAAGTGGTTCAACGCTGAAAAGGGCTTCGGCTTCATCGCGCCCGAAGAGGGCCCGGACGTCTTCGTCCACTACTCCGAGATCGATGGCGGCGGCTTCCGCAGCCTCGAGGAGAACCAGAAGGTGGAGTTCGAGATCACCCAGGGCGCCAAGGGACCGCAGGCCAGCAAGGTTCGCGCTATCTGAGCGACCCCCAGACAAAGAAGCCGTACCCGCTCTTCATTGAGCGGGTACGGCTTTTCTGGTTGAGGCGCTAGGGTCCCGGGCGTTCTCCCGACGCTCAGTAGTAGTGGCGGCGCCCGCCGACAGCGCGTCCGGTGGATCCCGCGATGGCCAGGACGGCGCCGACAACAAGCAGGAGCACGCCGATCACGAGAAGTACATGGGCGAATGCGAACGTCGGTATGAGGGTTGGCAGGAGAAGTCCGAGGACGATCAGGACGATGCCGAGAACGATCATGATTGAGCCTTTCTGATCTGGCGCCGACGGCGCGTGAAGATCGGGTCGGTCGGGCTGCTGCTCGACGTGTGTTGAGTTGACCACCCCCAAGGGGGGTGGCAATACACCCCTAAGGGGGTAATGTCTTGAGCCATGCCACCGCCCGCGAACGGTCCGATCACCGTGGCTCTCGTCGACGACTACGACGTCGTTGTGATGGGCGTCGCCAAGATGCTCGACCGCTACCGCGATCGGGTGATCGTCGCCGAACTCGACTCGACGATGCCAGTCTCCGACACGGTCGACATCGTGCTGTACGACTCGTTCGCCCAACCCGAATCCGACCACGAAGAGATTGCCACCCTGGTCGCCAATCCGTGCGCGCACCGAGTCGTGGTCTACACGTGGAATTTTCATCCAGATCTGGTCGCCAGCGCGCAACAGCAAGGCGCGCACGGTTATATCTCGAAGACGTTGCCGGCCCGGGAACTGGTCGCCGCGTTGGAGGCGGTGCATGCCGGCGAGGCGGTCGTCAGCGATGCCCCGCCGCGGGCGCGCAGCGCGGTCGGGCTCGACTGGCCCGGCCGTGGTGAAGGCCTCAGCGATCGGGAGTCGGAAATTCTGGCCCTCATCACCCAAGGCAAGAGCAACGCCGACGTCGCCCGGTTGACCTACCTCAGCCCCAACACCGTGAAGTCCTACATCCGCACGATCTACCGAAAGATCGATGTCGGCAGCCGTACTCAAGCGGTCCTGTGGGGCGTGGAGCATGGTTTCACTCCCGACCACCACCGCATCGAGCACTGGCGCGGTGGCCCATAATCCGCAGTGGCCCGTAACCGCATGACACGACGCGGAAGAACCTACAGCCGATTTCGAAATGCGTTGGCAGCACTCATCATTTTTGCGATCGCCGTGGCCGTCGGCTGGCAGTATTTCCACGACACCACGACACCACGAGCCCGCAGCCCGACGCGGGGCCCTCACCGACGGCCACCCCGAACTACGACGCGGCCAGCCGGCAGATGGAGGCACTGCCCGTCCACGGCTGGGACCGGGTCAGCGACTTCCAGCGATTCCGGTTCGGTGAGGCGTGGAGCGACGACGTCGACGTCGCGTTCGGCCACAACGGTTGCAACACCCGCGACGACATCCTGCGCCGCGATCTGGCCGACCTGCAGGTGCGGCCCGGAACCTGCTTCGCGCAGAGTGGGGTGCTGCATGACCCCTATACCGGAGCGAGCATCGACTTCGTCCGCGGGCCCGACACGTCGTCGACCGTGCAGCCGTGGGGGGAAAGGTCAACTTCGACAAGGCTTTTCGCGACGTCGGGTCGTGGCTGCCGCCGGACGCCACCTTTCGGTGCGCGTTCGTCGCCCGCGTTGTCGAGGTGAAGACGGCTTACCAGCTGTGGGTGTCGGGCAACGAGAAAGACGCGCTGCGCCGAGTGCTGCGGGACTGCTAGCCCGCCAGCTCGACCAGTCCCAGCCCAGGGGTCAGCGCATGGGTCATCAGCACGTCGTGTGGCTCGTGTGGCACCTCGTCGAGCAATTCCTCGTCGCCGACGACGGCGATCAACCGCGCCTGGGGATCCCGCAGCACCAGCGTGCGGTCGTAGAAGCCGCGGCCGCGGCCCAGTCGCGCCCCGGTGCGGTCGACAGCGAGAGCCGGAACAAACACGACGCCTGCCTCGGCGACGGCCGCCGCCGGCAGCCACGGCGCGGCCGGCTCGAGCAGCCCGAACCGCGCGGTCACCAACTGCCCGGGCCGGTATTCACCCCATTGCAGCGCCACCGATTCGTTGTCGGCGGTCGTGCGCGCGACTGGCAGCAACACCCGTTCGGCACGGCGTAGCAGCACGTCCAGCAGTTCGATGGACCCCGGCTCGGTGCCGACGGGGACGTAGGCGCACACCGTGCCCCCGTCGATCACCAGCCCGTCCACATGGTCGACCAGCGCGGATGCCTGCTCGGCCCGGACGTCGTCGGACACCGCACGACGGGCGGCCAACAGCCGCTCTCGCAATGCGGCCTTGCCCTCGGTCGCCACAACGTCAACGATAGGGTTTCAACAATGGCTACCTCACCCATTTCGGTTCCCCGCACGGCGATCGTGCCCGCGGCCGGTTTGGGCACCCGTTTCCTGCCTGCGACCAAGACCGTGCCCAAGGAACTGTTGCCGGTCGTCGATACGCCAGGCATCGAACTGGTGGCGGCCGAGGCCGCCGGCGCCGGCGCCGAACGACTGGTGATCATCACCTCCGAAGGCAAAGACGGCGTCGTCGCGCACTTCGTCGAAGACTTGGTGCTGGAAGGCACGTTGGTGGCCCGCGGCAAGGACGCCATGCTGGCCAAAGTCCGCCGTGCCCCGGCCTTGATCAAGGTCGAGTCCGTCGTACAGTCCGAGCCGCTGGGTCTGGGGCACGCGATCAGCTGCGTCGAGCCGGTGCTGTGGGACGACGAAGACGCGGTCGCGATCCTTCTTCCCGACGACCTGGTGCTTCCGACCGGCGTGCTCGAGACGATGTCGAAGGTGCGCGCCCAGTACGGCGGCTCGGTGCTATGCGCCTTCGAGGTGACGCCCGAAGAGATCAGCTCCTACGGCGTTTTCGACGTCGAGGCGGTGCCCGGAGCGGACAAGGACGTCCTCAAGGTCAACGGCATGGTGGAGAAGCCGAAGACCGAAGATGCGCCGTCGTTGTATGCCGCGGCGGGCCGCTACATCCTCGATCGCGCCATCTTCGAAGCGTTGCATCGCATTCAGCATGGTGTCGGTGGCGAAATGCAGCTGACCGACGCGATCGCGTTGCTGATCGACGAGGGGCACCCGGTGCACGTTGTGGTTCACCGCGGGTCCCGACACGACTTGGGAAATCCCGGCGGCTACCTCAAGGCTGCGGTTGACTTTGCCTTGGACCGTGACGACTACGGGCCAGATCTACGGCGTTGGCTGGTGACTCGACTGGGTCTGGCCGAAGGCTAATCGCCAGCGCCCGACCGACGAGAAAGGCGCGCTGTGCGTTCGGTGGAGGAGCAACAAGCCCGGGTGACGGCTGCCGCGGTGGCGCCGAGGCCGGTGCGGGTCGCGATCGCCGAGGCGCAAGGGCTGTTGTGTGCCGAAGAAGTTGTCACCGAACGCCCGCTGCCCGGTTTCGACCAGGCCGCTATCGACGGTTACGCAGTTCGCAGCGTCGACGTACTCGGCGTGGGAGAGTCCGACCCGGCCGATGAACAGCCTGACGACGATGGCGAGGCGCCCGATTCGGGGCCGAGTCGCGGCGGCGTGACCCTGCCGGTGATGGGCAGCGTGCAGGCCGGCGCTCGCACACCCAGCAGATTGCAGCCGGGACAGGCTGCGCGGGTGCAGACCGGCGCGCCGCTGCCGACGCTGGCCGACGCGGTGTTGCCGTTGCGCTGGACCGACGGCGGCCAGTCGCGGGTGCAGGTGCTGCGCGGTGTGCGGTCGGGTGCCTATGTGCGACGCACGGGCGACGACGTCCAACCCGGTGACGTCGCCGTACGGGCCGGGACGATCATCGGCGCCGCCCAGGTCGGGTTGCTGGCCGCGGTGGGACGCGACCGGGTGCTGGTGCACCCGCGTCCGCGGGTATCGGTGCTGGCTGTCGGCGGCGAACTGGTCGACATCTCGCGCACCCCGGGCAACGGCCAGGTCTACGACGTCAACTCCTATGCGCTGGCGGCCGCCGCCCGCGACGCGGGCGCCGAGGTCAACCGCGTTGGCATCGTCAGCAGCGATGCGCGAGAACTCGGCGAAGTCGTTGAGGGACAGGTGAATCGCGCCGAGATTGTGGTGATCGCCGGCGCTGTCGGTGGCGCGGCGGCCGAGGCGGTGCGTTCGGTGCTCTCCGAGCTCGGCGAGATGGAAGTCACCCGGGTCGCCATGCATCCCGGCTCCGTGCAGGGCTTCGGGCAGCTCGGCCGTGACGGGGTGCCTACATTCTTGTTGCCCGCCAATCCGGTTAGTGCGCTGGTGGTGTTCGAAGTGATGGTCCGGCCGCTGATCCGGTTGTCGCTGGGCAAGCGGCAGCCGATGCGCCGGGTGGTGCAGGCGCGCACGCTGTCGCCGATCACCTCGGTGGCCGGTCGCAAAGGCTTCTTGCGAGGCCAGCTGATGCGCGATCAGGACACCGGCGAATACCTGGTGCAGGCCTTGGGCGGCGCGCCGGGCGCTTCGTCGCATTTGCTTGCGACGCTGGCCGAGGCGAACTGTCTGGTCGTGGTTCCCCGTGAGGCAGAGCAGGTCCGCACCGGTGAGGTCATCGACGTCGCGTTCCTGGCTCAGCGTGGCTGAGCGACTTTTCTCGTGACCATGTGGCGCTCCAACTCCCAACACCCTGGCTGGCCCACCGCGGTGGGGCCGCTGCGGGTGGCGGCCGGTGTGATCCGGCTGCGCCCGGTGCGCCTGCGTGATGCCGCGCAATGGAGTCGGGCCAGACTGGCTGACCGCTCGCGACTGGAGCCTTACGAGCCCAGCACTGAGGCGGATTGGATTGCACGACACTCGATTTCGGCGTGGCCGACGATCTGTTCCAGCCTACGGGCCGAAGCCCGCAATGGTCGCATGCTGCCTTATGTCATCGAATTGGACGGCCAGTTCTGTGGGCAGTTGACGATCGGGAATGTCACGCACGGGGCATTGCGGTCCGCCTGGATCGGTTACTGGGTGTGTGGTTCGATGACGGGCCGCGGCGTGGCCACCGGCGCCCTGGCGCTGGGTCTCGATCACTGTTTCGGTCCGGTCAGGTTGCATCGGGTGGAAGCCACCGTGCGTCCGGAGAACGCGGCGAGCCGGGCGGTGCTGGCAAAGGTCGGGTTCCGTGAAGAGGGCCTGCTGCGCCGCTACCTGCAGGTCGATGGCGGCTGGCGTGATCACATGCTGGTGGGACTGACCGTCGAAGAGGTCTACGGGTCGGTGACGTCGGCGCTGGTACGCGACGGGCACGCCCGCTGGGCATAGCTGGTCGACGATGCGCGCCGTTCGCGGCGCGAGTAGGAGGCGGGCCAATGAATGTAGCCGGTATTAGTCGGTCAAATACGCGCGGCGTGTCGTGTTACAAACGTGACATTTGTGACTAATGATGCTCGTTAGCGGCGTCGTCAACAGGCCACGCCTGGCGGGGAAAGGAGCGGGTCGCCATGCCAAGCATCCCGCAATCATTGCTTTGGATCTCACTCGTGGTGCTCTGGCTGTTCGTGCTGGTTCCCATGCTGGTGAGCAAGCGCGACGCGGTGCGGCGCACCAGCGACGTCGCACTGGCGACCCGCGTGCTCAACAACAGCACGGCCGCCCGGCTGATCAAGCGCGGCAAGCCGGCGGCCGGGCATCGCAGTGACCCCGACTGGCAGCCCGACGAAGACCAGTACGACGAATCTGGCGACACCGATGCCGATACAGACGAGGACGAAGACGCCCTGCCGACGCGCGTCATGGCCACCGTCGCTGCCCCTCTGTCTGCTGAGGAGACCGGCCCGGATTACCTCGACGTCGACGTGATCGACCCGGACTCGGCCGCGCTGCCGGTCGGTCGCGCAGTCGTTGACGCTGAGCCCGCAGATGAGACCGACACCGAGGTCAACCTCGCCGTCGAGTACGACGACGAGGGCGAAGCCTTCGACGACGACAACCAATACGAGTACATCGATGACACCTCGGGGATTCCGATCGCCGAGGAGCCGCCGATGACCGCGTCGTCGGCGTCTGGCCGGCGGCATCGCTACGACGCCGACAAGGCCGCCGCAGTCACTGCCCGCAAATACGCCGCTCGCAGGCGGGTGCTGATGGTCATGGCGCTGACGTTGGTGCTCTCGGCGATGACGGCGTTCCTGCTCACCTCGTCGGCATGGTGGTTCTTCAGCGTCGTGTCCGCGGTGACCGTGCTCTACCTGGGCTACCTGCGCAAGCAGACCCGGATCGAGGAGCGCGTGCACCGTCGGCGGAGTCAGCGGATGGCACGCTCGCACCTGGGCGTGGAGAACACCTACGACCGCGAGTACGACGTGGTTCCGTCGCGGTTGCGACGGCCCGGCGCTGTGGTCTTGGAGATCGACGACGAGGACCCGGTCTTCGAGCACCTCGACTACGCGCCGCATGCGCGGGAGTTCCACTGGGACTTGGCGCGGGCGGTCGGCCAGTAGCGTTTCGGCGACACCGGCCGCGACTGGTAGCCTGATCTACCGGTCAGGGGCTATAGCGCAGTTGGTAGCGCGTCTCGTTCGCATCGAGAAGGTCAGGGGTTCGATTCCCCTTAGCTCCACAGAGTTTGAGCAGTTCAGGGTATGTAGTGCCCGCTAGCGAAAATTCGTCGTCCGCAGCGCGTCCGCAGTAATTCGGATCCCGTCGTCCTGGCGATCAGAATTCGGGTCGCATGCTGGCCGGCGTTCTCGCCAGCCTTGCTGAACCCGAGCTAGATCTGGGCAGGGAGCGCCGCACGGACGCGCGTGATGCAAGGCGGGCCCGCGGGCAGTCCATCGGTCGCCCGACGGCGTTGGACGCCTCGAAATCCGCTCTCGCACAGCGCATGCATGCCGCCGGCTAGCCGATCTATCGGGTATTCGCCGTCTAAACCAAATGGCCGTAGCTGCTTGTAGACCGAGCTACGGACACAGCGCGCCAAATCGTATGACCATGCGGCGCGAAATCGAGCTCTATCTGGGCATATCCCGCTGTTCATTGACGGTTCGGGACTTTGGTCATACGCTTCGAACAAATGTGTCGGCTCGAGGTTCGATGCACGGGCCTAGCGGAAAGCGGGAATGTGGATGAACGCAAGCAGCGCGGCTCCCAATGTCTTCGAAGCCGGGCTCCCTACGTTGAGTTACGGCCTCACCGCTACTCCGCAAGATGTCCTCGAAGATGTCCGAATGGCGCAATCGCGCGCCCCTATCGCTATCGGGCCTCTCGGTCCGGAAATTCTGTCCTATGAACTGGCTCGTGACATATTGCGGGATAACAGATTTCGCCTGCCGCCCGGTATCACTCTGGCGGCGCAGGGCATCACGTCGGGACCGTTGTTCGACAAGTTGGCCAACAGCCTCTTGGGCCTGAACGGTCCACCGCACGTTCGATTACGCAAACTGGTTTCGAAGGCGTTCACGCCCCGCGCGACATCACGTCTTCAAGAAACGATCCATGAGGTGGTAAATGGTCTGATCGACCGCGTGATGGATGCCGGGCGGTGCGACGTCGTCACTGACATTGCGCGTCCCTACCCCACTCCGATCATGTGCGCGCTTCTCGGTGCTCCTCGCGAAGATTGGGAGTTGTTCGCGGACTGGACCGAGGAGGTCTTCAAAGCCCTCAACTTTCAGCCTGACGCCAACTTCGATGAGTCCGCGATCATGCGCGCCTGGAGCGAGCTCGACGCCTATGTCGACGGCATGGTCGCCGCGCGCCGCGACAATTTGACCGACGATCTGCTCTCAGAGCTCATTCGTGCTGAAAGCGACGGCGACCGGCTGAATCTCGGCGAACTCCGCATGCTGGTATCCGGCTTCCTCATGGCAGGAACGGATACGACGCGAAACCAACTGGCGGCGTCGGTTCAGGTGCTCTGCGAGCATCCGGACCAATGGGCGAGGCTGCGCGACCATCCGGAACTTGCGATGCAGGCGGTCGAGGAGAGCATGCGCCACTCGCCAGCGGCCTGCATCGTGCCGCGAGCCGCCGTTGACGATGTCGAGTTCGCCGGCTACCTGTTCCCGGCAGGGAACCTTCGTACTCGCGAACACCCTTGCAGCCAACCGAGATCCAGCGATCTATGACGATGCTGATCGCTTTGACATCGCGCGCAACGACGTCCCCGCGATTCTGACGTTCGGCGGCGGCGCGCACTACTGCCTGGGGGCGAACCTCGCACGCAGGGAACTGGCAGAAGCACTCACCGTCCTCACTCGCCGCCTCCCCGCGCCCCATCGCGCCGGTCCGGCACCGTGGAAATCGCTGCTGGGGATGACCGGTCCGACAACTCTTCCGATTGCATTTACCAGCGAAAGGCTTATGACGGCGGATGCGTAGTCGTGGCTGGGCGGGTTCGACGCCCTCCTCGGACGAGGAGGCTATTTCCCGCATCCTGAGTGCCGTGGACGAGGAGATTGCCGAGCATGGAGCAGCGATACGCCTTGCCGACATCGCCCGCAGGCTCGGAGTCACTCGCCAGACGGTCTACCGCTACTTCCCCAACGCCGACGCGATGCTTATCGCCAGTGCAATGCGTTCCGTCAACGGATTCATCGACCAAGTAGCAGACCACGTCAGCGGCCTCAACGATCCGGTCACCGCCGTAGTCGAAAGCGTTTCTTTTGGAGTTGAAAGCCTCTCCGGTGACCCACAACTGGAACGATTGTTGACACGGCGAGACGAGGGAGAAGCTGTCACCTCGCTGACCTCCGACACAGCAATCGCATTCTGCTTGTCCGTTTTCAACCGCCTGGATGTCGATTGGAACCTTCATGGCTTCGACACCACCGCCCTTCGCGAAGTTGCCGAGATGACTTTGCGCACGGTGCAGTCCCTCCTGACCGATCCCGGACAGACGCCGCGCAAGGGACTCGCGTTACGCCGCTTCACTGCTAGATGGCTGGGTCCAGCAATCCTTTATCCAAGAATGACCTCGCTGTCGATCCATGGACACGACGCGACATTGGAGTCCCCAAAGACTCAACCGACCAAGGTCGCTGCCCGGCCCGGTCAACGCTGAGGAGAACATCGCTCAGACAGCGACTTCGACCCGAAGGCCAAGCCGCCATCAGCTAGGGGGTGGGGGCGGCCCACTGACCGGCCGCCGAGGACGCGTGTACTTGACCCAGTCAGCGATGCGCGTCAATCATGGCGGCGATCGCCTTCTGTGCGTCCTTGGCGGCCAGCGGAGGCGTGGCGAACATCTCGGCGATCATCATCGCTACCGGTGTAGTCCACAGGAGCATGCCCAGCGCGACGGCATGGTCACCGTTCGTCTCGGTGTTTAAGCGGGACATCAAGTTCGCCAGTGCCGCGCCCAGACGTTCCATGTGTCGTTTCCCAGTCCAGTCCGCAAATGCTTGGTCGAGATGAGAATCTCCAACCCCGCCATAGCCTTTGGATTCGCGAACGCCTCCCAAGTTGCACGCACCAAGTCGTCTGTGTCCGTGGCTGCCGCCGGATCGGACAACACCTCAAGCGATGCGATCAGCCGATCCACGGCATCTTCGATTACCGCAACCAGTAGACCGTCGCGGTCTCCGAAGTGATGCTGGATGACACCCCAACTCACGCCCGCTCGTTCGATGATGTGCCGTGCGCTGGCCGCTGAGAAGCCTTCCTCGCGAATGCACGCCACTGTCTCTTCAATGAGTAAGTCGCGGGTCCGGTCCCCCCGCTCCTGTCGCCCGGTGATCGGACGACGCGGGACGGTGCGCTTGCGGCCAGTCATCTACGCAGTCCGCCCTGCTCACCGTGCTGCCTCATCCACGACACCCTAAGGGAACACTCTTGCCATTAAAAGATGGCGCGTGCCATGCTTCGAGCATGCTGCTGCACGACGTTCAAGGAGCGGACCATGACTGAGACGATCAACGCGGACGATATACAAGAGTCACCGGAGAGGCCGGGACTGTCGTCACTGCAAAAATCGTTGTTCGGCGTCCTGGCGTTCTTCTTCGTCATCCACATCGTGTTCTGGTACCTCGAATTTCATGCCGGGGTGTCGCACTTCGTCGCGTCCACCACGCTGGTCGTCATCGTGGTGGGCTGTTTCGTGACCGCGCTTGCAATGCCCTGGCTTCCGCTACCGGGCCAACGTGACCGAACGAGGTCAGAGCGATTGGGCGCGATGGTCATCGTGTGGGTCTTCATCGCCCTGATACCACGATTCATCTGGGAACTACCGTGGCTCTTGGTCTTCGACCAGATCAGAGCAGGCGTCGAGCACGGCGCACTCTGGACCTACATGTGGTCGCCCATCCTCCTTGGCGGCGATGCGCGCTACTTGAACGGGGACCCGCTCATCGTCGTCCTTGAATGGATCGCCTTCTTCATCGGACTATTCGAGGCATATGCGATGGTGCAGTTCTTCCGAAACGGTAAGCGATTCACCAGCATTCAGCTCTCCTTCATCATGGGAGGGATGATCGTGGAGGTCACACTGCCAGCGGTCTACTTCGGGGTAGAGATCGCCAACAACTTGCAAAGCATGACCAGTCCCGTCGAGATGTGGATCAAGTTCGTAGTCCTGAACCTCTTGTGGTGCACCATGCCTTTCGTCACCTACTTCTGGGGCGTGCGCAGGCTGACTCGCCAGGACCTCGCGGTGAAGTTCTAACGGACTTCGCGGTGGGATCACTCCCGGTCCGCACGGGGGTGGGGGGTGCCCCCTTCAGCGAGCAGCGTCCGCCTCGCACGGCCAGCGTCCGCTCTCTCTCCCCCCGTTTTTGACCGTGACAACCTTCTGGGGTGAGTAATCAACCACCAACGGGTGAGGATCATGCGGCTCTGCTGCGTCGTGGCTTCCTCCTCGAATACCTGACGCTCGCCTGGAATGTCGTCGGGATCGTCGTGCTGACCATCGCGGCAACCGGTGCGCGCTCGGTCGCGCTCGTTGGATTCGGTTTGGACTCGTTGATTGAAATCGGGGCATCGACCGTCGTGATCTGGGAGTTGTCGGGCAACGGATACCAACGACAGCAACGGGCACTGCGACTGATCGGGGCAGCGTTCGCGTTCCTGGCGCTGTATCTCACGGCCCAGTCCACGATTGTTCTAGTCACCGGACACCATGCCAGCCCCAGCCCGCTGGGAATCGGATGGACGGCCATCACCGCGCTGACGATGTTCGTTTTGGCGGCAGGCAAAGCCCGCACCGGACAGGCATTGGACAACGTGGTGCTGCGCACCGAAGGGCGGGTGACGCTCATCGACGGGCTGCTCGCTGTCGCGGTGTTGGCGGGTCTAGTCGTCAATGGACTGCTCGGCTGGTGGTGGGCTGACCCGGTGGCCGGATACGTTCTCGCCTTTTATGCGGTGCGTGAAGTCCGCGCCGTCTACTTCCTTGACGAGTAAGGCGCATAGCGTCCGCAGTCCGTCTGCAGTAGCGCATCAAATGCACTCTCCAGGCCGACGCCGCCAACCTCCTGGCCAGCGAATTGTCAACGAGGCCAACGCGTTCAACGTCCACAAACGCCCAAGTAGTCTCGTTCGCATCGAGAAGGCCAAGGGTTCGATTCCCCTTAGCTCCACAGAGTTTCAGCAGGTCAGGACGCATCAGCGCGCTACGCCTTTGCGTGTCCCAGCATCCCCTGCACGGCCTTGACGCTGGCCGCACGCTGAGGCGAGACTGGCTGCGGTGTGTCGAAGATCGTGGGGCCTAATGGTGCGAACGTGTCGTCTGCCTTCTGCCTTCTGCCTTCTGCGTTCTGACTCCTGGCAACGGCGGGACGGAACACGCGCGACCGCCAATTGGAGTTCCTTTGCACTCCGCCCCGTAGGTCGGTGAACACCAGAATCGTCGCCGGATTACCGATCATCTGGGCGGCCGGTTCCTCAGCGAGCACGGCGGGGAACGGCACGGAGCGCCACTCCCATGACCTTAGGCGTACCCCATTGCAGACCGCCGTATTCCGTAACGGACCGCGATATGTTCAGGCGGAGGCGCAGCACACCGAAGGCACTCTCTACGGTCGGTGGCCGGCGTTCTCGCCAGCCTTGCTGAGCTTGAGTTGAAACTGGGCAAGGAGCGCCGCACGGCAGTGCGGGACGCACGGCGAGCACGCGGACAGTCCATCGGTCGCCCGAATGCGCTGACGGATGAACGGGTCGCCCTAGCCCGTCGTATGCACGACAGCGGCGAGTCGGCCACCACCCTTGCGACGACGCTTGGCGTGAGTCGAGCAACGGTGTGCCGGGTGCTGGCCGACGATGCTACGACGTAGGCGGCGTACCGCGCCAAGCGCGAGGTCTCAAGAGCCGCAACCCGTTAAGGGCGACGATGATCGTAGAGCCTTCGTGTCCCGCTACGCCGAGCGGCAGCGGCAGATGTCCGAACAGGTTCCACAGGACTAGGCCGGTGATGAAGGTCGCTGCGATGGCGAGGTTGGCGATGACGACGCGGCGTGCCCGTCGGGCTAGCGCGATGACGGCAGGAATTGTGGCGAGTTCATCGCGGACGGTTACCGCGTCTGCGGTCTGTAGCGTGAGGTCGGCTCCATTGCGTCCCATGGCGATTGATGCGTGTGCGGCGGCCATGGCGGGGGCATCGTTGATGCCGTCTCCGACGAAGATCACGCGCTGACCGCTGTCCTGCAATTCACGTACCGCAGCCACCTTGTCGTCAGGCAGCAGGTCGGCGCGCACGTCCGCAATGCCAACTTGGTCGCCTAATCGCTTGGCGGCGCGGTAGTTGTCGCCCGTAAGGAGAACCGGGGCAGTGGAGGTGATGGCGGCAATGGCGCGAATCACGTCGTCCGTGCCGTCGCGAATGGTGTCGTCCAGTCCGAAGACAGCAACTGGAACTCCGTCAACGAGCATCACGACGGCGGTTGCGCCAGTGTCCTCGGAGGCGGTTGCGGCGGGTGGTGGCTCGCCCGTCAGCGAGCGTGGACTCAGTACCTCGACATCCTGTTGTCTGACGCGGGCGCGGACCCCTCGCCCTGGTAGTGCGTGAAATTCTTCGGCACCGGGGATGGCAAGGTCCTTTTGGCGGGCGGCGACCACGATGGCGCGGCCCAGCGGGTGTTCGCTGAATTGTTCTGCGGCAGCAGCGATGCGCAGCAACTCGTCCGAGACGAGGGTGGTGTCATTGAGCAGCGCGATACTGGTGAGCTTTGGGGTTCCGGTGGTCAGAGTGCCGGTCTTATCGATGGCGACGAGCGGTGGTGTCGGCCAGGTGTTCCATCGCCACGGCGGATTTGACGAGGACACCGTGACGCCCAGCGTTGGCGATGGCCGAGAGCAGCGGGGGCATGGTGGACAGCACCACGGCGCACGGCGACGCGACGATCATGAACGTCATGGCGCGAAGAAGCGTCGATTGCAGGTCCGATCCGAACGCCAGCGGAATTGCGAACAGTGCGAGTGTCGCGGCGACCACTCCGACGGAATAGCGTTGCTCGACCTTCTCAATGAACAGTTGCGTTTTCGCCTTTGTGGCGGACGCTTCGGTGACAAGGGCAACGATGCGCGCCACGACGGTGTCGGACGGGTCTTTGGTAACACGGACGCGCAGCACCCCTGCACCGTTTAGCGTGCCCGCGAATACATCGTCATCGGTGTTCTTATCAACGGGTAGCGGCTCCCCGGTAACCGACGATTGATCTACGTCGGACGACCCATCGAGCACGATTCCGTCTGCTGAAACTCGCTCACCGGGCCGGACGATGACGCAATCGCCGACCTGCAGTTGCTGTGCATCCAGCGTCTGCTCGATTCCGTCAGGCGTGACCCGACTGGCGCGCTCCGGTGCCAAGTCGAGTAGACCCTGCACGGAGTCCTTGGTGCGCTTGGTCGCGGCGTCTTCCAACGCGCCAGATGTCGCGAAGATGACGATGAGCAACGCGCCATCAAAGATCTGTCCGATGCTGGCGGCACCTAGTGCCGCTACCACCATGAGCAGGTCCACGTCCAGCGTGCGAGACCGCAACGCCTGCAAGCCCTCCCAGGTCGGCGACCATCCGCCGGTCAGGTAGCAGGCTAGATACAACGTCCACCACAACCCTGCGGGGGCGTGCAACAGATAGGCAGCGAGACCGAGGAGGAATAAGCCCAGAGCGGCGAACGCCCACCGTACTGATGCCACCGACCACAGTCCGAAGACGCCCCGTCGTCGAGCCGCCGCCAATCGTTGGCGGGTTGGCTGCACCGTGGCAGTGCTCATCCTTGATCTCCGTCCAATAGATAGCAGCCATGCATGTATACATGTGAACCTCTACATATGTCATATGCGCACATGGGTGCGTGCTTCAATGGAGGGGTGGGTCATGGAGTCGAAGGCCGCGCTACGCCACCGGCAACCCTGGACCCGGCTTCGGCGGTGAAGATCGCCGAAACGTTGCAAGCTTTGGCGTCACCCAACCGGCTGATGATTCTGACCCGACTGCGCCAGTCGCCATGCTCAGTCGGGGAACTCTCGACCGAGGTGGGAATGGAGCAACCGGCGGTGTCTCACCAGTTGCGCCTGCTACGGGCGCTCGGCCTGGTGGCCGGTGACCGGAACGGTCGGAACATCGTTTACCGGCTCTACGACAACCACGTCGCACAACTTTTGGACGAAGCGGTCTACCACATTGAGCACCTACGGCTCGGCGCGACGGACACGACTGCCTAGCGGACGGAGAGTGGCTGGGGGTGTCGCCATCGGTGCATCGGCTATCGACGGCAGAGCCATTAGTCAGTCGGACGTGTTTCTGGCCGCTCGCAAGTGATGGCGGCGGCTGAGTGTCCTCGCTGCGAGGTAGTAGGCGACCCCGACCAACGACACGATTATGCCGGCTGCTATCGACCGAAGCGGCATGAAGAATGCGAGGGCTAAGCAGCCCAGCAGTCCAACGACGGGGACGATGGAGGGCGGCTTTCCTTCGTCCTTGCGAAGGGTTAATGCGGATGCGTTCGTGATGGCGTAATACGTCAGCACTGCAAATGACGAAAAGCCGATTGCCTGCCGAATGTCTGTGAAGGCCGCGATGATTGCCACGGTGACACCGATAGCGACTTCGGTCCGGTGTGGCACCTTGTAGTGAGGGTGAACCGCCGCCAAGACACGCGGAAGATGCCCGTCGCGAGCCATCGCCAGTGAGGTTCGCGAAACCCCAAGAATCAACGCCAACAGCGATCCCAACGCGGCCACGGCAGCTCCGGCACCGACTACTGGCACCATCCATCCAGCACCGCTGACACGAACCACGTCGGTCAAAGGAGCAACCGACTTCGCCAACCCTGCCGCTCCCAGCGCCGCCACTGCCGCGACAGCGACCGCCGCGTACACAACCAATGTGACACCCAAGGCCAACGGGATCGCCCGAGGAATCGTTCGAGCCGGATCGCGCACTTCTTCTCCCAGCGTGGCAATTCTGGCGTACCCCGCGAAGGCGAAGAACAGCAATCCCGCCGCCTGCAACACTCCGGTGATCGACGTGCTCGCCAGGATCGCTAGGCGCCCCGGCGAGGGCGCCCCGGCCACAACCACCGACGCGACAACCGCAGCCAGCACCGCCAGAACGATGGTCACGATGAGGCGTGTTAACCACGCCGACTTCTTCACCCCGAAGTAATTCACCATCGTCATCGCGATTACCGCCCCAACAGCGACCTCATGAGCGTGAGACGGCCAGGTGTAAGCACCAGTGGTGAGCGCCATTGCCGCACATGAGGCCGTCTTCCCGACGACGAACCCCCAGCCAGCGAGATAGCCCCAAAAGTCGCCAAGACGCTTGCGACCGTATAAATATGTCCCGCCCGAGGCTGGATAAAGAGCGGCGAGTTTGGCCGACGAGGTGGCATTGCAGTAAGCAATGACGGCGGCGACCGCAAGTCCGAGTAGAAGTCCGGAGCCTGCGGCTTGAGCCGCTGGTGCCAACGCAGCGAAAACCCCTGCTCCGAGCATCGACCCCAAGCCGATCACCGTGGCGTCGAATAAGCCCAGAGTTCTGCGTAATTCGTCTCGCGGTGAGTTGCTTTCGGCGTCAGCGGTCATGGCTTCCCCGGTCCTGACGGCGGCAGTTTGGGTCGAGCACATTGCATAACGCGAACTGCGCGTCGCGTCGCGGTCGGTGATACACGTTGAGTTCACGACGTTCTGACGCCACTAAGCGTGCGCGGCGCGACCGGGATGGGTGATGACTCAACGTGACTCGCCCAGTTCGACAGCCGAGGTCGGATCGTAACCACGCACGTCGTGAGCATCCCATCTCTCCTTGATGTTGCGCCGCGGTTTCAACCAGCCGACCGCACTAGCCACCCAGGATGCGCGTCGTGACAGCCACGCCTAAGAGCCGTGAGCGCCCGCGGCACAACGCTGGAGGTAGAACTGGGCATCGATGTCTGGTAAGGCGTGCCGACGCTTGCTTTGGTAAGGCTATGTTGGCTGGTTGCTTGGGTTTTCGTTGTATACCTTTGGGTCATGTTGAGGCCGTATCATGCTGCCGAGCCCCATATGGGTCCGGTGTCGTCGAAGCTAAATTGGTTGCGCGCTGCCGTGTTGGGCGCGAACGATGGAATTGTTTCTACCGCAGGCATCGTCGTGGGTGTAGCGGCCGCGACCGAGCAAAGCGCACCAGTACTGACCGCGGGGCTCGCTGGTCTGGTCGCCGGCGCTGTTTCGATGGCGTTGGGAGAGTACGTTTCTGTCAGCACCCAGCGCGATACCGAGCATGCCCTGTTGCTAAAGGAAAGCGTAGAGCTAAGGGAAGACCCCGTATCTGAATTGAATGAGCTCGCCGCACTGTACGAGGCGAAGGGCTTGTCGGCGGCGGCAGCGCGAACTGTGGCTAGAGAGCTGACCGAAAAAAATGCCTTTGCCGCTCATGCCGAGGCAGAACTCGGTATCGATCCTGACGATCTGGCGAACCCCTGGGAGGCGGCGCTGTCGTCCGCGCTTTCCTTTGCCTCAGGGGCGTTGTTGCCGTTGACCGCTGTCCTGACACCGCCGCCCGCCTGGCGAATACCCGTCACAGTCGGGGCGGTGTTGCTGGCGTTGGTACTCACCGGGGCGGTGTCAGCGAGCTTCGGCGGAGCTGCGAAGGGAAAGGCGGTCGTCCGAAACGTCGTCGGTGGTGGTCTCGCACTAACAATCACGTACGTGGTTGGCCACATTGTGGGTGCGGCGATGGCGTGAGTGTCCAGTACGAACTTACGACCGATATGCGACCAGATCGAGGGGCGAGTACGCACGCTGGTGAGTCAGGTCGGAGTCTGCGGAGGGGGTGGGGGATGACCCCTTTGGCGACCCGCACCCGCGAGCGCGGTTACGACGTCGCCAACCTCTTCACCAGCAGATTCTTAGCAGAGCTAACGCTCTCAGAGCGACAAGCGGCCAAGTTCACTCGTTCGCATCGAGAAGGTCAAAGGTTCGATTCCCCTTAGCTCCAACGAGTTTCACTAGATCGTGGCATCACCGGCGTGCCCCTCCGCCAGCCGCGACAGGCGTGTCATCAGCCCTTCGAACAATGTGACCGGACCCGAGTCGGCGGCGCTGAGTATTGCCGACCTGCGCATCTTGACGAATAGTGTCGCCTCCCCCAATTGCAACAGGCGCCCGATGGTGTTGGGGCCTAGCCGGGTGACCGCTACAAGTGTTTCGTCAGGCGGCAGGACGGCGCAGACGCCCTCATAGCTCATAGACGTGACCGCATTGCGTGAGCAACTCATTACATCCGCAAACGCAGTGTTCGCAAACACGATGGCACCGTCGTCGCCTACGGCTATGACGGGAACCGGGTGTTGCGTAAGCACCCGAAGAGGAGACATGTGAGGTGGTTCGGCGCTTAGAGGAGTGCCTGGCCGTCCCAGCGGCTCGCCCGCCAGCATCGCGGAACCTTTAATGCTCATGCGCTGTTTTCTCAACGCACAGCGGTTTAAATTCGGCGCTGAAAAGCACCGACGAATCTTGCCGGTCGGCAAGACGGGGCGACCCTAGCGTGAGCATAAAACCTACAAGCAGTGCCGGAAAATGCGCCCGGGGTGTCGTGTGACCATCGAGGGGGCGGAGGTCCCCCAGGTAGCTGGTCCATCGGCCAACGCTGTCAACCTCCTGACCAGGAAAGTCTAAAACCGCCAATGGCGTAGCCGTCAACACACGCGAACTGTCACTGATTCCACGACAGCTCGGTTGTGTCAGTGAGCCCCACTAAAAGCACCGGGTCGTCATCGCGGATGAAGATTGACCTAGAAACAATGGTGCGGACGAGGAAGCCGTCAGCGTGGTTCCACTCAACGACGGAACCGTGGGCTTTGTGCAGGGTCGCGACATAGTCGTGGGGTGGAATGTCTGGTTGCTCGGCCATCAAAGTGGATAGCGGGTATGCGTTCACAGAAGGGGCATCGGGATAGCCGAGAAGGTCGGCGGCGGCGGGGTTGACGTAAAGAACGGCACCGTCATCGAGTCCGACCGCGATAATTGGCATCGACAATCGGTCCAAAACGGTGAGGGCAGGCAGTTGTTCGATGTATCCGATGCGGGTCGGCGCAGCCGGTTGGCGTCGTCGTTCGATCATTGAACTCACCGCCCCTTCGCGTTTCCGCGGTCGAGGCGTAATCGAAGGGATTCGAGCAGCCGCGTCCTGTCGAGGAGGGCGGCGATCAGGCACCGCGGGAAACGGGATGGACATCGCACGCCTCCTTTACGCCGCTCGTTTTTCCGTTTTGTGCGGACCCGGAAGCGGTGGCGATCACATCTGACGTAACCCGATACCGCCCCGCAATGGGACACCTTTACAACACCCGGCCCGCCTGGTGTGTGGACCTGGTGGTGGACCACCGTGACCGCGCGACCAAAATCTAACACACACGGCTCAAGCGGTACAGCAAAATGTAAATGAGGTGCCTCAGTTATGTTGCGAGTCCAGTCAAAGACTGGCTCACACCGGCGTGCCGTGATCTAAATATGGCCCCGAACAGCTGATATCTAGTCTTGGTGACAGATTAGGCTGGCCCTTCAAAGATGGCGCGGCAGCCTTAAACTAATTTATATAGCAAACTTTCGAATGATTCAAACTTTGAATAATTCAACTGCTGTCCGCTTCGCTAAAAAGACTTACCGATCGCATTTTGCGCGGTTGCTTGCGCGAGCCACGCCGACCCCGGAAGATGTGGGCCGTTGACTGAGCATGAGCAGGCCGGGCGCACCGGCGACCGAGAGACAATGGAGTCGCTACTTTCTGCTGACTTGCGAGCCCTGATGGCTCAATCTGATCGGATCGGGCGAATATTTGCGGAGACGCACGGACTCAGCGCTAACGAATTTCACGCCCTGCTGCACATCATGGTCGGCGAGAGTACGGGTGCAGTACTAAGCGCCGGAGAGCTTCAGCAAAGGATTGGACTTACGCAGTCCGGGATTACGCACCTGGTGGACCGCATGATCACCGCTGGGCACATCCGCCGCGACGCCGACCCAACCGACCGGCGGAAGGTGATCCTTCGCTACGAAGACCATGGCATGGAGGTCGCCCGCGCTTTCTTCGTGCACGTTGGTTCCGCCAACCGGCAAGCTCTGGCCGGCATGTCCGATCAAGAGCTCGCCAGCGCGCACAAAGTAATGCAAACGCTTACTGCCTCCATGGATCAACTCAGCAGGCGGCTGCTTGCCGCCGATGACCAACACCAGATCGAGGAGCTACCCGATAACTGACCAAAAGCTCCGAAGTGCAGACCTCTCCGAGTTCACGCACCACCGCACTGGTAGCGGCAGAATGTGGTTTCATGCGCTGAACGCCGGTGCGACGAAACGTTTCAGCATCTGCCGCTCGACCCGGCTGTTCTCCGCGGGCCAATAAGCCAACGACACCACCAGTCGCACAATCCATTGCGCCGCTTGCGGATCGGCGTCGGTGATGCCGGTGAGTTCGGCGGCGAGGTGCGCCAACACGGGCGACGAGTGCAACTCGCCGAGTTCGGGCGAGTAATTAGGGGTGAACATCAGCCGCCGAATGGGTTCCGACCTCATCTGTTCCAGTGCCACGGTGATGGCGGTGATAACGCGCTCAGGTCCACTCAGTCCATCGACTGCATGTCGAACGGTGTCGATGACGCTTGCAGACAGGCGCAGCAGCACCGCGTCGCGTATCTGGGACTTGCCTCCGGCGTAGCGGTAGATCGTCGCCCGTGAGCAGTGGACCTTCGACGCGAGAGTGTCGATATCGAACGCGTCGAACCCATGTCGGACGACGAGGTCCGTTGCGGCAGCGTAGATCCGATCAGCGGCCGCCGTTCGTCGGTCTCCACCAACGACCCAGTCATCTCGAACCATCGGGCTCACCTCCGCGTGTCATCGACACCGTATCTTCTCAGAACTGAGACAAATTGGACTCAACGTTTCACCATCGGCGCAGGTGAATGCGAGGCCGTGAGACGGCCGGGGTACCTGCCGCGAACGGCAGATCGCAACCTCGGGGACATCCATTGACGTTGGCCGTACATGCCGCACAGCCTTTACCCATGACCTCGGTGGATGGCGCGCTCGGCCTCGCACTATTCGACGATCAGCACATCCAAAATCCGTATCCGCTCTACGAGCAGATGCATCAAACGGGTCCCGTCCATCGGATCGCACAATCCGGCTTTTACGCGGTGAGCAGTTGGGAGGCCGTCAACGAGGTCGTCGCACGGTGCGGCGAATTCTCGTCCAACCTGACCGCGACGATGATGTATCAGCCGGGAGGCGAGGTGACCGCCTTCGACATCGGGGAACTCGGGGGAGCCGTTCAGGCCCTGGCTACCGCCGACGAGCCGGCGCATTCGCTACATCGAAAATCGCTGCTGCCGCAACTTGCCGCCAAGCGCATCCGCGCCTTCGGGCCGTTCATCGGCGAGACCGCCACTCACCTTTGGAACACCAACGTGCAGGGCGGCCACATCGAGTGGATGAGTGCGATGGCCAACCGGCTGCCGATGATGATCGTCGGTCGCATCATCGGCGTCCCGGATGCCGACATCGACAAGCTCACCCGATGGGGATACTCAGCGACCCAAATGGTCGAAGGGCTGGTGAACCAGGATCAGATGGAGGCTGCCGGCATTTCGGTGACGGAGCTCAGCGGTTACATCATCGAGCAGTTCCAGAAGGCCGCGGCCAACCCGCAAGACAACCTGCTGGGAGACCTGGCCACGGCGTGCGCCACCGGCGTCCTGGACGACGTGGCCGCACTGACCATGTTGATCACTCTGTTCAGCGCGGGCGGCGAGTCCACGGCGTCCCTGATTGGTTCCGCTGCCTGGATTCTCGCGACCCAACCCGACGTCCAACAGCAGGTGCGCAGCCAACCGGAGCTGGTTGGCGCGTTTCTCGAAGAGGTGCTGCGCTACGAGCCGCCCTTTCGAGGCCATTACCGTCACGTGCTCAATGACACCGAGCTGTGCGGCGTACACCTGCCGGCCGGGTCGCGTCTGCTCCTGCTGTGGGGGGCGGCCAACCGCGACCCGTTGCACTTCGACCACCCCGGTCAGTTCCGACTTGATCGCCCAACGGCCAAGAGCCACATCACTTTCGGCAAGGGCATTCACTTCTGCGTCGGAGCCGCACTCGCCCGACTGGAGGCCAACGTCGTGCTCAGCCGACTTCTCGAACACACCTCGAACTTCCGGGCAGCTGAGACCGGGCGGTGGCTACCGAGCCTTCTGGTGCGCCGCCTCGAATATCTGCATCTGGCGCTGGCGTAAGCGAACCCGTTCGCGCATCTGTAGTGACGGGTTGACGCTTCACAGCTAGACTGATCTTTAGCAGCAATTAGGGCTTGACGACTCAGTCTTACGTTGGCAGCACAGCGTGGGAACAGGTTTGGCAGTGCTTTCACCCCGCCGCCCCCACCAGCCAGAGGTTCTCCGCGAGCGCATCTGCTCGACACCGACTTCTCGGCGATACTCACGTGTTCTGCGCGGGCCACCCCTGATCTAGGCGAGGGATTGGGACAGGCCGCGTCCGCACCCTCGCTAGGTGGACAACGGGAGTGTGCCCTGAGGTTGAGCCAACAGCCCTGCCCGAGTTCGCCGTCCCCAAAACAGCCGCGGTGAAAGCCGAGCCTAACGAATGGACCCACCAGGCTCGGCTCTCAACGAATCGGCTCACGCTCAGCGTGTAGAACCGTTGTGATTCAACGGCTTAACGCCCAGGAAGCGTACCCATCATCTCCGGCCCCATAGCGCTGGGCTTCATGTCACCGGGCTTCATGTCACCCGGTTTCATGTCGGCACAGCAGTCCTTCTTGTCTTGCGCCATCGCCGGATGACCCATCTGCATGTGCATGTGCTCGCTGTAATTCAAAAAGAAGCCGGCGAAGAAGATCGCGGCGACGATGAATAACCCGCCTGCGACGATGCCCACCCATGCCAGCGCCTGGTTGAGGCGGCTTGCACTGGCGGTGTGTGCAGTGCCTGGGTCGTCGGTTGGTTGCGCTGCGTCGGTCATATCGGCCATGACTGAAACCTCCTGTGTTGAGATTGACGGACGCCATGCTACCCCACCCAGGGTGGGGTGGGGTCGGCTAGAATAAGCGATGGCCGCAGAGTTGAGGCGCTGCCGCCGGAAGGAGACGTGATGTCCGAAGAGTTGACGGCGAAGAAGCGTTCTGCGCTCAACCGTCTCAAGACGGCTCGAGGTCATTTAGACGGGATCATCCGAATGCTGGAGTCGGATGCCTACTGCGTCGACGTAATGAAGCAAATCTCAGCGGTGCAGGCGGGATTGGAACGGACGAACAGAGTGATGCTTCACAACCACCTCGAAACCTGCTTTTCGGAAGCCGTCGTGGGCGGGCAGGGTGAGAAGGCGATCGCTGAACTGGTGGACGCGTTGAAGTTCAGTCCCGCCCTGACTGGTCCTGATACCCAACTGAACGGAACGACAGCCGACGAGTCAGTGAAGACGCGCACGTCCTAGAGTCCCGGCCGGTGCTCCTCGTGAGCAGGGTACGCATGAATCATCGCGGTTGCGAGCTTCGGCAGCGCGTGCGTCAGACTGTGCTCGCTGTCGTGTGCGATGCGATGTGCCGCAGCCAGACTCACCGTCGGGTCGACGTCGAGTTCAGCGTCGGCGTGCAGTCGGTGGCCGATCCAGCGCAATCGCACGCTGTGCACCGACCGCACTCCCTCTTGGCCGGCGAGCACAGCTTCGGCAGTGTCGACCAGTTGGGGATCGACACCGTCGATCAGGCGACGGAACACGTCGCGCACCGCCGTGCGCAGCACGGCGAGGATTGCCACGGTGATGACCAGACCGATGATCGGGTCGGCGAGCGGGAAGCCCAGTGCCACACCGCCGGCGCCGACCAGCACGGCCAGCGAGGTGAACCCGTCGGTGCGGGCGTGCAAGCCGTCGGCGACCAAAGCGGCTGAGCCGATGCGTCTTCCGACCCTGATCCGGTAGAGCGCCACCCACTCGTTACCGACGAAGCCGGCCAGGCCCGCAAGCGCCACCCAGCCGAGATTGGCGATGGGCTGAGGATGGATGAGCCGTTCGATGGCTTCGTAGCCGGCGACGACCGCTGACAGGGTGATCATCGCGACCACGAACAGTCCGGCGAGATCTTCCACGCGACCGAATCCGTAGGTATAGCGGCGGGTAGCGGCTTTTGTGCTGAGCGCGAACGCAATCCAGAGCGGCACGGCGGTCAGGGCGTCGGAGAAATTGTGAATGGTGTCCGCGGCGAGTGCAATCGATCCGGAGATCACCACGATGGCGATCTGGGCGATCGCTGTCACACCCAACACCACCAGGCTGACCTTGACCGCCCGAATACCGGCAGCGCTGGATTCCAGAGCGCTGTCGACACTGTCCGCCGAATCGTGCGAGTGCGGTGCGAAGACTTCCTTGATCGCGGCCCCCAGCCCGTGCGGATGGTGATGGTCGTGACTGTGGTCGTGCGGATGCGCGTGGGTAGAGGTATGTGTCATCGCTTAGTAACCTTGCGCTGGTGGCGATCTCGCGAAATATCGCTTACAGTTCCGTCGCCGCGATGGTGCGCAGGCACCCCGGGTCCGGCGTGTTCGGCATTGAACACCGCATCGGCGACGAGCTGACTGACGTGTTCATTCTCCAGGCTGTAGAAGATCGTGGTGCCTTCACGGCGGGTGCGGACCAGCCGTGCCATGCGGAGCTTGGCCAGGTGTTGCGACACCGACGGCGCCGGTTTGTCGACCTGTGCGGCCAGCTCGGTGACCGACAACTCGCCGATCGTCAGGGCCCACAACACCCTGATGCGGGTGGGATCGGCCAACATTCGAAAGATCTCTACGATCAGATTGACTTCGTCGTCCGGTATCGACGCAGGAGTGGCATTACTTGCGTTCATACGCAGATAGTAGCGCAAGCGACACCGTCGCACAGGTGCCTGATGCCTCAGCGGCCGCCGGTCCCGCCGGTAGCCTCGAAAACCACCCGACGACCTATCTCGACGGCGTGGTCGGCGAAGCGCTCGTAGAACCTCCCGAGCAGGGTGATGTCCACTGCCGCTGCAACGCCGTGCCTCCATTCGGTGTCCATCAGGACGTTGAACAATTGCTGGTGAAGCTGGTCCATCGCGTCGTCCTCGCGGCTGATGTCGGCGGCTTGTTGCGAATCACGGGACATCACAACATCTTTGGCACTGTTACCGAGTTCGACCGCGACGCGGCCCATTTCGGCGAAATGCCCGCGCACCTCATCAGGTAACACGTGGTTCGGGTGGCGGCGTCGCGCGATCTTCGCAACGTGCAGAGCAAGCCCACCCATCCGCTCCGCGTCGGCTACGTTCTGCAACGAACCGACGACGAGTCGCAGGTCGCCCGCGACGGGCGACTGCAATGCAAGCAAAACGAAGGCAGTCTCCTCTGCCTTGGTTTGCAACTCGACGATCCGGTCATGGTCGCCGATCACCCGCTCAGCGACGGCCAGATCCGCGTCCAACAGCGCCCGCGTCGCGCGGTCCATCGCCTCACCGGCGAGACCGCACATGTTGCTGAGTGTGTCAGTCAGAGCCTCGAGTTGCTCCTGGAATGCCGTTCGCATCGCGCTCGCCTTACCGGGACGCGACCAGGCGCATCCACGTCGATGAACTCATCATGAACCCTATCTTTCCTGATAAGTGCGGTCGTTGCCTTAGAAAGAACGAAGGACCAGTGTTGGGCGCGAGACGATGACCGTCAGGGGGTAGCGATGCCGCTATCGAGTTTGCTCGCGCGGATCGTGGTGTATGTTCGTGCCGGCTTTCTGGGATAACTGCCGATGGCGACAACAGATGCGGACGACGAAGTGACGGCCAGCGTCATTCCGCTGACCCGGCGCTCCGAACGAGCTCAGGCTCAGCTGTTCGCGAAAGAGCTACGCCATGACATCGCATCGATGACGCGGAAAATAACCAAGGCCGAATCGGCATGGGAACGGCGCTGTGAGTCCGGGGGCTACGTCGATCCACCCAAACGGCTGGTTATCGTGCGGGACCGCGTGAGCGAGGCGCGCCGAATGCTCAACGCGCTGAATGCGCGCTTTCCGCGTGGCTGGGTCGACTGAACGGATCCGCGCAATCGTTCACCTTTGTATCGAACGCTTCACGGAAACATCAAAGATTGGGCTTATCAAGGTCAAGTGCACCCTTCGCTCGGGCGGATGAACCATAATCAGCCCGTGGAGCGACGACGTAACGGGCAGACGCACCTGTCGCCGATGGCCACCCTCAAGCAATTGCCCGCACTGGTTGTACTGGAGCGGATTCCGATTCCGGTGCTGGCCATCGCGAATGACGGCGCGCTGGTGTTCGCCAACTCCGCTTTCTCGGAAATGGTCGGCCGGGCACGCGATGACGTGGTCGCGATGACGTTCGGCGAGATCTTCCACTTACCGCTCACCACGGAATCGGCGGTGTCGGTTGTGCAATCTCTGGCCAATGAGGTTGTCGAATTGGCGCACCGGGATGGGTCGAGCGTGCGGGCGCTGATGAGTAAGTCAGCGCTGATTCGCGCCGACGACGACATTGCGCTGGCAACGTTCCAGGATCTGACCGAGCAGTTGTGGCTTGACGAGCGTTAGCCGGTTTTAGCCGCCGGAAATGTCAGGCGGCGACACGGCTTTGATCGCAAGAGCGGTGCGACGCCTCAAGAATTGCCCGAAGTAATCGATCTTGTCGGGATGCACGATTCCACGCAGCACGGTCGACAATGCTTTCTCGTAGTCGCCGAGCAATACCACCGGGTCGTCCAGGTAGCTGGCTTGACGCATTCCCATGTAAATCGACACCAGCAGTCGTCCGATATCTTCGGGATCGCCCCGGTCGATGACGTCGCCCTCGCGGATTCCGCGCCCGGCGATTTCCCCGAGCAATTGGATCCAGCCGCCCAACAGGCGTTCCTGCAGCTTCTCCGTCCGACCAACAGACTCGAGCAGGTTGAACGCGGCGCGAGTGACGTTCTCGGTGATGTCGGCCATCGCGATCAGGTACGAGACGTCGATCAGCGTTTCCAGCCCGGACAGTTTCCGGGTGAGCAATTCTTGCACCGCGGCGCCGGATTTCGCCGTCTGCTCGTCGACAATTGCGAGCGCCAGCGCGTGCTTGGAGCGGAAATGGAAATACATCGCGCCCTTGGTCAGCTGCGCTTCGGCCAGAATGTCGTCGAGGCCGACCGCGTAATAGGGGCGTTGGGCAAACTGGTGCGCCGCGGCTCGCAGAATCTGCTCGCGCGTCGTATCGGAACGCTTGTCGCCTACATCATTCATTGTCGTCAGATCGTATTCGAGGTCAGGGCCTGGCTATCGGCCAGGAATGGCATTGGCATCCAACGTGATGAGAGTAGCGATTCCATCGCGTTTCCGGGGAGAGGACGCGATAATAAGTAGCCTTGCGCGCGGTGGCACCCGTGCCGCATCAAAGTCAGCGCGGCCGCCGGAGTCTCCACACCTTCAGCCACCAACTGCAGGTCAAAGGCTTCGGCGAGGCCGATAATGGCCCGCACGATCGCCAAATCGCGGCTACTTGTACCCAGGTCGCGAACAAAAGACGTGTCGATCTTGAGAATGTCGACCGGCAGCGACTTGAGGTGCGACAGGACGGCGTAGCCGGTGCCGAAATCGTCGATGGCGATCTGAACCCCGACCTCTTTGAGTGCCTCGAGCGTCTTGCGGGTGGTGTCGATGTCGCGAACCACGGCCCGCTCGGTGATTTCGAGGCAGACCGAGCCGCCATCGAGGCCGAACTCGTCGATGGTCTCGGCGACGCTGCTGACGAAGCCCCGGTTGATCAGCTGGGCGGGCGACACATTGATCCGCAACGTGGTGTTCAGTCCGACTCCGCGGGAACGCCACCGGCTGAACTCGGCCATCGCCGTCCGCATCACCCAGCGGCCCAGGTCGTTTCCCAAGTTGGCGGATTCGACCACGCCGATGAACGACTCCGGCAGCAGCAGTCCCCAGGTGGGGTGTCGCCACCGGACCAGCGCCTCGACGGCCACGATCGCCCCGGTCCACAAGTCGACCTCGGGCAGGTAGTGCAGCAACAACGCCTCATTGTCGATGTCGCCGCGCAGGTGTAACTCGATGTCATTGCGGAACAGACGCTGCAGAGACATGTCGTCGCTGGAGACCGCGACGCTGTTGCCGCCCGCCCGCTTGGCGGTCAAGACGGCCTCGTCCGCGCGGTGCAGCAGGTCGCTGGTGCTATCGCGTCCCGGGGCGCCTACCGCGACGCCGACGCTGACGGTGCGGGTGATCATGTGGCCGCCAAGCGCCATTCGATCGCGCAACGCCGCGCACAGTTCCTCGCCGGTCTTTTCCGCTTCCTCGATCGACATGGACTGATCCGGCACAACGACGAACTCGTCGCCACCCAAGCGGGCCGTCATGCTTTTGACGCCGGCTTTCGTCCGAAGCTGTTCTGCGAATGTCCTGAGGTACCAGTCGCCGGCGGTATGACCGAGGTAGTCGTTGATCGACTTGAGCCGGTCGAGGTCGAGGTACAGCACGGGCACCGGGCCGGGCTTGCCTGCAGCGAGGCGCTCGGACAGATGGGCCATGAGTGCGCGGCGGTTGTGCAGGCCGGTCAGATCATCGTGCTCGGCCAGGTTGCGGAGCTTCGCTTCGGCGGTAATGCGGGCCTGCAGCTGGGCCAGCAACGACGCGACGGTCTGGATCGTGTTGAGTTCCTCGGTGCGCCACTTCTTCTTCTTGAACTTCGTGCAGGTGAGCTGCCCGGTGGTGACACCACCGGAAATCAGCGGAACCGAAACCACCGAGGGGGACGTGAACTTCGCGGTGTCGGGACCCCACCGTTCCTGCGCAGCGGCAACCCAACGCGCGACGGTGGCATCGGACGCCTCCGGCTGAATAATCGTCAGCTTCTTGCCATGGCCGCACAACGCGAGAACCGGGTCGGCAGTGCTGAAGTGAGCGACCGAAGTCGGATCCGGAACCGACCTGTCGCGCCGGGGTGGCCAGATCGCGACCAACTTCGACACCCGGATCTTGTGGTCGTTGTGGCGCAGAAACGCGCAATCAATATCGAGGTGCTCGACGAGCTCGGCCAGAACTTGTTCGTTGACCTCGGCAACCGTCGACGCCGTCGTCTCCATCAAGCGGGTGGCGACGCGGGTGACCAGATTGCGCGGCAACGTCTCCTCCGATGTGATGCGAAGCTCGAGGTGCCGCGTCGGTTATACGTAATAGGTTAATCAGCCGTCGGTGAAATTCAGTATCGAGGTCGGAGCGCAGCAGTTCGACTGACTATATACGTCCAACATGGCTAGCGCCGAGCCAAGCTATTAGTCGACCTTACTGACTTGAATTGAGGCCTACCGGGCCTTCGTAGGACCAGCTCACGGCTTGGCGCGCCCCGAGCGGCTCAACCGCCACTCGGGCGGGAAGTTCAGGTCGTTGTCCTTGACCACGTTGTTAAGGCCCTGCTCGAAGGTGCCATCGGTGAGATCGACCTCGTCGGCGTCGTTTTTGATCAACGGCAGCATGCCCTCGACCATGCCGGTGAGCAGGCTGCCGAAGTATTCGCCCTTGTGCTGCTTGTACAGCTCGATAAAGGTCTTCTGCACCGCGACGGTGTCGGTCGGGCGGGACCGCGAGCACGCCAGCGCGTACTTCTCGGTCTCGGCTTCCAGCTTGTCGCGTGGCACCACACTGTTGATGAAGCCGCAGTCGTACATCTCTTTTGCGGTGAAAGGCCTTCCGGTGAACAGCATTTCGGAGAACTTGCGCAGACCCATGGTCTCGGCCCACCACCACAGTCGCGGTCCCCAGCCGACGTAACGAAAAGCCGGGTGCCCGAACAGCGCGTCGTCGGATGAGATCACCAGGTCTGCGTCACCGGCCTGGTAAAAATGCCAGCCGTAGCAGTAACCCTTGGCCTCGATGATGCTGATCTTCCGAAGCTCTTGCAGCGGGCGGTTTCCGGCGCGGGCTTTGGCATAGAAGTCGGTGACGGTGGATAGGTAGCGGTACGAGCCGCCGGGCGGATACTTGACGTCGTCGTCGTTGACCGCGACCTCGTGATTCAGTGGCATGCCCGGGTTCTCCAACATCGGGCGCTGCTCGGGAAGGTCGCCGCCGCTACCGAAATCGTCGCCCTCGCCGCGGATGACGACGACCTTCACGTCGTCGTCGACGTTGCACTTGTGGATCAGGTCCGCGTAGTTCTGCCGCATGCCCAGGTTGGTGGCGTTCTGTGCCTCGGGACGATTGAAGGTGATGTAGGCGATACGGTTCTTCTTGTCCTTCTCGAACTGGATGTACTGCTCGGCTTCCTTTTTCATCTCTTCGTAGTCGAACTCAGGCATTATTTATCTCCCGCCTTGGTAGTTGAGTATCTGAGCTAGCTGCGGGTCGCGGAAATCTTGCCTTTCGCCAACTTCGGTGATCCGGGTGGGCTGCACGCCGAGTCGATGTCGCCAGTGTGTCAGCGTCGGACGCGGTTCGGGCGATTTGTACTTTTCGCTTAATAGAATTGGGGGCGGGCGCCTACTCCCGACCGATTAACTCTATTGCTGTAGAGAACGAAACGGGCGGATCTTCAGTGCTATTCCGCAGGCGGTTGCAGTGCGGCGCCGTCGTGGGTGAGCCGTCGCTGCTGCTTGCTGATGCAGGACGCCGGCAACGATGGCCGACAGGACACCGTCGAGCTGTTCGGGGGTGTCGATGATTCGGTCGCCGTGGACGGAACGCAGCATCAGCCCGTTGATGAAGGTCAGCGTGATGTTTGTCAGATCATCGACGACGTCGGGATCCAGATCGGCGCCGTGCGGCAACAGCTGAACCAGGATGTCGTGGTGCAGCTTGGTGAAGGCGTCGACCGCGCGTTGCAAGGTTGCCGCGATCGCCAAATCCCGAGTGGCCTGCATGGTCAGCTCGTAGCGCGCCCTGGTGCGGGTCAGCTGCGGCTCTTCGCCGGACTGGATGACGACCTTCGACAGCGTGGATGCCGCCCCATCCTCGACGGCCACGGTGTCGGCAACGGCTTGCAATGCCGCCAGGTCGAGTTCGACCATCCGCTCGGCAACCGCATGCAGCAGCGCCGAGCGGGTCCGGAAATAGAACGACGTGGTCCCGTCGGGAACACCCGCTCGGCCGTCCACCTTCAGATGGCTCAGGCCTTTGGCGCCGTCGTCGGCGAGCAGTTGTATCGCCGCGTCGCATAGTTCGCGGCGGCGTTGATCGGGATTGGGCTTGCGTCTTCTTGGTATCCCGGCAGTGTAGCGGCCGCTCACCCGCGGTTTCGTTGTCAAAGCGGATCTCGACGATGAGCCCGCTTTTGACCCCCGTCGACGCTGCTCTATATTCGTAGTGTCAATCAAGAATTGCGCACACCGTCGAACGGACATCACATGGCCGCTCCCGCCAGCTCGCTCATGCAACGGCATCGCCCAGTTCCACGGCCGGGAGCGTCATCGCCGGGCGAAGTCATTGACGAGTTCGGCAAGTATCAGTTTCAGGTGGTTGCCAGAAACATCGCCGATGCGGTGATGTCGATCGGCGGACTGATCTTCGATCGCGCGATGGCGGGCTGGGATGTCAGCGTGGTGGTCGACGGGGAGATCGACGGCGCCGTGGACGACCGACCGGTCCGGATTCTGGGCGCTCGCCTCGTCAAGCGGATGTCGGGCCCGAACTATGCAGCGGCGCTGCCTCGCCCGCACCTGCTTGCGGTCGCGACGGACGTCATGGTCAAAAGCGACGCGGTACGCCGACACGTCCTTGCCCTCGGCAACGACCGCCAGACCGACGTGCTGCTATGGGGCCGCCATCGCCCGACGAATTTGCCTCGCACGTTCGTCGTCGCGCGACATCAGCCGAGCGCGGCCGCCCACATCTTCAAATCGCACGCCCTGCTCGGCGTTGGGGCGCAGGCGATCCCGCGTGCCGACGAGGGCTTCTACTCGATGACCTGACCGTCAGCCGGGCTTGGCTGCCGTGACGAATTGGAAATTGCGCTGGATCGTCTGGTCGATGTCGACGAGACCGGACTTGGAGAACAGGTCGACGAACGCGTCGCGGTCGAACAGGCGCAGCCCGATCGCCTTCGCGCTCGCCTCGGTCGCATAGCGAATCGCCGGTATGCGACTCGCGTAGCTGGTCAGGATTGCCATCCGGCCACCGGGCTGCAGCACCCGCACCATTTCACGGGCGACTCGAAACGGTTCGGGCATCAGATAGAGCGCACCGAAACAGCAGACAGCGTCGAAGGTTTCGTCGCCGAACGGCAGCGTTCCGGCGTCGCCGCGGACGTAGCAGGTACGCGGTCCGCTGTTGTCCTGCACCGCGCGAGTCAGCATCGGCACCGAGATGTCCAACCCGACCGCGAGCCCGCCCGCCGGTAGCTGCTCCGCCAACTTGCCGGTGAAATTGCCCGGGCCACAGGCGATATCGAGCAACCGGGACGCACCCGACAGGCCCAGGGCCTCCGTCGCGCGGCGCTGCTCGGTGCCGGTGGTGACGCCGCTGGCGACGTAAAACGCCACCGGACGCCACAGCCGTTCGTACACCGTGGCGACCAGCGGACTGTTCATCGCGAGCTGTGCCAGCGTCGGGGTTTCGCTGGCCACCGACTCGCCGAGGACGTCGAGGAACCCGTGCCGCAGGCTCGCCTCGCGGTCGAGCAGGTCGCGGGTTGTCTGCAGCGGATCGTCGGTGCGGGTCACGCGAGTGAGTCTGCCGGGGCGGGTGTCCTTGCTGCAACACGCTCGCAGCCCATAGCCTTGGCACCATCTTCAACGGCGACAGGGGCGGCAGGGTGACCGAACTGACCACGCTGCGCGCTGACGAACTCGCCACGCTGGAGATCTTCAAGGGACGCCCTGCCGAGGACCTGATGCCGCTGGCAGCCAGCCTGCAACCCTTGCAGGCCGCGGCGGGTCAGATTCTGATGCGGCAGGGGGAGCAGGCGGTGTCTTTCCTGCTCATCGCCTCGGGAGCGGCCGACATCACCCACGTGGGCGACGACGACGTAGTGACCGTCGAGCATGTCTTGGCCGGCACCATCGTCGGCGAGATCGCCTTGCTGCGCCATATTCCACGGACCGCGACGGTGACCACCAACGAGCCGTTGACCGGGTGGGTCGGCGACAGCGACGCGTTCGCGCGGCTGGTGCACATCCCCGGGATCATGACCCGGCTGGTTCGCACCGCCCGCCAGCGGCTCGCCGCGTTTCTCACGCCGATCCCGGTGCGGACCCGAGACGGCACAGACCTGTTGCTGCGTCCGGTGCTACCCGGCGACAGCGCGCGGACGCTGCAGGGGCATGTTCGGTTCTCCGCCGACACGCTGTATCGACGGTTCATGTCGGCCCGCGTGCCCAGTCCGGCGCTGATGGATTATCTCGCCGAGGTGGACTACGTCGACCACTTCGTCTGGGTGATGACCGACCTGGAGGGAAATCCGGTCGCCGATGCGCGGTTCGTGCGCGAAGACCACGATCCAGACGTCGCCGAGATCGCGTTCACCGTCGCCGATGCCTACCAGGGCCGCGGGATCGGTTCGTTTTTGATTTCCGCCCTGTCCGTCGCCGCGCGGCTCGCCGGGGTGCGGAAATTTTCCGGCCGCATGCTCGCCGACAACGTGGCGATGCGCACGATCATGGACCACTACGGGGCATTCTGGGAGCGCGACGACGTCGGGGTGGTCACCACGGTCATCGACGTACCCGATCTCGCGCATCTCTCGCTGAGTCGCGACATGGCCGCCGAGATCAAACATACTGCGCGTCAAGTGATTCGGTCCGTCAGCTAACATGCGCCTTTCGGCGGCAGCGGCAGCGTTCCTGTTGCTCGCCGGGTGCGCTCACCCGGGCGAACCCCCGCCGGCGCCGTCGGTCAACGCCTCGGTACGCCACGTCGATCCCGGCAACATCAGGCGGGTACGTCGTGAACTGCCACCCGGCTACGAGGTGGCTCCCCTGGCGGATATGACTGCGCCACCAAGTATTTGGGGACTCGGGGCAGCCGGCGTTGCATCCCCGCCGCGCTGTGCGGCGCTGGCCGACCCAGACGGTGGTCACGGGCAACGGGCCCAAGGTATTTCAGGATCGGGCGAGGGCGGCACGGTGTACGCGGTAGTCGTGGCAGTGCCCACCGGCCCAGCGGTGCTGGATCACGCTCTGGTGGCCCAATGCCGGCAGTGGCGGATGACCGGTCGGCGGGCCCGTGCCCACATTCAGCTGGTCGATGCGCCTCACATCGATGCTGCCGAAACAGTGGGAATGACAGTCGAAATCGTCACATCGGTCGAGGGTGGTAATGAAATCGCTTCGCAAGCAAGCACCTTCATTGCATATTTGGGCGACTACTACGCGTTCACCACGCTGATCAGTGATCCCGGCTCGCCGAATGCGGCGCTGACGCGGGAGTTCGCTGCGGACTTGCTGATGAAAACGGTGTCAGCCGTACGTGGCTGATGGTGGTGCGTTAGATTGGCCCGAATGATGCGGATTGCGGTTGCGATCGGGAGTGTCTGCGTATTGGCAGCCTGCTCCAACGGATCGCCAGAAGCGCCCCCGTCTGCGGATATCACCAAGATCAAGCAGGTGAAGTCCGATTTCGGGCCTGGCTACAAAGTCAAGGAAACGGCGAAAACCGGAATCGATCCCAAGGTGTTGGCGACCCACAAGCTGCCGCCGGGGCTGACTTTCGACCCGCCGGACTGCGCGTCGTTCGTGGTCGGCGAGGACATGCCGTCGGGTCTGCAGGGGAACATGGCCGCGGTGGCCGCCGAGGGCGACGGTGGACGGTTCATTGCCATGGCCGTGCAGACGTCCTCGCCGGTGCCGTTCACCGAGCCCGGGCGGAACTGCAAGAAGGTCGCATTCCAGGGTGGCCGGGTGCGCGGCGTCATCGAGGTCGTCGACACGCCGCAGATCGAGGGCACCCAGACCCTCGGCGTGCACCGCATTCTGCAGACAGTCGTGCAGGGAAAGCCGCGCAGTGGTGAGTTGTACAACTACACCGCGCACTTCGGCGACTACCAGGTGATCGTCACCGCCAACCCGACGCTGGTACCGGGTCAACCGCCAAAGCCCGTCGATACCAAACAGGCTCGCGATCTGCTGGTGAAATCGGTCGCCGCGATCAAGAACTGATCGCTAGCGGACGTCTCTCGGCCGGAACTGGATACTGACCCGTGGCCCGGCGTTGGCCGACGTCTTCGGTACCGAATGCTCCCAGGTTCGCTGGCACGATCCGCCCATCACCAACAGATCGCCATGTGCCTGCGGCAGTCGCAGTGACGACCCGCCCCCGCGTGGCCGCAACGCAAAGGTGCGGGTGGCGCCGAGGCTGACGATCGCCACCATGGTGTTCTGAGTTCTGCTGCGGCCGATGGTGTCGCCGTGCCACGCCACACTGTCGGAGCCATCGCGGTACCAGCACAGGCCCATGGTGGTGAACGGCTCCCCGAGTTCGCCGGCGTAGATGTCGTTGAGCCGCCGCCGGATCCGGGCCAATTGCGGATGCGGCGCCTCCTCGACCATGAGGTCGTGGAAGCTCACCAGTCGCGGCACGTCCAGCACGCGGTCATACATCTGGCGGCGTTCTGCCCGCCAGGGAATCACCTCGAGGAGTTCGCCCAATAGCTCGTCGGCCCCGGCCAACCAACCGGAGCGGATGTCGATCCAGGCCCCGTGGCCCAGCATTCGGCGCTCGTTGCACTCGAACAACGACTGCTGTACCTCGATCGCCACGGCCACGATTCTATCGCACAGTTGTTCGATTTTCACTGCTACAGGAGCACTGCTCCCGGCCCGTGGGCGCCGAGCGCGTCGTCGGGGTTGAAGAGCGCACAGGCCCGCAGGCTCAAGCAGCCACAGCCGATGCAGTCGGCGAGATTGTCGCGCAGTCGCTGTAGATGCACGATCCGATCGTCGAGGTCCGAACGCCATCCGGCGGACAGCCTGGCCCAATCCCGGCTGGTGGGAACATGATCGGCGGGCAGTGTGGCCAGCGCGTCCCGAACGCGGGCCAGCGGAATCCCCAGCCGCTGCGACATCTTGACGAATGCCACCCGCCGCAGGGTGTCGCGGGTGTAGCGGCGTTGGTTGCCTGATGTCCGACTGCTGGCGATCAACCCTTGTCGTTCGTAGAAATGCAGCGCCGAGACCGCGACGCCGGCCCGGGCCGCCAGTTCGCCTGGAAGCAGTTCCTGGCTGTGCACAAGCTCAACAATACTTGAGGTTGTGTATCCGTTGCGGGTCAATCGACCAGGTTACCGACACGCCCGGGAAAGGACACCGAACGATCACGATCAGGCCAGCGAGATGGCTTTGTCGCGAGAAGCTGTCACTGTTGTGGTCGTGACTATTGATACCGACGACGACCTCGTCCTGTACACGGACAGCCGGCCTTACCGGTGTGCCCGGGGCCACTGGCTGCTGCCGGGACACATGATCGTCGCCAGTCGGCCGTGCTCGTGCGGTCGGGGCAGGCACGTGACGTGGGAATGCGAATGCGGCGACATCACCTACTCGCCGAAGCTGCGCGACGCGTGCGCGTTGTCCAAGGGCTCTGGCTCGAAATAGAGTCCAGGGTTGCGGATTACGCGGCTCCACGACCCAGGCTTCTCTCTGGCGGTGATGGCGTTTGGCCACGTCGAGCGAGGGCTCGCGAAACCCGTCGGACGCTGTCGCGTGGGCGGTCCTGATCACCCTGACCACGTGCCAACCCAGATACTCGAGCATTTCAGCTCGCCTGATGTCCTTGACGTATTGCGTGCGATCCAGACGAGGGTGATCACCGTCGTATTCGACAGCGACCAATTGCGATTCCCAGCCCATGTCGAGCTACGCGCGGCAATAACCGTCGGTTACTCGGATTTGTGCGACCGCCGTGATCCCCGAGAGGTGCCGTGCGATGTCGAAGCCGACTCGTGCGGGCATGGCGACGGCGAGACCCCGCAATGCGGCGACTTCATCCGGAGCGAACCGCTCGTCGCGAGCGATGATGCCGGGCGGGCAATGATTGTTTCGCCAGAGCAGTTGGATCGGCGCAGTGTCGTTGACCCGTTTCGCACCATGCAGGGCCGCGGCGGCCCGGCCCGTGATCGTTGACCGCCGCCCTGACCACAGCCACGCGCCTATCGTCATCAAGTCCAGTGTCCGGTCTGCGAATTTCGGAATATAGACGTCCGGAAATATTGGCCGGTAATTCCAGCGCAGTTGTCCGCGTGTCAGTGCGCCGCTGGCCACCGCCGAACTGCCGACGATCGGGTTCTGTTTCGCGGCCCAAAGGCTAACGCCAGCTGGGTAGCCAGATCTCCATGTTCCAGGTGTTCTGTGAGATCGGCTGACCGGTGAGCACCGGGAACAGCCAGGCGAAGTTCGTCACTACCAGTGCGACATAACAAGACACCGCGATGAGTCCGAGGCTGCGACGCTCAGCGTTTCTTTGCCCGGCTTTGGAGTAGAGAATGTCGCCGAGGATCAGCGCGATCGCCATCGCCAGAAACGGTGCCATGGTCGCCGCGTAGAAGAAGTACATCTGGCGATCGATGTCGCCGAACCACGGCAGCCAGCCGGCGCAGTATCCAACCAGCACCGCGGCGTAGCGCCAGTCGCGTCGCACGAACGTCCGCCAGCACGCGTAGCCGAGCACAGGCACCGAGATCCACCACATCGCTGGTGTACCGACCAACATCACCGCTTTGACACATGACTGCCCGCCGCAGCCCGGAACGTTCTGTTGATCGATCGCATAGAGCACCGGCCGCAACGACATCGGCCACGCCCACGGTTTGGATTCCCACGGATGGTAGTTGCCCGCGGAATTCGTCAGCCCGGCATGGAATTCGTAGGCCTTGGCCGTGTAATGCCACAGCGAGCGAATCGCGTCGGGCAGCGGGAAATTCGACTGCGTCCCGATCGACTGGCCGACCTCGTGCCGGTCGATGCCCGTCTCGGAGGCGAACCACGGCGCGTAGCTGGCCAGGTAGACCCCGAACGGAATCAGCAACAGCGCGTAGGCCGTTGGGAACACATCGCGGCGAAGAGTGCCCAGCCACGGTCGCAGTACCCGGTACTGCCTGCGGGCCGCCACATCGAAAGCCAACGACATGAACCCGAAGAACACCACGAAGTACAGTCCGGACCACTTTGTCCCACAAGCTAATCCGAGTAGCACGCCGGCGCCGAATCGCCACCACCGCACACCCAGTCGCGGTCCCCACACCGTCTCGGCGATGCGGCCTTCGGTGGATGCGACATGCAGGCGTTCGCGGACCTGATCGCGGTCGACGATCAGCGCGCCGAACGCGGCAAGCACCAGGAACGCCAGAAACCCGTCGAGCAGCGCGGTGCGCGCCACCACGAAGCTGACCCCGTCGGCGATGACCAGCAGCCCCGCGATCGCGCCGACGAGCGTCGAGCGGCTGATCCGTCGCACGATCCGCACCACCAGCGCGACCATGATGGTTCCGAGCACCGCGCCGGTGAACCGCCAGCCCAGCCCGGTGTAGCCGAACAGCGCCTCGCCGATCGCGATCAGTTCCTTGCCCACCGGCGGATGCACGACGAGGCCGTAACCGGGGTTGTCCTCTATCCCGTGGTTGTGCAGCATCTGCCAGGCCTGCGGCGCGTAATGCTTCTCGTCGAAGATCGGGGTTCCGGCGTCGGTGGGCGAACCGAGGTTCACCGTCCGGGTCAGCGCTGCCAGCGCGGTGATGACGGCGGTCACCACCCAGCCCTCTAGACGGTCGACCGGTCCGAAATCGGGAGCCGGCGCCAACGGCCCCGGGCTGATCACCGGTACTTCCTCGTCGGCGACGAGTTCGTCGGTCACGGCGGTAGTCATTGGGGTCGATCGTAGGCTGTGGCCCATGACAACGGGCCGACTGCTGCTGGGTGCCACGCCGTTGGGTCAGCCGTCGGATGCGTCCCAGCGGCTGATCGCGGCTCTGACGACGGTGGACATCGTCGCCGCCGAAGACACCCGACGGCTGCGCACCCTGACCAAGGCCCTTGACGTGACGATCAGCGGAAAGGTCGTCAGCTTCTACGACAATGTCGAGGCCGCCCGGGTGCCCGCACTGGTCGAGCAGATCAGCGCCGGCGCCACCGTGCTGGTGGTCAGCGACGCCGGGATGCCCTTGATCAGCGACCCGGGTCACCGTCTGGTGGCGGCCTGCGTGGCGGCGGGCATTCCGGTGCAGTGCCTACCGGGTCCGTCGGCAGTGACGACGGCGCTGGCGGTGTCCGGGCTGCCGTCGGAGCGGTTCTGCTTCGAGGGCTTCGCGCCCCGTAAGCAGGTGGCGCGCCGGACTTGGCTGGCGTCGCTGGCGGCCGAACAGCGCACGGCGGTGTTCTTCGAGTCACCGCGTCGTCTGCATACCTGCCTGCTCGACGCGGTCGATCAGCTCGGTGGGGACCGCCGGGCAGCGGTCTGTCGCGAGCTGACCAAGGTGCACGAAGAGGTAGTGCGCGGATCGCTGGGGGAGCTGGCCGCGTGGGCCGCCGACGGGGTGCTCGGCGAGATCACCGTCGTGTTGGCCGGTGCGGTGCTGCGGGCCGATCTGCCCACCCTGGTCACCCAAGCGAGCGCGCTCGTCGACGAGGGGATGGGCGTCAAAGACGCCTGCGCACAGGTGATTTCCGCTACACCGGGCTCGTCGTCACGGCGTGAGCTCTACGACGCGGTGTTGCGAGCCCGCGGCTGAGGCGGCACCCGCCCCGATGATCGGAGCGGCCTTGTGCAGGCATTCTTCCCACTCGGCGTCGGGGTCGGAGTCGGCGGTGATCCCACCGCCAGAGCCCAGCACCGCGTTGCCCACCGCGTCGAACTCCACCGTGCGGATCGCGACGTTCAGCTCGCAGCCTGCTACCGGTGACGCCAAACCGACTGTGCCGCAATAGACTCCACGCCTCGAGTGTTCCCACTGCGAAATGAGTTCTCGTGCGCGCAGTTTGGGTGTTCCGGTGATGGACGCCGGCGGGAAGGTGGCGTCCAGCAGCGCCGAGGTCGGCAGGTCGAGCGGGACCTGCGCCGACACGGTCGACACCAGATGCCACACGCCCGGCGCCGGCCGCACCACCAGCAGCTCGGGCACGGTGACTGATCCGGTGATCGCGACCCGGCCCAGGTCATTGCGAACCAGGTCGACGATCATCACGTTCTCGGCGACGTCCTTGCTCGAGGCGCGTAGTGCCGACGGGGGAGCGTAGAGGGGCAGCGTGCCCTTGATCGGGCTCGACATCACCAGATCGCCACGGCGACACAAGAACAGCTCCGGCGACAGCGATGCGACCGCGCCCCAGGGTCCGGCGACGTAGGCCGCTCGGGCCGGCGCCGTGCGCGCGACTCCGTCGAGGAAGAAGTCCAGCGGATCTCCCGCGATCGATCCGGTGAACTGGGTGCACACGCACGCCTGATACACCTCGCCGGCCCGGATGGCCTCCAGGCAGGCCAGCACCCCGGCGCGGTGCGCCGCGCGATCGGCTGCGTCCCAGTCGATCCGGAACGCCCGCGCCGGTGCCGAGAGTGGTGCAGCCGCGCCTAAAACTTCGGCGAGCCAGCCGGGCACCGGGGCGCCGGACAGGCTCTCGTACCACCACTGCCGGTCGCGGTCGCAGCGCAGCACGCAGTCCGTCCATCCGCCGGCGGCCTCGGGCGCCCGCGCGGGCTGCCCGCCGGAACCGGGGTCGGGATAGGACAGATAGCCGATCCAGCCGCCACCGACCGTCGTGCCGTGCGAGCCGGGTCGCACGTCGAACGCATCGGCTGCGTCGACGGGCTGTACCGACACGCTCGGCGCGATGACGGCCAGCGCGCCGAACCACTCGCCGGTCAGCGCGGCCGGCGACGGCAGATCCAGCCGGTTCGTAGCGTCGCCGACAGCGCGCAGCACCTGGTGGGGGCTGCCCAGATCGCCGAGCCGGTCGATTCGCACGCCCCTAGCTTGGCAGAAATCTCAACCGCGGCTGATTTTGCGTGCGGTCGTGACCGACGCGAGCTTGTCGGGATTGCGCATCGCGTAGAAGTTGCTGATCTTGCCGTCGACGATCTCGATGGTGAAAACGCCCTCCAAGTGGTCGGCCGTGTAGAGCAACACGGCCGGCGCCGCATTGCAGACGACCATCTCGGCGCGGACGTCGGGGATCTGCATGCCGCGGCCGATCAGACCGACGATCGCCCGGGCGACCTTGTCGGCGCCGACCACCGGACGGCGTGCCGCGCTGACCTTGCCGTCGCTGTCGGCGGTCCACACCACGTCGGGGGCCAGCATCGCCATCACCGCCTGCACATCGCCGCCGGCTGCCGCCGCCATGAACTCCGCGGCAATCCGGGTGTTCTGCTCGGGGTCGGCCGGCGCGAAGCGCTTGCGTCTGGCCTGCACGTGTTCGCGGGACCGGTGCGCTATCTGCCGCACGGCGGGCACCGATTTGCTTACCGCGGAGGCGATTTCGTCGTAGTCGAAGCCGAACACCTCACGCAGTACGAACACCGCCCGCTCGTCGGGACCCAGGGTTTCCAGCAGAACCAGCATGGCCATCGAAACCGATTCGGCCAGAACGATATCGGCCGACGGGTCCTGCTCGTCGAGCAGCAGCGGCTCGGGCAGCCACGGCCCGACGTAATCCTCCCGGCGCCGGGCACCCGCCCGCAGCGCATTGAGCGCCTGACGGGTGACCAGCCGGGCCAGGTAGGCCTTGGTGTCGTGCACGCCGGAGATGTCGACCTCCGCCCAGCGCAGGTAGCTGTCCTGCAGAACGTCGTCGGATTCGGTTGTCGAGCCAAGGATTTCGTAGGCGATGGTGAACAGTAGCGGCCGCAGCAGCGTGAACCGTTCGGCGTGATCGTCGGAGGCGGTCACGGGACCGGGACCACCGCGGCAGCCAGCCGCTGCGCCCGCTTGCCGCCCTTGAGCCAGCGGTACCAGCCGGGCTTGGCGGCCTCCTTGCGAAGACCCCACACCGTGCCCCTGCAGACCGCTTCTTTCACCGACGCCGCGACCCGGCCGCCGACGAAGAGATTCAGCGGGCTGTCGTCGGGGCGGGCCAGCTGGATGGTCGCGTAGGAGCGGCCGATGCTGATGCATTGTCCGGTGAATGCCTGGTCGACCACGGCGGGGGGCGTGCCCGCGATGCGGCTGAGCACGGTGTTCGCCGCCTGCGCACCGAGCGGGAGCGCGGCCTGGCAGCTCATTCGGAGCGGCTGGCCCGACGGCGCGGCGGCGTCTCCGGCCGCCACTATGCGGGGATCGTCCACGCTGGTCAGTGTCTCATCGGTGAGCAGCCGGCCCAGCGTGTCGGTGTGCAGCCCGCTGCGCGCGGCCAGCTCGGGCACTCCGAAGCCGGCCGTCCACACCGTCAGCGCGGAGGGCAGCACCTCGCCGCCGGTCAGCACCACCGCGTCGGCACGGACCTCGCCGACCGTCGCGTCCTCCAGCACGTCGACGCCGAGGCGCCGCAGCCACTTGGCCACCGAACGGCGACCGGGCCGGCTCAGCGACGGCCCCAGCGTCGCGCCGCAGATCAGGCGGACCTGGCGGCCCTGCTCGGCCAGCTCCGATGCCGTTTCGATGCCGGTCAGTCCGGCGCCGACGACGGTGACGGGCGCGCTGGGGTGTAACTCGTCGAGGGCGTCACGGAGCCGCTCGGCCTGCTCGAGTTCGGCGATCGGATAAGCGAATTCGACGGCGCCGGGCACGGCGGCCGGGACCACGCCGGTGCTGCCGACGGCATAGATCAGGTAGTCGTAGTCCAGCACCGCGCCGGACGTCAGTTCGACAGCACCCGCGGCCGTATCGATCCGTTCGGCGTTGTCGACCAGCAGTCGTACGCCTTCACCGAGCAGAGTCCCGTAGTCGACGGCTGCGCCACGAGTGCCGGCGGCCAGTTGGTGCAGGCGGATTCGCTCGACGAACACGGGCCGAGGGTTGACCACGGTGATCTCGACATCGGCGTTGAGCCGGAGATGGTTGGCGGCCAGTGTGCCGGCGTATCCGCCGCCGACCACGACGATGTGAGTGCGCTGGACGGTCATGGGTGTCTCCTGTTCGTGGGATGTGCTGCCCTCAAGACACCGCGGCCGCTCCGGATGTGACAACGACCAGCCCGGTGTGACCGGCTTCACGTCCTCGCACACACCTCGCTGACCAGAACGTCGACCCGGGCGTCGCGAAATTCGGGGCGTAGCCGGCCGCTGCGATCGAGGGTGATCAGTCCGTGCAGCGCCGCCCACACCACTTCGGCCAGGGTGTCGGGATCCCGTGCACCCGCGACCATGTCGACGGCCGCGCGCAGCTCGTCAAAGGCCGCGTTGAGCTCGGGCGGCGTGTCATCGGCGGCGAAGGGCAGAGTGGTCGCGCGGATGAACATCGCATCGAACAGCGCCTGGTTGTCGCGGGCAAAACTGATGAACGCGTGCGCAACTCGGGCCAGAGCGTCCCGGCCGTCGGCGGCGCCGCCGCGGGCCGCGGCCATCGCGTCGCCCAATTCGGCGAAACCTTCGACGGCGACCGACGCGACGATGCCTTCCATGCCGGCGAAATGCTTGTAGAGCACGGGCTGGCTGTACTCGATCTCGGCGGACAACCGGCGCGTGGTGACGGCGTCCCAGCCCTCTTCTTCGGCCAGCTTGCGAGCGGTGGCGGTGATCAGCCGGCGACGAGCAGCCCGTTCGCGCGTTCGGCGGTCTTCGATTGACATGCCGGTCATCGTAGCGCTGATACAGATACTAGCGGTGCTATTGACAGGGTCCAGCTGAAGGGTTAGCGTCGCTAACACCTAATGGAGGAGTGCATCATGGCCGTCCAGTTGTTCGCGTTGATCGCCGTGCTGGGCACCGCGGTGGTCTACGGCACCGACGTGTTCTGCGCGATGGTGCAACGGCCGGCACTGGCTCGTGTCGATGACCGGGCCCTGCTCGTGGTGATGGGCAACATCCACCGCTACGGCGATCGGCGGATGCCGGTGCCCGGCGTACTCGGAATGATCGCCGCGGCCATCAGTACGGCATTGGCCGCGGCGTCCGGTCGCTGGGCGCAAGCCGGCGCGGCGGGGATAGCCCTCGGACTGCTAATGGTGTGGCTGGTGATCTACCTGCGCGTGAGCGCACCGATCAACCGCCAGCTCACCGGGGCGGTCGATGAGTCCGGCGCTGTCGTGGACGCTCGTGCGCTACAGAAAAAATGGGACGCCGTGATCACGGCCAGGGCGATCCTGCAAGGTGCGGCGGTCACGGCGTTGTGCGTGACGCTGCTGATCTGAAAGGTCAAACGAAAATGGTCAATGTCACTCGGCTCATCATGCGGGCCGCTCCACTGTTGAACGCGCCGGTCGCGGCGATCGCGGCCTCGCCCCGCCTCGGGGCGCGCCTGCGGCGCAACGTCACAGTCATCACCTACACCGGGCGACGGTCCGGACGGCCGTTCAGCATCCCGGTGGCCTACCGCCGTCGCGGTGACGAGATCGAGGTCGCCGCCAACCTGCCCGACGCCAAGACCTGGTGGCGCAACTTCGTCGGCGAGGGCGGTCCGGTGACACTGACGCTGGATGACACCGAACGCGCGGGGCACGCGGTGGCGCACCGGGATGCCGACGGTCGCGTGAATGTTCGTATTCGCTTGACTACCAGGTGAACTCAGTCAACCTGGTAGCGCGGGAAGACGCCGGTGGGTGCCGGCAGGGCGGTTCCCGGCTCCAGTCGTGCACCGACGGCGGCAAAGCTGCGTTGCTCCGGCGATTGGCCGAGCAGGTCGAGTAGCTTGTCGGCCGACTCCGGCATCACCGGCGCAACCAGCAGTGCCGCGATTCGCACCGCCTCACAGGTCGTGTACAGCACGGTCGCGAAGCGCACCTGGTCTGCCTCGGAATCACTTTTGCGCAATACCCACGGCTCCTGCGCCGAGAAGTATCGGTTCGCCGCACCGAGCATCAGCCAGATCGCCTCTAATGCGAGATGCATTGTCTGGTTGTCGAATTCGGTCCGGACTCGCTCGAGCAGACCGTCGGCGAGGGCGAGCAGTTCGCTGTCCTCGGCACTGAATTCACCGGGAGTCGGTACGACGCCGCCGAGATTCTTGGCCACCATCGACAGCGATCGTTGGGCCAGGTTGCCGAACTCATTGGCCAGGTCGGCGTTGATCCGAGTGATGATCGCGTCTTCGCTGTAGCTGCCGTCCTGACCGAACGGCACTTCGCGCAGCAGGAAATAACGCAGCTGGTCCACGCCGAACGTGTCGATCAGGGTATCCGGGTCGACGATGTTGCCTACCGACTTGCTCATCTTCTCGCCCTTGTTGAGCAGGAAGCCGTGCGCGAAAACCCGCTTGGGCAAGTCGATTCCGGCCGACATGAGGAAGGCGGGCCAGTAGACGGTGTGGAATCGGATGATGTCCTTGCCGATCATGTGCAAGTCGGCCGGCCAATAGCGTTGGAACAATTCGGATTCGGTGTCTGGATAGCCGACACCGGTCAGGTAGTTGGTCAGCGCGTCGACCCAGACGTACATGACGTGGTCGGGATGGTCGGGAACTTTCACGCCCCAGTCGAAGGAGGTTCGCGAGATGGACAGATCACGCAGACCGCCCGAGACGAAGCTGACCACCTCGTTGCGCCGCACCTCCGGTGCGATGAAGTCCGGGTGGGTGTCGAAGTGGGCCAGCAGTTTCTCGGTGTACGCGGAGAGCCGGAAGAAGTAGGTCTGCTCCTCGGTCCAGGTCACCGGGGTGCCGGTCTCGACCGCGATTCGGTTGCCGTCGACGAGCGCGGTCTCCGACTCGACGAAGAACCGCTCGTCGCGCACCGAGTACCAGCCCGAATAGGTGTCGAGGTAGATGTCGCCGGCGGCCTGCATCCGCCGCCAGATCTCCTTGGACGCCTCGTGGTGGTCGGCGTCGGTGGTGCGGATGAACCGGTCGAAGGAGATGTTCAGCTTCTTCTGCAGGCGCTGGAAGACGTCGGAGTTGCGCCGGGCCAGCTCGGCAGTCGGAATTCCTTCGGCGGCAGCGGTCTCGACCATCTTGAGCCCGTGCTCGTCGGTGCCGGTCAAGAATCGGACGTCGAAGCCGTCAAGCCGCTTGAACCTGGCGATCGCGTCGGTGGCGATGTACTCGTAGGCGTGTCCGACGTGCGGGTTGCCATTGGGGTACGTGATCGCAGTGGTGACGTAGTACGGCTTCATCGTCCCTCACCTTATTTGGCGGGCACCCTATGGTGTGCGCGTGAGCTCCAAACGTCCGCCGCCGCCCGCACCGCCGCGGCTGAGCCCGTTGATCGACGCCCACACCCACCTGGATGCCTGCGGGGCGACGGACGCCGACGACGTGCGCGCGATCGTCGATCGTGCCGCTGCGGTCGGTGTGACGGCGGTGGTCACCATCGCCGACGACCTGGCGTCGGCCCGGTGGGCGACGCAGGCGGCGGAGTGGGATCCGCGCGTCTACGCGGCGGTCGCACTGCATCCCACCCGTGCGGACGCGCTGACCGAAGGTGCCCGCGCCGAGATCGAGCGGCTGGCGGCGCATCCGCGGGTGGTGGCGGTCGGAGAGACCGGCATGGACCTGTACTGGCCGGGAAAGCTGGAGGGCTGCGCAGAGCCGGCCCTGCAGAGGGAAGCCTTCGCGTGGCACATCGACCTGGCCAAGCGGACCGGTAAACCGCTGATGATCCACAATCGCGACGCCGACGCCGACGTGCTCGACGTGCTGAAGTCCGAAGGGGCCCCGGAAACCGTCATTTTCCATTGCTTTTCGTCGGGCGCGGAGCTGGCGCGCGCCTGCGTCGACGCCGGGTGGCTGATCAGCCTGTCCGGAACGGTGAGCTTCCGCAACGCCCGTGAATTGCGCGACGCCGTCCCGCTGGTCCCGACCGCGCAGCTGCTGGTAGAGACCGACGCGCCGTTTCTCACGCCCCACCCGTACCGTGGCGCGCCCAACGAGCCGTACTGCCTGCCCTACACCGTGCGGGCGCTGGCGGAGCTGCTCGACCGGCCGGCCGAGGAGTTGGCCGAGATCACCACCGGCAACGCACGGCGGGCCTACCGGCTGGCGCAGGAGCGTTAAAAGTCGGTTAATGTGGCCGGGGCCGAGTTGCTCTTACCATGGCACTTCGTTACCGTCTTGTTATCGAACGGTGGGGGTCCTCGCGGGCCCCTTTACTTGTTACTCATGTTGTTCTTGAGGTCGGGATACCTGCTGCGTTGAATGTGATTACGAAACTCCATCAAGCTCCTTCCCCGGCTCTGCGCTTCCTGGTTGCGGGCCTTCTGCTGGTCTTGGCATTCGCCGGCGCCTTCGCCGTGGCCGACTACAAGACCGTCACGCTGAGCGTCGACGGCACCGCCATGACCGTCACGACGATGAAGTCGCGGGTGATCGACATCATCAAGGAAAACGGGTTCACGGTCAGCGACCGCGACGACCTGTACCCGACCGCCGGCGAGCGGGTGCCCAACGCCGCCAACATCGTGCTGCGGCGCAGCCGGCCGCTACAGATCTCGCTGGACGGCCAGAACACCAAGCAGGTCTGGACCACGGCCTCCACCGTCGACGAGGCCCTCGCCCAGCTGGCCATGACCGATACGGCGCCGGCCGCGGCCTCGCGCGGTAGCCGTGTCCCGCTTGCCGGAATGGCCCTGCCGGTAGTCAGCGCCAAGAGCGTTGAGCTCGACGACGGTGGCGCCGTGCGCAACGTCCATCTGGCCGCGGCCCGGGTCGGCGAGCTGCTGGCCGCCCTCGGCGCGCCGCTGGAACAGAGCGACCAGGTCACCCCCGGCGCGGTCGCGCCGGTGATCGACGGCATGCACATCCAGGTCACCCGCAACCGGATAGAGAAGATCACCGAGCGGGTGCCGCTGGACCCGCCACGGCACCGGATCGATGATCCGCAGCTGAACAAGAGCAAAGAGGTCGTCGAGGACAAGGGTGCCGCGGGCTCGCAGGACATGACCTACGCGGTGTCCAAGGTCAACGGCGTCGAGACCGGACGCCTGCCGGTGGCCAGCCACGTCATCACGCCCGCCCGCGATGCGGTCGTGCGGGTCGGTACCAAGCCGGGCACCGACGTGCCGGCCGTCTCCAACGGCGAGATCTGGGACGCGATCTCGCGCTGCGAAGCCGGCGGCAACTGGGCGATCAACAGCGGAAACGGTTACTACGGCGGGGTGCAGTTCGACCAGAACACCTGGGAGCGCAGCGGTGGCCTGCGGTTCGCGCCGCGTGCCGACCTGGCGTCGCGGGAAGAGCAGATCGCCGTCGCCTCGGTGACGCAGGCCCGTCAGGGCTGGGGAGCGTGGCCGGTTTGCAGCGGACGAGCGGGTGCGCGCTGACCATCCAGTTACTTGGACGGACCGAAATCCGACGGTTGGCCAAGGAACTCGAGTTAAGGCCGCGTAAATCGTTGGGGCAGAACTTTGTTCACGACGCCAACACTGTGCGCCGGATTGTGACAGCCTCCGGGGTCAACCGCAACGACCACGTCCTGGAAGTCGGCCCCGGCCTCGGCTCGCTCACCCTTGCTCTGCTGGACCGTGGCTGTACGGTCAGCGCCGTCGAGATCGACCCGGTGCTGGCCGAGCGACTGCCGCAGACGGTGTCAGAGCATGCGAACAGCGAGATCCAGCGGCTCGACGTGATCAACCGCGACGTGCTGTCCATCGGTCCCGACGACCTGGCTTCCGCGCCGACGGCTGTGGTGGCAAATCTGCCGTACAACGTCGCGGTCCCGGCCATCTTGCATCTGCTCGGCGAATTCCCCTCGCTGCGAACGGTAATGGTGATGGTGCAGGCCGAGGTCGCTGAGCGATTGGCCGCCGAACCGGGCGGCAAAGAGTATGGCGTGCCCAGCGTCAAGGTACGTTTTCACGGCCAGGTCCGCCGGCACGGCACGGTGTCGCCGACGGTGTTCTGGCCGATCCCGCGGGTTTACTCCGGGCTGGTGCGCATCGACCGGCACGCCAACCCGCCGTGGCCGACCGACGCGAAGTTCCGCCAGAACGTGTTCAAGCTTATCGACACCGCATTTGCGCAGCGCCGCAAGACATCTCGCAATGCCTTCGTCGAGTGGGCGGGTTCAGGCAATGAATCTGCGAGTCGGCTGCTCGCGGCGAGTATCGACCCGGCCCGGCGCGGCGAGACTTTGACCGTCGACGAGTTCGTCCGGCTCTTTCAACGTTCGGGCGAAGTCGGCGACGCCGGTCCGCGGACCGGCGGCACCCGCGCGCGGCACGCGTCGGCAAGCTGACCGCCGGGCGATAGTCTCGTTCGGTGCCGATGGATCCGAGCATCGCTGCTCAGTGGGTGCCCACTGGGTCGGTGACGGTCCGTACGCCCGGGAAGATCAATCTCCATCTGGCCGTCGGGGACCTGCTGGACAGCGGCTATCACGACCTCACGACGTTGTTTCATGCCGTGTCGCTGGTCGACGAGGTCACGGTTCGCAACGCCGACGTGCTTTCGCTGAAGGTCACCGGCGAGGGTGCCGGGCAGCTTCCCGTCGACGAGCGCAATCTGGCTTGGCAGGCAGCCGAGCTGATGGCCGACCACGTCGGCCGCGCACCGGACGTATCGATCTCGATCGACAAGAGCATTCCGGTGGCCGGCGGAATGGGCGGCGGCAGCGCGGACGCGGCCGCCGTTCTCGTCGCGCTCAACTCGCTCTGGGAACTCGGCGTGGCCCGCCGCGATCTGCACACGCTGGCGGCGAAGCTCGGCAGCGACGTGCCGTTCGCCTTGCACGGCGGTACCGCGCTGGGCACAGGCCGCGGCGAGGAGCTCGCTACGGTGTTGGCCCGCAACACATTTCATTGGGTACTCGCGTTCGCTGACGGCGGCCTGTCCACCCCGAAGGTGTTCCGCGAACTCGACCGGCTCAGGGCGGTCGGGACACCGCCGCGGGTCGATGACCCCGAACCGGTAGTGGCCGCCCTGGCCGGCGGTGATCCGGAGCAGCTTGCGCCGCTGTTGGGCAACGAATTGCAGCCGGCCGCGCTGAGCATGATGCCGGCGTTGCGCCGGGTCTTGCGGGCCGGCGTCGAGGCCGGGGCGCTCGCGGGCATCGTGTCGGGATCGGGACCGACGTGCGCGTTCCTGTGCCGGTCAGCGTCCTCGGCCGTCGACGTGGGCACTGAACTCTCCGGGGCCGGTGTGTGCCGGACGGTCCGCGTCGCCAGCGGCCCGGTGCACGGTGCCCGGCTGGTTCCCACGCCCAGCAACAGGGCATGACCACGTACGCAGCGTCGATTTTGCCCCACAGTTTGGCACTTCTCTAAGAGGAGTTTAAGATATGGCCCGGTGATGATTTCCGGTCAAGCAGCGCGCCTGGTTCTGTCGCCCGCCTTCACCGGCGGGCGTGCTGTCGGCGACCCGGCGGCGTTGCGTACGGAGATCGCGTCGCCACCGATTCGAGATGAAATCGCTGCCCAATTGTGGGCGCGCGGCTATCCCAATGTGCGCTTGAGCAGGAGCAACATTGAAAGCCGGGCGACGGCGCCGCAACCGAGGAGGCAATCGTGAGCAGGTTTACCGAGAACATGTTCCGCAACGCTCACCAGAGCGCGCGCGGCATGGTCACCGGCGAGCCGCACGAGCCGGTTCGGCACACCTGGTTCGAGGTGTACGAGCGGGCCCGCCGCATCTCCGGTGGACTGGCCGCCGCGGGGGTCGGACCCGGTGACGCCGTCGGCGTGCTGGCCGGGTTCCCGGTGGAGATCGCTCCGATGGCACAGGCGCTCTGGATGCGTGGCGCCAGCCTGACGATGCTGCATCAGCCCACCCCGCGCACCGATCTCGCGGTCTGGGCCGAAGACACCATGAACGTCATCGCGATGATCGAGGCGAACGCCGTCATCGTCTCCGAGCCGTTCCTCGTCGCCATCCCGGTGCTGGAGGAAAAGGGCATCAAGGTACTCAAGATCAGCGACCTGCTCGAGGGCGAGCCGATCGACCCGCTCGAGACCAGCGAAGACGACCTGGCTTTGATGCAGCTGACGTCCGGGTCCACCGGGTCTCCCAAGGCCGTCCAGATCACGCACCGCAACATCTACTCCAACGCCGAGGCCATGTTCATCGGCGCCGAGTACGACGTCGACAAGGACGTCATGGTCAGCTGGCTGCCCTGCTTCCACGACATGGGCATGGTGGGGTTCCTGACCATCCCGATGTATTTCGGCGCCGAGCTGGTCAAGGTCACGCCGATGGACTTCCTGCGCGACACCCTGCTGTGGGCCAAGCTGATCGACAAGTACAAGGGCACCATGACCGCGGCGCCCAACTTCGCCTACGCGCTGTTCGCCAAGCGGCTGCGCAAGCAGGCCGAGCCGGGTCAGTACGACCTGTCGACGCTGCGGTTCGCGCTATCCGGCGCCGAGCCCGTCGACCCCGCCGATGTCGAGGACCTGCTGGACGCGGGCAAGGCCTTCGGGCTGAACCCGTCGGCCATCCTGCCCGCTTACGGCATGGCGGAGACCACGCTGGCGGTGTCGTTCTCGGAGTGCAACGCCGGGCTGGTCGTCGACGAGGTCGACGCGGACCTGCTGGCCGCGCTGCGCCGCGCCGTCCCGTCCACCAAAGGCAACACCCGGCGTCTGGCATCGCTCGGTCCGCTGCTCAAGGATCTCGAGGCCCGTGTGGTCGACGAGAACGGCGAAGTGATGCCTGCCCGCGGCGTCGGCGTCATCGAGCTGCGTGGCGAATGCGTCACCCCGGGTTACCTCACCATGGGCGGATTCCTGTCCGCTCAGGACGAACAGGGCTGGTATGACACCGGCGACCTGGGCTACCAGATGGAGAACGGCCACATCGTGGTGTGTGGCCGCGTCAAGGACGTCATCATCATGGCCGGCCGCAACATCTACCCGACCGACATCGAACGCGCCGCCGGCCGCGTCGAGGGTGTGCGCATCGGCTGCGCCGTCGCGGTCCGGTTGGACGCGGGACATTCCCGCGAGACCTTCGCCGTCGCGGTCGAGTCCAACGCCTTCCAGGACCCGGTCGAAGTGCGGCGCATCGAGCACCAGGTGGCCCACGAGGTTATTACCGAGGTCGACATGCGGCCGCGCAACGTCGTGGTACTCGGCCCGGGCACCATCCCGAAGACGTCGTCGGGCAAGCTGCGCCGGGCGAACTCCGTCACGCTCGTCACCTAGCCGGGCGAATCAGGACTAAGCCGGTCAAAGCAACCCAGCGAGCTGCTTCTGTTCGTAGAGCCGCGCCCACTCCTTGCGCGGCCGGATCGATACATCGACGTCAGATCCCTTGGCGCGCAATGCTTTCACGGTTGCCTGCGCGCGCGGCGTGCGGGCGAACGGATCCCAGTCGAAAAACCGGCAGGAGTTCTGCCAGGTGATCTTGTTGATGTCAACGTCATCGGCGCCGGCGGCGCGCAGCTCGGCCAATACCTGCTCGGGGGCGTCCGGCCAGAAGCAGTCGGAGTGCGGGTAGTCGCATTCCCAGGCGATGATGTCGATGCCGATCTCGTGACGCAGCTTCAGCGACGTCTTGTCGGTGACGTAGCAGGCCAGCGAGTGCTCCCGGAAGACATCGCTGGGTAGCTTGTCGCCGAAGTCGCGGCGCAGCCACTTCTGATTGGTGTAGTGCCGGTCGCTGCGATCTAGATAGAAAGGGATCCAACCGATTCCGCCTTCGGAGAAGGCGAACTTGAGGTCGGGATACTTGCGCATCGCCGGGCCCCACAGCAGATCCTGGGCGCACATCGCCGAGACCTGGGTGGCCAGGATGATCAGGTTGTCGATCGGCGCGTCGGGCGCCATGCTGATCGCGCCGAAGCCGGTGCCGATGTGCAGGCACATCACCACGTTCTCCTCGGACAGGGTGCGGAACACCGGGCCCCAGTAGTCGTCGTCGTGGTAACTCGGAAGCCCTTCCAGGTGAGGCAGTTCCGGCATGGTGACCGCGTGACAGCCCTTGGCCGCCACCCGGCGGATCTCGGCGGACATCGCCTCGGGGTTCCAGGTGGGCAGTACCGCGATCGGAATGAACCGGTCCGGGTAGGAGCCGGCCCAGTCGTCGATGTGCCAGTCGTTGTAGGCCGACACCATCACCAGCGTCACCTCTTCGCGGTGCATGTTGAGGTGGCGCGCGGAGAAGCCGGCGAACGTGGGAAAGCACATCGACGCCAGGATGCCGTTGCGGTTCATGTCGCGGACACGCTCGTGCACGTCATAGACGCCGGGGCGCATCTCCGCGAAGCCCGCCGGGTCGCGGCCCCACTCTTCGGCCGGCCACGACACCACGGCGTTGAGGCCACTGACGCCTTGCGGTCGGCCCTGATAGATCCACTGGTCGACGCCCTGAGCGTCGGTGACGACGACCGGCGCCTCGTCTTTGTACTTCTCCGGCACGTGGCGCAGGAACATGTCCGGCGGTTCCACGACGTGGTCATCGATGCTGACCAAGATGAGGTCGTCGGTACCCATTGCATCCATGACTCCACTATTACAGGAGTGCCGGAGCGAGACCGGGTGGGCGGCTACCAGGCGTGCACGCGGTTCTGGGCCGGTTCGAGGCCGAGTTCGATCAGTAGTTCGGTTGCATCGGCCGCCTGCTCGCACACCGTGGGCACCTCGGGGCGTTCGTTCGTGCTGAAGTTCTCCAGCACGAACGCCGCTGGGTCCTTGCGTCCGGGTGGACGTCCGATCCCGATCCGCACCCGCTGAAAGTCCTTGGTTCCGAGCGCATTTGCGACCGAACGCAGTCCGTTGTGGCCACCCTCGCCGCCACCGAGCTTCAGCCTGATCTGACCGAATTCGATGTCCAGCTCGTCGTGAATGATCACGACGTCAGCGGCCTGCACCGAGTAGAACTTCGCGAGCGGCCCCACCTGGCGGCCGGACTCGTTCATGTAGCAGCGCGGCTTGGCCAGCACGACGGAACGACCGCCGAGCCGGCCGGTGGCGATCTCCGCGCCGGAACGCTTGTGCACCTTGAAGTTCGAGCCCAACCGGGCAGCGAGCCGGTCGGCAACCATGAACCCCAGGTTGTGCCGCGTCTGCGCATAGTTCGGTCCGGGGTTGCCCAGACCCACCACCAGTTGTGGGCCGGCCACGGCTTATTCGGATTCGGACTCGGATTCGGACCCGTCGCCGTCGCCCTCGCCCTCGGCGTCTTCGTCGGCGGGCTGTTCGCCCTCGACTGCCTCGCCGGCGCCCTCACTTTCGAGGTCCTCTTCGGTCGGGGCCACCACCACGTTGATGACCAGGCTTTCCGGGTCGGCGATCAGGTTGACGCCCGGCGGCAGCGGGATCTGGGCGGCGGTGAACTGGGTGCCCGGCTTGGCGCCCTCGACCGACACGGTCAGTGACTGCGGGATCGACAGTGCGTCGGCCTCGATCAGAATGGTGTTGGCCTCTTGGGTTAACAGGGTGCCGGGGGCCGCTTCGCCCTCGATCTCGACGTTGACCTCGACGGTCACCTTCTCGCCGCGGCGGACGACCAGCAGGTCGGCGTGCGTGATGCTGCGCCGGATCGGGTGGATGTCGAGCGACTTGGTCAACGCGAGCTGCTCTGTGCCCTCGATGTCCAGGGTGAGCACGGCGTTGGTGCCGGAGTGACGCAGCACGGCGGCGAAGTCGCGCCCGGGCAGCTCCAGGTGTTGCGGCTCAGAGCCGTGGCCGTAGAGCACGGCGGGAATTCTGCCTTCGCGGCGTGCGCGCCGGGACGCGCCCTTGCCGGTTTCGGTCCGAACCGATGCGGGAAGTTTGTTCGCAGCTCTAGCCATGATGTCGCTCCTGTGTGAGATTCCGGGGCACGGCCAGGATCGCGACTGTGAGTCGGTCCCCGTCGATCACGGTGGCTTGCACAAGCCACCCTCGCCGTGACGCCTGGTCAGGCTAACGCATCAGCACCTCAGAGCGGAAATTTGGTGTCCGTCAGCCGCTCGGAAAGCTCCCACAGCGCAGCGGCGGTGGTGTCGCGTTTGGCCAGCGGGCTGCGGCCGACCGGCTTGGTGCGGCCGAACACGCCGAACGCCGGGCCGACGAAGCTGTTACCGGCGACGTCCTGAGATATGGCGAACAGCGTCTGCCGGGCGCCGAAGTCGGCGTCGGTGGCCAGTCGGTTGCCGATGGACAACAGCGCATTGTCGAGCTTGCGGCCGGAATGCCCCTGCAGGTTGGTGTGCGAGTAGCCGGGGTGGGCGGCCACCGCCCGCAGCTTCGAGCCGGCCGCCTGCAGACGTCGTTGCAGCTCGCTGGTGAACTGCAGGTTGGCGAGCTTGGACTGGCCGTAGGCCACCCATGGCGAGTAGGGCCGCGAAGTCCAATTCAGGTCCCGCAGGCTGACGTAGCCCATGTAGTGCATCAACGACGACACCGTGACCACCCGGTCGGTGACCTTGGGCAGCAGCAAGTTGGTCAGCGCGAAGTGGCCGAGGTGATTGGTGCCGATCTGGCTTTCGAAGCCGTCCGAAGTGACGGCATGCGGGGTCGCCATGATGCCCGCGTTGTTCACCAGTATGTCGACGCCGTCGACTCCGTCGGCGAACTGTCGCACCGAGGCCAGGTTCTGCAGGTCGAGCTGGCGCACCTCGACGTCGCCGGTCATCTCCCGGGCGGCGGCTGCACCCCGGTCGCGGTTACGCACGGCCAGGATTACCTTTGCGCCGACCCGGGCCAGCTCGCGAGCGGTCACCGCGCCGAGCCCGCTGTTGGCTCCGGTCACGATGGCGGTGCGTCCGGCGAATGAGGGTAGGTCTGCGGCGGTCCACGAGGTCATGGAAAACACAGTAGTGCGGTGGCGTTACTTCGCGGCGACGGTGAATCCGTGGATGATTTTCTCGATGTCCACCGCGTCGGCGATGGCCTTGTCGGCCAGGCTGGTGACCGCGAGCTGAATGAGGTACTGGTCGGCGTCTTCGCCGGGGCCGTGCGCGATCACGATCCGGTTGATGGTGTGCAGCCGCTGGTCGCCGAGGTTGTAGCTGCCCTCGATCATGGACGACGGGAAGCCGTGGAATTCGTCGTTGGACGACTCGAGCTGTTTGAAGTTCTGCGCGAGCCGGGCATCGTCGTTGCCGTGCTTGACCAATTCGGCGGCATTGAAATCGGCGCCGCCCAGCTTGAACACGACGAGCATGGCGTTGGGAAAGGCGTCGGCGCCGGCGATCAACTCGGTGGTGGTCGGGATGTTCGGCCGGTTGATCCGCTGCCAGCCCGGCGGCGTCGGAATGGACACGGTCAGGTCGGTCAACGCGCCGGGGTCGACCGGTGAACCGGAGACCCCGTTGCTTTGCAGGTACTGCGAGAACGGGATCGGCTGCTCGGTCGGCGCCGCACTGGTGGTCGTAGGAGTGGTCGACCAAATCGACTGATAGTCAGGGGTTTTCGGACCGCATCCGGCCGCTGCCACCGCACACGCCGCCAATACGGCGGCGCATCGTGACGATGGCCTCACAGGACCTCGCGGACGGTGTCGACCGGGCGGGCCAGCCTGGTGCCTTTCGGTGTGACGACAAACGGCCGCTCGATCAGGATCGGATGTTCGGCCATCGCATCGAGCTGGGGGCACCTCCCGCTTGCGGGGGATTGATCGTCACTCGCATCGGCCAGATCGAGCTCGGCGTAAAGCGACTCGCGCTTGCGCACCGCGGCCCGCACGTCGAGGCCGGCGGCGCCGATCATTTTCGACAGCTCGGCACGCGACGGCGGTGTCTTGAGATATTCCACCACCTCGGGCTCGATACCGTTGACGCGCAAAAGCTCCAGGGTCTTCCGCGACGTGCCGCACCGGGGGTTGTGGTAGATGACGGTGCTACTCGCCATCTAGGCGTCCCCGTCGAACAGCCCTGTGACCGAACCGTTTTCGAATACCGCGCGGATGGTGCTGGCCAGCAGCGGAGCGATGGACAACACGGTGAGTTGCGGAAACCGCTTCTCCTCACCGATCGGCAGCGTGTTGGTGACGATGACTTCGCGGGCACCACACGCCGCCAGCCGCTCGGCGGCGGGGTCGGACAACACCCCGTGGGTGGCCGCGATGACCACATCCTTGGCGCCGTCGTTGTGCAGCAGCTTCACCGCGCCGGCGATGGTGCCACCGGTGTCGATCATGTCGTCGATCAGCACGCAGGTCTTCCCGGCTACCTCGCCCACCACGCGGTTGGACACCACCTGGTTAGGCACCCGCGGGTCCCGGGTCTTGTGGATGAAGGCCAGCGGCACGCCGCCCAGCGCGTCGGCCCATTTCTCGGCGATCCGCACCCGCCCGGAGTCGGGGGAGACCACCACCATGTTGCCTCCCGCGTAGTTGTCCCCGATATAGCCGGTCAGCAGGTTCTGCCCCCGCATGTGGTCGACGGGCCCGTCGAAGAAACCCTGGATCTGATCGGTGTGCAGATCCACGGTCACGATCCGGTCGGCACCGGCGGTCTTGAGCAGGTCGGCTACCAGTCGGGCCGAAATCGGTTCGCGGCCACGGTGTTTCTTGTCCTGCCGCGCGTATGGGTAGAACGGCAAAACCGCGGTTATCCGCTTGGCGCTGCCCCGTTTGAGCGCGTCGATCATGATCAGCGCTTCCATCAGCCAGTCGTTCACCGGCGCGGGGGCCGACTGCAACACGAAGGCGTCACACCCGCGGACCGACTCGTCGAAGCGGATGAAGATCTCGCCGTTGGCGAATTCCCGCGCGGTCTGCGCGGTGACATGAGCATCAAGCTCCTTGGCCACCTGTTCGGCCAGCTCCGGGTGCGCGCGACCCGAGAAAAGCATCAGATTCTTGCGGTTATCGGTCCAGTCGTAGCTCACGGGCTGCCCTCGCTGGTTCGGGTCGGATGGCTGGCTTTGAGGAAGTTCGCTTTTCGAATAGTAGGTAGCGAATCGCTGGTTCGCTGCGACGTTTGCCTCATGTGTTCTCGCTGCGCTCTGCGTCGTCGGCGGCGCGCGCTTGCTCTGCGGCCTGTGCGGCGGCGCTACCGGGCCGTTTGCGCTCGACCCAGCCCTCGATGTTGCGCTGCTGGCCGCCGGAGACCGCCAGCGCGCCGGGCGGAACGTCCTCGCGCACCACCGTGCCGGCACCGGTGTAGGCGCCGTCGCCGACGGTGACCGGCGCGACGAACATGGTGTCAGAGCCGGTGCGGACGTGCGAGCCGACCGTCGTGCGCTGCTTGGACGTGCCGTCGTAGTTGACGAAGACGCTGGAGGCGCCGATGTTGCTGTGTTCGCCGATGTCGGCGTCACCGACGTAGGTGAGGTGCGGCACCTTGGTGCCGGCCCCGATCGTGGAGTTCTTGGTCTCGACGAAAGCGCCCAGTTTGCCGTCGGCGCCCAGGACCGAGCCGGGCCGCAGATAGGTGAACGGGCCGACCGAGGCGCCGTCACCAATGGCGGCCTCACTGCCGTGGGTGCGGACCACCGACGCGCCGTCACCGACCGCGACGTCGGTCAGCGTGGTGTCAGGGCCGATGATGCAGCGCGCACCGACGCGTGAGCTGCCGAGCAGCTGGGTTCCAGGCTGGATGACGGTGTCGCGGCCGATGCTCACGTCGACGTCGATCCAGGTGGTCGCCGGATCGACGACGGTGACACCGGCCAGTTGGTGGGCGGACACGATGCGGCGGTTGAGTTCGGCGGCCAGCTCGGCCAGCTGCACCCGGTTGTTGACCCCGGCCACCAGCGAGCTGTCGTCGACGTGCCGGGCCTGCACCACCTGCCCGTCCTGCCGGACGATCGCGATGACGTCGGTCAGGTACAGCTCGCGCTGCGCGTTGTCGGCCGACAGCCGGCTCAGCGCCGAGCGCAGCGCCGCGATGTCGAAGGCGTACACGCCGGCGTTGACCTCGCGGATCTCCTGCTGCGACGGCGTCGCGTCGGCTTGTTCCACGATCGCGATCACCTCGTGGTCCTGCGTGCGCAGCGTGCGGCCATAACCGGTCGGGTCGTCCAGCGTGGTGGTCAGCACGGTGACGGCAGCGCCCCGGGAGTTGTGCGCGGCGACCAGGTCGGCCAGGGTGTCGGCGTCGAGTAGCGGAACGTCGCCGGCGGTGACGACGACGACGCCGTGGAACTCGTCGGGCAGCGCCGCCAGCCCGCACAGCACCGCATCTCCGGTGCCGAGTTGCTGTTCCTGCGTCGCCGTGTCGATCGGCCGACCAAGGGTCTCGGCCAGTTCGCGGAGGGCCTGTTCGATGCGCTGGTGATCGCGGCCCAGCACCACCACCAGGTGCTGCGGTGCCATCTTGGCGATCGCGTGCAATGAATGCGCCAGCATGCTGCGGCCAGCCAGGGTGTGCAGCACCTTGGGGATGTCAGACCGCATCCGGGTTCCGGCACCGGCTGCCAGGACGAGGACCGCTGATTCGCCGTTCGTCGTCATATAACCTCCTCGCCGCTGGCCGCCCGTCGCTGTACTGCCATGCGTTCAGCGTGTCATTATCCGCACGCCTCCGGCAAAACAGACCGCCGACGCCAAATTCGCCGATGAACGCCGCGATGGACAATAATCAACCGGTGGACCGTCGACGAAGTGCGCAGGCCAGCCCAACGCCGATCGAGGCGCTCAAGCAGCTGCCCGCGCTGGTGCTCCTGGAGCGGATCCCGGTCCCCACTCTGGCGGTGCTGCAGGACGGCACCATCGTTTTCGCGAACACAGCGTTCGCCGACATTCTGGGTCGCGACGCCGATGAGGTCGTGGCGCTGAAGTTCTACGACATCTTCTACGGCGCGCTCGAGACGGAATCGGTGCTCTCGCTTGTCGACGGCCTGGCGAACATGGTTGTCGAACTCGCGCACAAGGACGGTTCGACCGTACGAGCGCTGATGAGCAGGTCAGCGCTGCGGCGCGCCGACGACGAGATCGCTCTCGCCACCTTCCAGGACCTCACCGAAGAACTCTGGGCCAACGAACACTGACCTAAGGTGTGGCGTCGTCAGGCTCCACGTGGCGTAGCGCCTCGCGCGCCAGAAATTCCCGGTAATAGCCCAGCGAGGTCTCGGTGACGATCGCGGGGAACAGTAGCTCCCACATCTGGGTCAGCCGGCGGACCAGATCGTTGCCGTCGCCGGTACGGCCCATCATCCGGGCGCCGAAGGTCGCGCCGATGATCGACTCGCTGATCACCCGAGGGTCGAGCTCTTCGCGAATGTCGCCTTCCGCGATCGCCCGGCGCGCCTCCGCCGTCATCGCCTCGATCCAGGCGCCGTAGGCCGTGTAGGACTTGCCGACGTTGTCGTTGAACTTGCCGAACGCCAAGGTCAACTGTTCGGCGGTACGAACCACTTTGTTGGTGGCGAACAGATCAGCGGTCACGAAGGTGCCATGCAGGATGTTCTCCAGAGCCGGCGAAAACGAGTCCGACATCGCGCTCAACTCCGATACCACCAGGTTCGAGCCGTCTTCGATGATGGCCGTCGCGAGCGACTCCATCGAATCGAAGTGGTGGTAGAAGGCTCCCTTGGTCATCCCGGTGCGCTCGATGATCGCGCCGCGATCGGCAGCCGCAAACCCGACCTCGGTGAAGACGTCGACCGCGGCGTCGAGGATTTTTCGCCGTGTCGCTTCCGATCGAACTTGGCGGGCCATCGGCTAATACCTCCGGAGTTCCGGTCTCAAATTCCGGACCGTCGGCTGTGAACTGACCCGGCGCGAAATCGTAGCAGTCCGGCGGGGGAGGTCCCGATCAATTCGAGCCTGCCAGCGCTGACGTGCTTCCGATCGCGATCTTCGTCCGTCTCGTGATGAACTGGCGAAAGTAGTCGACCCGGTCCGGACGCACGAAGCCGGGCAGCATCAGCGCCCACATCTTCTCGAAGTCGGTGAGAAAGCCCCCTGGGTCGTCGAGTTCAGCGGTTTGACGCAAACCCATGTACGACGACGCGACCAGGCGTCCCACATCGTGCGCGTCGCAGTGCTCCACGACGTCGCCCTCGCCGATACCGCGCTGCACGGCAACCGTGAGGTTGTCGATCCAGTGCTGATGCAACTTTGTCTGCAGACCCTCGACCCGGCCGATGGACTCAACCAGATGTAGGGCTGCCCGCGAGATGTCCTCGCTGATGTCGCGCACCGCAAGCTGATAGGAGAAGTCGATCAGCGTCTCCAGGCCCGACAGCTTGCGTGCCAGTAGGTCGGTGATCGCCGCGTCGGATCGCGTGATCTGATCCTCGATGATCGCCAGCGCCAGCGCGTGCTTTGAGCGGAAGTGGAAATACATAGCGCCCTTGGTCAATTCGGCTTCTGCGAGCACGTCGTCCAAGCCGACCTGATGGTAGGGGAGCCGAGCGAATTGGCGTGCGGCGGCGCGCAGGATCTGCTGGCGCGTGGAATCGGCTCGAGTGTCGGTTGTTTCGGTCATAGTTGGGCCACCTAAAGAATGCTCCGCCGCGAAGCTTTTCCAAGATGTCCCATGGTTTCGAGGCGTCCTTGGTCAAGCTTAGTCCAATTGCAATATGTCGTAGCGATCGACGCGGCCCGAAAGCCACCCCTGAGCCGATGCAGCCGAACGGACTGTAGCAAGACTTTCGGTTTGTTCCAAGCTGTACATGATTCAAAAAGTATGTAAACTGTCCACCATGCGAACGTCCGGTCTGCATGTGTGTGAGGAGCGCGGCGTGGATGCGCGGCCGGACTTTGCCGACGCGGGCGCCCCGATCACTACCGGCGAGGCCGTCGTTAACAAAAGCGGCGGCTCGTAGATGGTCGGGTTCGAGGCACTGCCACCGGAAATCAACTCGGGCCTGATGTACGCGGGTCCAGGCGCAGGGCCGATGCTGGCCGCCTCCGCGGCTTGGGACGCGTTGGCCGACGACTTGTATCTGTCGGCGGCGGCCTACGGGTCTGCGATCACCGATTTGACGTCGTCGTGGCTTGGTCCGTCTTCGCTGTCAATGGCCTCAGCGGCTACCACTTACGTGTCATGGATCAGTGCCAGTGCCGTGCAGGCCCAAGACGCCGCCGCCCAGGCCAAGGCGGCCGTGGCCGCCTACGAGGCCGCATTCATGATGACCGTGCCACCGGCGGAGATCGCGGCTAACCGCGCCCTGCTGATGGCGCTGGTCGCGACCAACTTTCTCGGCCAGAACACCCCGGCGATCATGGCCACCGAGGCTCTCTACGTCGAGATGTGGGCACAGGATGCCGCCGCGATGTACGGCTACGCCGGCGCGTCTTCGGCCGCTTCGGCGCTGGCGCCGTTCACGCCTCCGAAGGCGACCACTACCTCATCTGGGGCTGCCGGCCTGGGCACCTCGGTTACCCAGACAGCCGGGACCGCCGCGCAGACAGTGTCACAGGTCAGCGCCACAACGGCGCCGAGTGCACTGCAGACCCTGACGTCAGCGTCTGCAGTGTCGTCTTCGAGCTCGACTACGCCGCTGTCATCGGTGATGGCCTCGACCTCGTCGTCGAGCACAGCGTTGGCGTCTGTCCAGGGTCTGACTTCGGGCGCCACCTCTTCGGTGTCGATGCTGACGTCGGGTGTCACGATGCTGGGCTCTTCGGGGTCGGTGATGAAATCGCTTGGATCGGTGCCGGGCACCTTCGGTACCGGATTGCCGATGTTCAAGTCGTCACTGAACATCGGCACGAGTGCCGTGGGTTCGCCGGGGGCTGCGGTATCCGCGGTCTCGGGGCGGGCGGCTTCGCTCGGCGCCATGTCCGTGCCCCAGGGCTGGACCTCGGCGGCCCCCGCTTTCGGCGGAGTCGCCTCGGCGCTGCCGGCCGGCGGCGGGATGCCGGTCCCACCGGCACTGGCACCGACGTCGGGTAGCCCAGCCGCCCCGCTCGGCTCCCCGCTGGCGCAAACAGCGGAGCAGGGCGTCGCCCGCTCTCCGCTTGCTGCCCGCTACAACTTCCGTCCTCCCATGGTGCAGCGCCCGGTCTACGCCGGCTGACGCAACTCCGAACTGCTACTCCGGATGCCTCTTTACGCCCAGGTCATACCAAAAGTTCCTTAAAGTGCTTAACTTCATTACAAAAGTATGTATACTCTTCTAAACAGTGATGACCGGTTTGACTGACGCGGGCGCCGAGAATGTCGCCCCTGAAGCAGGAGGCGTAGTGCGCGTTCCCTCAACGGACTCTGCTTCGCGGCTTGGGGTCGGCCGAGAGTCCGATCGCTGGACGGGGCACTCAACATGCTCGCGCTGACGCCGTTCGACCTCAACTCAGTGGCCGTCATAGGTGCGGGCTGCGGCGACGTCGCCATCGGCGTCGGAGCCACGCTGATGGAAATCGCCAGTGACAAGCCGGATCTCGTCGTGCATGCATTGGTGCTGACCGGTGGTGGTACCGACCGGGAGGTCGAAGAAAAGAACGCCTTCATCACGTTGTGTCCCTCGGCAGACGTGCGATTGACGGTTGCCGACCTTCCCGGCGGCCAGCTCCAGGATCACCGGAGGCAGGTCAAACAACTTCTGTCCGACTTTCGGCGCGACTGCGAGCCGGACATGGTTTTCGGCCCGCCCAGCAGCGACCGCGACGAAGACCATCGCTTTCTGGCCGAGTTGATACCGACTGAGTTTCGGGACCACCTGGTTCTCGGCTACGAGATCTTGGCGCCGGACTCGGACTTGCCCAACCCCTCGCTGTACCTGCCGATTCCCACTGAGACGGCGCACGAGAAGGCGAGGCTGCTCAGCCAGTGTTATCCGTCCCAGTCTCGCCGACTGTGGTTCGACGAAGAGGCGTTCGTCGGGTTGATGCGAGTCCGTGGGGTGCAGTGCAGAGCGCGCTATGCCGAGGCTTTCGCCGTGGAAAACGCGGTGTCGGATTTCGGACCCGATTTCTCGGTGAACTAGCTCAGATCGATTCCGGGCAGACGAATGAAACCGCAATGATGCGGCGCGAGATGGCGACCCAATCCCGAAGGGAGAGTTCGAGTGAAGTACACGCCCACTGACATCGGCGGAGTCACGATCGTCGACATCGAACCGGACCGCGATGACCGCGGGTTCTTCTCGCACCTGTTCTGCGCCGGCGAATTCGCCGAATATGGCCTGCTCTCCAGCGTCGCGCGAATGGACGTTGCCTACAACTACGCCAGGGGGACGATGCGCGGTATCCACCGTCAGGTCCCCCCGAACGTCGAGGCCAAGTTGGTCCGGTGCACGCGAGGCGCCATCGCCGCGGTGGCTGTCGACGTTCGCCCGGAGTCGAGCAACTACGGCGCCCACGTGATGGTCCAGTTGAGTGCCGACAATCGCCGCGCGCTGTTCCTGCCGCCGTTCGTTGCGCATGGTTTTCAGACTCTCGCTGACAACACCGAGGTCCTCTATCAGGTCAGCGGTGTCTACGACGCGGAAGAGGAGCAGGGATTCCGCTGGGACGACCCGGAATTCGCGATCGATTGGCCATTGGCGGTAAGCGTCATCTCCGAAAAAGACACGAGCTGGCCGCTGCTGGCATCGGTCGCGAGGGTGGCGTCATGATGCCCGCGGCCGCAAACACCCATGTGATCCACAAGCGAGAAATCAGGCCGGTATGACGATCTCAATTGCCAGGAACATGCCCAGCCAACACAGCGGACCGCCTGTCCTGGCGCGGCCGGCGCAGATCGTCAAGGCTGCCAGTGCTCGTCGTTGGCAGCACCAGTATTCACGCCGCCTGCGAATCACCGATGCCCTGATCGTGTGCGCCTCGGTGGCGCTCGCCCAGGTCATCCGCTTCGGTGATTCGCCCCACGTCTCGGGCTACCCCGGAGTGGTGATGACGCTGTTCTCCATTCTATTTGCGGCGCTGTGGCTTTCGTTGATCGCGGGTTTTCGTTCCAGGTCGGTACGCGTCATCGGGGCGGGAATCGAAGAATATCGACGCATAGTCAGCGCATCGTTCTGGACGTTCGGAATCATCGCGATGGCGACCCTTTTGGCAAAGATATTTCTAGCTCGTGGGTACCTGGCTGTGGCGCTGCCGATCGGGACGATGGGTTTGCTGGCAAGCCGCCTGTTATGGCGCTACTACATCGCCGGCAAGCGTACCCGCGGTGAATGCCTGACGAGGGTGTTGGCGATCGGGGATCGCAAGGGGGTTTCTCAACTGGTCGAGGAGTTGACCCGTGACCCGCGTGATGGCTACGTGGTGGTCGGGGCCGGCATTCCGGGCTACGGACCATCGCGCGGCAAAACTCTTGCGATCAAGGGTCAAGAAATTCCGATTCTCGGTGATGAGACACATGCGTTGGCGGCGATAGCGCATCACAATGCGGATACTGTCGCTCTGACGGGAACCGAACGCTTTGGGGCACAGGGAATTCGGCAGCTGATGTGGCGGCTGGAGACCATGGACGTCGACCTGGTGATGGCTCCCGGGGTGATGGACGTGGCCGAGGGTCGGTTAGCGCTGCGGCCCGTCGCCGGTTTCCCACTGCTGCATGTGGAAAAGCCGCAGTACCAGGGCGCCAAAAGCTTTCAGAAGCGTGGGTTCGACTTCTGCTTCGCGCTGGCTGCACTTCTCGGGACATCGCCACTGCTCATCGCGGCGGCTATCGCTATCAAGCTCTCGAGTAAGGGCCCGGTTTTCTACCCGTCCGAGCGTATTGGTTTGGATGGAAAGCCTTTCACCATGCTCAAATTCCGGACCATGGTCGACGGCGCGGACTTGCAGGTCCAGCAGTTGCTGGCGCTCAATGAGAGCGACGGCGGAGTGCTGTTCAAAATTCGCGAAGATCCCCGTATCACCGCCGTGGGCAGAATCCTCCGTAGGTTGAGCATCGACGAGTTGCCGCAATTCATCAACGTGCTCAGGCAGGACATGAGCGTGGTCGGCCCGCGTCCACCGCTGCCGCGGGAAGTGCTGCAGTACAACGGCGACGTCAAGCGCCGGCTGCTGGTCAAACCGGGCGTCACCGGACTGTGGCAGGTCAACGGCCGATCCGACCTCCCATGGGATGAATCTGTGCGGCTTGATCTCTCCTACGTCGACAACTGGTCGATGGCAAGCGATTTCCTGCTCATTGCGAAGACCCTCAAAGCGGTCGTATCCAGCGACGGGGCATATTGAATGACCTCGGGTACGCGTGAGCTTTTGTCCCGTGCGGCAGAAGCACTCTCCGGCAACACTTTTCCCATAGTGGCCAGCATGATGACAGGCCCCGTCAATCGGCCGGCAACGGCCTCGCTGCCTCGACAGCAGCTGATCGCGTGATTCGCGAATTGGACTGGGCCTCCCCCAAACGCCCGGGCCGCGGTGTGCCCCCGCCGCGGTCCGGGCCTCATCCCCACGGTGTGCCATGATGCGCGATGCAGCAGCGGGTCCAACCGTGTTGCCCCAGTTGCATTGTCGGCTGTGTGATTCGGTCCGGATGCGCAGTGTTCTAGACCTCGGTGCCTGCCCGCCGTGCGGTAGCTTTCTCACACCTGGAGAACTCGATTTGGCTGAACCGACGTTCCCGCTGCACCTGCGGATGTGCGAGAACTGCCTGCTGCTGCAGATTCCTGCCTTTGTCTGGTCGGGTGGCGCAGACGCCGAACAACCTTATTTCTCCTCGTTTTCGGACTCCTGGGCAGAGCATGCGAAGACGTATGTCGGCAGCACCGTCAAGCGGCTGCGCCTTTCCGCCGAGTCCTTCGTGGTCGAGGTCGCCAGCAATGACGGTTACCTACTGCGCCATGTCACAGCGGCGGGGATACCCTGCTTGGGAATCGAACCGTCGGTGAATGCCGGCCTCATCGCCCGAGATCGCGGTGTCCCAACGGCCACGGCTTTTTTGGACGAGGCGCTGGCACGCGAAATACGGGGCGAATACGGGCCGGCTGATCTCGTCGTGGCCAACAATGTCTATTCGCGCTTGCCGGACCTTCGGGGGCTCACCCGATCCCTGCGCGCGCTACTGGCCGACGACGGCTGGTTGAGCATCGAGGTAAGCCATGCGCTGAAGCTGGTGCAAAACGCACAGTTCGACACGATTGATCATGACCACGCGCAGTATTACACGCTGCTCTCGGCCACCCGGGCCCTGGCGACCGCCGGACTGGCCGTCGTCGACGCAGAGCTCTTGCCAACTCACGGCGGCTCGCTGCGCATTTGGGCCCGTCCGGCGCGAATTGCGGCTCCGCCCACCGATCGGGTCGTCGAAGTTCTGCGGATGGAGAAAGCCGCGGGTTTGCAGCGAGCGGAAGGTTATCTGCAGTTGCGACCGCGCACTGAAGTGTTGCGCCAGAACCTATTACGGTTTCTGCTGCAATGCCGCGCCAACGGTGAGCGGGTGGTCGGTTACGGCGCCCTCGGCACGGGAACCACCTTGCTCAACTACTGCGGAATTCGCAGCGACCTACTGGAGTACATCGTGGACCGCGATCCGTACCGACATGGCTGCTTCACACCAGGTACCCGAATCCCTATTCACGACCCCAAGCGGATCGGACAGGACAAGCCAGATGTGGTCTTGGCGTTATCGGGGGATCTCGAATCCCAGCTGGTTGATCAACTCGGCTATATCGGCGAGTGGGGCGGCCGTCTGGTGTCCCACCGAACTCTGCCGCACCTGAGCGCCCCCGCGTACAACGGCGGCGGGGTGGGATCACCGTGATCGCTCGTCGAACTCGGGAGACCGCAGCCGGTATCCCGCGCGATTTCGCAGGCTCCGATGCGGTGCGGGCAGTGTGGCTTTCGCCGCTGATGCGTCCGCTGGCGCGCGTGCAGGCCGAGGCGCTGCGCGCGCGGGGTGTCGACGTGCTGTTGGTGACCACCGACCGACATCCAGAGTCGGACACGGCACGCGACTACGAGATGGTGCTCGATCAGCAATTTCGGACGCTGTCGAGTTGGCTTGCGGCGCGGCGCCGCATCCGTGACTTCCGGCCTGACGTGGTGATCACCGAGCAGGTTCGTGATCCGCGGTGGACCGCACTGGCCAGAGGGATCCCGCGGGTTCAGCTGGTCCATGATGATCGGCGCGATGAGGGCAGCGGTCAGCGCCGGGCACTCTTGCGCGCCTTGTTCGACCGTTGGGGGTCCCGCTCGGCGGCCACCGTGACATACAGCAACTACGCCGCCATCGCTGTCGCTGTCCGGCGCGATGTTGCCGGCACTCCGATGAGTGTGCTGCCGCTCTGCAGCGACCTGGATCCGGCGAAAGTTCCTCCTTTCGTAGGCCCCGAAGAACGGCGAGATTTCGTCGTGGCCGGGCATTTCGGTTCGCAGAAGAATATGGACGTCGTGCTCGATGCCTGGCAGCGCCACGTGGACGGCGACAGCTGGCGCGGGGACGAGCTGGTGTTGATCGGCAGTGGGCCGCTCGTCATCAGGACTCTTCCGGCGTACGTGCGCTGGCGTCCGGGCAATTACCGATATGCGGATGTCGTCAATACCATTGCCGCCGCGAAGGGTTCGGTTGCGCTCTACCGCGGTGCGTCGCAAAGCGGCGTGCAGATGCTGTCGATGCATCTAGGTGTGATGCCGATCGTGTCGACGGTCGGTGGTCTGCCCGAGTACCAACCGCCGGTCCTTCCCCCGGTAGGGGTCGACGACGTCGCAGGACTGACCGCCGCGTTCGACGAGCTTTCCGACCCGCTCACCGCAACGTTGCAAGGTGCCGCGGCGGCAAGGCATTACGCAGACTCGTTCGCTGTCGATCACGCCGCGGATGGGCTCTTCACCGTCCTCAGCGACGTGGGGCACAAAACTGGGAGGCCAGCGGTATGAACTCCGGCACGAATCTGGTGGGCCTACTCTCTCGCTCTCGACCGGGCGCCCCGACCGCTGACAATGCGATCGTCAGCCGCGTGATTCGACTCAGCCAGTTGCGGGTCGAGCGGGGACCGGCGGTCGCCGTCGTGAAGGTGGCCCGGGACCTAGGGGGCGCCACGGAACTGCGGACGCAACGCAGGATGGTCGCCGAAATTGCCAACCAACCGGGACTCGACGACGGTTGGCGGGAATTGCTGCCGCGGGTTCTGTCTTTCGACGAACGCCCCGACGCGACTGTGTGCGTCGAGTCCTACCGACCCGGAACAGGTATGGCCGAGGTACTCGCCGACGGCCCCGACCGCTTCGAGGAGCTGACCACTCTGGCGCTCGATGCCATCGCACCGTTACACCGTGCCACGGCGAGGTCGATTGTCGTGGACAACCTCTCCTCCGTTCGGCAATGGGTCGTTGAGCCGGTGTCGGGCCTGGCCGAGGTCTGCGCCCGGCTGGATCCCGGACTGATGCCGAAGCTGGAACAGCTGGAAGGGATGCTGGCACGCGCAATCGTCGGTCGGCGCATGACAGTGTGCTGGACGCACGGCGACTACACGCCCGATCGCGTTCGGCTGGCGGGACCGCGGGGCCCGGTGAACCGCATCGTCGGATGGGACAAGGCGCGGGAGGACAGACCGGCGCTGATCGACACGTACCTGATGGTCTTGACCGCGAGCTGTCAGCACGAGGCCGCTGGTTTCGGCGCAGTCGTCAGCCAACGACTCACCGGCGGCGGGCTTCACGCCTCCGAGCGGAATGCGCTGGCAGCCATGGGTAATCGGGCGGGCGGCGGCGCCGGCTCCCTGGATGCGATCGACGAGCGCATTGCCATCCTGCTCGCCTGGCTTCACCACAGCGCAGCGGTGTGCCGCTCGAATAATGATCGGTTGCAGCGTGACGGCTGGCTGGCCTCCGACGTCGCTCCGGTCCTTGATGCCGTTGCCGGGTGGCACGGGCTGGACGGGCCGCCCGCAGCGGATGCGTCATAGACGGTTCATAGACCGAAAATACAATGATCGGGTTGTAATCCTTCGTTTAGTATGTAATATTGGTAATCGTTGGATCAACGGTATTTAGGCGCCGCTGGTACGAGGAGTAGCCCAAAGGGCGGCCCCAGCTTCCGTTTAAGGAGGAGCACATGTCGTTTGTGACCACGCAGCCGGAGCTGTTGGGGGCCGCGGCCGGCACCTTGCAAGGTATCGGCTCTGCCATGACCGCAGGGAATGCCGCTGCGGCGGCACCCACCACCGGAGTCATTCCCGCGGCCGCCGATGAAGTGTCGGCCCTGACCGCTGCGCAGTTCGCCGCGCACGCCGAGCTGTATCAGGCAGTAAGCGCCCAAGCTGCGGCGATTCACGAGATGTTTGTCAACACACTGAGCCTCAGCGCCGGCTCGTATGCAACCGCCGAGGCCGCCAACGCGGCAGCGGCACTGTAGAGCGGACGACGGTTCAGTGATGGATTTCGGAGGTTTACCGCCGGAGATCAATTCCGCGCGGATGTACGCCGGACCCGGGCCTGGCTCGATGCTGACGTCGGCCTCGGCTTGGGACAGCCTGGCGTCCGAATTGCGTTCCACTGCCATGTCTTACGGGACAGTGACGTCGGAATTGACCGACGGTACCTGGCAGGGTCCGTCATCGGCGGCCATGGAGGAGGCGGTGACGCCGTACGTGGCGTGGCTGAATTCCGCGGCCGCAGAAGCTGAACAAACCGCTACCCAGGCCAGGGCCGCGGCAAGCGCCTACCAGACGGCATTGACGTCGATGGTGCCGCCGGAGACGATCGCCGCCAATCGCTTGCAGCTGGCGATGCTGAACGCTACCAATACCTTCGGGCAGAACACCCCGGCGATCTCCACCACTGAGGCTCAGTACGGCGAAATGTGGGCCCAGGACGCTGCCGCGATGTACGGCTACGCCGGAAACTCGGCAGCCGCGTCCAGGGTGACACCGTTCACGACGCCGCCGTCGACCACCAATCCGGCTGGTGCGGCCAATCAGAGCGCCGCAACGGCACAGGCCGTTGGGACGTCTTCGGGCGCGGGAGTGCAGTCGGCGCTGTCGCAGCTGGTCTCCAACGTTCCCACGTCGCTGCAGAGCCTCGCGTCGCCAGGCGCGTCGTCCTCAGCATCGACATCGCTGTCGACGGCGCTGACCAATCTCCTGAGCAGCGCTACCTCGACGTCGAGTACCGCCGCGACCACGGGCATACCTGGGCTGGATTCGACGACCATCATCGGCGACATCGAAAACTACACCGGCCTTTTTGCACTGTTCGTCGGACTCGATGCCATTGGGCCGCTGATCCAAAACCCCATCAGCAGCATGGTCAATACGGCCATGATGCCTGCGGCGGCTGCGGCCGCTGCGCCCGCTATGGCTGCTCCTGCCGCCGCCGCGATGGGCGGTGCAGTCGGCGGGTTCGCCGGTGGCGGTGGCGGTTTCGCTGGCCTGGGTGCCGCTTCCTCGGTCGGTGTCTTGTCGGTGCCGCCGAGTTGGGGCACGGCGGCGACGCCCACGTGGCTCGCCAGCATGCCGCTGGGATCGGCGCTACCCGGCATCGGTTCGGCCGAAGGCGGGTTGCCGATGGGCATCCCATTCCTGCCGAGCGGCGCAGGCCAGGCCGCAGGTATAGCCGCCGCGGCCGGCGTGGGCGGCGCTGTTGCCTCCAGGTACGGGCCGCGCCTCAAGGTGCTGACGCGTTCGCCGGGAGCCGGCTACTCACCGACCCCGATGGCTCCGGCCGGCGCGTACGGGGTACCGCCGGCGTCCCGCCCGCGCCCGGATACACGCCGCACATCGTCTATCTGCCGAACGACGGGCAAAACGGACATAACGGCAATGGACACAACGGCTATGGGCACAACGGCTACGGGCGCAATGGCAACGGTCACAACGGCAACGGACACGGGCCCAATTGATGTGATGACAACAGTTTTCGGCCTTTAGCCGCGACAAGAACTTCCGATCAGTTCCACTAAGGAGAGAAAAATGCCTACTCGTTTCATGACTGACCCGCACGAGATGCGTTCGATGGCTGGACGTTTCGACGTGCACGCCCAGACTGTCGAGGACGAGGCCCGCAAGATGTGGGCGTCGAGCCAGAACATCGCCGGAGCCGGCTGGAGCGGTACCGCTCAGTCGACCTCTTACGACACCATGGGCCAGATGAACACCGCTTTCCGCAACATCGTCAACATGCTGCACAGCGTGCGCGACGGACTGGTCCGTGACGCCAACAACTACGAGGCCCAAGAGCAGGGCTCGCAGCAGATCCTGTCCAGCTAGTCCAACACCGAAACGTCAAAGGAGAACAATCATGTCGATCAGTTACCAGTTCGGTGATGTCGATGCCCACGGCGCGATGATCCGCTCGCAGGCCGCTTCTTTGGAGTCCGAGCACCAGGCCATCGTTCGCGATGTGCTGGCTGCCGGTGACTTCTGGGGTGGTTCGGGTTCGGTGGCCTGCCAGGAGTTCATCACCCAGTTGGGTCGCAACTTCCAGACCATCTACGAGCAGGCCAACAGCCACGGCCAGAAGGTGCAGACCGCCGGCAACAACATGTCGAGCACCGACTCCGCCGTCGGTTCCAGCTGGGCCTGACACACCACCTGCATTCACCACCATCAATCAGCCCCGGGGCAGACCGAGCGTGGGGCAGCCTTTTTGGCGCTCGGGAAGGGTAAGAAACACATGAGTGCCATCTCAATCGACGTGGTTACGCGAGTGGAGCGGGTTGCTCGCGAACGGCCGGATGCCAACGCGGTGACATCGTCTGACGGCGATCTGTCGTACGGCCAACTGTGGTCGCGGGCGCTTGCGCTGGCCGGCCGCTTGCATGAACACGGCGTGCGAGCAGGTGATCCCGTTGCGCTGTGCTTACCGCGCTCCAGTGAATTAGTGGTCGGCGCATTGGGAATCTTGGCCGCGGGTGGTTGCTATGTGGCGCTGGACCCGGCTTACCCCGATGAGCGGCTCAAGTTCATGGTGACTGAATCGGGTGCGCAGGTCGTTGTGGCAGAGGCAGATACGGCGTCACGAATCGGTGCGCCCCACACAGTCGTGCCGATGCAACCGGCCGGTTGCGCGCCGGCTTCGCTGCGGCCGCCGTCGCCGAGCGACCCCGCCTACATCGTGTACACCTCGGGATCCACCGGCCGCCCCAAAGGGGCGCTCATCGAGCACCGCAGTCTCGGGAATCTTGTTGACTGGCACGAGAACGCGTTCGAGCTCACGCAATCCGACCGAAGCGCACTGATATCAAGTCCGGGATTCGACGCGGCGGTCTGGGAGATATGGCCCTGCCTGGCAGTGGGCGCCTGGTTGATCATCCCGTCCGATTGCGTCAAGACCGATCCGGTTGCGCTGCGCGATTGGCTGTTGGCTGAGCGCATCACGACGACATTTGTGCCGACGGCGTTGTGCGAGGAGCTGCTGGCTCTCGACTGGCCCGCCACTGCCGCTTTGCGGGTGATGCTTACCGGAGGTGATGTCCTGCACCGCCGGCCGCGGGCGGGCCTGCCTTTCCGGGTGGTCAACAACTACGGCGTTTCGGAAGCCACCGTGGTGTCGACGTCGGGCACTGTCATGCCTGCCGATGCGGCCGGAGAAAGCACGGATCTGCCGACGTTGGGAACGGCGATAAGCGGAGTCACGCTGACCGTGGTCGATCGCAACGGTCAACCGGTGCCGGCTGACACCGAAGGTGAACTCATCATCGGTGGTGCCTCGGTAGGTCGCGGCTACGTCAGTCATCCAGTTCACAACCAAGCCAGATTCTTCCTCGACGCAGCGGGCCGCCGTCAGTACCGTACGGGCGATTTGGTGCGCCTTCAGTCCGACGGCCAACTGGTGTACCACGGGCGACTTGACGAACAGGTCAACATCCGAGGTCTGCGGATCGAGCTCGGCGAGATCGCCGCAGTGCTCGATCAACACCCCAAAGTCCGTGCCAGCGCCGTTGTCTCCGTCGGCAACAACGGGTCGCAGCGGCTCAGAGCTTTTATCGTTGGTGCGGCGGGACGTCCGCCGGCAACCGCGGAACTACGCGAGTTTCTGTCAAAGCGCCTGCCGGCGCACATGATTCCCTCCGACTGCACATTGCTGGACGAGCTTCCTACCAACGCCAACGGCAAGGTTGACCGGAAAGCGCTGCGCGAACATGGATCCGATATCGCCGGCCGCGGTGATCTTGCTCCTCCGAGCAATGACCTGGAAGGAATTCTGGCCGACATCGTGGCCGAGCGGCTCTGGCTGCCGGCGATCGGAATCGACGAGGATTTCTTCGCCCTCGGTGGTCACTCGATGTTGGGTGCTCAGCTATCGGTGCGGATCGGAGAACGGTTCGGCATCGAGGTGCCGCTGCGGTCAGTCTTCGAAAATCCCACCGTCGCAGAGATGGCCGTCGAGGTCGAGCGGCTGATGGTTGCTGACATCGAGGCCATGAGTGACGACGAGTTACTCGAAGCCGGTGCGCTGATGGGTTTCGAAGCGGCGCCGCATGACGAGGAGCTCGCGGGATGACCGCACGAACCGGCTCGCTGAGCCTGTTTCACCTCCTTGACCCCGACGTCCTCGCCGACCCGTATCCGTTGTACGCGCAGCTGCGTCAGGAGTCCCCGGTGTTGTGGGATCGTTTTCTGCACGCATGGGTGCTCACCCGTTACGACGATGTCGTGGAAGTACTGGGGCGATTCGGGGCAGAATGCACACCGAGCCCTGATCGGCTGGCTGAGCTTGGTATGCAGCGGTTGGCGCCGGTTGCCGAGATCATGGTCAAACAAATGCTTTTCATGGATTCACCCCAGCACCGTCGGGTGCGCGGACTGGCATCGCACGCGTTCACCGCGCGCCGGGTGGAGAAGCTGCGCGAGCACATTCGCAACATTGCCGACGGCCTGATCGACCGGGTTATCGCATACGGCGAAATGGATCTGATGAGCGACTTCGCCGGTCCGCTGCCGGCGATTGTCAGTGCCGAAATGCTTGGTTTGCCAACACAAGACCACGAGCAACTCAAAGAGTGGTCGCAGACCTTCGCGCAAATCCTCGGCAACTTCCAGAACAACCCGGACGGCATCGACGAGGTGCTTGAACGCAACGTCGGACATGACCGAGTACCTGCAGCGCGCCTTGACGCATAATGCCGACGCTCCCACGGTCGGACTGATCGGACTGCTGAGTCAAGCTCGGGTGCAAGGGGATCGGCTTACCCGAGAAGAGGTGATCGCCAACACGATCATCACCATGGTCGGTGCGATGGAGACCACCACCAACCTGATCGGCAACGGACTGGTCACCTTGTTGCGGCACCCATCGGCGCTCGAGCAGCTGCGCCGCGATCCAGCGATGCTGCCCACCGCCATCGAAGAACTGCTGCGTTACGAAAGTCCGAGTCAGCAAACCACCCGGATTGCACCGGAGGACGTCGTACTGGGCGGCCAGGAGATCGAGCAAGGCCAGTCGGTGATCGCGGTGATGGGCGCGGCCAATCGGGATCCTGCGCGCTTCGCTGACCCGGATCGATTCGACCCGACCCGACAAGACAACCGCCACTTGGCCTTTGGGTGGGGACCGCACTTCTGCTTTGGTGCGCCGTTGGGCCGGATCGAGGCCCAGATCGCCTTCGAGACGTTACTGACCCGGCTGCCCGAACTCGAGTTAGGGGGCGGTCCGCTGCAATGGCGCGCAAATCTCAAACTTCGTGGGCTCGAGAAACTTCCGATCAGGTGGCAGGCATGACGAGCGTAGGTACCGATGAAGCAGCCCGGCTTGGCCAGATGCGCCGAACACTTTTGGAGCGACGCGTGCGGGCGGCCGCAATGAGCCCGGCCGTCAGCGAACCGCCCGCGGTCAGCTCGATGACGGTATCTGGTCCGATGCCGCTTTCGGCATCGCAGGCGCAGATGTGGTACCAGAGCCAACTCGCACCGGACGCCCGCATGCTGAACGAAGTGGTCGAGATCCGCAAGACCGGTGCGCTCGACGTCGATGCGCTCCGACGGGCGTTGACCGAGGTGGTCGCCAGGCACGAGGCATTGCGAACAACCTTCGACTTGATCGAAGGGGTGCCACACCAAATCATCTGTGAGCCAACGGAAGTGGACCTTCCCATTTCCGAATTTTCGGACCTGGAGACCGCAGACGCCGTTGCGCGCGCCGTGGACATCGTCACCACCGACTCGCTGCAGCCCTACGATCTTGTCAACGGACCACTGATTCGTCCGCGGCTGATCCGGATCGCCGCGAACGACCATCGGCTCTTTATCGGTCTGCACCACCTGATTTGGGACGGCCTGACCCTGAATCGGGTCGTGTTTCCCGAGCTCGTTGTGTTGTACCGCAGCTACACCACGGGCGTGCCCTCGGCGCTTCGCCGGCCAGAAGCACAGTACGTCGACTACACGCAGTGGGAGCTCGATTGGCTGCGCGGGCCTGAGACGGCCAAGCGAATCGAACGGTGGCGTGATCGGCTGTCGGACATCACGTCAACTCAATTGCCGCTCGACCACCCGCGACCCTCGCGCCAGACCTTCGACGGCGGGACGATACCGCTGACGATCGATCACGCGACAGTTGAGGGACTGCGAATTGCAGCGCGCGCGGCGGGTGGCACCTTGTTCCATGCATTGGCTGCCGCTTACGCGTGGTGGCTGCACCTTTACAGTGAGTCCGCCGAGGTCGTCTTCGGCACGCCGCACGACCTCCGCCAGCGCAGCGATCTGTTCTCGGTCGCCGGCTACGCGGTCACGCCGGTGGTCGTGCGCTGTGAGGTGTCAGCGGAGGAGTCCTTCACCTCGCTCGTCAGTCGGACCGGTCGGGTGGTCACCGAGGCACTCAGCGACGCGGTGCCGTTCGAGACACTGGTCAGCAGCTTGGGCGTAGCACGTGATGCCCGCAGCAATCCGCTTTTCCAGACATCGTTGGTGCTCGAACCGCAGTTGACTTCGCCGGCCGATGATTGGTCGCTGCACCTGATGGAAACCGATGTTCGGGACGCGCTGGGATCGTCGAAGTTCGACGTCAGTATCGAGCTGGATGAGCGGCCCGAGGGAGACCTCACCGGAAGGTTTTTCTTCAGCACGGATCTGTTCGACCGGGAGACGGCGCAAGAGATGCTGTCGCATTTCTGTCGCCTACTGCAAGTGGTCGCGGCCGAGCCCGGAATGCTGATGGACGAACACGATTTACTCACCGCGGACGAGCGTGAGCGTCAGCTCGGTTGGAATTCGGTTACTCAGGAGAGTGTTTCGTCGCGCCCGGAGTGCGTGCACGAGATCATCAGCGCGCAGGCCGAGCGCGCACCGGATGCGGTAGCGGTCGAAGTCGGGGACGCCACGCTGACGTATCGGCAGCTGGACGACCGGGCGGCGGCCATCGCATCGCGATTGGTGGACGCGGGTGCCGGCAGCGGCACGGTTGTCGCGGTGCTGCTGGACCGCACCCCTGATCTGATAGCGACACTGCTTGGAATCCTCAAGTCGGGCGCAGCGTTCCTACCGCTCGACCCTCGTCAGCCCGCAGCTCGCAACAGCTTCAGTGTCAATGACGCCGGCGCGAGCATGATCGTGACCGATCGTCCCCTGCCCGTTGATTGGGAAGCGGACGCGGCCGCCGTCATCGACATTCGCGAATCCTGGTCGGCAACAGCGTGTCACGTCGCCGTCTCACCCAGCGACCTGGCCTACCTGATCTACACCTCGGGCTCCACCGGTCGTCCCAAGGGCGTGCTCGTCGAGCACGGCAGTGTTGCGAACTTGATGGGCACCATGTTCCGGGACATGGACGTCACGGCCGCCGACACCGTGTTGTCGGTGGCATCCATTTCCTTCGATGTCTCGCTCGGGGACATCTTCTGCGCACTGGCATGCGGCGCAAGGCTTGTCCTGGCCAGCTCCGCGCAGGCGACGGAACCCGTTGCCCTGAGCCGGTTGATCGCCGACTGTGGAGCCAGCTACATGATGGCCACGCCGACCACCTGGTCGGCCTTGGTTGCCTCGGGCTGGAGCGGCGACAGTAATCTCGCGGCGGCGTCGATCGGTGAGACGCTGCCCGACGGTCTGGCCAAAGCGCTGTTGCAACGATGCGGTCAGGTATGGAACACCTATGGCCCGACCGAGGCGACCATCATCGACACCGTCGTCCGGCTTGTCGATGGAGACACCGTCACGGTCGGGAAGCCGTTCTCGAACGTGCGGATGTACGTCATCGACCCCGATGGGCGACTGCAACCGGTCGGAGTTCCCGGGGAGATCGCCATCGGCGGCGTCGCAGTAGCTCGCGGGTACCATAATCGACCGGAAGAACAGGCGCGTCGGTTCGTCGACGATCCCTTCCACGCGGGCGGGCGGATGTACCGCACCGGCGATCGGGGCAGATTCCTGTCCGACGGCCGGCTGCAGCACCTGGGCCGCTACGACGACCAGCTCAAGATCCGCGGTTTTCGCATCGAGCCGGGTGAGATCGAGTCCACCCTGTGTGAGCACCCCGGCGTGAACTCGTGCGCCGTGGTCGTCAGCGAGGCGCCCAACGGCGAAAAGTATTTGGTTGCCTACATTGTCGATGTGCCGGGCTGCCCCAGTGAGGCCGACGCACGGGACTGGCTCCGTCGTCGCCTGCCCGAACACATGATTCCCAGTTCGTTTACGTTCATCAGCGAGCTCCCGACGACGGCAAGCGGAAAGCTCAATAAGGCGGCGCTGCCTGTGCCCGCATCGCGGGGGACGGGTTGCACCGGTGCCCAGCTTCCGCGAGATGACACCGAAAGGCGCATAGCGGCGCTGTGGCTTGAGCTGTTGGGCGCGCCGGTATCCGACGTCAACGCCGATTTCTTTGATGTCGGCGGCCATTCGCTGCTGGCTGCTCGGCTGATCTTCAAGGTGCAGAAAGAATTTGGTGCAGCACCGTCGCTGGCCGCGTTCCTGGACAGTGGCCGGACCGTCGCGGGACTTGCCGCGTTGATCAACGCCGAAAGCGGCGACGACGGTGCGGATGAAATCACGACGGGATCGCCGCTGCACTTCGTCTTCGCCGATCTTGCGTCAGCGGTGAGCGTGCGGCACTTCAAGGACTTATGGGCTGAGGACCAATCGGTACACGTCCTGATCCCCGAACAACCGGAGGGGCTATTCGACGCGTCGGTAACCGTGGAACAGCATGCCAGTGCGGCCTTGTCGGTGATTTGCGAACGGCAGCCGGAAGGTCCGCTCGCACTGGCCGGCTATTCGATCGGCGGGGCCGTGGCCTACGAAATTGCGCGTCAGGCCGTCGACGCCGGTCGAACCGTCGAGTGGTTGGGCATTATCGACTGCTTGGCACCGTCGATGGCGCACATGGAGCGGGAGCACCAGACGCTGCGATGGCGGTTCAGCCGAATCCGCCGCCGGCCCGTGCGTGAGCAGTTGACCAAATACCTCGAGGTCGGGCGCCGGCTGCTTCGAAGTGGCGAGCTGTGGCCGCATCGCGACTTCGACTACAACGGCGCCGCCGAGATCGCATGCCGCTACCACCTACCCGGGCATGACGCTCCGATGCACCTGTTCGCGAGCCAGGGCACGGTGTTCGATGCAGAGTCAGAGCTGTTGGGTTGGGATGACTTCCACAAAGGATCGGTGATCGCGGATCAGCTCACCGGTGATCACGTCACGATCCTGGAACGTCCACTGATCGAGCAGCTGGCGCAGATGATGATCGAATCCTTGGACAAGGCAAAGACATCGGCGAACTGAATCGCTCCACGCAGAACGTGCGCGAACTGGCATGGACGATGGCCGGCGCATCCGCCGGTAGCCTCGCACGTCACTGGGTCGATCCGGCAGGGCCCGGCTCTGGACGTTCATTGGCGGCCACCTTCGTTCTCGCCGCCGTTGCCGCAGTGCTGGTCGGCTTCGCGCATGTGGCATCCATACGAGCATCGATGAAGACGGTCCTTTTTGCCGCCGGCGGAGCGGCCGGGAGCATCAGCGCCGTGGCGACGCGTGCCGCGACAGCGACACCGGCGCAATCTCTGTCAGGTCTGGCTGCCTTCTTCATCGGTGCCGTTTTCGGTGTGCTGGCCGGGATGTTCATCGCTCTGTTTGCGACGAATCCGCAATGTGCAGAGCGGTGTTGAGGTCTTGTCATGGGGGATCTGTTCTTTGTCTGCGGCTCGGTCGTGGGTGCTGCTCTCGCCTGGCTCGTCGGTCGCGGTAATCGAAGTCGGTCAACGACAGCCGCGCTCACCGGCGTTTCCTGCGGGCTGCTCGGCGTTTTGACGGCGATCGGTGGTGGCACGATGGCACCTATGACACAGGCAGGCTTCGGACTCCTTGGCGCGGCCGCACCACTGACGTTGTGTGTGGCATCGGGGAATCCAGCCGCGACGACTGCGGAAATCTTTTCCACCATCCGTCGCTACGGCGCGACTCTCGTCGTCGCGCTGTTGTTCGGGATCGGCTGTGCTACCGCGGGGTTCGCGTTGGCCTACGGCGTCAAGTATGACGCCCGCAAGGAATTTGTGGGCGACGCTGACCACTCGATCACCCGCCGCTTATGAGACCCGGTTTGCTGCGGCGTCCCACCGACTGGGTTGGGGTGCCGGTGCTTGCGCTGATCCTGGTCGTGGCATGGGTGTCGCATAATTCCCCGGGACCGGCGCCCTTGCGGACGGTGTTCACCCCTTACCTACCGATCAACTTGGTCGACCAACCGAGCCCCCGCAAGGTCTTCGCGCACTACATGCCGAGCCTGCCGATATCGATCGACAACAAGGACGGGGCGCAGGACTACTACGCGACGGAATATCTCACGCCCGGCGGTGAAGACGGCAAGCACGCCGCATACGGCGGGTTTCTGCGGGACAGGCCGCTGCCCCGCGCCCACAGTGATCGTCCAGACTGGAAGTCGGTCGACCTGCTGACTGAGATCAGTCAAGCCAAAAGCGTTGGTATCGATGGATTCGCGGTCGATGTGTTCACCACGCGCGCCGAGTCCGATGTCACTGATCTGATACTCCGAGCCGCGGCTGCGGAAAAAGATTTCGCGATCATGGTCACCGCCGATGTCACCGGACCTTTTCGCGCGATGACGCCGGCGGAATTCGCAGCGGACATCGCGCCGTATCTGAACGCGCCGGCTGCATTTCGTCTATCAGACGGCCGGCCTGTTTTGGGCGCCTTCGCCGCTGAGATGCAAAGGCCGGAGTGGTGGCGAAGCGTGCTCGACATTCTTCACGGCACGTTGAAGCGCGATGTCGCCTTTGTTCCAACCTTTTTGACGATCAACGACAATCCGGAGAAATTCGCTGCGGTCAGCTATGGCTTCAGCATGTGGGGTGGTCGTACCCCGAGTGCGATGGCGACGCGCGATGTCGGCCGCGGCTCCACGGTCGATGTGATTCGGCGAACTCGCCGACTCGGAAAGCTGTGGATGCAGCCGGTGGCCTTTCAGGACAGTCGGCCAAGAGACGCAATCTTCCAAGAATCGGACAACAGTCTGACGGACCGGCTGGCATGGCAGCTCGCAGAGCAGCAACACGCCGAGTGGGTCCAACTGGTCACGTGGAATGACTACGCAGAATCCACCTCGATGGCGCCGTCGGTCATGCACGGCTGGTGCATCTTGGACTTGAATGCCTACGACATCGTCCGGTTCAAGTACGGCAGAATGCCACGCGTCCTGCGTGACGCGATGTTCATCTCGTATCGAGACCAACCAGTCGACGCCCGTCCGGTCTACCACGAAACCTCACTGATGCACGTGCTACCGGGCAGCGGGCAACCTCGCGACACGATCGAGGCGGTGACGTTCGCGACGGCACCGTCGGAGGTCGTGATCACCGCAGGGACACAGCACTATTCTTGCCGTGTCCCGGCCGGGCGCGGAATTTGCACATTCCCACTGAGCCTCGGATCGATCTCAGCTCAAATGGAGCGCGATGGCGAACCGGTGGCGGTGGCGCGTTCTAATGCTGATGTCACCGAAAGCCCCCACGTGCAAGATCTGCAGTACCGGGTCGTCGGGGGGCTTCGATAACGTGTCGAAAGTATCCACGGGCCAGCGTGATCGGCGCTGAGCGGAGTGTGAGCAGGGCCTGGCACACCGCGCGGCGGACCGCAGTCGTGAGCACGACGGTCGTCACTGTGCTCGCGGCGCTGAACGGCGCGGCAGGTTATCTGATCTTCAGCAATGCCACCGACAGTGCGCTATCGCGCGTCGACGCTGTCATCGTGCTGGGTGGTGAGCACGACGGCCGCGAGGACTACGGTCTGGCGTTGGCCCCGCAGGTACACGCGTCAACGGTGGTGCTGTCGGATCCGTACCCGGCTACCGACCGGCTGATGAGGCGAGTGTGCCTGCCTCGCAACGACGCCGTCGAAGTCATCTGCGCGAGGCCCGATCCGTCGACCACCCGTGGCGAAGCCATGATGACGCGCCGGCTGGCCGGCGAACGGCATTGGAAGAACATTCTGATCGTCAGCTGGCGGTATCACTTGCCGCGTGCCCGCCTGATCTTCAATCAGTGCCTGTCGTCCATGGGAGTTTCTACCGCGGCCAAAGCCGTTCCCCGACAGTATATTTTACCGGTCTGGTATTGGCAGTATATCTACCTCTATCAGTTCGCCGGAATCGTCAAAGCGGTGGCGTCAGATCGCTGTTGAGCGTCCGTTGTCTGCCGACCGGGTGTGGGCGTCGACCAGCCAACTCGTCTAGAGCGTCCTGGTCGACGACCACCTGGATGCCGTCATGGTCAAGGTCTCCGGGAAGTATGCCCATCGGCTCGTCGATGATGTGGCCGCCCATGGTGTAGGTGTTCCGCGAGAACCACTCGCCCTCGGTCTCGCGCTTCCACACCGCGGGGGAGCCGGCGTAGAGACCCTTGCGCAGCTCCCTGTTCGCGCGCACCAGTGTCGAATTGGCCGCCAGCAAAGACTCGTCGGGCAGTTCCGCTCCCTTGAGTAGAACCGCTCGACTGCCGACCATCGAATGGTGACCGACTGTGATGCGCCCAACTGACTGTTGATCGGTCGCGAAATGTGGCTCGTGAGTTTGGAGTAGGCATTTGTTGCCGCCGACATACGAGAACGCTTTGATCACGATCGTCCCGGAGGTGTCCAGGTAGTTGCGACTGCCGATTCTCGCGCAGGTTCCGAGAAAGAGCGTGCCGGCGTTGGAATCGACATTGCGGTAGACCGGGTGCGCGGAAATCCAATTCCACGAGTTGACGATCGAGTACTCACTCAAACGCACCAGGCCCAGCCCGCGGAAGACGTTGAAGGGGCCGATTGCCGCGGTTTGGCCGATCTCGAACTTCACCACGCCCACAACAAGATTGGGGCCGATATGCGCCGACGGATGAATATCGTGACCGAACATGCGCAGCAGCCGGTTCTTCAGCCGCGAGGCGGGAAGCAACCAGAACAGGATCTGGATCATGGCGTTAGTGTCCTTTGGGCGCCGACCAGCTCGGCCACGTGGGCTTGATCCAGTGCGGTGGATGCCGCTCCGGACTCGACGAACCAGCTGTACATCTTGGCCAGGCCCGCTTCGATGGTCAGCGATGGGCGCCACCCGAGAGCTGACAGCTTGCTGTTGTCCATCAGCTTGCGCGGAGTCCCGTCCGGGCGGCTCGCGTCGAAATGCACGTCGCCGTCGAATTCGACGATCGATTTCATCAACAGCGCGAGGTCCCGGATCGAAATCTCCTGTCCGGAACCGGTATTGACCATGCCGCCGCCGTCGTAGCCGCGCAGCAGGAACACACACGCGTCGGCAAGGTCGTCCGCGTCGATCAATTCGCGCAATGGTGAACCGGTGCCCCACACGGTGACGTGTTCTGCGCCTGAGACCTTGGCCTCGTAAAAGCGGCGCATCATGCCGGCGATGACGTGGGAGTGCTCAGGGTGGAAGTTGTCACCCACCCCGTAGACGTTGCACGGCATCACGGTGAACGCGTTGAAACCGTACTGTTTGGAGTACGCGTCGCACATGGTTTTCCCGGCGATCTTGGCGACCGCATATGGCAGGTTTGTTTCTTCGAGCGGCCCGGTGAGAAGCGACTCCTCCACGATGGGCTGTTCAGCGTGCTTGGGATAGATGCAGCTGGAGCCCAGGAACAGGAGCTTGCGTGCGCCGTGACGGTAGGCCGCATCGATGACATTGGTCTGGATCGCCAGGTTATCCCGGATGAATTCGGCACCGCGGGTGGCATTCGCCTGTATGCCACCAACTTTCGCGGCTGCCAGCACCACGTACTCCGGTCGTTGCGAAGCGAAGAAGGCCTCCACTGACGTCGCATCGTCGAGTGGCAAATCGGTGTGTGTGCGGGTCACCACATCCGAGTACCCGTCGTCGATCAGTTTCCGGGTGATCGCGGAGCCCACCATGCCTCGGTGCCCAGCGACGTAAATGCGCGCGTTTTTATCCATCCCGGTCACAGCAACGTGTTCGTGACGTCGTCGCGCTTTTCCAGATACCAGGCGACCGTGCGCTCGAGACCCTCATTGAGGCCCACCGCCGGCTGATAACCGAGGGCGCGCATCTTCGAGATGTCCGGGCAACGTCGAGGGGTGCCACCTTCCGGTGCATCACCGGGCTGGATGTCCAGCTCAACTCCGACCAGCTTGCCCACCCGCTCGGCGAGATCGCGGATCGTCACCTCTTCGTCGTTCCCGATGTGGTACACCTCGCGATGGCCGCCATGGGCGTACATGGTCAGGATTCCCTCGACGATGTCCTCCGCGAAACAGAACGCTCTCGTCTCACTGCCGTCGCCTTGGATGGCGAAGGGCACGGCCACGTTTCGCGCAGCGTCGTAATCCGCGGCCGCCCGGAGAATGAACTGCGGAACGACGTGTTTGAAGCCCATGTCCGGTCCGTAGACGTTGTGTGGGCGAAACACCTGCACGCTGTCGTAATGGTCCTGGGCGTAGTTGAAACAGATCAGCTCGGTTGCGATCTTCGATCCGCCGTAGGAGTACCGCGGATTGAGGCTGTCCGGCAACGTCAACGGAATCGCTTCGGGCGTCGGCACAATCGCCGGCGTCTGGTAGACCTCCGCGCTCGAGGCGGCGACCAGGTTGGGAACACCGGCGGTTCTGCCGGCATTGACCACCGCGATCGCTCCCCGGATGCCGACATCGAGCACCAGCTCCGGATGTTTGTAGAAGTTCTCGGTTCCGTTGATCGCCGCGAGGTGCATGACCACGTCCGCACCCTTGAACGCCTTCACCAGGCTGTCCTCGTCGCGAACGTCGCACGCGAAGAGTTCGACGTCGTCGGCGACCTCGGCGAGGCGGCCGACATCGCCGCGGACCATGGTGTCGACGACGCCGACATCCCAGCCGTCCTGCACCAATCGCCGCACCAGATAGGACCCGATGAAACCAGTACCACCGGTGACCACTACACGTTGCGCCATCAGATCACCCGTCCGCTGTTGCCTACTGCGAAGTACGAGTCGCCCATCTCAGAATCGGGAAGGTGACCAAAGTGGTTCCAGTAATCGAAGATAAAGCCGTTGGGCTCGATGAATTCGGTCATGGTGCGCGGCGATATGCGTCCCAGGGACGGATGGTTGTTGGCGATGACGATGACGTCGGCGCCGCCGCTGATTGCATCGCCGACTCGGCCGTAGACCTGCTCGTCGGGAAATTCAGCTGCGAGCTCGTCAGGATCGATGACGGGGTCGAAGAGCCCGATCTTGCAGTCGGGCAAGGCCTTCTTGAGCTCGTCGAGGACTTTCACCGACATGGATCCACGCAGGTCGTCTGTCGCGGGGACGCCCTTGAACGCCATTCCCAGGATGTTGATCTTCAGCGGTACAGCCAGATTGCGCTTGTTGACCTCTTCGGCGATGAACCGTACCGTCTCGGCAGGCTGACGCTCGTTGACCTGCCGGCTGGCCGTGGTGATCTCGAGCTCGATGCCGCGCTCGCGGGCGCTCTGCGCCAGGATGTGCGGGTCCTTTTCCAGGCATGGTCCACCGACCAATCCGGGCAGTGCAACGTTTGTGCGCTTGTAGCCGAGCTTGCCGGCCGAGATCACTTCGTGCGCTTTGACGGCGTACGCGTCGCAGACTCGTGCGACCTCGTTGGCGAAGCCGAATTGCACGTCCCGGTAGGTGTTGTCGACCAGCTTGATGATCTCGGCCGTCTCCGGGCTGGACACCTGTACCACCGAGTTGGTGAGCGACCGGAACAGAGCAGAAGCCCGATCAGATCCCGCCGGCTCGTCCGCACCGATGATCTGTGGCAGTTCGCGCAACTCTTGGAGAGCGTTGCCCTCGAGGGTGCGCTCCGGGCACATGGCGATATCGAATCCCTTGCCGGAAGCGGCCAGGATCGGCGACACCACATCGCGGGTTGTTCCCACCTTGACCGTCGACCGCAGCACGATGAGCGCCCCGTCTTCCATGTTGGCGGCGACCTGCCCGGCCGCGGCTTCGATCATGTCGAGCCGCGCAGTCCCGGTGCCCGACAGCGGTGTCCCGACCGTGATGATGTAGGTGTCACACACCGCATCCTCCGGGAACTGCTCGCTGGCGGAGAGCTTGCCGGACTCGACCACCCGGCTCAGGGCGTCCTCCAGCCCGGTCTCGGAAAAGTGCGGGATCCCCCTATTGGTCTTGTCGACCACCTCGGAGCGTTTCTCGATGCCGATCACCGTCTTACCGGTCTCGGCCAGCACCGTTGCAAGCGTCAGGCCGACATATCCAAGCCCGACGATGCCGACGTCATATCTGGTAGTACTCACTCTCTCCCCGCCTTATCCCTGGTCTCGCACCCGTTTGAGAGACAATTGGGGCGCTGAGATTGTTTGCTATCTGTCGGTCTGCTCTGGACCGAAGATACCGAACTTCTGAATGTTTTGCACGCCGATCGGATACTTTCGGTTAGTTCGAGACTGTACATGGTGTCGATAGGTATGTATAGTGACGGACAAGTGCATCATCGGTATTCACACGTTCGGGGGCGTCCGGGCATCGCTGCAATTGCGGCTTTCCGCCGGTCGGCCTCCTTTCAGCAGGAGGGGCGACATGTTGTTGGCCACCGCGAGCGAAGTGCAAGCGCCGCGAGCGTCGTTGTGACGCAACGAATCGAAGCGGCGCCGTCAATCTCGCGCGGCCGGCGCTTCTCGCTGGGCGATTTCACCGGCGCGAACTACAGCAAGGGCCGAAGCTGGCCCGTGCAGCTGCTGTGGATGGCGGTTTCGCGGTACATCACCATGCAGTGGTGGTGCCCGAATCAACTGCGCGTCGCAGTATTACGTGCGTTCGGCGCCCGAATCGGAACGGGCACAATCGTCCGGCACGACGTCAAAATCCACTGGCCGTGGAAGCTCGAAATCGGCGAGCACAGCTGGATCGGTGAAGCGACCTGGATTCTCAACCTCGAGCCGGTCGCCATTGGATCGAATACCTGTGTCTCCCAGGGCGTTCTGCTGTGCACCGGCAGCCACGACAGATTCAGCCCCACCTTCGAGTTCGACAACGGCCCGATCACCGTCGGGGATGCAGTATGGATCGCCGCGCGGGCGACGGTCCTCAGGGGCGTTCACATCGCCGACGGCGCGACGGTCGGCGCTACCGCCTTGGTCACCGGCGACATTGCCGAAGGTGCCACGCTGCTGGCCCCTCGCTCACTTCCGGCGGTGAAGTCGTGAAGATCACCATCGTTGGTATCAACTACTTTCCAGAAGTCACCGGGATAGCGCCGTACACCACCGGGATGGCGGAAGGTTTGGCGGCATACGGGCACGAGGTCAACGTCGTGACCGGCTTGCCGCACTATCCGGAGTGGCGGGTCTACGACGGCTACCGCTCCCAGCGGTCGTACCGAGAGATCATCAACGGGGTGACGGTTGATCGGCTGAGGCACTACGTACCCGAAAAACCCAGTCCGCGCAATCGGATTCGGATGGAAGCCAGTTTCGCCAGAGCAGCGCTGGCCGCAGGGTTCGAGCGACCGTCGGTTGTCATCGCTGTCAGCCCGGCCCTGCTGTCTACTGCCGGCGTCGTCGCCGCCGCCCGGCTCAAGAAGGTGCCCGTTGGCGTCGTCGTTCAGGATCTGTACGGCAAGGGAGTCGTCGAAACCGGCGCGATGGGTGGCAAAACGGCTGATTTGGCCGCCCAATTCGAAGCGCGAGTCTTGCGTTCGGCGTCAGGGGTGTCGGTCATCCACGACCGCTTCCAGACGGTCTTGAACAGCGTCGGCGTCGACAAGGGCGCGATGACGGTGATCCGCAACTGGACCCATCTCGGCGGCTCGGATAACCCGGAGTCTGTCGATTCCGCCGCTGTCCGGCGTCAATACGGTTGGGGTGCAGACGAACTGATCGTCGTGCACGCCGGAAATATGGGAGCCAAGCAGGGCCTGGAGAACGTCATTGCCACCGCCCGGCTGGCGGCCGCCGACTTGGCGCCGGCAACGATCCGGTTCGTTCTGCTCGGTGACGGAAACCAGCGGCCGAGACTCGAAGACGACGGCGCGGGCGTCGGCTCGCTCGAATTCATCAAGCCGCTACCGGACAAAGAATTTCGCGCGATGCTGCACGCCGCTGACGTTCTGCTGCTCAATGAGAAGCCGGGCGTGGGAGACATGGCAGTACCGAGCAAACTCACCACCTACTTCATGACCGGCAAGCCCGTCGTCGCCGCGACGGATCATTCGAGCGCGGCCGCTGCCGAAATTCGTGCCGCCGCAGCAGGTGTGGTTGTGGCTCCTGGGGATCCGCGTGCCCTGCTCGAGGCCACGCTGGCGATCGGGCGAGACAAGCCCGCCGCTGTGCGGTTCGGGAAAGCCGGCCAGAGGTACTCCCAAAACACGCTGGATCGCAACACCGCCATCAGCCGCTTCGACGAGTGGTGTCGTGACCTCGCCGCCTCCTCGTCAAGGATGGTGCGCGACCGATGAAGGTGCTTCACGTGGTGACGTTGGTGACCCCGGACGGTGCGTTCGGAGGCCCGACGCGGGTAGCGGTCAATCTGTGTTCCGCCCTGCGGGACCAGGGCCATGACGCGGTCATTGCGGCCGGAGTCAGTGGGTTCGACGAGCCGCCGACTTCCCTCGGCGGTGTGCCCGCATACTTGTTCCCGGCCCGACGGGTGATTCCGGGCTTCGGTCATGCGCCGACTTATGCACCGGCGCTGGGTCGTTGGATCGACGAACATGGGCCCAAGTTCGACATCGTCCACATCCATCTCGCTCGGGATCTGGTGACCCTTCCGGTGGCGGCGAGGCTGCAGCGGCTGAGGATCCCTTTTGTCGTGCAGACGCACGGCATGATTGCGCCGCACGGCCATCCGCTTGCGGCGATGATCGACCGGTTGTGGACGGTCAAGTTGCTCCGCTCGGCCGCGATGGTCTTTCATCTGAACTCGACCGAGCGCCAGGATCTCTGCACTGTCGGCGGCACTGAACTTCCACTTCGGGAACTCAGGAACGGCGTGCCGACCCCTGCTGTGCGGATCAGTGGGCCGGCGTCGGAGCCGCTTCCCGAGGTGTTGTTCCTTGCCAGACTGCATGATCGCAAGAGGCCAGAGGTCTTCGCCGCAGCCGCCTTCTCGCTACTGAAGTCGGGAGTTCGCGCCCGGTTCGCCATCGTGGGACCGCCTGCGGGAGCGGAGTCCGGCGTTGATGCGATCATCGCGCAGGCGCGTTCGGAAGGATTCGGCGAAGACTGCATTCGGCGCGAGCCTGCGGTAGAGCCTGATCTCACCGGCGAACGTATGTCGCGCTCATCGGTGTATGTGCTGCCCTCTGTGCAGGAGCCGTTCCCGATGACGGTATTGGAGGCGATGATGCTCGGCATTCCCGTAATCGTTCGCGCCGACAACGGTCTGGCGGAGTTCGTTGAAACCCACGGCTGCGGTGTGGTTGTCGACGGCGGTCCACAATCCTTCGCGGAAGCGATATCCGACCTGCTCGCCGACCAATCGAGCGCTCGCGAAATGGGCCGGCGGGGTCGATCGGCAGCCGAATCAGCGTTCGGCATCGCCGGTGTCGGACGGGAACTGGAACAGGCTTATCGCGACGTCTTATACGAGGACAGCGAATGATTACGCTCGGAGCACGCCGAACTGCTGTCCCTGCGGCCCAGATTGTCCTGGCCGTGGTGCTGGCAGTCATTGTGGCCGTGACACTTTGGTGGGGGTTTGTACGGGAGCATGCGCCGTTGGGCCCGCCGGGAATCCGGGTCGAAGCCGACTTCACCAACACCCCCGACGGTCCGGCGCCCCACGGTTTCGACGGCGGCCAGCCGGCGACCATCGTGGCCAGCCCGGACGATGCCGGCGATCGACTCCGAGTCGAGCACGGCCGGTTGACCTATCGACCGACGACGCAAGGCAGCGCCGGCGCATTCTTCAGTTCCCCCGATCTCGGTTCGTCGGTCAAGGGTATCGGCGCGCGGTTCGTCTTCCGGCCCGGATCGGGCACTCTGGGCGCAATCACACTCGTCGTGTCACGGGGCATCGGCAATGGCGTTCCGCCCATGACCAGGCCACTGGCGATCAACTTCGTTGTGACGCCGATCAACTGGAACATCGCCGTGTCGCGTACCGACACCTCGCCGCTGGAGGTCATCGGGGCCAATAGCTTCAAACGGCCGCTCAATGCAGACGGGGTAACCGCCTACGATGCCCGCTTGACGATCGACGGTGACCAGGTGACCGTGGATCTGCCTGGGACACATCAGGTTGTGACAGACCCGCGTTTTTCGGAGTGGCAGGGAAGTTTCGCCACCTTCGAACTCTTCTCGAACCACGGAGCCACCGATTCGATCGGGGCTTTCGAGAAGATCTGGGCAACAGGCAATAGGGACTGAGCCATGCCCGCAGGTTTGTCGATGAGCAAAGTCCGCGCCATTTCGGGCGCTGCGGATCAGGTGTTCTCCAGCCTCAGTAACGGCCTGATCATCTACGCCGTTGCGGTGGTGACGGGTAGCCACAATTTCGGTCAGATCGCACTGCTGCTGACGCTGCTGGCCGCCGCCATCGGTTTCCTGCGTGGAGCGTTGGGGACCCCGCTGCTGCTCACGGCGGGGCGCACCTCGTCCGACATCAGACGGGAGGGCTCCTTCGCGATCACCAGTGCACTGTTGGTCAGTCCCGTGGTGGGTGCGGTCATGTGGGTCGTCGCGGGTCCGGGTATCCGTCTGCCTGCGTTGATGATCATCATCGCGACGCCGATCGTCCTGACCGAAGACGTACTCCGCTACGTGGCGATCGCGGAAGGCCGCGCACATGTCGCAGCGATCTGGGACGGGCTGTGGTTCGTCGGCTCGGCCGCGCTACTGGGCGCGACCTGGTTGCACCTACCGGTGGCAACCACGGCTTACCTTCTCGGGGGCTGGACCGCTCTCGCCTTCGGCGCTCTGCTCGGAATGCTTGTGGCCGTTCGCATCACCCCGCGTTTCAGGGAATACCTGGCGTGGATTTCCGATGGCTGGCAGCACCGAGCCCGGTACGGCATCGACTCCGGCCTCGAGCAAATGACCGTGTTCGCGGTGTTGCTCTTCACCTCTGTCATCTTGAACCCGGGAATCGCCGCCGCACTGCGCGGTGCGACGGCACTGCTGGCACCCGTCGCCATCGCGGTAGGTGCGCTTCCGTTGGCGGTGATACCTGAGAGCAGACGCCAGAACATGACACCGCCTCAGGTGTGGAAGTCGTTGACCCGAATCACTTTGGTCACCAGCTCGGGATCCCTCCTGCTCGGCGTGGCGCTGTTTTTCGTTCCCCCGAACATCGGCCAACTCGTTCTCGGCCGCACCTTTGAAACGACGCAAACGATCATTCCGATCATCGCCTTCGAATTCGCTTTGGCTGCGTGGTCCGTCGCGGTCACGATCTTTCTACGCACCTTCAACCGGAGCGCCGATGCGTTGAACCTCAAGATCTGCTACGTGCTGGTGATGCTGGTGACGGTGCCCGGCGCCGGGCTGGTGTTCCGCACCGCTGAGGGCGTGGCGGCCGGTATCGCGACAGCGATGACGTTCTACGTAGCGCTGGCGCTGCTTCGAGTCAGGCCTTGGGCTGGCCCGGCCGGCAGTCCGGAACCCGAACGCGCGCAACTGGATTCAACGCCTTTCAGCACAGCGACCGCCGGGACTGTCGCGGTCCTCGACCGTCTCGATGTCGGCTCACCCATGCCGTTGCCACTCGCAACCAGGCTGCGCCTGCACGCGAAAACCCAGACCGGCGGGGCGCTTGTCACGGTGTGGGTCTTTGCCGGAATGGCGGTGTTCGGGCCCGTCGCGATCATCACCTTCACCAGTAACCCGCCCAACTCGTACTGGCTCTGGACACTGCCGGCGACGGTGATGTGCGCCGCGCGATTCGCCTGGTTGATGGGCAGTGGTGAGCGGCGCCTGTTCGAGGTGATGTTCTGGTCCTACACCTACATGTTCCTCTGCCTGGCACCCTTGGCCCAGCTTCGAGAGAACGAGTGGCCCGGGACCGTCCCACGGATGGACAACACCTACATCGTTGCGGGCGCGCTGATCGTCATTGTCGGGTGCGGCACATTCCTGGCGGGCGCCGGGCTGGACCGTGTCACCTCGATGCGTCAGACGTTGCGGGCGGTGAAGCGTGCGCCCGGCATTGCCACCCGGATGTTCAGCGTCAATTACTCACGCACGGTTGTGCTTTGCGTATTCGCCGTCCTGCTGAATCTCTACTACCTGTCGCAAACGGGCTGGCTGCAGTTCATGCACAGCCGCTACGAAGCCCAAGACATCGGTGCCATGGTCTTTCCGACCGAGAGCGCCGGCGTCGTCCTGCGGGCGTGCAGCTACATGGCCTTACTCGTGGCGTTCATCGCGCTGATCCGCTTCCGCAACGAAGCCAAGATGGCACTCCGCTTGGGCGAGGACTTCTCCGCAAGAGTCTTGCGCAGCAACACCGTGCTCCTCTGGGTCATCGGACTTCTGCTGGCCGACAATATGAATCCAATCTCGAACGCGCGCTACCAATCTGGAACCGCGATGCTGGCCGTCGCGACCGCCTACGGACTGTTCGCGACGGTCCGCCGCTTCCGCCTTACGTCGCTGGGCTTCTTGGCCGCTTTGCTGGTCGTGTTCCCGCTCGCCGACGCGTTCCGTGTCAGCCAAACGGCCGAGTTGAAGACGAGCAATCCCATTCAGTCGCTGATGTCAGACGACTACGACTCGTTCGCTCAACTGATGAACGGATATCTGATCGCTGCGCGGGATGGAATCGTGCCCGGCAGGCAGTTCTACGGTGTGCTGCTCTGGTGGGTGCCGCGGGGCATGTGGCCCGACAAGCCAGTCGACACAGGCATTTTCATCGCGAACATGCGTGGATATGGTTTCACCAACTTGTCCGCGCCCCTGTGGGTGGAACTCTTCCTCAATGGTGGCTGGCTAATACTCGCCGTCGGTATGTTCGCCCTGGGTTTCGGCCTGCATCGGTGGGACACCGGCTTGAATTCTCAATTCGAGAGCTACCACATGCCGAGCGTGCTCGGCTGCATCCTGCCGTTCTACATGCTGATCCTGCTGCGCGGTTCGCTTCTGCAGGCTGCTTCCTTCTTGTTCTTCATCCTGGTTTTCGCAGCTTTCGTGCGGCAGTCAAATCCCAAGGCTCGACCTGGTGCGCCCGCCGTTCCACCGAAGCGGCCCACCCGGGAAATGGGGCAGCAAAGGATGAAATATGTCGACGCGTAACGGATTACGCGGTTCCCGTCGGCTGATCCTGACAGTAGTCATCGCGGCACTGGCGTTGACGGTCGGCGGCTTGACGTACGCCGGGCTGCCCGTTGGTGCGGGCAGCGCGACCGCACCGCGCGATGTCGTGCCCTCGACGTCGAAGATGTTCGACCACCAACCCGCACTACTGGTGGTCGGCGACTCCTACGCTGCCGCCTACCCCGATCTGGTGGCGGACAAATTGGGCTGGAGTCTGTCGGCCGATGTCCAAGACGGCACCGGCTTCGTTTCCCACACCGACACCCCGTCGCCTGCACATGCGCCGTTCATCGATCGGCTCGAGCGTGACGCTTCGACGTATCACGCCGACTACGTTCTCATCGACGGCGGCCGAAATGATCTGAGTGCCCCGCCGGAGCAGGTGCTGCCGGCGGCGGAGGAGTACCTCAACGACGTTCACTCGCGCTGGCCGGAGGCCAAGATCATCGTCGTCCTTCCGACTTTCGCCGCATCCGACGAGTCGGCGAATTACCCTGCCATGGCAGACGGACTCCGCCGCACGGCTGACGCGTTGGGCGCCTACGTCATCGACCCGGTGGCGCAGCGCTGGTACACCGACGTCGAAGCGAAGTTCCTTCTCGGGCAGGACGGTCGCCACCTCAACTTCAACGGCGACACCTACTACGCGGACAAGATCATCACCAACTTGACCCAGATGTTCGATCACAAACCGACGCTGCTTTTGATCGGCGACTCGTTCGCCGGCGGCACCGGCGACCCCAGCTTCCCGACCTATCCGAATTTGGTTGCCGGCAAGGAGGGTTGGAACCTCGGCCTCGACGCCCAAGGTGGTACCGGGTTCCTCCATCGCGTAGAGAACGCCACACCACCTGGTGTGCCGTTCACGGAGCGCCTCGATCGTGACGCGGCGATCTATCGCTACCGGGTGGACTACGTCCTGATCGACGGTGGCCGCAACGACCTCGGTGATCCACCGGAGCCGGTGCTGGCGGCCGCCGACGAGTACATCAAGAAAGTTCGTTCGATCTGGCAGAACGCCAAGATCATCATTGTGCTGCCGTCGTACGCCGCGCGGGATGTGGCAAGCAATTATCCCGTTCTGGCGCAGGGACTTCGCGGCACAGCCGAAAGTGTGGGGGCCCAGGTGATAGATCCGGTGGCGCAGCGCTGGTATCGCGACGGCGATGTCAAGCGGCTGCTGTGGAAAGACGGCGTCAACCTCAGCGGTGAGGGCAACGCCTATTACGCAGACAAGATCGTCGAGAACCTGACGCGGATGGGCGTCGCATCATGACGGGCTTGATGGAGCTGCTCGCAGTCATCCGCAGCAAGTTCTTGATCCTGACCGTTTGGGCGCTGATCGGCGCGGCCGCTGCCGGTGGAGTCAATTTGCTGTTACCGGTGGTATACGAGGCGAACGCCAGGATTCTCATTGCGGCGCCGTACTGGAACGACTCCACGGCTCTGGCCGATCCGAATATCGGCGGTGGCTCGCTGAAGGCGTACGGCGACGAGTTCACCCAGCAGCGCATGACCAGTTACGTGCGGCTGGTGACGACGCCGATGGTGGCGGACCCGGTTGCCAAACGGCTGCAAATCAACGAGTCCGGCGAGGATCTCGCCAAGAAGCTGAGCGGGCACATTGTTCCCGACACCGTGGTGATTGAGGTCCGAGCACAGGACAGTTCCCCGGTTCGGGCGGCTGCGATCGCTGATGCGGCCGCGCAGCAGACCATCGAGGTCATCAAAGACGTCGAGCGCCCGCCCTATACGACAGTGTCGCCGATCCAACCGGTGCTCACCGAACCCGCGTCGGTTCCCAACCGGCCGATGTCACCTCGCACGCTGCTGAATATCATCTCCGGAGCGATTGTCGGTTTTCTACTCGGCCTGACCTATGTCGCCGCATACGCCGGCGTACGAGAAAGCCGATTGTTGAAGCGTTTTCGCGGCGACGGCGACATCGCCGGTGAGCATGTGGACGTGCTCGGAGTGCTCTCCGCCGAGGATCACCTGAGCCTCGACGAGGTGCACGTCGACGCCAAACTACTTCGCTTGGAAATTGCGCGGCGGCTGACCGAGGCCGATGTCCAGTCATTCGTGGTCGCATCACCGCGGGCCACTCCGACGACCGGCGTTTTCGCCGCGTTACTCGCAACCGCCTTGACGGAAGCTGGATCGCCTACCGTTGTGTTATACGCCGACTTCACCGCCGAACATGACGGCTCGACGGTTGGCCTGGGCGACTTGCTCACCACGCCTACGACTTTGGACGCGGCCATCCAGACCGACGAACGCAGCGGGATCAGCTGGATCCCAGCGGGCGCGGCGCCGGTGAATGCAACGAGGGAACTCACCGGGCCGAAGATGCGCGACGTGCTGACCGAGTTGGGCGATCGCTACCGGCACGTCGTCGTTGTCAGCCCGGCGGTGCTGGAGTCGGCCGATGCCGCCGACATGGCGAGCCAAGTCGGCGCCTCGATTCTGATCGACCCCGTCTCGCAAACCTCCGTGGACGAACTCCGGGAGAGCGAAAGGTTGTTGGGGCTGTCCCGGGGCCGATGCCTGGGACGGGTTGTTGTTGCCGGCCGAACACTCTCAAGACCTACTGAGACAGCGCAGTTGGATCAAAGGCGTCTAGCCGCATGAATCAGTCAAACACCGCGAGCGGAGAATCATGGAGCTATTGATAAAGGCATGGACCAAGGTCAGTCAACGCTGGCCGGTCATGCTCGGATGTGTCGTCGTTGCGTTGCTGGGTGCCATGCTTCAACAAGTCAGCGCCGACATTCAATACACCGCATCGACCGAGTTCTTCCTACGTGCTCCCGACGTGAAGACCTCTGCGGGTGCCTATCAGGGTGACCTGTTCTCTCGGCAGCGGGCGCAGACCTACGTCAATCTGTTCGAGAGCGACGATTTGGCGCAATCGGTGATCGACAAGCTCGGCTTGACGGTGACGCCGCAACAGCTCGTGTCGAAGGTCTCGGCTGCGGCCGTGAAAAACACTGTGCTGATGATTGTTTCAGTCACCGACAGCAACGCGCAGCACGCGGCCAACATCGCCAACGGTTACGGCAGCGTCCTGGGCGCCTACGTTGCCAAGCTGGAAAACGTCAGCAACGACCCGAGCGTGGGTCCACTGGTTCAGGTGGTCGCGAAGGCGAGTCCGGCCACCGCCACGGCGTCCGGTTATCCGACCTGGATGGTCGTGTTCGTGGCGTTGGTGATGGCTCTGTTCGGTGGCGCAGCGATCATTTGGTTCCTTGAACGTTTCGACACCAAGGTGCGGTCGCGCCGACAGGTGGAGGAGATCACCGGGTGCGACATCATCGGCAAACTGCCCAGAACCCAGGCACTCGGCTCCGACGGCAACGTCGCCCAGGCATTCGACGAGTGCGAGGAATTCAAGCAGGGGGCATTGCGTCTCAGCCTGAACGTTGAGTCCGTGCTGCAGCGACTCCCGCGGATCAAGGCCGAAATTCCGCCGGTCGTCGCGATCGTCGCCGCCCACAGCGGAGACGGCAGCACCGTCGCGACGCGGGCGCTCGCGCGAGCTTTCGCCGACCGTGGACGTAGCGTCGGCGTCGTCTGTCTGGACGAACCCCACCGGGCGCCGCCGCAACCCGCTCTGGTCGCGGCAGGAACCGCGTTGGCCGAAGTGGCCAGCCGAAGCGACGTGACCACCGTGTCGTGCTCGACCGAGGGTTTGAGCGCAGAGATCCACAGCCGCGACGCGTTGCTGCTGCAGAGCAACGTCATCCTGATCGACGCGCCCTCGTTCCACGATTCGATCGATGCGCAACTCGCCCTCGAAGCGGCCGATGCCGTCGTGCTGGTCGCACGTCCGATTACCACGACGACGCTTTCGCTGTCGCATCTGGTCGCCGGGATCCGGGCGCTCGACATTCCGCTGCTCGGCGTCGTGGTCAATCTGGCGAAGGAGTCCTCGACGGTCGAAGGGGCTTATCTCTGATGCGCGGTGATCGCGCCATCGTCTGCGGCGCAGGATTCGGTGGCCTGCTCGCCGCACGGGTGCTCTCGGAGTTCTACCGGACCGTCACGATCGTCGAACGGGATACGTTGTCCGACAACGCGACCCCGCGTCGAGGAGTTCGTCAGGGTCGGCATTCTCACGTGCTGACCAGTCGCGGCGCACAGGAGTTGGCGGGGCTGTTTCCCGGCCTGCTGGAAGAGCTCGTCGACGCCGGCGCGACGGTGTGCGATGAGGGCGACCTGTCCCGGGTGTCCATCCGGGTGGGCGGGCGCGAGTACAACAGGTCGTGCACCTTTGCCGATCCCGAATCGGTGGTGGTTCATCTCCTCAGCCGACCGTTGCTGGAATCCATAGTTACGACAACGGGTTCGCGCCATTTCCAACGTGAAGATATTGGACGGCCATGACGTCGTCGAGCCGGTCGCACTCCAGCCGGACCGGGTCACCGGCGCGCGGTTGTTCAACCGGGGCACCGGTGAAGAACGCGTGCTCGACGCCGACTTGGTGGTCGACGCGATGGGGCGTGGCGCACGCACCCCGGCCTTCCTCGAGAGCCTGGGCTACGGCCGGCCGGACACCGAGCACTCGACGGCCAACGCGACCTACGCCAGCCAGTTGCTGCGCATGCCCGCGGGCATGGTGAACGAGAAGATGACCATGGTGTTTCCGGAGCCGAATCTGCCTACCGGTGGGGCGCTTTCGTCGTACGAAAATGGCACCTGGATGTTGACCGTCTATCGCCTGGATCAACTTGAACCGCCTGCCGATCTGGCCGCCTTGATGGAGTTGGCCGCGCGATTCGTGTCACCGGCGCTGGCGACCGCGCTGCAGGCAGGCGCCGAGCCCCTGGGTCAGATGGACGTCTTCCGCTATCCGGGTGGCGCGTGGCGCCGCTATGACAAGATGCGCGATTCCCGGCGGGGCTACTGGTGTTCGGTGACGCGATCTGCAGTTTGAGTCCTATCTACACCCAGGGCATGACCGTGGCCGCGCTCGAAGCTGTTGCGCTGCGCGAATGCTTGTCGCAATCCGACGTAGACGTGAGCACGGCGATTTTTTGACGCCGCGGCCGGCCTGATCGGACCGCAATGGGTATCCAACCAGTTCAACGACCTCTACATGTACACGGCGAATGACCGTCCGCCGGTGTCCGAAGAACTGCTGTTTCTGCGCGAAGAGGTGCTGCACGCCGCTGAGAGCAGTTCAGTGCTCACCGAAAAGCTGTTCCGGACAATGAATCTCGTTGACCCACCGGCGGATTACAGCCCGCTTCTGGTGTGACGCCGCTAGACCACGGCGCGGGTCAGGGCCTCGTTGTCGGTCAGGAACGGCATCGGCATTCGGCGCGCGGACAACAACGCAGCCATGCCGTCACCGGTCACCGGCCTCGAAAACAGATACCCCTGCGCCCGGCGGCAGCCATGGTGCATCAACGCCATTGCGGCGGCAGGGGTTTCGACGCCCTCGGCAATCAGCTCGAGGTCGAACGCATCGGCGAGGCCGATGATCGCGCGGACAATCGCCAGATCGTTGACGTTGGTCCCGAGCTTGCGCACGAACCGTGGGTCGATCTTGAGCGCGTCGACGGGCAGCCTTTTGAGATGCGACAGAACGGCGTAGCCGGTGCCGAAGTCGTCGATGCAAACCTGCACGCCGAGGTCTTTGAGCTTGGTCAGCGTGCGCGTTGTGCTCTCGATGTCATTGACCACCGCGCGCTCGGTGATCTCCAGGCACAGCGAACCGTCGTTCATGCCGAACTCCGCGATCGTCTCGGCGACCATCCCGACGAACCCCGGGCTGGTCAACTGCAGGGGGGAGACGTTGACCCGCAACGTGGCGCCCCGACCCAGGCCACGCGAGCGCCATCCGCTGAACTCCGCGCACGCGGTTCGCAGCACCCACCGGTCCAAGTCGCCGACGAGGTTCATCGACTCGGCCACCCCGATGAACGAATTCGGCAGCAGCACGCCGCGCGACGGGTGTCGCCAGCGCACCAGCGCCTCGGTGGCCACGATGGCGCCCGTCCAGAGGTCGACCTCGGGCAGGTAGTGCAGCAGCAGGGCGTCGCTGTCGACGTCGCCCTGCAGATGTCCCTGGATGTCGTTGCGAAACAGCTTCTTCAGCGAATTGTCGCTGGCTACGGCGATCTGATTGCGGCCGGCGCGCTTGGCCGCCAGGACGGCTTCGTCGGCACGGCGCAGCAGGCCGGTGCCGCTGTCCCGGCCCGGAGTGCCGGCGGCCACGCCGATGCTCACGGTTCGGGCGACGGTCTGGTCCCCGATGGTCAGGCGGTCGTACACCGTTTTCCGGATCCGCTCGGCAAAGAGCTCCGCGGCCTGGGGTGTCATCGGCTTGTCCGGAACGACGACGAACTCGTCGCCACCCAACCGGGCAACCATGCCGCGGCTGCCGACACACGATGTCAGGCGGTCGGCGAAGCCGCGGATGAACCAGTCGCCGGCGGCGTGCCCGAGCGAGTCGTTGATCGCCTTCAAACGGTCGAGATCGATGTAGAGGACCGCGACCGGGCCGGGCTGTCGCGGCGCGAGACGATCCGCGAGGTGGGCGAGCAGTGCCCGACGGTTACGCAGCCCGGTCAGATCGTCGTGGTCGGCGAGATGGCGAAGGAGTTCCTCGGCCGACACCCGGGCCTGGAATTGCGCGAACAGCGAAGCCACGGTTGTCAGGGTGTTCTTCGTCTCCGCGTTCCATCTGCGGCCGCGGCGCTTGACGAATCCGAGCGCTCCGGTGGTGAGGCTTCCTGAGACCAGCGGCGCGGCCGCCACCAGTGGCGCGCTGCGCCCGCCAGTGAACACAGGGAATGAGGAAGCGCCGTCGAACTTGCGGTGGACCATCACGAGTTCTTTGCCGTTGTCGCACACGGCCAGCGCGGGGTGGTCGCTGGTGAAGGCGACAACGGCGAACGGGTCGGGGCTGGCGACGTCGGATCGCGAGGGCCACTCGGCGGCCAGTACGGATGCGCGGATGTTGTGGTCGCTGTAACGCAGGAAGGCGTAGTGCAGATCAAAGTGTGTTACGAGCTGTGCCAGCACCTGTTCGCTGGCCTGGGTGGCGGTCGTCGCGTTCGCTTCCAACAGCTGATTGGCGATGGAGGTGATGAGGGCCAGATTGGCCGCCACGGTGTCCTCCGATCTGGGAACGAAGGCCGGCCCCGATGGCCGTACGTTGCCGAAACTGTTAAGTCTTTGCCGAGTTGGCGTGATCAATAAGAAGAATTAGTTCAGTTATTGAATAATACATAGATCCCGCCACGGCGGAAGGCGTAAAGGTGATGCTTCGGTCACATCCGGGATTCGATAACCGTTGAGGAATACAAGCCCACCGCTGTCGTGATAATGCTGAACACAGCCCGCGCAGTCCTCCAATGGAAACAACGGTGACACGCCTGATGCCTGACATCACTTATCCCACAGCTGACGGCCACGTGCCCGGTTACCTCGCCACCCCCCGGGGAGAAGGTCCGTGGCCCGGCGTCGTCGTAGTTCAAGATGTACTCGGCCTTACGTCCGACTTGAAACGCATCACCGATCGTTTCGCCGCCAACGGATATCTGGCCTTGGCTCCGGCGCTTTACAACGGCCACGGCCCCAAAATCACCTGCATGATCAGCGTCATCCGCTCGCATTTCAGCGGCCGAGGCGCCGCCTACTCCGATTTGCGGGCCGCACGTGAATATCTCATCTCGGACAGGCGATGCACGCGCAAAGTGGGCTTGGCCGGGTTCTGCATGGGCGCCGGTTTCTGCCTGCAGATGGCCCCCAGCGGTCTGTTCGAAGCCACTGCGCCCAGCTATGCACTACTCCCCAAAGATGTCGAAAAGCTCCAGCAATCATGTCCGGTCGTCGCGAGCTTCGGCGCCAAAGACCCCATCGTGGCTCGCGGCACCGCGGCCAAGCTCGAGGCCGTGCTCACCCAGGGCCGAGTGCCACATGATGTCAAAGAATATCCAGACGTCGGGCACAGCTTCATGAACGATCACGCCGTGCCCGCGCCGATTCGGCTCGTCGCGGGCATCGCGGGGATGGCCTACTCTCGCCCCGAGGCCGAGGAGGCGTGGCAACGCATCCTCAACTTCTTTGCCCAGCACCTGACCGACCCCGAATAGCCGCTAGCGACGCCGGCTGACCTTGGCGCGTATCGGACCGTCGGCAATCATGGTGAAATGCAGGGCAAGGGGGAAATCGTCATTCAGAGAATCGATTTCGGCTCCGCGGATTATGGACGCCAGGGCCAGCGTGACCTCGAGCATCGCGAAATGATCGCCGATACACGACCGCGGCCCACCGCCGAACGGTATGTACTGCCAGCGATCCAGAGCCTTGAACTTTTCCGGGCTGAACCGCTCCGGATCGAATCGAAGCGGGTCATCCCACAGCGCGGGATCTCGTTGAACGGCCATCCGGCCAACGACGAGCATTGTGCCTTTTTGCACCAAATAGCCATCCACTGACACATCCCGCTGCGCCATGCGCGTTCCGGTGGGCGCCGGCGGGCACAGGCGAAGTGATTCCCGGACTACCTGCACGGTGTAGCCCAGTTGCGGGATGTCATCTGGTGTCATCGGCCGATCAGGCAGCGCCGCGACTTCGGCCGCGACGCGATCCTGCATCTTCGTGTGCAGGCCCAGCGACCAGAGGGCGTAGGTCAGCGTCGTTGCAGTGGTGTCGTGGCCGGCAAAAAGAAAGATGATCAGCTCGTCGCAAATCTCTTCATCAGACAGACGGGAGCCGGTTTCGGGATCTTCAGCGGCGAGCAACGCCCGCACCAGCGGGGCGACACGGTTCGGATCGGCGCGGCACTCACGCAGAATCTCCCGAGTCAGAGCATGCAATTGCGCGCTTGCCGCCCGTGCCCGCCGGCGTGCCGGTGTCGGGAACCAGGCGGGTGCCCGCAGCAGACCCGTCGCGCGGTGGATCGCGTACGTCAGCGCAATCCGCAGCGGCTCGGCGACCTCGTCGGCCCGCTGCTCGAGGTCGAGCCCGAGCACCGAGCGGCCTAGGGCGCGTAGCGTCAGCGCGCGGCACTCGGCGTCCAGATCGACGACACCACCCTCGCCCCATTTCTCGTGGACAGCCTGGGCGGCTTGGGCCATGTGGCCACCGAACTCGCTCACGCGCTGCTTGGTGAACACCGGTTGCAGGGTGCGCCGCCGGGGTTTCCAAGGCTCGAAGGGCAGGTCGGCGAGATTGGAGCCGATGATCCGGCGCATCTCGCTGAAGACCGGTGTCGTCTTGTCCAACGAGGCATCCTTCGCGCTCAGGACATCACGGATCGCAGCGGGCGAAGTCACCAACACCATCGGGGGCATCAGCCAACGAGGGCCCAATGTGAAAGCGGTTACCGGCCCCCCGGCGTCGCGCAGCCTCTCGGTGCCGGTGCTGAACTCCTTCACTGCCGCGAGACGTTCACGAAACGACATCGGGTTGACCGGGGGAAGGGGCAACGACTCAAGCGCATCGCCTGGAAGAACACGAGTCTGAGCCACGACCGCCCTCCCGATGCCTCCGCGCACGCTGACTACTTCAGAAGCTTACCTAGACTCACGAATCTGTCTCGCGATTCCGCGCAGTGCAGAATCGGTGAGTAGCCAATCCCGTCGTCGAAGAAAGGTTCGTGGTGACGACAATTCGACCGCTGTGGCGGATACCAGGAATCCTGGTGCGCGAGCGCCTCCACTCCGCTGAGCGCCGAAGAATTCCCGAACCCATGGTGATGGATGACGCCGAATCGGTTGCCCAATTCCACACCGGTGGCGCCTCCAACCCGGGTATGCGCGCTGTCTACGACCTGTGCGCGCGGGGTGTGGATGCGCTGCTTCCCCCGGGCGGACGATTGCTGGACCTTGGTGTGGGATCGGGCCGCGCGCTGAGCGCGATCCTGCGTCGACGCCCCGATGTCACGGCCACGGCCGTCGATCTGGCCCCCAACATGCTCTCGACGGCAGACGCGCTGTTCGATGCCGAGCGGCTCAGCGACCGAGTCGAGCTGGTGCAGGCGGACATCACCGCCCTACCCGAGCGGCTTTCAACCGCGAATTGGGATGCTGTCTCTTGCATGTGGACTCTGCATCAGCTGCCGGATTTCGACGTGTTGCGCGGCGCGCTCAGCCAAATCGCTTCCGTCCGGAGTCGCAGCGGGGCCTCGGTATGGATCTCTGACTTTCAGCGGCTGCGCCACCCGGCAACTACTTCCCGGATGTTAATGTGCTTCGACCCGGACTCCCCGGAGGTGTTACGCATGGACGCGATTGCGAGCGAAGCGGCAGCGTTCACGATCGACGAACTATCGCAGGAATTCGGCGCGGCCGGCCTGCAGGATCTGCGTTCCGGACATTCAACGCCTCTTCCCTATCTGCAGGCTCATTGGAGCTTCGGTGCGCGCGGCAGACCCACTGCCTCGGGCCGCGCTCGGCAGAGTGGGCTGCGCGGTCAGGCCCGTGGCGAGGCGGCGTTGTTGCGCTGGGGATTCACCGCCACACCGTTCTGATGGCATCAGCGGCACGCGCGCACAGATCAACCAACTGCGTTGCGCCGCAGATGGACTCGGCTGGTGCTGCGTCGACTCAGCACCGACGGCGGTGGGCCGGTGCTGAACCGGAGCACCAGCACGGTCGCCTCTGTCGCCGGATCGGTTGCCGTCAGTCGCATGAAATCGCCTTGCAGGCATTCCAATTGGCTGGCGAAGCGCGGCGACAACACGGTGAGCTCGTCCCTGCTGCGCGCATGAAGAAAAACCGGAGACAACGGCTGAACGCTGAGACCTTCGCGCTGGGCGAGAATCCACACCGCTTCTGTGGCTGACCCACCTCTGGCGTAGTCCAGCAGACTTTCCCCGGCAACGGTGACAACCGCCAGCGCGGAGCTCGCGCGGATGCGGCCGCGCATGTCGTCGCCAAGCGCGTCTCCGGCGTCCCATTCGGAAAGATGAGCCATGACGTCGGGGCGGCGCAGAATCTCAAGCATTGCCTCGTCGCTGGCGTCAAGCTCGAGGGTTCGGATGTCGAGTCCGGTGTCCGGATCGGCATCCCCGGGCTGACGGAGCTCAGAGAACATTTCCGCGTGCAGGTGCGGCGTCAGGTACCGGATGCGGTCGGCGGCGCCGAAAATCTCTGCGGCATAAGAAAGATCGCTGTCACGGGTAAGCAGGCGAAGACGTGCCCCCTCGCGCTCCGCTGCGGCTGTGAGCAATTCGGCGGTTTCCCCGGCGATGCCTTCACGAATACCCTGATGTCGGTTGGTCTCACGAGCCAGCATCGGCCGATATAACTCGGCCAGCGCAGGGTCTACGCCAGCTTGCAGAACAACGTTGGCCCGCAGCGGACTTCCGATGACACTTTCGGCGACGCCGACGTGACCAAGGACCCCGTGCGCGGCGGCAGCAACCCTGACATTGAACAGGGCCGCGCCCAATGCCACTGCGCTGCCGCGGAAGCCGACGTCCATCGACGACGTATATTTCGTGGCCACGCTGATGGTGACTTCCGAAGAGCTCGCCTCGATGTGCCAGGGCTGGCTGTTCCCGCCGGATGGAGCGCGTATGGCGGCAGTGACGATGGCATCGTCAATCGTCGAAGTCGCTGACTGATCGGCTTGGTCGATGGCGGACGCCGCATCGTGCCGAGCCGTCTCCGGTTCGGCGAGTTGATCGAGCGCCCACCCGACGTCGATGCGGCACCGGCCCGACCTCAATCCTTCGTTCAGCCCGATTCTGCGCACCGCTTCAGCCACCGCGGACGCGCCGATGACGACATCGGAGGCCAGTTGGGGCCAGGTCGACAGCGTCCGGTCAACCTCGATCAGCGAGGCCGTACCTCGCGGCGACAGGCGTTCAGCTTCGAGGTGACGGAGCATGTGCGGGATCTTGTCCCGACTGCTCATGCCCGGGAGCAGCTTCACGTCGAGATCACCCAGCAGTCCGTGCAAGATCGGACGCTCAGGTTCTTGGTCGAAGCGTTCGACATCGACCATGCCGCGGTCGCTGGTTGCCATCACCACCGGAATGCGGCGGTCGCGAGCACCGATACGCGTGACAGCCTTCATGTCCAGCGAATCGCATTCCTCGACAACAACATCGAGTCCGTCCAGAAAAGCTTCAACGGTCTCGAAGGTGAGTCCTGCATCGAACACCTCCACCCGCAGATAGGGGTCGAGTTCCGCGATCCTGCGCGCTGCCACATGCGCCTTGTTGAGCCCGAGATCGAAGACGGTAGCGGGTACCCGATTGAGATTCGACAACTCGAGATGATCAAAATCCGCCAGCCGAATGCAACCACACAATCCCTGAACCGCCAGGGTGTGAGCGATGACATGGCCCACGCTGAGCCCCGCGACACCGATCGTCAGCGAACCGAGCCTGGCCTGTTCTTGAGCGGTGATGTTGTTTCTGTTGCGATCCAACCGCAGAGTCCGGAACCCCTGCGGGCCGAGGACCGCAACCACCGCGCGCCGCCACGGGTAGTAGGCCCAGCGAATGTCTTCCGCTAAGACCTCTTCGCTGGGTGCGGGCCGTAGCTTCTTCAGACCGGCGAGCTGTTCCTCGCTGCGGTCCAGAATCTCGATCGTGGGGTCGGATCGCAATCGGTTCAACAGCTCGAGATCGGTGGAAGCGGAGAGGTCTAGAACGTGTGCTCTGTGAGCGATCGGGTTGGGGTCGATCATGGCGCCCCCCATCTCAGTATTGGGCGCCCTGTACCAGCTGACGCGACGCCCGCGTCTCCCGCTTTTTCAGCGTAACCGTAAAACCACGGTCTCTTCGGCGAAGGGGATTGCTTTGCGCCCGACGGCAGAGCGGGTCGCAGCCAGCACGATTCTGACCGAGTCTATTTGCGGTGACGTTAATGGGGGCTACCGTGTTTGACATGTCCGCGGGGCTCGATGACTTGGTGACCGAGGCGGCTGCGCAGTTGATGGCAGCCACCGCGGTCGATCACGCCGCGATCAGCCAACAGGTGGTGGCCATGCTGGTGGATCGCCTCGGCGTCGACATCGGCTTCCTGCGCCACACCGACCACGCTATCCGCGCGACGATTCTCGTCGCTGAATGGCCACCACGGCCCAACATTCCCGATCCCGACCCGATCGGCGTGGTGTACTTCGCTGGCGCTGACTCGGTTTTCGCGCTCATCGAAAATTACAGGGAGCCTTACGTTTTGCGGCCCGAGCCGGCGAACGAGGACTACCAACGCAATATCGAGGACACCACGGGCGCGCCCCAGACGTCGATGGCGGCTGTTCCACTGCTCTCGGGAGACCTCACCACTGGAACGCTCGGCTTTGTGAAATTGGGTGACCGCGAGTGGCTGCCTAACGAACTGAGCGCTCTGCAGGCGATCGCCACGTTACTTGCTCAGGTGCAGGCCCGCCTGACCGCCGAAGAGCAGTTGCAGCA
>CAVVSN010000030.1:0-22588 GCA_963750885.1 uncultured Actinomycetota bacterium
GTGATGCCGCAGAACCGGGGGCCGCTGACGGGTATCACCGTGGTGGCCCTGGAGCAGGCGGTCTCGGCGCCGATGTGCACCCGCGTGCTCGCCGATTTCGGTGCGCGGGTCATCAAAATCGAAAACCCTAAGGGCGGGGATTTCGCCCGTTATTACGACGAAGTCGTCAACGGGCTTGCCGCCCACTTTGTCTGGGCCAACCGTGGCAAAGAGTCGGTGACGCTCGACCTGAAAGCCGAGGCAGGGCGCGACATTCTGCACCGGTTGCTCGATCGCGCCGATGTGCTGGTGTCCAATCTCGCCCCGGGTTCGGTATCGCGCCTCGGCATCGGTGCCGCAGATCTGGAGCAACGCCATCCGAACGTCATCGCGGTCGAGATCGACGGATACGGCCCGGGCGGCCCGTTGTCACACAAGCGGGCCTACGACCTGTTGGTACAGGCGGAGTCCGGTGCTTGCGCCATCACCGGTAGGCCAGGCGAACCGGCAAAGCCCGGCCCGCCGGTGGCAGACATCAGTACGGGGCTCTATTCAGCGTTATCGATTCTGGCGCTGCTGTATTCACGTGACGCGCAGTCGACGCCGAGTGGCCACGGCAATACGGTGGGGCTCAGCCTGCTCGACACCATGACGGAGTTGATGGGGTACCCGCTGACGTACACCCGGTACTCCGGTATCGACCAGGAGCCGTTGGGCATGAGTTCGCCCGCAGTTGCGCCCTACGGCTCGTACCGCACCGCCGACGGTCAGACCGTCGTGCTGGGAACCACCAATGATGCGGAATGGCAACGATTTTCACGGCAGATCATCCAGCGCGAAGACCTCGCCGACGACCCGCGATTCGCTCACAACTCCGGTCGGTGCGCGCACCGCGACATTTTGGACGCGGCGATCGGCACCTGGTGTGCTGCGCACGACCTGGACCACGTGCAGAAAACGGCGGACGCCGCCGGGATCGGCAACTCGCGATACAACCTGCCCAGCGAAGTGCTCGATCACCCCCAGCTTGCGGCGCGTGACCGCTGGCGGGAGGTCGACACGCCCGCCGGTCCGATTCAGGCTCTGCTGCCACCGCCCGTCATCGCCGGCTACCAGGCTCCGATGGGCGCGGTGCCCGGCCTCGGGCAGCACACCGACGCGGTGCTGGCCGAACTCGGTTGCGGCGCCGAGGAAATCGATAGCCTGCGAGCGCAAGGCGCCATCGGGCCGGCCTACAGCTGATGAACCCCGATGAGCCCGTGCTGCTGTGTGAGGACCGCGACGGTGTGCGCACGCTGACTCTCAACCGGCCGCGCCGCAAGAACGCGATCAACCGCGAGCTCTGGATCGCGCTGGCGCAGGCCCTCACCAATGCGGGCAAAGATGACGGGATACGGGCAGTGGTGCTCACCGGCGCGCAGGGGGCGTTCTGCTCCGGCGCCGATATCTCGACGCCCGATGACAGTCATCCCGTCCACAAGCTGCAACGGTTGACCGACGTCGCGCTGGCGTTGCACGAGATGTCGGTCCCGACGATCGCGAAAGTCGACGGCGTCGCGGTCGGGGCGGGCTGGAACCTGGCGCTGGGCTGCGACCTGGTGGTGGCGACCCCGGAATCGACGTTCTCCCAGATTTTTTCCAAGCGAGGCCTGTCGGTCGACCTTGGTGGCTCGTGGCTGCTGCCGAAAATCGCTGGTCTGCAACAGGCCAAGCGGCTGGTGTTGTTGGCCGAAACCATCGACGCTGCCGAAGCGCACGCGCTCGGCCTGGTGACGTGGGTGGTGGACCGCGGTGAGATCGAGGCGTTTGTCACCGATGTCGCCGATCGACTGGCTGCCGGACCGCCGATTGCGTTGGCGCAAAGTAAGACGCTGCTCAACGAGGGTGCCGACCGGACCATGCGTGATGCGCTGGCCAACGAGGCCCGCGCGCAGGTCGGTAACTTTGCCACAGTGGATTCGGCGGAGGCGTATGCCGCTTTCGCCGCGAAGCGTGACCCGTCGTTCACCGGTCAGTGGGCGGTCAAGAGATCGGAGCAGAAGAATGCGTGAAACAGTCATCGTCGAGGCGGTGCGGACGCCGGTCGGCAAGCGCAACGGTGGCCTGTCGGCCATGCACGCCGCCGACCTCTCGGCAGTCGTGCTCAACGAGCTCGTGGCGCGCGCCGGGATCGACCCGAACGTCATCGACGACGTGGTCTGGGGATGCGTGTCGCAGGTCGGCGACCAGTCGAGCAACATCGGCCGGTGGGCCGTGCTGGCCGCCGGCTGGCCCGAACACATTCCGGGCACGACGATCAACCGGGCCTGCGGCTCCAGCCAGCAAGCGCTCGACTTCGCCGCGCAGGCGGTGATGTCCGGGCAGCAGGACGTCGTGGTCGCCGGCGGTGTCGAAGTGATGAGCCGGGTGCCGCTGGGCTCGGCCCGGGCAAGCGGACAGCCGTACGGCCCCAAAGTGCTCGCGCGCTATGACGGTTTCTCGTTCAACCAAGGCATCTCGGCGGAGATGATCGCCAAGAAGTGGGGCTTGTCCCGCACCCGGCTCGACGAGTACTCGGCGCTGTCCCACGAACGCGCCGCCGCCGCACAGGACAGCGGGGCCTTCACCGACCAGATCGTCCCGGTCTTCCCCCCGAACGCAGAAGACGGCGCTGTTATCGCCGCGGACGAAGGGATACGACGGGGCACCACGGCCGAGAAGCTGGCCGGCCTCAAGCCGGCGTTCGACGAAGCCGGGGTGATCCACGCCGGCAACTCCTCTCAAATCTCCGATGGCGCAGCGGCATTGCTGGTGATGACCTCAGACATCGCGGTCGAACTCGGACTGACCCCGTTGGTGCGATACATAGCGGGTGCGGTCACCGGTGCCGACCCGGTGCTGATGCTCACCGGTCCGATTCCGGCCACCGAGAAAGTGCTGGCCAAAGCCGGGGTCTCGATTTCCGACGTCGGCGCGTTCGAGGTGAACGAAGCCTTCGCCCCAGTGCCGTTGGCGTGGCTTGCCGAAACCGGCGCCGACCCGGATCTGCTGAACCCGCTGGGCGGTGCCATCGCGCTGGGTCATCCGCTCGGCGCATCGGGCGCGGTGCTGATGACCCGCATGGTGCATCACATGCGCGACAACGGGATTCGTTACGGGTTGCAGACCATGTGCGAGGGCGGCGGCACCGCCAACGCCACCGTCGTCGAACTTGTTGCCTGACAGGAAAATTCATGCGAAGAGACCTGTTCACCGAAGATCATCAGGCGTTTCGTGAGTTGGCCCGCGACTTCATCGGCAAGGAGGTCGTGCCCGCCTACCCCGAGTGGGAAAAGGGCGGGCGAATGCCACGCGACGTCTTCAAGCAGATGGGTGCGCTCGGCATGCTCGGGATGGCGATCCCCGAGGAATACGGCGGCGGCGGCATGCCCGATTACCGCTACAACGTCGTACTGCAGGAAGAGGCTGCCCAGGCGCTGGTGACGCTGTCCACGGTCCGCACTCAACTCGAGGTGATCCTGCCGTACTTCCTGCACTACGCGAACGAAGAGCAACGCAAACGGTGGTTCCCCGGCCTGGCCGACGGAACGCTGCTCACCTCCGTCGCGATGACCGAACCGGGAACCGGATCAGACCTCGCGGGCATGCGCACCACGGCCGTGCGGGACGGCGACCATTGGATTGTCAACGGCGCCAAGACATTCATCACCGGCGGGATGCAGGCCGACCTGGTGATCGTGGTGGCCCGCACGGCCACCGATCCCGACAACCGGCGCAAGGGCCTGACGCTGCTCGTCGTCGAGGACGGGATGGCGGGCTTCACCCGGGGTCGCGAACTGGAGAAAATGGGATGCAAGGTCCAGGACACCGCCGAACTCTCGTTCGTCGATGTCCGCGTCCCCGTCGAGAACGTGCTGGGCGAGGAGGGCGAGGCGTTCGGCTATCTGGGCCACAACCTGCCGCAGGAACGTCTGACCGTAGCGGTCGGATCGGTGGCGCAGGCGCGCTCGGCGATCGCGGCGGCCATCGACTACACCAAGGGCCGCAAGGCATTCGGTCAGCCGGTCGCATCATTCCAGAACACTAAATTCGAATTGGCCGCGTGCTCAACCGAAGTGGAGGCCGGCCAGGCGATGCTGGACCGTGCGGTGGCGCTGCACGTCGAGGGGGAGTTGTCGGCCCCCGACGCGGCGCGGGTGAAGCTGTTCTGCACCGAGATGCAGCAACGCGTGATCGACCGCTGCCTGCAACTGTTCGGCGGATACGGCTACATGATGGAGTATCCGATCGCCCGCCTGTATACCGACGCACGCGTCGCACGGATCTACGCCGGAACGAGCGAAGTGATGAAGGTGATCATCGCCAAGTCTCTCGGCCTGTAACGAGTCGGAAAAAGTTCGGTTGAGACCCTTGTCACAGTCGACCCAACCAACCTACTGTGTGTTCAGTTGGTTGGTTGGACAGAGGAGTCCGATGCCCGAGACACGGCCTTACGAGTCGCTGCGGGCCAAGGGTGAGGATCGCAAACAGCGGATCCTGGCCGTGGCGCAGCGGTTGCTCACTCGCAACGGGTGGCGCAACACGACGCTGGCCCAGATCGCCGGGGAGGCCGGGGTCAGTCCGGCCGGGCTGCTGCATCACTTCGAATCCAAAGAACAACTGCTCCACGCGGTGCTCGACATTCGCGACGCCGACGACGACGCGCACGCCGACCGGGCCGGCGACCTGATCTCGGAAGTCGCCGCGGCCGCCGATCGGTTCTACCGGTCGCCCGAACTGGTCGGCACCTACAGCGTGCTGCTGGCGGAGAACCTCGACCCGGATGCTCCGCTGCACGACCGTCTCACCGCCCGCTATCAGGGCGCGATCGACATCATCATCGAGCTGATCCGGCGAGGTCAGCGCGCTGGGCAGTTCCGCATGGACATGGATGTGACCGTCAAGGCAGTGCAGATTCTTGCCTTCATCACCGGAATGGAGACGACATGGCTGATCAATCCCGAAGTACCACTGACCGAGGTCTTCAAGGAGTACTCGGAGTCGTTGGCCCGGGACATGGCACCGCCGAACCTGGGGTGAGATACCGGCTCGATGTCGTCGCCGCCGATGTCGCCGATGTGGTCCGCTTCGCCGGCGGCTGGCTGTTCGACCGGACGATGGCTGGGTGGGACGTGACGGTGCTGCTCGCCGATCATGCCGACGAGCGCCCGCTGCAGATCCTCGGCGCCCAGATCCTCGACCTCGAGTACGCGCTGGCGACGGTCGGGCATCGACCGGCGCCGCAAACCCTGGCCGCCGCGGCCAACCTGTTCGACGGCGATTCACGTGTGCGACAAGGCGTCCTGCAGGCACTCGACCAGGGCGCCACCGAGGTCACGCTGTGGGGACAGACCTGGCCGGTCGAGCTGGACTCTCACGTCTGCCTCGTCGAGCATCGGCTCAGCGCCGCGGCTCAGGCGTTCAAGGCGCAGGCACTCGCGGCAGCCGGGTTAGACCCGCGATCGATCGCCGCGATCGAGACGTTCCGCAGCCGGGTGACGTCCGGCCCCTTGGTGGAGGCCGATCTCGTTCCCGCCGGCTGACTGACGATCCGCAGCGCGTTGACGTTGCGGCATGCTTTATGGAAATCTAATACTCATCTCTGAGAGGCACATTCTCACTGATCGAGATTGGAACGGTGCGAAATAGTGAACGACGCAGGAGAGCCCGACTTTTTCCGCGGCAGCGAGCTCATCGCGGACCCCTATCCCTATTACGAGTCGCTCCGGCAGAAGTGCCCGGTGACCAAGGAAAACCACCACGACGTCACGATGGTGACCGGGTGGGAAGAAGCCTGCGCCGTCCTCAATGACGCCGATACTTGGTCCTCGTGCAACGCGGTGACCGGCCCATTCCCCGGCTTTCCGGTCAGCCTCGAAGACAAGGGCAACGACGACATCACCGAGCTGATCGAGCAGCACCGCGACGAGTTGCCGTTCAGCGACCAGCTGCCCACGCTCGACCCGCCGACCCACACCAACCACCGCTCGCTGTTGATGCGGCTGATCACCCCGAAGCGCCTCAAGGAAAACGAGGACGCCATGTGGGCGCTGGCCGACCAGGCGCTCGACGACTTCCTGGCGCCCGGGCACGGCCCGTTCATCAAGGGCTTCGCCAGCCCGTTCACGCTGCTGGTGATCGCCGACCTGCTGGGCGTGCCGCTGGAGGACCGCGACAAGTTCGTCCAGGGCATCCGCCAGCACTCGGGTGGTGGCGTCGGCGGCACCGGCAAGGAATCGCTCGCGCACAGCCCGCTGGAATTCCTCTATGGTCTGTTCTCCGACTACGTCACCGACCGGCGCGCTTCGCCCCGCGAGGACGTGTTGACCGGTTTGGCCACCGCCACCTACCCGGATGGTTCGACACCCGAGGTCGGAGACGTGGCTCGGGTTGCGGCCAACGTCTTTTCGGCGGGTCAGGAAACCACCGTTCGGCTGCTCGGCGCGTCGCTGCAGACGCTGGGGGAGCGACCGGACATTCAGGCGCAGTTGCGTAAGGACCGCAGTTTGGTGCCGAACTTCATCGAGGAGTCGCTGCGCCACGAGAGCCCGGTCAAGGGGGACTTCCGGTTGAACCGGAGGCCGGTCAACATCGGCGGAGTGGACCTGCCTGCGGGCACCACCGTGATGGTGGTGCAGGCCGCCGCCAATCGCGATCCGCGCCGCTTCGAGGACCCCACCACGTTCGATCCCGCCAGAAAGAATGCGCGTCAACATATTTCGTTCGGGCGCGGCATCCACAGCTGCCCCGGTGCGCCGCTGGCGCGCGCCGAAACGCGGGTGGCTCTGGAAAGACTGCTCGACCGAACCTCCGATATCCAGATCAGCGAGCAACATCACGGACCGGCCAATGACCGCCACTACCAATTCGTTCCGACCTACATTCTGCGCGGGCTCACCGAGTTGCACCTGGAGTTCACGCCGGCATGAGGGTCTGGGTAGACGATCAGCGCTGTCGCGGTCACGGTATGTGCCTCACGCTGTGTCCGGACGTGTTCAGCCTCACCGACGACGGCTACGCCGTGTCGATCGACTCCGAGGTGCCGACGGACTTGGAGGCGGCCACGCAGGAGGCCATCGAGTGTTGCCCGGAACAGGCCATCAGCGAGAAATAGCAAGGAGTTTCATCAACTATGCCCAAGGGATATGTGATTCTGACCGAGGCCATCAAAGACCCCGAAGGCATGAAGGCCTACGGTCGGGCGGCCGGTGCGGCGATGGGCGGGGTCAACATCCTTGCGGTCGACACCAAGCCCGCCGTCATCGAAGGGGATTGGCACGGCGACCAGACCGTCGTGCTGGAATTCGAATCGGTGGATGCCGCTCGAGCGTGGTACGAGTCCGACGCCTACCAGGCGGCGGTCAAGCTGCGTCAGGCCGCGGCCGATTGCAACGCGGTCATCATCTCCGGATTTGCCTGAGCCGCAACCGCTTACGCCTAGTGCACCCCGATCTCGTCGCAAATCGGCCCGACGATGAAAAGACCGCCCCGAGGAGTGCAGAAGGGGTGCGGGGGCCTTGGTGCCGGCTAAGCGCTCCGGCGATTGTTTTCTTCATGCGGCTTTCCTTTCGCTTTTCTGCACCGAAAAGTAGCCGCGCCGCCTTGATAAATTCTTAATGCCCGCGTAGCTAGAAAGGCGGCGGCTCGTCGTTCGCGATAATCGGCACCGATGCTGGTTCCCGCGCCGCTCGGTTGTGCGCTCGCTCGGCGGCGATATAGCGAGCCCGGTTGTGAGCACGGGTATTTCGACGCGTAGGCATCGTTGCTGCGCGATCGGCGAGGCGCGGCCGAACGGGGATGGCGTCGAGTGTCGCGGTCGGCGTGCACAGGGTGGGGAACAGCAGGGCGCTGCCGGGGGTCGTGACGTAGGTCTGTCCCGCGGGTGATGTCCAGATGACCGTGCCATCGGGCAGTTGTCGGTCGCCCCAGCCCCAGAACGTCTTGAGGAGGTGATGGCGGCGGCACAGTGCTTTCAGATTCGACGCGTGGGTGGGCCCGCCGTCGGCGTGGGGGATGGTGTGGTCGAGGTCGCAGCGCGCTGCGGGTTGGTCGCAGCCCGGGAAGCGGCAGGTCAGGTCGCGGCAGCGAACGAAGTCGGCCAGCGCCTGCGACGGCCTGTAGCCTGCCTCGGCTGACGCGTCAGCGGGGTGGATCAGTGGGCGCAGCTTGGCCGATCTCGCGAGCTCGGCAAGCAGCTCGGCGGGAATGAGCGCATCGCTGCCGATCATCGATCCTGGCGCGGCGCCGTCGCCCCCGGTCTGATCGGCGATCACGTGAATCAGCACCGGGCTCGGTGGTGGCGTCGAAAAGGCCGGACAGTCGGACTGTCCGCAACGGCATGCGAGTCGGTCGGCACCGATTGCCAACGAGCCCATGGCATCTGCGCGACGCTGATTGCGGGTGCGCGGGTCGTCAGCACAGACCGTCGCGGCCAGAGCATCTAGCCGAGCGTCGATCGCGTGGGCGTCGGTGGTGTGCAGCCGCCCGAAGATCTCAGTCAATCCATCGGCGTCGCCCCAGATCGACACTTCCCGGTCACCGCGGCGCTCGCGCCGCCGCCGCACTGCATCGAGGTCGGCGCGGGCCACGATTCGGTCGACGTAACCACCCAGTCGGCCTTGGGTGATTCCAGGCCACCGCGTGACCTTTGCCGCCAACGTCGCATCGACAGCGGCCAGCACGTCGGGGTCGGCGATCAAATCGGTGCGGTAGACACTCGTCTGAAACGTCCGGTAATCGATATCGCCGGCCACCAATAACGCACCCACTCGCGGCAGCCGTAGCCGCATTGCCCGCGCGTAGTCCAGATAGCTGTCCGCCATCCCGCGGGTGATGCGCAGCGCGGCGGCAATCTCGTCGGTGATCGCGTCATGGGTGTCGGTGCCCCAGGTCTCGCGCTCCCCAAAATGCCTCAGCCACAACAGGTCCAATTCGCCAATCACCGCCAACCGCTGCCCCGCGGCACGGTTCTCGGCCCGCGCTGCAGTGCGAAGCAACTGCATGGTCGAATCGAACATGCATTCGATTATGGCAGAGGGGTCCGACAGATCCCGCCGACGATCAGTCGATGCGTCGGTTATTCGCTGATCGAGATGGCTTGCCGCGGGCACTGCCGGACGGCCTCGAGCACCAGCTCTTCGTTGTCCGGCGTGACTTCTTCCTGCAGCAAGGTCAGCGTGTCGTCATCCTCGAGTTGAAAGACCTCCGGGATGACGCCCATGCAGACCCCGTTGCTTTCGCACAGGCCCCAGTCGACTTCGATTTTCTTCGTCACTTGGTCCACCTCATCGCAACACCTTCACCGGGACATTCAGCCAGCCCGCGACGTTCTGCATCGTGACCCGCTTGCAGCCATCCCAATTCACCTCGTAGCGGGGCATGAAGTCGAGCAGCTTCTCCAGCGCGATCCGGCTTTCCATCCGGGCGAGCGCCGCGCCGAGGCAACTGTGGATCCCGTATCCCAGACCGAGATGTTGCGCTTCGGTGTGGTCGCGGTCGATGTCGAAAGTGTCGGCCTCGGTGAACGCGTCCGGGTCCCGGTTGGCCGCGGCGTTCATCACGAACACCGGCTTGCCGGCCGGAATCGTGCCCCCGCTGGTGTGGGCGTCTTTGAGGGTCCAGCGGACGTTGTACTGCACCGGGCCCTCGTAGCGAAGCAACTCTTCGACGGCGCCGGCCAACTTGCTGCGGTCGGCTTGTAGTTTCTCCCACTGCTCGGGGTTGCGGGCGAAGAGCACCATCGCGCTGCCAATCAACTTGGTGACCGTCTCGGCCCCTGCGCCGCCCAAAAGCGTTGAAAAGCCGCATATTTCGATATCATCGAGCTTGCGCGGCTGACCGTCGGCGCCGGGGATCTCGGCGGCGATCAGGCGGCTGATCATGTCGTCTTGCGGGTTCTGCCGACGTTCCTGCACCAGGCCGAAGTAATACATGGCGGTATCGATGTTGGCCTGCATGCCGGCGTCGCTGATGTCGATCTGCCCGGGTTCGCGCGACAGGCTGGTGTCGATCCAGTGCCGCACCTGCTGGCGGTATTCCTCGGGCACGCCGGCCATCCGGGTGATGACCTCGACCGGGAATGGCCCGGAGAAGTCCTGCACCACGTCGAAGTTGGCGGGATCGACCTCGCTCAGGTACTTGTCGATCACCTCGTGAACGGTCTCGGTCTGGGATTGAACGGCCCGCGGAGTGAAGGCCTTGTTGAGCAGACTGCGCATGTGCCGGTGATCCGGGGGATCCATGAAAATGATGGACCTCATGTCGGCCGAAATGCCTTTGCGCACCATCGACAGATCGCACCCGCGGCTCGACGAATAGGTGTCGTGGTCCTTCAACGCCGCGGCCACATCCTCGTGACGCGTGATGGCGTAGAAGTCTTCCTTTTCGTCGTAGTAAAGCGGGGCGTCTTCACGCATTCGTCGATAGATGTCGAACGGGTTCTCGAAGTACTCCTCGGAGAACGGATGGAAGACGACTTGTGGCTTGGTCATGACACCCTCCTGCACGCCCTGAACAGCTGGAACCTTTACGACGGAATGCGTGACTGTAACGCTAACGGTAGACGCCTCATCGCGGGTCGAAAAGACCTCATTTCGCGCGGGCAACGCCCGCATCGATCGCTTCGTCGAGAACGCCGAGGTCGCCGCCGAATTCAGCGGCGATTCGCCGGACCACCGCGATGTCCTTGCCGACAAAATCGCCTGCCGTTTCGATGAACGACGCCACCGACCCACCCGCAGCCACGATGTCCAGCACGCGACTCGCCCCGCTGCCGTGTGGAAGGGCGCTGAGCAGTGCGGACTCGGCCACGCCGAGCCGGGCCGCCAACTCGACGGCGTTGGAGAGCAGGCCGATCTGCGCCGCGAACAGCGCGTTGTTGACCAGCTTCACTTTCTGGCCCGCGCCGAGCGGGCCGACATGCAGGATCGGATCCCCGTAGCAGCTCAAGACCGGCCGTACGGCGGCCACCGTGTCATCGGCACCGCCGACGAACAGCGTCAGCGTGCCGGCAGCGGCGTTGTGCGGGCCCCCGCTGACCGGGGCATCCACCACCTGCACGCCGCGCTTCGCGATGGCCTCTGCGGTCCGGGGGCTTCCGGTGGTGTGCAGCACGAGGGTGGAGCCGGCCGGCATCGCCGCGACCAGGCCATCGACCAGGCAGACCTGCCGAACCTGTTCGTCGGTGAACACGCAGAGCACCACCGCCTCCGCGTCCGCGCAGGCCGCGTCGATCTCGTCGATGGCTTCGGCCCCCAATTCGGCTATCGCCGAGCGCTTCTCGTTAGATCGGCCGAGCACTCGGACCCGGTGTCCAGCATCGACCAGTCGACCGACCATCGGCCGGCCCATCCGTCCGGCGCCGATGAATCCGACTCTCACCGCGGGTGTTCCATCAGGGACAGCGTCGCGTCGGCAGCGTCCAGGACGGCCCCACCGGCGACGGTCGCGGCTGCTGCGACGTCGGCGACCAGGCGGACGTCCTTTTGCAGCAAGGTGCCGGCCATGCCCGCGAGACGGGCCAGACCTTCGGTGTCACCGCCAAGTACGTTGAGCGCGAAGCTGTTTCCGCTGCCGCGGGAGATCACTTCGGTGAGGCGGTCGGGTGAGACACCCAGCGCCTCGCCGAGTGCCAGCGTGCTGGCCGCCGTCCCGAGGTTGGCGGTGAACAGCAGGTTGTTCAGCAGCTTGGTGGTTTGTCCGGAGCCCAGCGCGCCCAGGTGCACGATCGGGTCGGCGTAGCTGGCGAACACCGGGCGGCACCGTTCGACGACGTCGTCGTCACCGCCGACCATCACCAGTAGCCGGCCCTCGGCGACGGCCGGTGCGCCACCGCTTACCGGCGCGTCGATCACCGAGACGCCTTGCTTGACAGCCTTTTCGGCCAATCTATGGCAGGTCGTGGGGTGCACCGTGCTGTGGATGGCGATCACGCCCCCCGGTTTGAGCCCGGTCAGTACGCCGTTCTCGCCGTTGACGACTTCCTCGACGTCGGCGTCACCGACCACGCAGAGGCAGACGAGGTCGCTGGCCGCGGCAAGCTCTGCCGGCGATCCGGCGACGGTCGCGGCGGTGCCGGCGAACGGTTCGAGTGAGGCAGGCCGGCGGGCCCACAGTGTCGTCGGAAAGCCGGCGTCGACGATTCGGCCCGCCATCGGTCGGCCCTGGCTGCCCAGGCCGATGAATCCGACGTCCATCAGTGGGTCGCCACGCAGTTGTCGGCGAACGAAAAAACCCTCGAATGATAGGCGGCGGCCGTGTGACCGATGCTGATGTTGTGCCCTGCCCCGGCTTGTTCGTTGACCTGAAAGCTGGCGGCATTGGCGAACAAGGACGCAATCTCGGCCAGGGCCGGCTCGTCGGACAGCCAGATCTTCTCGTGCTCGGCGACGCTGAATTGCACCGGGATTCGCACGCCGGGTGCGACTGCCGGGAAGTCCTGGCGGGCCCAGTTCGTCACCATCTGGGTTTCGTAGGGCGGTGCACCTTGATAAATCGTTGCGCCGTTGAGCACTTCGGGTGGATACAGTTCGGTTGGATGCCAGAGCAATTCACGCATGCCCGCCGGGCGGTGCTGCAGCGTTGTCGCTTTGAGTATCTCGCGCGCCGCGGGATGGTAGCGGCGTCCGGTACCGGCAAGTTCGATACCGAGCAGGCCGGCGCGTTGTTCGGCCGATCCTTCTGCGGCCATTCGCAACGCGAGTTCGCATCCGCCGGAGTGGGCCATCAGGAAAAGCCCGGCGCCACGCGGTTGTTCACCCAGCACCCGATCCACCGCGCCGTAGGCGAGCCGGACCCGTTGCTCAGGCTGGGCCACCGCGTCGGGGTAGGCGGCGGAGCTGCCGTAGCCGGGCCGGTCGAGCGCCACCACGGTGTATCCGTGCTGCGCGCCGGTGCGTAGCAACGACAGTTCGGGATGGCCGGGGCAGTCGAAATACAGTGCGGTGGTACCGCCGCCGTGAATCGCGACGATGACTGCCCGCGGGCTGGGCGCCTCGGCGACCAATGCAGACATCGGCACGCCGTCGACGATGACCAGCCGCGGCTGCACTGTCATACGCCGCTCCTCCTCATCGCTGCGCTCTGCATCGTCGCCGGCGGGGCGTCACTTGTCGGCCCGCAGCAGCAAGACCCCGCTCGGCGTCAGGCCACCGCTGCTGACCACCCCGACGCGGGCGTCGGCGACCTGGCGTTCGCCGGCCTCGCAACGCAGCTGGGTAATCGCTTCGTGCAGCAGTCCCATGCCGTGGGTTCGGCCGTGCGACAGCTGTCCGCCGTGGGTGTTCAGCGGTAGCTGCCCGTCGCGGGCGATGTTCTTGCCCCCGTCGAGGAAGTCTCGTGCCTCGCCGATGCCGCAGAACCCCAGCGCTTCGATCCAGGACAGGCAGTTCATCGTAAATCCGTCGTACAGCTCGGCGACATCGACGTCCTGCGGCTTCAGCGAGGTGCGCGACCACAGATGTGCGGCCTGGCCCAGCACCTGAGGTTCATGGGTCAATGTGCTTTGGTCCCAATCGATCCGCTCGATGATCTGGGTGCCGACGGCGTCGACGTACACCGGTGGTTTGGCGGTGTCCTGGGCGGCGTCGACGGCGGAAACGATCACCGCGACCGCGCCGTCGCAGGGCACGTCACAGTCGAAGAGCCCGAATGGCGATGTGATCGGCCGCGCGTTGAGGTAGTCGTCCATCGTCATCGGCGTCCGGTAGACCGCTGTCGGGTTGAGTTCGGCGTTGGCGCGCTGGTTCAACGCGATCCAGCCGAGCGTCTCCTTGGTGGTGCCGTAGCGGTGGAAGTGGCGTTGCGCGTTCTGCGCCAACGTGTGCGCCGCCGAGGTGGCACCGAACGGCAGCAGCCAGTCGGCACGGCGTCCGCTGGAAACCGGGATCTTGCCCTGCTTCATCTGCTCGTTGAAAGTGGCTTCCCACAGCGTCCGGAAGCACAGCACGTGGCGAGCCAGCCCGCCCGCGATGGCGAGCATCGCCGCGATCACCGAGCCGCCGGGGCCGAAGGTTTCCATGCCGCCGTTGTGCCATGTCGGCCGGATGCCCATGGCGGCTTCCAGGGCGGTGACCCCACCTTCTCCGAAGCCGCCGAGATTGCCGCCGCCGGGATACGTTGAGAGACCGTCGATGTCGTCGATGGTCAGTCCGGCGTCGGCGATCGCCGCCTCGCAGGCCGCAACGGTCAGCGACAGTGGAGGCACCATCAACCGCCGGCCGATCTCCGACATGCCAATCCCGGTGAACGCGACCTTGTCTTCGAATTTCTCCGCCGTCAGCATCGGCCGGACGAATTCACCGAAGCGTTCCGGGTCGATCTCGTCGATCGGCAGCGCCCCGGGTTCGGCGCCGTCAACGAGACGGAACAGGGGCAACCAGACGTCTTCGTTCTGCTCGAAGACAACCTCGACCTGCTGGCCCAATTCCAGTTGCTCGGGGTCGCAGTCGATGATGTTGGTGGTCAGTCGCACCCGTGGGTCTTCGGCTATGGCGACCTGCGCGACGACGTACGGGGCGGGAAGCCCGGGCAGGCTGAATCGTTCGTTGACCGTGAAACCGGCCAGCGTCGCGCGGCCCGACACCGCTCGCACGCCGAGATTGTGCGAGCGGCAGTACCGGCACACCGGGGCGGGCGGATGGATCAGCGCGGCGCAATCGGCGCATTCCTGCAGACGCAGCTTCCCGTCGGCGCCGGAGGTCCAGAAGAATTCGTTGTCGTCGGAGATCAGCGGCAGCGGGCGCCCGGTCAACGGGTGAACCCCCACTCCGCTTCGTTCGCTTCGGTTTTCAGGCCCTCGGCCGGATCGTCGGTGCCGACCGACCTGTCGTGCGGCTCGGTCTCGCGGTGCTCGCCCCATTCGGTGATCGCGTGCACCGGGCAGTCCAGCAGTGCCCGCTTCACGTCGTCGCGATCGACGTCGGCGACCGCTCCGTCGCCTTCCAGTGACGCGTACCCCCAGTCGTCGAGGGAGAAGTAGTCCGGCGCGTGCTTGGCGCACACACCGAAGCCGTCGCAGACCGTGCGGTCCAGCCGAATTCTCACAACCCCTCCACCTGGTAAGGGCGGTCAGCCATGAAGGCCCCCGATTGGCATGTCGGACAGGCGTTGTCGAGGTGGCTCTGAACCAGGTCGGGGAAGCTACCCAGCAGCGTCGCGGCGATGTTGGTCGCGGCGTCCAGTGTCGCGCAGGCACCGCGCCCGCGGAGCACGACCGACCAGCGTCGCAACCGGGCCACGTCCTCGTCGGTGGCGACACCGTCGCGCAGCGCGCCCGCCACGGCGGCCATCGCCGCGGTTCCGTTGAAACAGGAACCGCACTGCCCGGCGTTCTCGCGGTCGAAGTAGGCCAGCACCGACGCGGCCACCGCCAGGGGACAGTCGTCGGTGATCACGGTGATCGCACCATTCCCCAGGCCGCTGCCGAGGGTACGGAGTGTCTCGTGGTCCAGCGTGGCATCGAGCACTGCGCGATCGAGCAGGCCGGCAAAATAGCCGCCCATGAGCACGCCGCGAACACGATCGGGTGAAATACCATGCAGGGCAAGCAAATCAGTGAACGCCAGGCCGTGCGGGACCTCGTAGAGGCCAGCCGATTGCCCTGCGCCGGTGAGCGTGACCAGGAAGCTGCCGGGTGACGCGGCCGTGCCCAGCGAACGGAATTCGGCCGAGCCATGGCGTTGCAGGTAGGGCAGGCTGGCCAGCGTTTCCACATTGCTGACCAGTGTGGGGAATCCACCGACGCCCTCCTGGAAGGGTCGCGGCGGCTTGTCGGTCGGCTTGGCCGGACCGCCGTTGAGCGCGCGGACGGCGGCCGTCTCTTCTCCGGCGACGTATCCCGGTTCGACGCGGCGGATCTCGACCGCGATGCCGGCGAGAGCGTCGTGCCCGGCCTCGGTCAGTGCGGCATCCACACTGCGGGCAGATTCCGGATCGGACACATAAACGTAGGTGCGTTCGGCGGACACCATCGCGGCGGCAAGCCGCAGTCCGTCGAGGATCAGGTGCGGCCGATGCCGCAGCAGCCACCGGTCCTTGATCGAAGCCGGTTCTCCCTCTTCGCCGTTGGCGACAACGACGGCCCCGCCGGCGATGCGGGCGTTGTCGCGGACCGCGCGCACCTTCACCGCGAGCGGAAAGCCGGCTCCGCCACGACCGAGGAGTCCGCTGGAGTCGACCTGGCCGAGCAGTTCGTCGGCTCCGGCGAGTGGCTGGTAGCCGCCGAGTGCCCGGTAGGCGGCAAGATCTTCGCGGCCTCCGTCGTTGATCAGCAGCCTCGGCGTGAACCCGGGCGACGAGCCGATGGTGATAGCCGCGGCAGCACTGGTCTCCATCACCTGACTCCCGGCGTCACAGTTAGGCTTGCGCGCATGCGAACCGCAGTCGTGCGCGTCAACGTTGACCCAGACAACGTGTTGGCTCCTGCGCAACTAACGGAGGGCATGGCCGTGCTCCTCGAACGTGTCGGCCACATGGATGGCGATGTGATTATGAAGGATCTCGGCGTCATGCCTGCCGGTCGCCGCGAGGTGGAGCTGTTGATCGCTTGCGAAGATGCCGAATCGGCCGAGCAGGCGGCGATTGAGTTGTGTACCAATGCTTTTGCGACCACGCCGGTCCCTGGGGTGATCACCTTTGTCAGCCGGGGAACCGATGACGATGCGCACGGGGTATTGGCCGGATTCGGGCTCACCGCCGGCATCGTCCGAACGTCCGGCGATGACGGCTTCGACATCGTCGACGTGACGCTGCGGGAAGCCGACCTCGAGCGCATCCCGGAAAGCCGGGTTCAGACCGCGCTGGAGGCCTCGCTGAACTGCGAAGTCCGCATTCGCACCGTGTAGTCGCATCACGATCCCAGGAACTTCAAGATCGGCGGTGCGGCCTGCACCCAGGTGTCAAACATGTTGAAGTGCTTCACTCTGCCCTGAGCGCGAGCCTCGGAAGCGCGCTCCCAGGCGTCCTCCGGCCACGGCGGGTCGATCAGTTTCGATCCCTTGATCAAACAGCTGACTTCCAGCGATGTCCGTTTGGGGTGATCCAAATCGTTCTCGCCGCCACGAATGATCAAGGTGGGAACCTTGATTCGATCGAACATCTCGTCGTCGACACCCGGAATCGTCTGGCCGGGCTTGGAAACGAAGGCGTTGAGCCACCGCAGCATCAATTTGAGGTACTCCGCGGAGTCGAAGTCGAGGAAGCGTTTTTCGTTGGCGGGGTTCTCCTCGATGCGCTCGCGCCATTCCGGCACCTTCACCACGCCGTCCATGCCGGTGCCGCGCACCGCGAGAATGCTGGGAACGATGTAGTACGAGCCGAGCACGAAGCTGCCGTAGATTCCGCCGACGATGTTCCACACCACCAGCTTCTCCACCAGTTCGGGATGGAGCATGGTGGTCAGCATGGAATCCCTTGCGCCACCGGATCCGCCGGCGAGGATGCAGCGGTCGAAGCCCAGTTCGGTCACCAGCTTGTACAGGGTCTCGGCGCGCATGTGGGATTCGCTCTGCCCGTAGAACTGGACGTCGGAGGCCCCGCAGTTGGGCCGGTCCCACAGCAGTACCCGGTAACCGCCCGCAGCCAGCGCCTCGGCCAGCGGACGCAGACCGGGAATCTCCTTACTGAACCGGCCACCAGGTGTCAGCGCGATCAGATCGCCTGACTCGCCGAGAATTTCGTAGACGACGTTGCCACCGTTCACCTCAATAGAGGACACAGATTCTCCCGTTGGTCAGGCCTGTACCAGGACGTCGTTACCGACGACTCGCACCGGGTAGGTGCGGATGCTCCACTCCGGCTTGACCGCTGTCGTGCCGGTCGCCAGCTCGAAACCCCATTGGTGCCAGGGGCAGTAGATGTATTCCTTGTCACGCAACATGACCGCGTCGCCGGGAGCGGTCTCGTCCACGATCGTGCGTCCCCGGGCTCGCCCCGAACACAGCGGACCGCCCTGGTGCGGGCAATAATTCGCGATCGCGTAGAAGGTGCCGTTGACGTTGTAGACGCCCACGCCGTGGCGTCCGATCGGCACCAATTTGTGCGTGCCCGAGGGGATTTCGTCAACGGTGGCGACAACGTGCTCGCGGCCCTGGGCTAGACGGGGCTGGGCGAGCGGGGACTGGGGCCGAGTGGTCGCCGGCCCTGGTTGTTCGGCAGGCAAGTCAGAGCACCCGGACTTGACCCTCGAGGACGGGAACCGTCTCCGGAAGGTGATATGTCGCAATGCCGTTCTTGTACATCACGGCGTCCCGGGCGTGCTTGGGCAGATGCTTGACCAGCCACCGCGGGTCGTCGAACGTCCAGTGCGGGTAGTCGGACGAGAACAGCAGAATCTTCTCGCACTCCATCCACTCCAGGGCTCGGGTCAGTTCGGTCTTGTCTTCCGGGTAATCCAGCGGCTGCGTAGTGAATTTGATGTGGTCCTTGACGTACTCCGACGGTTTGCGCTTGATGTCCATCCACGACCTGCGCGCCTCGTAGATCGCGTCCATCCGCCACATCAGCGGCAGGATCCAGGTGAATGCGTGCTCCACGAAGACGATTCGCAGCGTCGGGAAGCGGTCGAAGACGCCGTCGAAGATCAGACTCATCACCTGGTTGGCGGCCAGGAGCGAGTAGGTGACCATGAAGTCGTGGTTGTAGCTGGGGTATCCCACCGGCGGGGCCGGCAACTCGTCGAACTGGCTGCGCGACAGGTGGCAGCTCACGGGCATGTCGTGCTTGGTGGCCGCGGCCCAGATCGGGTCGTATTTCGGATTGCCCCAGGGCGGCCGCGGTTCGGCCTTGATCAGAATCTGCGCCATGTAGGGATGTCCGGCCCACTTCTCGATCTCGCGAGCCGACTCTTCAGGCTCCTCGATCGCGGCGCAGATCGATCCGCGCCACCGCTGGTGCCAGTTGTTGTGGCTGTCGAGCCAGTGGTGGGCCTGCCACTCGTTCAAGGCGACCGACATCGCGTGCTGCGCCTCGGGGATGCGGGCCGGATACGCGGCGGGCTCGAGAATGCCGATGTCGGAGCCGGCTTCCATGATCAGCTGACGAAACGCAAGGTCCGGGTCGCTGCCGGCGAACTCGCCGTCTTGGGGAAATGCGTCGGTACGCATTGCGTAGGCATGCGCGTAGTCGGGGGCGTCGTAGTAAATCTGCTCGCCCACGTCACGGGACAGAAAGTATTTGCTGCGCCACGGCTCCGGGATATACGGGATGATCTCGCCGCGCTTGGGTGTCGGGTGGACATCCGAGTCGACGCACCGGACGGCAATGCGTTCGGCGGCGGGAACACGCTCCTGTGAATGGGTCAGCGTCATCTCGATCTCCTCGCTCTCCCTGGGTTGCTTCTATTCTGCGACTAGCCGGTCGCGAGATCGGCCGAAATCTCGATTCCGTACAAGTCGGCCGCATTGCGCCAGCAGAGTTTGTCCCGTTGCTCCGTGGACAGCGCCTTGGGCAGTTTGGTGATGTCACCGCACTGCCAATGCGGGTAGCTCGAGCCGAACATCGTCATATCGTCCTTACCGGTGAAGCCGAACCACTCTCCGGCGAAGTCGGTGTCGCCGGGTCCGTCCAGGCTGCCTTGCACGAAGTAGATGTGCCCCGGCAGGTATTCGCTGGGCATCCGCGGCGCCCACGGGGTCTGTTCGAGGTGCGGTCGGCCGAAGGTGTCCATCCGCCACATGAACGGAGTGATGAAGTCCGCGGCGCCGTCACCCCAGACGAACTTCAGGCCGGGGAAACGTTCGAAGACGCCCTCGGCGATCAGGTTCATCTGGTGGTACAGGTAGTTCAGCGCCATGAAGCTGACGTAGTGCTCGTAGACGCGGGTATTGCCGTTCGGGGTCGGCGGGTTCGCGATCCCGGAGCCGACCTCGATGTGCGCGGCAACGGGAAGCCCGGCATCGACTGCCGCTTCCCACAGCGGCCAGAACTGCGGCTTGCCGTAGACCTCACGCGATTGCAGAGGGACGCCGATCTGGACTACCCGGGGGTGTGAGCGCCACTTCTCGATTTCTTTCAGCGCGCCGGCTATGTCGTCGGGATTGACCCGGATCGTGCCGCGGAACCTGTCGCCGAATTGGCTGTGCTCGAGCCACTTCGACACCATCATTTCGTTGTGGGCGGCGTGCAGAGCGCTACCCAGGTGGCGGTCCGGCATGATGCCACGCGCCATCGGGTGCAGAACTGCGATGTCGACGCCGCGGTTCGAGAAGAGTTCATTGCCGACGAATTCCGGATCCGAGCCGGGGTACTGCCGCTCCGGCCCTCTGGTTTTGGGTGCATACTCCCCGCCCGGGGCGCCGTACCAGTCCATTTCGTAGTCCGGGAAGCCGCGACTCTTGAACGGCTCGCGCAGAACCGAGCGAAGTTCCCTGTTGGACGAAAAGAAGATGTGCACGCTGGCGTCGATCAGCGGCGTACGCGTGCCGTCCGGGTGCTCGATCACTTAAACCACCCTCCGCAGATCGACCGTCTGCTAGCCAAACTAACATCCCGGTTCATCGCTATTCAACGGGTTTCCGGTAAGCATTTCGATTATTCATCGGCCCTGATAGCGGCCATAATCGGGCCCCATGGGTGTAAGTCTTGTTCTTCGCCAGCGATAATATCATTCTCCCGTTTCGGTGCGGCCAACAGCGGCCCCGAAATCGTGGTCGTGCGGCGGCATCGGCGGCCTTGTCGCGCCCATCTCCGGCAGGCGTGCCGGCGCCCCGAGCGCATTCTCGGCGAGATTGTCATTGTGCTATTGAGAGAATAGTATTCTCACGGCACGTTAACTGAGCTAAGGAGCTGGCCGGATGCTGCTGGAATTCGACGCCGATCAGCGGCTCTGGCAGGAAACCGTCCGCGACGCCGTCGCCAAACAATGCCCTCCGGCACTCGTCAGAGGTGTCGCCGAGGACGGCTTGGACTCGGCCCCGGTCTGGAAGGCCTACATCGAGCACGGTTGGACCGAGATGAACGATCCGGAGAATGCCGTCGAGTTGGCGATTGTTCTCGAGGAGTTGGGACGCGCGACCGACCCGACCCCGTTCCTGGCCACCATGAGTCAGTTCGCGCCCCTGGTAGACGACCGGTTCGACTCGCGGGCATCCGGCACCGCTGTCCACAGCGGCGTCACCGTGCACCGTGACGGCGATGAGTGGGTACTGGACGGCACCGCCCGGCACGTGCTGGACGGCGATCGCGCGGAATGGCTTGCGGTCGTCACCGATGCCGCAGTGTTCGTCGTCAAGGCCGACGACGTGGCAGCGCACTTGTCGATACGGCGCAGCGCGGTGCTCGATCCGGTGTTGCATGTCGCCGACCTGACCTTCAACGGCCTGCGGCTACCCGATGCCGCACGAGTGCGGGTCGACACCGAGCGGGCGCATCACGTCGCCCTGATGGGTATGGCGATCACCATGGTCGGCGCGTGCCAACGCATCCTGGACCTGGTCCTCGATCACGTGCGCAGCCGCCACCAATTCGGGGTGCCGATCGGATCGTTTCAGGCGGTCCAGCACAAGGCCACCGACATGCACGTCGCTATCGAGCGGGCACGCGCCCTTGCCTACTACTCCGCGTTGACGATCGCCGGTAACGACCCGCGCCGGCGGCTGGCCGCAGCGATGGCGAAAGCTGCTGCGGGCGAATGCCAATCGCTGGTGTTCCGCCACGGTCTGCAGCTGTTCGGCGCGATGGGCTTCACGTGGGAGAACGACTTGCAGTTCGCGTTGAAGCGAGCCAAGGCCGGCGAGCTCATGCTCGGCGGAACCGCCGAGCATCGGGCGAGGGTTACCGAGGAGTACCGTGCAGCTCACCTTTGATCCAGACGTCGAGGCATTCCGCGCCGACTTCGTGGCCTTCCTCGACGAGCACGCGCCTGCGACCGCGGCCGAAGCGCTGGAGCGGCCGAAATCGGTTTCGCACATGCCTGATTGGGCTCGTCGCTGGCAACGTCTGCTGTTTGAAAACGGGTGGCTGCTGCCCACCCAACCGCCGGAATTCGGTGGCCGCAATGCCACCGTGCTGCAGCAGTACGTGTACCTGGAAGAGCTGTGTAAGCGACGGATATACCACAGCTTCAACCCGCAAGGTGTGAATATCATTGCCGCCTCGCTGATTTCGTTCGGCAGCGACGAGCAGAAGCAGCGCTGGGCGGTGCCCATCCTGCGGGCCGAGATCACCGCGTCGCTGGGTATGAGCGAGCCCAGTGCCGGGTCCGACCTGGCGTCCCTGCGGACCAGGGCTGTGCTCGACGGCGACCACTTCATGGTCAACGGTCAAAAGGTGTGGACATCGGGTGCCCACGACGCCGACGTGCTGCTGACCTTCGTGCGCACCGATCCAGATGCGCCCAAGCACAAGGGAATCAGCGCGCTGGTGATCCCCACCGATACGCCGGGAGTGACGCGTCGGCCGTTCGCGGACATCTGTGGCCAAGAAAACCTCGACTTCAACGAGGTGTTCTTCGAGGACGTGAAGGTGCCGGCGGAAAACCTTGTCGGACCACTCAACCAGGGTTGGCGGGTGGCCAACGGCTCACTCGGACACGAGCGCACGATGATGTGGCTCGGGTTCGCCGACCGTCTCGACAACGTCTTGACCGACTTTCGTC
>CAVVSN010000031.1:0-268332 GCA_963750885.1 uncultured Actinomycetota bacterium
GTGTCCACGCTGTCGATGTCTTTGGTGAGCTCCCCCAGCTTTTCGCTGAGCTTGTCCACGCCGTCGGTGGCGTTGTAGGCCGAGCGGATTCCCCAGCAGATCGGGATGTTGTAGCAGTGCTGGTCGGCGTAAAAGTAGCTGCGCAGCGGGCGGAATGTGTCGTCGAAGTCAGCGATGTTGTCGCGCACTTCGTCGGTGATCGCCTTGGTCTCTTTGGTGACACTGGCGACGTGATGGGTGGTGGCGACCATCTGATTCATCAGACCGTTCACCCGCTCGAGCGAGCTGATGGTTCCGCCGAGCTGGTCGGCCAGCTTGGTCAGATCACCCAGACGGCCTTGGGCCACCTGCAGGTTCTGCAGTTGTCCGGCGTTCTGCAAGCTCAGCAGGAAGGGAATCGAGGTGTGTTCGAGCGGGGTGCCCTGCGGCCGCGTGATGCTCTGCACCCGTGCGATTCCCTCGACCCGGAAGATGCTCTTGGCCAACCTGTCCAGCACCAGGAAGTCCGCTGAATTGCGCATGTCGTGATCGGACTCGATCATCAGGACTTCCGGCAACATCCGCGCCTGAGAGAAATGCCTTTCCGCAGCGGCCATGCCCACATTGCCGGGGGTGTCCGCCGGGATGTAGTCGCGGTCGATGTAGCTGACCTTGTAAGTCGGCAACGCAAGGAGACCGACCACTGTGACCGCACACGTTGCGGCGAAAATCGGTGCGGGCCAACGCACGACGGCGGTGCCCACTCGCCGCCAGCCGCGCACACTATGTAGCCGCGTGGGCTCCAACAGACCGAATCGACTGCCCACCGCGATGACCGCCGGGATCAGGGTCAGCGCGACGGCGACGGCAACCAACATGCCGACCGCGCACGGCGCCCCAAGAGTCTGGAACACCGGCAACCGGGCAAAGCTGAGGCAGTACGTCGCGCCCGCGATCGTCAGGCCGGACGCCAGAACCACGTGGGCGACACCGCGATAGGCGGTGAAGTACGCAGCCTCGCGATCCTCACCGGCATGCCTCGCCTCGTGATAGCGCCCGATGAAGAAAATCCCGTAGTCCGTGCCCGCCGCGATGGCGAGCGACACCAGCATGTTGGTGGCGAAAGTCGACAACTTGATCACGTCGTGCAACGCGAGGAACGCGACAATGCCTCGGGCGGCGGCCAATTCAACGCCAACCATGGCCAGCAGCAGGGTCACCGTGACGAAAGACCGGTAGACGAAAAGCAGCATCGCGAAGATCACGACGACCGTCGTGACCATGATCTTCACGATGGTCTTGTCGCCACTGGTATTGCCGTCAGCCGCAATTGCGGCCGGCCCGGTCACATAGGCCTTCACGCCCTTGGGCGCGGGGACGCTTTCCACGATCTTGCGGACGTCAGCAACAGAATTGTTGGACGACGTCTCGCCTTGATTGCCAACGAGATTCAGCTGAACATAGACGGCTTTGCCGTCGGGACTCTGCGCGCCCGCCGCGGTGAGCGGGTCGCCCCAGAAATCCTGGATGTGCTGGACGTCTTTCGGGTCGGCCTTGAGTCGGCCGACGATGTCCCGGTAGTACCGATGGGCGTCGTCACCGAGCTTGTTGCTGCTTTCGATGACGATCATCGCCATCGCGTCGGAATCCGATTCCTTGAACACCTTTCCGATCCGCGCCATGGCTTTGACAGACGGCGCGTGCTTGGCGCCCAATGACACGGCATGCTCGCGGGCGACCTGCTCCAGCGAGGGGATCGTAAGACTGACGATCACGGTGATCGCCGCCCAACCGAGAATGATCGGCACCGACAGTTGCCGGACAATCCGCGCGGCGAACGTTCCGGCGCCGTGATCCTGGTGGAGTTGGTGGCTGGTCATGCGCCTTTGACCCGGCAGTACGTGAACGCGTTCACTTCGTGCGAGATCCTTTCAGCCTTGACCACACCATCGACGAGTATCCGACAGCCAATGCTGTTGCTGTCACCCTGCGCAACAACGCTGCCCAGCACGGCGGCGCTGGTCACGATGACCTGCGTGGACCACGGCAGTCGTGCCCGATCGACCCGCCGCGGATCGGAGTTCACATCAAAATAGCTGATGTCTGCGACCGTGCCCACCGGACCGAAGACCTCGTAGACGACGGATTTTCGTGAGAGCTGTCCGATGTCGTCGACCTCGGATTTTCCGTACGGCGCGTAGTTGTCCGATCCGGAGGCGGCTCGGACCCGCGATACCGAAAACACCGCGCCGGCGACGACCGCCAGCACAACCAGCGGTATCCATGCCCGCCTGAGCGCCCTAGCGAACGCCATCCCCTTGCCCCGTCCCGAACGCGTGTGGCGCTTCGATACGCAAGCGACCAGTGGGACGAGTAAACCACGCTGCCGCGACCGTGCGGCAGGGGCTTTTCCCATGCTTAACCTAAGAATTGGAACCAGCCGTTACAGCGCTTCTACCTGCAGTGATGCCGCCAGGATGACATCCTTCTGGCGCGATATTTTCGGCCGGTAACCAATCGTACATCCCGCGGTCCACGGCCGGCCGACCGTCGATATGACAGCGAGAATTGCGTTTGCATTTGACCCGCTCCGCATTTGGTAATGAAGGGGCCTACACAAAAGCCGGCGAATAGCGCGCCGGGCTCCGCGACCCGGCGCGATGGAAACCTCGGTTTCGGGATGGACCTGCGGTTTCGTCGGGCAGCGGCGGTCGGCGGTGCCAGCCGGTTTGGTCGCCGTCCCAGCGCGTCTGTCATACTTCCGCGATGGCCACCGCGAACCGCCTGACCCGTCGCCCACTAGTGCATCGACTGGTGATAAACCCCTTCGTCTTTCGTTTGATTTTCACCTCTTTCGCCACCACGCGATTCGCCTCGCAAACCAATCTGCTCGGTGGCGACGACTGGCTGTTCTTCAACTACGGATACGAAGAAGACCCGGCGATGGGTATTCCGCTCGACGCGGCCGACGAACCGCACCGATTCTTCATCCAGCTCTATCACCGCACGGCGACCCAGGTGGACCTGGCCGGCAAGAAGGTGCTCGAGTGCAGCTGCGGCCACGGTGGCGGGGCTTCATATCTGGTGCGTACTCAGCACCCGGCCTCCTACACCGGACTGGACCTGAACCCGGCCGGCATCGAGTTCGCCAAGAACCGGCACCACCTGGACAACCTGGACTTCGTGGAGGGCAACGCCCAGGCGCTGCCGTTCGCTGACGAGTCGTTCGACGCGCTGGTCAACGTCGAGGCCTCGCACCTCTACCCCGACGTGCCGAAGTTCCTCAGCGAAGTGAAGCGCGTGCTGCGCCCGGGCGGACACTTCCTCTACACCGACTTCCGTCCGCGCTCCGAGGTTGCCGAGTGGGAGTCAGACCTGGCCAACTCGGGTCTGCGGCAGCTGTCGACGTCGGTCATCGACCAGAATGTGCTGCGCGGCAACGAAAAGAACTCTCCGCTCAAGCAGGCGCGGATCAGCCAGCACCACGGCTCGGCGGTCAGTCGCACCTTCGCCCGCTACGCCAGCGACATGACCGACTGGGCATTCAACGGCGCGCTGCGCGGCGGCGAGTACACCTACCGCGTGTATCTGTTCACCAAGGACCAATAACGCGCCGCGGCCGAAAACTGCTGGTAGAGAAGGATAAACGGGGGGCGACATGGCTACGGCGACGACCGACCCGGTGCGGCTGCCGCCTACTCTGCGGTTGCCGAAGCTGGTACAGAGCGTGCTGTTTCTGACCTCGCTGCAGTATTCCGTCATACCCCGACTGAGCCGCCATTACGGCGGTCCCTTCACGATCAATCTGCCGATCTTCGGCAAGATGATCGTCATCCATGATCGTGACATCGTCAAAGAGGTCTACAGCGCCAGCTTCGATCTGATCGAACGCCCGACCAAGGTGCTCGGGCAGGCGTTCGGGCCCGGCTCGACGTTCAGCCTGCTGGGCAAGGAGCACTCAGAGCGGCGAAAGCTGGTGCTGCCCAACTTCTCCGGCAAGCGGGTGAAGAACTACGAGCGCATCGTCGAAGACGAGGTGCTGCGCGAAACCGCTGATTGGCCGCAGGGCCAGGAGTTCGAAACGCTGGAGACGATGACCCGGCTGACGCTCAACGCGATCATGCGGGCCACCTTCGGCGAGCGCGCCGACGCGTTGGACGAACTTCGCATCGTGATCCCGCCGTTGATCACACTGGGTTCCCTGATGCAGCGGATGCCACCCGTGGTGCGACGCGAGTACGGGTCTTGGAGTCCGGGCAGCAAGCTGGCGGGTTACCGGCGACGGTTCGACGCCGTGATCGAGGAACTCCTCGCCGAGGCACGCGTGGATCCGGGGTTGGCCGATCGCGGCGACATGCTCGCACTGTTGATGCAGGCCCGCTACGAAGACGGCCAGCCGATCTCCGACGACCACATCGCCGACGAACTACTCACGCTCGTCGCCGCCGGTCACGAGACCACCGCCTCGCAGTTGGCCTGGGCCGTGGAGCGGTTGCGGCGCCACCCTGACGTGATGACGCGACTCACCGAGGAAGTCGACGCCGGCGGATCCGAGCTGCGGCAGGCCACGATCTACGAAATTCAGCGCGTCCGGCCCACCATCGCGGCCTCACTGCGCACCACGAAAACCAGGGTCCGGGTCGGCGAGTGGGTCCTTCCCCCAGACGCCTCGATCATGGTCGACTTCCAACTCGCTCACGAGTCGGACACCAACTACACCGACCCGGAAGCGTTCAACCCGGATCGGTTCAACGGCGGCACCCCGCCGTCGTTCCGGTGGGTGCCGTTTGGTGGCGGCATAAACCGTTGCGTGGGAGCATCTTTCGCCCACATGGAGATGGACATCACGCTGCGGACGCTGTTCCGTGAATTCCGTTTCACCCCGACCGATGCACCCGACGAGAGCCGCAACTTCCGCGGCGTGGCGATCGCGCCGGGCAAGGGCGGACGCGCGGTGGTCTACCGGCGCACAGACTCCGTATCGCGCGATCACGACTCCATGTCGGCCGCCGACCACAGCAGCTGACTCCAACCCTGGCCTGGCATACTTCCCGGCATGCCTACGACTAAGGAACGCGCCACCGACATCGGCTACCGGGGCTACAAGGCCTTCATCAACAAGATCTGGTACCCGTTCCTGACCCGTCGGCTCGACACCCAGGACGTCACCTTCCTCAACTACGGCTACGAGGGCGACCCGCCGCTGAACCTCCCGCTCGAAGAGAACGACGCGGCCAACCGGTACTCGATCAACCTGTACAACCAGGTCGCCTCGCAGATCGACCTCGCCGGCAAGAAGGTGCTGGAGTGCAGCTGCGGCCACGGCGGCGGCGCCTCTTACATCGTGCGCACGTTCAAGCCGGCCGCCTACACCGGACTGGACTACAACCCGGACGGTGTCGCCTACTGCACTGAGCACCACAAGCTGCCCGGCCTGAATTTTGTGCACGGCAATGCCGAAGACCTGCCGTTCCCGGACAACTCTTTCGACGCGGTCGTGAATGTCGAAGCCTCACACGCTTATCCGACGCTGTCGAAGTTCCTGTCCGAGGTGACACGCGTCCTGAAGCCGGGCGGCAGCCTCCTCTACGCCGACTTCCGCGGCCGCGCCGAATTCCCGGTGTGGGAGGGCGCTCTCGACGCGATGCCGCTGCGTCAGGTGTCCAAGCGGGTCATCAACGACGGCGTGATCCGCTCACTGGACGCCAGCGCGCAGCACAAGCTCGACCTGATCAGCGCGCAGCTGCCGAAGTTGTTCCGGCCGTTCGGCCGCCACTTCGCCGGCGTGCCGGGCACGGGGATCTACAACGTCATCGAGAGCGGCGGCGCCGAATACCGCATCTACCAATTCACCAAGGACTGACCGGCGGTCAGGCTATCGCGTAGTCCGACATCGGGAAGGTTTCCTGCTCCTTCACGGCGCTGCGCACCGAGGTCGGACGGAACAGCGGCGCTTCGCCTTTACCGGTGTGGTTCCTGAACCAGTAGGACCGTGAGCCGACGCAATTGCCGAGTTCGAAAGCGGAGTCTTTCATCAGGCTGGTCATCCGCTCGAGGAAGCGGGCGTTGGCGTCTTCGGTCACCTCGAAGGTGCGCGCGTCGCGCTGCTGCATCTCACCGAAAAGCCGTTCCATGTGCTTCATCTGGTATTCGACGGTGTTGAACCACGACAGGCCCACCCAGGCGTACGGGCTGGCCATCGACAGGAAGTTCGGGAAGCCGGGCATCGAAATACCTTGGTAGGCCTGGAATTGGGTTTCGCGCCACCATTTTCCGAGGTTCTTGCCGTCGCGTCCGATCACCTCGATCGCGGGCAGATTGGCCTCCCAGACGTCGAATCCGGTTGCCAGAACCAGGGTGTCGATCAGGCGCTTGGTGCCGTCGTTGGCGACGATGCCATCGGGCTCGATCCGGTCGATCCCGTTGGTCTCGAGATGCACGTGCGACTTGGTGAACGCCCGGTAGAAGTCATTGGAGATGGTGGGCCGCTTGCAGCCGAAGTCGAAGTCAGGGTCCAGCTTTCGCGACAACTCCCGGTTGCGCACCAGCAACAGCCGGTACAGCCTCGAGAACTGCGAGATGCCTTTGTTGAACACCTTGAAGTATCGGAACTTCCACATCGTGATGACCATGGACCATTCCAGAATCGCGTCGGTGTACCAGCGCAGGGCACGTTGGGTTGCCGGGAACTTGGCAAAAAGCCGCTGCATCAACGGGAAGAACTTCATGTCGAACTTCGGCAGCACCCAGATCGGGGTGCGCTGATACACCGTCAGCTCGGCGACTTCTTTCGCCAACTCCGGAACGACCTGCACACCGGTGGAGCCGGTTCCGATGACGGCGGCCCGGCGGCCGGCGGGCGAGAAGTCGTCATCCCAGACGGCGGTGTGGACGATGCGGCCACCGAACGTGTCGATACCGGGAATGTCCGGCATCTTCGGCTGACACAGGAACCCGGTCGCCACGATCAGGTACTGCGTGCTCAGCGTCTCGCCGCCGGCCAGCGCCAGGCGCCACACCTGGGCGTCCTCGTCCCACCGGGCACCTTCGACGGTGGTGTTGAACCGCATGAATCGGCGCACGTCGTACTTCTCGGCCACTTTCACCGCATAGCTCTTGAGCTCGGAACCCGGCGCATACATCCGCGACCAGTACGGGTTCGGCTCGAACCGGTAGGAGAACGTCGGTGACGGCTGGTCGACCGAAAGCCCCGGATAGTGGTTGACGTGCCACGTTCCACCCAGGTCGTCTTCACGGTCGACGATGAGAATGTTCTCGTAACCCAGGCTGCTCAGCTGGATCGCGGCGCCGATCCCGCCGAAACCCGCCCCCACGATGATGACATCGAACTGCTGCTCGCCCATAAGAACTAAACGGTACCTTCTGCTGCACCGACGGTGAAACGACACAGAACGTGCTGCGGCAGCGCACGCCGCCTGGGATCTGAGGCAGCCAGGGATTTAATCGTCGGGATTGGTGAGCCGATCGCGGCTGATGTCACGCAGGCGCCGTTCGCGCTGGTCCCGGGGCTGCGCTCAGTCTGCGATACCGGAAATGACGCCGTGGTTAATATTGGCCGCCCTATCGATTAGCCTTTGGCGACGGAGGGTCAACCAGCGGACAGCGCATGTGTACTGTCTAATGAGAATTGGCTGTTCGAGGGGCACGACAGACGCAGATCTCAGCCACCCGGGGCATAAGAGATAGACATGAGATTGAGGCCGATCCGTACTTGGTCTTTCACTCTCAACCGGTAGGCTCAGGATCCGAATGTGCCCATGGAGCGCATGTGCAGCAGAGTTGCATGCCTAGCTGAGCCGGAGGGAGGCCTCGGTTTGCCGGTCACGCTGGGCATTCTCTTCCTCGTGCTGGGCGCCGTTCTTTCGGTCGCCCTGCTGCTGTTCGCGGTGTCCAGGCGGCTCAAGCGCAATATGGAAGTCAACGCTGACTCCGATTATGCGGCCACGCTGAACTCGCTCTCTGAAGCCTCGGTACGTCATTTCAACCCCTACACCGACGTCGACTGGGAAGCGCCGGTGTTCGCCGTCACCGAGAACGACCCGCGCTGGGTGCTCTCGACGTGGGATCCGTTGGGAAGCCACTCCTGGTACCGGGCCCAACCGCTGGACAAGCAGATTGCCATCGGGATGTGGCGTCAGGCCAACATGGCCAAGGTCGGGACGCAATTCGAAGGCATCCTGGTCCGCGGCCTGCTGCACTACGCGTTCTGGGTGCCGAACGGCTCGCCCGAATACCGCTACTGCGTCCACGAATCCATCGAGGAGTGCAGCCACAGCCTGATGTTCCAGGAGATCGTCAACCGCATCGGCGTCGATGTTCCCGGAATGCCGCGCTGGCTGCGCGTGCTGTCGCCGGTGGTCCCGTTCTACGCGGGTCCGCTGCCGAACGCGTTCTTCTTCGGGGTGCTGGCCGGTGAAGTGCCCTTCGATTACCTGCAGACCAATCTGCTGCGGGAACCCGAGCCCCGGTCGATTCACCCGATCATGCAGGACCTGATCGCGATTCACGTCGCCGAAGAGGCCCGCCACATCTCCTTCGCGCACGAATACCTGCACCGGCGCGTTCCGCGTCTGACTTGGTTCAGCCGGTTCTGGCTGTCATTGTTCGTGCCGGTCGTCATGCGGATGCTGGGCCAGGCCATGGTCGTGCCGTCGCGCCGCTTCTTCCGGCAGTTCGACATCCCGCGCTCGGTCCGCAGGGAGTTGTATTCCGGTGCATCGGACTCACGCCAGACGCTGCGCGACATGTTCGGCGATATCCGCATGCTCTGCGACGACCTGGGGTTGATGAACCCGTTCGCGCTATTGATGTGGCGCATTTGCCGAATCAGCGGCCCCGCGTCGCGCTATCGCAGCGAGCCACAGCGCGCTCAAGTTTCACCTACGGTGTACGCCGCTTAAATCCCTTGCCACACAGCGCTTCACGAGCCTGCGTGCCACCACTCGATCGCCTTTGGTCGGCATGGTTTGAGTTTGGTATATCGACCAATCAGCCCGTCGTCTCGAAAAGGCATGCCACAACAAGCACTCCCGACCCTGTGCGATACTTCCTGCATGGTTCGTAGCCCTTCATTGGACAACGTCGGCGCAAGTCTCGTCTACCGCATCGGTTCGACGGCGACATACAAGAAGCTCTTCCGGTACTGGTATCCCCTGATGACCAAGCGCCTGAATCACGGCGACGACGTCCAGTTCCTGAACTGGGGCTACGAGGAGGACCCGCCACTGGGCCTGCCGCTCGACCCGGCCGACGAGCCCAACCGTTACAGCATCCAGCTCTACCACCAGACCGCGACCCAGGACGGCGTCGACCTCGCCGGCAAGAAGGTGCTGGAGTGCAGCTCCGGCCATGGCGGCGGCGCGTCTTACCTGTCCCGCACGCTGAAGCCGGCCTCCTACACCGGTCTGGATTTCAACGCGGCCGGCGTCAAATTCTGCAATGAGCGGCACAAGGTGCCGGGCCTGAGCTTCGTGCACGGCGACGCCGAGAACCTGCCGTTCCCGGACGGATCCTTCGACGCTGTGGTCAACGTCGAGGCCTCACACATCTACCCCCACTTCGACCGCTTTCTCAGTGAGGTCAACCGAGTGCTGCGGCCCGGTGGGCACTTCCTGCACGTCGACTTCCGCAACCGCGACAACTTCCCCGGTTGGGAGTCGGATCTGGCGAACTCGGGCCTGCGAGAGGTCTCTCACCGCGTCATCAACGACGAGGTCCTGCGCGGCCTCAAGAAGAACTCGGCCCGTTCGAACGAGATCATCAACACTCGCCTGCCGGCCTTTCTGCGTAAGTTCGGCCGAGAGTTCGCGGTGGTTGACGGTTCATGGTTCTACAACGACCTCGAACGTGGCGAAATCGACTACCGCGCATACCATCTCACGAAGGACTGAAATCCTTCGCGGTCGCAGGCGGGCACTTCGATGCTCGCAGAGCGACTGCCCTTGCGTCGGTAGTTCTGCACGAGGGGGTTTGTCCACATGACGCTGGCTCGCAGGCTGCGATTCCGCGCCAGCCTGATGAAGGTCGGCGTCGACGGGGCGCTCGGGGTGGCGCGGGATAAGGCCACCTCCTACGGCTACTCGTTGACCGGCCGAAAAACCGCACCCGCCACCGGCTTCGACCCGTTTTCGCCCGAAATCATGCATGACCCGTACCCGGGTTATCAGTCGTTGTTGACCGGTGATGACGTACCCGGCGTCTGGTACAACCGCAAGCGCGGCATCTGGATCATCGCCGGCTACGACGATGTGCGAAAAGCATTGCGCGACAACGAAGAACTGTCTTCAGCGCAGAGCCAGAGCCGATTCCGCGTCTATCTGCCGTCGATGAACGCCGCCGACCCGCCGGCGCACACCCGGCTGCGCAAATTCGTCTCCCGCGCTTTCACCGCGCGGGCGATGGCGGCCTGGCAGACGAACATCAACGAGGTCGCCGACGAACTCGTCGACACCGTGATCGCCCAGGGCCATGCCGAGGCGGTCACCGAACTCGCCAAACCGCTGCCGACCCGGCTGATCGCCAGGATGCTGGGTATCCCGCTGCGAAGATCAGCCCCAGTTCGTGGCGTGGTCGGACGACATGGTCGCGGGCGCCTTCGCCCCGTTGACCCCGCACGGCATGCGACTCTCGGCGCGCTCGGGCAGTGCGACCGCGGCGATGCGCCGAAGCCTCGACCCGCTGATCGCGCAGCGACGTCTCAATCCCGGCGACGACCTGATCTCGATGATGACTCCGGCCGATGCCAACGATGCGCTCACCGACGACGAGATCTTTTGGAGCGCCGCCATGTTGATCGGCGCCGGCAGCGAAACGACGACGAACATGTTGTCCGGATTGCTGTTGACGTTGGCTCAGCGGCCCGAGTTGTATGCCCGGCTGCGTGCGCATCCGGAGCTGATTCCCGCCGCGGTCGAGGAGCAGCTGAGGATGGGCTCGCCGGTGCAGGGCTTCTACCGAACCGCGACGCGCGATTACCGGGTGGGGGCCGACACGATTCCGGCCGGCGCGCGGGTGCTGCTGCTGTTCGCCGCGGCTAACCGCGACCCACGGCACTACCCCGATCCGGACACCTTCGACCTCGACCGCAATCCGACCGACCACCTCGCCTTCGGCGGCGGTGTGCATTTTTGCCTGGGTGTGCCTTTGACCCGGCTGGAAGGCGCCCGGGTGTTTTCCCAGCTGCTGCCGAGAGTCGCCGAGATCCGGCTGGCCGGGGACTACCGATACCTGGACAACCCGACAATGCGTGGGCTGGAACATCTTCCGCTGGAGTTGATCCCCGCCAAAGGGGCGTGACTCGCTGGGCTCAGAGCCCGCGGGTGCCGAGCCAGCTATCGATTCGCTCTGCGACACAAGCCCAGCCGGGCTCGAGCATCATGTTGTGACCCATGTCGGGAAAGAACTCCGCCTGAGTGCCGTAAGCGCGTGCGGTAGCAAGGATTTCCTTGCGGGTGTGCGCGCCGTCTTCCTCGGCGCCAAGGACCAGGATCGGCGCCGAGACTCGGTTGGGCCGAGGCAGCCGCAGCAGCAGACAGTCGATGCCGATGCGCGAACTGTCTTCTTGCAGCCTGGCCGCGTACTTGCGGACGTCGGCTTCCGGCGTATGCGGGGAAAAGAATCGCTCCCGCGCCAGCTGCGGCGGGTTGATGTACGGCAGGGCTTTGCCGGTGACCGTCATCTTGGCGAAATCCGACGGACGAGTCCTGATCCAGCGCAACGCATTTCCCAGGTTTCCCTGCGGCGGGATCGACGTCATCAACACGCCGGCCGGAGCCTCGTACCGCTCCAGGTATTTCTGCACGATGAGACCGCCCATGGAGTGGCCGATGATCACCGGAGGCGCGGGCAACTTTTCCGCTACCGAGGCAACGTCTTCGACATAGTCGGAAACCGAGAGGCTGCGCAGCGGCTTGCTGGTCGGGCTGTTGCCGTGGCCCCGAAAGCTCAGCGCGACAGCGCGGTAACCCTTGTCGGCAAAGTAGCTGAGGAAGTTCTCGTCCCAGCACCAGGCGGCGTGCCAAGCTCCATGCACGAACAGCAATGGAACAGGATGCGCATCACTCACGCTTCCCTTCTCAATCACCTCGAGCACCGCGTTAGCCTATCTGCCCACACATCAAGCTCCTTGACGTGTCCAACATTCCGTACTTTGTTGTGTCGACGACTGACGTCGCTATTGCTTTCTTGTTAGCCGGGCCCTGCGCGCGAGAAGCGGCAACAGCACGTCATAGGGTGCGACTCGGCAAAATGCCGCCGCTATACGGTTTGCCCGGCCGGGCACTACATGGCTCTTGTTCGCCGCGAGACCATCAAGTCCAGCGCGCGCTACCTCGTCGGCGGACTTCCACATGAAGCTCGGTAATACGGCTGCACGTTCTCCTACGCCGAAGCCGGCCGCGTCGTCGAACCCGGTCGCGACCGGACCGGGACACAGCGCTGTTGCCGTGACGCCGGTGCCGCGCAACTCGTTGCGCAGCCCCTCGGTGTAGGAGAGCACGAAAGCCTTGGCGGCGCCGTAGGCGGCTTGCCCGGGCACCGGAAGAAAACCGGCGAGTGACGACACGTTGAGGATAGCGCCGCAGTTACGTTCCACCATTCCCGGCAGAAACCTGGTACATAGGTCGACGACGGCGGCAACGTCGACCTCGACCAGGTTAAGTTGTTGCTCAGGAACTGATTTCGCGATGACCGCACCGACCGAAAGACCGGCGTTGTTGACCAGAATGTCCGGCTGCAAACCCAACGCTGCAACGCGGCCCGGCAGACCCGCGCGTTCGGCCGGCTGTGAAAGGTCGGCGGCCAGCACATGGGCCGGCGGATCGAAATCTCCGGCGATCTCGTGGAGGCGATCGACGCGTCGAGCTACCAAGACCAACTGGTGGCCGCGCTGCGCGAGTTCCCGAGCAATGGCTTCGCCGATACCGGACGATGCGCCGGTGACGATGGCCGCTCGGTGTGCTGCCGGCAGCGGAAGGGACACGCGGAGTGACCTTACCCGCGTTAGCCAAGGTCGCGAGTTGAAAAAACAACTGCGCCAGATTGAAAATGGTCACGTTTAGAAGCCGCCGGATCGCGACAAAACAAGGTAGTTTGAAGGATCGGTGCGCGGGGGTCGCACGTTTGAATTGGGGTTCGATGACGCTCAGGAAAGCCCGCGGGCTTGGTGCTGGACTGTTGGCGGGCGCTTGCTTCGGCTTTTTGGACGTCGCGTCTCTGTTGCATGCCGCGCCGGCCTTCGCGCGACGACTCAGGTGACTACACCGCGTTGGTCTTGGGGCACGCGTTCTTGTCGCAGCCGGACGCCACGTATATGCAGGAAGTGATCGACACCTACGTCGACCAATCCGCTGTACTGATGGGGCAGCCGACGTACAACATCGTCGGCGACCCCGTCAGCGTGTACACACCGGAAACCGATTACGCCACGGGGCTCACCCAGGGCATCACCGACCTGGACAGCGCAGCTCAACCGCTGCTAACGGCGAACACCGACGCCACCCTCGTCGTCGCCGGCTACTCGATGAGCACCTCGGTCATCACCCAGGAGATGATCAATCTCGCCAACACGGCTGGCGGCGCACCAGACACCGACGGTCTGAAGTTCGTGTTGGCCGAGGATCTGCAAACCCCCAACGGCGGGTTTTTCACGCGGTTCCCGGAATGTTCGCCGGCGCGAACCTTCCCGGCGACGCCGGTGGACACTCCGTACGACACCACCATCTACTCCATCGAATACAGCGGAGCATCGGACTTCCCGCAGTACTACCAGCAACATCTATGCGGATGCCAACGCCGCCGACGGGTACATCGACCTGCATCCCTACCTGCTGCCCGGCTAGCCGGCCTACTTCGACCCGTCGACAGTCGCTGATGCGGTGAAGGAGAACGTATCTGAGGGCTACACGGCACCACCGACTACTACCTCATCCCTACGCAGAATCTGCCGATGCTGGACGGGCTGCACGGAGTCGGCGGGACATCGGCGTACGCCGACCTGATGCAGCCCGACATGCGGGTGCTGGTCGACCTGGGTTACAACTGGACGAGCGACGCGGACGTCACCACGGCCGCCACCTCGGCGAACCCGGACATCGATTTCACCGCGGTCAACGACTATCTCTCCGCGGGTGCCGACCAGGGCATGATCGCGTATCTGGTCGACCTCGACATCTTGCCGCAATCCGATCTGGCGGGTATCGCTGATGCGTACCCGTACGCGCCGGATATCGCGAATTTGATGTCCGGTGCCCTCACCGACAACAATGCCGCGGCACTAGACGCGTCGACGTCCTTGGGCTTGCTGACGAATGATCTGGCCACCTCGACGAACCCGTTCGCGGTCGACTTCGGCTCCTCCTACCTGGGCATGGCAACCGGTCTCGCCGACTACTTCCAGAGCCTCGCCAGTTTCCTCTGACAGCCGCTCAAATCCGTTGACTGCCAAGCTTGTTGCGCTGATCACCGGTGCCACCAGCGGCATCGGTGAAGCGACGGCCCACCGTCTGCACGACAAGGGCTACACGGTGTTCGCGACCGGCCGTAATCCAGAGGCTCTGGATACCTTGCGCTCCAAGGGTTTACAGGCCCGCAAGCTCGACGTCACCGATGAGGCGGCGGTGGCTCAGCTGGTCGAGGAGATCAACGCCGAGCACGGCGGAGTCGACGTGCTGGTCAACAGCGCCGGCTATCCGCTGCCCCGGCCGCTGGAACAAGTGGAACTGGCTGAGTTGCGGCAGCTCTTCGAGACCAATGTTGTTGCCACACTTCATTTGTCGCAGGCGGTACTGCCGGGCATGCGCGCGCGTGGCTCCGGCAAGATCGTCACCATCGGGAGCACGGGTGGGCGGTTCACCAGCCCGGGGGCCGGCGCGTACCACACGGTGAAGTACGCCGTCGAGGCGCTGTCACTGTCGCTGGGCGCCGAAGTCGCGCAGTTCGGTGTCCGGGTGGTGCTGATCGACCCCACCGGAGTGCGGACGCCTTTCGTCACTTCACAATTCGAGACCGTGCATTCCTACCCCGACGACGACCCCTACGGCCAGTTCAAGGTCCGCTACTCCGAGACGACGCGCCGCCTGGCGACGACCCGCGGAGCGACGGTCGACGCCGACACGGTGGCTCGCGCGGTGGTGCGAGTCGTCAAGGCGAAGAACCCCAAGCCGCGCTACGTCGTCGGGGCGTCCGGGAAGGCATCGGTGCTCGCCCGGGCATTGTTGAGCGACCGGATGTGGGACCGCGTGATGACGACGGGCCTGCGCGGCTGAGTCTTAGCCGGTTGGCCGGTCGCGAAACAGCAACGGCGGCTGCGGAATTGGCCGATTGACGACCCTGGCTTCTGTTTCGCGCAGCGGCCGACTGTTGAAAAGCTTCAGAACATGCTCGGTATCAGCGTGGCCAGGTCCGTGGCCAACTGAGGACCGAAGTCGGCGGCGAACTGCGTGCTGAAGTCGGTCAGCAGTTGGCTCAGCCCTTCCGAGCCCACACCGGTGCCGAGGCCGGCCAGCAGTGTGGTCAGGTCCGCGGTGAGGCCGGTGGGATCGGTCGCCGCCCCCGCGGACGACGCCGCGCTCTCGCCGAGCAACGACGCGAGCGCCGTCGGGTCTCCCGGGAAGGCGAAGTCGGTCACCACGGTGTTGAGGTCGGCCGACAGAGTCGGGTCGACCGGGTTGGTGCCGGCATCTTGGAACAACTTCACCAGATCGTCGCCGACCAAGAAGTAGTTGTAGCCGCCGTACTCGCCGACGAGCTGTCCCGGACGAGTTGGTGATGCCCGTCGGCGCCGGGATCCGTCAGATACGTCAGGTAATTCGGGTCGGTCAGAATGCCTTCGTTGGTGTAGAGCGCCGGCAGTTCGGGATTGATGTTGCCCAGCGCCGTGTCGATTTGTGCGAGTTCCGTCGGGGAGAAGTTGTACGAACCCGTCTGCAGCAGTGCTACGGCATCGTTGATTTCCGGGACGGTCGCGTTGTTCTGCGCGGCGAAGTCACCGACGTAGCTGGCCAGCGACGTGTTGCTCGGATCAAGTGCGAGAACGTCTTTCAACAGATCCAGTTGGGTGGTGCCGGCCGGTATGTCACACAAGGCCGGGCACGCCGGGCTTCCCGCGACGAACGGATCGAAGGCGACAATCGAACCCGCGGTGAGGTTCTGCAGGGACTGCGCCGATGTCCGTCAGGCTCGGCAGGTCGACGCCGGTGCCGTCGATGCCGCCGGTCGGGGCGTCGAAGAAGCTGTTGTAGTAGGCCTCGAAGGGCCCGAGCAGGTTCAACTGGAAGTTGTCGCCGGCCCACGGCATGTAGTCGCCGGTGCCGGTGCCGTCGACGCCGGTGGTGCCGTCGAAGCCCAACGAGCCGGTCACACCGGGAGCGTCAGGGCCCACGTCGGGGCTCGGGTCGATCAGGCCCGGGTCGTTTTCCGGGGTAAAGGTGAAGTTGCCGCTGGTCAAATCGGACAGCGGGACCTGTAGCCAGTTCGAGAACAACGAGAACGGCTCGCCGTTCGCGTCGGTGCCATGTCCGCTGAGCGCTTCCAGGAAGCCGATGTCGCGGTCGTATCCCGTGTTGCCGGTGATGACCTCCGGCGGGGTCATCGGGGCGCAGGCCTGTGCGTCGCAGGACGCGCTGGTCGGGAGCTCGGCCGCGGCCAGCAGGCTGATCTGCTGCGCCAAGCCCGGCCATGCCGGTCGAGTCGAGAGTCGGGTCGATCTCGGGCTGGCCGAGCCCGGAGATCTGCGGCGCGAACGGGAGCAAGGTGTCGAGAATGCCCATGTAGTGCCCGAGGTCGCCGGGGTCGGTACCCCAGATGTTCGTGGCGCTCGGGAACCCACCAGTCACCGCTGAACAGCAGCGAGTTGCCGAGGACGTCGATGCCCGCGATCTCGTTGTAAGGGATGTTGACGACGTCGTCGAACAGGTTGATCGGCACGTCGGTGAAGTCGACCAGCCGGGTCTGCATGCTCCGGACAGGGACCTGCGAGGCTTTCGGCGCGGCCGGTGTAAGAACAACGGCACTGGTCGCTGCGACTGCCGCCGCGGCCAAGACATACGCACGCGAAGCAGCCTGCATGGCGCCCCCTTCTCCCCGAGTATATGAATGCCCGCTGAATTTACATTGAAAGACAGTTGAGGTTCCAGCCTGGGGCGATCATCGGATCCGTAAAGATTCCGTAAGTGATCCTGTCGTATTACCTGGTAGCTCGAATGCAGAGTAATTCGCGCGAACGTATATCCCCACAGCAACAAGACGAACCCCCCAGCGGTGGGCTGGGGGGTCCGCTTGTTGGGTCTGGAACTTCGGCTTAGAACAGGCTCAGCAGGGACTGCGGCACGAAGGACGCGAAGTCCGCGGTGATCTGCGCCGAGATCTCGGCCAGCGCGGCGCTCACCGCATCCGAGCCCACCGTGGTGCCGAGGCTCGCCAGCAGCGTGCTGAGGTCGGCCGTGAAGGTCGGGTCCAACGCGCTGGGGTCCACCGCCGCGCCTGGCGTCTGCCGCCGCGGCTGCTGCGACCGTTCCGCCGTCCAACACGGCCTGAAGGGCCGCCGGGTCGCCGGGGAAGGTGAAGTCGGTGAACAGCAGTTGGAGGTCCGCCGACAACGTCGGGTCGACCGGGTTGCTGCCGGACGCTTCCAGCACATGTCAGGAAGTCGGTCGCCACCAAGCCACGGGTCGTAACCGCCGAACTCGCCGACCAGCCCGGCGTGGTCGTCGTGGGATCCGACACATAAGCCAAGTAGTTGGGGTCGGTGATGATCCCGTCGTTGGTGTACAGGAACGGCAGTTCGGGGTTGATTCTGGCCAGCGCCTGCGTCGACTTGCGCCAGCTCTGTCGGGCTGAAGTTGTACGAGCCGGTCTGCAGCAGCGCGATGGAGTTGTTGATCTGATCCTGCGTCGGCTCGTTGACCAACGTCGGGTTGATCGCGTAGTCCGTCACCCAGGTCTGCGAGCATCGTGTTGCGACGGGTCCAGTTGGCGATGTCCGCAACCAGCCCCGGGATCTGCTCATTCGCGGGTATGTCGCACAGCGCCGGGCAGGCGGGGCTGCCTGCGGTGTAGGGGTCGAAGTCGATGATGAAGCCGGCCTCGAGGTTCTCGAAGGTGTGCATGACATCCGTGAAGCGAGAAGGAATCGATACCTGTGCCAGCCGATGCCGTCGGTAGCTGGCGTCTGCGTCAAGCTGTCGTACAGCGTCTGGAACGGCTGCAGCAGGTTGAGCTGGTAGTTCAGCCCGTCCCACGGCATGGTGTCGCCGGCACCGGTGCCACCTTCGAACGGGTTGCCGCTGCTGCCCCAACCGAGGAGGTGTGCCCACGTCGTCATTGACCGGGCCGCCGGGGTTGACGATTCCGGTGTCGCCGGTGGGCTCGGCGCCCGGCCTGGAACGTGTAGCCGTTGAACAAGTTCTGCAGTGGCACCTGGAAGAAGTTGGTGAACAGCCCGTTGGGATCGCCGTTCGCGTCCGTGGCATTCCCCATCAGGGCTGCGAGGAACCCGATGTCGCGGTCATAGCCCGTGTTGCCGGTGAGGACCTCCGGCGGGGTCATCGGGGCGCAGCAGACGGCGTCACACGATGAGCTCACCGGGAGCTCGGCGGCCAGCAAGCCGGCGAACTCGTAGTTCAGGCCGGGCTCGTAAACGCCGGCTGAGCGTTGGTGAAGCCCTCGGTAAACGCCGAGAACGGGATGAAGTTGTCGATCAGCGCGATGTGGGTGGGGTCGCCCGGGTCGATGCCCCACAGGTTCGTCGAGCTGGGCACCCACCAGGTGCCGGTGAAGAGGAACGAGTTCGCGACGGTGGCCAGACCGCCGCCCACGGTCTCGTTGTAAGGAATGTTCAGGATGTCGTCGAACAAGTTGACCGGGATGTTGCCGAGGTCGCCGGCATCGACCAGCTTGGTCTCGATGCTGCGGACGGCAAGCGGGACCTGGTGCGCCAAAACCGGCGTGGCGATGACGGCGCTGACCGCGGCAAGCGCCGCGGCGGCCAGGACATAAGGACGCGAAGCGACCTGCACGTCTCCCCCTTCGGTGTTCGGCTAGCTCAACAGCAACTGAACATACACTAAGAGATTCTAAGTTCATGCGGAATCTGAACAATTCGAGTCGCAGGCAATCGTGACCCCGATCACAGCAATTGGCGCGTGGCTTAATCAGCAAATGCAAGTCCAATAAATTGGACATTTCGGCGGATAGGTCTCGAAACGCCGTTATGCGGCCTGCGAGTTAGACAAACGTGCCAATCTCGCGGAATAGCGACACGCTCGCCGAGGCGACGAAACCCGTTGGCGGTCAACGCAATCAGCGTGACCGGCAACGGGGCCGTCGCAGCAGGGTCCGGCTACATCACGAATCGGCAAATTGCGATGGCCGACCCAGCGCTTAAAACGCAGTCAGAGCCGAAGTCGCCAGATCGGGCACCCATGCCGCAGTCAGGTCTTCCAGCAGGTTGGCGAACTCCGCCGACATCGCGGCGGGATCGAATCCGCCGAACAGCGCGCCGAGGTCCAGCGAGGACGAGATCGAAGCCGCCGAACAACGCACTCAGGTCCGTGGAAGCTCGGCGGGATCGAGACCACCCGCCAGATCGACCGCCGCAGCAGCACCCGCGCTCCGCCGTCGTCGACGACAGCGGGAAGAACAATGTTTCCAGCGTGTTGATGTTGAGCAGCTGTCCCCAGTTGGTCTCGTAGTCGTCCAGCGCGAGCAGGTCGTTCAAAACCAACACGGGGTTGTAACCGCCGTACATACCTCGAGGGGCGCCGCGGGGTCCAGGCCGCCGTTGTCCGGCTGGATGAACTGCAGGTACTCGGGATCGGTCACGATGCCGGCATTGGTGAACAGCGCAGGCAGCGCCTCCGTTGATACTGGCCAGCGCGTCGTTGTAGTTGCCCAGCTGCTCCGGCGTCAGGTTGTACATGCCGGTCTGCAGCAGCGCGATCGACGTAGTTGATCTGCTCCTGCGTCGCGTTGTTGTTCGGGTAAAGCGCGTCCTCTGCGAAACCGGCCAGCCACGCCTGAATCATCGGGTTGGAATCGTCGGGATCCAACATGTCGACCAATGCCCGGGTGGACCAGCCTTCGGGAATGTCGCACTGACCAGGGCACGCCGGGCTACCGGCGGTGTACGGGTTAAAGGCCGCGATCAACGACGCTGTGACGGATTGCAGCGACTGACCGAACTCGCCAAGGGTCGGAATTTGAATGCCGGTTCCCGGGAGGTCGCCGTCGGTCGCCGGGTCTTCCAGCAGGTGCTCCCAGTAATTCTGAAAAGGCTGGAAGAGGTTCAGCACGTAGGTGTGGCCATTCCACGGCATCGCGTCGTCCTCGCCGATCGTGCCGCCGAGAAAGGGATTTGTGCCGTCGCCGAAGCCGAACGCGGGATCGTTGGACGGCAGGACCGCTGGGGTTGTAGGCGTCTTCGAAGGTGTAGCCGTTGATCAGGTTCTGAATCGGCACCTGGAACCAGTTCTGGAACAGCCCGAAGTTCTCGCCGTTGCCCTGGCCGGACAGCGCATTGAGGTAACCGATCAACCGGTCGAACGACGTGCTGCCGGTGATGACTTCCGGCGGCGTCATCGGGAAACACGTCTCGGCATCGCAGGAGTCGCTCACCGGAAGCTGCGCGGCCAGGAACCCGGCGAGTTGGTACTGCAAGCCGCCCTCACCCTGGTTGAACGCGGTGAACGGCGCGAACAGATTAGTCAGCAACGCGACCTTGGTCGGGTCACCGGTGTCGATGCCCCACAGGTTCGTCGAGCTGGGCACCCACCAGTTACCGCCCAGGAAGTTCGAGCCGGCCAGCGAGTTGAGCGCCTCCACCTCGTTGTAAGGGATGTTCGCGAAGTCGGTGAGCAGGTTCATCGGGATGTTCAGGATGGAGTCGTCCACCAACTGCGTCTCGATGCTGAGCGTCGGCAGATGGAATCCTCTGCGCTATCGGCGTGACGGCAACGAGACTCGTCGCTGCCAACACTGCACCTGCCATGACATACGGACGCGCAGCAACCTGCATGACGCGATCCCCCCTCGGATTGAGCTAGCTGAATAGCTCCTGAAGTCAAACTCAGAAAGCCTCAGCTGTCGTCAATCAAGGGGCAGCTCTGTAAAACCTCATATCTATCTGGTCAATCTCATAAATGGAGACATGTCAAATGCGGAACCTTGAATTCGCCTTTTCCTCAACCGACGTGATAAGAGGCCAATTAGAACAAACCTGTCGCCACGCTCGTCAGGTCCGGAGCCAGGTTTGCGCCGAACAGTGCGGCCAGGTCCGCCGAGAATGAGGTCGGATCCAGGGCGGCGGCCGCAGCGCCGGGGTCGAAGATCTGACCGAAGTCCGTTGCCGCCGAGCTGCCGCCGAACAGTGCCAGCAGGTCAGGCAAGATCAGGTTGGGATTCAGCCCGCCGAACTCGGCTAACGGCGGGTCTGCCACCGTCCCGGGCGACACGGCCAGGTAGCCGGGGTCGGTCAAGAGTCCGGCATTGATGACGAGATTCGGCAGCTCGGGGTTGATCGCGGTCAGCGAGTCGATGATGCTGGTTTCGTCTGCCGGGGTGAACGTGAAAGCGCCGGTTTGGAGCAAACCCACGGTGTAATCGATGTCCGTCTGGGTCGGGATGTTCGCATACCCCCCGGCGACGGCGGTCAGCCACTCGTTGATGATCGGGTTACCCCCCGGTGTCAACGCATTGATGTCTTGCACGATCGGCAGAGTGATGCCGAGCGGGCCTTCCGAACCGAAGGCCTGGCAGTCCCCAGGGCAGAGCGGGCTGCCCGGCTCGAACGGGTTGAACGTCACGACAAACGCTGCTGCATCGGCTTGCAGCGCCGAGAAGAAGTCGTTGAACGTCAGAGACTCGATGCCGGTGCCGAACAGGCCGTCGGTCGACGGTGTGTCAAGCAAACTGTTGTAGAAGTTTTCGAACGGCTGGAAGAGGTTGAAGGTGTAGGTGTCGCCGGCCCATGGCACTTCCGTGGCGTTCGGGTCGAAGATTCCTGTCGTCGGGTCGTACGCGAGTGCGCCGGTCACCGGGTCCACAGTGCCGCCGAGGAAGAAGTTGGGGTCGCCGTTATTGAAGCCAAACCCTTCGTAGACCGGCCCGCTGTCGATGCTGCCCGGCGCGTCGGGGTTGAAGGTGTACCCGCCCAGCAGGCTGTCGTCACCGGTGATCGGAACTGCGAAGAAGTTGCGAAAGAGCCCGAAATCGGGGCTGACCAGCGCTTCGGCGAAGCCGATGTCCCGGTCGAGCCCGGTAATGCCGGTGATGACCTCTGCCGGGACGATGGGGGCACAGGTCATAACGCCGCAGCCAGCAGCGTCAATCGGCAGTTCGGACGCCAGCAGACCGGTGATTTGGTAGTCCAGACCGCCGAGCCCTTCGGTGAGCCCCGGGAACGGGGCGAACAACGCGTCGATCGCCGCGACGTGTCCCGGGTCGCCGGGGTCGACGCCGAACAGGTTGGCGGCACCGACGACAAAGATGTTGTCGTTGAAGAACAGCGAGTCCGCGGCGGTGTCCAAGCCCTGAACCTCGTTGGCCGGGATGTTGACGATGTCGTAGAACAGATTCAGCGGGATGTTGAGCACCGAGGCGTCGGCGTCGACGAGACGCGTCTCAGCGGTCACCACGGGAGCGGGATGTGCGGGCGGCGACGTGAACGGCGTGACGGCGATGGCACCGGCCGTCGCGAGCAACGCACCGACCAGGACATATGAACGTGAAACAGCTTGCAAGGTGATCCCCCCCGAATCTTCCTGAGAACCGCTCAGTCCTGAACCTACCTGAGAGGATCCTTCGGAAAGCTATTCGGTGCGGAGCCGCATGTGGATCGCGCGCTCGGCCAACCAATATCTGTGATGGTCGACGCGATTCCTAGGTCAGGTACCCAACCAGGCGCGGTTGCCGTAGGTGTCGAGGTGCGCGACCTGCTCGACCGGTATCCGCGTGGTCGGCCCGTAACGTCCGCGCGGCCAACCGAGGGCCACCACGCAGCACGGCGTCACCGAACGCGGAAGGCCGAGGATTTTGCGGGCCCGGCTCACGCCCCACAGCGGCAACGTGATCAGCGACGCGCCCAAGCCCATCGCGCGCGCCGCCAATAAAAGGTTCTGCACGCTCGGGTAAATCGAGCCCCAATATCCCGACACCGCGGCGTGGGGCATCAACGAATACGGGCGCACGGCCTTCGCGGACGGTGAGCCGTAGGCAGGCCACCACCAGAACCGGGATCTCGTTGAAGTGGTCGACCTGCCATTGCGCCGCGCGGATGACCTTGGCCAACGACGGGTCGTCGTCGCCGGCGCTGCTGAGCAGCCCGCCGTAGGAGAATTTCCAGCCTTTGCGGTAGCGCCCGGCGAGTTTCTTGATCACCCGCCGGTCCTTGACGACGATGAACTCCCAGTTCTGGCCGTTGGCGCCGGTCGGCGCGCGCAGCGCCAACTCGATGCACTTCAGCACCACCGCGTCGTCGACCGGCTCGGCGTGCACCCGGCGCACCGCCCGCTGGGTCAGCATCGCGTCCTGCAGCGGCATGTTCAGACCGTCGAGCGCGTCGGATGTCGTTGGCGCTACCCGAAAAGCGTCGGCGTACGGGATTCGGCGTGTCAGTCATACGTTCAGGCGTTTTCGGTGACCCACCGGGCGGTGAAGTCCTGGACGTCCGGTATCCCCTTGGCGAATTCGCGCGCGATGAAACTCTCGACCGTCCCGCCCACCACCGGGACTTTGAACTCCACCGTCCCGTTCAGCGTCAGCAGCGAACCGCTCGCGGTGGGCGCGACCGACGCGTCCGCCGAGCCGGAGCCCGGTGCTCCGGTCACGGCGACGGTGATCCTTCCGCGGAGTTGATCGCCCGACGGCGTCCACGTCTCGGTGCTGCGGACATTGATGTCGCGCCGATAGAACTTGGAGACGATCCCGGGCAGCACGTCGCGGCCGAGGTCCTGCATGGTGGTCACCCGCACGGTCCGGTCGTCGTCGACGACCAGGGATTCCAGCGTGGTGCCGCCGCTCATGTTCTCGAGCCGGGCCAGCCAGTACTCCTCGGCGCTGAAGGCGGCGTGAACCTGGTCGACACTGGCGGGCGATTCGACCGAGACATCGAAAGGACGTGGCATATCGGTCCTACACCGGTTCCTGGCCCGGCAGCGCCGAACTCTTGGCCAACAACCGATCCGCCAGGCGGCCGGCGAACGTCCGCGTCTGCTCCAGCTGTTCGGGCTGCACGTTGGTCGGCGGAAGCTTGAGGCCCAGCGATTTCTTGCGGTACTCCCCCGTGCCGAGATAGCTGGTCAGCGCCAGCATGGAGTGCAGGTTGTCGCCGGGATAGGTGAAGTGGATTTCGTCGACGTAGCGGCCGCCCTGCTCCTCGGCGAGTTCGCGCACCCCTTCGAGGTTCGCCTGCCAGAACGTGCGGCACACCACGAACACCGCAAACGGTTTGCCGGACAACAACTTACGCGCCTCGTCCGACTTCAGGAACGAGCGCATCGGCATGCTGACGTTGTCCCACCAGGTCGGTGAGCCGATCAGGATCAGGTCGTAGTCGCCGTCGCGCACGGTGTCCGGGGTCTCGATCTCCCCGATCTCGTTGCGCTTCTGCGCTCCCAGCACGCTGAGCATGTCGGGCCACACCCGCCGCATCGGGAAGCGCGAGAACTTCTCGCGAGTACTTCGGGTCGGTGAATTTGATCTCGGCTTCTGCCACCTCGCAGCCTCGGTCGCGGAAAACCTCACCCGCGGCCTCGAGCACCTTGTGCGCCTGACCGGTGTACGAGTAGTACAGCAGCAAGACCCGCGGCGGGCGTGCGCCGCCCGGCACTGGTCGTATCCGTCATGGCTCCTCCCTCTCCAAATGTCAGACACTAGCTTCTGCTGGTGACCCGCTGCGCCCGGCTCCGCCGCGCTCGCGATCACCACTAGGCTCTAGCGTCGTGACCGACAAAGTTTCCATCGACCTCAGCGGTCCCTCGCAGACGATGCTGACCACGCTGTACTGCAAGGCGCTGGACGCCGACTGGGACCGGCCGATCCTGGGTGACGACTTCGCCAAGGCGGCCGTGGCCCGAATCGACTACGACTGGGCTGAACTCAAGGTCGCCAACCGCTGGACGCCGCTGGTGACGGTGCGCACCGCCCAGTTCGACGTGTGGGCCGGCCAGTTCCTGGCCGCCCATCCCGACGCCACGGTCATCCACGTCGGCTGCGGTCTGGACAGCCGGGTGTTCCGGCTGGATCCCGGTCCGGGCGTGGAATGGTACGACGTCGACTATCCGGCGGTAATCTCGTTGCGCGAGAAGGTTTTTCCGAGCCGGCCGAACTACCACCTGGTTGCCACGCCGGCGACCGACCCGTCCTGGCTGGACCAGATCCCGGCCGACCGACCGACGTTGCTGCTGGCCGAGGGCATCAGCATGTACCTGACCGAGGATGACGGCATCGCACTGCTGCAACACGTCATCGACCGGTTCGGTACCGGCGAGATTCAGATCGACTACTACAGCCGGCTCGTCGTCCGGTCGCAGAAAACGCACCGCCTGCAACGGCAGTCCGGTTCGACGCTGTACTGGGCCGTGAACAAGCCGTCCGACGTGCTCGATCGGCTGTCCGGTGCCCGATTGGTCGACGGCGTGACGTTTTTCGACGCCAGCACGTTCGGCCGCGCGTCGGGAGTCTTCCGGTTGATGCGGCAGTTGGTCCGCCCCCTGCCGCCGCTGCGCCGAACCTTCCAGTACCACCGCTACGCCTACGGGCCGGTCAGCTGACGCTTGCGCGTGCTGCTCGGCGACCTCGACGAGCAGCGTACGAATGGCCTCGATCGACTTCTCCGGCTCCGGCCCGTGCGAGTGGTACTCGACGTTGAGCTGCTCGGCGTAGATCTGGGTGAAGTAGATCTCGATGCCGGCGCTGACCGCGAAGTACAGCTCGCCGTGCGTGGCGGTCACGTCCACGCCTTTGGGTGTGCGCACCGGGGGCACCAAACCGTTGTCGGACAACAAGACAACGTCGGGCATGCCCGGCGCGTTGCCGACATACTGCGGGCTGAAGTGCAGGCGGGACTGCTGGATCACGCCCTCGTCCAGGTCGCCCTTGAACGTCGCCGCGATGTCGCGGGCCAGCTCGACCACCGTGGTCTTCTGGTTGATCTCGGCGAGGTAGGTGCCCAGCCCGACCGGGTTGGTGCATCCGGTCGCCGACACCGGCGGTGACAGGAAGTACCGCAGATCGACGGTGTAGATGAACGGCACCGGGATGTTCAGCCTGCCCCGCACCTGCCACTCCGCGATCAGGATCGCGGCCGACAGCACGGAGTGCAGACCGAGCTTTTCGGCGCGGCAGAGTTCGACGATGGCGTGCGTCTGGCTCTCGCTCAGCCGGCACGACACCATCGGAACACGCACGGGCGACGTGGGTTTCGCGCCGGTGTCGCCTCGCCGGGACGGCGGAAGGTCGTAGGCGAACAGCGCCGGCATGAACCGCTCGATACCCGAACGCGGCCCCTTCTGGATGCCCCGGTCGGCGAGCACGGTCTCGATCGACTCCGGCGCGGGCTGCGCGGTCACCGGACCGGTCTTCCCGTTGGTGACCAGATCGGTGTAGAAGGACAGCAATTCCTCGATCAGGCCGTACATGTGGTGACCGTCGGCCAGCGCGTGGTGGACGTAGAGCGTGGGATGCGCTTGCCCGTCGCGGATGAACAGCCGCAGGTGCACCAGCGACTCGCCCTGGTCGAAATGCGGTGGCGGGTTGTCGGTTTGCGACGCGTCGACCTCGACCACCTCGAGTCCCGCGTGCATCAGGTCGTCGGCGACCAGCTCGTGACGGCCGTCGGCGCCGCGTTCGAGGCGCGCGGTGAGCACCGGGTGCGCCTCGAGCAGCAGGTCGAAGGCGTCGGTCAACGCGTCGACGTCGATGGGACCCTCGAGGTGCGCGGCGAGGCCGACGAAGTTGTGCGTCTCAGCGAGCATTTCCTCGCTGAGCGCCAGCTTGCGAATGACCGACGATGGAAACACGATTGCCTTTCTAGCCTTGTCGAGATCTACGACAGGTCAACGAGTTCCATCTCGTCGCTGCCGGAGTCCATCTCGTCCGCCGCGAGCGCTTCCCGGATCAGCTCCAGCAATGTCCGGGAGAACCCGCCGGCAAGTGACTGCACGGTGGCCCCGTCGACCCGCCGGCTGTCGTACCACCAGTCCAGATGCAGCACACCGGCCGTGCGGAAGACCCGCAACTCTATTCCGTGGCCCAGGCCCGGAATCGCTTCGCGCACCGGCAATGCGGTGTCGGAGTCGAATCGGACCGCGACGTCCTCGCCCAGCGGCGGCAGATCGGGGATCGTGCCGATGTAGGAGAAGAAGATGTCGGCCGGAGCCGCAGCGCCGAGCTGCCGCGCTGTCGGGGCATACAGGTAGCGCAGCAGCCCATAGCCGATTCCGTAGTGCGGGACGGCAGTCAGCGTGTTGTGCACGTCGTCGAGCAGCTGCTTGGCGCCGTCGTCCTTGGCGCAGGTGAGCGCGATCGGATAGACGGTGTTGAACCAGCCGACCGTGCGGCGCAGGTCGACGTCGGGCTTGAGCACCGACCGGCCCTCGCCGCTGAGGTCGACGGCGATGGTCCCGTCACCGACCTGGTGAGCGATCGTCCGACCCAATGCGGCCAACAGCATTTCGTCGATCGGCACCCGCAGCCGTCGGCGGGCATCGTCGATCTCGGTCGTCTCCGCGACGGTCAGCGACGACGCGCTGCGGGCCAGATCCGGCAGGCCCGGCGCCCCGGCGGTCTGCTCGCCCGCCACCTTCAGCGTCGACGCCGTTGCCGTCTTGAGCCAGTAGTCGCGGCTCTCCACGACCGCCGGGTGGACGGCCAATGCCGCGCAGCGCTGGGACCACTCGGTCCACGGCGTCGTGACCGGTTGCAGCGCAATCTCTTCGCCGGCCAGTTGTTGCCCGAACGCGGTGAAGATGTCGGTCAGCAGGATGTCGCGCGACGCGTTGTCGGCCACGATCGCCCGCACGCTGATCGCGAGGTAGCACGAGCCGCCCGGCACCCCGCTGACATAGGTCGCGATCAGCGGGTTGGACGGGTCCTGTTGGCGGACAACGTCTATCAGTGTCGACAGCAGCGCGTCGCGTTCCTGCGGCGTGCCCGGTTTGATGTCCTCGGGCAGCGAGCGGGTGGCCAAGTCGGCGAAGTCACCGGGCTCACTGATCACCTGCTCCCAGGTGCCCGCGCGTTCGACGAGTCGCAGCCGCAGCGCCTCGTGGTGGTTGCGCAGCGCGGTCAGCACCGCGCAGACGTCGTCGACCTTCACGTCGGGAGCGAAGCTGCAGGATCAGCGGAACGCGCCACTGCTCATGCTCGCGCACGCCGTGCTCGAGGAAGTACGAGATGTTCGGCGGCACCGGCGGATGCGTGACGTCACCCGGTGACTGGCGGCCCAGACCGCCGGCCGCGTAGCGGGCGGTCAACGCCTTGGCAAGCGCGGCAACGGTTTGGTTCTCGTAGAGATCCTGCGGGGTGAGGTCCAGACCTTCGTTGGAGGCGGTCATCGCGACGCTGATCGCGACCAGCGAATCACCGCCCAGCTCAAAGAAGTTGGCTTTGCGGTCGACCGCGGCCAGAGCCCAGGCACTGTCCCCAGATGCGCTGCAGGGTGGCTTCCATCGGCGACTGGCCGTTCTTGGCGGCCGGGGTTGCCTCGGCGGCGCCGCCGGCGGCGGCCGCCCCGTTGGTCGCTGCGGCGTCGCCCGTCCATACGTTGGCGCGGTGCTCGATCCAATGCCGTTGACGCTCAAAGGGATAGCCCGGCAGCGTGATCAGCTGTGCCGGCTGCCCACCGCGCAGCGGCGACCAGTCCACCTCGACACCGGCCGACCAGAGCTGGCCCAGCGCGAGCAGGAATGCGTCCCGGTCGTCGCGGTTCTGCGCGTGGTGGCGCATCAGCCGCACCGCGCGGTGCCCGTTCGACCACCGGGGGTGCCGGCTCGCCGATGAGGTCAGCGTGCCGCCGGGCCCGACCTCGACCAGGACGCGGTTCGGGTCGCCGAGCAACACGTCGACCTCGTCGGAGAATCGGACCGTCGAGCGCACCTGGCGGGCCCAGGTCGCCGGGTTGGTGGCCTCGCTGGCGGCCAGCCAGGTTCCAGTCACGTTGGACAGCAACGGAATCTGCGGTTCGCGCAGCGTCTGGCGGGACAGGAAGCCGGTGAACTCCGGGATCATCGAGTCCATCAGGCGCGAGTGGAACGCGTGCGACGTGCGGACCCGGCGCGCCACGATGCCTTTTTCGGTGAGGCGTTCGCTGAACTGGCGAATGCCCTCCTCGGATCCGGCGACGACGCAGCCGCCCGGCTCGTTGATCGCGGCGATGTCGACCTCACCGTTGAGGTACTCGCCCACCGCCTCGGGGCTCAGCGCCACCGCGACCATGACGCCACGCGGCGCGGCGTGCATCAGGCGGGCGCGCATCGACACCACCTTGATGGCCGTCTCGATGTCGAAGACGCCGGCGATGGTGCCGGCGACGTACTCGCCGATGCTGTGTCCGGCCAGCGCCGCGGGTCGGACACCGTAGCTCTCGATCAGCTTCGCCAGCGCGTACTCGACGGTGAACAGCGCGGGCTGGGTGCGGTCGGTGCGCTCCAGGTTGCGGGCTGTGCCCTCGAAGATCTCGGCGCGCAGGTCGACGCCGAGCTCCTCGCCGAACCCGGCCGCGCACTGGTCGAAGTGCTCGGCGAACACCGGCTCGGCGTCATACAGGCCGCGGGCCATCCCGATGTGCTGCGCGCCCTGACCGGGGAACAGGAAGACGACCTGGTCGGAATCTCTTTGTTGCCGGCAGCGAATTCGCCGACGAACACGTTGTCGTTCTCGGCGGTCTCCAGCACCGTTCTCGCGTCCTGCTCGTCGTTGACGACCGCGGCCATCCGGATCTTCTCTTTGCGGCGACGGCCGAGCGTGTAGGCGACGTCAGCCAGGTTCAGCGCGTCTTCGCCGGACAATTCGGCGGCCAGCGACTTGCGCGACTGCTCCAGCGCGTCGGTGCTGCGCGCCGACATCAACAGCACCTGCGGGCCGGTACCGGCGACGATCGAAGCCGCCGGGACCGGCGGGCGCTTCTTCGAGCACCACGTGCGCGTTGGTGCCACCGACACCGAACGAGCTGACCCCGGCGCGCAGCACGCCGTCCCATTCCCACGGGCCGTATTCGCTGCGAACCTTGAAAGGTCCACGGTCGAGGTGCAATTCGGGGTTCGGGCTGGTGTAGTGCAGCGTCGCGGGGATGGCCCGGTGCTTGAGGCACAGAATCGCCTTGATCAGGCTGGCGATACCGGAGGCCGACTCCAGGTGGCCGATGTTGGACTTGACCGAGCCGACGTAGCACGGGCCGGAGCGGGTCTCCTCGGAAACCTCGAAAGCCTGTCGCAGGCCTTCGATTTCGATCGGGTCACCCAGCGGAGTGCCGGTGCCGTGCGTCTCGATGTAGCTGATCTCCGACGCGTCGACCTCGGCGATCGCGTGCGCCTCGGCGATGACGTCGGCCTGACCGGCCGCGGTGGGGGCGGCGTAGGTCATCTTCGTCGAGCCGTCGTTGTTCAACGCCGAACCGCGGATCACGGCGTGGATCCGGTCGCCGTCGTCGACGGCATCCTGCAGCGACTTGAGCACCACCACGCCGACACCGCTGCCGAAAATCGTGCCGTCGGAACGGGCGTCGAACGGCCGGCAGTGACCGGTCGGCGACACCATCGAGCCTGGGGCGTACCAATATCCGACGTGATGCGGGATGCGCAGCGACGCACCGCCGGCCAGCGCCAGCTCGCACTCGCCGTTCAGGATGCTCTGGCAGGCCAGGTGCACCGCGACCAACGCCGACGAGCAGGCCGTCTGCACCGACAGCGCGGGGCCGCGCAGGTTCAGCGCGTACGCCACCTTGGTGGCCAGGTAGTCCTTGTCGTTCTGCATGGACAGTTCGACCATGTCGAACGTGATGCCTTGTCCCATAACCACATTCGGGTCCCGGTTGGACATGATGTTGTGCAGCAGGTAGCCGCTGGTGGTGCTGGTCGCGTAGACGCCGACCGTGCCCTCGATCTCGGCGGGGTCGTAGCCGGCGTCCTCGATCGCGTGGAACGCGGTCTGCAGGAACAGCCGGTGCTGCGGATCGGTCGAGCGCGCCGCCTGCGGCGTGAAACCGAAGAAGTCGGCGTCGAATTCGTCGATGCCGTCCATCAACGCGGCGCGCCGCACGTACGCGTGGTTCGCCAGCGCCTTCTCGGGAATGCCCTCGGCCAGCAGGTCGTCTTCGGCCAGCGTGACGATCGACTCCTCGCCGCGGCGCAGGTTGTCCCAGAATGCCGACAGCGTGTTGGCGCCGGGCAAGCGGGCCGCCATGCCGACCACCGCGATCGCGTTGGGCGGCAATTCGCTGTTGCTGGTCACACTCGATCTCCTACCTTTCGCCGCGCCGCCGCACGCTGCCGGGCCGCGGCGCGTTGCTTGGCTCGGTCACGAACCCCACCGCCGCTGTCGGCCTTGTCGTCGGTCTCGAGGCCCAGCTGGCGGATCAAGTCGGTGGTCAATGCGGTCAGCGAGGCGCCCTGCAGCAGCAGGGCCACCGGCGGTTCCACACCGAAGTCGCCACGAACAGTGTTGCGGATTCGCACGGCCATAAGCGAATCCATGCCCAGTTCGGTCAACGGCTGATCGGCGTCGAGCGTGCTGCCCTTCGGGTAGCCCATGATGGCCAGGATGCGGTGCGCGAGTCGCCCGATGACGACCCGGTTCACCTCGGCGGCGTCCAATTCGCGCAGCGCGTCGGGGCCGGCCCAGTCGTCGTCCTCGTCGTCGATGTCGAGTTCCTCGGCCAGCTTCGGCGAAGAAGCCGAGCTGCTGAATCTCCGGGAAGGCGGCCGCGGCCCGGTCCAGCCGCAGCCGGGCCACCCCGATGTTGGTGGGCTGGCCGGCCAGGATGGCCTCCAGCGCCTCGATGCCCTCGGCCGGCGAAATCGGGTCCAGCGCACTGAACGTCAGCGAGCGGGCCACGCCGATGTCGGACCACTGGCCCCAGTTGATCGTGGTGGCAGGCAATCCCGACGCCCGTCGCCAGTCGACCAGGCCGTCGAGCCAGGCGCTGGCGGCGGCGTAGGCGCCCTGCCCGGGTGCGCCCAGCAGCGACGACGTCGACGAGAAGCCGACCCACCAGTCGAGTTCTTTGCCGACGGTCGCGACGTGCAGGCGCAGCGCGCCGATGGCTTTCGGCGCCCACACCCGCTCCAGGCTGTCCTGGCTGAGGCCGGCGACGATCTGGTCGTCCAGCACGACGGCGCTGTGCATCAGGCCGCGCAAGCGTCAGCCCGGTCTCTTCGGCCGCGCTCACCAGCTTCTCGGCGACACCGGGTGCGGCGATATCGCCGAGCACGACCGCGATCTGGGCGCGCTGCCCGAGTTCGTCGATCAGCGCCTGCGCCTCGTCGGACGGTTCCGACCGGCCGTTGAGCACGACGCGCCCCGCGCCGCTGTCGACCAGCCAGCGGGCCATGGCCAAGCCGAGCCCGCGCAGACCACCGGTGATGATGTAGGAGCCGTCCGGCCGAACGACCGTGTCGGTCTTGGCCGGCGCCAGCGTCGCGCGGGAAAGCCGCTTGGCGTAACGCTTTTCGTCGCGCCAGCGCGATCACGTCGTCGCCGGTCAAGCCCGAACTCGGTGGTCAGCGAGGCCACGGCGTCGCCGTGGCAGGTCCACCAACGTGGTGCGCAGGTCCGGGTGCTCGTAGGCCAGCACCCGGATCAGGCCGGTCAGGGCGCTGATCGACGGGTCGCCCGGCTCGCCGTCGTTGACCGGCCAGTCCGTCGCGGGACACCACCCACAGCCGCGGCGGTTTGCCGTGCCAGCCGGTGAGGATCGTGCGAACCGTCGACGCGACGCCCCAGGTCAGGTCGCGACCGCGGCCCGGCGCGTCACCGGACTCGGAGCCGTCGAACGACTGCCGGCCCGCGAAGACGACCACGCCGACCGGGCGGTAGCTCGGCGTCTCCGGCAGCTTGCGAGAACGCTTCCAGCACAGCCGATTCCTGGGACAGGTCGGCGGTGAGCACCCGTCGGGTCGGCGAGCCGAATGCGGCGGTGAATTCCTTGGCGACCGCCTCGGACTCGGCGCCGTCGGTCAGCACCAGCCAGCTGCCGTCCGGCGCCGTCGCCGACGCGTCAACCGGCGTCTCGACCCATTCGGTGTCGAAGATCTTCTGCTCCAACGGCAATGGCACACTGCGGCGCTGCACACGCTGCAGGTAGATGCCGCTGATCTCGGCGGTGGGCTTGCCCGTCTCGTCGGTGATCAGGACGCGGCCCTTGATGCCGGCGCCGTCGCCGTCCGGGTTGACCAACTCGGCGCGGCACCGGGCGCGACGCCCGACCTCGCCGAACACCCGGATCTTCTCGAACGACACCGGAAGATAGGTGGCCTCGTCGGCGTCGGCCAACGATTCGCTGGACAGCGCGGCGGCCAGGCCCTGCAGCGCCGCGTCGAGCAGCACCGGGTGGATGCGGTATCCACGGTGGCCGGTCGCCTCGTCGGGCAGGACGATCTCGGTCTCCGAGGTGCCGTCTGCCCGGCGGACGATGCGGGTCAGCGCGGCGAACGCCTGCCCGTGGTGCAGACCGGTGGCGCGCAACGCGGAGTACAGGTCCGCGGGCGAGAGCACCGTGCCGGGCTCCGACGACGCGGCGGGCACGGTCGGCGCTTCCGACTGCCCCACTTCGACTTTCGCGACCGCGTGCCGGATCCAGGCGCCGGTGGCCGAGCGCGAGTGGATCTCGACGCGGATCTCGTCGCCGTCCTTCTCGCCGCGGGTCAGCTGCGTGGTGAGCTGGGTCGAGTCGCCGAGCGGCAGCATCTGCTCGACCTCGACGCCGACGGACACCGACGTGGCCGGCAAGCCGAGGGCTTCGCTGGCGGCGGCCAGGGCGATCTCGCCGAAGCCGGTGCCGGGCATGACCGGCTGGCCGTGCACCTTGTGGTCGAGCATGTAGGGGACGAGTTCGGTCCCGACGTCGGCGGTGAAGACGTGGTCGCGGCCGGACGGCAACTCGACGTGCGTGCCCAGCAGCGGGTGGGCGCTGGCCGGCTGCCGGTTGGTCGCCGTCGGCGCCGCCCAGTAGCGGACGTGCTGCCACGGCGTCGGCGGCAGGTCGATGAGTTTCTTTGTGCCGCTGGCGATCTGCGCCGCCGCGGCGACCGACGGCGGCCGAACCGTGGCCAGCTGGGTGTGGAACGTCAGCGTCTCGGGGTTGTCGCGAGTCAGGGTTCCGGACGACCTGGGCGCCGCCGCGCGGCTTGGCCGACTCCAGCGTGCCGTTGATGGCGTGGCTGAGCAGCGGGTGCGGGCTGACTTCGACGAACGTCGTGTGGTTTTCGGCGGCTTTGGCGACGGCCTGGCTGAACCGCACCGGGTTGCGCAGGTTGACCACCCAGTAGTCGGCGTCGAACTTCGGCGCCGCGTCGTCTGCCTGACCGACCGTGCTGATCAACGGGATCTCGCGGCGTCAAGCGGCTTCAGATCGGCCAGTGCATCTTTGAGCTCGGCCAGGATCGGGTCGACCGTCGGGTGGTGCGAGGCCACGTCCACCTCGACGCGGCGGGCCAACTTGCCCTGCGCGTCCACAACCGCGATGGCGGCGTCGACCTGCTCGGGCGGGCCGGCGATCACCGTCTGCTGCGGCGCGGCATACACCGCCACCGTGATGTCGGGGTATTGCCCGACCAGCTTCTCGGCCTCGGCGGCACCCAACTCCAGCAACGCCATCGCGCCCTGACCGGACAGCCGCGACATCAACTTCGACCGCGTGGCAATGACTTTCAGACCATCGGCCGGGCTCAGCGCACCCGACACCACCGCCGCGGTCACCTCGCCCATCGAATGACCGATCACCGCATCGGGCTCAACCCCGTAGGAGCGCCACAACGCCGTCAACGCCAACTGCATACCCACCAGCACCGGCTGAATACGCTCGATACCCGACCACCGGCTCACCGGCCAACAACACATCACGCAGCGAAAAACCCACCTGCGCAACAAAATCAGGCTCCAACTCAGCCACCGCCGCAGCAAACGCCGGCTCATCGGCCAACAACTGCCGACCCATACCCGCCCACTGCGAACCCTGACCCGAATACAGGAACACCGTGCCCTTGCCACGCGGAACGTCGTGCGCTGCAACAACTCCCGGCGTCGGCTGGCCGGCGGCCAGCGCCCGCAGCCCGGCCACTACCTCGCCGCGGTCGCGCGCGGACACGGTGGCGATCTTGTTGTGCCGGCTGCGGTAGAGGTTGACGGTGTGCGCGATGTCGGCCAGCGGCACCTCGGCGCCCTGACCGGACATCCAGTCGGCCAGCGCGGTAGCCCAGGAGGCGATCCGCTGCTCGGTCTTGCCGGAGATGGTCAGCGTCGTCACCGGTGATGCGCGACTCGCCGGCCGAAACCGGCACGGGTTCGGGGCCTTGCTCGATCACGACGTGCGCGTTCGTGCCGCCGATGCCGAACGACGAGATGGCGGCCCGGCGTGGGCCTTCCTCGGCCGGCCACGGGCTGAGCTCGGTGGGAACGAACAGCCGGGTGGACTTGTGGTCGATCGCCGGATTCCATTGCGCGAAGTTGAGATTCGGCGGAATCTGCGACCGCTGCACCGACAGGGCGGCCTTGATGAAGCCGGCGATGCCCGCCGCGGCCTCGAGGTGGCCGAAGTTGGATTTCACCGCGCCCAGCGCACATTGGGCGTCGCCGCGGCCGTACTGGTCGGCCAGCGCCTCGAATTCGATCGGGTCGCCGAGCCCGGTGCCGGTGCCGTGCGCCTCGATGTAGTTCACCGAGCCCGCGGTCACGTTGGCGGTGTGCAGTGCACTCCTGATGACGTCTTGCTGCGCAATGGTGTTGGGCGCGGTCAGCCCGTTGGACCGGCCGTCCTGGTTGACCGCCGAGCCCCGCACGACGGCGAGCACCCGGTCGCCGTCGCGCACCGCGTCGGTGAGCCGCTTGAGCACGATCACGCCGCAGCCCTCGCCGCGGACGAACCCGTCGGCGCGGGAGTCGAAGGAGTAGCAGCGGCCGTTCGGGGACAGCATTCCCCACTTGGCCATCGCGATCTGCGTCTCCGGCCGCAGGATCAGGCTGACGCCGCCGGCCAGGGCGAGGTCGCTCTCCCGCAGTCGCAGGCTCTGGCAGGCCAGGTGGATCGTCACCAGCGACGACGAGCACGCGGAGTCGATGGCGACCGCCGGACCGCGCAGTCCCAACAGGTACGCGATGCGCCCGACGGCGACGGCGTGCGCATTGCCGGTCGCGGAATAGGCGTCGATGGCGTCCGGGTTGGCCGCCGAAATCGTCTGGTATTCGCCGTAATACACGCCCATCAGCACGGCGGCGCGCACACCGGACAGATCCTCGGTCGCGATGCCGGCGTGCTCGAGCGCTTCGTAGGCGACCTCGAGCATCAACCGCTGCTGGGGGTCCATCGCCTCGGCCTCACGCGGCGAGATACCGAAGTAGTCGGCGTCGAAGCCGGAGACGTCGGACAGGAAGCCGCCCCACTTGGACGACATCCGGCCGGGAGCGAACTGGTCCGGGTCGTAGAACTCGTCGGCGTTCCAGCGGTCCGGCGGGATCTCACTGATCCCGTCGCCGCCGTTGGCCAGGAAGTTCCAGTAGCCCTCCGGGCCGTCCGCGCCGCCCGGGAAACGGCAACCCATACCCACGACCGCAATCGGCTCGGCGGCGGCGAGCTGCGACGCCTTGTCGAACCGCTGCGTCAGCTCGTCCCGCTTCTCGCCGGACATCGCCGAAACTCTGTCGTAGATCGTCGCCATCAGAAAATACCGCTTTCACTGCTCGCCGAAGCCGACTCGACGCTGTCGAACAAGTCATCCAACACGCTGCGCTCCGGTTCGGCCGCTGAACCGCCGGAATCTTCCTCCGGCACGTCGGGAGGTGCAAGCAGACCGGCCACGTAGGTCGCCAACGAGGCGATCGTCGGATGGTTGAACAACATGTTCGCGGACACGTCGAGGTCCGACCAACTTCTTGGTCTCCTTGAGCACCGTCATCGCCATCATCGAGTCCAGGCCCAGCTCCGGGAACGGCGCGTCGAGGCTGATCGACGAGGGCGACATCCTCAGTTCGCGGCCCAGGATGGCTTGCAACCTGGTCTGCAGTTCGGTGAGCCGCTCCTCGGCGGACAGCGTCGACCAGTCCGGGGCCTCGGCCACCGCGGCCACCGCGTCCTCGGCGGCGGGCCGGTGCTCGACGATCGTGACGGCGGCCTCGAATTCCGAGGCGATCCTGTCGAAGTAGGCGAGTTCGCGGAACTCCGGGGTGGCCGCGACCGCGCGGTCGAGCCGCAGCCGGCCGACACCCACCCGGTTGAGCGGGCCGCCGACCAGGGTCTGCAGCGCCTCGATGCCCTCGTCGGGGGTGATCGGGTCGAGCACGCTGTAGGTCAGCTTGCTGCTCATGCCGACGGCGGACCACTGACCCCAGTTGATCGCGGTGGCGGGCCGCCCGGAGGCCCGTCGCCACGTCATCAGCGCGTCGAGCCAGGCGTTGCCGGTCGCGTAGGCCAGCTGGCCGGGCAGGCCGAGCATGGTGGCCATCGACGAGAAGCCGACCCACCAGTCCATCTCTTTGTCGGCGGTCGCGGCGTTCAGTCGCAGCGCGCCGGCGACCTTGGGCGTCCAGACCCGTTCCAGACCTTCCCGGGTCAGGGCGCTCACCAGACCGTCGCCGGTGACGCCGGCGCCGTGCACGAGTCCGCGCAGCGGACGTCCGGTCTCTTCGGCCGCGGCCACCAGCCGCTCCGCCACGCCCGCGGTGGCGATGTCGCCGGCCACGAAGACGACCTCGGCGCCCAAGCTGTCCAGGTATTCGCGCTGCGCGTCGGAGGGTTCGCTGCGGCCGTTGAGCACGATCCGGCCCGCGCCGCGCTCGACCAGCCAGCGGGTGACGACGGTGCCCAGGCCACCCAGACCGCCGGTGATGATGTAGGAGCCGTCGGTGCGGACCACCGCGTCGTGCGGGCCGCCGTCCAGGGTGGCGCGCACCAGGCGTTCCACGTAGCGGCCGTCTTCGCGCAGGGCGACCACGTCGTCGCCGGTCGAGGCGGCGAGTTCATCGGTCAGTCGCTGCGACGAAATCGGCGCTGCCCACATCGAGCAGCGTGGCGTCGAGATCGGGTTCGCCGGCCAGCACGCGGGCCGCCTCGCCGGGGAACCGCCAGTTGCGGATCAGTCCCTTGAGCGCGCCGATCGCCGGGTCGCCCGGCTCGTCGTCGTGCACCGACAGCCCGTCGCGGGTGACCAGCCACAGCCGCGGCGAGGTGCCCTTCCAGCCCTCGACAGCCGCGTGCGCCGCCGCCGAGATGTCGACCACCAGGTCGTGGGCGCGCTGCAGGGCGGCATCGGCGTCGAGGCCGTCGAACGACGGCTTGGCCAGCAGCACGACGATGCCGACCGGCTTCGGGTCGGCGGCGGTCTTGGCGAACGCCTCCGCGACCGCGGACTCATCGGCCAGCGTGGCGCTGACCGCACGCCGAGTCGACGAGGTGAGCTTGTCGGTGAATTCGGCTGCGAGAGCGGTTGTCTCGCCGGCCGGGTCAGTTTCGGCCAGCACCACCCAGGTGCCGTCGGCAACGGCGCCGCCGCGCGCCGCCGGGCTCTGCACCCAGGCGGCGTCGAAGATCTTCTGCTCCAGCGACAGCGGCACGCTGGCCAGATCGACCGGCTTGAGCTCGACGCCGGTCAGCTCCGCGAGCACGGCGCCGGCGTCGTCGGTCAGGACGATATGGCCGCGGTGCCCGTCGGGGCTGCGGTGGCTGTCGCCGTCCATTTCCAACTCGGCGTGGCTGCGGACCCGGCCGCGGATCGGGGCGAACACCCGGATCGTCTCCACCGAAACCGCTTGGTAGGAAGCCTCTTCCGATTGGTCCGGGATGGCGGCGGCCAGTTGCCGCAATGCCGCGTCGAGCAGCACCGGGTGGATGCGGTACTCGGGGTGATCGGCGACCTCGTCGGGCAGCGCGATCTCGGTGCCCTGCCCGGCCTGCTGGCCGGCCGGCGCGCTCTGCGGCGTCACATCGACGTCGGCCACCGCGTGGCGGGTCCAGTTGCCACCGGCCGAGCGGGCTTGAATCTCAACCCGATTCACGTCCGGGCTCAGCGAAAGCTGTGTGGTGACGCGGGTCTGGGCGTCCAGGATCAGCGGCCGCTCGACGGCGAGCGCGCTGACCTGCACACCGTCGCCGAGCGCCTGGGCGGCGGCAGCCAACGCCATCTCGGCGAAACCGGCTGCCGTGACGACGGCCTGGCCGCCGATGGTCTGATCGGCCAGCCACGGCAGCGTCGCGACACCGATGTCGGTCTGCCAGACGTGCTCGTGGCCGGACGGCAGTTCGACGTGCGCACCCAGCAGCGGGTGGACATCGGTCAAGCGCTGGCCGGCGGGCTTCTTCTCGACCCAGTAGCTGGCGTGCAGCCACGGCGAGGCGGGAATGTCGACGCGGCGACGGCCCTCGGCCGGGTCGCCGGTCACGCCGATGCGTGGCGAGTTGCTCGTGGACGGAAAGCGTTTCGTCGTCGCCACGCTTCATCGCCGCGGTGACGGCGAACTGGTCGCGGGAGGACACCGAGGCCAGCGTCTCGCCGATGCCGTGGGTCAGCAGCGGGTGCGGGCTGATTTCGACGAACGTGTGCGTGGGTTTCGGCCGCCTTGGCGACGGCCTGGCTGAACCGCACCGGGTTGCGCAGGTTGACCACCCAGTAGTCGGCGTCGAAACTTCGGAGCACCGTCGGCCTGACCGACCGTGCTGATCAACGGGATTCGCGGCGTCAACGGCTTCAGATCGGCCAGCGCGTCTTTGAGGTCGGCCAGGATCGGGTCGACCGTCGGGTGATGCGAGGCGACGTCGACCTCGACGCGGCGGGCCAGCAGGCCTTGGGCGTCGACCGCGGCGATCGCGGCGTCGATCTGCTCGGGCGGGCCGGCGATCACCGTCTGCTGCGGCGCGGCATACACCGCCACCGTCACGTCCGGGTACTGCCCGACCAGCTTCTCGGCCTCGGCGGCACCCAACTCGACCAGCGCCATCGCGCCCTGACCGGACAGCCGCGACATCAACTTCGACCGGGTCGCAATGACTTTCAGGCCATCGGCCGGGCTCAACGCACCCGACACCACCGCCGCGGTCACCTCACCCATCGAATGACCGATCACCGCGTCGGGCTCAACCCCGTAGGAACGCCACAACGCCGTCAACGCCAACTGCATACCCACCAGCACCGGCTGAATACGCTCGATCCCGACCACCGGCTCACCGGCCAACAGCACATCACGCAGCGAAAAACCCACCTGCGCAACAAAATCAGGCTCCAACTCAGCCACCGCCGCAGCAAAAGCCGGCTCATCGGCCAACAACTGCCGACCCATACCCGCCCACTGCGAACCCTGACCCGAATACAGGAACACCGTGCCCGAGCCGTGCGGCTTCTCGGTCGGCTCCACCACGCCGGTCGCGGGCTCACCGGCGGCCAGCGCCCGCAGTCCGGCGACGGCCTGCTCGTGGTCGCGCGCCGCGACGGCGGCGAAGCTCCGGTAGCGGCCGCGGTGGTTGTTGACGGTGTGCGCGACGTCGGCCAGCGGCACCTCGGCGCCCGCACCGGACATCCAGTCGGCCAGCATCTCGGCGATCGGCGCGATGCGCGCCGGGGTCTTCCCGGAGATGACCAGCGTGCTGATCACCGGCTCTGATTGCGCGGCAACCGATTCCGTGACCGGGGCCTGCTCGATCACGATGTGGGCGTTGGTGCCGCTGACGCCGAACGACGAGACGCCCGCGCGGCGCGGCCGGCTCACCTCCGGCCACGGCATGCCGTCGGCGGCGATGGTGAATTTCGACGCGCCCGCACCGGCGTTCGGGGTCAGCCCGGTGAAGTGCAGGTGCGGCGGGATGTAGCCGTGGTTCATGCTGAGCACGGCCTTGATGAAGCCGGCGATGCCCGCGGAGTTCTCCAGGTGACCCAGGTTGGTCTTGACCGACCCGAGCACCAGCGGCGCCGAGTCGTCGCGCTGGCCGAAAACCGCACTCAGCGCATCGAGTTCGATCGGGTCGCCGAGAGCGGTGCCGGTGCCGTGCGCCTCGATGTAGTCGATTTCCGAGGGCTCCAGCCGCGCCGACGCCAGCGCCGCGCGCAGGACGGCCTGCTGCGCGGGCCCGCTGGGCACGGTCTGCCCGCTGCTCGGGCCGTCCTGGTTGACGGCCGAGCCGCGCACCAGGGCCAGCACCGTATCCCCGTCGCGCACAGCGTCACTGAGCCGCTTGAGCACGATCACGCCGCAGCCCTCGCTGCGCACGTAGCCGTTGGCGTTGGCGTCGAAGGTCTTGCACTGGCCGTCCGGGGCCAGCATGCCCCACCGCGAGCAGGAGATGCTGTTCTCCGGCGTCAGGATCAGGTTGGTGCCGGCGGCCAGCGCCTGATCCGTTTCACGCCGGCGCAGGCTCTGGCAGGCCAGGTGAATGGCGACGAGCGAGGACGAGCACGCGGTGTCGAGCACCACGGCCGGGCCATGTGTCCCAAGGAAATACGACAGCCGGCCGGCGGCGAAGTTCGACGCGTTGCCGAACGGCAGGTACGGGTCGAAGTCTTCCGGGCGCACGTCGCCGTCGGTGGACAGCCAGTAGTAGTCGCTGGTGGTCAGACCGACGTAGATCCCGGTCTGGCTGTTGCGCACGGCTTTCGGTGTGACACCGGCGTTTTCCAGTGCCTCCCAGGCGACTTCGAGCAGCAGCCGCTGCTGGGGGTCCATCGCCACCGCTTCGCGCGGGGAGATCCCGAAGAACTCGGCGTCGAACTGGTCGGGCTGCCACGAGGTGAGGAAGCCGCCCTCCCGGTTGCAGATCGTGCCCGGACGGGTGTGGTCTTCGGAGAAGTAGGCGTCGGCGTCCCAGCGGTCCTCGGGGACCCGGATCACGCCACTGCCACCGTCGTGCAGCAGCTGCCAGTAGTCGGCGGGAGTGCTGACGCCACCCGGCAGCCGGCAGGCCATGCCCACCACGGCAATCGGTTCGAGGTCGGCCTTTTCGGCGATCTCCAGCCGAGCCGTCAGGTCATCGATCTTGCGGAGCGCCTCGGTGATGATCGCCCGACGATCTGGCGGTGCAGTCATCGGCGCTCAGCCCAGCCTTTCTGACAGTTCTTTGAGAAGTTCGTCGTCGCTGAAGTCGTCGTAGTCGTCAGCGCTGTCGTCCTCGGCGGCCTCGGCCACCTCCGGAATCAGCGTGGCCAGGTAGTCCGACAACGCCTCGACGGTCGGATAGTCGAACACCACCGACGCGGGCAGCGTCTCGCCCAGGCTGTCCGACAGGGCGCGCTGCAGCGTCACACTCATCAGCGAGTCCATGCCGGACTGGAAGAAGCCGGCGGTCGGGTCGAGCAGCTGCGCCGAGGCCAATCCCATCGCCGCGACCACCTGCGCGGTGACGTGATCGACCAGGATGCCGCGGCGCCGGGTCGGGTCGGCCTCGCGCAACGCATCCCGGAACTCGGTGCTGCGTGCCGCCGAGCTGTCGCCACCGGCGGTGTCGGTGGCCAGCAGGTCGTCCACGATGCGCAGCGCCGCCCGGGTCCGGTACGCGGCGGCGAGCAGCGGCCAGTCGGCGGCGACGACGGTCGGCCGTGACGCGGCACCCGGGCCGGTGAGCAACGGCAGCGCCTGGATCGCGACGTCGTCGGCCATCGGCTCCAGACCAGAAGCCAGGGTGACCTGACGCTCCTCTTCGGATTGCCCGTCGGACAACGACTTCCACAGTCCCCAGTTGATCGCGGTGGCCGGAAGTCCGGCGGCCCGGCGGGCCAGCGCGAAGGTGTCCAGGAACGTGGTGGTCGCGGTGTAGTGCGCCAGCCAGCGAGACCCGGTCAGACCGGAGATCGACGAGAACAGCACGAACTGCTCGACCTTGTGCCGCAACGAAAGCCGGTGCAGCAGCGCCACCACATCCAGCTTGGGCCGGAACATCGCGGTGACGTCGTCGTCGGTCATGTCCAGCAGCGTGATCGGCCCACCGCCGAATGCGGCCACGTAGATTCCGGCCAGCGGCGGCAGGTCCGCGCCGAAGCGGTCGAACACCGCGCTCAAAGCGGATTCGTCGGCCGCGTCGGCGGCGGCCGTCACCAACGTGGTGCCGGACGTCGCCAGGCGGGCGGTCAGGTCGTCGAGGCGTGAACCGGGGTTACGCGACACCGCGACCACGGTGCCCGCACCCGAGTCGGCCAGTTGCTGGATCAGGTGCGGCCCGATGTTTCCGGTCGCGCCGATGACCAGATAGCTGCTGTCTTTGGACAATTCAGCGGGTGCGGTCGACGGCGGGATCCCCTGCTGCAGACGCGGAACCCGACGCAGACCGGCCCGGTAGACGACCTGGTCCTCGTCGTCGTCGGTCTGGGCCTCGTCCACGATGTAGCCGGCGGCCAGAGCATCCGGCACCGACTCGTCGATATCGATGACGCGGCCCCAGAATTCGGGATGCTCCAGCGCCAGCGTGCGGCCCAGGCCCCACAGCACCGCCTGCGACGCGATGGCGCGGTCGCCGTCGCTGACCGGCTGGGCGTTTCGGGTGAGCAGGTAAAGCTTTGGCGGCACGCCGATTTCAGCGATGGCCGCGGTCAGCCGACGCGCGGCGTTGAACAGTTCGTAGCCGTCCTCGAAATCGAACTGGCCGCCGGTCACCTTCGGCGCGTAGAGCACGTGGGTCACCCCGGCGAGCGCGTCGGTGATCGCCTCCGGGTCGGCTCCCTCGGCCAGCAGCGACGTCGGCTCGACGCGTGGCGGCGAATTCGTCGCCGAGAACGCGGCCGATCTCGTCGCCCAGTTCGGAGTCGGTGACGACCAGCCACGAGCTCTCGGCGTCGCCTCTGATCCCGGACAGCGGGCGGGCCGGCCAGGCCAGGTCGAGGTACCACTGCGACGGGATCGGCCCGTCGGAGACGGTGCCCGGATCGTCACGGTGGCAACGCTTCTGATCGGCGTGATCGGTCGCGTGTTCACCCAGAACCGGCTGTGGTGCCACGGCGTGGTCGGCAGCTGCGGGTGCGGCTCGACCGGATGCGGCGTCTGCGGCGGGTGGCTGGTGTGGACGGTGTTCAGGTTGGTGTGGAACCGGACCGCGTCATCGCCGTCGCGCCACAACGTGCCGACGCTGTGGTGGTGGCTGGCGGGATCCACCGTGTCGCCGACCGCGTTGGTCAGGATCGGGTGCGCGCTGATCTCGATGAAGGTGCCGTGTTCTTCCGCGGCTGCGGCGACGGCCTGGCTGAGCAGCGCGGGCTGACGCACGTTGGCCACCCAGTAGTCGGCATCCAGCATCGGCGACGCGAAGCCCTCCATCACCGTCGAATAGAACGGGATGGTGGGGATCTCGGGGGTCAAATCCGCGAGCGCCGTGCGCAATTCGTCCAGGATCGGGTCCATGAACGCGGTGTGCGACGCCACCTCCATGTTGACCCGACGGGCGAACTTGTTCTGCGCGCTGACCGCGGCGACCACCGCGTCGACCTGGGCCACCGGGCCGGCGATCACCGTCTCGCGCGGCGAAATGTAGCCCGCCACACTGACGTCCGCGTGGCTCTGCGATCAACGCCTCGGTTGCCTCGGGGTCGAGCTTGAGCAGCGCCACCGCGCCCTGGCCGGCGAGCGTCGACATCAACTTCGACCGGATCGCGATCACCCGCAGGCCGTCGACCACGCTCAGCGCGCCGGCCACCACTGCCGCGGTGACCTCGCCCATCGAATGGCCGATCACCGCGTCCGGGTGCACGCCGTAGGAACGCCACAGCTCGGTCAGCGCCAGCTGCAGGCCCATCAGCACCGGCTGGACCTGCGCGTCACCGCTGATCGCCTCGCCGTTGGCGATGATCTGCTGCAGCGAAAAGCCAACCTGCTCAACGAAAATCGGGTCCAGCTCGGCGATCGCCTCGGCGAACACCGGCTCGTCGGCCAGCAACTGCTGGCCCATGCCGGCCCAGTGCGAACCCTGGCCGGAGAACACGAACACCGTGCCGGGGCTGCACGGCCCGTCGTGCGGGCCCACGATACCATCTGCACCGTCGGTGTATCGGCCGTCGGCCAGCGCCTGCAACTGGGCCACTGCCTGCTCGCGGTCGCGGACGCACACGGTGGCGAAGTGGGCGTGGCGCTCGCGGTGGTAGCTGAGGGTGTGCGCCACGTCGGGCAGTCGCACCTCGGCACCGGCACCCTGCAGCCATTCCGCCAGCGAGCGGGCCTGCGAGGAGATCCGCTCGGTCGACTTGCCCGACACCACCAGGGTCGTCACGGCCGGGTCGGCCTCGCGGATCACCGGCAGGGCCGGGGGCGCCTGCTCGATCACCGCGTGCGCGTTGGTGCCACCGAAACCGAACGACGAGACGCCCGCCCGGCGCGGCTGACCGGTCTCCGGCCAGTCCTGTTGCTCGGCAACCACTTTCAGACGCAACTGGTCGAAGGGGATGTGCGGGTTGGGGGTGTGGAAGTGCAGGTTCGGCGGGATGCTGCCCGAGTGCACCGCCAGCACGGTCTTGATCAGACCGGCGATGCCGGCGGCGGCCTCGAGGTGGCCGAGGTTGGTCTTGGCGGTACCGATCAGCAGCGGCGCGTCTTCGGCGCGACCGCGTCCCAGCACCGTGCCGAGCGCGCGTGCCTCGATCGGGTCGCCGAGCGGCGTTCCGGTGCCGTGCGCCTCGACATAGTCGACTTCTTGCGGCTGCAGACCCGCGTTGGCGTAGGCCGAGCGCAGCACCGCCATCTGGGCGGCGGGGTTGGGGGCCAGCAGGCCGTTGGACCGACCGTCCTGGTTCACCGCCGAGCCGCGCACCACCGCCAGCACCCGATCGCCGTCGCGCACGGCGTCGTTCAGGCGCTTGAGCACCACGACGCCACAGCCCTCACCGCGGATGAACCCGTCGGCGTCGGCGTCGAACGCGTGGCACGCGCCGGTGGCCGACAGCGCGCCGGTCTGGTCGAACGCGCGAACCACCGAGGGCGCCAGCATCAGGTTCACACCCGCGGCCAGCGCCACGTCGGAGTCGCCGATGCGCAGGCTCTGGCAGGCCAGGTGCAGGGCCACGATCGACGACGAGCAGGCGGTGTCGACGGTGACCGAGGGTCCGCGGAAATCCAGGAAGTACGACAGCCGGTTGGCGATGATGCTCAGTGCGCCACCGGAATTGGTCCACGCGTCGACGTTGGTCAGGTCCATGCCCGCGACGTAGCCGTAGTCGGTGTAGCAGGCGCCGGCGAATACCCCGGTCTGCGAGCGGCGCAGCGAGCTCGGCGGGATACCCGCGTGTTCCAGTGCCTCCCAAGCGACTTCGAGCAGCATGCGCTGCTGCGGGTCCATCTTGGCGGCCTCGCGGCTGGAGATGTCGAAGAACTCGGCGTCGAAGGCGTCGAGGTTGTCCATGTAGCCGCCGAAGCGGGTGGTGTGCGCCAGCGCCGCCGCGACCTCGGGCGTGCCGTCGTCGAACGGCGCCCAGCGTTCGGCCGGCACCTCGGTGACCGCGTTGCGGCCCTCGCAGATGAACTGCCAGTACTCGTCCGGGCCGGAGATGCCGCCGGGCAGCCGACAGCCCAGACCGATGATCGCGACCGGCTCGTCGAGGTGACTGCGGTCGGCCTCGACCTCGTCCTCGGCGGCCAGCGCCTCGGCGCCGGTCAGAAACCGGGCCAGGTCGGCAATCGTCGGGTGCTGCCAGAACTCGACGGGCGAGACCTTGCGGCCGAGCAGTTCGGACAGCTCGCCGGAGAGCACCACGGCGTCGCGCGAACCCAGGCCCAGATCGCTCATCGGGGCGTCGAAGTCGATGTCGTAGGGGCTGCAACCGACGGTGGTCACCAGGTAATCGGCCAGCCAGTGCCGTAGCGCTTCCTCGTCATACGAGGACGTCATCAGATGCCCCTTTCACTGCCAGCCGGTGCCGACTCCACGCTGTCGAACAGATCACTCAACACGCCGCCGTCCGAATCGCCCAAAACGTCGATTTCGCTGTCGGATTCCGGCTGCGGCGACACCTTTTTCGCGAGGTGTTCCGCCAGCGCCACGATAGTCGGATAGTTGAACAGCATGGTCGCGGATAGCTCGATACCGACGAACAGCTCGGTGTCCCGTCGAACCGACATCGCCATCACCGAGTTCAGGCCGTATTCCGCGAACGGCCGGTCCAGGTCGAGATCGGCCTCGGCCAGCTGCAGCTCGCGGGCCAGAATGGCCCGCAATCCGATCTGCAGTTCGCTGCGCACGTCCTCGGCCGGCATCTCTGACCAGGCCGGAGTCGCCGCATGCGGCTCGGCGGCCGCCGAAGCGTCGGTCGAATCAGCCATCGGCGCCATGACGGCCTGCGCGACGTCGTAACGCGCGAGGTGGTCCCAGGCGGCGAAGGCTTCCTCGGCGGTGATGGCCCGCGACCCGAGACGCTCGAGTTCCTGCAGCGCGATCTGGGCTTCGGCGCCGAAGCCGAGTCCGCGCCAGGCCACCCAGTCCTGGCTGACGGTGTGGCAGCCCTGCCGGTGACGGGCCTGGGCCAGGCCGTCGAGGTAGGCGTTGGCCGCGGCGTAGGCACCCTGGCCCGGCACGCCGAAGACCGCGCCCGCCGCGGCCGTCAGGAACATGAAGTCGAGGCTGCCCGGCGGGAAGGCCTGGTGCAGCACCTGCGCGCCGGCGATCTTCGGCCAGACCGTGCGCCGCAGCCGGCTTTCCTCCAACTCGGTGAACAGCTCGGCGTCGGTGATGCCGGCGCCGTGGACGACGCCGCGGATCGGCACGGCCCCCTCGTCGTCGCGTTTGGTCAGCAGTGCCTGCATCGCCTCGGCCGAACCGATGTCGAGCGCCACGGCTTCGACGACCACTCCACGGGCCTCCAGCGCGCGGACGGCGTTGATCTTCTGCGCGGTGGCGGCGTCGTTGCTGTCGCTGTCCCAGTCGCGGCGGGGCGGCAGCGCGGTGCGGCCGGCCAGGATCACCCGGCGGGCTCCGCGGTCCGCGAGCCAACCGGCCGTCAGCAGACCAAGCGCACCCAGGCCACCGGTGATCAGGTAGGCCGCGTCCGGGCGGCAGCGCAGCGGCTCGCGCACCGGTTCGCCGGCGACCGGCAACGAGGCCCGGTGCCAGGAATTCGCCGTCGCGCAGCGACAGGATCGACTTCGCCGGGGTCCGCAGCATCGGGGCCAGCGCCGGCAGCAGCGAACCGATCGCCGCGCCGTCCGGCAGGTCGACCAGACCGCCCCACAGCTGCGGCTGCTCGGCCCGGATGACTCCGGCGGTTCCCCACAGCGGGCTCTGTGCGACCGCGGCGTCGGAGCTGCCTTCGCGCACGCCGCGGGTGACGATCCACAGCGTGGCCGGGTGACTCTCGTCGCGCTCGGCCAGCCCGCGGACCAGGTCCACCAGCTCCATCGACGTCCGCACGGCAACGTCGACATCGCTTTCACCGGAACGGGATTCGGCGACATAGAGGACATACCGCGCGTCGGCGACGGCGGCCGACGAATAGCCGTTGTGGGTCAGCCCGTCGCGCAGACCGGCGGCAATGTCGTTGTCGCCCAACACCGCAAGGGTGTTCGGACCGCCGACGGCGTGGCCATCGTGGCCCTCGTCGGGGGTGAACGGCTGCCAGTCGATGGCGTGCACCATTGCGGCGGGATCGTCGTTACGGCCGGCGGCCGCACTCGAGTCCACCGCCGCATAGCGCAGTCCGCGCACCTCGATGCAGGGGCTGCCGTCCGATGCGGTCACGGTGATGTCGACGACGAGTTCTTCGTCGTTGCCGCCGCGACGGCGGACCTCGACGCGGCCGCTCGGGTCGGCGAGTTCGCCCTCGAACCGGACGCCGGCCACCGCGGCCGGAACCATCAGCCGCGGGTTGTCACTGTCCAGCAGTCGGGCGATGTGAATAGCGGCGTCCAGCAACGCAACTGCCGAGGCCTGGGTCAGCTCGACGTCGGCCCGCAGTTCGCCGGCCTTGGATTCACACGAGCCGATCGACCATCCGAACGGACGGCCTTCACTGCCCCAGGTCTGCCACAGCGAGGTCACCGACTCGTCGGAGAACTGCGTGTCGGCCGAGCCCGGGGCGGCCACTGACTTCCGGCAGGCCGGCCGATGAGCCATCCGCGTCGCGGGCAATGCGCGCGGTGGCGTGCCGGATCCAATGCTGCGTGGCGCCTTCGGAATTCGACCCCGAGGCACTCGAGGACACCGTGACCGAACCGCCGTCGGCGACCACCTGGATGACGCGCGGCTCTCCGACGACGATCGGGTACTCGAACCGGATGTCGGACAGCGCCGATGCGTCGTATTCGCGCCGGCCGTCGAAAGCGTCTGCAGCAGAACCGATATCGGGATGATCTCGACACCGTTGTTGTGGTGCGAGCCCGGGTACGGCTTGGTGGTGGACGTCAGGCGCGCCTGCCACAGGTGCGTCGGCGGCGTCGCGGCGACCGGGATGTGCTGACCGAGCAGGGTGCCGCGTTGCGGCGCCGACTCGGCGGTCTTCACGAATTCCTCTGCGCTGATCCAGTGCCGAGTGTGGTGCCACGGCGCGCTCGGCAGCACCGGGTGCGGCTCGGGCGGATGCGGCAGCGTCGGCGGGCGCATGACGTGCGTGCTGTTGAGGTTGGTGTGGAAGCTGACCGTGTCATCGCCCTTGCGTGACAACGTCCCGACGCTGTGGTGGTGCACCGACTCCAGCGTCTCGGTGATGGCATGGGTCAGCGTCGGGTGCGGGCTGATCTCGACAAAAGTGGCGTGCTGCGCGGAGGCGGCGGTGATGGCCTGGTGCAGCAACACCGGCTGACGCACGTTGTCGACCCAGTAGTCGGCGTCCAGCGTCGGCGCGGCGGCCGGGTCGGCGACGGTGGAGATGAACGGAATCGTCGGCGTCTTGGGCTTCAAATCAGCCAGCGCCGAACGTAATTCGGGAAGAATGGGATCCATCAGCGCGGTGTGCGAGGCGACTTCCATGTTCACCCGTCGCGCGAAACGCTCCTGCTCGCTGACCGCGACGATCGCCGCGTCGACCTGCGCCACCGAGACCGGCGATCACGGTCTGCCGCGGCGACAGGAATCCGGCCAGGCTCACCTCGGGGTAGTCGGCGAGCAGCTTCTCGGCCGCCTCGGCGTCCATCTCCAGCAGACCCACCGCGCCCTGGCCGGCCAGCCGGGCCATCAGCCGTGACCGGGTCCCGATGACGCGCAGACCTTCGTCCGGGGTGAGCGCCCCGGAAACCACGGCCGCGGTCACCTCCCCCATCGAATGTCCAATCACCGCATCGGGTTCCACGCCGTAGGAGCGCCACAACGCGGTCAACGCCAACTGCAGGCCCATCAGCACCGGCTGGACGCGCGCGTCGCCGGCCACCCGCTGGCCCTCGGTCAGCACCTGCTGCAGTGAGAACCGCATGTGCTCGAGGAACAGCGGCTCCAACTCCTCGACCGCCGCGGCGAACGCCGGCTCGTCGACCAGCAGCTGCCGACCCATGCCGGCCCACTGCGAGCCCTGCCCCGAATACACGAAAACCGTTCCGGGCTTGCACAATCCCTCGTGCGGCTCGACGAGCCCGATCGCGGACTGGCCGGCCGCCAAGCGCCTGCAGACCGGCGACAGCATGGGCGCGGTCGCGCGCGACCAGCGTCGCGAAAGTCTTGTGTTGGGTGCGGTGATGGTTGAGCGTGTGGGCGACATCGACCAACGGCACCGCGGCACCCGCACCGATCATCCAGTCCGCCAGCGTCGCGGCCGTCGAGGCGATGCGCGCCGGAGTCTTGCCCGAGACCACCAGCGTGGTGATCACCGGTTCTGGTTGCGGCGCAACAGTTTCAGCGGGCGGTGCCTGCTCGATGACCACGTGGGCATTGGTGCCGCTGACGCCGAAGGACGACACCCCGGCGCGGCGCGCTCGCCCGACGGCAGGCCAGTCCATGCCGTCGGCGGCGATGGTGAAGTTCGAAGCTCCCTCGACCGCGTTGGGCGTCAACGCGGTGAAGTGCAGATGCCGTGGGATGTAGCCACGCTGCACGGTGAGCACGGTCTTGATGAAGCCGGCGATGCCCGCGGCCGATTCCAAGTGGCCGAGGTTGGTCTTGACCGACCCCAGCACCAACGGCGCCGAGCCGCCGCGTTCGCCGAAAACCTGGTGTAGCGCCCCTAATTCGATCGGATCGCCCAGCGCGGTTCCGGTGCCGTGCGCCTCGATGTAGTCGATGTCCGAAGGCTCCAGTCGCGCCGCGGCCAGCGCCGCCCGCACCACCGCCTGCTGGGCCGGCCCACTGGGAACGGTCTGGCCGCTGCTGGGGCCGTCCTGGTTGACCGCCGACCCGCGCACCACGGCCAACACCGAATCACCGTCGCGCACAGCATCACTGAGGCGTTTGAGTACCACGACGCCGCAGCCTTCGCTGCGCACGTAGCCGTCGGCGCTGGCGTCGAAAGTCTTGCAGCGGCCGTCGGGAGCCAGCATCCCCCACCGCGAGGTGGCAATGCTGTTCTCCGGGCTCAGCATCAGGTTGACCCCGGCCACCAGCGCCTGGTCGCTCTCCCGCCGGCGCAGGCTCTGACAGGCCAGGTGGACGGTGACCAGCGACGAGGAGCAGGCGGTGTCGAGCACGACCGCGGGTCCGTGCACACCCAGGAAGTAGGACAGGCGTCCGGCAGCGAAGTTCGCCGCGTTGCCGAACGGGACGTGCGGGTCGACCTCTTCCGGTGGCAGCCGTCCGGCCAGGGTCAGGGTGTAGTCATACGTGGTCATCCCGACGAACACCGAGGTCTGGGTGCCGCGGATCTTGGGCGCGGTGAATGCCCGCGTTTTCCAGTGCCTCCCAAGTGACTTCGAGCAACAGCCGCTGCTGCGGATCCATCGCCGCGGCCTCGCGCGGCGAGATCCCGAAGAACTCGGCGTCGAACTCATCAGGACGCCAGGAGGTGAGGAACCCACCCTCCTTGCTGACGATCGTGCCGGGGATGGAGTGGTCGTCGGCGAAGAAGGCGTCGGCATCCCAGCGCCCGGCCGGGACTCCGACGATGCCGCTCTCGCCGTCCTGCAGCATCTGCCAGAACTGATCGGGGGTATCTGCGCCACCCGGGAGCCGGCAACCGACTCCCACTACCGCGATCGGTTCGGTGTCACCCTGTTCGGCGATTTGCAGCCGCGCGGTCAGGTCGTCGATCTTGCGCAACGCCTCGGTGATGATGGCCCGACGGTCCGACGGTGCAGCAGTCATCGCGCTCCCCCCGGTCTGTCGGAAAGTTGTTGTTGTCCTACATCGTGTGCGAGGGACGCGGCCTCGCCCACCGATGTCATCCGGGCGTGTCCAGTCGGTTCGCCTCGTCGCGCCCACAACGTTCTACCCAGCCGAAGTGACTGATGTTACCGCCACTCGGCTGTTGCCGAACGCACCCCCCCTGCACAGCGGGCATCAAGAATTCGAAAAAAGACACTGGTTTTACTCCCGCTGCGGTGTAAAACCGTCGTGACCCCACTAAGCGGTGGAATCCAAACGGCTGAAGTCGTCCTGCTGGTAGACCTCAACACACGATGAACGGCGGATCTTCCCGCTGGTGGTGATCGGAATCGACCCCGGGGGAACCAGCACCAGGTCGGCCACCCGCAGTCCGTGCGACTTCGAAATGGCAGACGTGACTTGCGCTCTCACATCGCGGAGACGGTTCTGCATCTCCTGCGAGTTGCCCTTGTCCTTCATCTCGGCGATCACGATCAGGCGCTCGGTGCGACCGTCCTCGATGGAGATCGCCGCAACCCGACCGCCGCTGATCTCCTGGGTGGTGGCCTCGATGTCGTCGGGGTAGTGGTTACGCCCGTCGACGATCAGCAGGTCCTTGATCCGCCCGATGATGAACAGCTCGCCGTCGTAGATGGTGCCCAGGTCGCCGGTGCGCAGCCACGGGCCCAGCGGAGTGCCGCTCGACGGGTCGACCAGCTGGCCACCGAAGGCCTTCTGGGTCTGCTGCGGCTTGCGCCAGTAACCGGCGGCGATGTTATCGCCATGGAGCCAAATTTCACCGACCATGCCGGCCGGGTTCTCGACGCGGGTCTCCGGGTCGACGATGCGAATTGTCGATGCGCGCGGCACGCCGACGCCGACGAGTTCGACTCCGGTGTGGTTGTCACAGGACTCGGCGTGGCCGGCGGACAGCTTCTCGTAGTCGAACGTGGCGACGGTCGGGGCCCGACCGGGGCCGGAGGAGTTCACGTAGACCATCGCTTCGGCCAGGCCGTAGGACGGCTTCAGCGAGCTGGCTGGGAAGCCGAACTCCCCGAACCGGTCGATGAAGCGCCGGATGGTGGCCGCGTGGACGCGCTCGCTGCCGGACAGGATCGTGTGCACGCCGGACAGGTCGAGTCCGGCCATGTCCTCGTCGGTGGTGCGGCGGGCGGCCAGCTCGAACGCGAAGTTCGGCACCGCGGTGAAGACGCGGGTGTTGTTGGCCATCTCCTGGATCCACCGGGCGGGACGCTGCAGGAACGACATCGGGCTCATCAGCACCGAGTGCAGACCCAACGTGAGCGCACCGGTGATGCCCAGCAGCAGACCCATGTCGTGGTAGACGGGCAGCCAGGACACCAGGGTGGTGTCTCTCGGCGGGATCGCGCCCTCAGCCTCGAAGTAGTCGATCTTCACCTGCTCGATGTTGGCCACGATGTTCTTGTGGGTGACCACGACGCCCTTCGGCGTCCGCGTCGAGCCGGAGGTGTACTGCAGCACGGCGTTCTTGGTTCGTGGCGCCGGCGGGACGTTGAAGTCGGGCGTCGCGCCGAGGTCGAGGCTGTCGACTTCGATCAGCGCCGGGGCCTTGCCGGGCAGCGAACGGGCGCAGCCGACGACATCGTCGACGACCGCCGAGGTGGTCAGCATGACGGTCGGAGCGCAGTCCTGCAGTGCTGCCGTGGCCCGCTCGTCGTGGGCGCCGAACTGCGGGACGGGAAGCGGTACCGCCACCAGCCCGGCTTCCAGCGCCCCATAGAAGGCGACGATGTACTCCAGGCCCTGTGGCGCGAGGATCGCGGCTCGGTCTCCCGGCGCGCCGACAGTGGAGATCTCCGCGGCCAGTACCTGAGCGCGGCCGTAGAGCTCTGACCACGTGAGCGTCTGGCGGTAGCCGGCGGGATCGACGTCGTAGTCGACGTACGTGTAAGCCGGTGCATCCGGTTGCTGCCGTGCCCACTCCCGCAGGATCGCGGCAATGGAGGCTTCCGTAACTGCCATCGGGACACCACCCCTTAAAGATCTAGAGCCCCGGACAACAACTAGACGGGCGCTTGTGATGCAGGAGATTAACAGGGGCCACGCACTTCTCGGACCAGAAACCCAAGAATGTAATACGCGCGCCAAACAGAAGGCCCGGTCATACCAGCGTCATTGCTGAGACTATAGGTTTGCTATGTGGGCCGCGTCCGGAGGTGTCCACTCCCCGATCACGACGCCCCTACCTTACCGGACGGTCAGTTAAATCGCATAACTCCTAATACCTAAACTCTTTGCGGGCGATTTACCGTGGTGGCGACGGTGCTGGAGGTCCGGATGGTGGTCGGCAGCGGCCAGAGCGGCCCTCGACTGGACGATTCGGCCGTGGGACGCCTGCGTCGCCTGTGAAACCTCCGTCGAAGAGGGGGTTTGCTGGGATTCACCGCGCCGACCCCGTGATGTGGCGTTATTCACTTTTTTCGAAGATCCTCAGTTGGACACCGTCGCCGCGCACCTGCGGATACCCGGATCCGGGGCGAGGCAGCCATGCCGTCCAGGTTATCGGCACTGGCATCCAATTAATTGGCTACTTAAGACTTTCGGCATATAACGAAATGCGATCGCATTACGCCGGCGACAATCGACAACATTCGATTTTATTAACGCGCGTTGCTCAACCTCTACAAGAGGCCAAGATCTTCGGCTCGATGTCACTTACCAACTCGGCGATGTGGTCGGTCAGATAGAAATGGTGACCGGGAAAAACTTTTATCGTGAACTCAGCTGACGTGCGCTCCACCCACGGCTGAACCTTCTCCGGGGTCGCAACTTCGTCGTCGTCGCCCAAGAACGCCGAGATCGGGCAGGACAGCTTCTCGCCCGGCGGACAGTCGTATTTCGAGATGGCCTTCAGTCCCCGAAGTGTCGGCAGGATGCTGGCCGCGAATTCCTCGTTTTCCAAAAATTCCGGATTGACGCCCATCATCTCGCTCACCGCGTCGAGCAGTCCGCGGTCCGATTCGGGGACGTGCTCGTAGCCGACGTGCCCCGGTGCGGCGACCGCTGAGACGAACAGCGCGGCAATCGGACTGCCCGCGTGCTCGAATCGACGCGCAACTTCGAATGCCAGCAGCCCGCCCATGCTGTGGCCGAAGAACGCGATTTTCTCGTCCGCGTCTTCCGGTGGCTTGATCATCTGGCAAACCTTGTCGGCCAGATCGCCGATGGTGGTGAATGACCCAAGATCGTGATTACCACCCCGCCCGGGATACCTAACCGCGACACGTTTGATATCGCTGGCAAAGGCTTTGGCGAAGGGTACGTAAAACTCGGCCGATCCGCCGGCGTGCGGAAAGATGTAAAGCTTTGGTGGCTGCCCGGTCACGCGGCAACGATACAGCCCCCGACGTGCAGGTCCCGCCACGACGCGGTGGCGGCCGGCCCGGACGGGCTATGGGTTAACACCGTTCAGTGACCATTTCAAAACCTGTGAAAAAGCAAAGAGATTACTGAGCCGTTATCTGGCCATACGGTTTCGCGATTCGGCTATCGCCAAAGGCGAAAAAGCCTTACGATTTCCTCGCCATCACGTGTGGCATTCGCTCTAGGGGAGGTCAATCCAAACGCCCCGATCTGAAGTACTGTTCAGCTTCAGACTCGGTGGCGGTTTGTTGGAGGAGGTTGGAAGTGTTCGTAACCACACAGCCAGACGTGTTGCAGGGGGCTGCAGGCACGCTGTCCGGAATCGGTGACGCGATGGTCGCCCGCAACTCGGCTGCTGCAGCGCCGACGACGTCCTTGGCCCCGGCGGCCTCGGATCTCGTCTCGGCGATGACGGCCGCGCAGTTCGGCACGCACGGCGCGACGTACCAGCAGATCGCCGCACAGGCCGCAGAGGTACACGAGCAGTTGGTGGCCGCGCTGCGCTCTGGCGCCGGCGCCTACGCGTTGACCGAAGCGGCCAATGCGGCCGCGTCCGGCTAAGCGGGGCGTGCGTCGATGAGCTTTTCGCTGATACCTCCGGAGATCAACTCCGCGCTGATGTACTCCGGCGCGGGGTCTGGTCCGTTGTTGGAGGCCTCGACGGCTTGGAGTGATTTGGCCGCCGAACTGGAGGCCACCGCCACGCAGTACCAGACCGCGATCACCAACCTGACCACTGAGACGTGGCTCGGTACGTCGTCGACGCAGATGGCCACGGCCGCTGAGCCGTACATCGCCTGGCTGCAGAGCACCGCGGCCGAAGCCGCCCAGACCGGGGCCCAGGCCCAGGCCGCTGCCGCGGCCTACGGGACCGCGTACGCGTCGATGGTTCCGCCGCCGATCATCACGGCCAACCGCGCCGAGTTGACCACTTTGGTGTCCAACAACTTCCTCGGCCAGAACACCGGCGCGATCGCCAACAACGAGGCCGACTACCTGTCGATGTGGATCCAGGATGCGCTGGGCATGGACACCTATCAGCAGGCTTCGACCGGTGCGGCCGGCGCCCTGCCTGCGCAGACCGCCGCGCCGATGGTGACCAGCGGCTCGCACCGGCCGCCGCGGCAGCCGCGCGGCCGAGCCGCCAGCGACTCGCTCGCTACTCGGCAATCATCAACGCCATTGCGGACCTGTTCGGCTACGGTGCCGCCGGGACGACGGGCAACCGCGCTGACATCACTGGCCGACTTGGGGACCTTTCTTCCGGCAGTGGCCACGGCGATCGCCGCCAATCCCACTGCTGCACTGCTTCCGATTCAGGGCGTCTACTACATGGGCATGCTGGGCAGCACGCCCGCTCGTATGTTCATGAGCGGCGGCGGTGGTGGCGCTGCCGGCGGCATCAGCGGCGACGCGCTGAACGGCATGAAGGACTCGCTGCTGGCCAACGTCGGCAAGTTGGTAGACGACAAGGGTGCGACCGTCCTGAGCGGGGTGACTGGCCAACTCGGCAAGTGGGGAGCCGGCATCCAGTCCGGGATCCAGGCGCAGATGGCCAACGCGATGCACGCGGGCGGGCTGTCGGTGCCGCACGGCTGGCACACCGGTGCGGAAGGCGGCATGGACCGTGCCGCACCGCTGCTGCCCACCAACAGCGTTGCCGCGCCCAGCATGTCGCACCGGTCTTCCCACCAGTCCGTTCTCGCAGGGGCTGATGGGCGCACTCGCCGGACGCGGTATGACCGCCATGGGTTCGAAAGTCGCCGCCAAGGTGATGCCACGATCGCCTGCCGGCGGATAACATTCTTCACAACGTAGTGATCTGCTAACACGCCCCGATAGGAGAACAACATGCCCGCACGCTTTATGACCGACCCGCACGAGATGCGTTCGATGGCTGGACGTTTCGACGTGCACGCCCAGACTGTCGAGGACGAGGCCCGCAAGATGTGGGCGTCGAGCCAGAACATCGCCGGAGCCGGCTGGAGCGGTACCGCTCAGTCGACCTCTTACGACACCATGGGCCAGATGAACACCGCGTTCCGCAACATCGTCAACATGCTGCACAGCGTGCGCGACGGACTGGTCCGTGACGCCAACAACTACGAGGCCCAAGAGCAGGGCTCGCAGCAGATCCTGTCCAGCTAGTCCATCACCGAAACACCTTTAGGAGAACAATCATGTCGATCAGTTACCAGTTCGGTGATGTCGATGCCCACGGCGCGATGATCCGCTCGCAGGCCGCTTCTCTGGAGTCCGAGCACCAGGCCATCGTTCGCGATGTGCTGGCTGCCGGTGACTTCTGGGGTGGTTCGGGTTCGGTGGCTTGCCAGGAGTTCATCACCCAGTTGGGTCGCAACTTCCAGACCATCTACGAGCAGGCCAACAGCCACGGCCAGAAGGTGCAGACCGCCGGCAACAACATGTCGAGCACCGACTCCGCCGTCGGGTCCAGCTGGGCCTGACGCTCTACAACGCTCTTCGAGGCGCCGGCAGCGCCCGCATCACGCGGGCCCTGCCGGCGTTTTCGTTGGGCTGGTCACCACGACCCCCAGCAGCACCGACAGCCGTTGCCCACGTGTCGCCGCCCTCAGAAGCGGTGGCCCGACCCACTCCCGGCGGTACCAGTGGTACCGGCTAGCCTGGACGACAACCACGTGACAAGGAGCGTCCATGGAAGGCTTTGCCGGAAAAGTTGCCGCAGTGACCGGCGCCGGATCGGGAATCGGTCAGGCACTGGCCCTCGAACTCGGCCGCTCGGGCGCCTCGCTGGCGATCAGCGACGTCGACCTCGAAGGGCTCGCGAAGACCGAGGAACAGCTCAAGGCCATCGGCGCCCCGGTCCGCAGCGATCGGCTCGACGTCACCGAGCGTGAGGCTTTCCACGTCTACGCCGATCACATCAACGAGCACTTCGGCAAGGTCAACCAGATCTACAACAACGCCGGGATCGCCTACACCGGCGACGTCGACATCACCGCGTTCAAAGACATCGAGCGGGTGATGGATGTCGACTTCTGGGGAGTTGTCAACGGCACCAAGGCTTTTCTGCCGCACCTGGTCGCCTCCGGCGACGGCCACGTCATCAATGTCTCCAGCCTGTTCGGGCTGCTGTCGGTTCCCGGGCAGGCCGCGTACAACTCGGCCAAGTTCGCGGTACGCGGCTTCACCGAGGCGCTTCGGCAGGAGATGGTGCTCAACCGCGAGCCGGTAAAGGTGACATCGATACACCCCGGTGGCATCAAGACCGCGATCGCCCGCAACGGCCTGACCGCCGAAGGGGTGGATCCCGCGGCGCAGTCCAAGGTCTTCGACAAGCGGCTGGCCTCCACCACCCCGCAACGGGCGGCCGAGATCATCTTGGACGGCGTCCGCAAGAACAAGGCCCGGGTGCTGGTCGGCCAGGACGCCGTTGTGATCGACCTGCTTGTGCGGATCACCGGGTCGAACTACCAGCGGCTGTTCGCCCCCGTCATCGGCCGGATCAAGCCGCCGTCGCGCTAGCCCTTTGCGCGACCTAGCGGCCGAGCGGGTGTTCGTTCAGCCACGCGTCGGCCACCGCCTGCGGATCGGCCCCGGCGGTCACCTGGCGGCGCATGTCGACCAGCGCGGCGGTATCCAGCACGCCCGCCACCTCGTTGACCGCCAGCAGTTGTCGCTCGGTCAGCTCGTTGCGGCGGTAGAGCGGCACCACATTCTCGGCCTGCACCAGCGCGGGCTTGCCGTCGGTGAGCACCACCAGGTCGGCGGGCACGTTCGGGTCGGCGGTGGTGGTCCACGCCGCCGCCACCTCGCCGGACTTGACGGCCGCGAAAAGCGTTGCATCGTCTGGGAATTCGTGACTATCGGGTAGACGGCAGCCACCGATCGCCGAGGGCGCCGGGGCGCCGGCGATCGATCCGACGGTCAGCCCGTCGCAGTGCTTGGCCAGCACGCCGAGTTCGCTTCCGCCCCAATCCTTCGACGTGGACCCGGCCACTGCCAGCGCGGGCTTGTCCTCGGCGGCGGTGGCGTAGTCGCCGGCCGCGATGCCCTCCGGCAGCGCGCCGATCATCGCCTTGTAGACCTGCGCGTCGGAACGCACGTTGGCACCCGGCTGGAAGACCTGCAACACCCGTCCGGTGAGGCTGGGGACAACGACAAACGCACCGGAGTCCAACTTGGACAATGGATCTGGCGCTTGCTCGGTGTGCGCCGGAAAGCCGTACGACCGCAACGCACCGGTATAGACATCCGCCAGCAGCGTCGACTCGATACCGGCCCGGGATCCGACCACCAACTCAGCCGGGTGATGCGCGGTGCCGTGGCCACAGCCTGCCGTCGCCAGCGCAGCGGTCAGCGCCAGCGCAGTGAGTCGGCCGGCCGTCACTCCGCGGTGTCTGCGGCGGCGGCAACCGCGGCGGCAACCGCCGGCTCGACCCGGGGATCGAGCGGACTCGGAACGATCCGGTCATGCGCCAGGTCGTCGGCGGCGATGGCGTAAATCGCTTCGGCCGCAGCGATTTTCATCTCTTCGGTGATCCGGCGGGCACCGGCGTCCAGCGCTCCGCGGAACACCCCGGGAAGGCCAGCACGTTGTTGATCTGGTTCGGGAAGTCGCTGCGCCCGGTGGCCACGATCGCGGCGTGCTTGGCCGCCACCTCCGGGTGGACTTCCGGGTCGGGGTTCGACAGCGCGAACACGATGCTCCCGGGCGCCATCGTGGCGATCAGTTCCTCGGGAACCACACCGCCGGAGACACCGATGAACACGTCGGCGCCTTCGAGCGCCTCGACCATGCCGCCGGTGCGGTCGCTCGGGTTGGTGCGCGCGGCGAGTTCGGCTTTGACGTCGTTCATGCCGGCCCGGTCGCGGTGCAGGATGCCCTGCGAATCGAGCACGGTGATGTCCGAAATGCCCCTGGCCTGAAGCAGATTGGCGCATGCCACGCCCGCTGCCCCGGCGCCGGAGACGACGACACGCAGCGCGGTCATGTCGCGGTCGAGCGCGGTCGCGGCACCCATCAGCGCGGCCAGCACCACGATCGCGGTGCCGTGCTGGTCGTCGTGCATCACCGGGCAGTCCAGCGCCTCGATGACGCGGCGTTCGATCTCGAAGCAGCGCGGCGCGGAGATGTCCTCGAGGTTCACCGCACCGAACGTCGGGCGCAGCCGAACCAGCGTCTCGACGATCTCGTCGGGGTCCTTGGTGTCCAGCACGATCGGAATGGCGTCCAGCCCGGCGAACTCCTTGAACAGCCCGCACTTGCCTTCCATCACCGGCAGCGACGCGGCCGGCCCGATGTCACCCAGGCCGAGCACCGCGCTGCCGTCGCTGACGACCGCGACCAGCCGACCCGACCAGGTGTAGCGGGCGGCCAGCGTGTGATCGCCGGCGATCGCGCGGCTCACTTGCGCCACACCCGGGGTGTAGGCGATCGACAGCGAGCGCTGGGTGTCCAGCGCCGTCGTCAGACCGACAGAAAGCTTGCCACCGGCAGTGCGCCTCGAAGATCTCCGCATCGGTGATGGCGCCCTCGTCACTGTGGGTCTGTATCGATTCAACCAACTCAGACACGCAGCCCAGCGTAACGACTACTCATTAGTAGCCCTAATCGACGACGTGCTCGGATCGGTCAGATCAGGCCCAGGTCGGTGACCGCGCTGCGCTCGTCGGCGAGCTCGGCGGTCGACTTGTCGATCCGGCTGCGGGAGAAGTCGTTGATGTCCAGACCCTGCACGATGCTCCAGTCGCCACCCTTGGTGGTCACCGGGAACGACGAGATCAGACCCTCCGGCACGCCGTAGGAGCCGTCGGAGATGACGGCCATCGAGACCCAGTCGTCCTTCGGCGTGCCCAGCAGCCAGTCGCGGGCCGCATCCACGGTGGCCGACGCTGCCGAGGCGGCCGACGAGCTGCCGCGGGCATCGATGATCGCCGCGCCGCGCTTGGCGACGGTCGGGATGAAGTCGTCGGCGATCCACTTCTCGTCGCCCACGACCTCGGCGGCGTTCTTGCCGTTGATCTCGGCGTGGAAGATGTCGGGGTACTGGGTGGCCGAGTGGTTACCCCAGATGGTGACCTTCTTGATGTCGGTGACCTTGGCGCCGGTCTTCTTGGCCAGCTGAGAGAGGGCCCGGTTGTGGTCCAGGCGGGTCAGCGCGGAGAACCGCTCCTTGGGGATGTCGGGGGCGTTCTTCTGCGCGATCAGCGCGTTGGTGTTGGCCGGGTTACCGGTCACGCCGATGCGGACGTCGTCGGCGGCGACGGAGTTCAGCGCCTTGCCCTGAGCGGTGAAGATCGCGCCGTTGGCCTCCAGCAGGTCGCCGCGCTCCATGCCCGGGCCACGCGGACGGGCGCCGACAAGCAGCGCCAGGTTCACGCCGTCGAAGATCTTGTTCGGGTCGGCACCGATCTGGACGCCGGACAGCAGCGGGAATGCGCCGTCGTCGAGCTCCATCACCACACCCTCGAGCGTCTTGAGGGCCGGCTCGATCTCGAGCAGCCGCAGCTCGATCGGGCGGTCGGGGCCCAACAGCGAGCCGCTGGCCAGGCGAAACAGCAGGCTGTAGCCGATCTGGCCGGCGGCGCCGGTGACGGCGACCTTCAGGGGTGCAGTGCTCACGTCTATTGGCTCCTCGACTGGAGATCGGCACGGATGATATCAGGCCGGCCTGATGCGCCAATACGCGTCGGGTCGAAACTAGCGCACTCACGCGTCTGGCAAACCCCCTACCCCGCATCAACGCTGGCCAGCGCAATCTTGGACAGCAGATCACCATCTTGGGCGCGTACCATGACCGAGGCTTCATCGGATTCTCGCTGCAGATGGGAGGTTACGGATGCCTACGTTTCGCGAGCTACGCGACATACCTGAAACGCTGCGTCCTCTGGCACGACCCCAGCGGGATGAGCCTCCTCATCCGCAGCCGCAGCCAGAGCCACTTACCGCCGATCAAGCCGTCGTCGACTGCGGCGTCTACGTCGGCGGGGAGCGCCTGCCCGGGGTTTTCACCTACGTTGAAGCCTGCGCCAAGGTCGCCGAAATCGCAGCTGGGCGGTCAGGAAGCGTTCGCCTGGATCGGTCTGCACGCGCCCGACGAGCACCAGATGCAGGAAGTCGGCGACGCGTTCGGCATGCACGAGCTGGCCATCGAGGACGCGGTCTGCGCTCACCAGCGGCCCAAACTCGAGCGCTACGACGAATCGCTGTTCCTGGTCCTCAAGACGCTCAACTACGTGCCTCACGAGTCGACCTTGCTGGCCCGCGAGATTGTCGAGACCGGCGAGATCATGGTCTTCGTCAGCCGCGATTTCGTGGTGACGGTCCGGCACGGTGATCACGGTCGGCTGACGGATGTGCGCAAACGGATGGACGCCGACCCCGAGCACATGCAGCTGGGCCCGTTCGCGGTGATGCACGCCATCGCGGACGCTGTTGTCGACCACTACCTCGAAGTCACCCAGTTGATGGAGGGCGACATCGACGCCATCGAGGAAGAGGCCTTCGCGCCGGACCACCGCACCCAGATCGAGCCGATCTATCAGATGAAGCGCGAGGTGGTCGAGCTGCGCAGGTCGGTCAACCCGCTGTCGGTGCCGTTCGCGCGGTTGCAGAGCGAACACAAGGACCTGGTCTCCAAAGAGGTCCGGCGCTATCTGCGGGACGTCGGCGACCACCACACCCATGCGGCCGACCAGATCGCCAGCTACGACGAGAATCTCAGCTCGCTGGTGCAGGCCGCGCTGGCCCGGGTGGAGATGCAGCAGAACACCGACATGCGCAAGATGTCGGCGTGGGCGGCGCTGCTGGCGATACCCACGATGGTCGCCGGCATCTACGGGATGAACTTCGAGTACATGCCCGGGCTGAAGTGGCACTGGGGCTATCCGACGACCGTCATCGGCACGGCGCTGATATGTCTGTTTCTGCACCGCAACTTCCGGCGTAACGACTGGCTGTAGCGGTCAGCGAGGTTGCGCGGCAGGCCGATTGGGGTCCAGCACGTCGACCCCGTCGGCTCGCCACGCCTCCCGCATCGCGTCGGCGCCTTTCAGCCGGACCCAGGCCGCCTCGGTCGCGGTGATCGGCGTCGCGGACAGAAATCGCACCGGATCGCGGGGCGGGTCCAGCGGCAACTCGGCAATATCGCTGTCGCCCAACAACACCGCGGTGAACGGCACCCGCACCGACGGTTGCGCCCACAGCGGCCCGCCGAGATCGACCAGCGCATCGGGCATCAGCACCACACCCTCGACCGCCGGCGATGCCGCCACGATGGCCAGACTGCGGGCCAAGCCGGTGATGTCCTTCGTATCACGCAGCTGCAGAACGACTTCGGCCCGCGGGCCCAGTTCGGGATCGGCCAGCACCGCGGTCGGGTCGACCATCGGATGGCGCGAGCAGCCCAGCGAGACGTAGTGCACCGCCTCTGTCCGGCCGTCGGCTTCCGGCGCGGTACCGCAGCACGTCGATCGACTCGGCGCCCAGAAAGGTCACGCTGGCGACAGCGGGCTCGGCGTGGCCGAAGTGCGTATCCAGGTGCGCGCGCACCTGGTCCAACGGCTGGGTCACGCGCCCTCGGGCGTCGGCGGGAGAGTCAAGTTCGCCCCGGTGTCGGGATCGAACACGGCGAGTTGTGCTGTGTCGAAAGCCAACTCGAGCTTCTTGCCTTTCGCGGCCTTCGACGCGGCCGGCACCCTGGCAACGAATTCGTGCTCCGCCGAACCGGATTCGTCGTCGAGGTCGGACAGCTGGTCGGACTGCACAGCGGAGCCTTCGGTAGTGAAGTAGACGTATTTGTCGGCACCCAGCGACTCGACCATGTCGACCTTCACCTCGAAGCTCAGTGCGCTGATCCGCTGATAGGCGTCGATCAGGGCAGCGTCCTTGAGATGTTCCGGCCGGACGCCGACGATCACGTTCTCCGGCGCCGACGTGTGCCGCGAGCACATCGAGGACGGGCTGAGTCAGCGTCACCTCGCCGAACGGCAGGCGCAGCCCGGTGGCGGTCACGGTCGCGGGGAAGAAGTTCATCGCCGGCGATCCGATGAAGCCCGCGACGAACAGGTTCGCCGGCCGCTCGTACAGCTCGTCGGGCGCGCCGATCTGCTGCACCACGCCGCCGCGCATCACCACCACGCGGTCGCCGAGCGTCATCGCCTCGGTCTGATCGTGGGTGACATAGACGGTGGTGGTGCCCAGCCGTCGTTGCAGCCGGGCGATCTCACCGCGCATCTGCACCCGCAGCTTCGCGTCGAGGTTGGACAGCGGCTCGTCCATCAGAAATGCCTTGGGGTGACGCACAATCGCCCGGCCCATCGCCACCCGCTGACGTTGCCCGCCGGACAACTGCGCGGGTTTGCGGTCGAGCACCTCGGTCAGGTCGAGAATCTTCGCGGTGTCCTCGACCTTCTTGGTGATATCCGCTTTCTTCATCTTCTGCAGCGTGAGCGGGAAGGCGATGTTCTGGCGCACCGTCATGTGCGGATAGAGCGCGTAGGACTGGAACACCATCGCGATGTCGCGGTCCTTCGGCGCCTTTTCGTTCACCCGCTCGCCGCCGATGCGCAGCTCCCCCGACGAGATATCCTCAAGGCCGGCAATCATATTCAGCGTCGTCGATTTTCCGCAGCCGGATGGTCCGACCAGGATGATGAACTCGCCCTCGGCGATGGTGAGGCTGAATTCCTGCACAGCCAACCCGCCGTCGGCGTAACTCTTGGTCACCCGGTCCAACACAATCTCGGCCATCGCCCTATCCCTTCACTGCACCAGACGTCAGCCCCGCGACGATCCGTCGTTGGAAGACTAGAACAAAAATGATGATCGGCACCGTGATCACCATCGCGCCGGCCGCGATCGACCCGGTCGGCTCCTCGAATTGCGAACTGCCGGTGAAGTTCGCGATGGCCACCGGCGCGGTGACCGCTGCCTTGGTGGCGGTCAAAGACAACGCCAGCAACAGATCGTTCCACGCGAAGATGAAGACCAGGATCGCCGTCGTCACGATGCCCGGCGCCGCCAGCGGCGCGATCACCTTCCGGAAAGCCTGGGCCGGCGTGGCGCCGTCCATCTTGGCCGCCTTCTCCAGATCCCACGGGATCTCCCGGAAGAACGCCGACAGCGTGTAGATCGACAGCGGCAGCGCGAAGGTGATGTACGGGATGATCAGCCCGGGCCAGGTGTCGAACAGCCCGATCCGGCGTTCGATGTTGAACAGCGGAGTGACCAGCGAGATCGCCGGAAACATCGAAATCAGCAGCACCGCCCCGATCAACGCACGTTTACCGGGAAACTCCAGTCGCGCCACCGCATACGCCGCCATCGCGCCGATCACCACCGCGATCACCGTGGTGAGCACACCGATCCCGACCGAGTTGACCAACGCCGAGCTGAAGTAGTTCCCGCGGAAGATTCCGCGATAGTTGTCGAACGTCACCGACGACGGAATCAGCTTGCCGTCCTTGACCGTTGACGTCGGCTTGAGCGAGAGGCTGAGAATCCACAGCACCGGCACCAGCGCGTAGAGCAACACCAGCGCGTCGACGATCACCCAACCGGCCGCGCGCCGTGCGCCGATTCGTTCAGCGCCCATCGCCGCCACCGGGCGCCGCCGCGCCGAAGACCTTGATGAACAGCAACGCGATCAGGGTGACGCAGCAGAAGATCAGCACCGAAATCGCCGAGCCGAGGCCGACATTGAAGCCTTTGAAAAGATTGTCGTAGCCCAGGATCGACACCGATCCGGTGTTGCCGGTGCCCCCGGTGAGCACGTAGATGTTGTCGAAGATCCGGAATGCGTCCAGTGTGCGGAACAGCAGCGCCACCAATATTGCCGGTTTGATCAGGGGCAGCGTGATCGTGCGCAGCCGGCGCCACGCGCCGGCGCCGTCGACCTCCGCGGCCTTCAGCAGATCGGCGGGCACCAGCGCCAATCCGGCCAGCAGCAGCAACGACATGAACGGTGTCGTCTTCCACACCTCGGCGATCACCACGACGCCCAGCGACGAAAACTGATGTGCCAGTGGCGCACTGCCGTGCGGCAGCAGGTTGGCCAGATAACCGGTTCCCGGCGTCCACGCGTAGAACCAGCTGTAGGAGGCGGCCACCGTCACGATCCCGTACGGAATCAGCACCGCGGTGCGCACCAGACCCTTGCCGATCAGCGTGCGGTGCATCGCCAACGCCAGCGCCAGACCGAGCACGAACTCGATTGACACCGAAGCCACCGTGATCGCCAGCGTCACCGCCAGCGCCATCCACCAGTAGCGGTCGGTCAGGATCGTCTGATAGTTGCCGAGACCGATGAACCGGGTGTCGTTCGGCGTGGCGAGGTTATTGCGTTGCAGGCTCAGCCACACCGCGTAGCCGATCGGATAGGCGGTGACTGCCAGCATCAGCAGCGCGGCCGGTGCGACCAAGACGAACGCCAGTCGCCGCTCTTCCCGTTACGTTCTGCGCGCTCACGGCAGCAACCCCTTGCCGTGGATCGCCTTGCGCAACTTGTGCCGCCAGCTCGTCGGCCGTCTTCTCCGGGTCGATCCGGGTGATCGGGGCCAGCGTCGCGGCGATCCGGGTCGACACCGACTGATAGGCCGGCGTCGCGAGCCGGACCGCGGGGTCGGTGAGTTGCCGGCGAATGATCTCGTACATCGGGTATTTCGCCTGGAACTGCGGATCGGCGTACAGCGAGGTGCGCACCGCGGGCAGTCCGCCGTCGAGCGAGATGTACTTCTCGTTGGCCGGACTGCGCAGACACCGGATCGCTTCGAACGCCTCGGCCCGGTGCCGGCTCGTCGCGGACACCGCGAGGTTGAGCCCACCGATGGTCACCTTGGCCGGTTGCCCCGGTTGCACGCGTGGGTACGGCGCGAAGCCGAAAACCTTTCTGCTGGCTTCGAATGCCTCGCGGAACTGTTGTTCGGTGGGCCGGAACGAGCCGACGTCGTTGATGCTGCCGGCCAGATCCGGCTGACGGTTCAGCGGCAGGAACGGCACACCGCCCTTTACGGCATTCTCCAGCATCGACGCCATCGCGTAGGGCCAGTTGACCTCGAGCGCCGACTTGCCCTGCTCGAACGCCAACCGCGCGGTGCCGGCGTCGCTGCGGATGACCGACGGGTCGGCGCCCGGCGCAGTCGCCACCGACTTCATGATCTGCAGCGCCTTCACGGTGGCGGCCCGGTGCTCGGGGGTATCGGTGAGGGTGACCGTGCTGCCGTCTTCGGAAAGCACTTGGCCGCCGGCACTTTCCAGCAGGGTGCTGAACCAGACCACGACGGCCTCGTTCTGGTTGGCCTGCACACCGATCCAGCTGGGTTCACCCGCGGCGTGCAACCGGGTGGCCTCGTCGATCACGCCGTCCCACGTCGACGGCGGCTTGTCCATCAAATCTGACCGGTACCAGAGTAATTGGGTGTTGGTGCTGACGGGCGCCGCGAACAGCCGGTGCTTCCAGGCGGCGGTCGACAATGGCCCGGGCAGGGTGTCGGTGGCGGCGTCGGCCTCCGCGCGGCCCGCCGGATCGTCGGACAGCGGCAGCACCCAGCCCGCTTCGGCGAATTCGGCTGTCCAGATCACGTCCATCGCGATGATGTCCAACGTGCGGTCGTTGGCGCTGAGCCGGCGGGCCAGCTGTATCCGCTGATCGTCAGTGGCCCTCGGCAGGCTGAAGTGCCGGATGGCGAACCGGCCGCCGAGCTCGTCGGTGCAACGCTGCGCCACCGCGGTGAAAGTCGCGGCGTCGCCGGCCGGGGTGTAGATGCTGACCACCCGGCCGTCGTCGCGGGCACCGCAGGCAGACACTGCTGAGGCGGCCGACAACACCGTCAGGGCGACCGCACCCAGTCGGCGCGCGCGCTCGAGAAGGGGCGGCACAGCTCAGATGGCCAACCGGGCCAGCAGATCCCGGGCCTGTTCGGCGTTCTGGGGGTCGCACAGAACGTCGTAGCGGCCCGCCACCAGCTGCAGCGTCGAGCTGAAGTCCCGGGTGCCCCGCGCCATCGAATACGGGATCGCGGAGGTGATCAGGCCGAAGAACACGCCGGCGACCAGGCCGGTGGTCAGCGCCTCCAGCGGGTGCGGGCTGGAGAACAGCAGGCTCAGCATCAAGCCGATGAACAGACCCAGCCAGGCCCCACTGATCACACCGCCGCCCAATACCTTCGGCCAGGTCAGCCGCCCGGTTACCCGCTCGACCTGCATCAGGTCCACCCCGACGATGGTGACCTGTTGCACCGGGAACTGCTGATCGGAGAGGTAGTCGACGGCGCGCTGCGCTTCGGCGTAGGTGGGGTATGACCCGACCGGCCAGCCTTTCGGCGGCGTGGGCAATCCGGGAGCACGCCGGCTCCCTGCCGGGGTGCCGGGTGCGGCGCCGGGAACCTGTCCAGGCTGAAAAGGGCTGCTCATGCGTTTCATTGTGCGCCGTCGTCTGGCGCTGAGTCTCTGCCACTGTCGAACCGCGGTTGCCACCTGCGCGAACACCTGCGCGACCAGCTGCCGCGCTAGGTTGAACACCATGACAGTTCCGGGCGGTGATCACGGTGAGCCCTACCGCAATCAGCCGGGCCGTGACCAGCCAGGCCAGCCCTACCCCTGGCAGCAGTACCAGCATCCGCCGGTGGATCCGCAGCCGCCGGTGAACTATCCCGACTACCCCTACCCGCCGCAGCCGCCGGCCTACGGACCGAGCGGATATGGCGCGCCCCAGCCTCCGCCCTATAGCGGCCCGGGCGGCTATGCCGGTTTCGGTGGAGCCCCGAGCGGGTTCGGCGGGCCGCCTCCGATGTACCCCGGCTCGTACGACCCGTATCAGGGCTATCCCTCGCAACAGACCAACGGGCTTGCCGTCGCGTCGCTGATCACCTCGATCGCCGGAGTCGTCCTCGGCATTCCACTGGCCATCTTCTGCTACATCGGCTGGGTGATTCCCGTCGTCGGCGCGGTCATGGGCGGCATCGCGCTCAACCAGATCAAGCAGCGCGGCCAGCAGGGCCGTGGACTGGCCATCGCCGGGATCGCGATCGGCGCCGGCACCGCGGCGCTGCTCGTGCTGGTGATGGTCGTCGTCGCAGCCGCGGCGTTCCATTCGCCGATGTTCGGAGTCGTCTAAGCGGGCTAGCCGGTCGGCGGCTCGAACGGCTCGCCTTGGCGTTCCATGCCCGCGGCTCGACCTTTCGCGGAGATCACCAAAGCCATCTTGCGACTGGCCTCGTCGAGCATCTCGTCGCCGAGCATCACCGCGCCCCGGGCGCCGCCGGCCGCCGAGGTGTGCCACTCGTAGGCCTCCAGGATCAGTTCTGCGTGATCGTAATCGGCTTGCCGTGGGCTGAAGATCTCGTTGCCGGCCGCGATCTGGTCGGGGTGTAGCACCCATTTGCCGTCGTATCCCAGCGCCGCCGATCGGCCCGCCACCCGCCGGAATGCTTCGGTGTCACGGACTTTGAGGTACGGGCCGTCGATCGCGGCGATGCCGCGGGCGCGGGCGGCGACCAGAATCGTCATCAGCACGTGGTGATACGCGTCGCCGACGTCGTACCCCTCGGGCTGCTCACCGACCACCAGCGTGCGGGTGTTCAGGTTCGCCATCAGGTCCGCGGGGCCGAGCACCAGAGCCTGCACCCGTGGGACCGCGGCGATCGCGTTGATGTTGGTCAGCCCGCGAGCGTCTTCGATCTGCGCGTCGATGCCGATCTCACCCACCGGCAGTCCGTGCACCGTTTCCAGCTGGGTCAGCAGCAGATCGAGCGCCTGGACGTGCGACACGTCAGAGACCTTCGGCAGCACCACCACGTCGAGCTTGGCGTCGGGCGCCGCGCCGACGGCAGAGACCACCTCGATGATGTCGGCGTGCGTCCACGGCGTGGTCCAGTCGTTGACCCGCACCCCGCGCAATTGTCCGGCCCAACCGGGCGCGGCCAGCGCGGCGGCCACCCGGCCGCGGGCGTCGGCCTTGGCGTCCGGGGCGACGGCGTCCTCCAAGTCGAGGAAGACTTCGTCGGCCGGAAGACCTTTGGACTTGTCGATCATCTTCTGGCTACTACCCGGCACAGACAGGCACGTGCGGCGGGGCCGGTACGCGTTGTTCACACCCCACTCACCCCTATTGCATACCCTGTCTAGCTATGGCCTCGATCAACAGGGTGTACGCCGCGCGCCTGGCGCGAATGCAGGTCCTGGGCCCGATGGGTGAATCCCTCGGGCGCGTGCGCGACGTCGTGGTCAGCATCAGCATCGTTCGCCAGCAACCCAGGGTTCTCGGGATCGTCGTCGAAATGTCTTCGCGCCGAAGGATTTTCGTTCCGATGCTGCGGGTGGCCTCGATCGAGCCCAACGCGGTCACGCTCATCACCAACAACGTCTCGATGCTCCGGTTCGAGCAGCGGCCCGGTGAGGTTCTGGTGCTGGGCCAGATCGTCGACACCAAGGTGCGGGTCAGCGACCCCGAACTGCCGGAGCTCGCCGACACCGACGTCGTCGTCACCGACCTGGGCTTAGAGCAGAGCCGAACCCGGGACTGGATGGTCACCCGGGTCTCGGTGCGGGTGCCGCGACGGCTCGGCCGGCGCAGCACCACCCACATCGTGGGCTGGCGCAACGTGCAGGGGCTGACCCCGTCGGCGCTGGCGATGCCCGGCCAGGCCGTCGCGCAGCTGTTGCATGAGTTCGAGAAGTGGCGGCCGATCCAGGTGGCCGACGCGGTGCGCGAGCTGCCGGTGAAGCGGCGATACGAGGTGGTCTCGGCACTCGACGACGACCGATTGGCCGACGTCTTGCAGGAGCTGCCGGAGCAAGAGCAGGCCGAACTGCTGGTGCAGCTGGGCGACGAGCGCGCCGCCGACGTGCTCGAGGAGATGGATCCCGACGACGCCGCCGACCTGCTCGGCACGATGAGTCCGGCGCTGGCCGAGCGGCTGCTGCGGCAGATGGACCCCGAGGAGTCCGACCCGGTGCGGCGGCTGCTGAAGCACTCGCCCGACACCGCGGGCGGGTTGATGACCTCCGAACCAGTGGTGTTGACGCCGGACACCTCGGTCGCCGAGGCGCTGGCCCGGGTCCGCGATCCGGACCTGACGCCGGCGTTGTCGTCGCTGGTGCTGGTGGTCCGCCCGCCGACAGCCACCCCGACCGGTCAATACCTGGGCTGTGTGGCCCTGCAGCGGCTGCTGCGCGAACCGCCGTCCATGCTGGTCGGAGGGATCGTCGACGCGGATCTGCCGTGGCTCGAGCCCGACACGTCGCTGGCCATGCTGACCCGCTACTTCGCCGCCTACAACTTGGTCTGCGGTCCCGTCGTCGACGCGCAGCATCACCTGCTGGGCGCGGTCACCGTGGACGACGTCCTCGACCACCTGTTGCCGCACGACTGGCGCGACACCACCGAAGAGCCGTCGCTGGGCATCGCGCGAGGCATGGCATGAGCAAGTCCGCGCCGCGCTCGCGGCTCTATACCCCGCGCATCTCGCGACTCTCGGCGCCGCGACTGGACGCCGACGCCGTCGGGAACTTCACCGAGTCGATCGCCCGCTTCTTCGGCACCGGTAGCTACCTGCTGATCCAGACCATCGTGGTGATCGTCTGGATTCTGCTGAACATCTTCGCGATCGGCCTGCGCTGGGACCCCTACCCGTTCATCCTGCTCAACCTCGCGTTTTCCACCCAGGCCGCCTACGCGGCGCCGCTGATCCTGCTGGCCCAGAATCGCCAGGAGAACCGCGACCGCGTCACTCTCGATCAGGACCGGCGTCGCGCCGAGGAGACCAAAGCCGACACCGAATACCTGGCGCGCGAACTGGCCGCCCTACGGCTGGCGATCGGTGATGTGGCAAAGACCCGGGAATCTCTGCGCCGCGAATTGGAGGATCTGCGCGAGCTTCTGCAACACCGGCCCGACCCGCGCCCGGGCACCGACGACGGAGCCGATCGGCACGCCGCTTCGTCTAATTGACACGGCGGCTCGAACACGGCGTTTTCACAGGCAGAGAGTCCGCCATTGTTGTCACTGGAGTCACCGGTGTTATGTATGGTGACGTAGTTCACGAGGCTCACGCGAAATCGCGGGCCCCACAACGCTCGAAGGACTAGGCAGGTCGAGTGCGGGTAGGGGAACGCATGGGCATACGTCCGGCCCTTGCAAAGGTGCGAAAGCCGGTTCTTCGCATGCCTAAAACCCCCAAACTCCCTGCGGTCGTTTCCAATACGGCGTCAAAAATTGACGACGCGGCGTTTCACACGGCAGACACCTTGCGGATTCTGTACGCGTACGACCTCGTCATGGAGGGATACGACGCTGTCGCGGCGGCAACGCGGTACGTGACCTCGGCAGTCCAGCAAACGCTGACCCGCGGCGCCAAGTCGCCGGCATTCGGCGTGGTGATGATCGCCTGCCTGATCTATTCCAGCGTCGACGGCGCCGGCGCGCCGCCGTTCCCCTTGACCAAGTCGACGCTGCGCGAGGCCGCGATCACCCCGGTCGCAGCGGTCGCGCGGGCCTCCACCGACCCCACCGGGCCGCTGGTCGTCGCCGCCATGCACCCGAAGATCGGTTTCCACATCGCCGGAGGCTCCGCGTCGGCTCCCCCGCCGACCCTCGTCGTCAATACGCCGGGCACGTTGGGCATTCCGACGATGGCACTGACCGCGTACCGCAACGCCGAACGAATGATGGCCACCTCCGAGCCGGGCTGCGGGATCAGCTGGAACCTGCTCGCCGGAATCGGGCGCATCGAGTCGGGCCACGCCAACGGCGGCGCCACCGATGCGCGGGGCACCGCGGTCCGACCGATCTACGGACCGAGCCTGGACGGGACACTGCCCGGTAACGAGGTGATCGTCCAGAACAGCGCGGCCGGACGCGTCAGCTACGCCCGCGCGATGGGGCCGATGCAGTTCCTGCCGGGCACCTGGGCGCGCTACGCCTCCGACGGCGACGGCGACGGGACGGCCGACCCGCAGAACCTCTACGACGCCACCCTGGCCGCTGCCCGCTACCTGTGCAGCGGCGGGCTGAACCTGCGCGACCAGTCGCAGGTGCTGTCGTCGATCCTGCGCTACAACAACTCGATGCCGTACGCCCAGAACGTCCTGGGCTGGGCCGCGGCCTACGCGACCGGCGTGGTTCCGGTCGACCTGCCGCCGTTGACCGGGCCGGCGCCGCCGCTGGGCGACGCCCACCTCGAGCACGGCGAAGGCCTCGGGCCCAACCTGCCGATGAACATGCACGGCCTGGAGGCCACCGACCCGCTGGCCCGGATGCCATTGATCGACCTCAGCGGCAACGCCGGGAACGGCCAGCCGTCGTCGGCGCAGGGGCCGGCCGGCTACGGTCCGTCCTGCACGGTGATCTGCATCGGCCAGCAAACTCCGGGGCCTGCACAGATGAACGCGCCACCGGCAAACGCTGTGACGCCTCCGGCAGCACCGGCTCCGTTCGGCATGTTCCCGCCGGCGCCGTTCGCGCCTTTCGCGCCGCCCGCAGCCCCACCGAGTCCGTTCGCACCCTTCGGACCGCCCGCTGCCCCACCGGCTCCGTTCGCGCCCTTCGCACCGCCGCCCCGCCGCGCCGCCGGTCGCACCCGCTCCTGCTGCCGCACCGCCGCAGGCTCCCCCCGCCTGACCGGCCGTTCCGGCCCGCATCGTCGCGGGCTCAGGCCAAAGGTGCCCTTCCTCAGCGGCCCGTCCCGGGCCACCTCGTCACGGCACTAGACTCGGCGATGATGTCCGATCCGACTGCACACATTCGCGCCGCGCTGGCCAAGGTGATCGATCCCGAACTACGCCGCCCCATTACCGAGCTCGGGATGGTCAAAGGTATCGAGCTGGGCCCCGGCGGCGATGTGCACGTCGAGATCTACCTGACCACCTCCGCCTGCCCGAAGAAGACCGAAATCAGCGACCGGGTCCGCCAAGCCGTCGCCGACGTGCCGGGCACCGGAACGGTCAAGGTCAGCCTCGACGTGATGAACGACGAGCAGCGCACCGAACTGCGTAAGCAGTTACGCGGCGACTCCCGCGAGCCGGTCATCCCGTTCGCCCAGCCCGGGTCGCTGACCCGGGTCTACGCCGTCGCTTCCGGCAAAGGCGGCGTCGGCAAGTCGACGGTGACGGTCAACCTTGCCGCGGCGATGGCCGCGCGCGGGATGTCGGTCGGGCTGCTCGACGCCGACATCCACGGCCACTCGATCCCGCGGATGATGGGCACCACCGACCGGCCCACCCAGGTGGAGTCGATGATCCTGCCGCCGATCGCGCACGAGGTGAAAGTCATCTCGATCGCCCAGTTCACCCAGGAGAACACCCCGGTGGTGTGGCGGGGCCCGATGCTGCACCGGGCGCTGCAGCAGTTCCTTGCCGACGTGTACTGGGGCGACCTGGACGTGCTGTTGCTCGACCTGCCGCCGGGCACCGGCGACATCGCGATCTCGGTCGCTCAGCTGATTCCGAACGCCGAGATCATCGTCGTGACAACGCCACAAGCGGCGGCGGCCGAGGTCGCCGAACGGGCCGGCAGCATCGCGCTGCAGACCAAGCAACGCGTCATCGGCGTGGTGGAGAACATGTCCGGGTTACTGCTGCCGGACGGCTCGACGATGCAGGTGTTCGGCGAGGGCGGCGGCGGACAGGTCGCGGAGCGGCTTACCCGCACAATGGGCGTCGACGTGCCACTGCTCGGGCAGATCCCGCTGGACCCTGCGCTGGTCACTGCCGGCGACGCCGGGGTGCCGGTCGTACTCAGCGCCCCCGACTCGCCCGTCGGCAAAGAGTTGAGCAAGATCGCGGATGGGCTATCGGCGCGACGCCGTGGATTGGCCGGCATGTCACTGGGATTGGACACCAGCCGACGCTGAGCTCAGGTGGCGTCGGTGTCGAACGGCGCCGGGCCAGCCGTGGACTGCGTCTGGTGCGACGAAATCGGCTGAGCCACAGTGGGTTCCGGCGCCGCAGTGACCGGCTGGTCGAAGCTGGTGAACAGCGAGTCGTCGCCGTCGAAGAGATGCTTGGTCAACACCGCCCGCGGCGTCATACCGCGTAGCTTCTGCAACTCCGACAGCGGCTCCCGCAGGTCGTCGAACTCGGGGCCCATATCCTCACGCAACTGCGTCGTCATGCCGCTGAGGTAGTCGCGAGCCTGCCGCAGTGCGCTCGACGTCCAGCGGATCGCGCCGGGCAGGCGCTCGGGCCCCAGGACGACCAGGCCGACCACGATGAGGACCAGGATCTCGCCCCAGCCGACATTGGCGAACATTAGCCGCCGTCCGGCCCCGGGGTCACCGTGAGCGTGACGTGGCGACCGTCGCGGACCACTTCGATCGGGGCGGGCTGTCCAACGGTCAACTGCCGCACGGCAACCACGAATTCGTCGGCGTCGGCCACACCGCGGCTTCCGACCTTGACCACCACGTCGTTTTCCAGCACCCCGCCCTTTTCTGCGGGGCCGCCGGCCTTGACGTTGGCGACCTGCGCGCCCTGTGCGACCGAGTTGCTCACCGACCGGGCGCTCAGGCCCAGGGTCGGGTGCACGATCTTGCCGTCCTTGATCAGCGTCTGCGCAACGACTTTCGCCTCGTTGACCGGAATTGCGAAGCCCAGCCCGCTGGCGCTGTCGGACAACGACTTGCCGGCGGTGTTGATGCCGATGACCTGGGAGTCCATGTCGATCAGCGGTCCACCGGAGTTTCCGTGGTTGATGGATGCGTCGGTCTGAATGCCGTCGATCACGGTGTCGGTGTCAGAACCCTCCCCCGACAGGGGAATCGGGCGATGCAGGGCGCTGATGATGCCGTGCGTCACGGTGCTGCGCAGACCCAGTGGCGCACCGGCGGCCAGGACCTCGTCGCCGACGCGAACCTTGTCGGAGTCGCCGAGCTTGGCCACCGTCAGGTTGTTGACGTTGTCGACCTTGAGCACCGCCAGGTCGGTCTTGGGATCGCGACCGACCAGGTGGGCGGGCACTTCCTTGCCGTCGTTGAACACCACGGTGGTCTTGTACTGGCTCGGGTTGTTGGCCGCTTCGGAGATGACGTGGTTGTTGGTGACGATGTAACCGCGGCCGTCGACCACGAAGCCCGAACCCTGCATGCCCTCTTGATCGCTGATCGACTGGATCGTGACTACCGAATCGGCCACCGCCGCAGCCACCTTGGCGAACCGGCCGGCCGGAGCCTCGCTGTTGTTGTTGGTCGACAAGGTCACCTTGGAGGTGGTGAACGCCTCGACGACCTCGGCCGTCTTGCGTCCGACCACGCCGCCGACCAAACCGATCAGCAGCGCCAGCACCCCGAGCACAACCAGTGCCAGGTACGACACCCGTCCGCCGAACAAGACGTCGCGCACACCGAGTCGGCCTTGTGAGGCCTCCGAACCCTGGGGGCCGGAGCGCGACACCGCCGGGTCACCCAGAGCGGCGGCAGCACCCGGGTCGCGCCACGGGTCTTCGGGATCTTCGAGTTCGTCCTTGGCTTTACCGTCTTCGAGCGCGCCGGCGTCGGCTGGGTGGCGCTGCAGGGAGTCTGCCCCCGCGAACGGGCGGCCGAAGGCTTCGGTGAGCACCGGGTCGGCTGCTTCGGTGTGCGGCGTGAACTCGCCGGCCTCGCGATACTTCGACGGGCGGACCCGCTCGGCGACGAACGAGCCGTGCACGCCGTCGGGACGACCGAAGGCCTGAGTCGACGCAGCGTCGACCGGCGGCCGGGACACGGGACGTGGTGCCAGCCGAGGGGCGCCGTTGTTGTCTTGATCGGAGCTCACGTCATCCTCTTCCGAGCGCTGAGCAAACAAGCGCTATGGACTCGAGCACGGCGCCGCGCACCGGCTTGGCGAAACTGGTAACCACCCTACCGAGGCTCTGGGCGATCTCGCTTGTTGCCGTCGAGCGAATCGATCACGCATCGTCGACGGTCTGCCGCGTTCCGGGGGCGGGCCGCTGTTCCGGGGGGCGCGGGGATCGCGCCACTGTCCGCTCTGCTCGGTCTCCGCGTCGTCCTCGGTTGGGCAGTGCGGTATCTGCGACAGCAATCCCAGCAGCGTGCTGGGGATTCTGATCGGGTGCGAGTCGCGCAGCGCGGCGCGGGCCCGGCGATGGCCGTCCACTTCGGCGGCGCATTCCGCGCACAGGGAGATGTGGTGGGCGGCGCGCAGATGTGCGTTCATCCGCAATTCGCCGTCGACGAAGGCCGAGATGGCCTCGATCGACAGGTGCTCGGTGGAACCGAACTGCCGCGGAGCACCGACCGGCGCGTCGCTCTGGGAGGCGAACTGGGCGGGAAGCCAGGAGAAGGCCCGGCGGAACACATGTCCCCGCTCGACCATCACCAGCTCCTCTCGGTATCGCGTCAGGTGTCGCGGCACTACCTCGAATGTAGCCCGGCTCGAATGTAGCGCGCCGACCGATACCGAACATCAATGAACAGCCGATCAGGCTGCCCGTGTCTTAGCTCGTGAGACCCTCGGCGCCGACGGCGCTGTCCGAATGCGCCGCCAGATAATCCCGCAGCGCCTGGCGTCCGCGGTGGATACGGCTGCGGACGGTTCCGAGCTTGACGCCCAGCGTGGCGCCGATTTCCTCGTAAGACAGTCCTTCGATGTCACACAGGACTACCGCGGCGCGGAACTCCGGCGGCAGCGAATCCAGCGCCGCCTGCAGGTCAGGACCCAGGTGCGCGTCGTGGTAGATCTCTTCGGGGTTGGGCTCGTCGGCCGGCACCCGGTCGTAGTCCTCGGGCAGCGCTTCCATCCGGACCCGGCCGCGACGGCGCACCATGTCCAGGAACAGGTTGGTGGTGATGCGGTGCAACCAGCCCTCGAAGGTGCCGGGCTGGTAGTTCTGCACCGACCGGAAGACCCGGATGAAGGTCTCCTGGGTCAGGTCCTCGGCGTCGTGCTGGTTGCCGGAAAGGCGGTAGGCCAGCCGGTAGACCCGGTCGGCGTGTTGGCGAACCAGCTCGTCCCAGGACGGCATGGCCGTCTTGTCGCCGGTCGCGTCGAAGACCGCGGTGCCGTAAGGCTCATCCGCCGGCTCGACCCAGTCAGCGTCGCGGTACTGCTCAGGGTGCGACATGCTCGACGGGCTCATCAGTGTGGTGATGTTCAGTTCCTCCGGGTTCAGGCTGCCGTTGATGCTCGGCAGTTCATCACCGCGGGCAACGCGAAGATAGCGAGATGTATTCCCGGACCAGCGGCCACCACGCTCCATGAGAGATACCGTCGTCTATCGGCGTGTGTGCGGTATATGACCGCACTGAGCTTTCACTGAGAATGGCGCAGAAACCCCCGTTGCGCTGGCCATATCGGCCATATTACGTTTCGATCACGCCGATCCGTTGAGCGTGTCGCGGGGCGCGCCTGACTGCACGCGGCAGGGGTTGGACATACGCTCACGCCATGGCCACGACCGACCGCACACCAGGGACGAGTCGGGCCGAGTCGCTGTCGGCGCACGCCGAGGGATCGATCTCCGAAGACACGGTGCTGCTGGCGGCCCGTGAGCGCGCCGCCGACATCGGCGCCGGCTCCGTCACACCGGCGGTCGGCGCGCTGCTCAGCCTGCTGACCAAGCTCAGCGGCGGCAAGGCCGTCGTCGAGGTCGGCACCGGCGCCGGCGTCAGCAGCCTGTGGTTGCTGTCCGGGATGAGCGACGACGGCGTGCTGACCACCATCGACATCGAGCCCGAGCACCAGCGGATCGCCAAGGAGGCGTTCTCCGATGCGAAGATCGGCCCGTCGCGGACCCGGCTGATCAGCGGTCGGGCCCAGGACGTGCTGACCCGGCTGGCGGACGACTCCTATGACCTGGTGTTCGTCGACGCCGACCCGCTCGACCAGCCCGACTACGTGGTCGAGGGGGTTCGGTTGCTGCGCTCCGGCGGTGTGATCGTGCTGCATGGCGCGGCCGCGGGCGGACGGGCAGGCGACCCGTCGGCGCACGACGCCGAGGTGGCGGCGGTGCGCGAGGCGGCGCGGCTGATCGCCGAGAACGAGCAGCTCACCCCGGCTCTGGTGCCGCTCGGCGACGGCCTGCTGGCCGCCGTCCGCGACTGACTTCGCGCCCCTCGAGGAATTCGAACCAGATCTGTGACGGGTAAACCCTTGACGCTGCACTGAACGAGTGTTTAGTGTTTTAAACATGCGTTCAGTCGACGATCTCACCGCCACGGCCCGGATCCGCGGCGCGGCGATCGAGCGCTTCGGCGATCAGGGCTTCGGGGTGGGCCTCCGTTCGATCGCCGAAGCGGCCGGCGTGAGCGCGGCGCTCGTCATCCACCACTTCGGGTCCAAGGACGGGCTGCGCAAGGCCTGCGACGACTACGTCGCCGAGGAGATCCGCAGCAGCAAGTCCGAGGCGATGAACTCCAGCGACCCGGCGACGTGGTTCGCCGCGATGGCCGAGATCGAGGAATACGCGCCGCTGATGGCCTATCTGGTGCGCAGCATGCAGGCCGGCGGCGAGCTGGCCAAGACGTTCTGGCGCAACATGATGGACAACGCCGTGAGCTACCTGGACGAGGGTGTCCGCAGCGGCATCCTGAAACCCAGCCGGGACCCTGCCGCCCGGGCCAAGTATCTGGCGATCACCGGCGGCGGCGGATTCATGCTCTACATCCAGATGCACGAGACCCCAACAGATCTGCGGGCCGTGCTGCGCGACTACGCCAACGACATGGTGCTGCCCGCACTCGAGCTGTACACCGACGGCCTGATGACCGACGGCCACATGTACGACGCCTTTTTGGCTCAAGCGAGAAGGAGGAACAGATGCAACCGATTGAGATCCACAAACTGACAAAGGCTTTCGGCAAGGCGCGCGCGCTCGACGGCCTGGAGCTGACGGTTCGCGAGGGCGAGGTGCACGGATTCCTCGGACCCAACGGAGCCGGGAAGTCGACGACGATCCGGATCCTGCTGGGCGTGGTGAGAGCCGACAGCGGGACCGTGCGTCTGCTGGGCGGCGACCCCTGGACCGACGCGGTCGACCTGCACCGCCAGATCGCTTATGTCCCTGGCGATGTCACGCTTTGGCCGAACCTGACCGGCGGCGAGACCATCGACCTGCTGGCCCGCATGCGCGGCGGCATCGACGAGAAGCGACGCGCCGAACTGATCGACCGCTTCGAGCTCGACCCGCACAAGAAGGCGCGTACCTACTCCAAAGGCAACCGGCAGAAGGTCTCGCTGATCTCCGCCTTCTCGTCGCAAGCCCGGCTGCTGCTCCTCGACGAGCCGAGTAGCGGCCTGGACCCGTTGATGGAGAACATCTTTCAGCAGTGCGTCGCCGAGGCCCGTGATCGCGGTGCCACCGTGCTGCTGTCCAGCCACATCCTCGCCGAAACCGAGCGGCTGTGCCAGCGGGTGACGATCATCCGCGCCGGCAAGACCGTCGAAAGCGGGACACTGGAATCGATGCGGCACCTCAGCCGGACGTCGATCACCGCCGACCTGCTTCGCGACCCCGGCGATCTCACCCACATCCGCGGCGTCGAGGACGTCAGCTACGAGGGGACCACGCTGCACGCTCACGTCGACAGCGAAGGACTCGGCGAACTCATCCGGGTGCTCGGCGACACCGGCGTTCGCAGCCTGGTCAGCCAGCCGCCCACGCTGGAGGAACTGTTCATGCGGCACTACGGCGCCGACCGTGAAATGGCTCGCTCATGAGCGCCTCGCCGGCGACGATGCAGAGCGAAGCGATGAGGAGGAGCGGCAACAATGACTAGGGCGCTCGAACGTCCGGGCACACGAGGCACCGGAACGTCACTCGGCCTTCACCGGAACGCTCGGCATGCTCCGGCTCTATCTGCGGCGCGATCGCATCGTGTTGCCGCTCTGGGTGTTACTGCTCTCGACGCCGCTGGCAACCGTCTACATCGGCGGCATCGAAAAGGTCTACCCGGACCAGGCCGGCTCGCGCCGGCTTCGCCGCGACCATCATGGCCAGCCCGGCGCAACGGGCGCTGTACGGAAACATCTACAACGACAGCCTCGGTGCCACCGGCATCTGGAAAGCCGGCATGTTCCATCTGCTGATCGGCGTCGCGGTCATCCTCACCGTCATCCGCCACACCCGCGCCGACGAGGAAACCGGCCGCGCCGAACTGATCGACTCGACCGCGGTCGGCCGCTACGCCAGCCTGACTGCTGCCGTGCTGTTGTCGTTCGGGGCGTCGTTGCTCACGGGTGTGCTCGGTGCGGCCGGCCTGCTGGGCACCAGCGTTCCCCCATCCGGGTCGCTGGCGTTCGGCGCGGCGCTGGCTTGCTCCGGTCTGGTGTTCAGCGCGGTAGCCGCAGTGACAGCTCAACTTTCGACGAGCGCCCGGTTCGCCCGCGCGGCCGCATTCGCCGTGCTGGCCACTGCATTCACGCTGCGCGCCGCCGGTGACGCCGGGTCCGCGGCATTGTCGTGGCTTTCGCCGCTGGGCTGGTCGCTGCAGGTCCGCCCGTACGCGGGCGACCGGTGGTGGGTGCTGCTGTTGCATCTGGCGACGACGGCGCTGCTCACCGCGCTGGCCTACCGGCTGCTGGCCGGCCGCGACGTAGGCGCCGGGCTGATCGCCGAACGCCCGGGACCCGCCGGTGCAACACCGTTGCTGCGCAGCGCTTTCGGGCTGGCCTGGCGGTTGGACCGCGGCGCCCTGCTGCTGTGGACCGTCGGGCTGTGTCTTTACGGGATGCTGATCGGCAGCATCGTGCCCGGCATCGGCGACGAACTCGGTGGCGATGCCGCGCGCGACATCGTGGTCCGGATGGGTGGCACCAAGGTCGTGGAGCAGGCCTTCGTCGCGGCCGCATTCTGCATGCTGGGCATGATGGCCGCTGCGTTCGCCATCTCGCTGGTCCTGCGCCTGCACCAGGAAGAGACCGACCAGCGGGCGGAGACGCTGCTGAGCGGATCGGTGAGCCGAAGCCGTTGGCTGACCGGTCATCTCGTGCTCGCGCTGGTGGGGTCGGCCTTGGCGATCGTGATCGCCGGGACCGTCGCCGGGCTGACCTACGGGATCGCCGCCCACGACGTCGGCGGCAAGCTGCTGATGGTCGTGGGCACCGCGCTGGTTCAACTCCCCGCGGTGTGGCTGCCGGCCGCGGTCACCGTCGCGTTGTTCGGGCTGGCACCACGATTCAGCCCGGTGGCGTGGGGCGTGCTGGTCGGATTCGTCGCGCTGTATCTGATCGGGGAGCTGTCGGGCTTTCCGCAGTGGGTGCTCGACCTGGAACCGTTCGCCCACATCCCGCTGGTCACCCGCGACACCTTCACCGCCGTTCCGCTGCTGGCCCTGCTGGCGATCGACGCCGTGCTGGTCGCACTGGGAATGGCGGGTTTCCGCCGCCGGGACGTACAGACGTAAGGAGCGGCCGGGTCGCGAAGCTAGATCCAGATGCCCTTGCCCACGGCGACAACGCCGCCGGCGCTGATCGCGAAGCGCTCGCGGTCCTTCTCGAGGTCCACCCCGACCATCTCACCGGGCCCGACGACGACGTTCTTGTCCAGGATCGCGTGGCGGACCACCGCGCCGCGGCCGACCCGCGCACCCGGCATGATCACGCTGCCCTCCACGATCGCGCCGTCGTCGATGACGACATTCGACGACAGCACCGAGTTGCGCACCGACGCAGCGGAGATGATGCTGCCCGCCCCGACGACTGACTCCTGCGCCGAGCCGCCGTTGACGAACTTGGCCGGCGCCAGGTTCTCCGATGCACCGAGAATCGGCCAGCGCCTGTTGTAGAGGTTGAACACCGGGTGCACCGACACCAGATCCATGTGGGCGTCGTAGAACGCGTCCAGCGTCCCGACGTCCCGCCAGTAACCGCGGTCGCGGTCGGTGGCGCCGGGCACGTCGTTGTCATTGAAGTCGTAGACCGCGGCCCTGCCGTCGGACACCAGCCGCGGGATGATGTCGCCGCCCATGTCGTGGTCGGAGTTGTCTTCGTCGGCGTCGGCACGGATCGCGTCGATCAGCACCTTGGTGGTGAAGATGTAGTTCCCCATCGACACGAAGGTGGCCTCCGGGTCGTCGGGCGTACCCGGCGGGTCGACCGGCTTCTCGATGAAGCTGCGGATACGCCCGGACTCGTCTGCGTCGATGCACCCGAACGCACTCGCCTCCGCGCGGGGCACCCGAATCCCGGCCACCGTGGCGCCGGCGCCGCTTTCGACGTGGAAGTCCAGCATCTGCTCGGGGTCCATCCGATAGACGTGGTCGGCGCCGAAAACCACGATGTAGTCCGGATCCTCGTCATAAATCAGGTTGAGCGATTGGTAGATCGCGTCCGCCGAGCCGGTGTACCAGCGCGGGCCGAGCCGCTGCTGGGCCGGAACCGGGGTGATGTACTCGCCGGCCAGACCCGACAACCGCCAGTTCTGCGAGATATGACGGTCCAGCGAATGCGACTTGTACTGCGTGAGAACGCAGATCCGCAGATAGCGGGCGTTGACGAGATTGGACAGCACGAAGTCGATCAGTCGATACGCGCCGCCGAAGGGAACGGCAGGCTTGGCGCGGTCCGCGGTCAGCGGATACAACCGCTTGCCCTCACCTCCGGCCAGCACGATGCCCAGCACGTGCGGTGCTTCCCTCATGCAACAAACCTAACGGCCGTGGCGAACCCCTGCCAGATCGCGTGATGAATACCCACGCCGAGGGACTGTCCATCAATAATTTTGATTTTTGTCGACGAGACAAGGCTCACATGTCGGCGAGGGGTCGGCACCTGCGGGGTTCGCCGGCGACTACTACGGTGCCGAGTATGCGCGTGGCGATGATGACTCGGGAGTACCCGCCGGAGGTCTACGGCGGGGCCGGAGTACACGTGACCGAGCTCGTCGCGCAATTGCGCAGTTTGTGCCAGGTCGACGTGCATTGCATGGGCGCGCCGCGGCCGGGGGCGCTCGCCTATCAACCCGACACCCAGCTGCGCGGCGCGAACCCGGCGTTGTCGACCCTGTCGTCGGACCTGGTGATGGCCGGCGCCGCCGCGGAGGCCACCGTCGTGCACAGCCACACCTGGTATGCCGGGATGGCCGGGCATCTCGCGTCGTTGCTGCACGGCGTACCGCATGTGCTGACCGCGCATTCGCTGGAGCCGTTGCGGCCGTGGAAGGCCGAGCAACTCGGCGGCGGCTACCGGATCTCGTCGTGGGTCGAGCAGACCGCGGTGAACGCGGCCGACGCGGTGATCGCCGTCAGCTCCGGGATGCGTGCCGACGTGCTACGGGTGTACCCGACCGTCGATCCCGGCCGAGTCCACGTCGTGCGCAACGGAATCGACACCGAGGTCTGGTATCCGGCTGAGCCGGTGCCGGGCGAGTCGGTGCTGGCCGATCTGGGCGTGGACCTCAGCCGTCCCATCGTCGCCTTCGTCGGCCGGATCACCCGGCAGAAGGGCGTCTCTCATCTGTTGGCGGCCGCGCACGACTTCGATCCCGACGTGCAGTTGGTGCTGTGCGCCGGAGCTCCCGATACCCCGGAGATCGCCGCCGAAGTTAGCGCCGGCGTTGCGGAGCTGTCAGCTGCACGCACCGGCGTGTTCTGGGTCAGAGAGATGCTGCCGATCGGCAAAATTCGTGAGATTCTTTCGGCTGCAACGGCTTTCGTATGTCCATCGGTGTACGAGCCGCTGGGGATCGTCAATCTGGAAGCGATGGCCTGTGGCACCGCAGTCGTCGCCTCCGACGTGGGTGGCATACCCGAGGTGGTCGACGACGGGGTGACCGGTTCACTGGTGCACTACGACGCGGACGACGCCGTCGGCTACCAAACCCGGATCGCCAAGGCGGTCAACGCAGTGGTCGCCGATCCGGAGCGTGCGGACCGCTACGGCCGAGCGGGACGGCAACGCTGCATCGCGGAGTTCTCCTGGGCGCAGATCGCGCAGCAGACGCTGGAGATCTACCAGAAAGTGTGCGCGTAACGGCGGGGAATTAGCTGGTGACGCCTTTGAGTTCGTCACCCAGAGCGGCGGCTTCGGCGGGTGTCAGCTCGACGACGAGTCGTCCACCGCCCTCCAGCGGTACCCGCATCACGATGCCGCGCCCCTCCTTCGTCGCTTCCAGTGGACCGTCACCGGTCCGGGGCTTCATCGCCGCCATCGAGCGCTCCCTCCAGATTCGAGCTGGCCCGTCAACTGCACATTCACCACTCCATTGTTCCCTATGAGTGTGGCCCGGTGCACATGACCTCCGGCTCGGCGTTTCATCCGGCAGTGGATTGAACCCAGCAAGCCCGCAGGTGATCGTCGACCATCCCGGTCGCCTGCATCAATGCGTACGCGGTCGTGGGGCCCACGAAACGGAAACCTCGACGCTTCAAATCGCGTGCCATAGCGGTGGATTCCGGCGTCGTGGCGGGGACGTCGGCTGAGGTCTTGGGCCGCTTTCGCCGGTCCGGCGCGAAGGACCACAGCAGCTCCGACAGATCGTCCGGGCCGTCGGCGACGACCCGCGCGTTGGCGATGGTCGCCACGATCTTGGCCCGATTGCGGACGATGCCCTCGTCTGCCATCAGCCGGGCCACGTCGACGTCGGTAAAGCGAGCCACCTTCGCGGGGTCGAAACCGGCGAAGGCCCGCCGGAAATTGTCGCGTTTGCGCAGGATGATCAGCCAGGACAGCCCGCTCTGAAAGGCCTCCAGGCTCATCCGCTCGAACAATGGCACCTGCCCGTGCAGCGGCTGGCCCCACTCCTTGTCGTGGTAGTCGCGATAGAGCTGGAAATCGGCGCTGCCCGGCTTGCCGACCGCCCAGTCGCAGCGGACCAGGCCGTCGTCAGTCGCGGTCACTGGACTCGGCCTCGGGCTCGTCTTCAGACTCCTCGGCGGCCGCCGCAGCATGCACCGACGACAGCTGGCCGCGCAGCAGGTCAAGCTCCTGAGCGAGCCGATCCAGCACCCAGTCCACCTCGCTGGTCTTGTATCCGCGCAGCGTCTGGGTGAACTTGACCGCCTCGACGTCTCCGCGCGTCACACCCGATGCCGGCAACACGGTCGGCGTGGTTCCCCGGGGCAGCGGCGGCAGCGGCTCACCGCGACCGAACAGCAGACTGGCCACCCCGAACAGCACGATTGCTACCAGGACCAGAACCACCACGTACAGCAACACCAACGCCACGGCACAGATATTGCCCTATCGGGCCGACGCTTTTGTGCGGGCGTGGCGATCGCTAGCGCGGCGCAGCCGGGCGCAGCGGGTCGCCACCAAAAAAGGTTGTTAGTGGCGCGGACGAAGCGCGTTCATCGGCGGCCGGTCGGCCAGCGACACCGTCGAGGTGCGTGGGGTGTAGCCGTCTCCGTCGACGAAGAACTGGGTCAGGCCCACTCCGGAGTCCGGGATGCCGCAGCGCGACAACAGCGTCGCGACGACCTGGCGGCTCATCGGCCCCAGCTCGGCCAGCGGCCGGTTGCGGTGCGCCCGCACCCCGAGGTTCACCTGTGCGATCGCGTCCAGGCCCAGGCGGTCGTAGGTATCGACCAACAGACCGATCTCGACGCCGTAGCCGGGCGCGAACGGCACTGACGTCAGCAGTTCGCGGGTGGCGGCGTATTCGCCGCCCAGCGGCTGCAGAACGCAGCCCAGCTCGGGCCGCAGCGCGGCTAGCAGCGGCCTGGCCACCAGCTCGGTGACCCGCCCGCCGCCGGTAGCACCCTCGCGGCCGCTGGGAGCGTCCTCGGTTTTCAATGGCCGCCGGTAAAAGCTCTTGACGAGATGGATGCCGTCCTCGGTGAGCAACGGGCCGAGCAGTCGCGGCACGAACATCGGGTGCGGCTCGATCAGGTCCGAGTCGACGAAGACCACGAAGTCGCCGCTGGTAGCGGCCAGCGAGCGCCACAGCACCTCGCCTTTGCCGGGCCGCGGCGCGATCTCGGGCAGCGCCTGCTCGCGGGTGACGACGCGCGCGCCCGCCGCGATCGCGCGGATCTCGGTGTCGTCGGTGGATCCCGAGTCGAGCACGATCAGCTCGTCGACCAGCCCGCCGACCAGCGGCGAGATGCTCTCGATCACCGATTCGACGGTGTCTTCCTCGTTGAGGGCAGGCAGGACCACCGAGATCGTTCGCCCGGCCTTGGCCGCTTCGAGCTCCTCGACCGTCCACTGTGGACGGGTCCAGCTACGGTCGGCCAGCCAGACGTCGCCGGGCGAGGCGGCCAAAGCGCCCGCGGCGGCGAGATCGACCAGCTCAGATGCCGTCATGCCAGTCCTCTCACGGTGCGCGCCGGCGGGCGTTGCCCGCTGATTGACGCCACCATCTCCAACACCCGTCGGGTCGGCCCGACCTCGTGCACGCGGAACATCCGGGCGCCCGCCGCAGCCGCCAGCGCGGTGGCGGCCAGGGTTCCCTCCAGGCGTTCGGTCAGGTCCACCCCAAGAGTCTCCCCGACGAAATCTTTGTTGCTCAAGGCCATCAATATCGGCCACCCGGTGTTTACAAGATCTTCCATGTGCCGCAACAGCGCCAACCCGTGGAAGGTGTTTTTGCCGAAGTCGTGGGTCGGGTCGATCAAAACACGGTCGCGAGCCACCCCGGCGGCAACGGCTTTTTCCGCCGCGGTGGTGACTTCCTTGATCACGTCATCGACCACGCCGCGGGTGCTGATGCCGTAGCTGACCCGGAACGGACGCGTGCGCGGACGCGCGCCCCCGGTGTGGGAGCACACCAGGCCGGCACCGAATTCGGCCGCTACCTCGGGCATCGCGGGATCATAGCCGCCCCAGCTGTCGTTGATCAGATCCGCGCCCGCCCGGCAGGCCAGCCGGGCCACCTCCGAACGCCAGGTGTCGATGCTGATCAGTTGGTCGGGATAGGCGTCGCGCAGCCACTCGATGAAGGGCACCACCCGGGCGATCTCGGCGTGCGCGTCGATGCTCTCCCCCGGGCCCGCTTTGACACCACCCACGTCGATCACGTCGGCGCCCTCGGCGATCAGACGGTGCACGGCGGCCTGGGCCGCATCGTCGGCGAAGTTCGCGCCGCGGTCGTAGAAGGAGTCCGGGGTGCGGTTGACGATCGCCATGATCAGCGCGCGGTCGCCGTTGACTCGACGGCCGCACAGGGTGGGCTGCACCCCTCCATGGTGCCCGCTGCACCCACCGGGCGAGAGCCGAGGTTCGGAATACCCGCACCAATGTGCGGCTGGCCACACACTCGAACCCGAACGTGCGGCTGACCGCACATTCGGCGAGTGACAGGCTGGGCCGTCAGCCCTGCGGTCGCTTGCCACCGGCGACATCGTCGGCGTAGCCGTCGTAGAACGGCACATAGCCCTCGTCGCGCCCGGCCAGCACGTACAGCGGATCTTCGATGTCGGCGCCGTAGGCCTGCTCGCGCAGGTCGACTTTGCGGCTCTTGAACGTGCTGGTGTGTTCCAGGTCGTCGACCACCCGAATGAACAGCGGCATCGCGTACGTCGGCAAGTGCTCGAAGACGGTCCCGGCGACCGCCTTGCCGTCGAACTCGGCGCCGTCGCGCAGCTTGACCGCCGCCATCCCGGCCCGTCCGCCGGTGTTCGGAATCTCCACACCGAAAACCGTGCACTCCTCGATGGACTTGTCGGACCCAAGCGCCCGCTCGACCTGTGTGGTGGCGACGTTCTCGCCCTTCCAGCGAAAGGTGTCGCCGAGTCGGTCGACGAAGGCGGCGTGGCGCATGCCCTGCGGGCTCATCACGTCGCCGGTGTTGAAGTAGCAGTCGCCCTTACGGAAGGCGTTGCGCACCAACTTCTTTTCGCTTGCCTTCGGGTCGGTGTAACCGTCGAACGGCTGCAACCGGGTGACCGGGCTGAGCAGCAGACCGGGCTCGCCGGACGGCACCTTCTGCACCCGTCCGTCCTCGCCACGCAGCGGCGCGCCCGTCTCGGGGTCATAGTGCACGTACACGGCGGGCATCGGCGTGAAACCGGTCGAGCCGGGCACGTTGAAGATGTTGATGAATGCGGTGTTGCCTTCGCTGGCCGCGTAGAACTCGCAGACCCGGGCAATGCCGAATCGGGAGACGAACTCGTCCCAGATCTCCGGACGCAGTCCGTTGCCGGCGATCACCCTCACCTTGTGCGTCCGGTCGGTCGGCTTGGCGGGCTGGTTCAACAGATACCGGCATACCTCGCCGATGTAGATGAATGCCGTTGCGTCGCTGGCGATTACCTCGTCCCAGAACCGTGACGCGGAGAACGACTTGCCCAGCGCCAGCGTCGCCCCGGAGTTGATCACCGATCCGATCGCGACAGTCAGCGCGTTGTTGTGGTACAGCGGCAAGCAGCTGTATAGCGTGTCAGAACCCTTGAGCCGCAAGCCAAGTCCGCCGAACGCGGCCAGCGCGGCCAACCAACGCTTGTGGGTCATCACGCTGGCCTTGGGGTGGCCGGTGGTGCCGGAGGTGAAGATGTAGAACGCGGTGTCCTTGGCCTGCACAGCCGACGCTGACGGCGGGTTGGTGGTGGGCGCGGTGGCCGCCAGGCGCTCCATCTCCTCGATGGTCGTCGGGGCGATGTCCAGACCGCCGCACTCGTCCACCGGGTCGATCAGATCGGCTTCGGCGACCAGGACTTTGGCGTTCAGCAGACCCAGGCTGTGGGCCAGCACCTCGCCACGTTGGTGGTAGTTGAGCATGCCGGCGATCGCGCCACATTTGACCGTGGCCAGCATCATCAGCACGGCGTTGGGTGAGTTCCGCAGCATGATGCCGACGACGTCGCCGCGGCCGACGCCGCGAGCTGCCAGCACGGCCGCGTAGCGGTTGGCGGTGGCGTTGGCCTCGCGATAGGTCAGCTTCTGGTCACCGAACCGGAGGAACACCCGGTCGCCGTAGCGGCCGGCGCGATCCTGAAAGACCTTGCCGATCGACGCCTTCGAATTCGACTGCGGCAACAACCCGGTCAGCACACCGCGGACGATCACCGGCACGTCGGACAACAGGCCGGGCACGCGGGACGCGATGTCGATCAACCCGATCGATGTGTCGGAACCTGAGTTTTTGTCGGACACAGTCCACCCTCATTTCGCACGCCAGCAGATGACGGCCACCCTATCCATGGTCGGCAAATCCGCTCAGCGGGGTGTGCAGGCCGCGATCGCCGCCTTGATGTCCTCGACGACCACCAGCCGGTCCATCGCGCCCTGTGCGACGTATCCGGTCTTCACCAGCCCGGACAACCAGGCGCGCAGCCCGTCGAAGTGTCCGCTGGGGTCCAGCAGCACCACCGGCTTGTCATGCATGCCGAGATGCCCACCGGTCCAGACCTCGAAGAGCTCCTCGAGCGTGCCGATGCCGCCCGGCAGGGTGAGGAACGCGTCGGCGCGGTCCTCCATGATCTGTTTGCGCTCGCGCATCGTGTCGGTGACGATCAGCTCGTCGGCGTCGTGGTCGGCGACTTCGCGGCGCTCCAGCGCCTTGGGGATGACGCCGACCGTCCAGCCTCCGCGGGCCCGAGCGGCGGTGGCCAGCGCGCCCATCGCCGAGACGTTGCCGCCGCCCCAAACCAGCGTCCAGCCGCGGTTGGCGATCGCCTCACCCACGTCGGCGGCCAGCGCCAGCAGCTTCGGGTCGGTGGGTCCGGACGCGCAGTAGACGCAGACCGCATGAGGATGCGGTGCAACGCGTTCGGAGGGCACAGTCGAACCGTAGTGGATCAAGCCGTGCTTGCCGCCGAGCGCATTTGGGCCTAACCGCATCGGGTCCGGTGCGCGCGCCATAAACTCCGGCGGTGCCGAGTGCTTGGGTTGCCGCGCCGCAGGATGCCGTGCTGCGCGACGTGGCGGCTGCCCTGGCGGACCCCCAGCATTGCGGCGTGGCGATCGTCGGCGCCGACGGTGTCGGCAAGACACTGCTGGCCCGCAGCGCGGCCGAGCCATCCACGGCGCCCGTTCACTGGGTGGTAGGCACTGCGACCGAGCAGGTCATCCCGTTCGGCGCATTCCGCCCGTTGCTGGCCGGCACCGATGTCGGCGACACCGCACGGCCGGCCCAGTTGCTGCGCGCCGCGCAGGACCGGCTCACCGGTGAACCACAGCTCTTCGTCGTCGACGACGCCCACTACCTCGACCGGATGTCGGCCACCTTGGTCTATCAGCTGGCCTTGAGCGGGTTGGCCCGGCTGATCGTCACGGCCCGGTCCGGCGCCGAGTTGCCCGACGCTGTCCAGGCGTTGTGGGACGACGGGCTGTTGACCCGGGTCGAAGTCGGCCCGCTGGACGCGACGGCGGCGGCGGCGCTGCTGAGAACGGCCACCGGTTCGCCGCCCACTGACGAGCTGGTCGCCCGCAGCAAGGGCAACGCGTTGGCGCTAAGACACATCGTCCTGGCCGGCGGCACGCCGAAAGACGCGACGCTGCCGGGCCTGATCGACGCTTACCTGTCCGGCCTACCACCCTCCGCGCGTACGACGCTGGACTACCTGGCGCTGGCCGAGCCGCTGGGCCGCGACGACCTGACGGCGCTGGCCGGCCAGGAGGCCGTCGAGCAGGCCGAAGCCGCCGGCGCCGTGACGGTCCACGACGATGCGATGGTCTACTCGGCGCATCCGCTCTACGCGGCCCGGGCCGGCGCGGCGCAGGCTCCGGACATCGCGCGAGCGCTGCGCATGTCGTTGGTCAAACAAGTTGCGGCCGCGACGACCGGGCACATCGGCGACCAGTTGCGGCTCGCGGCGCTGGGCCTCGAGTACGCAGACGTCGAGAACGACACTGCGGCCGGCGGCGATCTGGTGACCGCGGCGCAGCAGGCGTTACGGTTCGGCGAGCTCACGCTGGCCGAACGGCTGGGCCGCGCGGCGCTGGACCGCTCCGACGGGCTGGCCGCACGGCTGGCGCTCGGCTACGCGCTGGCCTGGCAGGGCCGCGGACTGGAGGCCGACGCGGTACTGGCCGCGGTGGATCCCGAGCAGTTGTCACCGCCGGAGCTGATGGCCTGGGCGCTACCGCGGGCGGCCAACCAGTTCTGGATGCTCAGCGAGCCGGCTCAGGCCACCGCATTTCTTCAGACCACCCGCGCCCGGGTCGCGTCGCCTGGCGCGCAGGCCACCCTCGACGCACTGTCCGCCACCTTCGCGATGAACGCCGGCACGCCGCTGCGCACGCTGCGGATCGCCGGTGAGGTGCTGGAGTCTCCGCACGCCGACGCGGTCGCGGTCGGGTGGGCGGCATCTGCGGCGGCGCTGAGCTCGGCCCGTACCGGACAGTTCGACGACGTCGAAGCGCTGGCCCGGCGCGCGACGGCCGCCGACCATCCCGGGCTGTTGCGGTTCACCAGCGGCTTCGGCCGGATCACCGCGCTGGTGATGGCCGGCCGAGTGACCGAGGCCCGCAAGCTGGCCCAGCGCCACACTGACTTCGCCGAGTTGCAGCAGCCGGGCCGGGCGATCGGCGAGACGCTGGTGGGTTACGTCGCGATCGCCCAGGGCGACTTCGACGCCGCCGTGAGGTTGTTGAGCCGGGCCGCCGACCCGCTGGCCCGCACCGGCTACTCCTGGGGTCCGCTGTCGCTGATGCTGCTGGCCCAGGCGCTCGGCCAGCAAGGCGAACAGCTGCACGCCGCAAAGGCTTTCAGCCGGGCCGAGTCGCTACACGGGCTGAAGTCGTCGTTGTTCGCTCCGGAGTTGGCGCTGGCGAAGGCGTGGTCGAAGTCGGCCCACGGCGACACCACCGGCGCCATCGAAGCCGCTCGGGAGGCGGTGCAGACCGCGGAGCGCGGCGGGCAGTCGGCGATCGCGCTGCGCGCATTGCAGGACTGTGTGCGGCTCGGCGATGTGCGCGCCGCGCAGCGGGCCGGGCGCTTGGCCGGCGAAGTGAATTGCGCGCTGGGACGGCTGACGCTGGCGCATGCCCGGGCACTGGCCGCCGGCGACGCCGCGGCGCTGACCGATGTCGCTGCGGACCTCGCCGATCGCGGGCTGCATCCAGCGGCCGCCGACGCGACGGCACAAGCGCAGCGGCTCTAGGTGCTGGTCGGTGCCCGGTGGCGACTGCGACGGTGTTGCGGACTCAGCGTTTTCTGACCGGGATTCGACGGGCCCTGGACTTCGGGCGGATCCTGTATGAGCGGCGCAGGATCCACCTGATCGGGATCATTCACGTTCTGGAATGACGTGACGTGAGCAGGCGCGGGGTCCGCCAGGACACTCGCTCCAGCAATCGGCGCGGGCACGATCACCAACGCACCGATCAGCGCAAAAACACGAAAGCTTGCACGCCGTGCAACCTTCTCGACCGGCAACTTTGCCATGTGATCCACATTACGTCGGTGTTACGGATTGTCACCCGGTTCAACGCACACAGATTGATTGCGATTTGCCGTACTTTTCGTATCCACCCGACGCTGAGCCGGTGAACACGAAGTCAGCTGCTCAGGTAAGTCCGCAGCATGGTCGCCGCGTCGGTGATCTGGTAGACCGGCACCAGCTCGTCGCGGGTGTGCGCGAGGTTGGGGTCACCCGGCCCGTAGTTGACCGCGGCGATCCCGCGGGCGGCGAAGCGCGACACGTCGGTCCAGCCGTACTTCGCCCGCACCTGCCCGTTGGCCGCGGCGATCAGTGCCTTGGCCGCCGGCGTGGACAGACCCGGCAACGCTCCGGCGGCGGAGTCGGTCTGCTCGATGTGCACGTCGATGCCATCGAAGACGTCGTGGACGTGACGCAGCGCCGCGTCCGCCGACCGGTCCGGCGCGAAGCGGAAGTTCACCGTCACCGACGCAGCGTCGGGGACCACGTTGCCGGCCACCCCGCCGTCGATGCGCACCGCCGACAACCCTTCGCGATAGACGCATCCGTCGATGTCGACGCTGCGCGGCTGGTAGCCCGCGAGCCGGTCCAGTACCGCGCCAAGCTTGTGAATAGCGTTGTCGCCCAACCATGAGCGCGCCGAGTGGGCACGCGTTCCGGCCGCGCGGATGACAACCCGCAGGGTGCCCTGGCAACCCGCTTCGATGTAACCGCCGGTCGGTTCACCCAGGATGGCCACGTCGGCGGTCAGCCAGTCCGGCAACTCACGTTCGATGCGGCCCAAACCGTTTGCGCCTGACTCGATTTCCTCGCAGTCGTAGAACACCAGCGTCAGATCGTGGGCCGGTGCGGTGACGGTCGCCGCCAGATGCAGAAACACCGCGTCGCCGGACTTCATGTCGGTGGTGCCGCAACCGTGCAGCGATTCCGCGTCGCGGCGGCACGGCAGATTGTCCGCGGCCGGCACGGTGTCGAGGTGACCGGCCAGCAGCACCCGGGTCGGACGGCCCAGCGAGGTGCGGGCCAGTACCGCGTTGCCGTTGCGGATGATCTCGTAGCCCAAAGCAGGAGGAGTTTGGGCTCGCAGCGCCGCCTCGACCTCGTCGGCGATGCGTTCTTCGTGCCTCGACTCGCTGGGGATGTCGACCAGAGCCGCCGTCAGCTCGATCGGGTCGCCGCGTAGGTCCAGCACGGTCCCAGCGTAGTGGGTGGGTAGCGTTGCACCCGTGACTGCAGCTTCGGGTATTGGGCTGGCGACGCTGGCCGCCAACGGATCGGTCCTCGACACCTGGTTCCCCGCACCGGAACTGATCGAATCAGGCGAAAGCGGCACAGCGCGGTTGTCGGTGGCCGAGGTGCCCGACGAGTTCGCGGCGTTGGCCGGCCGCGACGACGAGCGCGACACCGAGACCATCGTGGTGCGTACGGTGATCGGCTCGCTGGAGGACAAGGCTGTCGACGCCTACGACGGCTACCTGCGACTGCACCTGCTCTCGCACCGTCTGGTCGCGCCGCACGGGCTCAACGCCGACGGGTTGTTCGGGGTGCTGACCAACGTCGTGTGGACCAACTACGGGCCGTGCGCAATTGACGGTTTCGAGATGGTGCGGGCTCGGCTGCGCCGCCGCGGACCGGTCACCGTCTACGGCGTGGACAAGTTCCCGCGGATGGTCGACTACGTCGTGCCCAGCGGCGTGCGCATCGCCGACGCCGACCGGGTGCGCCTGGGTGCGCACCTGGCGTCCGGCACAACGGTGATGCACGAAGGGTTCGTCAACTTCAACGCCGGCACGCTGGGCGCATCGATGGTGGAGGGCCGGATCTCGGCGGGTGTGGTGGTCGGCGACGGCTCCGACATCGGCGGCGGTGCGTCGATCATGGGCACGCTGTCCGGCGGTGGCACCGAGGTGATTTCGCTCGGCAAGCACTGCCTGCTCGGGGCGAATGCCGGCCTGGGCATCCCGCTGGGCGACGACTGCGTCGTCGAAGCCGGCCTGTATGTCACAGCAGGCACGAAGGTGGCACTGCCAGAAGGCAATTCGGTTAAGGCCCGCGAGCTCGCCGGTAGCAGCAACCTGCTGTTCCGGCGGAACTCACTGACCGGCGCGGTCGAGGTGGTGTCTCGCGACGGCCGCGGGATCACGCTCAACGAGGACCTGCACGCCAACTGATCACACAACGAGGTGCCTGGGCATCACAGTCGGCTTGACGCCGTACCGCGGCCCCATCGCATAACCCCCTCGACCGGCAGAGGCGTACGCCGGCATCCCGGTCGCGACCGTGGACATGCGGCCGCCCTCCTCCGCCGGTGCGGTCCAGCCCGAACCCGCTAATGGCGCAGTGGCAGCAGGCTCGGCCGGAGTGGCCGCCGACCAACCGCTTGGCACGGACAACTTGCCGACCGAGGACGCTTGGCCCGTGCCCGCCAGCACCGGTGCTCCGCCGGCACTCATCGCCGCCGTGGGCACCGCAGCCGGCGGCGGCGCCACCACACCGAGGCCGCCGAAGGCGGGCGCTAAGCCTTTACCGACAAGTCCCGCATCCGCGGTGTGCGCGTAGAGAATTCCGGTCACGATCGCGTTGAAACCGTTCCAGGACGCCATGTCGAAGATCCCGTTCGGGATGTTTTCAACCAAGTTCGCGCTGAAGAAATCGTCCAAGGGGCCCAGGGCCTGGGCGGGGGTCGCGGCTGCCGACAGCGGACCCGAGAGCGACTGCACTGTGCTCGGCATGCTCGACACCAGGCCCGGCAGCCCCGACGACGTTCCGGCGGGGCTGGCGGCCGACTGCGGTTCAGTCAGTGGAACCAGTCGCCCGGAGCTGGCCGAGGAGCCTGCGTAGCCGTACATCGCAGCGGCATCTTGGGCCCACATCTGTCCGTAGTGTGCTTCGGTAGCAGCGATCGCCGGGGTGTTCTGGCCCAGAAGGTTGGTGGCGACAAGTGCCGCGAGTTGAGCTCTGTTGGCCGCGACGAGCGGCGGTGGCACTGTCATCCCGAAGGCCGCTTCGTAGGCGGCCGCCGATGCCATCGCTTGATCGGCGGCCTGCTGGGCGGCCGCGGAAGTGGTCTGCAGCCACTCGAGGTACGGCGCCGAGGCGGTGGCCATCGCCACTGACGACGGGCCCCGCCAGTCGTCGTCGGCCAAGGTCGAAATCACCGACTGGGCAGCGGCCGCCGTCGAGTTCAACTCGGCGGCGAGGTTGTTCCATGTCGCCGCGGCGGCCATCATCGGCCCCGCGCCCGGACCGGTGTACATGCGTGTCGAGTTGATCTCTGGCGGTAGTGCTCCGAAATCGAGAGTCATTGTTCCGAATCCTTCCCTGACTGTTCAGCTTTGGCGTTGATGGCGGTTCACACGACGACAGGCTTGGGCATCACAGTGGGCTTGACGCCGTAGCGTGGTGCACCGAAGGCTTGGCCGGCGCGCCCGGCCGATGCCACCGCCGGCATGCCCGCCGGCATCGCCGTCACCGGCGCGGCGTGTGGTGCGGGGCTGGTCCAGCCGGCACCTGCCAGGGTCGCGGGGGCAGAGTTGGCGGCGGGTACGCCCGCTGCGGCCCAGCCCGGGGGCACCGACAGCCGGCCCAGCGAGGACGCCTGGCCCACACCGGCCAACACCGGCGACCCGACGGCACCCTTAGCGACCGCCGTTGCGGCCGGGGCAGTCGGCATGAACGGTGCAGCCTCCGACCCGGGCCCGGACGGGTCCCAGCTCACCGCGCCGGGAAGGAACTGGCCTTGGCCCAGGGCCATGAAGTCGGACGCGGCAGCACCGGTGTTCTGGAACCAGTTGAACGGCGTACCGAAGGTGGCGAATGACGAACCCACATCGCCGGACTGCGCTGTGGTCGCACCACTCAGCGCGCCCGATGATGACGTTGACGCGGCCGCGACCTGATTGGCCGCTTCCGCTTCACCGTAGGAGCCGGCGTTGGACGTCAAGCTGTTCACCAGTTGCTGGTGGACTGCTTTGGCTTGCGCGCTGACCTGCTGGTACCAGGTTCCATACGCCGAGAATTGCGCGGCCTGCAGCGCTGAAACCTCGTCGGCGGCCGCCGGGATCACTCCCGCCGTCGCCGGCGCGGCCGCTGCATCCTCGGCATCCAGCGCTGCGCCGAGGTGTTCCAGGGCGCTCGCCGCGGCCGTGAGCGACTCCGGTTGCGTGGTAACAAACGACATGAATTTCTCCTCACAAGGAAAGCCGATCTGGACTGGACGGCGCCGGAAGGCCCGCTGAGGCCGATTTCCCACAATCTGATGGAAATACTCCGGTAACGCGGACTTAACGCGTGCCGCGATTTCGCGCATGCGGATTCGTCGATGATCGGTTGGTGCAGAGCAATTGCCCGGTCTCAGCCGGGGGCCGGTTCGGCCTGGTCAGCCCTCGGATTGCAGCGGCGTGCCCTTGGTCTCGGGCAGCAGATAGGTGCACACGAAGCTGGCCGTGGCGAGGAGCGCGAGCATCGGCCCGATGGCCCAGCCGCCGTAAGTCGCCTGCAAGGTTCCGGCAAGCAACGGTGGCAGCGCACCGCCGAACACGCCGGCGAAGTTGATCGCGAAGGCCGAGCCGCTGTACCGGTAGCGGGTGGCGAACAGCTCAGGAATGAACGCCCCGGTGGGCCCAGAACCGATCCCGCCCACCGCGCACATGCCGAGGATCGCCACCGCGTAGAGCACCGGTTTGCCGGTGTCGATCAGCGGCATCACCACCAACGCCCACGGCACACATGCCGCCCAGCCCAGCAACATCATCCGGCGTCGCCCGACTCGATCGCACAGCGTCGCCGAGAGCGCGACGAACGTGACGCTCACCAGCCCGCCCAGCGCTCCCACTTCCCAGATGAAACTGCGGCTGTAACCCAATTCGGCGTGCGCGTATCTGGTCAGGTAGGTGTTCGCCATGTAGGCGAAGCCCATGCCGCCCAGGATGCTGCCGCCCGCCAGGACAATCACTCGGCGCTGCAGGCGTAGCAACTCCGCGAAGGGGGCCCGCGGGACGGTGTCGCGGGCTTTCTCGGCGACGAACACCGGCGTCTCGTCGATCCGCAGCCGCACGTAGAGCGCGATGCCGATCAGTACCGCACTGATCAGGAACGGGATCCGCCAACCCCACTCCAAGAAGGCGGGGCTGTCCTCGCCGATGGTGACGCTGACGACCAGGAACGTCGAGCAGGTGAGCACTGCGGCGACACCGCCGCCGAGCAGGGTGAACATCCCGTAGCGTCCGCGTTTGTCAGCGGGCGCGTATTCAGCGCTGAGCAGCACCGAGCCGGCCCACTCGCCGCCGGCGGCGAAGCCCTGCACCAACCGCAGGGCGACCAGGATGAAGGGGGCAGCGAGGCCGATGGTCGCGGTCGTCGGCACCAGGCCGACGCTCACCGTTGCGACCGCCATGATCAACAGCGTGGCGATCAGCGCCTTTTTGCGTCCCACCCGGTCGCCGAAGTAGCCGAACGCGGCACCGCCGATCGGCCGCGACACGAATGCGCTGGCGAACGTGCCCATCGAGGCGATCGTCCCCAGCGTCGGGCTGAGATGCGGGAAGAACACCGAGGGAAACACCAGCGCCGCGGCGGTCCCGTAGATCAGGAAGTCGTAGAACTCGATCGCCGAGCCCACCAGGCACGCAGCAGCGACGCGTCGCATCGGCGTGACGGGCGGTGCGGCCGCCGCAGTCATCGTCGATCGGCTGCCCTGGTCCACGGCTACGACGGTAGGGAAAAAGCGCGCTGGTGTCACACCGCCGCGCTCTGTCACTTCTAGTCGAACGCTGTCAGTTCTGGCTGAGCAACTGCTTCTTGAGTACCTTGCCCATCGCGTTTCGTGGCAGCTCATCCATCACACGCACCTCGCGGGGCCGCTTGTGCACCGAAAGCTGCTGGGCCACATAGTCGATCAACTCCTGCGGCTCGGCCTCGCCGACGATGAACGCCACGATGCGCTGACCCAGGTCTTCGTCGGGCAGTCCGACCACCGCGGCCTCGGCCACGCCCGGATGTCCGAGCAACACGGTCTCGATCTCGCCGGCGCCGACCCGGTATCCCCCGGACTTGATCAGGTCCACCGATTCACGGCCGACGATGCGGTGCATGCCGTCGCCGTCGATGACCGCGGCGTCGCCGGTGCGATACCAGCCGTCAGCGTCGAAGGCCTCGGCGGTGGCATCCGGTCGATTCAGGTAGCCGTTGAACAGCGTCGGTCCCCGAACCTGCAGTCGGCCGATGGTCTCCGCGTCATGCGGCACCGGGTTGTCGTCATCGTCGACCAGGCGGGTCTCGATACCGCTCAGCGGCAGGCCGACCCAACCGGGGCGACGCTCGCCGTCGACGCGGGTCGACAAGGTGATCAGCGACTCGGTGGCGCCGTATCGCTCGACGGGCGCGTGCCCGGTGAGGCGGACCAGCTGGTCGAACACCGGCACGGGAAGGCCCGCGCTGCCCGACACCAGCAATCGCGCTGAGCGCAGCGCTTCGGCGGCCGCGGGATCGGCCACCACCCGTGACCACACCGTCGGCACTCCGAAATACAGCGTTCCGCGGGCTTGAGCGTAGGCCCCCGGCGTCGGTTTTCCGGTGTGCACGAAGCGATTTCCAACCCGAAGCGATCCAAGCAGGCCCAGCACCAGACCGTGCACATGGAACAGCGGCAGGCCGTGCACCAGCGTGTCGTCGGCCGTCCACTGCCAGGCCTCGGCCAGCGCGTCGAGGTCGGCGGCGATCGCCTGGCCGCTCAGCTGCACTCCCTTGGGCGGCCCGGTGGTGCCGGAGGTGTAGATGATCAGCGCGGTGTCGCGCGGCGACGGCTCGGGTTGCTGATGCCAGGACCGCGCGCCCATGCGCACCGGGATATGCGGCAACCCCTCCGGCTCGTCCGGGTCCGGGCCCAACCAGGCCTGTGCGCCGGAGTCGTTGAGGATGTGGCGACGTTCGGCCTGCCCGACGTCGGCGGGCACTGGTACCACCGGCACGCCGGCGATCAGGCATCCGGCAATGGCCAGCGCGGTCGGTGCGGTCGGCGTGGCCAGCACCGCGATCCGGTCCGCACCACGGATCCGCTCGGCGACCGAGTTGGCGGCACCGACCATGTCACTGCGGCTGAGCGTGACGTCGCCGAATCTGACGGCGTCTTCGAGATCGCGGCCACCTGCGACAATGGACGGGTTCAGCGAGGTCAGCAGCACGTCAGCAGGCTAGCCCATGGCCCGTTCGCCGATCACGTGGTCGTGACGCAGGGCATCGAGATCGTCGCCGGACAACCCGAGGCCGCCGAGGATGTCGTCGTTGTGTTGACCGAGCGTCGGTGCACCGAAGCGGTGATGACGAGCCGGGCCCGGAGTGATGCGCAGCGGCCAACCGGGATAGCGGTGCCGGCCGGTCACCGCGTGATCGAATTCTTCGTAGAAGCCCCGGACGTCGAGGCCGGGCAGGTCGTACATGTGCTCGGCCGTCATCACCTCCTCGGCGGGGATGTCGCGTTCACGCAGCGCCGCAACGACATCGGCGGGTTTCTGGTTTCGTGTCCATGCCGCCACCGCTTCATCGAACGCGTCGTGGTCACCCGGCAGATCGGGTCGACCCATCGCCTGGGCCAACCGCGAGGAGTCGGTGTCGTCGCGCACGGTCAGTGCCACCCACGCGTCGTCGCCGGCGGCCGGATAGACGCCCTGGCAGACGCCGCGCCGCCGGTTGCCTTGGCGAGGGCGGACGACACCGTTCATCGAGTAGTCGATCACCGGTTCGGCGGTGACGGCGGCGCCGACTTCGATCTGCGCGACCTCGATCAGCTGGCCTTCGCCGGTGCGACGACGATGCTCGAGCGCCGCGAGCAACGCCACCCCGGCGTGCACGCCGACGATGGGATCGGCGGGTCCCTGCACGTTGCACGGCGGACCGTGCGGGTAGCCGGTTGCCGCCGTCATGCCGGAGACCTGCTCGATGTTCAGCGCCCAGCCGACGTAGTCGCGCCACGGCCCCTCGAGGCCGAAACCCGGCATGCGGACCGCGATGATGTCGGGGCGCAGCGCGACCAGCGAGTCGTAGTCCAGTCCGAACTGCTCGACCACCCGCGGCGAGTAGTTCTCCACGACCACGTCCGCGTCTGCGGCCAGCCGGCGGGCGAGCTCGCGGCCGCGCGACGAGCTGAGGTTCAGCGTGATGTCGCGCTTGTTGAGGTTGGTGGCCTGCCACAGCGGGCTGCGCTCGTACCAGTCCTCGCCCTCGAACGGCTGGGCGCCCGAGTAGCGGAAGCCGTCCGGGCGCTGGATCGACTCGAGCTTGACCACGTCGGCCCCGAACCCACCGAGGTAGCAGGTGAGGTATCCGCCTGCCCAAAAGGTGCTCAGGTCAAGCACTTTGAGGCCGGCAAACGGCATCGAGGGATCCGCGACCGGCGCGGCAGTCGGCCGCGGCTTGCTCGGAGCGGGACGGGCATGCGCCGCAGGGGTTTTCGACAGCCGGAATGGCGGTCCCGGCTGCCGAAACGACCAGTTCTTCCCGCCGCCGTCGACGAAGAACCCGCGCTTGGCGTACTGCGGATTGTCCAGCGCGTCGGCACCGTCGGCCACCGGGGCCGCCGGAATCCGCAGTGCCTGACAGAGTTCGACGATGTCAGCGACGGTCCGCTCGTCCAGCCAGGGCTGGGCCGCCGCGTAGAACTCGGCGCGCTCCGGGCCGCCCATCATGATCGTGTACTGCTGCTCGCCGTACTCGGGCAGACCGAGCATGTCGCACACGTCCAGCCAGTGCTGCCCGGTCAGGCAGTTGATTCCGACCCAGCCGTCGGCGGCACGGACCACACCGAGCATCGGGGCCTGGCGCACATTGGTGGGCAGCCCGAGCGCACGCATCCGCTCGAACATCATCATCGGGTAGGGCAACGTCGACAGCAGCGCCTCCAGCACCGAGACGTCGACCTCTGTCACTTGACCGGCCGGGGCGATCCGCAGTGCGGTCAGTGCGCCGAGTGCGGCGTAACCGCCGGCGACGTATTCGGCGATCCGGGCACCGGCCTGCACCGGGGGCCGGTCGGGGTCGCGTGCGCTGATCCACCCCGAGATCGCCTGCATGGTCAGCGGCGACGCGACCCGGTCGCGCAGCGGACCGTACTGCCCGAAATTGGAGATTCGCACGACGACCAGACGTGAATCTGGTTGCGGGACTTCGATTCTGTGGTCGTCGATCAGCACATCGGCATCGGCGATGAGCTCGCGGGCGTCGCCCAGCGTCGCGCTGCGCTTGCCGGCGTTGAGGTACTCGAACAGCCCGGAGCGATCCGGATCGGGCCGGTCGCCGGGAAAGGGCCCCCAATTCCGCAGCGGATCACCCTCTGGTGCCTCGACTTTCGTGACGTCAGCGCCGAGTTCGGCGAGCAGCTTGCCGCAGTACGGACCCGAGATCTCGTCGGCGATCTCGACGACCCGTAGTCCGTCGAGTGCCCGGGGCGTCACGCCGGCAATCCCATGGCCTTCGGCTCCATGTACTGACGAATTCCGATGATGCCGCCGCTTTCTCGCCCGATCCCGCTCTGGCCGAACCCACCGAAAGGCGCGCCACCCGGCCCGAATCCGTTGATCGCGATCTGACCGGTGCGAACCCGGCGGGCGACGGCCACCGCACGGTCGACGTCGCTGCCCCACACCGCACCGGAGAGTCCGTACTGCGAGTTATTCGCTATCCGCACCGCCTCGTCGTCGTCGCTGTAGCGCAGCACCGACAGCACCGGCCCGAACACCTCTTCTTGGGCGATCGCCGAATCCGGCGCGACCTCGGTGAGGATCGTCGGCTCGAAGTAGAAACCGCGGTCCAACCCGGCCGGCCGGCCGCCCCCTGCGACCAGCTTGGCGCCGTCGTTGATCGCCTGATCGACGTGCGCCTGAACGCGTTTGCACTGTGTGTCGCTGATCAGCGGTCCCATGGTGACGTCCGGATCGGCAGGGTCACCGACCTTGATCCCGCGGGCCAACCCGACCAGACGCTCGACCACCTCGTCGTGGATCGCATCGGGAAGCAGCAGCCTGCTGTGCAGGATGCATGCTTGTCCGGCGTGGAATGAGCACGACTCGAACAACATTCGCTGCAGCACTTCGTCATCGAGCGACGCATCGTCGAGCACGATGCTGGCCGACTTGCCGCCAAGCTCGAGCAGCAGCCGCTTCATCGTTGCGCCGGCCGCGGACATCACCTCGCGGCCGACCACCGAGCTTCCGGTGAAACTGACCATGTCGATTCGGGGGTCGACGGTCAACAGCCTGCTGGCTTCGAGGTCGGTCGGGGTCACGACATTGACCACGCCCGGCGGAATGTCAGTGTGCTCGTCGATGATTCGGGCCAACGCCAAGCCTGCTAACGGCGCCAGCGGCGACGGCTTGAGCACGACGGTATTACCCGCAGCCAACGCGGCACAGAGTTTCATCACGTTGAGGGTGTGCGGAAAGTTCCACGGCGTCAGAATCGACACCACACCCAGCGGTTCATAGCGCAGCAACGTCTTTCCCGCGGCGCCGTAGGCGTCGATCGGCTCTTCGACGGGATGGGTGGCCAGTTCGGCGGCGTTGAGTGCAACGAACCCCGGCCCCTCGACGTGGATCACCCGCTCGTTGGAGGTGCAGCCCCATTCCTGTTGTGCCAGCGCGTAGAACTCGTCGGCATGCGCCAGCAGCGCCCCGCCCAACTGGTTGAGAAACTCCGCCCGCTGCTCGGGTCCGGCATCACGCCACGGGCCGGAGTCGAATGCCGCTCGGGCGGCGGCGATCGCGCTGCCGACCTGAGCCTGGCTGGGATCAGGCACCGAGGCGATCACCGCTTCGGTGGCGGGGTTGACATCGTCGTATCGACCGCCGTCGGGCTCGACCCACCGGCCGTCGATGTAGACCGCATACGTGTCGATCAACGAGCGTGGGTCAGCCATACCCATTCCTTACACCTGTCGGTCCGCTGTCGTCAATGCTTAACCTGGCAATCGGCTATTTCAGTTCAACCACAAGCATATTGACATCGTCAGTGCCTCGAGAGTAGACAGAGTGCACCGGACAGATCGATGTCATTTGTCCGATCACCGTCGAGGAGGCCGGGTGCACGTCAAGTCCAGCTCGGCGGTGCCCCTGCATTCCCCGGACTTCTACGCCGGCGATCCCTATCCGGCGTACCGCGAGCTGCGGGCGACCGCACCGGTGTGCTGGAACGACGCGACCAACTTCTGGGCGCTGCTCAAGTACGAGGACGTCCGGTTCGTCTCGAGCAATCCGGCCACCTTCACCTCGACCCTGGGCATCACCATCCCGGATCCGGCATTGCCGAGCCCGGTGCAGCCGGGGAACCTGATCTTCACCGACCCGCCACGGCACCGGCAGATGCGCAAGCTGATCAACTCCGGCTTCACCCGCCGGCGCGTTTCGGTGCTCGAGCCCAAGATCCGCGAGCTGGTCCGCGGCATCCTGGACGGGCTGGAGCCGAATTCGGTGCATGAGTTCGCCGAGACGATCGCCGCTCCGCTGCCCACCCGGCTGATCGCCGAGCTGATCGGCGCTCCGCCGGATGACTGGGAGCAGTTCCGGGCCTGGTCGGATGCGGCCACCGGGAGCGCCGACCCAGAAATCGAACTCGACCCGCTGGTGGCGGCCGGTCAGCTGTTCGAGTACTTCCAGAAGCTGATCGGCGCACGGCGCGTCGAGCCACGCGACGACTTGCTGTCGGTGTTGGCCGGTGCCGAAATCGACGGCGACCGGCTCACCGACGAGGACCTGCTGAATTTCGCGTTCCTGTTGCTGGTTGCCGGAAACGAGACGACACGCAACCTGATCGCGCTGGGCACACTGGCGCTGATGACACATCCCGATCAGCAGCGCCTGCTGGTCGACGATTCGTCGCTGATCCCCGCTGCCATCGAGGAGATGCTGCGGTGGAACAGCCCGGTGGTGCACATGGCCCGCACCGCGACCGTCGACGTAGATATCCGCGGTCAGCGGATCGCCGAGGGCGACGTGGTGGTGATGCTCTACCAATCGGCCAACCGCGACGAGGACATCTTCGGACCCGACTCCGAAGAGTTCAAGGTGACCCGTCATCCCAACCCGCACATCGCGTTCGGCTGCGGTGAACACTCATGCATCGGAGCACAATTGGCCCGCCTGGAGGCGACAGTGATGTTCGAGGAACTGCTTCGCCGCTTCCCGCGGCTCGAGCTGGTCGGCCAGGTCGACCGGATGCGGGCCACCATGGTTCCCGGCGTGAAGCGGATGCCGGTGAGGCTCGGGGTCTGAGAAGATGCGCCTCGAATACACCGACGAGCAGGAGCGGCTGCGCGACGAGATCCGCGCGACGATGCAGCAGGTGATGACGCCGGAACGGCAGGCTGCCGTCAGCGAGCGGATGGAGGGCGGCCCCGCGGTACGCGACTGCGTGCGAGGCATTGGCGGCTGCCGATCTGCTCGGCGTCGGTTGGCCCAAAGAGTTTGGTGGGCGGGGCTTCTCGGCGATCGAGCAGTTCATCTTCGCCGAGGAGGCCCGGCGGGTGAACGCGCCGATTCCGCTGGTGACACTGAACACCGTCGGGCCGACACTGATGCACTACGGCACCGACGAGCAGAAGCAACAGTTTCTGCCGGCAATCCTGGACGGCAGCGTCGAGTTCGCCATCGGCTACTCCGAGCCCGGCGCGGGCAGCGACCTGGCATCGCTGCGCACCACCGCCGTCCGCGACGGCGACGACTATCTGATCAATGGCCAGAAGATGTTCACCAGTGGTGCCGGGTACGCCGACTACATCTGGCTGGCCGTCCGCACCGACCCGGATGCCAAGAAGCACAAAGGCATTTCGATCCTCATCGTGCCGACCTCGTCACCCGGGTTCTCCTGCCAGCCGTTGCACACCATGCCTGGCGTGTCGACCTTCTACACCTTCTACGACAACGTCCGGGTGCCGGCCAGCGCGATCGTGGCGGGTGAGAATCAGGGCTGGCAGCTGATCACCACCCAGCTGAACTTCGAGCGCGCCGCGCTGGGCAACCTCGGCGCACTCGAGCCGCTCTTCGAGCAGACGCTGCAGTGGGCGCGCGAGACCGAACTCGACGGCGGCCGGGTCATCGACAAACCCTGGGTTCAGCAGGCACTGGCCCGGGTGGAGGCTGAGGTCGCGGCCTACAAGCTGATCAACCTTCGGGTGAACGCCGCCATGTCCAAAGGCATTCTCAATATGGGTGAGGCCTCGGCCGCCAAGGTGTTCGGCACCGAGCTGGCCCCACTGGTGGCGCGTCAGCTACTGGAAGTGCTCGACCACAACGGGTTACGTCGCGGCGGCGATGCCCCGCTGCGTGGCGCATTGGAGTCCGCCTATCGGCTCGCGGTCATCAGCACCTTCGGCGGCGGAGCCAACGAAATTCAACGGGACATCATCGCGATGGCCGGCCTGGGTATGCCACGCGCTCCGCGCGACCTTCGCGCAACCGACAAATCAGGAGGATCCTCTCAGTGACCGACACTGACTTGCACGCCCAACTGAAGGCGCTCGTCGGCAAACACACCGGTGGCTCCGAAAAGCCTTCGCTGGCACCGGATCCGGTGAATCAGCCGATGATCCGGCACTGGGCATACGCACTCGACGACATGAACCCGGTGTACCTCGATCCGGAGTTCGCGGCGAAGTCCCGCTTCGGTGGCATCGTATCGCCCCCGGTGATGCTGCAAACCTGGACCATGCCGGCGCCGAAGCTCGAAGGCATCGGCGAGCGCGGCGGCTCCCCCATCGAAATCACCAACAACCCCACCGCGTTTCTCGACGAGGCCGGATACACCAGCATCGTCGCGACCAACTCGGAATTCGAGATCAACCGCTACCCCAAGCTCGGCGACGAGATCAGCGCGACGTCGGTATACGAGGAGGTGTCCGAGGAGAAGACGACCGCGCTGGGCACCGGGTTCTTCGTCACCTGGGTGCTCACCTACAGCGACCAGCACGGTGAAGTTCTTGGCAAGCAACGATTCCGGGTCCTGCGATTCAAGCCGGCGAACTGATGGCGACCCGACTGGCACCGGCGATCAGCCCGGACACCGAATTCTTCTGGAGCGGGCTGCGCGATCACAAGCTGTTGATCCAGCGCTGCAAGGGATGCGCAACGGTGCGCAATCCAGCGCAACCGATGTGCCCGAAATGCCGTTCGCTGGAATGGGATGCGATCGAATCGTCGGGTCGCGGCACCGTCTACAGCTATGTGATGCCGCACCAGCCGCAGTTCCCGTTCTTCGACTACCCCTACATCGTCGCACTGATACAGCTGGACGAAGATGTCCGGATCGTGTCGAACCTGACCGATATCGACCCGGCCGACGTCCAGGTCGGGATGCCGGTCGAGGTCTACTACCGCGAGTTCGATGGCGAGCTTGTGCTGCACCAGTTCCGGCCGGCCGGCTGACATGGACTTCACGTTCACCGAAGAGCAGGAGACCATCAGCAAGCTGGCCCGCGATGTGCTGGAACGTCGCGCCACGCCCGAGCGACTGACCGAGCTCGAAGCCGGCGAGTCCCGCTACGACGCCGCGCTGTGGAAGGAGCTGGCGGGTGTCGACCTGTTGGGCGCCGCGCTGCCGGAGTCGTTGGGCGGCAACGGCGGCGGCTTCGTCGAGCTCGGCGTGCTGCTGGCCGAAGTCGGCTCGACCGTCGCGCCGGTGCCCGCCTACGCGACGCTGCTGCTGGGCGCCGACCCGATCGCCCGGCACGGCAGTCCCGAACAACAGCAACGCTTCCTGCCCGGCGTCGTCGACGGAACCCGGATCCTGTCCGCGGGTCTGCACGAACCCGGCCGCTCCGACCCGGCGAGACCGGCCACCACCGCCCGTCGCGACGGCGCGACGTGGCGGCTGGACGGCGTCAAAGAGCTGGTCTCGTTCGGTCAGCTCGCCGACACCCTGCTGATCCCCGCCAGCGATCGAGGACGGCAGTGACGGCGAGGTGGGTCTGTTCCTGCTGCCGACGGACGCTGCCGGCGTCGAGATCCGGCCGGTGACGACCACCAACCGCGAGCCGCATGCCGACGTATTCCTCGACGGCGCAACCGTGGCGGTCAACGACAAGCTCGACGGCGACGGATCGCCGAGTCGCTACATACCCGCGCACTGGTCGGGTTGTGCGCGGTCCAGGTCGGCGTGGCGGAACGCGCACTGCGGATGGCTGCCGAATACACCACGGGCCGTGAGCAATTCGGGCGGCCGATCGGCAGCTTCCAGGCGGTTCAGCAGCGGATGGCCGACGCGTTCATCGACCTTGAGGCGATCCGCTGGACCACCTGGCACGCTGCCTGGCTGATCGCGGAGGGCCGGCCGGCGGACCGGGCAGCCCGGATCGCGAAGTTCTGGGCCGCCGAGGCCGGCGCCCGGATCGCCGCCACCACCCAGCACGTGCACGGCGGGATCGGGATCGACACCACCTATCCCCTACATCGGTATTTCCTGTGGGCCAAGCACAACGAGCTCACCTTGGGGTCGGCCACCCAGCAGTTGGTTCACCTCGGCAGCACATACCCGGAAGGACGGCTATGACGACCGCCAAATCCCGCACCTCCACCCTGCGGTGGACCGACATCGAAGTCGGCGACGAGGTGACTCCGCTGGAGATCCCGCTGACCACCACGATGATCGTTGCGGGTGCGATCGCGTCCCGCGACTTCATGCCGGTGCACCATGACGCGGCCTACGCCAAACAGCAGGGCTCACCGAACTTGTTCATGAACATCCTGACGTCGAACGGCTACTGCGTGCGGTTCCTGACCGACTGGGCGGGTCCCGAGGCGATGGTCACCAAACTGGCGATTCGCCTTGGCGTGCCGTCGTTTCCGGATGACCCGTTGCGGTTCACCGGCAGCGTCACCGGCAAGAGCGAAGGCTCCGAGGGCGAGAATTTCGTGGAGGTCAGCTTCCAAGCGGCCAACAGTCTCGGCAACCACGTTTCCGGAACCGCGGTCCTGAGCCTGCTCGACGGGGCCCGCGCATGACAGTCTCCAAGCTGGCCGGAACGACGGCGATCGCCGGCATCGGGCAGACCGAGTTCTCCAAGGAATCCGGCCGCAGCGAACTGCAATTGGCGTGCGAGTCGGTCAGCGCCGCACTCGACGACGCCGGTCTCTCGCCCAGCGAGGTCGACGGCATGGTCACGTTCACCATGGACTCCAGCGACGAGATCGAGGTGGCACGCAACGTCGGTATCGGCGATCTGACCTTCTTCTCCCGCGTTCCGCACGGCGGCGGCGCGGCGGCCGGAACCGTCGCGCACGCGGCGATGGCCGTAGCGGCGGGTGTCGCGGACGTCGTGGTCTGCTACCGCGCCTTCAACGAACGCTCCGGGATGCGCTTCGGCGGCAGTGGCCGCACCAGCGCCGAGACCCCGTTGTTCATGGCGCATTACGCCCCGTTCGGATTGCTCACTCCCGCAGCGTGGGTCGCCCTGCACGCGCAGCGCTACATGTCCACCTACGGCGTCACCAACGAGGACTTCGGCCGGATCGCCGTCGTCGACCGGGCCCACGCCGCCACGAACCCCGACGCCTGGTTCTACGAGCGCCCGATCACGCTGGAGGACCATCAGAATTCGCGGTGGATCATCGAACCTGTGCTGCGACTGCTGGATTGCTGCCAGGAGAGCGACGGCGGCATCGCATTGGTCGTCACCAGCGCCGAGCGCGCCCGCGATCTACGCCAGCCCCCGGCCGTCATCTCCGCGGCAGCCCAGGGCGCTGCGTACAACGGCGAGATGATGACCAGCTACTACCGCGACGACATCACCGGGCTGCCCGAGATGGGTGTGGTCGCCAAAAAGCTGTGGGGCGATTCCGGTCTCAAGCCGAGCGACATCCAAACTGCGTTCATCTACGACCATTTCACGCCTTTCGTGTTCACCCAATTCGAGGAACTCGGATTCTGCGGGCGCGGCGAGGCGAAGGACTTCGCCACCGTGGAGCGACTGTCACTGGGTGGCGAGTTGCCGATCAACACCAACGGCGGTCTGCTCGGCGAGGCCTACATCCACGGGATGAACGGGATCACCGAGGGTGTCCGCCAGGTTCGCGGCACGTCGCACAACCAGGTCGACAGTGTCGAAAACGTACTCGTCACCTCGGGCACCGGCGTGCCGACCAGCGGGCTCATTCTCACCTCGAGTGGATGATTCGATGACGCACGCCACAGCGACCGACACGCGTGAACTCATCGTCGAGTCCGCCTTTACCTGCTTCCGCAAACAGGGGTTGCAGAAGGCGACCATCGTCGACATCGCCAGGGCGGCAAACGTTTCCCGCAGCACCATCTACGAGTACTTCCGCGACAAGGCCGCCATCGTCGAGGCGTGCGCCGAGCACACCTCCGAGCAGTTCTACCGGCAGATGTCCACCGCGATGGACCGCGGCGGCTCCTTGGAGGACAAGCTCGCCCGCGCAGCCGTATTCGTCACACAGGCCCGGCGAGTCATCGCCTCTGAGAAGTACTTTGACGAAGAAGCGGTCAGCCTGCTGCTGACCAAGGATGCCGCGGTGTTACTCAGCGAATGTGTGGACTTCCTGGCGCCGCACCTGGCCGCCGCCAAACTCACCGGCGAAGTACGCAAGGACCTCGACATCCAGGCCAGCGGCGAATGGTTCGCGCGAATCCTGTTCTCGCTGTTCAGCACACCGTCGTCCACACTGAACATGGACGATCCGGACGTCGTGGCGGAATTCGTGCGGGCACACGTGGTGCAGGGTTTCGCCAGCGACCGTGCGAGGCCGCGCCGCGGCTCCTAGGGCCGTAGCATGACTTTGACCGCGCCGTCCTGTTTCTTCTGGAAGATCTCATAAGCGTGCGGGGCCTCGTCGAGAGGCAGCACGTGTGTAGCGAACGTATCGACGCCGAGTGGGTCGTCGTCGGTCAGCAGCGGCATGATGTCGTCCACCCACCGCTTGACGTTGGCCTGTCCCATCCGCAGCGTCACCTGCTTGTCGAACAGGGTAAGCATCGGCAGCGGATCCGCCATCCCCCCATACACACCGATCAGTGAGATCGTGCCGCCGCGCTTCACGATGTCGATGGCGGAGTACAGCGCGCTGAGCCGGTCCACGCCTGCGGTCTGCATCAGCCGTTTGCCAATCGCGTCCGGCAAGAGCCCGGTCGCAGTCTGGGCCAACTTGGCGACGGGTGAGCCGTGCGCTTCCATACCCACCGCGTCGATCACCGACTCCGCGCCGCGGCCGTCGGTGAGGTCGTGAATTGCCTCGACCAGACCCGAGCCGACTTCGCGCAGGTCGACAGTCTGAATGCCGCGCTCCTCGGCGCGGGCCAGTCGCTCGGACACCAGATCGACGGCAATGACCCGGTAACCGAGATGGTGGGCTATGCGCGCAGCCATGTCACCGATCGGGCCCAAACCGAGGACTACGACCGTCCCGCCGTCCGGAATGTCCGCGTATGCAACTGACTGCCAAGCCGTCGGAAGCACGTCGGAGAGGTAGACGAATCGCGAATCCGGCGGTCCCTCAGGGACTTTGATGTGGGTGAACTGCGCTTGCGGCACCCGCAACAACTCGGCCTGGCCACCGGGGACCTCGCCGTAGAGCTCTGAGTAGCCGAACAAGGCGGCGCCCATGCCCTGGTCGCGCACCTGGGTCGTCTCGCATTGGGTGTAGAGCTGGTGGTCACACATATGACAGCTGCCGCAGGAAATCTGGAACGGGATCACCACCCGGTCCCCGACCCGCAGGTCTCCCGTCTCGGTGCCGACCTCGCGGACGATTCCCATCGGTTCGTGGCCGAGGATGTCACCGGGTTTCATGAACGCGCCGAGGACTTCGTACAGGTGCAGATCTGAGCCGCAAATATTGGTCGATGTCACCTCGATGATGGCGTCGGTGGGTTCTTCGATCTTGGGGTCGGGCACCGAATCGACGCTGACGTCGCGTTTGCCCTGCCAGGTGACAGCTTTCATCTATAGGCGGTACCCGCCTAAGCGCTGCCGGAAACGACGTGGTTAGTGGGCGCGCTGGGCAAGCGCCCGCATGAAGAACGTCAGGTTGGCCGGCCGCTCGGCCAGCCGCCGCATGAAGTAGCCGTACCACTGGGTGCCGAACGGCACATAGACCCGAACCCGGTTGCCTGCCGACGCGAGTCTTCGCTGCTCGGGCTCCCGAACCCCGTAGAGCATCTGGTATTCGAAATCATCGGTGGTCCGGCCCGTTTCGCGCGCCATGGCGGCTACGGCGTCGATGACCACCGGATCATGCGACGCCACCATCGGATACCCGGGGCCTGCCATCAACACGCGAAGGCAGCGCAGGTAGGCGGCGGTGACCGCCGCAGCGTCCCGATGTGCGACCGATGCCGGTTCGTCGTAGGCACCCTTGCACAACCGAACCCTGGCGCCCGACGCGGCGAACTGCTCGCAGTCACCCACCGTGCGCCGAAGGTAGGCCTGCAGAACCACACCCAGCCAGGGAAAGTCAGTACGCAGTCCGGCGGCGATCGACAGCGTGGAATCGGTGGTGGTGTGGTCCTCGGCATCCAAGGTCACCCAGGCGCCGATCTGCTCGGCGCGCTCACAGATGCGGTGGGCGTGCGCGAGGGCGATCTTCTCCCCGTCGTGATTGAGCGCCTGTCCCAGCGCGGACAGCTTCAGCGACACCTCCAGCGGGCGCGCGGAGGAGCGGGAGGCATCCGGCCGCGCGCCCAGCGCGTCGAGCAGATCGAGATAGGCAGTCACGGTGGCATCCGCGCCGGCCGCATCGGTGACCTGCTCACCCAGATAGTCGATGCTGACCAGGCGGCCCGAATCACGCAGTGCCGCAGTGCTGTCAAGCACCCGGTCTTGTGTCTCACCGGGTACGAACCGGTTGACCACCTTGCGGGTGACCGTCAGCCGTTCGGCGGTGTGCTGCAAGCTGTCTGAGCGACTGGCGGCCAAGATCGCTGGACGCAGCGTCTTGGAGAAAAGGCCGAGCCCGATGGGCACGACCCGCTGCGCCCGGCTTCGCCGCGCTGGCGATCGCGCCGCCACTAGTCGGCCGCCATGTGCGGGTAACGGTGGTCGGTGGCCGGGACGAACGTCTCCTTGATCGAGCGGGCCGACGTCCAGCGCAACAGGTTCTGCGCCGAGCCGGCCTTGTCGTTGGTGCCCGAACCGCGGGAGCCGCCGAACGGTTGGCGCCCCACCACCGCCCCGGTCGGCTTGTCGTTGACGTAGAAGTTGCCCGCCGCGAACCGCAGTCGGTTCTGTGCCGCGAGTACGGCGTCGCGGTCGTCAGCGATCACCGCACCGGTCAGCGCGTAACGCGATCCGGTGTCGATGATGTCGAGAACGCGGTCGAAGTCGTCGTCGGGGTAGACATAGACCGACAGCAGCGGGCCGAAGTACTCGGTGGCGAACGACTCGTCCGTCGGGTCGTCGGACAGCAGCACGGTCGGCCGCACGAAATAACCTTCGCTGTCGTCGTATTCGCCGCCGACCGCGATGGTGACCCCAGACGCGCTTTTCGCACGTTCGATGGCAGCGACGTTCTTCGCGTACGCCCGCTGGTCGATCAGCGCCCCACCGAAGTTGGTGAGGTCGGCGACGTCGCCGAACGGCAGTTCGGCGGTGGCGGCCAGGAAGTCGTCGCCCATCCGCTGCCACACCGAGCGCGCGATGAACGCCCGCGACGCCGCCGAGCACTTCTGGCCCTGGTAGTCGAACGCGCCGCGAATCAGCGCGGTAAGCAGCACATCTGACCGAGCCGAACGATGAGCCAGCACGAAGTCTTTGCCGCCAGTCTCGCCCACCAGACGCGGGTAGCTCTGATAGTGCCCGACGTTCGCACCGACCTGTTGCCAGAGGTGCTGAAAGGTCGCCGTCGATCCGGTGAAGTGAATACCCGCCAGCCGTGGATCGGCCAGCGCCACTTCCGACACCGCATAGCCGTCGCCGGTCACCATGTTCACCACACCGGGCGGCAGTCCGGCCGCCTCCAGCAATTGCATGGTCAGGTAAGCCGACAACGTCTGCGTCACCGACGGCTTCCACACCACGGTGTTTCCCATCAAGGCCGGCGCGGTGGGCAGGTTCGCCGCGATCGCAGTGAAGTTGAATGGCGTTATCGCATAGACGAATCCGTCTAGAGGGCGGTAGTCGGTACGGTTCCATTCCCCCCGCACACTCGTCGGCTGCTGGGCCAGAATCTGGCGGGCGAAGTCGACGTTGAACCGCCAGAAATCGGCAAGCTCGCAAGACGCGTCGATCTCGGCCTGATACGCGGTTTTGGACTGCCCCAGCATCGTCGCCGCAGCGATTTTTTCCCGCCACGGGCCGGTCAACAGATCGGCGGCGCGCAGAAATATCGCCGCGCGCTCGTCGAACGGCATTGCCGCCCAACCTGGTCGGGCCAACGACGCGGCCTGAACAGCCGACGCGGCATCACGGTGAAGAGCATTGGTGAGTGTGCCCAGCTTCAAAGAGTGCCGGTGGGGCGCCGCGATGTCGATCTGCGCACCGTCGCCCATTCGGTGCGTGCCACCGATGACGTGCGGGAGATCGATCGGATGGTCGGCGAGTTCGGTGAGCGCGGTCTGCAACCGGGCCCGTTCGGGCGAATGCGGCGCGTAGTCATGGATTGGTTCGTTGACGGGCGGCGGAACATCGGTAATCGCGTCCATGACTCAGCATCTCAGCGCGGAGGCCACGCCTTGTTGGCCGATAGGACAAGATCAGTCACATCGACTAGTAGAATCGGACAACATGCGGTCCGACGGCGTGGGGCTCGGCCAGCTGCTGTTGGCCCTGGACACGACCATGGCGCGGTTGGTCGAGGCGCCTCGCGGCCTCGACCTGACCGTCGCCTCGGCAGCGCTGATCGATTCCGACGACGTCCGGCTCGGGATGGGCCGGGGCGCCGACTCCGCCGACGTGTTCTTCCTGGTCGGCGTCTCCGACACCGAGGCACAACAGTGGCTGGAGGGGTGTGCCACCGGTCCGGCCGGGCAGCCGCCGGTGGCCGTCTTCGCCAAAAAGCCCTCCGATGCGCTGGTCACCCAGGCGGTCGCGGCAGGGACCGCGATGGTGACCGTTGATCCCCGGGCCCGTTGGGAGCGGCTTTATCGACTGGTCGATCACGTCCTGGAGCACCATGGCACCGCCCCGCACGACTCCGGCACCGATTTGTTCGGCCTTGCGCAGTCGCTGGCCGACCGCATTCACGGCATGGTCAGCATCGAAGACGAGCAGTCGCACGTGCTCGCCTACTCGGCATCCAACGACGAGGCCGACGAGTTGCGGCGGCTGTCGATCCTGGGTCGCGCCGGACCACCCGAGCATCTGACGTGGATCGGGCAATGGGGCATCTTCGACGCGCTGCGTTCCGGTGGCGATGTGGTCCGCGTCGCCGAGCGGCCGGAGCTGGGGCTGCGACCCCGACTGGCCGTCGGCATTCACCAGTCCGCCCGTCGGGCGCCCGGTTTCGCCGGCAGCATCTGGGTGCAGCAGGGCTCCCGGCCGTTGGCAGAGGATGCCGAGGAGGTGCTACGGGGAGCCGCGGTGCTGGCCGCCCGCATCATGTCCCGGCTGACGACCCGGCCGTCGACGCATGCGCTGTACGCGCAGCAGCTGCTCGGTCTCGCCGAGAGCGGACCCACCGACGTCGATGCGATCGCACGGGACTTGGGGGTGGTCGCCGACGGCCAGGCTGCGCTGGTCGCCTTCGACAACTCGGGCAGCCGGGGCCGGCGCGAGCGGCTGGCCGACGTTCTGGCGCTGAGCGCCAACGCTTTCCGGTCCGATGCGCAGGTGGGATCGCGCGGGTCGCGGGTGTATGTCTTGTTCCCTCAGACGACCAAACGGTCGTCGCTGCAGTCCTGGATTCGCGGCACGATCGGCGGGCTGCACACCGAACTGGGTCTGCAACTGAAGGCGGTGGTCGCCGCCCCGCTACCCGGACTGGCCGGGCTGCCCACGGTGCGGGCGGAGGTCGATCGCGTGCTGGATAGCGTTGACCGCCATCCGGATTCATTCGCAGCGGTGACATCACTGGCCGAAGCGCGGACCACCGTGTTACTCGACGAGATCGTTACGTTAGTCAGCACCGACGAGCGACTGGTGGACCCGCGAGTGCGCGAACTGCAGGCCCGTGACCCAGCGCTGGCCCAGACGCTACGGGTGTATCTGGACGAATTCGGGGACGTCGCGGCGGCGGCGGAGCAACTGCATGTGCACCCCAATACCGTGCGCTACCGAGTCCGCAGAATAGAGACGATGCTCACAACATCGTTGGCTGATCCTGATGTCCGGCTGCTACTTTCACTGGGACTGCGGGCCACCGAACGGCTCTCGTGAAGAGGCGCGATTCCGCGCAACAGTTTTGTTCACCGTGACGGTAATTGAAAGAGTGGCAACAATTTTCCGTCAGCTAAGCTGCCCAGGTGACAGATCGCCCGTCGGCATATCTGGTGTTGGCCTCGCAGAGAAGTGGCAGCACCCTTCTGGTCGAGTCGCTGCGGGCGACCGGTGTGGCCGGTGAGCCACAGGAGTTTTTCCAGTACCTCCCGTCCACCAGTCAGTCGCCGCAGCCACGCGAGTGGTTCGCCGACGTCGATGACGACTCGATTCTGAGCCTGCTCGATCCGCTGGATGCCGGCAAGCCCGACCTCGCGCCGCCCGAGATCTGGCGCGACTACATCCGCACCGTCGGACGGACGCCGAACGGCGTGTGGGGCGGCAAGCTGATGTGGAACCAGGCGCCACTTCTACTCGACCGCGCCAACGGATTGCCTGATCGATCCGGTGACGGGCTGCTGTCCGCGATCCGCGACGTCGTGGGCCAGGACCCTCTGCTCGTCTACGTCTACCGGCCTGACGTGGTGTCCCAGGCGGTGTCTTTCTGGCGAGCCGTGCAGACGCGGGTTTGGCGCGGCCGGCCGGACCCGATCCGAGACGAACGCGCCACGTATCACGCCGGCGCCATCGCGCACGTCATCACCATGCTGCGCAACCAGGAAAAGGGCTGGCGAAACTGGTTTGCCGAAGAGGATGTCACACCTTTGGAGATTCCCTATCCGATGTTGTGGCGCAACCTGACTCAGGTGGTCGGCGACATTCTCGAGTCGCTGGGCCTCAATCGAGGGCTCGCGCCGGAGCCGGTGCTGGAACGCCAGGCGGATAAACGCTCCGACGAATGGGTAGACCGCTATCGCGAAGATGCCGAAAGAGAAGGTCTACCGCTATGACTGCCCCCGTGAAGACCAAACGCGTCGACGAGTTGCGGCTGCTGGAAGCCGAAGCGGTGCACATCATCCGCGAAGTGGTCGCCGAGCTGGAGCGCCCGGTCCTGCTGTTCTCGGCCGGCAAGGACTCGATCGTACTACTTCGGCTGGCGGAGAAGGCGTTTCGGCCACTGCCGCTGCCATTCCCGGTGATGCACGTCGACACCGGCCACAACTTTCCCGAGGTGATCGAATTCCGCGACCGGCGCGTTGAAGGTGAGGGCCACAAGCTGATCGTCGCCTCCGTGCAAGAGTCCATCGACAAGGGCCGCGTCGCCGATCCGGGTCGTCACGCATCGCGCAACCGCGCGCAGACCCGCACATTGCTCGACGCGCTGGAAGCCGGCGAGTTCGACGCGGCGTTCGGTGGCGCCCGCCGGGACGAGGAACGCGCCCGCGCCAAGGAACGGATCCTGAGCTTCCGCGACGAGTTCGGCCAATGGGATCCGCGCGCTCAGCGCCCGGAGCCCTGGTCGCTCTACAACGGCCGGATCAAGAAGGGCGAACAGGTACGGGTGTTCCCGCTGAGCAACTGGACCGAGATCGACATCTGGCGCTACCTCGAGCTGGAAAGCCTTGAAATACCGTCGATTTACTATGCCCACGAACGCGAGGTCTTCGAGCGCGACGGCATTCTCTTGGCGGTCTCGGAATACACCGAACCGCACAATGACGAGTCCTCGGACGTCGAGTGGGTGCGCTACCGCACGGTCGGCGATCTGACCATCACCGGCGCGGTTCGGTCCAAGGCCACCGACATCGCGGGTGTCATCAGTGAGATCTCCGCGGCAACGGTGTCCGAGCGCGGGGAGACCCGGGCCGACGACCGCACCTCGGTCGCCGCGATGGAGGACCGCAAGCGAGAGGGCTACTTCTGATGAGCGTCAGCGAAGAAGAACGAAAAGGCTTGGGTTGATGAGCGTCAGCGAAGAAGAACGAAAAGGCTTGGGTTGATGAGCGTCAGCGAAGAAGAACGAAAGGGCCTGAGCTGATGAGCGTCAGCGCCAGCGAACACACCGAGCAGGACGCGAAATTCCAGCCGGACGACCACATCACGCGACAACTGCTGCGGATCACTACTGCAGGTTCTGTCGATGACGGCAAGAGCACCCTGATCGGGAGGCTTCTGCACGACACCGACAGCCTGCCGCTGGACCACCTGGAAGCCGTCACCGACGAAGAAGGTGTCGCCGACCTGGCCGCGCTGTCCGACGGCCTGCGCGCCGAACGCGAACAGGGCATCACGATCGACGTCGCCTACCGGTTCTTCTCGACTGCCACCCGCAGTTACATTCTGGCTGACACACCCGGCCATGAGCGCTACACCCGCAACATGTTCACTGGCGCGTCCAACGCCCACGTCGCGATTCTCTTGGTCGACGCGCGCGCGGGTGTGCTGCGCCAGACCCGCCGGCACGCCCGGATCGCAAAGCTGTTGGGCATCAAACACTTTGTCGCAGCGGTGAACAAGATCGATCTGGTCGACTTCGACCAGGACCGGTTCACCGAAGTCGAAACCGAGCTGCAGAAGCTCAGCACGCGCCTCGGCGGCCTGGACATCACCGTGATCCCGATCGCCGCCAAGATCGGTGACAATGTGGTGCACCGCTCCGAGAACACACCGTGGTACGACGGCCCGACGTTGCTCGACTACCTGGAAGACGTCGAACTGGCTGCGCCGCATGCCGAACCGAACCGGTTGCGGTTGCCGATCCAATGGGTGTCCCGGCCGACGGACAATCAGCGCCGGCGCTACACCGGACGGCTCGCTGCCGGCACGCTCAGCGTCGGCGACCCGATCATCTCGCTGCCCGCCGGAACCGAGTCGACGGTCACGGCGCTGGACACCCTTGACGACGAGCGCACGACAGGTGTTGCGCCGCTGTCGGTTTCGGTGGAGCTTGCCGACGACATCGACGTCGGCCGAGGGGATGTGCTGGTCAGCGGTGCCGACGACGCGGTGCTTCCGGTGCTGGCCCGCGAGCTCCACGCAAACGTGTGCTGGTTCGTCGACTCTCCGCTACGGGCCGGTGACCGACTGGCTCTCAAGCAGACCAGCACCACTGTCCGGGCCACGGTCCAGGAGTTGCACTCGCGCCTCGATCCCGAGACGCTCGACGAAGTCGACAACCCAGTCGAGTTGGAGCTCAACGACATCGGCACCGTGACGCTGCGGACCAGTTCGCTCGTCATCGCCGATAGCTACGCCGACAACCGCGACAGCGGCGCGTTCATCCTGATCGACGAAGTCACCAACGACACCATCGGCGCCGGCACCATCATCGAGGCACGCGAGGTCAAGCCGGGCACCCACCCACGCACCGACATCCGTTGGCACCCTTCAGCTTTAGAGCGCAAACATCGCCAGCAGTCCACCGGCCAAGCCGGTGCGACGATCTGGTTCACCGGCCTACCCGCCTCGGGCAAGTCGACCGTCGCAGTAGCCGTCGAGCGTGCTTTGGTCGAATCCGGTCGGGTCGCCTATTTACTGGACGGCGACAATCTGCGGCATGGTTTGTCCGACGATCTGGGCTTCTCCCCCGGTGACCGCACCGAAAACATCAGGCGGGTCGGTCATTTGACGCGCCTGCTGGCTGATGCGGGCGTAGTGGCGTTGGCTTCGCTGGTTTCACCGTTGAAGTCGGACCGCGAGACTGCTCGCGCCCTCAGCGATGCGGCCAAGCTGCCCTTTATCGAAGTGCACATCGCCACATCGCTGGAAGAGTGCGAAAAGCGGGATCCCAAGGGCCTTTACAAGCGTGCCCGCAACGGGGAGCTCAAAGGTCTGACCGGCGTCGACGCGCCCTACGAGGCGCCCGAGAACGCCGACCTGGTGCTGGACACCGCTGGCCACGATATCGACGATCTGGCCGCGAAGGTCATCGCCCTGCTCGACGCGCGCAGCCCTCGACCGGCGGACTAGGCCGAAACCTGGCTCTTGGCGTAGATCTCGGCAAGAAACTGCTCGACGGCCACTGCGGCGTGAGCGGCCCGCGCTGAGCCGAAGATGTCGAATGCGTGCTGCGCGAACGGCAGTTCGGCGTAGGCGACCGGCTGGCGGCTGACTTCGCGAAGCTGCTTGCTGAACGCGCGGGCCTGCTCGACGGGAATCAGCGAGTCGTTGCGTCCGTGCAGAACGAAAAACGGTGGCGCATCCGGAGATACGTAGGTGACCGGGGACGCGGCCCGGAATGCATCCTTTATCTCGGTCCGCCTCAGCTTGAACACGTACTTGGACAGCGTCGGCGCCATCAGCGGATGGATCGCGTTTTCGCGGGTGAAGTCGTAGAGACCGTAGAACGGGACGGCCGCCCGCACACTAGTGTCGGCGTCTTCGAAGCCGGGCTGGAACTGGGGATCGTTCGGGGTGAGCGCAGCCAGTGACGACAAATGCCCACCGGCCGAGCCGCCGGTGATCGCCACCCAATCCGGGTCGCCGCCGTATTCGGCGATGTGCTCCTTGGTCCATGCCAGCGCGCGCTTGACGTCGACGATGTGGTCTGGCCAGGTGGATCGTGGACTGAGCCGGTAGTTGATCGCCACACACACCCAGCCCAACTCGGCCAGATGACTCATCAACGGATACGCCTGTTGCCGTTTGCTTCCCACCATCCAGGCGCCGCCGGGGACCTGTAGCAGCACCGGCGCTTTCCCGCCGCGGTCCAGATCGGGCCGTCGCCAGATGTCGAGATGATTCCTTGATCCGTGTTCGCCGTAGCTGATGTCGGTGTCGTGCGCGTAGTCGCCGTAGATGCGCGCCATCCGCACCAGGCCCGGCGACTTGGCTGTGCCCCCGCCCGCCGGTCGCTTCCACAGGTCCCCCGACTCGGTCCGGCGATTGGGGCCCAGCCCGGCATCGAGCGCCGCGGTGAGGGGCTGGTTCGCTTGGTGGCCGATGCGATCCATGCCGATCAGCCCCAACCAGGAGAGCGCTGAGACCAGCCAGCTGAGTCGACGCACCCGCGGCGAGAGCTTGCGAGTCACCGCGGCCAGCAACGCGGACTGCCCGGCGATCAATTGCAGAGGCAGTTCGGAAGCGAACACCCCAAAGCTGAAGGCATATATCGAGAGATAGCCACGCTTGCTCAGCGGCTGATAGCCGTTGGCGGTGACTCCGAGACCGGCCAGCGAAGCCAGCAAGGCTGACAGTTTCTTCACGGCCCCCACTTAACCACAGGCTTCTTACCCGCCGTCACTGAAACCACTTGCGTCACTTCGGTTTCATGCTGCAAAACCTGTCGGACTCCGCCGTTATTATTCGAACATGCGTTCTAGTAGTCGTGAGGAGATCGTCGAGGTTCTCGACGCGCTCGAGGCTGACTACAAACGCGCCCTGGACTTGACGTTCGGTGTGCTGACCACACCTGAGCGGCTACGGGTGTTGGAGCGGTTCGAGGGTTTTCGCCGCCGGCAGCCGGCGGTCGAGCACGTATTGGTCAATCAGCTCGCCGCCCAGGCTGATGCGAGCGAGTTGGGTGGCAAGCTGGCCCCGGCGTTGGCCGACCGGTTGCGGATCAGCCGCGCCGAGGCCGGTCGTCGGGTTCACGAGGCCGCCGATCTGGGTGAACGGCGGGCGCTCAACGGTGAACCCCTGCCGCCGGTGCTGCCCGCGACCGCGCAGGCGCAACGCAACGGCGAGCTCGGGGCCGGGGCATGTCGCGGTGATCCGCGGGTTCTTTCATCGGCTGCCGGACTTCGTCGATGTGGAGACCCGCGCCAAGGCCGAAGCGCAGCTGGCCGGGCTGGCCGGTGAGCACCGCCCCGATGAGCTGGCCAAGTTGGCCGACAAGCTCACCGACTGCCTCAACCCCGACGGCGACTTCACCGACATCGACCGCGCCAAACGCCGCGGCCTTGTGATGGGCCGCCAAGACATCGACGGGATGAGCGCGATCAGCGGATGGCTGACCCCGGAAGCCCGTGCCACGATGGATGCGGTGCTTCGCCAAACTCGCCGCCCCCGGCATGTGCAACTCCGCCGATGAGACGCCCTGCATCAGCGGCACCCCCTCACAAGCCGCCATCCAGGGCGACACCCGCAGCCCCGGGCAACGCAACCACGACGCGCTACTGGCCGCGGCCCGCGCCCTGCTGGCCTCCGGTGACCTCGGTCAACACAACGGGCTACCGACATGCATCATCGTCACCACCACATTGGAGGAACTCGAAGCCGGCGCCGGCCGCGGGCTCACCGGCGGCGGCACACTGCTGCCGATGTCAGATGTGATCCGGCTGGGCTCCCACGCCCACCACTACCTGGCGATCTTCGACAAAGGCAAAGCCCTGGCGCTCTACCACACCAAACGCCTCGCCTCACCGGCCCAACGAATTGTGTTGCACGCCAAAGATCGCGGGTGCACATTCCCCGGCTGCACCATGCCGGGCTACCTGTGCGAGGTCCACCACCTCGACCCCTACGCCCTCAACCCGGTCACCGACATCAACGGCCTCGCCTTCGACGTGCCACCCCAACCACGATCTCGCCGAACAAGGCTGGACCACCCGCAAAAACAACCGCAACGACACCGAATGGATCCCACCACCACACCTCGACCGAGGCCAACCCCGCACCAACACCTTCCACCACCCCGAAAAACTCCTACGCCCAGAAGACGAAGACGATGGGCCATAGCTCTTGCCGCCGCGCTTTCGGCGGGCTTACCGTTCCCTCATGACCGGCACAGCCCAACGACGGGATCCGCGGATCGTCATTGTCGGCGCCGGCATGTCCGGGATCGCCGCTGCTCACGTCCTGAAGCAAGCCGGCTTCAATGACTTCACCATTTTGGAGAAGGGTTCTGATGTCGGCGGTGTGTGGCACTGGAACCGCTACCCGGGCCTGCGGTGCGACGTGCCGTCCTACGGCTACCAATTCGCGTTCGCGCCCAAGCCGGATTGGAGCCATGTGTGGGCAACCGGTGACGAGATCCAGCGCTATCACCGCGACCTGATCGGCGAGCTGCAACTGAACTCGCATCTGCGGCTCGGCTGCGAGGTCACCGAAGCGGTGTTCGCCGATGACCGATGGCAGGTAGGCACCGCCGACGGCGACAAGATCGAGGCGGACTTCGTCATCGCCGCCACCGGAGTCCTGCATCAGCCGTTCTTTCCGGACATTCCAGGGCTGGACTCGTTCGCCGGTCCGGTGGTGCACACCGCGCGCTGGACCGACATCGATACGCGCGGTAAACGAGTCGCGGTCATCGGGGCCGGTTCGACTGGAGTGCAAGTATTTTCAGCACTGCAGCCCGATGCGGCGCACATCACCCATTTCGCCCGAACGCCGCAGTGGGTGATGTGGATGCCGATGCGTATGCCGCAGCCACGCATCGTCAGCCGGATACTGCGCAGGCTGCCGAAGCAGCACAAGACGGTCCGGCTGTCACAGTTCATCGGTTCCGACTACCTCGTCGACCTGGTGATCCGACCCACCTGGCGACGCCGGGCGGCGCAGCGCTACGGGTCGATGTGTTTGCGGGCCCTGGTGCGGGACAAAGAACTTCGCGCCAAGCTGACTCCCGACTACCAGCCGTTCTGCAAGCGTCAGGTGCTTTCCGGCGACTACTACCGACGAATCGCCAAGCCCAATGCCAGCTTCGTCAGCGAGCCGATCGCCGAGATCACTGAGACGGGTGTGCGCACCGCCGACGGCGTGCATCACGACCTCGATGCGATCGTGCTTGCTACCGGATTCGCCGCGCACAACTACATGCGGCCGATGACACTTCGCGGCCGCGGTGGCCTGTCCATCGACGATGCCTGGGCCAAGGGACCGCGGGCCTGGGGTATGACGGCGATCCCCGGATTCCCCAACCTGTTCATGGTGCTGGGCCCCAATTCGCCGACCGGATCCATCTCGCTCCAGCACGTCGCCGAACTGACCGCCCGCTATATCACCATGTGGCTGAATCGCTTTCGCGACGGCGAGATCACCGCCGTCGAGGTCACCGACGAGGCCACCAACCGCTTCGCCGACGACATCGCCGACGGGATGGTCCCGACAGTGTGGAACACCGGCTGCAACTCCTGGTATTTCGCTGACGACAACCGTATAGATCTGTGGCCATTCGACCGAAAGCGGTTGACCCGCATGCTTACTGAGCCGAAAGACGCCGACTACATCCTGACGTGAGCCGCTGATACTTCGGCTGCCAATTGCGCATTCGCCAACACCAGCGCGATGTTGGCCGACAACGAGGCGCCGTGCGTCTCGCGGTGGAAGAAGTCGAGCAGAAACGGTGTGACGTCTTTGCCTCGCACGCCTTCGGCGTCGGCAGCCGCCAGCGCGTCGGCTAGCACCCGGTCGTGCACCGCGCGGTCCATCTCGTCGGCCGGGGCGATCGGGTTGGCCAGCACCAGACCGTAGCTGTCGGTGCCCAAACGCCGACGAGCCCGTAGCACCTCGGCGACCTGCTCCGGCGTCTCCAACCGCCAGCCCACGGGATGACCGGAGTCGGCGAGGTAGAAACCGGGAAAGCGGTCGGTCCGGTATCCGATCACCCCGACATTGAGCGACTCCAACCGTTCCAGGGTGGCGCCGACATCCAGAATCGACTTGACCCCCGCGCAGACCACCAGCACGCCGGTCCGCGACAGCGTCATCAGATCCGCGGACTCGTCCCAGCTTTCGCGCGCATTGCGATGAACACCGCCCAGCCCACCGGTGGCGAACACCGAAATACCCACAGCCGCAGCCAGATGCGCGGTCGAGGCCACCGTCGTCCCGCCGTCGCCGCCGCGGGCAGCGAGCACCGCGACATCGCGGACACTCGCCTTGACCACCGTGTCACTCTCGGCGATATGCCGCAGCGCCTCGTCGTCCAGCCCGATGTGTGGCTCGCCGGCGATGATCGCGATCGTCGCCGGCACCGCCCCGCCGGCGCGCACTGCGGCCTCGATCTCACGCGCGACACGAAGGTTGTCTGGCCGCGGCAGACCGTGGCTGATGATGGTGCTTTCCAAAGCGACAACCGGCCGGCCGCCAGCCAGCGCATCGGACACCTCGGGGTGGACGGGCACGAATTGGACCCTACGTCGCCGGGCTCAAGACTCTTCGGGTGTCTCGATCACCGTGTACCGCGGGTCCTCCATCGACACCTGCTTGTTCCCACTCTGGCTCGCTTTTCCGGTCACCCGCAGCACTTGCCCCGGCTGGACGTCGTCGCCATTGCCGGGCTGGAACGTGCAGCGGACCTCGCCGCTGTCGTCGCCGACGACGATCCAGCGGAACGTCTTTCCCCGTTTGGTGATGTCCTCGACTTGACTGACTCGGCCTTCGACGGTGGCCTGGCGGCCCGGAATCAAGCTCTTCACCTCGATCACCGACGCGGATTTCTCCGGGTGCTCATAGACCTCTGACGGCTCTTCCTGGCCCCGCCAGATCCGCATCTCGATCTGCTCGAGCTTGGTGGCGATGCGCTGTTCCAAAATGTCCGGGTACGCCTGGCGGATCCGCGACTGCACGTCGTAGGGAACGATGGTGGCCGCAGCGTCCGGGATTCGGCTGACCGCCTGGGAGATCTTGTCCGCGGTCCGGTCGTGCAGCAGCCGGCCCAGCAGCGGCGCATAGGTTCGTCGCGGCAGCAGCACCGACACGTGGGTGTCGCGATGTTCGTTGCGGACCTTCACCACCAGCATCTGCACGGCGCGGACGATCTGCCGGTCGGGGCAGTCGATCACCCGCAATCGGATGTCAAGATCGAAGCTGTCCCACCGATCTCGCAGCGCCGCAGCGTGATCCGAGTCGATCATGAAATGCACGGCGATCAAATCGTCCGCGCGCAGGCCCTTGCCGTAACGCAATGCTTCGAGCACCGCAATGTCGAGCGAATTGACGCAGACGAACACGCGATGCCGCGCGTACTTGGTGATCTCGGGCCGGTCGGTGCGGAAGGCTTCGAGAATCGCTGACTCAGCGCGATATTCGCGGTTGAGCCGGATCAAACCGAACACCAGGATCGGGAAGACCACCACTACCAGCCAGGCGCCCTCGGTGAACTTGGCCACGGCGAAGATTCCGACCACGATGGTCGAGAGCACCGCGGCGGTGAAGTTGATCGCCAGGCGGTACTGCCAGCCCCGTTCGCGTTCGGTCAGGTGATGTTTGGACATTCCGTAGCCGGCCATCGAGAAGCCGGTGAACACCCCGATCGCGTAGAACGGCACCAGCGCGTTGACCGATCCGCCGGTGAACACCAGCAGCGCGATCGACAGGGTGGCGAGCGTGATGATTCCGTTGGAGAACACCAGTCGGTACCCGCGCTGCATCAGCTGACGCGGCAGGAAGCGGTCCTCGGCAACGAAACTCGCCAGTGCGGGAAAGCCGTTGAAGCTGGTGTTGGCCCCGGTGTACAGGATGGCCGCGGTCGATATCTGGACCAGGACGTACATGGCGTTGCCGATGACCCCGTTGCCGAACACCGCGCGGGCGATCTGCGACAACACCGACGGGTATTCGCTCAGATACGGCGCGGCATGGGTGGCGTACGCGAGATAACCGACCCCGGCCAGCAGCAGGCCGAGAATGCAGGCCATCGTCGTGAGCACCCGCCGGGCGTTGATGCTCTGCGGCTTGCGAAAGACGTTGACGGTGTTGGAGATCGCTTCCACGCCGGTCAGCGACGAGCCGCCGTTGGCGAACGCCCGCAGCAGCACCAGCACGGTGGCGCCCATCACCAGCCCGTTGGTGTGATGCACCGGCACCGCACCGGCGGCATGGCCCGGGTCGTATTGCGGCAAACCCCAAACCAGATGGCGCACAACACCCGTCACGATCATCACCACAACCATGACCACGAAGGCATAGGTGGCGAACGCGAAAGCTTTTCCGGCTTCCCGCAATCCGCGCAGGTTCGCGTAGCAGATCAGCAAGACCACCCCGACGGTGATGGCCAGGCTGTAGGGCCCCAGCGCGGGCACCGCCGAGGCCACCGCGACCGTGCCCGCCGCGGACTGCACCGCCACCGTCACGATGTAGTCGATCAGCAGGGCCGCGGCAGCGACCTGCGCCACCTTGGGTCCGAAGTTCTCCCGCGCCACGATGTAGGAGCCGCCGGCCTTGGTGTAGGCCATCACGACCTGTCGGTACGACGCCGTCACCAGCAAGAGGATCAGCAGGATGACGCCCATGATGGGCAGCAGCAGAACGAACGCGGCCAGCCCGGCATGCGGCAGCAGCTCGGTCAGGATCTGCTCGGGACCGTACGCAGTGGATGAGATCGCGTCGGGTGAAAGTGCGCCTAGCGCAACAGGATTCGACAGGCGCTCATTGGAAAGCTCTTGCGTGATCAGCGGCTTGCCCAAAAAGACGCGTTTGAGCACGTCAGAGAAGGCTGGGGGTATTTCCTGTTCGTCGTCGGCTGACGTTGTCACGACCCGCCCGACCGGTTCTACGCGTTACCGGCCGGCGCCAGAGCGTCGGGATCCACCCGTGAAATACGCGATTCCACGTCGTAAGGCACGATGATCGCGGTCGCTCCAGCGATGCGGCTGACGGCCCTCGCCATCTTGTCGGCCGTGCGGTCATGCAGCAGCCGGCCGAGCATCGCGGAGTAAGTCCGGCGCGGCAGCAGGACCGTCACCTTGGTCTCCGGGTGGTTGCTCTTCACCTGCAAGACGAATTCCTGTGCGACCCGCCCCAAGTTGCGGTCCGGGCAGTCGATCACCCGAAGCGGGGTGTCGTGCTCGAAGTGCTGCCAGCGTTCCTGCAGCTTGGCGGAATGCTCGGCGTCGACCACGAAGTGCACCGCGGTCAACTCGTCGGCGTGCAAGCCCTTGCCGTAGCGCAGCGCCTCGACCTCGGCGAGGTCGACCGAGTCCACGAAGACGAATACCCGCAGCCGCGCGTACCTGGCCAATTCGGGGCGCTCGGTGCGCGACATCTCCAGAACGGACGCCTCGGCGCTGTACTGCTTGTTGAGCCGGATCAGGCCGTACACCAGGATTGGGAACACCACGACGACCAGCCAGGCGCCCTCGGTGAACTTGGCCACCACGAAAATGCCCACCACGATCGTCGACATCACCCCGGCCGAGGAGTTGACCGCCACCTTGCGGCGCCAGCCTGGGCCACGACGGGTGTAGAAGTGCTTGGCCATACCGAAGCCGGCCATCGCGAACGCGGTGAACACCCCGATCGCGAAGAACGGCACCAGCGCGCTGAGCTTCGCGCGGGTCACCAGCAGCAGGGCCACCGCGATCGCGGTCAGCGTGATGATGCCGTTGGAGAACACCAAACGGTGACCGCGTTTGGTCAGCGGTCGCGGCAGGAAGCGGTCCTCGGCGACGAAACTCGCCAAGGCCGGGAACCCGTTGAACCCGGTGTTGGCACCCGCGAAAAGGATTGCGGCACTGGAGGCCTGGACCGAGAAGTAGAGAATGTTGCCCAGCACACCGTGACCGAACACCGTTCGCGCGATCTCCGAGAGCATCGACGGGTATTCATCGAGGTACGGCGTGGCATGGGTGACGTGGGCCAGCCAGGCCACACCGGCCAGCAGCACGGCCAGGATGCAGGCCATCAGGGTCAATACCCGGCGCGCGTTGGCGCCCTGCGGTTCACGAAAGACGTTGACGGTGTTGGAGATCGCCTCGACACCGGTCAGCGACGTACCACCGTTGGCGAACGCCCGCAGTACCACCAGCACGGTGGCGCCCATCACCAGCCCGTTGCCCTGATGCACCGGCACCGCGCCTTCGAGAGTGGCCGGGTCGTACTTCGGCAAGCCCCACAGGACCTCGCGGATCAACCCGGTGACGATCGTCAGCAGGATCATGCCGACGAACCAGTAGGTGGTGGCCGCGAAGATCCGGCCGGATTGCCGCAAGCCCCGCAAGTTCGCCATGCAGATCAGGATCAGGACGGCGATCGTGAGTGTCAGGTGATACGGACGCAAAGCCGGGATCGCCGACACCACCGCGACCGTGCCGGCGGCGGGCTGAACGGCGGCGGTGACCACGTAGTCGATCAGCAACGCCGCGGCCGCGATCTGCGCGATCCGGGGCCCGAAATTGTCCCGGGCCACCATGTACGCGCCACCGGTGCGGGTGTAGGCCATCACCACCCCGCGGTAGGACGCCGAGACCAGCAACAGGATCACCAGGATGACGCCCATGATCGGCAGCAGCAGCGTGAACGCTGCCATGCCGGCGCGCGGCAACAGCTCGGTCATGACCTGCTCGGGACCGAACGCAGTCGAGGAGATCGCGTCAGGTGCAATCGCGCCCAGTGCAACCGGATTCGACAGCCGCTCCGAATCGAGCTGTTCGCTCGTCAGAGGCTTGCCGAGAAAGACGCGCTTCCAGCCGTCGCTGAAGGACGGCGGGATGCCCGCGTTCCGCTGTGCTGCTGTAACCACGTATCACTTTCCTCCGGCGTCGGCGGCCGGTGGAGTGAAGTCATCCACGTAGGTCCGCTGCGGTCCGGGGCAACTCTAACGGATCAACTTGCTGGTCCGCTGACCTCGCGCAGTCAGCGTCGGCCGAACTCGCCATTGCGATGCGGGTGGAGATGTCATAGGCGACAATCTGCGCGCTCGCCCCGGGGATCCGGCTGATGACCTTGCCAAGCATGTCCGCCGTGCGGTCGTGCAGCAGCCGGCCCAGCAGCTGCGAGTACTCCCGGCGCGGCAACAACACCGTGACCTTGGTATCCGCGTGCTCGGCCATCACCTGCAGCACCAGATCATGAGCACCCCGGCTCAGGTTGCGGTCGAAACAGTCCACCGTCCGCAACGAGGTGACGTGTCCGAAGTGCTGCCATTGCCGCCGCAGTCGCTCGGCATGCGCGGAGTCCAACACAAAGTGCACCGCGGTCAGCTCGTCGGCGTCCAGGCCCCGGGCGTAGCGGATCGCCTCGACCTCGGCCAGATCGACGGAATCCACGAAGATCAGCACTCGGTGCCGGTCGTGCCCGGCCAGATCGGGAGGCTCGGTGACCGACGTTTCCAGCACCAACGACTCGACGCGATACTGCCGGTTCACCCGCATCAGCGCGAAGACCAGGATCGGGAAGATAATGACGACGAGCCATGCGCCTTCGGTGAATTTCGCGATCGCGAAGATGGCGACCACAACGGTGGACAGGATTCCCGCCGACAGGTTGATCGCCAGCTTGGACCGCCAACCGGGGCCGCGGTGGGTGAGCCAATGTTTGGTCATCCCGTAGCCGGCCATCGAGAAGCCGGTGAATACCCCGATTGCATAGAACGGCACCAAGGCGTTGAGCGAACCGCCCGTCACGATCAACAACGCCACCGCGAGCACGGTCAGCGCAATGATGCCGTTGGAGAACACCAGGCGATGGCCACGCTTCATCAGCGGCCGCGGCAGGAAGCTGTCCTCGGCGACGAAACTCGTCAGCGCGGGGAAGCCGTTGAAGCTGGTATTGCCGCCGGTGTACAAGATCAGCGCTGTCGACACCTGGACCAGAATGTAGAAGACCGTTCCGACGGTGCCGCGCCGAAGACCATTTTCACGATCTCCGACAACATCGACGGATAACCGTCGGCGTAGGGGATCGCGTGGGTAATGTGCGCAAGCCAGGCCACTCCGGCCAGCAAGAAAGCCAGGATGCAGGCCATGACAGTGAGTACTTTGCGGGCGTTGGTTCCCTCGGGTCTGACGGAAAGCGTTGACGGTGTTAGAGATCGCCTCGACGCCGGTCAGCGACGAGCCGCCGTTGGCGAATGCCCGCAGCACGATGAGGAGCGTCGCACCCATGATGAGGCCGCTGCCGTGATGAAGCGACACCGCCCCGGAGATGTGCTCGGCGTCGTATGCCCAAGTCCCCGGGAAGCTCGCGAACGACGCCGACGACGATCGTCAGCGAGACCATGCTCGACAAAGAAATAGGTCGGCAGCGCGAACGGGCCGACCGGCTTCCCGTAAACCGCGCAGGTTCGCGTAACACATCAGCAGCACGACCGCCGACGGTGATCTCCAGGCTGTACGGACCTAGTGCGGGAACCATCGACGCCACCGCCACCGTTCCCGCGGCGCATTGCACCGCGACGGTGACGACGTAGTCGATCAATAACGACGCCGCCGCGACCTGCGCGACCTTCGGGTCCGAAGTTGTCCCGTGCTACAACGTACGACCCGCCGGAGCGGGTATAGACCGCGACCACCTGGCGGTACGATGCGGCGACCAGCACCAGGATGAGCAGGATGACCCCGGTGATCGGCAGCAGTAGCGCGAATGCGGCCATGCCCGCAGCCGGGAGCAATTCGATCATGATCTGCTCGGAACCGTAGGCGGTCGACGAGATCGCGTCGGGGGACAGCACGCCGAGCGCAATGGGGTTGGAGAGGCGCTCGTGCTGGAGCTGGTCGTTGATCATCGGCCTTCCGAGGAAGGCCCTTTTACACCGGTCGGAAAACGACGGCGTTATCCGTAGATCGCCGGCCAGTTGTGACATAGCAAACACCTCGCGCAATTCCTAGGGTTTTAGAAAAACAGGCTTGGACCTCGGGAAAGCCTAGGGTTTCAGAGCCCGAAATCGCGCGCCAGAAACCGCGTATCCAGACTTCTAGGAAACTTCTTTACGGAATCTTGATGGCTTGCGGCGCCATCTTGACGGGTTGCGTCGCGCCCTAGCCAGTCGAGGCCGGCGACGCCTGTGGATAGTCGGCGATCAACGTTCCGTCAGCAAGCTCGTCGAACCGCTCGAGTCCCTCATCGACGTCGTCGTCGATGCCGCGAAGCGGGCCCGGCTCGGTGAGATAGCGGCGGGCGTACAGCCGTGCCACGAGAGCCTTGCGGCCCGTACCCCCGGTCGACTGCTCCCAGGCGGCCTGCTCGGTCAGCAGAGCACCGGCGTAGACGTCGCCCATGAATACCGACAGCGGGAACAGTCTCGCCTCGGCGACCTCGGGAGGCAGCTTGGTCCAGGCCGTAATCGCCGCTTCGAGGTCCTCGATGCGCCGACGCACCAGTCGGGTGGTGGCTTCGGACTCATCGGACACCGACACCGCGTCGTGCAGGCGTTCCAGCAGCGGCTGATGCGCGCCGATGCGCTCGATGCCGCGCCGAACATCCAGGCACAGGATGTTGTCAGCACCTTCCCAGATGGTGTTGACCTGAGCATCACGCAAAAGCCTTGCTACCGGCCACGTTTCGATGTAGCCGTTGCCGCCGTGGATCTCGATGGCATCGGAGGCCATGGTGATGCCCAGCCGGCACACCTTGAGCTTGGTGACCGGCACGGCGATGCGCTGCCGGATCCGGCGGGGCTGGCGATGGTTGGGTAGTCCGACGCCGTCGAACACCAGCGCCTGCGCCGCTTCGACGTCGACGATCATCTCCGCGAGTTTGCGCCGCATCAAGGGCTTGTCGATCAGCCGGCCGCCAAAGGCCTGGCGCTGACGGGCGTAACACAACGATTCGACCAGGGCGCGGCGCGAATTGCCCAGGGCGAACAGGGCGATACCGAGCCGGGCGGCGTTGGTCAGCTCCATCATCCGGCCCAGGCCCTTGCCGTCGGACGGTTGGACTTCTGCGTGGGGCTGGCCCGTGCCGGGCTGGTCAAGCTCAGGCTCACCGGACAGCAGGAAGGCTTCGGCGTCGACGAGTTCGATCTCGCCGGACGCCACCGAGCGGGTGCCCAGTTTGTCCTTGAGCCGCCGGATGCGGACGCCGTTACGCGAACCGTCGCGCCGGGTCCGCAGCACCAGGAAGCTCGCCGCGCCGCGGGTGGAATCGGGGGCGCCTTCGGGCTTGGCCAGCACCACGAATACCTGGCCGTCGCAGTTGGACGCAAACCACTTGAAGCCGTTAAGTAACCAGCTGTCTCCCTGACGGGTGGCCGTGGTCTCCAGGGCTCCGAGATCGGAGCCGCCGGCCCGCTCGGTCAGCAGCTGCGCGGTCTCGCCTTCCCACTCGCCGGTGGCGAACTTGGCCAGGACATGTTCGCGGACATCGGCTGGGGCGAAGGCCGCGACCAGCGACTTGACCATGCCGCCGCCCGTTCCCAACGCACAACCCATGCCGATGTCAGCCTGATCGAGCAGATAGTTGGCGGCGAACAGCGGCATCGACGACTTGAAGCCGGCTCGGCGCGCGTCGTCCTTGAGCGCCTTCTGCGCGCCGAGCACCGCGCGTTTGGACTCGGTGAACGACGGCGGCTGGACCACCTCGCCGACGTCGTGACCCCAGCGGTCGTAGCGTTCCAGGTGGGCCGGGTTGCGGTCGGTCTGCTCGGCCCACCGGGCCACCGGACCGCCCATCAGCGCGCCGATATCGCGCAGGTGCGGCTCTGCGACCGCCAGCTCGTCGGGCTGCAGGTAGTAGGCCATGGTCTGCTGCAGGGTCGGGTCGCTCAGATACCAGTTGAGGCCGACGGCTCCCCGGTAGTTCTCCGTGCGGTAGCGCTCAGACTTCTCCGGAGTGCTGAACGGCAGCCGGTCGACGGCTTCCTCGCTGTAATCGCTCACCCCGCCAGCTCCCTAACCCTCAAGCCGCTCGACCGCCGCGGCGATCCGCTCGTCGGTGGCGGTCAGCGCCACCCGGACGTGGCGCGCGCCCCGTGAGCCGTAGAACTCACCCGGCGCCGCCAGAATGCCGCGCTGCGCCAACCATCCGACGGTGTCGCGGCACGGCTCGCCGCGGGTGACCCAGAGGTACAGGCCCGCCTCGGAGTGGTCGACGGTGAAGCCGGCCGCGCGCAACGCCGGCAGCAGCACGTCGCGACGCCGCCGGTAGCGCTCGCGCTGCTCGCGCTCGTGAGCGTCGTCATCCAGAGCGGCGACCATGGCCGCCTGCACGGGACGCGACACCATCATTCCGGCATGTTTGCGCACCGCCAGCAGCTCGCCAACCAACTCCGGGTCGCCGGCGACAAAGCCCGCGCGATAGCCCGCCAGCGAGGAACTCTTGGACAGCGAATGCACGGCCAGCAGACCGGTGTGGTCGCCGTCACTCACCGAGGGGTGCAACACCGACATCGGCTGAGCGTCCCAGCCCAGGCCCAGGTAGCACTCGTCGGACGCCACCACGACGCCGCGTTCCCGGGCCCAGCCGACCAGCTTGCGCAGATGATCGACACCGAGCACCTGGCCGGTCGGATTGCTCGGCGAGTTCACGAACAGCAGCGCCGGGACCCGCGGGCCGATCTGCGTGAGCGAATCGGCGACGAGCACCTGCGCCCGGGCCAGCCTCGCCCCGACGTCGTAAGTCGGGTACGCCAGTTCGGGTACCACCACGAGGTCGTCGGCGCCCAGGCCCAGCAGGGTCGGCAGCCAGGCGATCAGCTCCTTGGTGCCGATCACCGGCAACACCGCGGACTCGGCGAGCCCGGTGATGGCGTACCGGCGATTCAGCGCGGCGACGGCCGATTCGCGCAGCTCAAGAGTTCCCGCAGTAGTGGGGTATCCCGATTCGGCGCTGGCCGAGGCGAGCGCGTCGCGGATCAGCGGGGCCACCGGATCGACGGGTGTGCCGACCGACAGGTCGACGATGCCTTCCGCGTGCGACCTGGCCAGCGCGGTGGCATCGGCCAGGGTGTCCCACGGGAACTCCGGCAGCAGAGCTGATACAGCCGACAGTGGCCGGCGGTTCATCAGGCCGCTCAGTCGTCGTGAGCCTGCGGCGGGAGGTCCTTCACGGACTGCGGGTCGTTCTCGGTCAAGCCGACTTTCGCTGCGCCGCCCGGAGATCCGAGCTCGACGAAGAAGTCCGCGTTGATCTGCGTGTACTGGCCCCACTGCTCAGGAACGTCGTCCTCGTAGTAGATCGCCTCGACCGGGCAGACCGGTTCGCAGGCGCCACAGTCGACGCATTCGTCGGGGTGGATGAACAACATCCGAGCACCCTCGTAGATGCAGTCGACTGGGCACTCTTCGATACATGCCTTGTCTTTGAGATCGACGCAGGGTTCGGCGATCGTGTACGTCACAGACGTCTCCTCCACGGTCTCCAGGTAGAAGTTGGGCTGAGCCGGTAGGTGTTTGGTCACTTCCCAGCGGTGTTACTGATACTAGACGTCGCATATACAACGCAAGTACCTGGTTGTTATGCGCGTCGATGCACTGCAACTAGTTGCATAGGGTGGCCCGATGTTCCTATGCTTCGCCGGTGGCCCTCCCCCACGCCATCCTGGTGTCGCTGTGCGAACAGTCCGGTTCCGGTTATGAGTTGACGCGCCGGTTCGACCGCTCGATCGGGTACTTCTGGAGCGCCACCCACCAGCAGATCTATCGCACGCTGCGGACGATGCAGGCCGACGGCTGGGTGTCGGCGACGGTGGTGGCGCAGCAGGGACGGCCGGACAAGAAGGTCTACACCGTCTCCGATGCCGGTCGCTCCGAGTTGACCCGATGGATCGCCGCCCCGCTCGGCGGGGGCCCATCCGGACGGGGTGGAGCCGGACGGGGTGGCGCGCTCAGCGAGGTCGCCGTCAAGCTACGCGGCGCCGCGTTCGGAGACCGGAGCGCGCTGCACGACCAAGTCGTCGCGCTGCGTGCCGAACGCGCCCAATTGCTGGACACCTATCGTGGATTCGAGAAGAAGCAGTTCCCCGACCCGGCAGCACTGCGCGACAGCGCATTACACCAATACCTCGTGCTGCGCGGCGGCATCCGTGCCGAGGAAGGCACCATCGACTGGCTCGACGAAGTGACCGCGGCCCTGGCCGGGAAGCTGAAGCAGGAGAACCGATGAACTATCCAAATCTGTTGTCCCCGTTGGACCTCGGATTCACCACGCTGCGCAACCGGGTGATCATGGGCTCGATGCACACCGGCCTGGAGGACCGGGCCCGCAATACCGACCGGCTCGCCGAGTACTTCGCCGAACGCGCGCACGGTGGCGTCGGCCTGATCATCACCGGCGGATACGCGCCCAACCGGACCGGCTGGCTGCTGCCGTTGGCTTCAGACCTCACCTCGTCCGCGCAGGCGCGCCGCCACCGGCGCATCACCACTGCGGTGCACGATGCCGGCGGAAAGATCCTGCTGCAGATCCTGCACGCCGGACGCTATGCCTACCACCCGCTTTCGGTCAGCGCATCGTCGATCAAGGCGCCGATCAACCCCTTTCGCCCACGCCGACTCTCGTCGGGTGGCGTGCAGAGCACCATCGACGACTTCGCCCGTTGCGCAACGCTGGCCCGCGAGGCCGGCTACGACGGTGTCGAGATCATGGGCAGCGAAGGGTATTTGCTCAATCAGTTCCTGGCGCCGCGCACGAACAAGCGGAATGACGGCTGGGGCGGCAGCGCCGAGAAGCGTCGCCGCTTTCCCGTCGAGATCGTGCGGCGGGCACGCGCGGCGACCGGCGACGACTTCATCATCTGCTACCGGATGTCGATGGCCGACTACGTCGAGGGCGGCCAAAGCTGGGACGAAATCCTGGCGCTGGCAACCGAAGTCGAGGCTGCCGGCGCGACCATGATCAACTCCGGCTTCGGCTGGCACGAGGCGCGGGTGCCCACCATCGTCACCTCGGTGCCGAGCAACGCGTTCGTCGACGTCAGCCACGCCCTTGCCGGGCACGTCGACATTCCGGTGGTGGCGTCCAATCGCATCAACATGCCGCAGGCGGCCGAACAGATTCTGGCCGACACCGACGTGCAGCTGATCTCGATGGCGCGGCCGCTGCTGGCAGACCCGGAGTGGGTGCTCAAGGCGCAGGCCGCGCGTGACGACGAGATCAACACCTGCATCGCCTGCAACCAGGCCTGCCTGGACCACGCGTTCGTCCACAAAACGGTGTCGTGTCTGCTCAACCCCAGGGCCGGCCGTGAGACCGAGCTGGTGCTGTCCCCGACCCGTCGCACCCGCTCGATCGCGGTCGTCGGCGCCGGGCCGGCCGGGCTGGCCGCCGCGGTCAACGCCGCTGCCCGCGGTCATCAGGTGACGCTGTTCGACGCCAACGACTACATCGGCGGCCAGTTCGACATGGCCCGTCGCATCCCGGGCAAAGAGGAATTCAACGAAACCATCCGGTACTTCACGACGATGCTGCGCATCAATGGCGTGGACGTGCGGCTCGGCGCCCGGGTGTCGGCCGCCGATCTCGCCGGCTACGACCACGTCGTGCTGGCCACCGGGGTTGCGCCGCGGATCCCGGACATTCCCGGCATCGACCATCCGATGGTGTTGACCTACGGCGAGGCGATCATCGGCGTGCAGCCGCTCGGCAAGCGCGTCGCGGTAATCGGCGCCGGCGGAATCGGTTTCGATGTCAGCGAGTTCCTGGTCACCGACTCATCGCCGACGCATGAACCGCTAAGCCTAAAAGATTGGAAGTCCGAGTGGGGGGTGGCCGACCCGTGGGAAGCGACGGGCGCGCTGATCACCCCGATCCCCGCACCACCGGTGCGCGAGGTGTATCTACTGCAGCGCTCCAGCGGTGTGCAGGGCAAACGGCTGGGTAAGACCAGCGGCTGGGTGCACCGGGCCTCGCTGAAAGCCAAAGGTGTTCAACAGCTTTCCGGCGTCAACTACGAGCGGGTGAGCGACGAGGGACTGCACATCAGCTTCGGCCCCAAGCGGGAGCGACCGCAGCTGCTCGAAGTGGACAACATCGTGGTCTGCGCCGGCCAGGAGCCGGTGCGTGACCTCGAAGACGACTTGCGCCGCAGCGGGGTCGAGCCGCACATCATCGGCGGTGCCGCGGTGGCGGCGGAGTTGGACGCCGAGCGGGCGATCAGGCAGGGCACCGAGCTGGCCGCCCGGCTGTGATTTCGCGCCGAACGTGAAATTGCAGTCACGTTCGGCGCCGAACGTGACGTTGCCTTCACGCTCGGCATCGGCGCAGGGCCCTAGGGGTTACGCCGCCAACGGGGTGTAGTCCGTGGTGCGCTGGCGCGCCGGACGACCGATCCCCTCAGCGATTGCGGTGAGCTCCGAGACGGTCTTGGCGGAGCCGAATTCGGAGCCGGCCATCCGCGAGATGGTCTCCTCCATCAACGTGCCGCCGAGGTCGTTGGCGCCGCCGTTGAGCATCACCTGGGTGCGCTCGGTGCCGAGCTTGACCCAGCTGGTCTGGATGTGAGAAATACGGCCGTGCAACATGATCCGTGCCAACGCGTGCACGGCACGGTTGTCGCGGTGGGTGGGGCCCGGGCGTGCCGCACCGGCGAGGTAGAGCGGCGAGTTCTGGTGCACGAACGGCAACGGCACGAATTCGGTGAAGCCACCGGTGCGGTCCTGGATGTCGCGCAAGACGTTGAGATGTCCGACCCAGTGCCGAGGGTCGTCGACGTGGCCGTACATCATCGTCGACGATGAGCGCAGGCCCACCTGGTGGGCGGTCGTGACGATCTCGATCCACATCGAGGTGGGCAGCTTGCCCTTGGTCAGGACCCAGCGGATCTCGTCGTCGAGAATCTCCGCCGCCGTGCCGGGGATGCTGTCCAGCCCGGCCTCGCGCAAGCTGATCAGCCACTCACGAACACTCAAGTTGCCCTTGGTGACGCCGTTGGCGATCTCCATCGGTGAGAACGCGTGCACGTGCATCGACGGAACCCGCGCCTTGACCGCGCGGACCAGATCGGCGTAGCCGGTGACCGGCAACTCCGGGTCGATACCGCCCTGCATGCAGACCTCGGTGGCGCCGGCCACGTGCGCTTCCCACGCCCGCTGAGCGACCTCGTCCGCCGACAGCGAGAAGGCATCGGCATCGTCTTTGCGCTGCGCGAAGGCGCAGAACCGGCAACCGGTGTAGCAGATGTTGGTGAAGTTGATGTTGCGATTGACCACGAACGTCACGTCGTCGCCGACAACGTCGCGTCGCAGCGAATCTGCCAGTGCGGCAACGGCTTCCAATGCAGGTCCATCAGCATTGGCCAGGGCGAGATATTCCGCGTCGGTACACGAGGCCGGGTCGCGCTCGGCGGAGCGCAGCGCGGCAAGCACGTCGGTGTCTAGGCGTTCGGGCGCACCAGCGCCCTGGGCGGCCAGGTCGTGCACCTTGGCGCGGATCGACTCCCAGTCGCCGAACGCGCTGTCCAGGTCGCTCCGGGTCTCGGTCCGGCGGCCTTCGGTGTCGATCGACGCGTTGAGGTCGACCCGGCCGGCGGATACGGTGATGTCGTCGGGCTCCTGCCATGGCATACCCACCGGTATGACGTCACGGGCCAAGCCGGTGTCCGGATCGGCCAGTGCCACAACGTGACCGCGCACCCTGGGGTCGATCCACGCCGCTCCGGCCTGCACGTACTTGGGCTGCGCGGTCAGTCGCTCGACAAGGTCGTACCCCGCCGCCGCGGTAACCGCCGCGAGATCGTCGAGCGCGGGCCACGGCCGCTCGGGGTTGACATGGTCCGGCGTCAGCGGCGATACGCCGCCCCAGTCGTCGACCCCGGCGGCGATCAGCGCCACGCACTCCTGCTCCGAGACCAGATTCGGCGGCGCCTGGATCCGCATCCCCGGGCCGAGGACCAGTCGCGACACCGCGACGGTGGCCAGGAAATCGTCCATTCCGGCGTCGGGTGTCGAGGCCATCGCGGTGTGCTGCTTGGCCCGGAAGTTCTGCACAATGACTTCCTGGACGTGACCGAATTCCTTGTGCGACTTCCGAATCGCATGCAGGGTTTCGGCCCGCTCGACGAGCGTCTCGCCGATGCCCACCAGCAGGCCGGTGGTGAACGGTATGGAGAGCCGGCCCGCGTCGGTCAGCGTCCGTAGCCTGATTTCGGGGTCTTTGTCCGGACTGCCGTAGTGCGCAAGACCTTTCGTCTCGAACAACCGCCGCGACGTGGTCTCCAGCATCATGCCCATCGACGGGGCCACCGGCTTCAACCGCGACAGCTCCGACCAGCTCATCACCCCGGGATTCAGGTGCGGTAGCAGGCCGGTTTCCTCCAGCACCCGGATCGACATCGCGCGTAGGTAGGACAGCGTGGAGTCATACCCGCGCTCGTCCAGCCATTCGCGCGCCTCCGGCCACCGTTCTTCCGGGCGATCACCGAGGGTGAAAAGTGCTTCTTTGCAACCCAGTTCGGCTCCCCGACGGGCGATGTCGAGGATCTCGTCAGGCTCCAGATACATGCCTGCGCCCTGGGCGCGCAGCTTTCCGGGCACTGTGACAAATGTGCAGTAGTGGCAGGTGTCCCGGCAGAGATGCGTCACCGGGATGAAAACCTTGCGGGAGTAGCTGACCGGCAGTCGTCCCGTGTGGCCCCGCCGTCCGGCCGATTCCAGACCGGCGTCGCGCACCCGCGCCGCACTGCGACACAGATCGGTCAGGTCGTCGCCGCGGGCGGTCAGGGCGACCGCCGCCTCGTCGACGTTCAGCGCCACCCCATCGCGGGCGCGTCGCAGCACCCGGCGCATCGCGGATCCGCCGGGAACCGGGGGGACCGACGGGCTGGCAAGCAGGGTCGGCTCTTCGCCTGGGGTCAACGGCACGTCTGTGTAACTTCCGGCCGGCCAAATTTCATCCGCACGTCCCAACTATCCGAGACCCGACGCATGCCATGAGCGACAACAGTAGCCTCCGGCCGACCGCCACGGAGTTCCCGCCCTCAGAGGGCGGGCCGGTTCCGCAGCAGCACCCAGAACGGCGGCAGCAAACCGACCCCGAGCAGCAACAATGGGCTGTAAGCGAATATGCCCCGTCCGGCGAAGATGACGTCGTCGCCCGGACCGGGCAGGCACATCACCAGAACGGTCAGCAGCCAGGTCCACAACGGCAGCGCGGCAAGTCGCGTCGAGGCGGTCCATCGTCCGGCCGCCCACACCAGCGCAGCGTTGATCAAGCCACTGATCAACGCGCTGATCGGAAATGGGACCGAGCCGATGTAGGACGGCAACAGAAGTGCGCCGCCGACCGCGGACAAGACTCCGTCGACAGCTAACAACGCCAAGATGGCGACTCGAAAGGCGGTCAGGTCGGGATGCTGTCCAACTGCGAAACGATGGACATGACCTCCCACTGGAAGCTGTCCAGTCGGTCCTGCCAGTGCTGCTGGTTCTGGTCCAGATCCGGGTCCATTCCGGCAGCCTACCGCGTGACCGGCGCGGCGAGGTCGACTCCGGCGAGCAGATCGGTCTCCCATCCGCGGGCGTCACGGTCGCCCGCGGCGCCGGCGACCAGAATGTAGTGCTCCTGCGCCACGATGGGCAGCGCGAGGTTGTTCGACAGCGCGAGAGTGCGGGCTGTGGGCCCGACGGTGAGCTGGGTGGCATGCGCCCGCAGCGCCGCAATCTTGGCCGGTAGCGCCTCCGGATCGTCGATCACGGCGTCGATCTCGTCGTCGGGGCAGCCGAGTTCACCGAAGTCGCCGTCGAGGGGTGGGACGATCCACCCGTCGAGCAGGTCGCCGGGGCCGAGCGCCTCCCATCCCGCGCTGAACGAGCTGCGGGCGATGACGGTCCAGTAGAACTTCGGCACCGACCACGGCTCACCGGGATAGTCGCCACTGGTGCCGGCCGCAGCGACCGCCGCGGTGGTCACGACGTGGGCCTGGATGTGGTCGGGATGCCCGTAGCCGCCATTCGGGTCGTAAGTCACCACGACGTGCGGTCGCAGGTCGCGGATGATCTCGACGAGCGCGCCGACGGCTTCGTGCTGGTCGGCGTCGCTGAACCGTTGCCGACCGCGCGCCTCGGCGCCGACCATGCCGGAATCGCGCCACCGGCCGGGGCCACCGAGGTAGACGGGTCCGTCGAGGCCCAGGGCGTGCAGCGCTGCGGTCAACTCGCCGATTCGGTAGCCGCCGAGTTGATCTGCCTGGTCCACCGCCAGTTGCGCCCACTGGTCACCGATGACCTCGCCCTCCTCGCCGAGCGTGCAGGTGACGACCCGCACCTGCGCTCCGCGCGCCACATAGTGGGCGATGGTGGCCCCGTTGGCCATGGTCTCGTCGTCGGGATGGGCATGCACAAACAACAGCCGCGGAGTCTCCTGCATGGCACGCACCCTACTCGCGCGCTGCGCGGCAAAGGATTTCGCGGCTGAACGCCTGAGCTGCAAAAATAGTCGGCAGATAAGGAACGCCCGCCCGGCCAAAAGATACGTCGGTGGCTACTATCGTCGGATGGGACAGCAGACGGCACCGGTGCGTACCCGGCGCCGGGGCAAGCAGCTCGAGGACGCGCTCTATGACGCGACCCTGGCCGAGTTGGCCGCTGTCGGTTACGGCGGACTGACCATGGAAGGCATCGCCGCGCGGGCCCGGACGGGCAAAGCCGCTTTGTACCGGCGTTGGTCCAGCAAGCACGACCTGGTTCAAGCGGCATTGCTCTACGCACTGCCCGCATTCCCCGAGCCGCGTCCAGACCGATCGGCGCGGGAGAACCTACTGGCGGTGCTCACCGCGCACTGCGACCTGGTGGCCGGCAAGACCGCATTTCCCGGGTTGGCGAGCCTGCAACAGCTGCTGCACGAGCCAGAGCTGCGGGCCATCTTCACCGACGCTGTGGTCGGGCCGCGGATGCGGATGACCGAATCGATCCTGCACGCCGGTGCGGCCAACGGTGAGATCGACGCGTCCACGCTGACGCCTTACACCGCCCGGGTCGGCAGCGCGCTGGTCAACCAGCAGCTGATGCTCACCGGCGCCCCGCCGAATAAGCGTCAACTCGCCCAGATCGTCGATACGGTGTTGCCGCACCCGACCTGATTGTCGCTGCAGCACAACAGCTTTCTGACCGTCACAAGCCTCACCAATGCCAGAGGCGGGCCGCCCCCTGGTCGGTCCGCCTCTGGCATGAACCCGCCGCGTGCGCTGGCGGTCACGAGTAGCTGGTGCACTTTCCGGCTGCCGACTTAACCGGTGGTCGAACAGTACCTGAGAGCAACCTTAAGGGACGGGATTCGCTAACTTTTGTCCAACAGAGCGCCGAATCGTTACACGGCGCTGTGCGCGGCTTATTGCGCGGTCTTGACCCATTGCCCGGCGTCGCCGACGATGCCGACCGGAACCGCGCCGGAGAGGCTGACATTCTGCACACTCGGGCCCGCCCCGACGATCGTGGTGTCCTGAAGGATCGGCAACACCGTGGACATCTCCCACAGCCGTGGCTCCACGGCGTTGATCACGTCGTTGATGTCCTTGGTGCCGCCCAGAGCGGCGTCGATATCCCCCTGAATGCTGTGATCGCAGATGCCGGTCAGGTTCGAGGGCGCCTGCACTAGCGCACCGGGCTCCTGCGCGTGTGAGGGCGGCGACGAGGTGGCTGCTGTCGGGGTGGTCGCGGGAGCCGGCTTGGCTGTCGGGCCAGATGACGCCGTCGGACCCGCGGCCGTGGATACCGCCGTCGCCTCCAACGCCGGGCAGCTGAAGCGGGAAGCCAACAACGTCGCCAGATTTCCGCCGGCCTCACTCCAACCCACCAGGGCGTCGACCCGATCGTTGACCAGAGCGTCGCGGTACATCGCGACCGGGTCCAGGGCAAGCACGGTCGCGGCGATGCCGACATTGCGCAACTGGTCCGCGGCAGTGTTCGCCACCGCCTGCGACGTCGGGTCGTTGGCGGCGACGCCGATGACCAGCGTCAGCTCCTTGCCGTCCTTGGTGACGTGGCCCCGGGTGTTCTCCGGGGTCGAGGTGTCGTTGTCGATCTGGTAGCCCGACGCTTCGAGCAGCCCCAGCGCCGCGGTCCGGTTCATTGCCGGCGGCGAGGTCGGCACGTAGCCGGGATCGCTGGGCGACCGGATCTGCGCCTGGTCGAGGCTGACGGTGTTGTCGCTGCCCGCACCCACGGCGGCGAGCAGGTCCACGTCGAGCAGCCCCAGGATCGCCTTGCGCACTTGTCCGTCGGCCAGCTTCGAGACGTTGGCCCGCAAGGTCAGCTGCATCACCCGGGGCGTCATGATCCGGGCGGTCCGCACATCGGGAATCGCCGAGAGCTGCGCGAAAGCCGCTGAGCCACCGTGGACTTGGGCTACCTGAGTGTCTCCGTTGCGGACCGAGTCGGCCAGCGCGGCGGGCGCCCCGGCCCGGCGGAACAGCACCAGATCCGGCTTGGACGGCGGACCCCAGTAACGGTCGTTGCGGGCGAGCAGGATCTCGTCGCGCTGCGGGTCGATGGACTCCACCCGGAACTGTCCGCCGGTCACCGGCAGGGCACGGGCCAGCCCGGCCGGGAAGCCGCCGGGCACGTCTTTGACGATGTGCGCCGGAAGGATGTCGTTGAACAACTCGCGCCACGCCGGGTAGGGCCGGGCGAAGGTGACCACGGCCTGCTTGCCGCCGTCGATCGACTGCACACCGGTGATCAGGTCGTAGCCGGCCGGGTCGACGACGCCAGGTTGGCCGACCATCTGCCGCCACAGGTACCAGAAGTCGTCCGCGGCGATCGGGGCGTTGTCGGTCCACTGCGCCTCCGGCCGGATCTTGTAGGTGACCGTGAACGGGTTTTCGCTGGTCACCTCGGCGGACTTCAGCAGCGTCGGGTCCAGCTCCCACCGCGATCCCGTCGGCGTGTTCGGATCGGCCACCGGCCGGAAGGCGCTGGGCAACACCAGCGCGCTCACCGCGGCGTTCACCGCGGACAAGTCGGACAGCAGATGCGGGTTGAACCCGGCGCCGATCGAGTCGATGCCCACGATGATCTGCGTCCTGCGCTGCGGGGGCGGCGCGGTGCTCCGCGAGGTCTCGGTGCTCTGCGGTGCCGGCGGTGGGCTGACGGAGCAAGCGACGAACACCAGAAGCGAAACCAGCAGGCCGGTGGTCGCATAAGCGCGGCGGGCGGGTTTCGGCACGCCCCACAGGGTATCGGGACCGCTATCGGATTCGACGCTCAATGCGACGCGCTAGCCGCGGGCCTTCGCCCGGGCCTTGCTGCGCCCACGGGTAGTGGCGTCCAGCTCGTTCTTGCGGACTCGGACAATCTCAGGCGTCACCTCGACGCATTCGTCGTCGGCGCAGAACTCCATCGCCTGCTCAAGGCCCAATTCCAGCGGACGGGCGAGCGTCTCGAAGACGTCGGCCGTCGACGAGCGCATATTGGTCAGCTTCTTCTCGCGGGTCGCATTGATGTCGAGGTCCTCGGCGCGCGGGTTGATCCCGACGACCTGGCCCTCGTAGGTGTCGTCGCCGGGTTCGACGAAGAACTGCCCACGATCGGACAGTTGGGTCAAGGCGAAGGGCGTGATCTTGCCGGTTCGGTCCGAGACCAGCGAGCCGGTGTGGCGGGCCCGGATCTCGCCGGCCCACGGCCGGTAGCCGTCGAAGACGGCGTTGGCGATGCCGGTGCCGCGCGTGAGAGTGAGGAAGTCGGTGCGGAAACCGATCAGGCCACGGCTCGGCACGATGAAGTCCATTCGCACCCAGCCCGCGGCGTGATTGGCCATCTCTTCCATGCGGCCCTTGCGGCCGGCCATCAGCTGGGTGATCGCGCCGACGAACTCGTCGGGGCAGTCGATGGTCATCGCCTCAAACGGCTCGTGCAACTTGCCGTCGACGGTCCGGGTGACCACCTGCGGCTTACCGACGGTGAGCTCGAAGCCTTCGCGGCGCATCTGCTCGACCAGCACCGCCAGCGCCAGTTCGCCTCGGCCCTGCACCTCCCACGCGTCCGGCCGGTCGATGTCAACGACCTTGATCGACACATTGCCGACGAGTTCGGAGTCGAGGCGGTTCTTCACCATGCGGGCGGTCAGTTTATGCCCCGACACCTTGCCGGCCAGTGGAGAGGTGTTGGTGCCGATCGTCACCGAGATGGCGGGCTCGTCGACCGTGATACGCGGCAGCGCGTGGGCATGCTCGGTGTCGGCCAGCGTGTCGCCGATCATGATTTCGGGCAGCCCCGCCACGGCGACGATGTCACCCGCGATCGCCTCGTCGGTGGACGAACGTTCGACACCCTCGGTAACCAGCAATTCGGTGATCTTGGCGTTGGTGATGACGGGATGGCCGTCCACCTCGCGCATCCAGGCCACCTGCTGGCCCTTCTTGATCCGGCCCTTGTAGATCCGGATCAGCGCCAACCGGCCGAGGAAGGCCGACGCGTCGAGGTTGGTCACCAGCGCCTGTAGCGGGGCTTCGGGGTCACCTTGCGGCGGCGGGATGTGCTCGAGCAATACATCGAACAGCGGGTCCAGGTTCTCGCCCACGGGGTTCTCGCCGTTGGCCGGCTCGGTGGTGCTGGCGATGCCCGCGCGGCCGGAGGCATACAGCGTTGGCAGTCCGAGCGCGTTTTCGGCAGACGCCTGGGCTTCCTCGTCGAGGTCGGAGGCGACATCGAGCAGCAGGTCGTGACTCTCGGACACCACCTCGGCAATCCGGGCGTCCGGCCGGTCGGTCTTGTTCACCACCAGGATGACGGGAAGGTGCGCGGTGAGTGCCTTGCGCAGCACGAAGCGGGTCTGCGGCAGCGGCCCCTCGGAGGCGTCGACCAGCAGCAGCACGCCGTCGACCATGGACAGGCCGCGCTCGACCTCGCCGCCGAAGTCCGCGTGGCCTGGAGTGTCGATGACATTGATGACGGTCATCGAGCCGTCCGGGTGCTGACGATGCACGGCGGTGTTCTTCGCCAGGATCGTGATGCCCTTTTCCTTCTCCAGGTCACCGGAGTCCATCAGGCGTTCGATCGCGTCGTCGCCGCGATGAGTCAGCGCCCCCGATTGCCGCAACATCGCATCCACCAGGGTCGTCTTGCCGTGATCGACGTGAGCGACGATGGCGACGTTTCGGAAATCCACAACACTAATTGTCGCAGCGGAGGTCACCAATCGCGAAAACGCGACCTGTATACAAGAGGTCACGTGAAGTTCGAAAAGTACGCGACCGCAAAGCCCAAGAAGAAGTGCTGCCGCTCCAAGCCCCGGTGCAAGCGCTGCCCGTTGGTGTTGCACAAGGTCCGGAAGGCGGAGCGCAACGGTATCCACGGCAAGGGTTTGCAGAAGGTATTCAAGCACGCCCGAAAGGCCTGACGACCTGGAACGTTGACGGCTCGAGGCACGCGACCTCGGCTCTGATCGGCGGCTCATCCCTGGCCGGTGGCGACGCTCTGCGGCCCGCGGCGACCCTCGGTCGACTCACCGAGTGCAGCTCGCCGCGACCCAGCAGAGGTTTGCGAGCGTTCGGCCCGGATGGTGTGCCGCATGTCACCTAACCGCGCAACGGCCGCGCGGCCGTTCACCAGCGTCGCGAATCCCAAAGGGTCACCGACTTCGGCGCGCTCTTCTAGGCCAACAGTCGATCCAGGGCTGTCACAAAGCCGCGGTCGGCCGGTACCCAGTCGACATCCTGCAGTTCTGACGCCGACACCCAGCGCAGTGCGGAGTGATCGTTCGGCTGCGGATCGCCGCGGAGCAGCGTCGCCCGGTAGGCCCGCAGCGTCATGGTCGGGTTGAGCTCGACGTCGTCGCCGAGTCGCTCGCCGATCTCAACCTCGACACCGAGTTCTTCGGCGAGTTCGCGAGCCAGGGCGTCGGGCTCGGTCTCCCTCGCGGCGACCTTGCCGCCCGGCAGCTCCCACAGGCCGGCCAGTTCGGGCGGCCGAACACGCTGTGCGACCAGCACCTTGCGCTCCGCGATGATCGCTCCGGCGACCACGATCTGGTTGACCATCGCGGCTGACGGTATACGGTCGAAATATGGCTGTGTTAACCGATGAACAAGTGGACGCCGCATTGCCCGACCTCAATGGGTGGGAGCGCAAAGATGGCGCGCTGCGTCGATCGGTCGAGTTTCCTGAGTTCCTCTCCGGGATCGAGGCGGTCCGCCGGATAGCTCAGCGTGCCGAAGAGAAAGACCATCACCCCGACATCGATATCCGTTGGCGGACAGTCACTTTCGCGCTGGTGACGCATTCCGACGGCGGTATCACGGAGAAGGACTTCGCGTTGGCGCACGACATCGACGCAATTATCGCGGAGTAACCCCGCGTCTACCGCTTGCCGCGACCCAGCCAAGCGTGGCGAGCGTCGCCACGATGTAGACCAAGCCGCCCCACGCTTGATACCAGGGCCGGCCGTTCTGCCAGATGCTCGGCTGGGCAAAGCTCAGCAACCAGGGCACGCCGATGATCAGCAGCGTCAGCCAGGTCCAGCCGAGAATCCGCGCGCCGAGACGGTCGGACAGCGGCCCGTGCAGTAGCCAGATCATCAACGGCACCAACCACACCCAGTGGTGGGTCCAGGAAATCGGGGACAGCAGCAACCCGAACAGCTCCACCACCAGCAGACGGCCGAGCCGGTCCGGCTGATCGGCGTGCACGCTCATCGCTCGCCACGCGAGCACGGAAAGTATTGCGGTGACGGTGATTCCGATCAGCACCGCCGGGCTGTAGCCGGCGTCGTGGCCGTAGATCCGGCAAATCGCGCCGCGCCATGACTGGTTGAAGATCGTGCAGATCGGGCCGATCCGGTCGGTCTTGAAGATCAAATTGGTGAAGTAGTAACGGGTTTGGTCTCCCACGACCAGCGCCGACACCCCAATCGTGGCGAAGAAGACGACCGCGGAGAACAGCGCCGTGCCCCAACGACGGGCGCCGACGAAATACAGCCCGCCGATTGCGGGCGTCAGCTTCATCCCCGCCGCCGTCCCCAACAGCAGGCCGGACAGCCACCATCGGGTGCTGAAGACCGCGCCCAACGTGGCCAGCGCCAGCACGACGTTGATCTGCCCGTAGTCGAATGTGCTGCGCAGCGGCTCGAGCCAGATCGCGATCCCGGTCCAGAGCATCGCCAGCCGGTGACCAACGCCCGCGGCCACACCCAGCAGTCGCTGGCTGATCCGAACGACCCCGTACAGCGCTGCCATCGTCCCGACCGTCCAGCAGAACGCCACCAGGCCGAACGGCAGGAGATGCAACGGATAGAAGACGACTGCCGCGAACGGCGGGTAGGTGAATGGCAGCGGGAAATCCGGCGTCTGATCTGCGTAGACGTAGCGGTACAAGCTGCCCGGGTGATCGATCATGGCCGCCCCGCCGACGTAGACGTGTAGGTCGACGAAGTTGGCCCCGTTGGACGCCAGGTAAGTCCAGGCCAGCCGCGCGAGGACGCTCACGACCAGAATCGCCGGCCCGATCGTGTCGACGGAGATCGCGCGCCGCCGGTTGGTGATTGCCGCGGGAGCGGCCGAGGTGGTGTTGATCTGCACGACTCTAACGCCGGGCTCGACACGCACCGCGGGTCCCGCCAAGAGGCCGCTCGGTCACCGCAACCGCTCGGTTCAATAACGGTCGCATAAATGCCACACGTGTCACTTGAGTCACTTCGCCATCAGGCGGATCGTCTGCGCCGAGGACTTGTCACCGAGATTCAGGAGAGTCATGTCAACCATTAAGACCTTCGTACGCGCCACGGCTGTAGTGGCGGGCTCGTCGGCAGCTTTGCTCATGGGCGGCTTGATGGGCACAGCCCATGCCGACCCGGCACCGGTGCCCGCGCCCGACATCAGCCAGCAACTCGTCGGCACCGCCGCGCAGGCGCCCCAGCTTCTGCAGAACGTCGCAGGCGCGCTGGGCGGTCAGCCGGCCACGCCGCCACCGCTGGCCAGCGCGTCGATCAAGATGCCGCAGCAGGCCGCCGCCCCGACCACGGGTTCGTCGCTGCTTCCGGGCTTGGCGTCGCCCACCACGCCTGCGACGAGCGCCACACCCGGACTTGGCATTCCAGGTCTGACGTCCCCGGCCCCGGCCGCGACCTCGACATCGGGTCTCGGCATCCCCGGGCTGACCACTCCGGCTCCGGCCACGACGTCGACACCGGGTCTCAGCCTGCCGGGTCTGACACCGGCAGTTCCGGCCGCGGCTGCGCCGAGCAACCCCGCCTCCATGCTGCCCCAGGCTCAGCTGAACCTGCCGCAGATACCGGGGCTGCCGTTCCCGCTGCCGCAGTCGGTGTCGCTGCCTGGCGACCTGACCTCGCTGTTCACCGGGTCTCCGCTCAGCAGTGGACTCGCCTCGGCGGCGGGTATCCCGGCTGCTGCTGCAGGGGCGCGCGGCGGCCCTGCCGTTAGAGCCGGCGGCGACCCTGCCGTTGGCAGCCGCACCGGTCTTGCCGGCCGCAGCGGGCGCGTCGCTGTTCCCGGTTTCCGCCCTGCCCTGACCGAGCTACCGGCCGGCTAGCGCCACCGTGCGCTAGCCGGCCACCACCAACTTCGACGACTGGGGAGACACCATGTACATCGCACGCAACCTGATCAGCACCTTCGCCGCCGCCGCCGTCGCAGCCAGCGCAGCAGTGGCCCTGTCCCCCACCGCGGCCGCCGACCCGGCGGCACCACCCGCACCGATCCCAGCCCAGCAGCTGCCGGGATTGCCAGGACTGCCGGGACTTCCCGGACTGCCGGCTATGTCCGAGCTGAGCCCGATCATCCAGGAGGCCGCCGGCAACCCCGAGCAGGCGACGCAGCTGCTGATGGCCGCGGCACAGGCATTCAGCCGCAACCCGTCGACGCCTGAAGAGTCGAAAAACGTTGCGGCTTCGGTGAACCAGTTCGTCGGATCCCCCGAAGCCGCCTCGACCGCACACGTCGTCCCGCCCGGTGTGGAGCCAGGCACTCAGGCACACTTGCCGACCGGCGTCGACCCGGTACACGCGGCGGGTCCCGCGCCCGAGGTCGCCGCACCGGCCCCCGCCAACGCCGTCCCGGTGGCTGCCGCTGGGTCTGCTCCTGCCGCTGCACCCGCCGCCGCGCCGGCTCCCGCGCCCGCCGCCGCCGCGCCGGCCCCCGCACCTGCGCCCGAAGCCGCCACGCCGAACTTCAGCCCGGACGCGCCGCCCACCCAGGACTTCATGTACCCGTCGATCAGCAACAACTGCGGAGGCGACGGCGGCACGGTGATGGCGCCGGTGCTTTCGGTCGCCGGCCCTGCCAAGATCCCGGCGCCGGGTCCGGCCGCCGGCCAGACCGCCTACGTGTTCACCGCGATCGGCACCTCAGGACCTGCCGACGTGCAGAAGCTGCCGCTGAACGTCACCTGGGTCAACCTCACCAGCGGCAAGTCGGGCAGCGCGACGCTCAAGCCGCAGGCCGACATCAACCCGCAGGGACCCACCACGTTGACCGCCACCGTCGACACCGGATCGGGCAGCATCATGTCGACGGTCTTCGGGCAGGTCAGCACCAAGGACAAGCAGTGCCAGTTCATGCCCACCATCGGCTCGACGGTGGTGCCCTAACCCCAGACCGGGAAAATCCGCCGTCGCGCCCATCGTCGTGCGCGCGGCGGATTTGCCGTGCTAGTCGTTCATGGCCCTAGTAGGCCATGCCGTGCTAGTCGTTCATGGCCCTAGTAGGCCATGCCGTGCTAGTCGTTCATGGCCCTAGTAGGCCATGAAGAGAATCGCGTCCCGGTCGTACTCCAGACCAGGATGCGCGCTGGCCAGGTGGGCCTGCGTCAGGTCGACCAATTCGTTTTCGTCTTTGCCGGTGATCGCCTCGCCACACGGGCAATTCAGATGTGTCTTCACGGTGTTGCCTTCCCTGCCGCCTTCGCGGCTGCCTTCATTTGCTTCTTGTACGAACGCACCTTCTCCAGCGAACCCGCGTCGGCGATATCAGCAACCGAGACGTGCGTGCCGGCCTTGCCGAAAGCGCCTGCCGCGGCGCGCCAGCCTTTGGGAGTCACCGCGTACTGCTTGCCGAGCAAGCCCAGAAAGATCTGCGCCTTCTGCTCGCCGAACCCGGGAAGACCCTTGAGTCTTCGCAACAGCTCGGGCCCGTCGGGATCACCGGCGGTCCACACCCCGGCGGCATCGCCGTCGTAGTCGTCGACGATGATCCGTGCCAGCGCTTGGACCCGCTTGGCCATCGAGCCCGGAAAGCGATGTATCGCAGGCTTTTCCGAGCACAGCGCGGCGAATTTGTCCGGGTCGTAGTCGGCGATTTCGGCGGCGTCGAGATCGCCCACTCGATCGGCGATAGTCTTCGGCCCCGCGAACGCACGCTCCAGGGGTATCTGCTGGTCCAAGACCATCCCGACGAGCAGCGCGAACGGGCTATCGGCCAGTAGCTTGTCGGCCTCAGGATCTTGAGCGAGCCAAAGCTTCAATGTCGCCGACCTTCCTCCCGCTGAACACCCTAAGACCGATGCCCGATTCTTGAGACAATACCTACGACGACGGAGCTGACGATCAGCACATAACCACCGAATTATCGCGGCGGACCGGGCGTACCGAGACGACCCGTCCCAGGTCGACTTCCGGCACCCCGGTACCCGACAAGCCTGCGCGGCAGATCGGGCCAGGCCGACCGTTCGAAAGTTCTATTCACACCGCCCACATCGAGGGGCCGACGGGTTGTTACAGGCCCGGGTAGTCGGGCACCTGACCCAACGGACCTGGCGGATTTTCGCCGTCCCAAATACTGCTCGGCAGCTTGCCGTTGTAAGGAACATTGCCCAGCTTGTCGTTCGCGAGCACATACCAGGTGTGGCAGATATTCATGTCCCATGAATAAGCCGTGCCTGGTCCAGTGTGTTGCGCCAACCAGGGGGCGGTCTGATATTGCATGGAGTCCCCCGGGCACCACTGATGCGGGCCGGTGGGTCTGGCATCAGCGGAACCTGCGCCCAAGCCCAGACCGGCCATCGCGACGCCGGCCGACAGCAGCACGCCGGCGGCGATTCTCTTCAAGTTGCGGTCGGTATTCATGTCGCGCGCCCCTTTTCTCGCAGCCGCACAGGGCCCGCCTGTCTGAGATTGTGCGCCGTACGGTGGCTGCAAACATGGGGCAGTCGCCCCATGTTTTCCGTCAGTCCGTTACGCGGTCCACATTTGGCGAGAAATAGTCGCGATACTGCTCAGCTACGAGACGCACGACAGCGAATCCGGACACACGACGAGGACGCCGGCAATGACGATCTCCGTCCCGGCGTACCAACGCTCACGGTCAGAGGCCCGTACCTCGCAATCTCAGGGCGGCAGTTCTCCTGGCCCGGCAAGGTGCACATCGTCAGCGATCCGCCGACCTACATACTGTCGGCCGCCGACTGGATGATGCTGGTCGAGAAGTTCGGCTTGGCCGCGAATGTCGACGACGCCGCGAGAAAGCGCTTACGCCGCTCGCTGACGCATTACCGTGAAGCCATGGCCAGCACACCTGCCCGCACCGGCAGCTCGTTGAGAAATCTGGCCGGCTTCACCGGACTGTCCTGCGTCGCGATCGGGATCTACCATTTCGCGCTCGGCACCGCCTCGGTTCCCGGCGCGGCAGACGCCAACGCGACGGTCGATTCGCGCGAGCGGTTCTACTCCGCCTATTTCGCCGGCTACGGGTTGGCCTGGTTGGGCGCGGCGCGCAAATCCCCTATCCGTGCCACCGAGATACGCCTGCTGGCCGGGCTGATGCTGATCAGCGCGGTTGGACGGGTGATCTCGCTGGTCAACAACGGACGCCCGCACTGGTTCCAGGAAGTGCTGACCGCGGTCGAATTCGTCGTTCCGGCAGCTTTTTTCGGATTGACTACGGCCAGATCAACGACGGTCGGATTGGCTACGGCAGACGAGATGGAGTTGGCGAGCTAAATGCTCTTGCGGCGAAACTCCCGGTGATTTCCGGCCGCGCCGTGCGCACCGGTCTGCTTGGGGCCGCCAGGATCCTTGGTGTCAGATCGGGTGGACGACTTCGCGTTCTTACGCTCGAGCGCTTCCCGGAACTTACGTTTGTTGTCGTCCTCTGACGCCGATTCAGCCATGCCGGAAGCCTAGCGCGCCTGCGACGTCGCGGCGGGATTCAGCGCACGCCTGGCGGCATGCCGTAGATGTGCGCCACCGGCAGGGTCAGCACCACGCGACGGTCGGTGACCATCGCCTGCCGGTAGTCGTCCCAGTCCGAATGCTCACCGGCGATGTTGCGGTACAACGCGATCAACGCCTCGACAGTGTCGTCGCCCGGCGCGGCGGCGGGCGGGGTCAGCGTCGCGGTGCCCTCCGCGACGGCGTACGACCAGCCGTCGTCCGAGCCGACGTGCAGCGACGCCCGCGGGTCGCGACGCAGGTTGCGGGTCTTGGCCCGCGGTTCGGTGACCGACACCTGAATGACGGCGTTACGGGCATCGAAGTAATACGAGACGTTGGACAGTTGCGGCCGGCCGTCCCGCTTGAGCGTGGCCAACACACCGAGAGAATTGTCCGCGATCACGGCCAGCAACTTGTCGTCGAACACGTGGCGCCCCATGGGATGAGCGTACTCGTGCGGCCAGATCAGTAGTCCGTGACGCGATTGCCGACGTGCCGACGCGCTTGCGTGAATATCCGCAACGACGTAAGGCGTTGGCAGAACGGGCATCACAGGGTGACGCTGTAATACCTACCCCGAGCATCTGATCGACGTCGGCGGCGATCGTGTGCCATTCGCCATCAAACGATGGCCCACAATATGGTTCGTTGTCAGGCATCGTGCATTCGTCTTTTATTGATTCCCACATGTCTTGCATCCGGCTATGAGCGCAATTCTGGACGATTCCCAGTACCAGCGGTACCGTGTACAGGTGTTCACTCAGCTGCAGTCGCTCAATCACTCCACCGCCGAGGCGTCCACGCCACTGGCGACGAAATGACCAGCGCCCTTACCGGGCGCGCGCTGGAACGAAGGTCACAGCGCCGGGAAGGATTTCAAACGGATGAGGCCCGTGGTCGAGATTGAACCATCCACAAGTGATCCGGTCAGCGACATCAACCTCCGCGACAGGACACGGACGTCGATCGAAGGAATGGCACAGGGGCCCATCGCACGACATTTGGTGAGGCTCGTCCTGCCCATCGATCGCTTCTGAAAGTCACGACGCGTTGACAGACGAGATGACCATCGGCGAGTTCGCTTCTGCGGCGGGCGTTTCGGTGCGCAACGTTCGGGCTTACCTGGAGCGTGGCCTACTGCCGGCGCCGCGAATGGCTGGGCGCACCGGGTTTTACGGGCCGGCGCACCTGCACCGCATGACGGTGATCCAGCAGTTGCAGCGGGAGGGCTTCTCGCTGGAGGGAATTCGTAAGGTGCTGGCCGCGTGGGAGTCTGGTGGCAGCCTGGAGAATCTGGTCGGCGGTGAACAGGCGCTGGCTGCCCGGACCAGCGGCACCCTGGACGTGTCAACGCTGTACCCGTTGACCAAGTTCGTCCGGCCACACGCACGCGCGGAACACATCGTCCGTGAGCGCTGCCTGCAGCACCTGGACCGGCAAGGTCGCCGCCACGTCCTGCTGATCGCGCCCGGCGGCAGCGGGAAATCCACCCTCGCTGCCCAACTGCTGACGACGACGCCGGATCCGGGCGCCTGGATCTCGCTCGAGACCGACGATGACGAACCCAGCCGGTTTTGGACCGTCGTCGTGGTGGCCTTGCGCACCGCCCTGCCCGATTTCGGTGACGACCTGCTGGCCAGCCTGGTCGGGGGCGCTGACGTCGAGCGGGTCCTGGTTGCGCTGGCCCGCGAGCTGGCACGGCAACGCCGAGCGGTATCGGTGGTGATCGATGACCTGCACCGGATCAGTGATCCCGTCATCGTCGGCCAGCTCGAATGGTTTCTGGACCAGGTCGATCCCGGCGATTGCCGGCTGATCCTGTGTTCGCGGATCCGTCCCCCGATGCCGTTGGCCCGCCTGGCGGTCGCCGCAAAGCTCAGCCAACTCGAGCCCACCGAGCTCGGCTTCGATGATCGCGAAGCACGCGAGCTACTGATCGACCGCCTCGGCGTCGCGGTGGGAGGTGACGACATCGCGGCGATCACCACCGGGACCGACGGCTGGCCTGCGGGCCTCTACCTCGCGAGCCTGTCACTGCGCAACGGAGTACCGGCGGCAGCGGTGATCGCTGCGCTGAGTCAACCCGGGCGACAACTCCATCAATACTTCGCCGAAGAAATCCTCACCACACTGGACCCGCCTCACGCGGCCTTTCTCCAAGACATTTCCATCCTGGACCGTTTCACCGCCGACCTGTGCGACTACGTGCGCGAGCGAACGGATTCACAGCAGATCCTCGGCCATCTCGCCGACAACATGTTCCTCGTCGACCTCGATGCGATCGGCCACTGGCAGCGACTCCATCACACGCTGGCCGCTGTGCTGCGGGCCAAAAGCGGCGCCTCGACCAAGGACCTGCTCGCCCAGCGACACAGCCGTGCGGCGCGCTGGCACACCGACCATGGCAACGTCCCCGAGGCGGTCCAGCACCACTTGGCCGCAGGACAACACGAGGACGCCGCCCGGCTGATGGGTATCTCCTACCCACGCTTCTTGCTGATCAGCAATCGCGGGGCGGTGGTGAAACAGTGGCTCTCACAGCTGCCTTCCGATGTGGTCAAAGGCTCGATCCCACTCAGTCTGGCATCGGCCATGGTGGCCGGAATCCGCGGCGAACAAGCCGAACTGCAGTCCTGGCTAACCCACGTGGAATCACTGCCGGGCCATCGGAAGGCACGTTCGCACGTCGATTTCATGAAGGCGTGGTTCAACTTCGGCCACCTCGACCGAGCGCTGATACAAGCCCGTCGGGGACTGGCCAACTGCGCCGCCGACGATCCGACGCTGGCCCACCAAGCTATGACCGTGGCGTTGCTCTGCAGTTGGGTCGACGGCCCAACCGAGGAAGTCCTGCAGGCCGCCGAGCAGGCCCTGGCAAGCCCCAGCATCGTCAATAATCCCGTCGCGCGAATCGGCGCGTGGGCGCTCAAGGCATATGTCCTGGCTACGTCGGGAAACCCCGCCGCCCGGTTCGCGGTCCGTCACGTCACTGAGATCAGGGCGGGCTCTCGCATCGAGCCGGTGCCACAAACAACGCATGCGTGGTCCGTGGCGGCAAGGGCGTACCTGCTGCTCGGAGACATCGACACCGCTGCCGCGATCAGCCGTGCCGGGTATGAGATTGTCGCGGATCTCGCGCCCGAGCGGGATTCGACCAACGTCGTCGTGCCGCTGTTGATCGAACTGGTGCACGCGCTGCGGCTGCAGGGCCACGCCGATGAGGCGCGCCGACACAGCGCCGAAGCGCGTCGACGCCTGACCTATTTCAGCGAACCGGGCCGGCTGGGTGCAATGCTCGACGAAGCGTCGTGCGGCCTGTGGGCGGTTGGCCATTCGCCACAACACCATGGCCCATAGAACGTTTCGTTGTCAGGCGCGCGACATTCGAGTTTGGTAGATGGCCATGGGGGCACCTGCTGACATTCGACGCGCTCTTCACAAGGGCCAGGGAGTCGCAACGTGGATGCCCGGCCGCGCGAATTCATCGGGTCACCCCGACGTTGATGCGGTTACCACAAAGACCGTACAGCGCCGACACCGGCCGCAACCCGCAAGCGTCACTGCATGTTTCGAGCAACTACGTGACGTGGCGCTGCTCAGCCGGCTACCGATACCCGCTCGGCGGCAGTCCCAATCACAGAACTAGACGATTGCCGGTAACTCACCCAGACATGCTTCGGGAGGTTTCATGCTAGATCGAGAACGCGCCGACGATATCGCCATAGAAGCGTTGAACGCGACCGCTTCTCACCTTCGGCGGATCGTGACGCTTGGCTCTACGGCTTTGCGCCAAGTGAGTCGAGAATTCGTCGACTTGGCTCGATATTACCGAGAGTTGGCGGCCGAGCTACGTCGTTCAACAGATCTCCACCCACCGAACAGGAGGGGGCAGTGATCACAGTGTCAGTTGCCATCGAGGCACGGGTGCGCATGATGCCGTCCCCGTGGAGGTAGCGTTGGATTCCGAAGATATTGCCGCGCTACTCAAGGCCTGTCACAAGGATCTGGCCGATCCAGACCTTTGGCTGGCGCCCGACGGCTACCCGAACTCGTTGGCGCTGTGCATGATCGACGCGATCTACTCCGGGGCCTCTCACCACTCCTCGGTGGTGAAAGTCGTGGGACGTTACCGCGACTACCGCACCAGCGAAGGCGGGAATCCCGACACCGACGGCACCGACGAATTGGCCGATACCATCCGCATACTCGGCGGACCATACGCGTGGGCGACCGCGATCGCTGATCACAGTCCTACCACCACAGATGGTGACGTGCCGTCGAAAGCCGCGGCCATCGTCACCCTGAGCAAGCTCCTGCCCAGACATTGGGTCCGCACGACAGCCGACCTACGCTCAGTCGCCGCTGATCAGGTTGCCCTCAAGGCGATAGAACGTGCCTGGCGGGCCGTGCCCGGTCAGGGATCCGGGCATGACCTGGGAGGCTGCGCTCATACTCGCCCAGGTTCCCGGAGCCAACCCCGAACGAATGGTCCTCAAATACGTAACGCGTGTCGTCGGGTACCGGCCCGGGGCTCTTGATCCCGCGCATGCAGCACACCTGCTGGCCCGCGTCGCGGACGCCAAGGCGTGGAACAGTTCTCACCTCGACCGCGCGATCTGGCGGTTCGAATCGGGACGCCCGTACACACCAAAACGGGTCGCCGTCACACCCACACCGGTCTCGCCGGGCCCTCCCCAGGTAAAGCAACCGCCGACCAAACCTGCCAATCTCGGCCGGGGCAGGCTCCTGGGTCTTCGTGGAGGCGCAACGGTCCCCCGCGCCGGAATGTAATCCCACGGGGGAAGTTTGGGTAACCGACATTTCCCAGACCGGCTAGCCGTTCTGGGGAATGGCATCGACCACTGATGGCCGCCATATACCTGAGATACCGCCGTTTCCAATCGCTTTGGAACCTGTCGTGTTCGCGAAACGGGTGGTCGCGCGGAACACCTTGGCCTCGTACATCGCGGCGTCCGCATCGTGCAGGATTTGAGCGGCGTTGCGCTGATCGGCGGGGCCGACTTCGGTGATTCCGATGCTGGCGGTAAGGGTGCGCGCCGGGAGCCTCAAAGCTTCGAGTGATTCGGCGAGTGCGGCGTGTATCCGGTCGGCCAACTGCTCGAGTGCGGTGTGGCCGGTGTCTCCGAATAGCAGCACGACGAATTCGTCACCGCCGTGGCGAGCGAGGAAATCCTCGTGTCGCAGCGCTGACCGTAGGCGTTGGGCAGCCGTGGTGATCACGACGTCGCCGGCATGGTGGCCCAAGATGTCGTTGATCTTCTTGACGTTGTCGAGGTCGATGAACATCACCGCCGCAAGTGTGGGGGGACCGCCCTGCAGTGCGCCGGCGGCTCGGGCCTCGGCGTAGGCGCGGTTGGGTAGCCCGGTCAGCGAATCGTGATGTGCCTGATGATCGAGCCGGATCTGTTCGTTGTGCCTCTCGGTGATGTCGGTGAACGAGGCCAGCGCTGCGGGCTGACCGGTGTCGGGATCATCGAGGGGGCGCACGCTGGCCGAAAGCCACCGCCGGCTGCCGTCGAGCAGGTCGACGCCGATGACCACGTTTCGGATTACCGCACCACGAGCCAGCACCTCCCGGATGAGTTGCGGTCCTGAGCCGAGCGGCTTGCCGTCCGAAGTCGAGAGGGGGAACACAGTGCTCATGTCAAGCCCGTCCAGCAGGGTCTGGTCCGACGGGAAGTCGAGGATCCGGTGAGCTGCGGGATTGATCGACTGGGGTCGGCAGTGCGCGTCGAGCACCATCACACCCGCCTCCAAGGAGTTCACCACGGTCTCGACGCGCTGTTCGGCCCGTCGCAACGCGGTTTGGTCGGAACAGACCAGGACGTAGCCGTCTTCCATGACAGCGACGGCCATGCGGACGGAACGCGCGCTACCGTCGGCGGCGCGATGGGCGCAGTGCTCGACCCCGCCGCGCGCCACGACGACAGCCGGGTCGATCGCGGCCCCGACGGCTTCGCTGATCGGCAATCCCAGAGCGCGCCCGGGCGCTCGCTGGTAGATGGTTTCTGCTGCCGGGTTCCAGCTCGTGACGGTGCCGGTCAGCGAGGTGACGATGATCGCGTCGGTCCCGTGGGCGACTAAGGCAGATTGCAAGTGCAGCTTTGCCTGGGCAGCTTTGAGCAACGTCACGTCACGAAAGATGACCAGGTAGGCGGGCTCGCCGTTCCAACGGGTCAACACAGAGACGGCTTCGGCGTCCAACGGGCTTCCGTCAAAGCGGAGCATCACCGCCCCTGCCGGCGCAGAGCTCTCACCCTCGCGTCGAAGCGCGGCCCCGCGGGCCACCAGGCGGGCGACATCGCCAGGGTGGATGAAGTCGGTGATCGGCCGCCCTACGACCTGGTCGGCGCTGCGTGCAGCAATTGCCTCGACACCGGCGGGGTTGACGTATACGACCCGGCCGCCGGCATGAACACACAGCGGATCAGGGCTGTGTTCGAGTAACTGCAGTTCGAGCGGATCTCGCGGCGACGCTAGCGTAAATCCGCGACCATCGTCCGCTCCGACCTCATCGTCCGCTGCATTCATCCGTGGCCTCCTTTATTTAGCGCGTTTGCTGCGCCCAGACCATTTGCTTCCAGCAATGTACCCGATGTTTTCAGTCAGCGTTCGATTGAGGGACGGATTACGAATGCTTCCGAGGCGCGTTGATTTGCTCGTAATAAGAGTTATCGACGTGAGCTGCCCGTATGCGGGCTAACCCGAAGACTCGAAGTTAGCTTTGTGTTTAGGTCTAGCGATCCATCGGTGACACAGGGAACGCCGAGCCCTTCGCGCGACGCGGGCCGGGTGTTGTCGACGCCGAGCCGTTGGACGCTTGACGCGCCTTCCGAGACGGCAGCCAAGCAATCTAACCGGGTGGACTGGTCATCCAAAAGGCTTACCACCGACTGGGTTCGGCAATTTCGCACCGTCCGGGCAGGGTCGCAAACGGTGCCGAAGGGAGTCCACAGCGCAGGTGAAACTCGGCGACCTGCCAGGGGTTGTCGGCGCTCGAGCGTTGATTTCGGCGGAACCGCCCGGTCTGGCGATTGACTTGGCGTAGCTTTTTGACGGCGCAGACGTCAAGCTATTAGATCGCCGTCGAAGAAGTCAGCATTCTTCAACGGCGCCTTTTCAAGCTATTCGCCATCAAACGATGGCCCATAGAATGAATCATTGTCGGGCGTCTGGGAATCAGCTTTAATCGCATAGCCATGGGGATAATAAATGACCGTGACGGGAATTTGCTGGGCTTCAGTGCGCTCGTCGTGTGGCACAGCAAATCGCCCGTCAATGATTAGGCGCGAGCATTTGCGAGTCGTGGCCGACCATGAGGCGATCATTGTGAGTGCCGAAGAACTCCACCTGCCGCGTCCCGGCACCCTGACCGGCTATATCGACCTGTTGCCCGACGTGGCCTTCCTCAGTCGGTTGCAGATGCCCGTGCTGGCGGTCGCCAACGACGGCATCATCGTCTTCGCCAATCCCGCCTGCCAGGCCATGTTGGGCGGCCCCGGCGCCACCGTCAACGGCCGAACCCTGGACCACTTCCTGAAAGTCAACTTCCTGAAAGTCAACGCCGCCGGCGCGACGGACTTCGTCGCCACGCTGCGGGCCGCGGCCGGGCAGATCACCACCTGGCGGCGCACCAATGACGAGGTCCTTCGAGTGATGGTTTCCCAACCGCTGTTAGGCGACGGCGGGGGCCCGATCTTGTTTGTCGGTCTCACGGACGTCACCGAATGGGTGTGGGACAGCGGACTATCGGCGCTGGACACGCTCCCGATCAACCCGCGCTTCCACCGGTCATCTTCACACCCGCACGACGCGGCCCTCGACGGCAAGGACACCGCCGTTGAGTGAGGGTGGTCGACGGCGGCACGGGCCTACCTTCTGCGTGGTGACATCGACACCGCCGCCGCGATCAGTCGTTCCGGGGATGAGATCGTTGCGGATATCGCGCCCGAGCGTGACGCCATCAACGTGGTCATTCCGGCACTGATCGAACTGGTGCACGCGCTGCGACTACAAAGCCATGTCGATGAGGCGCGCCTGCACTGTGCCGAGGCGCGCCGACGCCTGACCTACCTCAGCGGACCAGGCCGGCTGCCCGCAATGCTCGACGAAGCGTCTGTCGGACGGTGAGTCGGCAACGGGATCGTCTGGTTACCATCGCGCTATGAGCCAGTACGCGGCCTTCCTGCGGGGCGTCAACGTCGGCGGCGTCAACCTGAAGATGGCCGAGGTGGCCAAGGCATTGACCGACGCCGGGCTTGCCGAAGTCCGCACCATCCTGGCCACCGGCAACGTGTGGCTGGAATCGACCAAAGGCGCCGACGCGGTTCGCGCGACCGCCGAAAAGACGCTGCGCCAACAGTTCGGGTATGACGCCTGGGTACTGGTCTACCCGATCAAGAAACTGCAGTCGATTGTCGACGGCTATCCATTCGACCCCGAGGTCGACGGGTACCAGTCTTACGTCACATTCGTCAGCGACAACGATGTGCTCAGCGAGCTCGCGGGCCTGACCAAAGACGCCGGCGCCGACGAGAAGATCGAGCGCGGTCCCAAGTCGGCCGGCGTGATCTATTGGCAGGTGGCCAAGAATCACACATTGGACAGCACCATCGGCAAGACAATGGGCAAGAAGAAGTACAAGTCCTCGACCACTACCCGCAATCTGCGCACACTGGTCAAAGTGCTGGCGGCTCAGCCTTCGGCGTAGGCCTCCAGGTAGCGCAACGCCTCGGCCTTGCCGAGCCCGAGTCCGCGGGCCACGTCGAGATAGGCGCCCGCCGCGGCCGCCATCGCCGTGTCCGCCGGGTCCGCGCGGGCGACGAATGTGCCGAAGCGGCCCCGGGTTTCGACGATGCCGGCCGTCTCGAGTTCGCGGTACGCACGAGCCACGGTGTTGACCGCCAGGCCCAATTCGCCCGCCATTTCACGCACCGTCGGCAACCGTGCGCCGGGCGGCAACGTTCCGGACCGGATCGCCTCGATGATCTGGTTGCGCAGTTGGTCGAACAACGGCCGGTCCGCCTGCCCGTCAACCTGCAGCCACTCGCCCAACTCCACCCGATCAGTATCCCGCAGTCCAGCTATCTTGGTGGAGTGCGAATCACGGTGCTGTCGGGTGCGGGAATCTCCGCGGAGAGCGGCGTGCCGACGTTCCGCGACGACAAGAACGGGCTTTGGGCCAAGTTCGACCCGTACGAGTTGTCCAGCGTCCAAGGCTGGGAGCGCAACCCCGAGCGGGTGTGGGGCTGGTATCTGTGGCGGCATTACCTGGCGAGCACCGTCGAACCCAATGCAGGGCATCGCGCCGTCGCCGTCTGGCAGGACCACGCGGAAGTCAGCGTCGTAACCCAGAACGTCGACGATCTACACGAGCGCGCGGGCAGCTCGCCGGTGCATCATTTACACGGCAGCTTGTTCGACTTCCGCTGCGCGACATGTGGTTTGCCGTATACCGGCGAGCTGCCCGAGATGACCGAGCCCGCATTGGAAGTCGAGCCGCCGTCGTGCGGTTGCGGGGGTTTGATCCGGCCCGACATCGTGTGGTTCGGCGAAGCACTGCCCCAGGACCCATGGCAGCACGCCGTCGAGGCGACGACGACAGCCGATGTGCTGGTGGTGGTAGGCACCTCGAGCATCGTCTACCCGGCGGCGAGCCTGCCCGAGGCAGCGCTGGCCCGAGGGATCGTCGTGGTCGAGGTCAATCCGGAGCCCACGCCGCTGTCGGACAGCGCCACGATCACGGTGCGCGAATCAGCGAGCACCGCGCTTCCGACCCTGTTGCAGCGACTACCCGCCCTACTGAACTAGCCGGGGCTGACCTAGGCCGGGCGGTACGCCCGCCCCAGTACGAACTCCGACACCGGTAACGGCACCCACGCCGGTAGTGCCTGCTCGGTGCGGGTGCGATCGATCTCGAATCCCGCGGCCCGGATCGACTCTTCGGTGTAGCGATGGGCGTGGCAGTTTCCCGCAAGCCTCGGCCACAGCGTGGTCACGTCGACGAATTGCTGAAGCCGGCCCCGGAACCCCTTGCTGGCCATATGCTCCAGGTAGCGCAACTCGCCGCCCGGTCGCAGCAGCGAAAGCACTTGCCGCAGAACCGAATCGGGCTCCACGACCGAACACAGGACCAGCGAGCACACCACTGCGTCGAACGGCTCGTCGGCAGAGAAAGTCTCTATTGTGCGGTTGGTGACCTCGACCGGAACGGGTGCGGCGGTGGCTGCTTCGCGGGCCAGCCCGACCAGTCGCTGCTCGGGTTCGATCGCGACGACGTGCTGCACGGTCTGCGGGTACAAGGCGAAGTTGGTCCCGGTTCCCGCGCCCACCTCGAGAATCCGGCCGGACAGGTCGGCCAGGTTCGCCCGGCGGAATTCGCGCATCTGCTCGGTCTCGTGTGCGGCGATCGCGGGCCAGATCCGGGCGAAGAACGGATGGTCGACGGTCTCCGCGATCGGAGACGTCACGCCGGGGAGCCTTTCGCTCCGAGCGCCATCAGCCGTTCCACCACCTGTTGCGGTGTCGCGTCGGCGCCGACCAGTCCGGTCACCATATTTCCGGAGAAGACCGCACGCAGCACCCGGTCGGTGAACGCATCGGCATCGCCGAACGGCAGATGCGGCTTGGCGATCAGCAGCGAGGCCGCCCCGTGCGCGGCGCTCCACAGTTCCAGCGCGATGCCGGTCGCGTCGCCTCGCGGGAACACGCCTTCGCTCATCAGAACCTCGACGGTCGCGCACATGTGCGCGAAGGCCGAACTGGCAAGGGCTGCATCAACACTGCTGTTGGACTTCCACTCGCCCATTGTCGCGATCCGGTACAGCTCAGGGTTTTCCACGGCGAACCGGACATAGGCCAGGCCCTGAGCGCGCAGGACCTCGACGGTGCTCGGCGCCACGGCGGACACCCGCTGCATCTCGTCGTCCAGCTTCTCGAAGTAGCGTGCACACACCGCGTCCAGCAGTGCGTCCTTGTCTTGGAAATGCAGATAGATCGAGGGCGGGGTCACGCCGACGCGTTCGGCCACCGAGCGGACCGACACCGCCTTGGCGTGCCCGATGTCGAGCAGGAGTTCGGTTGCCGCATCCAGGATTTCGTCGCGTAGTAGATCCCCGGATCCGCGCGGGGCGCGCCGCCTGCGAAGACTCTCCGTGGAAGGATCAGCGCTCATCGACGACCGTCGCGGCAGTACGTGCGGCCCCGCTGGACGCGGTAACGGGAATGGCCGGATCCTGCTCGGGCCGGCGGTGCCGTCCGTGGGCCGGGTCGGTCGGCGCCGGCAATGGCACGGAGTCCGACTCGCTGATCCCGATCCGGTCGTGCAGCCACACCAGCGGTTTGGGCGCCCACCAACTCCAGTGGCCCAGCACGTGCATGAACGCCGGCACCAGCACCATCCGCACCAGGGTTGCGTCGGCCAGCACCGCCAGGGTCAGGCCGGTGCCGAACATCCGCATGAAGGACACCTGCGCGGCGATCAACGCCGCGAACGAAATCGACATCACCAGCGCGGCGGCGGTCACGACCCGGCCGGTGCGGGCCAGCCCGAGAGCCACGCTCTCGTCGTTGTCGGCGCGCTTGGTTCGGTTGTCCGGCGGCGCAGGATGCGATGCGACCGCGGCCAGCCAGTACTCACGAATCCTGGAGACCAGGAACACTTCGTAGTCCATCGACAGGCCGAAGGCGACACAGAACAACAGCACCGGGATGTTGGCCACCACCGTGCCGCTCTGGGTGGTTCCCATCCCGCCGAGGTGGCCGTCCTGGAAGATCCAGACCAGTGCGCCGAACGCTGCCGTCAGCGATAAAATGTTGCACACCAACGCCTTCAGCGGTAGCAACACACTTCCGGTGAGCAGGAATAGCAGGGCGACAGTGATGATCCCGATCAGGCCCAGCACCAGCGGCAGCCGATTGGTGATCGCATCCACACTGTCGTGGTTGATCTGAGCCATGCCGGCCAGCTCCACCGACTGCCCGGCCGGGCCGGGCACCGCGTGCAAGCGATCAAGCTGGGTGTCAGAGGCTTTCGAGAACAGCGGGGCGCTGCTGGCGACGGTCAAGAACGCGCTGCCCTGCGCCATTCCGGTCGCCGCCGACGGCGGCCCCACCTGGTTGCCGCCGACGAACGTCCCGGTCGGCGCCGAGACCGCCGAGACGTCGGCCACCCGTGACAGGTCGGCCGCATAGCGGCTGAGGTCGCCCGGACGCACCCCTCGAACGTCCGGGACGACAACAGACACCGCGGTCGCCGAGTCATCGGCGAAATCGTGACGCAGCTGATCGCCCACTGCATGTGCCGACGCCGACGTCGGCAACACCCGGTCATCGGGCATGCCCCACTTCACCCCGAGGAACGGAAGTCCCAACATCAGCAGCAATGCGACGACTGCCAGACCGATGGGAATGGCTCGTCGCATCACGAATTTGGTCGACCGGTACCAGAACAACTGCTCCACCGGTTTTTGCACCGGGTCCGCTCGGCCGAGTATCCGGCGCCCGAGCTTGCGCACATCGAGGGCATCCAACCGCGGCCCGAGCAGCACGATCGCCGCCGGTGTCACCACGATCGCGGCCACCGCGACGAAGGCCACCGTGGCTACGCCCGCGTAGGCGAACGACTTCAGGAAGTACATCGGGAACAGCACCATCGCCGACATCGACAACGCGACGGTGGTTGCGGCGAACAGCACGCTGCGGCCCGCGGTGGCCATGGTGCGGATCAGCGCTTCGTCCGGGGCGCTACCGTCGGCCAGCTCGTCGCGATACCGGCTGATGATCAGCAGGGTGTAGTCGATGGCCAGGGCCAGGCCCAGCGCACTGCTCAAGTTCAACGCGTAGGTGGACACGTCCGTGCCCAAGCTGATCAGCCGCAGCATCGACATCGATCCGACGATGGCCAGCACGCCCAGGATGACCGGCAGCGCCGCGGTCAGCAGCCCGCCGAACACCCAGACCAGCACCAGGAAGCTGAGCGGAAACGCGATGGCCTCCATCAGCAGCAGGTCGCGCTCGTTCTGGGAATTGATCTGGTTGTAGACCACCGCCGCTCCGCCGGCGCGCACGGTAACGCCGTCGCGGTCATGCACGACTCGGGATGCGATCTTCTTGGCGTAGTTCTGCGCGTTGTTCTCGCCGCCCTTGAGGTTCGCCACGATCAACCCGGACTTGCCGTCCTTGCTGACGAGGTCGGCGACCAGATGCGACGGGCCAGGCCCGCTCCACGCCGAGACGACGTTGTATACCCCGTCCGACGCTTGGACCCGGCCCGCGATGTCGGTGGCGACGCTGAGGGCCTGACTGCTTTGCGCACCGCCCGGCGCGGTCACCAGGATGACCAGCTGCTGGTCGCTCTGCCCGAATTTGTCGGTCAGCAGCTTGATCGCGTGCGCCGACTCCGAGGCAGGGTCCTGGAAACCGCCGGCGGACAGGCTCTTGGCGACCGGAATCCCGAAGACTGCCGCTGCCACCAGGACCAGAACCGCGGCTGCGAGTATGCGCCGTGGCCCCGCGATGGCAAGGCGGGCGATTCGCTGCAGCATGATTGTCCTTCCGCTTAGATATCGACGGTAACTTATCAGCGATAAGTTACCGTGGCAACATCTGGGCGCGTCATCGACGCCTCACCAAAGGGAACGAGGCAGATACCCGCGATGGTTCAACGCGGCACCCGATAAGCAGGACATTTGCGGAGCATAAGTGGTTGAACGTCTGCCCAATAGCCCACTTCCAACCATCCGGACGCAACGTCCGGCCGGCGGAGCCCTACCGAGCGGTAACAATTGCCATAGTTTTCCGAATCGTGACTCAAAGATTCCTTAAACGTTGCCCATACGCTCATCTACATGTGGATCGATGACGCCAGTGCAGACGTGATCAAAGTTGATTTCGACGCTCTCTACCACGGTGACGTGTTGATTGAGGGCGAGTGCTCGGAGCAGCTCGAATACTGGCACCCGCTGCCAAACGCGAGCTAGTCCGCGCGACGCACGCTCACCGTTGTGAGCGTGGCCGTGTTGAGAGGCGATCGTCAGCCTCAGTGTCACCTCGGAGCTTCGCTATCGTGCAGCCCGGTCAAGCGAAAATGCCCCCGCCGTAGCGGGGGCTTTTTGCTGCGCACAGTTAGCGCGGAGCCATCCGAATCGCGCCATCCAGCCGGATGACTTCGCCGTTGAGCATCGGATTCTCGACGATGTGCACCGCCAGCGCGCCGTACTCGTCGGGGTTGCCCAGCCGGCTGGGGTGCGGCACCTGCTTGCCGAGTGACTCGCGGGCCGCCTCGGGCAGACCGGCCAGCAGCGGGGTGTCGAACAGGCCGGGAGCGATCGTCACAACCCGGATGCCTTTGCTGGCCAGGTCGCGAGCGATCGGCAGCGTCATGCCGACGACACCGCCCTTGGACGCCGAGTACGCGGCCTGACCGATCTGGCCGTCGAAGGCCGCGACCGACGCGGTGTTGACGATGACGCCACGCTCTTCATCTTCTGGGCCCACGGGCTCAGTCTGGGCGATCCGCTCGGCACCCAGTCGCAGTACGTTGAACGTGCCGATCAGGTTGATCTCGACGACCTTACGGAAGGCCTCGAGCGGGAAAGGGCCGTCCTTGCCCAAGGTCTTGACGGCGTTGCCGGTGCCCGCGCAGTTGACCACGATGCGTAGCGGGCCGAGCGAGTCGGCGATATCGAGCGCGGCGGTCACCGCAACCTCGTCGGTGACGTCGGCAGGTGCGAAACGCGCCCGGTCGCCCAGTTCGCGGACCACCTCTTCACCCTTGAGGTCGAGCACGACCACCTGCGCGCCGGCGTCGAGCAGCCGTCGAGTGGTGGCCAGGCCCAACCCGGAGGCCCCGCCGGTGACGAGCGCTACGGCATCGGTGATCTGCACGCACATTCCTTTCAGAAGGACAGGCTGGGACTGCGGCTGGCGAGCTGACCTGCTGGACTACTGCTGGGACTACGCCCAGTCGTTGAGGACGGATTCGGTGTCGGATCCCGGCGGCCGCGGCGGACGGGGCTCGTGCGGGCTGCTGCGGGAGAATCGGGGTGCCGGCAGCGGCTGCAGCCCGTTGCCGACCCGGTAGAAGGTGTTGCGCTCGGTGATGTGCGGCTCGATTTCGACCTCGCCGAAGGCCAGCACCGGCGTCACGCACGCGTCGGAATCGGCGAATACCTTGGCCCAGTGGTCGCGGTCCTTGCTGGCGAACGCCTCGGTGAACCGGTCCCGCAACTCGGGCCAGCGGGAGCGGTCGTTCTGCCCCGGCAGGTCGGCGGGGTTCAGGCCGAGCCCGTCCAGCATCGCGGCGTAGAACTGCGGCTCGATGGCGCCCACCGACACGTAACGGCCGTCGGCGCATTCGTAGGTGTCGTAGTAGGGCGCTCCGCCGTCGAGCATGTTGGTGCCGCGCTCGTCGGTCCACACGCCCATGTCGCGCATCCCCCACATCATCTGCGCCAGCACCGACGACCCGTCGACCATCGCCGCGTCGACGACCTGGCCCTGGCCGGAGGTCTGCCGCTCCCAGAGCGCGGACAGGATCCCGAGCAGGAGGAACATCGACCCGCCACCGAAGTCGCCGACCAGATTCAGCGGCGGCACCGGCCGCTCGCCCACCCGGCCGATGGAGTGCAGCAGACCGTTGAGCGAGATGTAGTTGATGTCATGGCCGGCCTGCTGACTGCGGGGGCCGGTCTGGCCCCAGCCGGTCATCCGGGCGTAGACGAGCCGGTCATTGACTTTGGCGCAGTCCTCGGGACCGAGCCCCAGACGTTCGGTGACGCCCGGCCGGAAACCCTCGATCAGCACGTCGGCCTTCGCGACGAGCTTGAGCACCAGCTCGCGGCCTTCGTCGGATTTCAGGTCGGCGATGACGAACCGGCGGTTGCGCAGTGCGGGGTCGGCACCGCTGGCGCCGGGGCGGTCGACGCGGACGACGTCGGCACCTAGATCGCCGAGAATCATTGCGGCGTGCGGGCCCGGCCCGATTCCCGCGAGTTCGACGACTCGCATCCCTGTCAGCGGACCCGCCATCTCAACCGACCTCCTTGTCGACATCACAACCAATCAGCTAAGGGCATCTTCGCAGTCGACGTGCTCGCCGCTGAACCCCGGGGCTTAAAGTCGAGCCATGACTGCCATCGATTCCGGTATCGACGCCCTGACACCCGTCGACGGGCTCGCGGTAAACCTGGCCGACGGTGTGCTGTCGGTGACGATCGACCGTCCGGACAGCTTGAACTCGCTGACGCTTCCGGTGTTCGAAGGGCTCGCCGACGCGATCGAACAGGCGGCCAACGATTCCCGGGTGAAGGTCGTCCGGCTCGGCGGTGCCGGACGCGGCTTCTGCTCCGGAGCCGGGATGAGCGCCGACGACATCGCCGGCGGCGGTCCCGGAGACGCGCTGATCCTGGCGGCCAACCGGCTGGTGCGGGCGATCACGACACTGCCGCGCCCGGTCGTCGCGGTGATTCAGGGCCCGGCGGCAGGTATCGGCGTCTCTATCGCATTGGCCTGCGACCTCGTATTGGCTTCGGATAAAGCATTTTTCATGCTCGCTTTCACCAAGATCGGCCTGATGCCCGACGGTGGCGCCTCGGCGCTGATCGCCGCCGCGATCGGTCGCATCGGGGCGATGCGGATGGCCTTGCTGGCCGAACGACTGCCCGCCGCCGACGCCCTGGCCGCCGGGTTGATCACCGCCGTCTACCCGGCCGCCGACTTCGACGCCGAAGTGGACAAGGTGATCGCCAGCCTGCTGGCCGGACCCGCGGTGGCCTTCGCCAAGACCAAGCACGCGATCAACGCGGCCACGCTCGCCGAGTTGGAGCCGACTCTGCAGCGCGAACTCGAAGGTCAGTCACTGCTGCTGCAATCGCACGATTTCCGTGAGGGCGCAACGGCTTTCCAGCAGCACCGGCCGCCCGCCTTCACGGATAACTGAGCACCGGCAGCTGAGCCGGCTCACAAACCGAACAACGGCGGCAGACCCAGCAGCACGACCAGGGTCCACACGAAGTGGGTCAGGATCGGCGCAAGCACCCCACCGGTGGCGCGACGCTCGAGTGCGCACACCGTGCCGAGGATGATCGCGGCGAAGGCAAGCATCGGGTTGCGGCTGCTGCCCAGAGTCGCGATCGCGTAGATGACGGTAGAAATCAGCAACGGGTGGTGCCGGCTCAGCGCGGAGTAGAGCGCGCCGCGGTAGAACATCTCCTCGGCGACGGCGGCCAGCAGCGCGACGGCCAAGGTCAGCCGCCACGATCCCTGGTCGCTGTACCGCAGCAGTCGAGTGACGAGGTCGGCGACGACCGGGATCTCCCGGACGACCAGTCCGCCGACAATGAAGACCCCGCCGAGCAGCAGTCCGATGACGGTGCCGCTGACCACCGGGCGCTGATTGCGGCCGCGCCAGCGGGCGCCACCGAGATGCAGCGGCCCCGAGGCGAGTGCGCCGAGCGCCCACACACCAGCCAGCGCCATCGACCACCAATAGAAGGCCGGTTCACCGGGATGCTCGCGCAGCGCCAGCCCCAGCGACGCGACGCCGAGCACCAGCACGACCGCGACGACGACCCGCCTGCGGCGCACGGTCGACGGCGGTTCATTATGCGGCACAGCGACATTGACGACACCGCGCCGGATCTCTTCCAGAGCGCTGGGCGGCCCGGAAACGTCAGCCATTGGGCCGCTGCCCCTCATCGCTTCGTCGTGCATTTGTCACATGTGCACCTTCGGTGTCAGCGTGATCAGGATGTCGAGCCCGGTCCGCAGAACGCCGGCGATCGGGCCGGGAACAACATTAACCAAGCCCAGGCCGGGTCGCGCGATCGACGGCGTCACTTTGCACGCAAGTCGGCGCAGCCGCAGCGCATCGCCACCGGCCCAGGCAGGGTCGCTGTCGGCCAGGTGATGTGGATCGGCGAGGACGTTGACCGGACGCGGCCGGTGGTTCGACAGCGCGAGGCTGATGGCGTGCTCGATCGACAGCAGCCCACCCGGCGGATCGGGAACCAGATCGCGCAGGCCGTGGCCGCTGGCCTCCATCGGATAGTCCAGCGACTCGACCAGGTCGGCGGCCAGTCTCTCGGGCACGGGCAACGCCAGCGCAGTCGCCCACGAAGCTACCGTGGTGTCGATTCCCCACACCGGCAGACCGGTCTGCCAGGTGCCGGCAATGCGCGCATACGTTTTCAGCATGTCGCGATACGACGTCCTGTCCGGCCCGGCGATGTCGTAGGCGCCTGCCGGCACCTGGTCTGCGTCAGCGGCAGCGACGAGGTAGTACAGCACGTCCCGAATGGAGATCGGGTCGATCGGATTCTTCATCCATTTCGGCACCGGAATGACGGGGAAGCGGTCGGCGACGTAACGCATCATCTCGAATGAGGTCGAGCCTGCGCCGAATATCACTGCGGCACCAAGCCATACCACTTCCGGTCCACCGTCTATCGTCAGCGCCTCGGCCACCTCCGCCCGACTGGCCAGGTGCTCGGACAGCCCTTCGTCCGACGGAACAAACCCACCGAGGTAGACGATGCGACCTACGCCGGCGTCTTTGGCCGCCGCGGCGACGTTGCCGGCCGAAGCGCGGTCGGCGTCGCGGAAGCCCGGTTGACCGATCGCGTGCACAAGGTAGTAGATGACGTCGATCGGACCCGCAGCAGCCAGGCCCGCACGAACGGATTCCGGCTCCGAGGCGTCCAGCTGCAACGACCGTGACGTCGTCGATCCACCCGAAACCGCCGAGCCGCTCGGGGTCACGGGTAGCGGCAAACACGTCGTGACCGGCTTGGAGAAGCTCCGTGACCAGTCGCGACCCGACATAACCGGTCGCACCGGTCACAAGAACTCGCACACCCCCAACGTAGACGTTATGGGCGCACTTCAAACACGATAGGCTGCCCGCGCCCGCAACAATTACACGTACGTCGAATCAACAGTCAGCGCCGAGACATTGAACCAATCAGGGACGAGCTTCGTAACCTTCAATGTGGGAAACCAAACGCCTGGCGCGCATTCCGTGAAACCTGACATCAACCTGAGCGAACTGACAAGGGGAACCCCTTCGGTTGCATCGGTGGCCGTCGAGTTCCCTCCGAACCGGCACACCCAAGACGAAGTGATCGGCGCCCTGTCCGACTTCGCCGGTCCGGAGTTTCAGCGGTTCGCCGCGAAGAGCGGTGTCTCCACCCGCCACCTGGCGTTGCCATTGTCGCGCTATCGAGAGCTCAGTGGCTTCACCGAAGCCAACGACGCTTACCTTGACATCGCGCTCGAGCTCGGTGAGCGGGCAATAAAGTCGGCACTGGCACAAGCCGAAATCAAGCCGTCCGACGTCGACGTCGTGTTCTCGACGACGGTCACCGGGCTCACCGTTCCCTCACTGGAAGCGCGGCTGGCGTCACGGCTGGGTTTTCGGCCCGATGTCAAGCGCGTACCGCTGTTCGGCCTGGGTTGTGTCGCGGGTGCCGCAGGCATGGCGCGCGTGCACGACTACCTTCGCGCTTTCCCCGATCATGTGGCCGTCCTGCTCGCTGTCGAGTTGTGCTCGTTGACAATTCAGCGCGATGACCATTCGATCGCAAACCTGGTCGCTTCCAGTCTGTTCGGTGACGGCGCCGCCGCGGTTATCGCGGTCGGAGCCGACCGTCGCGCTACCGGACCGAAACTGATCGCTACCCGCAGTCGCACCTACCCGGACACCGAGGACGTGCTGGGCTGGAACATCGGCACCTCGGGATTCCAGATCGTGCTGTCCGTCGAAATTGCCACGGTCGTCGAGAAGTACCTTGGTGACGACATCCGCGACTTCCTTTCCGACCACGGGCTCAGCACCTCGGATATCTCGAGATGGCTGCTTCACGCCGCCGGCCCGAAGGTGATCGACGCTGTCGAAAGTGTCGTCGACGTGCCGGCAGACGCCTTCGATGTGACCCGAAAGTCTCTGCGTGACAACGGAAATCTCTCGTCGGTTTCCGTGCTCGATATCCTCCAGGACACGATGGCCGACCCTCCGCCGCCGGGCTCACTGGGGCTGATGATCGCCATGGGCCCCGGGTTCTCCGCCGAGCTCGTACTGATGAGCTGGTAGCCATGTACTACCTGTTGATTCTGGCCGTGGGCGTCGAACGGCTGATAGAGCTGGTTGTGGCCAAACGCAATGCGCGATGGGCTTTCAGCCAGGGCGGCAAGGAATTTGGTCACAATCACTATCCGGTGATGGTCACCCTCCACACCGCGCTGCTGCTGGGCTGTGTCGTCGAAGTGTGGGGCTTGCACCGGCCCTTCATCGGTTGGCTGGGTTGGCCGATGCTCGCCGTGGCGGTTGCCAGTCAGGTGCTGCGCTGGTGGTGTGTGACGACGCTGGGCCGACGCTGGAACACTCTGGTAATCGTGGTGCCGGACGCGCCCCTGGTACGACGAGGTCCGTACAGGTTTCTCCACCACCCGAACTATGTGGCGGTCGTCGCCGAAGGTCTGGCGTTGCCTCTGGTGCACACGGCATGGTTGACAGCCATTGTCTTCACGTTGGCGAACTGGCTGCTGTTGAGGGTGCGGATCAGGGTCGAGAATGCCGCGCTGGGCTACACGCAAGATGCGCCGGCGCCGATGCAGACCACCGCGACGACAAGCGGCGCCGATGACATATGACGCTGACCTGCTGATCGTCGGCGGCGGACCAGCCGGTCTGGCATCGGCGATAAATGCTCGCCAACAAGGGCTTTCGGTGATCGTGGCGGAACCCAGAAATGATCCGATCGACAAGGCATGCGGCGAGGGCCTGATGCCGGGCGGCTTGGCCGAACTGGTGTCGCTGGGCGTCGACCCCGCCGGGATGCCCTTGCGGGGGATCGCCTATCTCGATGACAAACGCCGAGTCGAAGCACCATTCCGCGACCGCGCTGGTCGCGGTGTTCGACGTACCACTTTGCATGCTGCGCTGGCATCGCGCGCCAAAGAACAAGACACCGAATGGATCTCGAAGCGGGTCACCAAGGTCGAGCAGGACGCCCAGGCGTGATGGCAGCCGGAGTCCGGGCGAAATGGCTGATCGCCGCCGACGGACTGCATTCGGCGGTGCGCCGTGCCGTCGGTATCAGCGTGGTGGCCGGACGCCCACGACGGCACGGCGTCCGCTGGCACTACCGGGTACCGGCGTGGTCGGAATTCGTCGAAGTGCACTGGTCGCAGTGGGGCGAGGCGTATGTCACCCCCGTAGAGCCCGATCTTGTCGGCGTGGCGATCCTGTCGAAGGAGCGTCCGGACCTCGCCTGGTTCCCTGGGCTGGCCCACCATCTGCGAGACGCCGACCATGGCCGTGCACGCGGCTGCGGACCCATGCGCCAGGTGGTGTCCCGCCGCGTCGCGGGACGGGTGCTGTTGGTAGGCGACGCGGCCGGCTACGAAGACGCACTCACCGGTGAGGGCGTCAGCCTGGCAGTGAAACAGGCCGCCGCGGCGGTGCGTGCAATCGTCGACGACTCCCCCGCTTCATACGAAGCGACCTGGCGCCGAGCCACCCGCGACTACCGACTACTCACCCGCGGGCTGGTGCTGACCACCGTGCCGAAGGCCGCTCGACGTGCCCTCGTACCCGCCTGCACGCTGCTACCTGCGGTATTCGAGCAGGCTGTGCACATCTTGGCGCGCTGAGCCGGGGCGTCCGGCACGTCGTTGCCATGTTCCGATAAATTGGATTGAACTAACCGAATCGCGCAACCGTGGGAACAACATGGCTGTCCACGCGCTGTCGTCTCCGGATCCCAAGGGGTGAAAGCCAACATGACACCCGGCCCGTCCGTGGCGACGGTAGCTGTCGAGTTTCCGCCGTATCAGGTTGGCCAAACGGAAGCCCTGGCCGGCCTCAGTGGGTTCGGCGGCCCGCAATTCGATCGTTTCGCGGCCAGCGCGGGAGTTGAGAAGCGCCACATCGCGCTACCGCTGGCGGAATACGGCAAGTTGAGTGGCTTCACCGAAGCCAACGACACCTATATCGACGTCGCGATGACACTTGCCGAACGCGCGATCCGTGCGGCGCTTGACTCCGCCGACGTGAAACCCGCCGACGTGGATGTCGTCTTCTCGACGACGGTGACCGGCTTGGCGGTACCCACCGTGGAAGCACGATTGGCGACGCGCATCGGTTTGCGGCCCGACGTCAAACGCGTGCCGCTGTTCGGACTCGGCTGTGTCGCTGGTGCCGCTGGAGTAGCTCGCATGCATGACTATCTGCTCGCGTTCCCCGATCACGTCGGGATTTTGCTCGCTGTCGAACTGTGTTCGCTGACGCTGCAACGTGACGACTCCTCGATCGCAAATCTGGTGGCCAGCAGCCTGTTCGGCGATGGGGCGGCTGCCGTCGTCGGCAAAGGCGCCAACCATTCGTCCACTGGGCCCAGGGTGCTGGCCACTCGGAGCCGGATCTACCCCGACACCGAAGACGTGATGGGCTGGGACATCGGCAGCAACGGGTTCAAGATCAAGCTGTCCACCGAGGTAGCCACCGTCGCCGAAAAGTACCTGGGCGAAGACGTCCGGAACTTTCTCAGCGACCACGGCATGAGCACAACTGACATCTCCACCTGGGTTTGCCACCCCGGCGGCCCGAAAGTCATCGAGGCGATCGAGAACACCCTCGACTTACCGGCAGACGCCTTGGCTCACACTCGAAATTCGTTACGCGACAACGGGAATTTGTCCTCGGTGTCGGTGCTCGACGTCCTCCGCGCGAATCTGGCCGACCCACCACCGCCCGGGTCGTTCGGGCTGATGATCGCCATGGGCCCGGCGTTCTGCTCGGAACTCGTGCTCCTCGGCTGGTAGATCGCGATCGCCTTGGTCAGCGCGCCTTCCAGACCGGTTTGACGTTTTTCGGCGAACGCCAGCGGTCCTTCCTTGGCATCCTCGGTGCGCAGCAACGTGCCGAACTCACGCGTGGTGCGGGCCCAACCGGGTTCCTCGTCGGGGATGACGCCGTCATCAGCACCACACGCAATCCGCTTGCTGGCCTGCACCGACAGCGGCGCGTTGACGGTGATCCGCTTGGCAAGTGCCAGTGCGGCTTCCAGCACAGTGCCGTTGGGAACCACCTCGTTGATCAGCCCCCAGTCCGCGGCCTCCTCGGCGCTGATCGGCTCACCGGTCAGCAGCATCTGCATTCCCACCTTGCGGGGCAGCTGCTGCGCGATGCGGAACACGCCACCCGCGCCGGCGAGCAGGCCGACCTTGACCTCCGGCAGTCCGAACTGCGCGCGTTCCTCGGCCACCACCAGGTCGCTGGCCAGGGCCAGCTCGGTGCCGCCACCCAGCGCAGTGCCGTTGACCGCAGCGATCGTCGGCTTGTCGATGAAGTGGTGCACGTAGCCCGCGAAACCCCACTCGCCGTGGTCGGGGTGATACAGATTCTCTCGGCGCGAGATGGCCTTGAGATCCGCTCCGGCACAGAAGGATTTGTCGCCGGCGCCGGTGATCACGACCGCGCGCACGTCCGCGTCGTGCTGCGCCTGCTCGAGCGCGTCACCCACGCCGATGCTGACGGCCCCGTTGACGCAGTTGCGCGCCTCCGGCCGGTTGATGGTGATGACGAGGACGTCGTCGCGGCGCTCGACGAGTACAGCAGGCTGCTGTACGGCGTCCGTCACAGCAGCTCCACGATGGTGGCGTTGGCCTGGCCGCCGCCTTCACACATGGTCTGCAAGCCGTAACGAATTCCCTTGTCCCGCATGTGGTACAGCATCGTGGTCATGATCCGGGCACCGGATCCGCCGAGCGGGTGGCCGAGCGCGATCGCGCCGCCGTTGGGGTTGAGCTTCTTCTCGTCGGCGCCGATGTCCTTCAGCCAGGCCAGCGGCACCGGCGCGAAGGCCTCGTTGACCTCGAAGACGCCGATGTCGTCCAGCGACAGACCGGAACGCTTGAGCGCCTTCTGGGTCGCCGGGATCGGGGCGGTCAGCATGATCACCGGGTCGGCGCCGGCCAGCACGGCGGTATGCACCTTGGCAATCGGGTTGAGCTTCAACTCTTTTGCCTTCTCCGCCGTCATGATCAGCAACGCGGCGGACCCGTCGGAGATCTGGCTGGAGTTGCCGGCGTGGATCACGCCGTCTTCTTTGAACGCGGGCTTGAGCTGTGCCATCTTCTCGATCGGCGTACCGCGACGGATGCCCTCGTCCTTGAGCACCGGGTTACCGTCCTGGTCCTTGATCGGCGCGATCTGGTCATCGAAGGCACCGGAATCCTGTGCGGCCGCGGCCTTCTCGTGCGAGCCGAGCGAGAACTGGTCGACCGCGGTCCGATCGAATCCCCACTGCTCGGCAATCATCTCCGCGCCGATGCCCTGGTTGGGCGTCCGGTCGTAGCGGGCCTTGAAGCCTGGCGAGAACGGGTTGCCGCCGTTGGCGAGCGAGGCACCCATCGGCGTCCGCGACATCGACTCGACGCCACCGGCGACCACCACGTCGTAGTGCCCGGCAACCACTCCGGCGGCGGCGAAGTGGATCGACTGCTGGCTGGATCCGCACTGCCGGTCGACGGTCACGCCGGGCACGGTCTCCGGCCACCCCGCGGCCAACAGCGCAGTGCGGCCGATGTCCATCGACTGCTCCCCGGCCTGCATGACGCAGCCCCAGATCACGTCGTCGACGAGCGCCGGGTCGATGCCGGCCTTCTGGACGAGGGCGTTGAGTACCTGCGCGGACAGGTCGGCGGCGTGGACGCCGGACAACCCGCCATTCCTCTTACCGACTGGTGAACGAACTGCCTCGACGATGACGGCTTCAGCCATGACCTATCTCCTTATGCTCTGACGACTTCTTCCGATTGTTGACCAACCGCTTAGTTGGGCCGCTGCCGGGGTGCCCTACCGGTCGGTAGCGTCGGACTCGACTTGAAGCATGTCCCGCATCGTCATCATCGGCGGCCACGGCAAGGTCGCTCTGCATCTGGCCCGCATCCTCACCGACCAAGGGGATCAGGTGACCTCGGTCATCCGCAATCCCGATCACGCCGACGACATCGACGCCACCGGCGCCCACCCCGTCGTCGCAGATATCGAGCATTCGGACACCTCCGCGCTGGCCGATCTGCTGGCCGGCCATGACGCCGTGGTGTTCGCCGCCGGCGCCGGTGGTGGCGACCCGGCCCGCACCTACGCCGTCGACCGCGACGCCGCAATCCGGGTGATCGACGCCGCCGGTCAGGCCGGCGTGCGACGTTTCGTGATCGTGTCGTACTTCGGCGCGGGACCTGACCACGGCGTATCGCCGGACAATTCGTTTTTCGCCTACGCCGAGGCGAAATCGGCCGCGGACGCCCATCTTCGCGCCACGCGACCTGGACTGGACCGTGCTCGGACCCGGCAGCCTCACGCTGGACCCGGCAACCGGACGGATAGCGGTCGGCGCCGGTGCCGAGAAAGGTTCGGTCTCGCGCGAGGATGTCGCGCTGGTGGCCGCCCAAGCACTGCACGACGACTCCACGATCCGACCGGACCATCGACTTCAACAGTGGTGACCTGCCCATACCCGAAGCGCTGGCCGCCGGCGGCGATCGCAAGCCCGGCTAAGCGGGGCGCGGCGGGTGCCGCCACAAACCGGGTAACGTCGGCTTCGCAGTCGGTCTGCCGATCTCGTCGCTCACGACGGAGTCGGCATCGAGCGAAGCATGTTAGATGCGCTTCGTAAGAGGGAACCCGGTGAGAGTCCGGGACTGTCCCGCAGCGGTATGCAGGAACGACCGCCGTCTCAAAGCACTGATCGCAAGATCGGGAAGCGACGGCCAGTAGGAGCACCAGCCGGTGCATGCCTGTGAGTCCGAAGACCTGCCGACTGTGCCGGGCGCGCCGCGCCTGGCGGCTCACCGCCTCGTGGAATGGGCGTCTGGCCGTAACGGTTGCAGTGGCTGTGTGCGCTGCGCCGGACCGGTTGTACGTCCGTTGGCGGTGACCACCCCGTCGATTGAAGGACGAAACCGATTGTGACCGCAACACCGTTTACCGCCACCATCACCGGCTCACCGCGCATCGGCCCCAAGCGCGAACTCAAGCGCGCTACCGAGAGCTACTGGAAGGGCAACACCAGCCGCTCCGACCTCGAAAAGGTCGCCGCCACCATCCGCCACGACACCTGGGCCCAGCTGGCCGCCGCCGGCCTCGACTCGGTGCCGATCAATACTTTCTCGTATTACGACCAAATGCTGGACACCGCCGTGCTGTTGGGCGCGCTGCCAGTCCGATGTCGAGGCCATCTCGGACGACCTGGACCGTTACTTCGCCGCGGCTCGTGGCACCGGCGACATCGCTCCGCTGGAGATGACCAAGTGGTTCGACACCAACTACCACTACATCGTCCCGGAAATCGGACCGAAGACGAAGTTCTCGCTGCACCCGGAGAAGGTGCTATCGGAGCTCAAAGAGGCTCAGGAGCAAGGCATCACGGCCCGTCCGGTGATCATCGGACCGATCACCTTCCTGCTGCTGAGCAAGGCGGTCGGCGGCGCGGGTGCACCGATCGAGCGACTCGACGAACTGGTTCCGCTCTACACCGACCTGCTGGGCCAGCTCGCCGACAAAGGCGTGGAGTGGGTGCAGATCGACGAGCCGGCACTGGTGACCGACATCTCCGCCGACGCGCCGGCGCTCGCCGAGCGGGTCTACAACACCCTGGGAGCGTTGGACAAGCGGCCCGCGATCCACGTCGCCACCTACTTCGGCGACCCCGGCAAGAGCCTGGCCGCGCTGGCCCGCACGCCGATCGAGGCGATCGGCGTCGACCTCGTCTACGGCGCCGACGCCGCGATCGCGTCGGTTCCCGAGCTGAAGAACAAGACGCTGGTGGCCGGAATCGTTGACGGACGCAACATCTGGCGCACCGACCTGCAGGCTGCACTGGGCACGCTGGGCAGCTTGCTGGAAAGCGTTGCCGCCGTAGCAGTCTCGACGTCGTGCTCGACGCTGCACGTGCCGTACTCGCTGGAGCCCGAGACCGATCTGGACGACGCGCTGCGCAGTTGGCTGGCGTTCGGCGCCGAAAAGGTGCACGAAGTCGTCACGTTGGCAAAGGCACTCAAGGACGGCCGCGAGGCGGTGGCCGACGAGATCGCGGAATCGAACGCGGCGGTCGCGTCCCGTGAGAAGGACCCGCGGCTGAACAACGACAAGGTGCGCGAACGCATCAAGGAGATCGAGAAGTCCGGTGGCACCGAGCGCGGTCCGGCGGCCCAACGTCGCGAAGCGCAGATCGAGCGCCTGCACCTGCCGCCGCTGCCGACGACCACGATCGGTTCGTTCCCGCAGACCGTCGAGATCCGCAAGGCGCGCGCCGCGCTGGTCGCCGGTGAGATCGACGAGGCGGAGTACACCCGCCGGATGCAGTCCGAGATCGCCGACGTGATCAAGCTGCAGGAGGAGCTGGGGCTCGACGTGCTGGTGCACGGCGAGCCGGAGCGCAACGACATGGTGCAGTACTTCGCCGAGCAGCTGGACGGCTTCTTCGCCACCAAGCTCGGCTGGGTGCAGTCCTACGGCAGCCGCTGCGTCCGGCCGCCGGTGCTCTACGGCGACGTGACCCGCCAGCACCCGATGACGGTGGAGTGGGCCAAATATGCGCAGTCGCTGACCGACAAGCCGGTCAAGGGAATGCTCACCGGTCCGGTGACGATCCTGGCGTGGTCGTTCGTTCGCGACGACCAGCCACTGGCCGACACCGCCTACCAGGTGGCGCTGGCGATCCGCGACGAGACCGTGGACCTGCAGTCGGCTGGTATCGCGGTGATTCAGGTCGACGAGCCAGCGCTGCGAGAGCTGTTGCCGCTGCGCGACTCTGACAAGAAGGCCTATCTGGACTGGGCGGTCGGCTCGTTCCGGCTGGCGACGTCGGGTGTGGAGGACTCGACACAGATCCACACGCACCTGTGCTACTCGGAGTTCGGTGAGGTGATCGGTGCGATCGCCGACCTGGACGCCGACGTCACCTCGATCGAGGCGGCCCGCTCGCACATGGAGGTGCTCGACGACCTGAACTCGATCGGCTTCTCCAACAGCGTCGGACCGGGTGTCTACGACATCCACTCGCCGCGGGTGCCCAGCACCGACGAGATCACCAAGTCGTTGCATGAAGCGCTGAAAGCCGTTCCGGCGGATCGACTTTGGGTCAACCCGGACTGCGGTCTGAAGACCCGCAACTCTGACGAGGTGAACGCGTCGTTGGCCAACCTGGTCGAGGCGACCAAGAAGGTCCGCGCCGACGCCTAGAGCGTGCGCGTCGAGCGTGAAACTGTTGCGAAAAAATCGCTGAATTATCGCAACAGCTTCACGCCCGGCGCTGCGACTGGACGTGCACCGGTACGTCGTCAGCCCAGGGTTGGCGTGTCACCATGTCGGCCACCTGGACATAGCCGCGCTCGAATTCACCGGTCGCCGCATCCACCAGTCGGTACTGCTGGGTCTGGCGGTGAATCGGCTGTGCGTCGAGCATCACGACGCGGACCTCACCTGGCTCGAAGTGGCAGCGCTTCTGCAAAGCGGCGACCAACTGCTCGTTGCTGAAATGCCCGTCGCCGAAATTCCATCCGATGGCGGTGCTGGTGACTCGTTCTCCGTCGGTCAGCACGTAGTCGTCCTCGTCATGGCCGGCCATCACGCGGTGCGCCAGCGTGAACAGTGCCCGACCGTGAGTGTTGAACGCGCGGAACGCATATCCCATGAACATCGGAATCTGCGCGGCTTCCTTGCTGCCGTAGAACTTCTCCAGTTGCGCGGCGGGCATGCTCGAGATCGCGACCACGCCGTTGGCGATCTTGGCCTCCGCCGACGGCTTGATGCACCACAGCGTGGTATCCCAGTTGCCGGCGTAGTAGCGCATGCCGGGCAGGAAAGAAACCTTGCGCGGGAACAGGTTTCCGGTCACGACGGTGCCGGCCACGACCGCGAACAACAGGATCGGCAGCGGGGTGGTCAGGTCGGCAAGCCCGACCGATGCGTGCCCCACGAACAGCGCCAGCACGCTGAACATCATGAAGACGTTCCACTCCAACGGCACCCCCATCGGGATCGACGACAAAATGCCGAAGTGGAAGCACAGCATGACGAATGCGGCGATCGCGGTAGGCCAGCCGCCGTGGCTGAAGAACAACACCAGCGGCACCAAGCCTTCGATCGCCGTGCTGAAATGCGCGAGCCAACGGGAACGCCGGCCCGGACGCAGGTCGTCCGGAAAGTGTTCGAAGAAACCACGTTTGATGAATTTCGGCCGGAACACCGGGTTGTTGCTCATCATCGTCGAGATCACGAACGGAAAGTGTTTGTTCAGTTTGGATGTCGCGGCGCCGAGCCAGATCACCAGGCACACGAGTTTTGCGCCCAGGATCATGTCCACGCCGTAGCCGGCGAACAGGAACGCCACCGTGAACGAGGCGTACACCTCACCGCGGGCCGCCAGGAAGATCACCTTGTCGCGCAGTCCCAGCACCGCCAGCACGCCCAACACCGCCCAGATCTGCCACGCCGGCAGCACGCCGATCGTCGTGCCGAGGGCAGGCACCGGGCCGGCGCCGTCGGAGAAGACCGCAATGACGAGCAGTACCAGCAGTGCGCGCATACAGCAGGACGTCGAATGGACGTGCGGCTATCCCCCTTCGTCAACGGAATCCGGCCCGGCCACGGTGGCAGCCGAATGGTGCCGGGCCGCAGCCAGTAGAGGATCGAACCCATCGGCGGGAAAAACCGGTTGTTCAACGGGCCGAAGCCGCAGCCGAGGCCGACCACTTCGAACAGCATCGTGAAGAGCACGACCTTTTCGAACACGATCGGCTCGGCGTACCAGTGCGCAACATCGGTGAAGGCGCCGATTCCCGTCGTGGTCAGCGCCAACAGCCAGGCCGCCAGAATGTAGAGCACGATCTTGACGACGTAGAACAGGTGCAGCAGCACGGGCGTGCCGAATCCGACCTCCGCCCAATGCCGGGCCATCGGAATGATCTTCTCGGCGCGGGTGCCCTTGCTCCACTCCTCGAAGTCGATCTGCGGAGTTTCCTGTTTGAGAAATCCCATGGCGGCAAGACTAGAACGTGTTCTAGGCCGATGGTTCCCGTTCGCGGTAAACCCTGTCACCAAAGCCCTTGATTACTACGTTGCGTAGTAGTAGAACGGATGTCAGGCACTTCAGGACGGTGATCCGCGATGACAAGTCAAACTGCACAGGCACCAACCTCCGGTGAGCGTGCTCTGCGTTGGGCGGCAGTGCTTTTCGCTGCCGGTTGGGGCGTCCACGTCGGTGATCACCTGCGCCGGGGAATGGCCGCGTCGCCGCACGCGATCATGGTCGGCGGCACGATTCAGGGCGTGTTCGTCGTGGTCGCGATCTTGCTGGCTGTCACCGGTCGCCGCCGGGCGCCCGAAGCGGCGATCGTGGTCGGGTTCGGCAGCGCCATCCTCTTCACGTACGCGCACCTGTTGCCGAGTTACTTTCCCGCCTACCAGGACAGCTTCGTCTCCGGTCCGCGCATCAACGTGACGTGGCTCTCGTGGGTCAGTGCCGCCGCCGAGATCGGCACCGGCATCGTGTTCGCGATCGCCGGCATTCGCGCGCGCCGCCATCCGTCCGGCGTAGGCTCGGTGGTGCAACTGCGGTCACGGCAGGGGGTCCCCCGATGAACACCGGCACACTGTTTTTCGACGGAGCATGCGGAATGTGCACGCGCTCCAAAGATTTACTGCTCAGTTTCGATCGCACCGGCAACATCCAGACCGAGCCGCTGCAGAGCCCAGGGACCGCCCAACGGCTTGGCATCACGCCGACAAGCCTGCTCGATTCGGTCCGTTGGTTGGACTCCACGGGCGCCGTCTACTCCGGTGCCGAGGCCGCCAACGCGGCGCTTTCGGCAGCGGTAGGCACGCGAATCCCGTTGGTGGTCTACCGAATTCCCGGCATCCGCTTCATCCAGGACGCCGTCTACCGCTGGGTCGCGGGACACCGGTACAAGTTCCCTGGGACGACGCCGTACTGCGAATCGCACCCGGCCGCCTGCTAGGCGCGTCGCGGCGGACGCGGGAGAAACCGGGGAACCCGGTCGACGACATCCTGATAGCTGGGCCGTCGCTCGAGGCTGCGCGTCTCCATCATCGGAATGCTGCCGCCGAGGAACATGCCCAGCATCCCGAGTGCGCCCAGGCACAGCCACCATGCGTCCGACGGCGAGACGGCCACACCGAACAGTGCCAGCGAGACCCAGAAGCTGAACTCCCCGAAGTAGTTCGGATGCCGCGACCACGCCCACAGTCCGCGGTCCATCGCCGCGCCGTCGAGCCTTCTGGCGGACAAATCGGTGCATCTGAACATCGGCGGCCAACTCCAGAGCAACGGCGGCCAGTCCCACCACCGTCGCCAGGTAGGTCAACCACCCGATGTCGGCTGCGAGGCCAGGTCACTGCGGCGTACACCGGCAGCATGCCGGCGAAGACCAACAGCGTCGGGATGAGGTGGATCGTCACCAGATCGACGACGAATTCCAACCGTCCGGCCTTTTCGCGGAACATCGGATAACGCCAATCCTCATGGTGCAGGCCGGGAAACGAGTACAGCCAGTTCGCGGTCAGGCGGATCGCCCACAGCAGCACCACCGCCGCGATCAGCCAGCACCGCAGCTGGTGCAACCCGGACTGACTCCACCAATAGAACAGCAGCACCGGCGGAATCACGCTCCAGTACGCGTCGTAGAAACTCGAGTTGCCGTACGCCCGGCTGAACACGAAGATCACCAGCGTCGCCAGCAGATCCGCGATCAACGTATCCAGCACCAGCCGGCCGGTGTGCACACCCCATTCCAGCCACGCCGCACCGACCGCGATGGCAACGACGTACGCCACCCCGACCAGCGCCAGCGAATGCGCCTTGCTTCTCGTCTTCACCTGCGTCTCCCCTTCTCTTTAACGATGCCGCCAGTGTGGGCTCTTTACCGCCTCGAGTGCTTCGGTGACATAACGATCGAGTGCCCGCGGTTTCTTGGTCGACTGGCGCACCCATTGCTGGAACGCGAAATCGGCTGCTGAGAAAGCGAGTTGGACCAGCAGAGCGGGCCGGATGTCGGTACCGGAGCTGGTGCCCATCCGCGCGGCGACCAGCTTGGTCGCCCGCTCTTTGTCGGCGGGCAGATGCACCGTCAGCTTGCCCAGTAGATCCGGTGCGACCAGCAACGCCGCCCGCCACTCCTCGGTGTCGGCCACACCGAACGACCGGGTCCGGGTGACGATCGCGTTGATCAACGCGACGTCGGGCGCCTCGGCGGCCGGTCGCTCCTCGAGGAGGGCGACGATCGCGGTGCCGCCGTGCCGGACGGGGGCCAGCAGTAACTCCTCCTTCGTCGGTACATATCGAAAGAAGGTGCGCGGTGAAACCCCTGCGGCCGAGGCTATTTCCTCGGTCGTCACGGCGTCGTACCCGCGCTCGATGAACAGTCGGAAGGCGGCCCGGCGGATATCGGCCCGGATCTGCGCACGCTGCCGGTCGCGCAGCGACTCCGTCATCGGAAGCAGCCGATCCCGCCGTCGACGTGGATGGTCTGCCCGGTGATGAAGGTCGCGTCGCTGCTGAGCAGGAATGCCACCAGCGCGCCCGCGTCGTCGCGAACGTCGCCGATGCGTTTCATCGGGACACGCTTGACGGCCTTGGTGTAATCGTCTGGAGCGAACTCTTTCCAGAATTTGATCCCGTCGGATTCGACGAACGGGCAGACCACGTTGACCCGGATGTTGCTTCGGCCCCATTCCAGCGCAGCGACTTTCGACAGACCGCGGATGGCTTCCTTGGCGGCGGCGTAACCGCCCCACTTGGGCTCGCCGCCGGTGCCCGTGCCCGAGCCGAGGTTGACGATCGAACCACCACCGGCCGCGACCATCAGCGGATGCACGGCCTGCATCAGCAGGAAACTGGCCCGCGGCCCGACCTCGTGACCCAGCGCGAAGTCTTCGCCGGTGATGTCGACGAACGCCTTGGGCTCATTGGTGGCGATGGCATTGTTGACCAGACCGTGCACCGTGCCGAAAGCATCGACGGCCGCGGCAACGATGCGCTGGGCGCTGTCCGGATCGCGCAAGTCGGCGACGAATTGCTCGACGCGCCCAACTGCCCGAAGCTCGTCGGTGGTGGCTCGCTAGCTTCTCGGCGTTGATGTCGGCCAGCAGCACCGACGCTCCCCGTTCGAGAAGCGCTGTGGCGACGCCCTTTCCGACGCCCTGTGCGCCGCCGGTGATGATTGCGACGTGGCCGCGCATCGACTCAGGGTGGGCGTAGCTCATGTCGCCGACGCGAGACGGGCCGCCGGCCGACCGGCGAACAGCGGAAGGTCCAGATAGGTCTTGATGCCGGGTTCGGCGGCACAGACATCGGGGATGGCGTTCACGCAATGGTTCGCCGTGACCACGACGCCCGGATTCTTCACCAGCCCTTCGGCGATCGTCTCCGGCTGCAGACCCTTGAAGATGAGGTTCACGGTGGGGTCGCCGGTGATCTCGACCTCGAAACGTTCACCACGTCCGCCGAAATCCCAGGCGGGCTCCAGGTCTTCCTCGCCCATCAGCCAATTGACCGCCGCCGTGATCACCGGTTCGCCGTCGACCAGTGCCTGCCAGCGAAACCGCCGCGCGGCCACGCTGCCGGTGGTGATCGGAAAAGGCGCATAGTCGATGTCGGCGGTAGCCACCGCGACGTCCTGGATCGTCCTGAGGTTGGCGTCGATGCGGAAACCCATATGGTCGGCGATCATTCGGACCGACTGCTTGAAGCCGGCCTCCAGCAAGCCGGCCATCGGGCCTTGCATCGCTTCCTCCGGGGTGCCCCCGAAGCCCATGATGTGGCGCACCACGTCCGGTGCGTTGTAGGTACGGATGTCGGAGAACTCCTCGGCGCGAACGTGGGTGATTGCCGAGGACAGCGACGAGATCATCAGCGGGAACCGCTCGGTGATACCGCCGGGATGGATGCCGGAACCGTGCAGGGTCACGCCGGCCTCGACCCCGGCGTCGGCGACCGCTTGGTGGCGGGCATTGCCCGGATCGGGGTACACCCAACCCACCGGCGTCACGACGTTCTTGCCGGACCGCAGAATCGCGACTACTTCGTCGTCATTGGGGATCAACGGGCTGTACATCACGCAGTCGGCGTCGATGGCCAGCGCTTCGTCCCTGCTCGATGTCGCAGTGACACCGACCGTTCCGATGCCGAGGATGTCACCGACGTCGCGCCCGTTCTTGTCCGCGCTGTGCACCCAGCAGCCGACCAATTCGAGTTGTGGGTGATTCAGCACGCATTCGATGGCGGCCTTGCCGACGCCTCCGGTGGCCCATTGGATGACGCGCAGCTTCGACGGGTTGCTCACGTCTGGCACAGTATGACCAGTTGACAGTCACTGTCAACGACAGTCAGCCGAAGATACCTGGCGGGATGGGCGGCTCGCGGTCCAAAATCTGGACCCGTAAATTCAGCTGATTCACGTCGTCGATGTGCTGTGCGGCGGTCAGAAATCGTTGCTGTTCAACGGGATCCACTACTCCGTCGACCAGCCTGGTGAACTTGTCGATGTATTGCTGCCGCTCGAAGGGCCTCGCCCCCAGCGGATGCGCGTCGGCCACGGCCAGCTCGTCGGTGATCACCTCGCCACTCCTCAGCGTCACTTCCACCCGGGCGCCGAAAGCCTTCTCGTGCGGATCGTCCGAGTGGTAGCGGCGGGTCCACTCCGGGTCTTCGACCGTGGAGATCTTGCGCCACAACGCAATTGTGTCCGGCCGGTGCGCCCGCTCGGCCACATACGACAGCTCGTGGTCCCAGCTGCCGTCTTGCAACGCTACGGCGAAGATGTACGGCAACGAGTGATCGAGTGTCTCCCTGGATGCGTCGGGGTCGAACTTCTGCGGGTCACCGGAGCCGGTGCCGATCACATAGTGGGTGTGGTGGCTGGTGTGCAGCACGATCGTCGCGATCTGCTCGAGGTCCCCGATGCGTTCGCGGAGCCGGCGAGCGAGGTCGATGGGCGCCTGGCTCTGATATTCGGCGGAATGCTCTTTGGTGTAGCTCTCCAGGATCGCGCGCTTGGGCTCACCCGGCGCGGGCAACGGCACCTGGTAAGTGCGCTCGGGTCCCGACAGCAACCAGGAGATCACGCCGTCCTCCCCCTCCCAGATCGGGGCGGGTGAGCTCTCACCGCGCATTGCCCGGTCGACGGCCTCGATGGCCACCTTTGCGGCGTGAGCGGGTGCGAACGCCTTCCAGCTGGAGATGGAGCCCTTGCGGGATTGCCGCGTGGAGGTGGTCAGGTGCAGCGCCTGCCCGATTGCCTGATAGATCGTGTCGATGTCGAGCCGCAGCATGGTTCCCAGACCGGCGGCCACCGACGGCCCGAGGTGTGCGACGTGGTCGATCTTGTGCTCGTGCAGGCAGATCCCTTTGACCAAGCCGATCTGAACCTCATACGCCGTGGCCAGACCCCGGATCAGGTCGCTACCCGGCACGCGGAGTTGCTGGGCGACCGCAACCAGCGGCGGAATGTTGTCCCCGGGATGTGAGTAGTCGGCGGCCAGAAAGGTGTCGTGGTAGTCCAGTTCGCGAACAGCGACGCCGTTGGCCCAGGCGGCCCACTCGGCGGAGTAGCTGCCGTCGACGCCGAACACCTTGGCGCCCGGCCTGCCCGGTGCAGCCCGGAAAGACATAGCCTGATGACGGGCGGCGGTGACCGGTCGCCTCAGCACGGCAGCGGCGCTGACTGCCGCGTTGTCGATGATCCGGTTGACCACCATCGCCACCGTCTCCGCCGGCACCGCGATCGGGTCGGCGGAAACCTGCGCGATCTTATAGGCGAGGTGCTCGGTGACCGGAAAGGCGTCGGCGCTGCGGTGCGTCCGGACCGGGTGGATCAGGCTAGTCAGCCTGCTTGACCGGCGGCCGGTAGAACAGCGCGAGCTGACCGAACGCCCCGCCGATGCCCAGCAGCAACGAACCGAACAGTCCGTGCCAGCCGGGGTGGAACAGCTGGGGCCCGAAGATCTGGTAGTCCAGACTGAGTCTCCCGGGGCCCGTCGTCGCGATGGCCACCGCAGTGACAGCGAGGATCAGGTTGTACTCCCAGCCCTCTTTGACGATGAAGAAGCCGTTGTGTCGATGCACAGTCCATGCCGCGACCAGCATCAACGCCACGAATCCGGCGGCGGGGATCGGCGTGAGTAGGCCCGCGGCCAGGCCCAGTCCGGCGGCGATCTCGGTGGTCGCGGCGACGACGGCCTGGAACTTGCCGTACTTCATCCCGATGCTTTCGAACCAGCCCGCGGTTCCGGGTATCCGTCCGCCACCGAAGAATTTGTTGTAACCGTGGGCGGCCAGCGTCAAGCCCAGCACCAGCCGCAGAATCAGCAACCCGACGTCAGAGGCATCATTCATAGACGTCAACCTAGATCATCGGGTAGGCACGGGATAGGCAGAGGTATCCTGCCAGCCGCACCCGACGTAAAAGGAGTGACCCATCAAGATTGCGATCATTGGAGCGGGCAACGTCGGCCGCACGCTCGGTACGGCAGGATCCGTCCACACCAACAAAGGCGCCGCGTCGGCAGCCGAGGTCGTCGTGCTGCGCGGTCGATCCTGAACATTCGAATGTCCACACGGCCGGTGATACTGCTGGACGGCGCCGCCTCGGCTCCGCCCGAAGTTCTGGGCCACAAGGCGCACGGGATCGACATGATGCGCCGCAACGGCCTGCCCGTGCCGCCCGCGTTCTGCATCACCGCCGAGGTGGGCGCGCGTTATCGCGCCGAGCCCGCAGCCACCATCGACGCGATCTGGGATGACGTGCGCGACCGAATGCGCACCTTGGAAGCCGCAACCTCGCGGACATTCGGACACGGGCCGCGTCCGCTGCTGGTCAGCGTGCGCTCCGGCGCGGCGGTCTCGATGCCCGGGATGATGGACACCCTGCTCGATCTCGGTTTCAGCGATGCCGTCGAAAGCGCTTTGGCTGCTGAAGGTTCGGCAGAGTTCGCCCGCGACTCGCGGCGGCGCTTCACCGAGTCGTACTCGCGGATCGTGACCGGCCCGACGCCTGACGATCCGTACCAGCAGTTGCGCGCCGCGATCGAGGCGGTTTTCGCCTCGTGGGACTCGCCGCGCGCCGCCGCGTACCGCTCCCACCACGGGCTCGACGATCGCGGCGGCACGGCGGTGGTGGTGCAGGCGATGGTCTTCGGCAACCTGAATTCCAATTCCGGAGCAGGGGTGATGTTTTCGCGCAACCCGATGACCGGTGCCGACGCCGAATTCGGCGAGTGGCTGCCCGGCGGTCAGGGTGACGACGTGGTGTCGGGCACAGTCGACGTCGAGCCCATCGCCGCACTCCGTGACCGTCTGCCAGGCGCCTATGACGAATTAGTCCGCGCTGCAAAGTCATTGGAGCGATTGACGGCGGACGTGCAGGAGATCGAGTTCACCATCCAAGACGGCACGCTCTGGCTGTTGCAGACCCGGGCCGCGAAGCGCTCGGCGCAAGCCGCGGTGCGCCTGGCGTTGCAACTGCTGAGCGACGGGCTGATCGACGAAGCCGAGACGCTTCGACGGGTGACGCCTGCACATGTCGAGGCGTTGCTACAGCCGTCTCTGCAGCCGGAAAACCGTTTGACCGCAGAACTTTTGGCTACCGGTCAACCAGCCGGTCCGGGCATCGCCTCGGGGCGGGCTTATACCGATGTCGACGCGGCGATCGAAGCCGCCGACCGCGGCGAAGACGTCATCCTGGTACGCAACCACACCAGCCCGGACGACATTCACGGCATGCTGGTCGCCCGCGGAATCGTCACCGAGACCGGGGGCGCCACCAGCCACGCCGCGGTGGTCAGCCGCGAGCTTGGCCGGGTGGCCGTGGTCGGCTGCGGCAGTGGGGTCGCCGAGTCACTGGCCGGCAAGCTGGTCACCGTCGACGGCAACGCGGGCGAAGTCCGCTCCGGGAGCCTGCCGCTGTCCGCCTGGTCCGAGGACAACACTCCCGAACTGCTCGAATTGGCTGAAATCGCAAGGCGAATCAGCCCGCTGCGGGCGCATTCCGGCGGCGACTACCCCCGACTGGATTTGCCACTCCGAGGCCGCGGTGCGTACCGCGCTGGCCAGCGGGCACAGCGATGTGGTGTCCGCCAGTCCGCTGTTGGCGATGCTGGCGGCGATCCGAGTCTCGTCTTGACCGAACTTGCTGTGCTGCAGTCGGTTCGGCTGAAAGGGCGGATCAGCCGGGACGATCTGGCCGCGACACTGGGCTCCGAAGATGTTGGCCTGGCGGTCAACGATTTGGTCGAGGCGGGTCTGTTGGTCGACGGACCGACGCTGCGCATCAGCCCCGAGGGCCGTACGCGTCTCGAGGAATTGCTGACAGCCGAGCGGCAACAGGTCGACGCGGCTGCGATCCTGGCCGCGTACGGCGGATTCCGTTCCGTGAATCACGAATTCAAGGCGCTGGTCACCGACTGGCAGCTCAAGGGCGGCCAGCCGAACCCCCACGATGATCGCCGACTACGACGCCGCCGTGCTGGCCCGCCTCGACGAGGTCCACCACACGGTGGTGCCTCTCGTGAACGCCGCGGCCGCCGAGCTTCCGCGACTGGGCCGCTACGCGGCGAAACTGCAGACAGCGCTGGACCGGGTGCACGCCGGGGAGACGATGTGGCTGTCCCGCCCGCTGATCGACTCCTATCACACCGTCTGGTTCGAACTGCATGAAGAGCTTATCCTCGCCGCGGGCCTGACCCGCGAAGCCGAAGACGCATAACCGATTTCGTCTACAGCTCCGCGTCCAGTCGGGCAACGTAGTCGTCGATATCGCCGATCGCCGACTCGGCCGCGTGCACGCTGACCGTCACGGTGTCGCCCATGCCCCAGACGCCGTGGGTAAGGCCGATCACCGATGAGAGCCCCGGAAAAACTGCGGTCAGCAGCACGGGAGCGGCACCGAACTTCAAGTCGGCGGGCACGCGATAAATGCTTGACACAACCGTGTTTCCGGCGACCTGCGCTGGCTGGACCTCAGGATCGAACAGGCTGGCACCCCAGCGCAGCAGCGGAGCAGGCGTCGCGGCGAAGGCCCGATCCGCCGCCCGAAATGCGGGATGCTCTGAGCGGAGGCGGGCATTGGTCAGATCTGTGGCGATTTTTTCAATGCGGGCCTGCCGATCCAGGTGCGGATACAGCCCGACCGTGGCATTGGCAAAGTGGTTATGAGCATGAGGCACACCGGGTTTGGCCATCGTCACCTCGGCTACCGGCGACGAGGCCACATCGCCCAGGTAGCCGGAGAGCGCCCCGGACACGGCGGCCAGCACCGCGACAGTGGCCGTGGGTCCGCTCAGCTGCGAGCGGTGCCGCACCAGCGTGCGCATGGGGCGTGCGCCCGTCGGGTGAGTATTGGTGGACAGCGCCGGCTGCGGTCCGATCGCGGGCGGCAGCAGCCCTGCGCGGGTATCGCTGACCAGCTTGCGATGGGCGCGCGCCGCGTCAAATGCAAGCCAGGGCAGGAACCCTGGGGACTCAGGCACCACGTCGGGCACCGGAGTCTCGCGGCCGAACAGCCAGGCGGCCATGGCCAACGCCCGCGGACCGTCCGACAGCGCGTGCGCGAACTGCATGACCGCGACCGTGGCCGGTCCGGCGCTGCCCGCGACACCGTGCACCGGGCCGAACAGGTGCATGCGCCATGGCGCCCGGCGGATGTCGAGTTGGTCATCGAAGAGCCGGCCGACCGCGTCCAGGCAGCCTTGCCAGCTGTCGTCGTCGAGGTGGTGGCGCACGATCCGGTCGGCCTCGACGGTGGTCGGTACCCAGCACGGGTAGGTCAACGGCGATCCGTCTTCGACGCGGACCGTCAAGGCGTCGCAGTTTTGCGCCCTGCTGCGGACCTCGTCGACGGCGCGCTCGAAATCAGTTGGTAGACCGTCGAATGCATAGAGCAGGAACTCATCGCTGGGGATCTTGGCCGACATCCAGTAGAACTGCGCGTCGATCGCAGTCATCCGGTTCGGCATGCCAGCATCCTATGGATCCACAGTCGGGCCTTTATCCACAGCTGGCAGTTTGCGACTACTTTTGTCGGCTGCGACTCGTTATTATTCGAACATGCGTTCTAGTAGTCGTGAGGAGATCGTCGAGGTTCTCGACGCGCTCGAGGCCGGCTACAAACGCGCCCTGGATCTGACGTTCGATGTGCTGACCACCCCCGAGCGGCTGCGGCGTGCTGGAGCGGTTCGAGGGTTTTCGCCGTCGGCAGCCGGCCGTCGAGCACGCCCTGATCAATCAGCTCGCCGCCCAGGCTGATGCCGACCGAGTTGGGTGGCAAGCTGGCCCCGGCGTTGGCCAACCGGTTGCGGATCAGCCGCGCCGAAGCCTCACGGCGGATCCACGAGGCCGCCGATCTGGGTGAGCGGCGGGCGTTGAACGGTGAACCCCTGCCGCCGGTGTTGGCGGCCACCGCTGCCGCGCAGCGCAACGGCGAGCTCGGTGCCGGGCATGTCGCGGTGATCCGCGGCTTCTTTCATCGGCTGCCGGATTTCGTCGACATCGAGACCCGCGCCAAAGCCGAAGCGCAGCTGGCCGCGGCTGAGCCTGTGAGCACCGCCCCGATGAGCTGGCCAAGCTGGCCGACAAGCTCACCGACTGCCTCAACCCCGACGGCGACTTCACCGACATCGACCGCGCCAAACGCCGCGGCCTCGTGCATCGGCAAACAAGACATCGACGGCATGAGCCCGATCAACGGATGGCTCACCCCCGAAGCCCGGGCCACGATGGGATGCGGTGCTTCGCCAAACTCGCCGCACCCGGCATGTGCAACCCCGCCGACGAGACGCCCTGCATCAGCGGCACCCCGTCACAGGCCGCCATCCAGGGCGACACCCGCAGCCCCGGCCAACGCAACCACGACGCGCTACTCGCCGCCGCCCGCGCCCTGCTGGCCTCCGGTGACCTCGGTCAACACAACGGCCTACCCGACATCGATCATCGTCACCACCACACTGCAGGAACTCGAAGCCGGCGCCGGCCGCGGGCTCACCGGCGGCGGCACCCTATTGCCGATGTCAGATGTGATCCGGCTGGGCTCCCACGCCCACCACTACCTGGCCATCTTCGACAACGGCAAAGCCCTGGCGCTCTATCACACCAAACGCCTCGCCTCACCGGCCCAGCGAATTGTGTTGCACGCCAAAGATCGCGGCTGCACCTTCCCCGGCTGCACCATCCCCGGCTACCTGTGCGAGGTCCACCACTGCGACCCCTACGCCACCAACCCCGTCACCGACGTCAACGGCTCACCCTCGACTGCCACCCCAACCACGACACTCGCCGAACAAGGCTGGACCACCCGCAAAAACACCCGCAGCCAAACCGAATGGATCCCACCACCACACCTCGACCGAGGACAACCCCGCACCAACACCTTCCACCACCCCGAAAAACTCTGCGGGCAGAAGAAGACGACGAGGCGCCCTAACGGGGCGTCGCAGCGGCGAAGTTGTCGCGCCCGGGCAGTACACGTTGATGGCGTCTTGCAAGAACGGGCGAACCTGTTGGTCCGCAGACCCATGACTTCTCAACTTGTTGCCGATCTTCGACATGGCGTACCGCCATGGGCTTGCGTGCCCGCCGAACTGAATGGCGTACGAATCACCCCGGACGCGAGAGATCCTCGTCGTCGCACCGTTCATGCGCCAGGGCGAGCAACCGATCCGGCGGGCCGATGTTCAGTCCGTCGTTCGCCAACGAACCCAAGAACTGGTCGTCCTGCGCGTCAGCGTGGGCAACGGCTCCCGTCATCAACTACAGCTGCGGCGGCGGCGAGACCGACGGACGAACCGACGGCCATGGTTGAGGGTGGCACCGATCACTGCAGAATGCGAGCCCGAGCGTAGCCTCAGCGTTCGCCGGCCCGATGAAACTCAGCACCAGGTCGGCAACCTTGTCCGGCTCGTCGAGTTGCAGGAAGTGCCCGGCGCTGTCGACGACGGTCACGTCGCTGTCGTCGGGAAGCGCGTTGGGGATCCAACGCGTGAAAGCCGATGTCATGCAACCGTCGTCGCGTCCGTGCAGGTACAGGCTCGGCAGCTTCGGCGTCGACATCCAATGCCGGTGCAGTTCGCGATACTGCGTCGGCGGGCGGGTATTGCGGATCGCCGCCCGGTAGTGGTCCGAGCGCGGCACGCCAGCTCTCCGGTGTGCCGATCGCGGCATCGACGTGGCGCAGATCGGCTTTGGCGTCGTAGCCCGGCGACCACTTTTCCACAGTCGCGGCAGCACCCAGGACGCGGAACGTTCTGGCAGCCAAGGTAATTGGAAGTACATGATGTACCAGCTCCGCAACAGCTGCGGCGGGATCTGGGCCAGCAGCCGGCCGGCGTCGGGACACCCGACCCGAAAGGCCGCTGCCGGGGGCACCGACATGATCACCGCCTTGTCGAAAGGGCTGTCCGGAATCGCCGCCAACCCGTTGGCGGCCATCGCGCCCCAGTCGTGGCCGATCACCACGTCGCGGTCGGTGCCGCCGACGGCGGCGCGCACCTGCAGCGCATCGTCCATCAGCGCACCGACGTGATAGCTGCCGTCGGATGGGATGGATGACGGCGCGTAGCCACGCATGAATGGCGCCACCACCCGCCAGCCGGACTCGGCCAGCCGGGGCGCGACATTGCGCCAGCCATACGCGGTGTCAGGAAAACCGTGCAGACACAGCGCAATTGGACCTTCACTCGGCCCCCACGTCAGTGCCTTCAACTCCACGGTGGGAGCTTGGACATCGATCCAGCGGTGTTTGGCCATCACCTGATTCCTTCGCGGGCAGTGACGTGCTCGATTAGTAGTGGTCGAAATCGGAGATCAGCCAGCGCTCGCCGAGCTTGTCGAGCGTCACCCGGGCGCTGGAACCGGTTTCGGTCGGCGAAGCATCACCGATCTTGACGGTCTGCGAGATGAACACCAGGACCACCGCATGATTCGGGGTGGTGGTCTCCGGCGCCGCGTTCGGCACGGTGGCGGTCGCGACGATGCGCTGTTGTTTGGCGTGCGGAATGAGTTCCTGCTGCGTCCGCTTCGTGTACGTGTCAAGGAAGCCGCCGGTCAACCGCTCCCGGGTGACGGCCACGTCGTGGTCGATCGTGTCGTAGCGGAAAGTCAGGATCGCATCGGTGGATTCCTTTGCGGCCGCGACTGATTGATTACGGGCCAGCTCGATATGCCTGATCGAGGAGTCGTGCCATTTCAGCAGGCCCGCGGCGATCGCCAGCAGCAACACGAAAGTCGGCACCAGCCCGTAGACCAGCACCCGCGACCAGTTGACTCGCCGCGTCATGACACGAACGCCACGTCGGAGATCTTGGCGCCGTCGCCGACCTTGTGCACGGTGATCCGCATCTGGAAGAACTGCGGCATCTGATCGGCCGGCTGCGGGATCCGGCGGCCTTCACCATCACCGCGACCAGCACGCGGCCCTGATCGCTGCTCTGCGATTCCAGACCGGCGCCGGTGACGGTGCCCAGCGATCTGGACCGCGATTGCTTGGCCGCGTCGATGTAAGCCTGCTTGTGGTGCGCGAAGCTTTCGGCGAACGTGCCGGTGGCCGAGTCCTGAATTCGCTGGGCGTCGGCGTCGGCGTGCTGGGAATCGACCGTGCTGAGGTTCACCGCGATGTCCTCCGCGGCCTGGACGAAGAGACTGCGTTGGGCTTCCCGCTCCTGGGCCTCGTAGGTGCGGAACCCGAGCCAACCGACCAATCCTGCCAACACCACGGCGGCGATCAACCCACCGATCAGCGCGATCCGTTCTACTTGAGCAGGAGGTGGTGTCGGCCGCAGGTATACGACGTCGACTGGCACATCGTCGGGCATGTTTTCCAACGTACGTGGTCGTGCAAGGCGCACGTCGTCGGCCAGTTTCCAAGCAAGGACCTAGACCGAAGCCACCGCATTCTCGAGGTCTGCGAGCACGATCTTGCGCATGCCGTACATCGCCTGGGTGGCGGCGGTGGCGCACGCCGGGTCCGGGTGGCTGACCAGGTCATAGAGCCGCTCTGGAATCACCTGCCAGCTCAGGCCGAACCGGTCCTTGCACCAGCCGCACTGCGATTCCTCGCCGCCGTCGGTCAGCCGATTCCAGTAATAGTCGACCTCGTCCTGGTCCTTGCAGTTGATCGTGAAGGACACCGCCTCGCTGAACGTGAAGTGCGGACCGCCGTTGATCCCGATGAACCGGTTGCCGTCGAGGACGAACGTGCCGGACAGCACCGACCCGGGCTCGCCGGGTCCGGCGTCGGTGCTTCGGTTCAAATCCTCGACGCGCGAGTTCGGGAAGATCGAGGCGTAGAACGTCGCCGCCTCCTCCAGGTTGTGGTCGAACCACAGCGTGGGCGTGATCGAGGGCATGCCGTCTCCTCAGTGTTAAGTCGTAAGGTGTCTCAAGAGGCAGACCCCGGCGAACACGAAAACTCATCTGAGTAACGTCAAAGTCCGATCGACCGAGAGGACCGCCCGTGACTGCCGTGCGCAACACGCCCAAGACTGCCGAGTTTTCACGGGGTTCAGGGTCTCACCCTGGTCGCGGACGAATGGAACGGTCCATCGATCGGGTCGGCGCCGACGTAGCCGCCGATCGCCCGAGCATCCTCATGCTGCACGGCGGGGGCCAGAACCGGCACTCCTGGAAGAACACCGGTCAGGTCCTGGCCGATCACGGCTTCCACGTCGTCGCGCTGGACAGCCGCGGCCACGGTGACAGCGACCGCTCCCCCGACGCCGACTACGACGTCGAGACGCTGACCGACGACGTGATGGCCGTACTCGACGCGATCGGCCGGCCGGTGATCCTGATCGGGGCCAGCATGGGCGGGTTGACCGGAATCCTGGTCGCCGACCGGGCCGGACCGGAGCGGGTCACCCGACTGGTGCTGGTCGACGTCGTGCCGCGGTTCGAGAAGAACGGCAGCGCGCGCATCCGCGACTTCATGTTCAGCGGGCTGCACGGGTTCGCCACTCTCGACGAGGCCGCCGACGCCGTCGCCGCCTACCTGCCGCACCGGACCAGGCCGCGCAGCCCGGAAGGGCTGAAGAAGAACCTCCGGCTGCGCGACGGCCGCTGGTACTGGCACTGGGATCCGGCCTTCATGACCAAGCCGGGCGACGACCCGGAGCTGCGCACCGAAAACTTCGAGCGCGCCGCCGCCGACCTGACCATCCCCGTGCTGCTGATCCGCGGCAAGCTCTCCGACGTGGTCAGCCCCGAGGGTGTCGAACACTTCCTGGAGACCGTGCCCAACGCGGAGTTCGTCGAACTGTCCGGTGCCGGACACACCGCGGCCGGCGACGACAACGACGCCTTCAGCGACGTCGTGGTGACGTTCGCAACTCGCTAGCGATCGCCGCTAGCCCGATGGCGGCGACCCGCTTCGCCCGGCTGCGCCGCGCTAGCGATCGCCGCTGCCGCGCTGCGATCGCCCGCCGACGGCGACCCGCTTCGCCCGGCGCGCCGCGCTCGCGATCGCCTAGCCGCCTACGCCGGGCTTCTCCGCGTGGCCACCGAACTGCTTGCGCATCGCCGACAGCGCCTTGTTGGCGAAGTCGTCGAGGCTGCGCGAGGCGAAGCGGGACTGCAACGCGGTCGTCAGCACCGGCGCGGGAACGCCCTCGTCGATCGCCGCGATCGCGGTCCAGCGGCCCTCGCCGGAGTCGGAAACCCGTCCGGAGAACTCCTGCAGATCCGGCGATTCTTTCAGCGCGATCGCGGTCAGATCCAGCAGCCACGACCCGACGACGCTGCCGCGCCGCCACACCTCGGCGACGTCGGCGATGTCGAAGTTGTACTGGTAGCACTCGGGATTGGACAGCGGCGCGGTTTCGGCGTCGCCCGCTTCGATGATGCGCTTGCCGACGTCGGCATTGCGCAGAATGTTCAGGCCCTCGGCGAGCGAGGCCATCATCCCGTACTCGATACCGTTGTGCACCATCTTGACGAAGTGCCCGGCGCCGGTCGGGCCGCAATGCAGGTAACCCTGCTCGGGTTGCGCGACCTCGCCCTCGCGGCCCGGGGTACGCGGCGCCGAGTCGACGCCCGGCGCGATGACCGAGAACAGCGGCTCAGCGTGCTCGAAGGCGTAGTCGTCGCCGCCGATCATCAGACAGTAGCCGCGCTCGCGACCCCACACCCCGCCGCTGGTGCCGCAGTCGATGAGGTGAATACCCTTCTCGGACAGCGTCTTTGCATGCTTCAGATCGTCGCGGTAGTAGGAGTTGCCGCCGTCGATGACGATGTCGCCCTCCTCCAGCGTCGTCGCCAGCTCGTCGATCACCCCGGTGGTGATCGTCCCGGCGGGCACCATCACCCACACAACCCTTGGCGCGGTGAGCTTTTCGGCCAAATCAGCCAGCGACGACGCCCCGGTGATGTTCTCGACGCCGTCGAACGACTTCACCACGTCCGAATCGTGGTCGTAGACCACGCCCTCGTGTCCGGCATCCACCACTCGGCGGATGATGTTGCCACCCATTCGGCCCAGGCCGATCATCCCTAGTTGCATGTTGTCTGGTTCTCCTTAGTGGTGGTTACCGGCTAGCCACGGCTGTTGCCAGCCGCGATGTCCTCGTAGCAGATCCCGTGCGGCGTCCGGCCCCCACGAGCCGGGTTCGTAGGAGTGGATCTCGCCGGGGTGGTCCAGCAGCGGCTGCACGATCCGCCAGGTCTCTTCGATGGCGTCCTCGCGAGCGAACAGCCGGTGATCCCCGATCAGCGCCCCGTGCAGCAGCCGCTCGTACGGCAGCAGCGGTTCGCCCAGGTCAGCCATGAACGACGAGTCCAGATGCAGGTCGCGCCAGCGGTCATCTTCCAACGCGGTCAGCTGCAACCTCAGCCCGGGATCGGGGTCGATTCGCAGCACGATCTGGTTGGGTCCGGACCGCCGCCGGTGTTCGGGCAGGAAAGTCACCGAGGGAACCCGGTGGGTGAACAACCGCACCTCGGTGACGCGTTCGGGCAGCGCCTTGCCGGCCCGCAGGAAGATCGGCACCCCGGCCCAGCGCCAGTTGTTGATCTCCAGCCGCAGTGCGACGAAAGTCTCGGTCGTAGAACCCTTGGCCACCCCGGCAACGTCGGTGTAGCCGCGATACTGGCCCCGGACACAGCGATCCGGGTCCACGGCCGGCATCGCGCGGAAAATGTCGGACTTCCGGTCGTTGACGTCGTCCGCGCCGGGCCCGACCGGGGGCTCCATCGTCAATCCGGCCAGCACCTGAAGCAGATGGTTCTGCACGACGTCGCGCAGGGCGCCGACCCCGTCGTAGAACTTGCCCCGGTCTTCGACGCCGAAGTTCTCGGCCATGGTGATCTGGATTTCGGAGATGACATGGCGATGCCACAACTCGACCAGCGCGAGGTTGCCGAAGCGCAGGTACTCCAATTCGACGACCGGCTCCTTGCCGAGGAAGTGGTCGACCCGGAAAATCTGGTCCTCGTCCAGCAGCGCACGTAGCCGCTCGTTGAGCTCGCGGGCGGACGTCAGGTCGTGACCGAAAGGTTTCTCCACCGCGACGCGGGCGCCCTCCAGCAGGCCGGCCTTGCCCAGGTTCTCCACGATCGGCGCGAACAGCGACGGCGGCATCTCCAGGTAGTAGAGGGTCCGGTGCTTGCGACCGATCTGCTTGGCCAGCGCGTCGTACAGGGCGCTGTCGGTGACGTCGCCGTGCAGGTAGGACAGCCGTTTCGCCAACTGGTCGAACACGTCGTCGTCGATCTTCTCGCCGGCGCCTTCGATCGCCTTGCGGGCCCGATTCACCAACTCGTCTTTGCTGATGTCGTCGCTGGCCACCCCTACGATCGGGCACTGCAGCAGCCCCTTGCGCTCGAGGCGGTAAAGGGACTGGAACGTCATCTTGCGGGCCAGGTCGCCGGTGATTCCGAAAATCACCAGCAAGTCCGAGGCGTCAGTGCCGGGTTCGGCCAATCGGGACCTCCACGAGAAATCGACTAGTCAACGCGGGCTCAAAACCTGCCTAGCTCGATCCGCCGCGGCCAGCCTCAACCCTAAACACTGCGGTTGCACTCGACAACCGGAAGGCTAGCGGCCGGATAGCCGCTCATCCACGCAGGCAAACCCGATGAGGCAAACATTATCGAAATATTCACTCGCAGTTGCTCTTTCGAGATCCACAACCTGCTAAGAATTCGCTTCCGCAACACCGGTCATGGTGGCCAGCATCGTGGCTACATGCTTGGAACCGTCGTCGGAGACGGCGTAGGCGTCACCGCGGCAGATGGTGAGATTGCGGCCGGGCCGGACGACTTCGCCGCGGGCGAGCAAGAAATCGCCCACCGCTGGTGACAGCAGGTTGACCTTCAATTCCACCGTCAGCACGCGGGTCGCCGGAGCCATCAGACTCAGCGCCGCGTAGCCGCACGCGCTATCGAGAGCGGCGATACCGACACCCGCGTGGAAAAAATCGTCCTGCTGGGTGAGTCCCGTCGAGAACGGCACGCGGATCTCGACCACCCCCGGCTCGATGGCTTCCAGCCGAGCGGCAAACGTAGCCAAAAGCCCTTGACGAGCGAAACTCGCCCGCACTCGCTGCTCATAGGCGGGATCTCGAGGTTCGAAACCGGAACTCATCAGCCGAACGGTAACCGCACAAACACCTGACGTGTTGAATGGTGCATCGTGGGGGATCTGCTACACCTTGCGGTCTACGCGCTGGCCGCGTTGGCCGTCATCGAGGCAGTGGTCATCGGCGTGCTGTGGTGGCTCTGGTCCGGCAGCAAGGCGCTGGTCGAGGAACTGCAGCGGCAACCAGACCTGCTGAGCTTCGGGTCGAAAGCCGTCAAGACGGTGTGGCAGACCGCGAACCTGGTTCGCAAGCAGGGGTTCGGCGCCGCGGTGCGCAGCTCGATCGAAGACCTTGCCGACTGGGCCGAGGTGGAGCGCCCGGACCTGGCCCGGGTGACGCAAGACGGCAAGGTCGCGATTCTGTTCTCCGACATCGAGGAGTCGACCGCACTCAACGAGCGAGTCGGCGACCGGGCCTGGGTCAGGCTGATCGGCGAGCACGACAAGCAGGTTCGCAAGCTGGTCAAGGCCCGCTCCGGGCATGTGGTGAAAAGTCAGGGCGACGGGTTCATGATCGCGTTCGCCCGCGCCGAGGAGGCGGTGCGCTGCGGCATCGACATGCAAGACGCGCTACACCGGGACGCACAACGTAAGCGGCGCAACGGAATTCGAGTGCGGATCGGGGTTCACGTCGGCCGGTCGGTGCGCCGCGGTGACGATCTGTTCGGCCGCAACGTCGCCATGGCGGCGCGGGTTGCCGCCGAGGCCTGTGGCGGAGAGGTTTTGGTGAGCGACACCGTGCGCGAAGCGCTCAGCGATTGCGACGACCTCGAGTTCGACGGCGGCCGTGAGGCAGAGTTGAAAGGCTTCGCCGGCACCTACCGGCTGTACGCCGTCGCCGCTGCGTGAGCCGGGCAGGGTGGCTCAGCCTTCGCCGGCCTCGGCGAGGCGCTGCTGCAGCCGATCGCGGATCTCGTTGGGCGTGTAGGCCCGCCGCCGCCGTTGGTCGCGGACAACCAGCACGCCACCGGCCGCCACCCCGACAACCCCGGCCAATCCCAGCAACTTCCAGACGGTGCGCATCGGACTCAGGTTATTCGCGAGTGCATCCCGACGGGGACGGTATTGCATATGGTGCGGTGGTGGACACGCACACAGTGACCTTGACCCAGGCTCTGGACCAGACCAGGACCGGTGACGTCTGGCTGTTTCGCGGGCATTCCGGACCTGACCGCGCGATCCAGACGATGTCGAACAGCCCGGTCAACCATGTCGGCATGACGGTCGCGATCGAGGACCTGCCGCCGTTGATGTGGCATGCCGAGCTCGGCGACAAGCTGACCGACGTCTGGACCGCGAGCAACCACCGGGGCGTGCAGCTCAACGACGCCCGCGAGTCCGTCGAGCGATGGCTGAACCACTACGGCCAGCGATGCTGGTTGCGGCAGATGACCCCCGACGTCGACCGCGAGCAGGAGAATCGGCTGCTGCGCGTCATCGCCCGAATGGACGGCACGCCATTTCCATCCACGACCCGGCTCACCCTGCGCTGGCTGCGCGGCCAGCTTCCGACCCGGTACGACTGGGTGCGCGGAATCCCGGTCCTGGACTCCCGCGTTCGCGAATCGACCCGGCGCCGCAGAGAGCAGCAGCGCAAGGGCGGCTTCGAGTCCGCGTACTGCGCGGAGACGGTCGCCGTCACCTACGAGGAGATGGGGCTGATTCAAACCGAGAAGCGGACGAATTGGTTTGACCCTGGCCGCTTTTGGAGCGGTGACGAGCTACCGCTGATCGCGCCCTATCGGCTGGGCAGCGAGATCGCCGTCATCGCCGGCTGATCGGCTGCCCTCACACGCCGAACTTGGCGCGCGCGTCATCGGTGACCGGGGTGAACAGGTTGACGAGATTGCCGTCCGGGTCCCGGAATAGCAGCGCCCGGTTGCCCCACGGCATCGTCGTCGGCTCCGTCACGATTTCCCCGACGTGCGCCCGCAGCCGCTCGTACTCGGCGTCCACGTCGTCGACCAGGAACTCGATGATCGCGCTTCGATTTGCTCCCGGCTCGGCGGATCCCGCCCCGAACAGCGGCACGGTCTTGTCGCTCCCGATAGCCAAAGTACCTACGGGCGTTGGGATTTCGGCGAAAAGCTCATTGCCCCATACCGCGACCGTATCGGTCACCTTCTCGTAGAACGCGACCAGCCGCGCGACGTCGGCGGTGATGACCCGGGTCGATACGAATTTCATGGTGGCGATGCTAGGGGCGCCTACGACAAGGTGCGCAAGTCAGATCGGCGTCCAGATGTTGTTGTTCCAGAACCCCCAGGCACGCGCGGTCATGTTCCACATCACCTGTGCGCCCGGAGCCCACGGCGGTGGCGGTGGCTGCGGCGGCGCCCAGGTCGGTGGCACTCCCCAGGGCCCGTTGCCCATTGCGCCACCCTGGCCGGCCGCACGTTCCCAGTCGTGGCAGTGGTTCCAGTCCCAGTCGTAGATGCTGCCCCAGCCCGGGTCCCACGGCTGACCGGGACACCAGTGAAAGGTCGGCGCGGCTTGCGCGCTGCTCGGATCCGCCACGGCGCCGGTCAATCCCAGAACGCACAGCACCAGCGCCGCCCACATGTACACCGAGGCAGCATGCTTCATCGTCGCCATCTCCCAGAGTGTGCCTTAGCCGGACTCCGGTCAGGCCCTAAACCGCGCGCCGGGCCGGCGGTGGTACCCAGGCCTCCAAAGCTCGACGGCCGATCAACTGGCAGTTATGGGTGAAGGCCAGTCGCTTGGCCGCATCGGTGAATTCCTGGTTGCTGACGACGATGCTCTTCGTGCAGTCGTAGTGCCGCGCACCGGAGACCACCTGCTGCACGGCGCCGATGCCGACCGGTTTGCCGAGACGCTTGCACTGGACCGCCACGGACTTGTCGTACCGGCGGGCGATCAGGTCGACCCCGTAGTCGCCACTGACCGGGGTGAACGTGATCTGCCAGCCCGCCCGTTGCATGCGCGCGGCGACGTAGTCCTCGAACTCAGTGCCGGTCATCGCGTCGATCGCCGCCATGCCCGTGTCGAGGTCGCCGTTCACGCGCCAGCCACACCGCCAGAAACAGACCCACGGCAGCGCCGGCCAGACCCACCCGGACGCTGTGACCGACGAAGCCGGCGAAGAGGCCGAAATAGACCGGCAAAAACAGGTAAGCGATCTTCATGTCGGGGCTGATGATAACGACGGTCACCGACTGGAACTGGAATGTTTGCCATACCTATTACTTCCTCTGGCAGGGAATAGGCAACGTCTCCAACATGATTTGGCACGGCGACCATCCGCCGCCGAAGCCCGGCCCACCGGTTGGTCTCTACTGCGACCCAGCGACACTCACAAACTGCCGGATCGGAACCCATCCCTGAGTCTCGCCATTGGCCATCACAATCAGGAAGCACCGCCTCGCGTGAGCGTCGGTGGGCTCCATTCGCCGTTCAGTATTTCCGCGCGAGGCCGGTAAAGGCGAATCAGGTAGTTCCAGCCCTGCGGCGTCACGATTGCGTTCGCGGGCGTGTCGCCGGCTGCGGACGCAACGAGACGGACAGTGATCGACCCGTCGGCGTTGGGCTCACCGGTGACGCTGTTGACCGTAGTAGAGGTTCTTCTCGTTGGGCTCGAAAAAGCCTCGCTCGTTGTAGATCGACACCGACCAGAACGCGTCGACGGGAACATCGTTGAACACCAACTCGTAATCGGCGGGCGGCAGGCCCGGGTCTGCGCCGATGTACGTCGCTTCGGAGGTGGGTAACCCACCCCAGCCCGCCGCACATCCGATGAGGTGGCGAATGGGATCAACGTCTTTGCGCGCACCGAACATTCGGTCGAAATCGTCGAGACCTCGAGCCAGGGCGAGCAATGCATCCCTGGTCTCGTCGAGGCTCTCGAGGTGGTAGTCCGGCATGACAAACGTCTGCGACGAGCGGGCATCGACCGCTAGGCGGTCTTGAATCGCCGCGACGGCGGCCACATCCGCGGAATCGTTGGGATCGACCAGTATTCGAATACCGACCAGGGCGTAACGAGATCCGTAGTGGTCACTCGTCAACGTGTATTCAGCGGCGTCATGTAAGACCTCGTTCACGAAGTGGTCTTCGTTGACGATCATCGCAGAGAGGTAGCGACCGCCGGCATCGGGCAGTGTGAGTCGAGCCGGTTCGGCGAGATCAACAATCGCAAAGCTGTACAACGTGTCTCGGTTGAGTCTGATGACCGTCTGTTCGTCGATGCGGGCAGGTGTGCGATTGTGCTGAAAAGTCGCGACACCCCCGGCCCGGTTCTGGATGTCGCGAAACATCCGGTGGGTCTCCGCGCGGACAAAATTGTCCGCGTTCACGTGAATTGACATCGTCGCCTGCTCACCTCGTGGACTGCTGACCTAGATGTCGAACCGCGATATCGAGTTCACGGACGGCATCGACGAGAGCCGGCTGCTCATGGAGTCCGGCTCATTATTCTCAGAGCGTACGCATCGCGCCCGTCAGTGTCGCTGTGCGACGAACGGCTACTTCTGCCGGAATTCGAGGACGTCACCGTCGAATAGATCGGCGAGTGACTTTCGTTGGGTATCGTCCGCCTATGCCGCTGCGGTACGTAGATCCCAACAAAAAAAGAGGCCTTGTTTACCGGGCCAGCGTTCGATTCGGACGCTCGGCGGCAGGCCAGTTTGTCGCACGCCATATCGCGCGCCGCACCGATCCTTACTTGTTCCGGCTCACCGGCGGCCGGGTGAACATGGGCGCGATCATCAATGCGCCGCTCGTCTCCATCGGAGCGAAGTCGGGTCGGCCGCGCCAGGTCCAGCTCACCTACTTCCACGACGGACCCGACGTCATCCTGATCGCCTCCAACTACGGGGGAGCCAAACATCCGCAGTGGTCCTACAACCTCAAAGCGCATCCGGATTGCGAGTTTGGCGGAGAATGCTTTTCGGCCTCGCAGGTCACTGACTCAGACGAGTATGCGAGGTTGTACAAACTGGCTGAGCAGATCTACGCCGGGTACGGCGATTACACCGCCAAAACAGCACCTGCCGGGCGCCAGATTCCAGTCTTCCGACTCAAGCCGCGTTAGCGAGCAGCCCACAAGCACTCTGAGGTGCGGGCGCATGGTTACATGACTCAACCCGACGATGTCAGCGATGCAGGTTCGGACAGGTCACCTTTTACTCCGCCTACGTTTAGGAGCAACCCATGGGCGACGCCGACGCCGCAGCGATCCGAGCGGAGCGAGGTGACTGGGTCAGCGATCACCTCGAGACCTACCTGACCTCCGGCGGCACGCGGGGCCACATCCTGGATCTGAGTGAGGTCGGCGGTCGCTCGCTGACCACGCACTGCCTGATCAAATGTGAGGGTCGCAAATCGGCCAAGGTCTATGTCAATCCATTGATTTACGGCAACGTCGGTGGCGAGATCGTGATCGTCGCATCAAAGGGCGGTGCCGACACCCACCCGGGGTGGTACTTGAATGTGTTGGAGAGCAACACAATCGGTGTGCAGATCGCGACCCAGGCATTCGAGGCCACCTGGCGGGAACCAGAAGGCGAGGAACGTCATCAGGTGTGGGCCTACATGGCTCACCTGTACCCGCCGTACCTCACCTATCAGCAGTCGACCAGCCGTCAGATCCCGCTGGTGATGTTGACGCCCGGGCGGCAGATCGACGTCTTCTCTGCGGAAGGTTCCGAGTAGCAGTCAGTCATCGATGCCGCTGGACGACACACGCACGCCCGATCATTCCGTGAGCAACCGCAGTGTCGTCGCCGCGGCGTCGGCACCGACCATGTCGTCGGTCGAGCGACCGCTGCCGTACTTGTCGCGGTAGGCGGCGTCCACGTCTGCCCGCAGTCCCGGCCGGGTGTCACCGATGTCCTCGATGAGTACGTCGACCTCGACGCCAGGGACGCGCACTCGAGCGCGTTTCGTGCGCAAGGCAGTGCCGAACCACCCGGTGTCTCTGCGGTGCCAGGTGCGGACGTATACGTCATCGGAGACCCGTACCACCCAGATCGGCGTCCACGGGCGAAGTGCTCCGTCAACGCGGCGTACGGCGATTTCGAGTTCGCGGGCAGCGTCGACGTGAGCGAGCTGCTCAGCTGTCCAGCTCATGGTTTCAGAGGGTACAGACTGTGTGAATCTTCAGACGTTGAACCGGAATTCGACGACGTCGCCGTCGGCCATCGCGTAGTCCTTGCCCTCCATCCGCACCTTGCCGGCGGCCTTGGCCGAGGCCATCGACCCGGCGGCGACCAAGTCGTCGTAGGACACGATTTCGGCTTTGATGAAACCTTTTTCGAAGTCGGTGTGGATCACGCCGGCCGCCTTGGGAGCGGTGTCGCCTTGATGAATGGTCCACGCCCGTGACTCCTTGGGCCCGGCGGTGAGGTACGTCTGCAACTTCAAGGTGTGAAAACCGGCCCGCGCCAACGCATCCAGGCCGCGCTCGGTCTGACCGATCGACTCGAGCAGCTCGGCGGCTGACTCCTCGTCGAGCTCGATGAGCTCGGATTCGATCTTGGCGTCCAGGAATACCGCGTCGGCGGGCGCGACCATCGCGCGCAGCTCCGTCTTGCGCGCCTCGTCGGTCAGCACCGCCTCGTCGGCGTTGAACACGTAGAGGAACGGTTTGGTGGTCATCAAGTTCAGCTCACGCAGAAGTGACGCATCGACACCGGACGCGAACAACGTCTTGCCCGAATTCAGCACGGTTTCGGCGGCGACCGCCGCGTCGAGCAGCGGCTTGCGCTCCTTGTTGTTGCGCGCTTCCTTCTCGAGTCGAGGGACGGCCTTCTCCAACGTCTGCATGTCGGCGAGGATCAGCTCGGTCTCGATGACCTCGATGTCGGACTTGGGGTCCACCTTGCCGTCGACGTGCACCACGTCGTCGTCGGCGAACACCCGCACCACCTGACAGATGGCGTCGCACTCGCGGATGTTGGCCAGGAACTTGTTGCCCAGTCCGGCACCCTCGGAGGCGCCCTTCACGATTCCGGCGATGTCGACGAACGTCACCGGCGCCGGCACGATTTTCTCCGAGGCGAACATCTCGGCGAGCTTGGTCAACCGGGGATCGGGCAGCGGGACCACGCCTTCGTTCGGCTCGATCGTCGCGAACGGATAGTTGGCGGCCACCACATTGTTTCTGGTCAGCGCATTGAACAGGGTCGATTTACCGACGTTGGGCAGACCGACAATCCCGAGGCTGAGGCTCACAGGGAGTCAAGTGTAGGAGAACCGGGAGGTGGGCCACGCCCACACATTGCTAACGAGGTCGTTACGCGCCTTTCGGCGTCCAGCCGGTACGGTCGACATGTGTCAGAACAGCCGGCCCGGTCGGAGGTGGCCGCAGATCACCGCTCGATAATCCCCGGGATTCCTGGCGTCCCGTGGTGGGCCGCCGTGCTGGCCGCGGTGACCGGCTGCGCCGTCGGCTTTGCGTTCGACGCCGGCTCCGGCAAAGACCTGACCATCGTCTTCTCTGCGCTGTACGTCGCGGGTTGCGTCGCGGCGGTGCTGGCCGTTCGGCAGGCCGCCATCTTCACGGCGGTCATCCAGCCACCGCTGATCCTTTTCTGCGCGGTGCCCGGCGCATACTTCCTGTTCCACGGCGCCAAATTCACCGGTATCAAAGACCTGGTGATCAACTGCGGCTATCCGCTGATCGAGCGCTTCCCGCTGATGCTGTTCACTTCGGCCGGCGTGCTGCTGGTGGGCCTGGTTCGGTGGTACCTGGGCAGATTCCACCCGGGTGAGTCGGAAGTCGCCGACGGCACTGAGGACAGCGCCGCTGCCGACGGTGGGCGGCTCGGGTTGGTCGCGAAGAAACTGACCGCGCTCTTCAACCGCGACTCCGCCGACGCGGAGACACCCGACAGGGCTGCCAGAGCGCGGGCGCGCCGGGAGCACGCCGTCGAGCGGTCCGCACGGCCGACCGCGGCCGAGCGCAGGACCGGTAGGCGTCCGGCAACGTCGTCGCGCACTACGTCTTCACGCACTACGTCTTCACGCAAAGGGTCTTCACGCAAGGGGCGACCACGACCCCCGATCGACGAGGCCGCCGAGCCGACGCGCGAACGGCCGCAACGGCGCCGCCCGACGCGCGAATTCGACGACTCTGAGCCGCCTCGCCGCAACAGCAGTCGACAGCCCCGCGACCCGAATCTGCGAGGTCGCCCGCAGCGGGAGATCCGGCGCGATCCGGCTGCCCGTCGCGAGCGCCCGGCCAGCCGCGGCAGCCGGTTCGACCCGTACGAACCGAGCGAGCCGTTTGACGCTCCGCCTCCCGCACCGCGTCGCCGGCCGGCGACGAACGGCACCACCGCGACGCACCATCCGATCTCACAGATCAGGTATCGCAAAGCCGCCGGAGGCGAGGAACCGATCGACGGGCGTCCGCGGCAACCGCGCAAGCCGGCGGCCGATTCCTGGGACTACGACGTCTAGCAGCAGGGACGTCCTAGCAGGTTGGGCCGCCTAGGTCTTGCGGGCCGCCCTGATCTCGCGCGGTAGGGCGAACACCAGCGTCTCGTTGGCCGTGGTCACCGGCTGGACCATGTCGTAGCCGTGCTCGGCCAGCCGCTCCAGGACGCCCCGCACCAGCACCTCGGGCACCGACGCTCCGGACGTCACTCCGACGGTGGTGACGCCCTCCAGCCACGCTGGATCGATGTCATCGGCGTAGTCGACCAGGTACGAGGCGGACGACCCGGCACCCAGGGCGACCTCGACCAATCGCACCGAGTTCGACGAGTTGCGCGAGCCCACGACGATCACCAGCTCGCACTCGGGCGCCATCGCCTTCACCGCGACCTGACGGTTCTGTGTCGCATAGCAGATGTCGTCGCTGGGCGGGTCCTGCAGTTTCGGGAAGCGGACGCGGAGCCGCTGCACGGTCTCCATCGTCTCGTCGACCGACAGCGTGGTCTGCGACAGCCAGATCACCTTGTTCTCGTCGCGAACCGTCACGCCGTCGACGGCGCCCGGACCGTCGACCAGTTGCACGTGGTCGGGCGCTTCACCGGCGGTGCCGACGACCTCCTCGTGGCCCTCGTGGCCGATCAGCAGGATGTCGTAGTCGTCACGGGCGAATCTCTTGGCCTCGTTGTGCACCTTGGTGACCAGCGGGCAGGTCGCGTCGATCACCTTCAGCCGGCGCTCGGCGGCCGTGGTGTGCACGGTCGGCGCGACGCCGTGGGCGGAGAACACCACGATGGAACCTTCGGGGACCTCGTCGTTCTCCTCGACGAAGATCGCGCCGGCCTTGGCCAGCGTCTCGACAACGTGGACGTTGTGCACGATCTCATGCCGGACGTAGACGGGCGCGCCGTGCTTTTCCAGCGCGCGTTCGACGGTTTCGACGGCGCGGTCGACGCCGGCGCAGTATCCGCGCGGCTCGGCCAGCAGCACCCGTTTGCCGGTGACCGGCTCGGCCACCGCAGCGGTCGCACCGGCCCTCATTCCTATCTGGCCCATGTTCACGGTCGGCGGCATACCAACCAGGGTACTTTCTGCCGACACCAGGCCGCCAACTCGCGCGCTCAGCTTGGCGTTGTCCGCCGGTTAAGGCAGGCTTGACCGTATGGCTACTGCACCTTATGGGGTCCGGCTGCTGATTGGCGCGGCCACGATGGCCGTCGAAGAGACGATCAGGCTGCCCAAAACCATCCTGATGTATCCGATGACACTGGCCAGCACGGCCGCGCACGTCGTGATGCGGTTCCAGCAGAACGTCGCCGAGCTGGTGATCAAGGGCGACTCCACCCTGGAGCACATCTTCCCGCCCAAGGACGAGCAACCGGAGTGGGCGACGTTCGACGAGGACGTGCCCGAAGACGACGATGACGGCCCGGCCCCTGACGTCGAGCGCCGCACCGAGGGACGGTTCGCGCTGTACACCTCCGGCGACGCCGCCTCGGGCTCGTCTGACTCCTGGGCGCGATCTGCCGCCAAACCGAGCAAGAAGTCGGTCTCTGCGCCGGCGGTGGTCGAGGAACTGGACTACGAGCAGCTGACCTTGGCCCAGCTGCGGGCCCGGCTGCAAACCCTCGACGTCGACGAGCTCGAGGCCCTGCTGGCGTACGAAGAGGCCACCAAAGGTCGCGCCCCGTTCCAGACGCTGCTTGCCAACAGGATCACGCGCGCGACGGCGAAGTGACCGCCAATTCGGCCGAGAATCCGTTTCCGGTTCGCGCGGTCGCCACACGGATCGCGGCCTGGATCGACAAGCTGGGCGTGGTCTGGGTCGAAGGTCAGCTGACGCAGATCAACATCCGGCCCGGTGCCAGGACCGTGTTCATGGTGCTGCGCGATCCAGCCGCCGACATGTCGTTGAGCGTGACCGCTCCGCGCACTCTGGTCGACAACGCTCCGGTCAAGCTCGTCGAGGGCGTGCAGGTGGTGGTCTGCGGGAAACCGAACTTCTTCACCGGCCGCGGCACTCTTACCTTGCGGCTCAGCGAGATACGCGCGGTCGGCGTCGGTGAACTGCTGGCCCGCATCGAGCGGTTGCGACAACTGCTGGCTGCCGAAGGTCTGTTCGATACGCGTCTCAAGCGGCCAATCCCGTTCCTGCCCAACATGATCGGCCTGATCACCGGCCGGGCCAGCGCGGCTGAGCGCGACGTGACGACCGTGGCCGCCGCTCGATGGCCCGGGGTGCAGTTCGCTGTCCGAAACACCGCCGTCCAGGGGCCGACCGCGGTGTCCCAGATCGTCAAGGCGTTGCGGGAGTTGGACTCCGACGAGGGCGTCGACGTGATCGTGCTGGCCCGGGGCGGCGGCAGCGTCGAAGACCTGCTGCCGTTTTCCGACGAGACACTGTGTCGCGCAATCGCAGCGTGCCGCACGCCGGTCGTCAGTGCGGTCGGCCACGAGCCCGACAACCCGCTGTGCGATCTGGTCGCCGACCTGCGCGCCGCCACCCCCACCGATGCCGCCAAGAAGATCGTCCCCGATACCGCGGCCGAGCAGCACTTGCTCAACGACCTGCGCCGTCGCAGCGCACAGGCGCTCCGCAACTGGGTGGGTCGTGAAGAACGCGTGCTCGCGCAACTACGCAGCCGACCGGTGCTGGCCGAGCCACTGGCCGCGCTCGCGGTGCGCGCCGACGAGATTCACCGGGCCCGGTCCGCGGTGCGCCGCGACATCACCCGGCTGATCGACGTGCAAGCCGAACGCGTCGGGCATTTGTCGGCCCGGCTGGCAACACTGGGTCCGGCGGCCACCTTGGCGCGGGGTTACGCCGTGGTGCAGACGATCGACGCCGACGGTTCGGTGGCGGTTCTACGATCCGTCGGCGACGCCCCGGCGGGGAGCAGGTTGCGGGTCCGGGTTGGCGATGGTGCGATCGCGGCGATGAGTGAGGGACCAGCCGATGGCGAGTGAAAAAGTTACGCCTATTAGTGAACTCGGGTATGAAAAATGCCGCGACGAGCTGATCGAGGTGGTGCGGCTGCTGGAGCAGGGCGGCCAGGATCTTGATGCGTCGCTGCAGCTATGGGAAAGAGGCGAACAGCTGGCTAAACGCTGCGAGGAACACTTAGCTGGCGCACGCCAGCGGGTGGCCGACGCGTTGGCCGCCGGCGAGTCCGACGATTCTTGACACCGCAAGCATTTCTCTGACTTTTGTTCGAAACTGGAACACGTTTCAGTTATTCTCGTCGGCATGGCTGAGAACACTGGACAATCGCCGACCGCCCCGCTGGGCCGGGTGCTGGTCACCGGCGGCTCGGGATTCGTCGGCGCAAACCTGGTGACCACCCTGCTCGACAGAGGTTATCCGGTGCGCTCCTTCGACCGGGCACCGTCACCGCTGCCTGCCCAGCCCGGCTTGGAGGTGCTCCAGGGAGACATCTGCGACCGCGACATCGTGGCCGGCGCCGTCGACGGGATCGACACCGTTTTCCACACCGCCGCGCTGATCGAGCTGATGGGTGGCGCATCGGTCAGCGCCGAATACCGGCAACGCAGCTTCGCCGTCAACGTCGAGGGCACCAAGAACTTGGTGCACGCCGCCCAGGCCGCCGGCGTCAAACGGTTCGTCTACACATCCTCCAACAGCGTGGTGATGGGCGGCAAGCGCATTGCAGGTGGCGACGAGACACTGCCCTACACCAGCCGGTTCAACGACCTCTACACCGAGACAAAGGTCGTCGCCGAACGATTCGTGTTGTCCCAGAACGGTATTGACGGGTTGCTGACCTGCGCGATCCGCCCCAGCGGAATCTGGGGGCGCGGCGACCAGACGATGTTCCGCAAGGTGTTCGAAAGCGTGCTGGCCGGGCACGTCAAGGTGCTGGTCGGCCGCAAGGACGCCCGCTTGGATAACTCCTACGTGCACAACCTGATTCACGGATTCATCCTGGCCGCCCAACACCTGGTGCCAGGCGGAACCGCCCCGGGCCAGGCGTATTTCATCAACGACGCCGAGCCGGTGAACATGTTCGAGTTCACCCGCCCAGTGATCACGGCATGTGGCGAGCGTCTGCCGCGGCTGCGTATCTCCGGCGCCGCGGTGCGCGCGGCGATGCTGGGCTGGCAGCGGCTGCACTTCCGGTTCGGAATCCCCCAGCCCCTGCTGGAGCCGCTGGCCGTCGAGCGGCTGTATCTGGACAACTATTTCTCGGTCGCCAAGGCCACCCGCGACCTCGGCTACCGGCCGCTGTTCACCACCGAACAGGCGATGGTCGAGTGCCTGCCGTACTACACCGAGTTGTTCGACCAGATGAAAGCCGCCGCCAGCCCCGCACCGGTGGCCATCGTCGCGCCCGCCGTCGCCGAATGACCCGGGAGCTTCCGCGTCGGCGTGTAGCGTAATGCGCCATGCGCCAGACTGTCCTGGTCACCGGAGCGTTCGGGCTCGTCGGCTCGGAAACCGTGCGACAACTGATGGTCCAGGGTCCGCACGTCGTCGCCACCGACCTCGACGTACCGGCCAACCGCAAAGCCGCCGAGTCGATGCCGTCGACCGAGGTGCGCTGGGCCGACCTCACCGACCCCGATGCGGTTTCCGCACTGCTACAAGATGTTTCGCCGACGGCGATCATCCACCTCGCCGCGATCATCCCGCCGGTCTGCTACGCCCGGCCGGACCTGGCCCGTCGGGTCAATGTCGACGCGACGGGGCTGCTGCTCGACGCCGCCGCTGCCCTGCCGAATCCGCCGCGGTTCGTCCAGGCGTCCAGCATCGCCGCCTACGGCGCCCGCAACCCGCACCGCATCAGTGACCTGCTCACCGCCGACACCCCCCTGCGGCCATCGGACGTCTACGGCACCCACAAGGTGGAGGCGGAGAAGTTGGTGCGCGCGTCCGCGTTGGAGTGGGTGGTGTTGCGGCTGGGCGGCGTCCTCACCGCGGCGCCGCAGCTCGGCCTCGCGTTGGACATGCTCTACTTCGAAGCGTCGCTGCCCATCGACGGCCGGATCCAGACCGTCGATGTGCGCGACGTCGCGCGCGCCTTCATCGCCGCGACCACCGCGCCGGTCGTCGGCGAGACACTGCTGATCGGTGGCGACGACTCGCACCGGCTGGTCCAGGGCGACATCGGCCCGTCGATGGCCGCGGCGATGGGAATGGTCGGCGGGATACCCGCCGGGCGCAGAGGCAACCCGGACAGCGACGCCGACTGGTTCGGCACCGACTGGATGGACACCACAAGGTCGGCGAAAGCTCTGGATTTTCAGCGGATTTCGTGGCCGCAGTTGCTTGCCGAGACAGCCATGCGGATGGGGTGGCGGCGGCACCCCGCGCGGGTGATCGCGCCCCTGGCGAGCGCCCTGCTTCGACGGCGCTCGCCGTATCACCACCACCCCGGCCGCTACGCCGACCCGTGGGGCGTCATCCGTGCCAAATGGCCCAATTCCAGTGAGGGGTCCCCCAGGTGACCAACCGCAACGCCGTCGTTGTCGGCGGCGCGTCGGGTATCGGCAAAGCGATCGCGTACGCGCTCGCGGCCGATGGCTGCCGGGTGCTCGTCGCCGACCGCAACGCCGACGGAGCACGTTCGGTGGCAACAGAACTCGGCGATCCGCACAGCTCCGCGGCGGTCGACGTCACCGACGAAAACTCGGTGCGGGCACTGTTCGACGCCGCCGGTTCGCTCGACATCGTGGTCAACACCGCCGGCTTCAGCTCGCTCGGGCTGATCACCGAGTTACCCGTCGAGGATTTCCGTGCGGTCGTCGACGTCTGCCTCACCGGCAGCTTCCTGGTGATCAAGCACGGCGCACCGCACTTACGCGACGGTGGCGCGCTGGTGTCGATCAGCTCGCTCAACGGCCGCCAGCCCGCCGCGGCGATGAGTGCCTACTGCGCCGCCAAGGCCGGGCTGTCGATGCTGACCCAGGTCGCCGCGCTCGAGCTTGCGCCGCAAGGCATTCGGGTCAACGCGGTCGCACCCGGATTCGTCCACACCCCGCTGACCGAGCCGGCCACCCAAATCCCCGGCGTCGTCGACGAGTACGTCGAGAACACCCCGCTGGGCCGAGCCGGCACGCCCGAGGACATCGCCGACGCGGTCTTGTTTCTGTGCAAGGCACCGTGGCTGACCGGTGAGGTGCTCGACCTCAACGGCGGCGCCCACATGAAGCGTTACCCCGACCTGATGAGCCACGTCATGAAGCTTGCGGCACAGTGAAATTCACCGGTAAGCAAGCGATCGTCACGGGTGCGGGCTCGGGCATCGGCGCGGCGCTGTGCCGAGCGCTGGTCGCCGCGGGCGCTGACGTCGTCTGCACCGACGTCGACGGGGACGCCGCGGCCCGCACCGCCGAGAGCCTGTCCGGGCCCGGGCACGGCGACATCGGCCACCCTCGACGTCACCGATCCGGCCGCGGTCAAGTCTGCCGTCGAGGCCGTGGTCGCGCGCGCCGGACGGCTCGACCTGATGTTCAACAACGCCGGAATCGTTTGGGGCGGAGACACCGAACTTCTGACGCTGGAGCAATGGAATGCGATCATCGACGTCAACATCCGCGGCGTCGTGCACGGCGTGAGCGCCGCTTACCCGGTGATGCTGCGCCAGGGCCACGGGCACATCATCAACACCGCGTCGATGGCCGGGCTGACCGCGGCGGGCCAGCTCACCAGCTACGTGACGACCAAGCACGCGATCGTCGGGCTGTCGCTGGCACTGCGCTCGGAGGCCGTTTCCCGCGGTGTGGGCGTGCTGGCGGTGTGCCCAGGCGCTGTCGAGACGCCGATTTTGGACAAGGGCGCCATCGGCGGCTTCGTCGGCCGTGACTACTTCCTGGACGGCTCGGGCGTGAAGAACGCCTACAGCGCCGACCGGTTGGCCGGTGACACGTTGAAGGCGATCCGCCGCAACAAGGCACTGCTGGTGAAGCCGCGACTGGCCTACGCGTCCTGGGTATTCGCCAGGCTGGCACCGACTCTGTTGCAGCGCATGTCGATTCGGTTCATCACCGATCAGCGCAGGCGACAGGCCGCTAACGCAGCCGCTCGTTGAGGAACTCGACGACCCGCTTGCGGGCCTCGTAGGCCGGCTGGCCGTCGACCTCGCGCACCTCGTCGGTCAGCACCGAGTGCGCCATCCGGGAGAAGCCGTGCTCGTTGCCCGGACTCGAATCGATCTCGATCACCTCGAACGCGTCACCGAGACGGTCTTTGAGCGTCTTGAACCGTTCGCCGGGAACCGCCTTGTCCTCGGTGAAGCGCAGACCGATGGCGCACAACCCCTCCTTGTCGGCACGGTCTTTGAATGCGTTCAACTCCAGATCGCTGACCCCGGGATCACGCCGCTGTCGAGGCGTCAGCGGGAAGGGTACCGACGGCTGGCTGAGCACCGGGGCGAGCACGCTGTCGTCGACCGCGGCGGCCAATGCGAAACCACCGGTGAAGCAGTGGCCGATCACGCCAACGCCCTTGCCCGGGGTCGATTTGTTGAGGTCGCGGGCCAGCGCCCGCAGAAATACCGACACCGGACGCTGCTTGTTGGTCGCGAACGCCGCGAATTCCCTTGCCACACAAGCCCGCGCGATGGTCGAGACCACATAGCCGGCGTCTTTTGCCCGTCCGGGCTCACCGAACAGCGAAGGAATTGCCACGGTGAAGTCGTTGTCCACCAAGTGGTTGCCCAGCCCCAGCACGCCCGGGTGGATGCCCGGTATCTCGGGGATCAGCACCACGCCGGGTCCTTCGCCGCGGCGATAGACGTCGTGGGTGTATCCCCCGCCGATGAACGGTTCCACTGACCAGCCGGTGAGATCGGCTACCGGTGCGCTCATGACTCAGTTCCCCTTCTTAGGCCATTTGGGTCGTTGTGAGGGTAGCGGTGGCTGCGTTTCGGTGGCCGCCGCAAGAGTACGAAATTCGTCGGTGTTGCCGGCGCCGGTGATCCCGACCTGAGCCGGACCGGCCGGACTGTTCAGCCGCGTCGTCCAGACCGGTTCGACACCGCCGTCACCCTCGTAGGTGACCCAGCGGACACCGTTCACGTCGACAGCGCCGCTCGCAACCATCGACGGATGGATCGCGCCGACCAACTTCTCCTCGTCGGCGTTGCTCTGGGTCAGGCTCAGATATTCACCACCAGGGCTGATGAAGCCGACGATGGAGGTGACCGCGCGCAGGCGGTGGCCCGTCGAGGGGTCGGTCCGGCCGTCAGCGATACCGCCGCGACCACCGGAGTTGGCTTGCCAGCCCGCAGGCAGGTGAGGCAGCCGGACCGGGAACCCCAGGGTCTGCGCGTCGGCGTTGAGGGCGCCGGCGGCGTCGTAGGCCGGCACCGGCCCGCGGTTGATTCCGCTCGGGGAAAAGGAGCACATCCCGACCACGCCGGCCAGGACGATGCAGGCCACCACCAGCGGGGCAATCGACCAGAACATGTCCCGGCCGTCCTGCAGCAGCCGGGGCTTGGCCGGTTTGGCCGAGGGCTCTGGCTGTGAGGTCACAGCACGAGTATCCCAGCTCCCGACCGACAACCCGCCTCTGGGACAATCGGCAACCATGACCGCAGGTTCTCGTCGTGAAGCACCGGACCGCAACTTAGCCCTCGAGTTAGTCCGGGTCACCGAGGCAGGCGCCATGGCGGCCGGCCGCTGGGTGGGCCGCGGCGACAAAGAGGGCGGCGACGGCGCGGCCGTCGATGCCATCCGCCAGCTGGTGAACTCGGTGTCGATGCGCGGCGTCGTGGTGATCGGCGAGGGCGAGAAAGACGAAGCGCCGATGCTCTACAACGGCGAGGAAGTCGGCAACGGCGACGGCCCGGAATGCGACTTCGCCGTCGACCCGGTCGACGGCACCACGCTGATGAGCAAGGGCATGCCCAACGCGATCTCGGTGCTCGCGGTGGCCGACCGCGGCGCGATGTTCGACCCGTCGGCGGTGTTCTACATGAACAAGATCGCCGTGGGTCCCGACGCCGCCCACGTCCTCGACATCACCGCCCCGATCGCCGACAACATCCGCGCGGTCGCCAAGGTCAAGGGCCTCTCGGTGCCCGACATGACGGTATGCATCCTGGACCGGCCGCGGCACGCCCAGCTGATCGAGGACGTGCGGGCCACCGGAGCCCGGATCCGGCTGATCACCGACGGCGACGTGGCGGGCGCGATCTCGGCGTGCCGGCCCGGCTCGGGCACCGACATGCTGGCCGGTATCGGCGGTACCCCCGAAGGCATCATCGCCGCGGCGGCGATCCGCTGCATGGGCGGCGAACTGCAGGCTCAGCTGGCACCGACCGACGACGCCGAACGACAAAAGGCGCTCGATGCCGGCTACGACCTCGATGCGGTGCTGACGGTTCGGGACCTGGTGGCCGGCGAGAACGTCTTCTTCTGCGCCACCGGCGTCACCGACGGCGACCTGCTCAAGGGTGTGCGCTACGAGCCGGGCGGCTGCACCACCCAGTCGATCGTGATGCGGTCCAAGTCCGGCACGCTGCGGATGGTCGAGGGCTTCCACCGGCTGGCCAAGCTCAACGAGTATTCCGCGATCGACTTCACCGGCGACAGCAGCGCCGCCTACCCCCTGCCGTAAAACCACCACTCAGCGAGGACATTCCCCCGATGGCAGACGAGACCGAATACCGCATCGAACACGACACCATGGGCGAGGTCCGGGTGCCCGCAAAGGCGTTGTGGCGGGCCCAGACTCAGCGCGCCGTGGAGAACTTCCCGATCTCGGGCCGGGGCCTGGAGCGCACCCAGATCCGGGCGCTGGGCCTGCTGAAGGGCGCCTGCGCCCAGGTCAACAAGGACCTCGGGCTGCTGGCAGCGGACAAGGCCGACGCGATCATCGCCGCCGCCGCCGAGATCGCCGACGGCAAGCACGACGACCAGTTCCCGATCGATGTGTTCCAGACCGGTTCGGGCACCAGCTCCAACATGAACACCAACGAGGTGATCGCCAGCATCGCCGACGCCAACGGCGTGAGCGTGCATCCCAACGACGACGTCAACATGTCGCAGTCGTCCAACGACACCTTCCCGACGGCCACCCACATCGCCGCCACCGAAGCCGCTGTGCGCCATCTCATTCCGGCGCTGCAGGTGCTGCACGGCGCGCTGGCCGACAAGGCCCGCGAATGGCACACCGTGGTCAAGTCGGGCCGCACCCATTTGATGGACGCCGTCCCGGTGACGCTGGGCCAGGAATTCTCCGGGTACGCCCGTCAGATCGAGGCGGGCATCGAAAGGGTGCAGGCGACGCTGCCCCGGCTGGGTGAGCTGGCGATCGGCGGCACCGCGGTCGGCACCGGCCTCAACGCCCCCGATGGGTTCGGCGCCAAGGTGGTCAAGGTCTTGGTTACCGAAACCGGAGTGGACGAACTGCGCACCGCGGCAAATTCTTTCGAAGCCCAGGCCGCCCGCGACGGGCTGGTCGAGGCATCCGGCGCGCTGCGCACCGTCGCGGTGTCGCTGACCAAGATCGCCAACGACATTCGCTGGATGGGCTCGGGCCCGCTCACAGGGCTCGCCGAGATCCAGCTGCCGGACCTGCAGCCGGGCAGTTCGATCATGCCGGGCAAGGTCAATCCCGTTCTGCCCGAAGCGGTTACCCAGGTCGCCGCGCAGGTGATCGGCAACGACGCAGCGGTCGCGGTCGGCGGGCTGTCAGGCGCGTTCGAGCTCAACGTCTACATCCCGATGATGGCCCGCAACATTCTCGAGTCGTTCAAGCTGCTGACCAACGTTTCGACGCTGTTCGCCGAGCGGTGCATCGTCGGCCTGAAGGCCAACGAGGAGCACCTGCGCGAACTGGCCGAGTCGTCGCCGTCGATCGTCACGCCGCTGAACTCGGCGATCGGCTACGAAGAGGCCGCCGCGGTGGCCAAGCAGGCGGTCAAGGAGAAGAAGACCATTCGGCAGACGGTCATCGACCGCGGGCTGATCGGCGACAAGCTGTCCGAAGAAGAACTCGACCGCCGTCTCGACGTGCTCGCGATGGCCAAGGTCACCAAGGAGTAGCGATGCTCGACGACGGACTCCGCCAACGGCGCCTGGCGCTCATCGAAGAGCACATGAACACCGAGGTGACCAAGGAGTTCGATCGCACCCTGGCCACGTTCAACGGGCACCCGCGTTACGAGATCATGGCCACCGGGCAGGTTTTCGACGGCGACGACGAGGTCATGAACTACTACCTGACCACCCGGACCGCGTTCCCCGACCAGCGCCACGACAATGTTCGGTTTCACGTCACGGACGACACGGTGATCACCGAATTCGACTTGCTCGGAACCAATCTCGGTGAGTTCTATGGCATGCCGCCCACCGGCAAAGCGTTCCGGGTGCCGATCATCGCGGTGTTCTTCTTCGACGGCGAACGAATCACCAACGAGCGCATCTACTTTGACAGCGCCAGCCTGGTCACTCAGATCGGCCGCGGTGAATTGCTGGCCCTGGCCGCCTCCGGCGATCTACCGGGCCAGTAGCCAGCGCCCTAGCTGCCGTTGTTCGGTCCGCCCGAATTCTGGCCCGGCACATCGGAGATCGGAAAGTTGGGCATCGGTGGCGGCGACGGCGTATTGGGCAGCGACGGAATCTCCGAGGCCGGGATGTCGTGCAGGGCGTTGGCGGCAGGCCCGTTCTCACGCGAGCCGTAGACGCTGCCCGGCGCGCGCGGCCCGAGCAACTGGCTGACCGTGACCAGGTGGTAGTCGTTGGCCTTCAGTACCGGGATGAACTGCTCGACGAGGTCGACGGTGCTGGAGTAGGTGTCGTGCATCAGCACCACCGAGCCGGGTTTGATCTGGGTCATCAACAGGAATCTGCTGGCGGCGGTGTTCGCGTCGTTGATCCAGTCGAAAGGGATGACGTCCCAAAGGATGGCGGCCTGGCCGGCTTTGGCGGCCTGTTCGTTGACGCTCGGATTGGTCAACCCGCCCGGTGGCCGCCACAACTTCGGCGTCACACCGGTGGCGGCGACGATCGCGTCGGTGGCCCGGGAGAACTGGCTGGGCACGTCGGCGGGCGGCAGCGTCGTCATGTTGGGGTGTTCCCAGGTGTGGCTGCCGAGCTCCATCCCGGCCTCGACCACCCGCTTGGCGCCGGCCGGGTTGGCCGCCACCTTGTTGCCGATCTCGAAGAACGTCGCCTTGGCGTTGTTGGCTTTCAAGATGCCGAGCAGGCGGTCGGTGTACGGGGTGGGGCCGTCGTCGAAGGTGAGCGCCACGCATTTGACCTGAGCGCAGTCGACGGCGTCGTTGGCGTGGGCAAACCTGACGTGCCCAGTGAACGCACCGATTGCCACGATGACCGCCGCGGCCGCGACACCGGCGACGGTACGCAGGTACCGCCACTTCTGGTTGTCGGGTCGTTTCGGCACGGCTGCAGCCTACCGACCCGATTTGATTACAGCGGGGCGCCGCTGATCTCTTCGAGCATCTCGGTAACCAGTGCGGCGATCGGTGACCGCTCGCTGCGCAGCAGAGTGATGTGCCCGAACAGCGGGTGCCCCTTTAACTTCTCGACCACGGCCGCGACACCGTCGTGGCGACCGACCCGAAGGTTGTCCCGCTGAGCGACGTCGTGGGTCAGCACGACCCGCGATCCCGAACCCAGCCGTGACAGCACGGTCAGCAGCACGTTGCGTTCCAGCGACTGCGCCTCGTCGACGATCACGAAGGAGTCATGGAGCGAGCGGCCGCGGATATGGGTCAGCGGCAGCACCTCGAGCATGCCGCGGGAGAGCACTTCCTCGAGCACTGCGGGGCTGGCCAGTCCTTCGAGGGTGTCGAAGACGGCCTGGGCCCACGGACCCATTTTGTCGCTCTCGCTGCCGGGCAGGTAGCCAAGCTCCTGGCCGCCGACCGCGTACAGCGGCCGGAACACGACCACCTTGCGCTGGGTGCGCCGTTCCAGCACGGCTTCCAGGCCGGCGCACAGCGCCAGCGCCGACTTGCCCGTGCCGGCCTTGCCACCCAACGACACGATGCCCACCGACTCGTCGAGCAGCAGATCCAGGGCCACCCGCTGTTCGGCCGAGCGGCCGCGCAGTCCGAAACTTTCACGGTCGCCACGCACCAACTGGACCTTCTTGTGCGCGTTCACCCGGCCGAGCGCATGCGAGCTACCGGCCAGCAGCCGAATACCGGTGTGGCACGGCAGGTCTCGCGCACCCTCCAGGTCTACCTCGCCCTCGGCGAACAACGCGTCGATGTCGTCGGCGCTGGTCTCCAGCTCCGTCATCCCGGTCCAGCCGGATACCACGACGTCCTGCGCGTGGTACTCGTCGGCGGGCAGGCCAACCGCGCCCGCTTTGACACGTAGCGGAATGTCCTTGCTGACCAACGTGACTCGCTTGCCCTCCGCCGCGAGATTGGCGGCGCAGCACAGGATGCGGGAGTCGTTGGTGTCGGTGCGGAAGCCGGCGGGTAGTACGGCCGGGTCGCTGTGGTTGAGCTCGACGTGCAGCGTACCGCCTTGTGTCCCAACCGGAATAGGCTGATCGAGGCGTCCGTGCTCGATACGCAGATCGTCGAACAGGCGCAGCGCCTGGCGGGCGAACCAGCCCAGCTCATGGTGGTGGCGCTTGGCCTCCAGCTCACTGATCACGACCAACGGAACAACCACTTCATGTTCGGCGAAGCGGGAGCAGGCCCACGGATCTGACAACAGCACCGACGTGTCGAGCACGTAAGTCCTGATGGAGTCCTGGGAAACCGCTGCAGAATCAGTCACGAGCGCTCCTCGAGCTCATCGCCCGGATCGCTGCCGCATGCGGGTGGTATCCCCACCGCCACCCATGCGCACGAAGCCTTCTCACCGGGCTGGATGCCCGTGCGGCCCGCACGGACGATTCGGCGGGGGCCGCGGCGTAAGGACCGGGGCCGGCGGTCCTTTCGAGGTTGAGTCGAGAGGCGCCGCCCGGATAGCAGAGCGTGTCGCTAGCCATCGACAGCGACGCTACTCTCGTCGGCGTATGTCCGCCGGGCAGGCGCGCCGGTGACGATGCAGAGCGCCAGCGATGAGGAGGAGCGGCGCCAGAGAGCCGCGCCGAGGGGGCTGGCTAGCCGCTGACGAACTGCCGGAGCGCGGGCTCGTCGGCCACGCCCCAGTCGGTGATCCGGTCGGAGATGACCTGACGCAGTTGGTCGGGCCCGAAAATGCCTGCGTCGGCGACGATTCGCAGCTTGTCGGCGTAGGCGTCGATGTCGGCGCCGATCACCTCCATCTCGGCTGCGCGCGCGGCGATGGCGGTGACCGTCTCGTCACGGTTGGAAGTCAGCAGGTGCGCGACGAGGTTGGCGAAGAACTCCTCGTGCCGCACTTCGTCACGCGCGATGTGGGCGATGAGGCCGGCCAACACCGGCTCCTCGATCTGCGCCGCCAGGTTGTTACTGAAGGCCGCGCTGGCGCCCTCGAAGAGAGTCATGAACACCAACGTCTCGATCTTGGAGTACTGGCTGGCGCGATACCCCTTCGACGACACGTGCTCGAAGCGGACGTGTTCGTTGGCGGTCGGATCAATCTCGCGGGTCACCACGAAGTACTCGCGCAACGCGATCGCGTGCAGGTGCTCCTCGGCGGTCCAGCGGCCGATCCACTGATGCCAGTTGAGTTCGAGGATGAAGTGCTCGACGAATTCGCGGTGGTAGCCGGCCAGGTTGTCCTTGGTGATCAGCAGGATCTCGCACGCGTCGGTGATGGCTTTCGGCAACGTCACCTGCGACGCGTCCCAGTCCCGTCCGCCGAGGAAGGCGAAGTTCTCACCCTGCTCGAACGGCACGAAGTCGTGCGCGAACCAGATCTGCTCGGTACCGATGTGACGATCGAGGTTTTCGCCGACCACCGGATCGAGTTCGAGCATCAGTGCGTCAGGGACGGGTCTCACGGCCATAAAAGTAACTGTAACCCGTGGACACAGGTTTCGTAAAATCCCCCGTTTGGGGTTTCTCCGACTTGCTGCTGCTAGGCCAGCGACCAGTCTTCCAGGCCGTCGTAGAGCGGAAACTCCCTGGCCAGACGGGTTACGCGGTCCCGCAAGGCCGGCACGTCGGCGGCGCTGCCGGCCGCCAGCGCAGTGGCAATGATGTCGGCGACCTCGCTGAATTCGGCGTCGCCGAAGCCGCGGGTGGCGAGCGCCGGGGTGCCGATCCGGAGGCCGGACGTCACCATCGGCGGCCGCGGGTCGTTGGGCACTGCATTGCGGTTGACGGTGATGCCGGCCTCGTGCAGCAGATCCTCGGCGGCCTGTCCGTCCAGCGGCGAATCACGCAGGTCGACCAGAACCAGGTGGACGTCGGTGCCGCCGCTGACCACCGACACTCCGGCCTTGGCGACGTCGGCGGCCAGCAGTCGCTCGGCCAGGATTCGGGCACCGGTCAGGGTGCGCTGCTGGCGCTCGGCGAATTCCGGGGTGCCGGCGATCTTCAGCGCGACCGCCTTGGCGGCGATCACGTGCATCAGCGGTCCGCCCTGCTGGCCCGGGAACACCGCGGAGTTGATCGACTTGGCGTATTCCTTCTTGCCCATGATCATCCCGGACCGCGGGCCACCCAGCGTCTTGTGCACGGTGTTGGACACGATGTCGGAGTCGGGCACCGGCGAGGGGTGCAGTCCGGCGGCGACCAAGCCGGCGAAGTGCGCCATGTCCACCCACAACTTGGCGTCGACCTCATCGGCGATCGACTTGAACGCGGCAAAGTCCAGGATCCGCGGGTATGCCGACCAGCCCGCGACGATCACCTTCGGCCGGAACTCCAGGGCCTGGGCGCGCAGCTTGTCCATGTCGATGAGGTGAGTCGTGTCGTCCACGCCGTAAAAAGCGTTCTCGTAGAGCTTGCCGGAGAAATTGAGCTTCATGCCGTGCGTGAGGTGACCACCGTTGGCCAGGTCGAGGCCCAAGAGCCGCTCTCCCGGCGACATCAGCGCGTGCAGCACCGCGGCGTTGGCCTGAGCACCCGAATGCGGTTGCACGTTGGCGAAGTCGGCGCCGAACAGCGCCTTGGCGCGGTCGCGGGCGATGTTCTCCACGACGTCGACGTACTCGCAGCCGCCGTAGTAGCGACGGCCGGGCAGACCCTCGGCGTACTTGTTGGTCAGCACGCTGCCCTGGGCCTGCAACACCGCGCGCGGCACGAAGTTCTCCGAGGCGATCATCTCCAGTGTGTCGCGCTGGCGGCCGAGCTCTTTGCCGAGCAACTCGGCGATGTCGGGATCGACTTCGGCCAGCGGCGCGGACATGACGGATTTGGTGCGGGCGTCGGGTGCGGCAGTCACGGGGCCCAGTCTATCGAGAGTGGCCAGGCGAATTGATCAGGCGGGCAGCGCCGACGGGACCAAGGGCTCGTCGAGCAACCGGCCGAACCGCTCGACGAGGGTGACGTCCAGGGGGCGGGCGTCCAGCCAGCCGCGCAGCAGCCGGTAACCCTCGACATAGGTGCTGGTGTAGGCGCGCCACAGCGGCGAAGACAGGAACCGCAGCATCTGCCGGGCCCGGGTGTCATTGACCAGCAGCCAACGCCGCAGGAACGCCGCGACCTCGTCGGCGTCGCGATGCTCGTCGTGCAGCATCAACGCCGCGTCCTGCCGCACACCGGCCAGCGCCGCCGACGCCTCGGATACCGCCTCGGCACGCTCGCCGTCGAAGCGCAGCCCGAGATCGGCGTAGATCTCGCCGGCCCAACTCCCCCAGCTCGAGCCGATCGCCGCATACAACGCCAGGTCGGCAAGGCCTTCGGCCATCAGGCATTGCGGGGTGTTGACCAGGAAGATGGTCTGCTCGGCTTGGCCCTTGCGGTTGACCAACCCGGCCTCTTTACGGCAGTGCTCGGTGTGGTGTCCGGGGTAGGACTCGTGAGCCACCAGCCGGGGCAGGTTGGACATCAGTTGTTTGAGGTCGGCGTTGACCGCCACCGTCGAGCGGTAGTCGCCCAGGTAGTAGTTGAAACCTGACCACGGCTTATCGGTCACCACTTGGTAGTCGACGGTCTCGGCGTCGGGCAGCGGATATTCGGCGCGGACCCGGTCGCGCAGCGCGCTGGAGAAGGCTTCGATGCAGGCTGCCAACCGCTCGGGCGGGATTTCCTCGCCGACGCGATGCGCTTCCATCCGATCGGCCAGCGGGCCGGTGCCGCCCAGTGCCTCGTCGAGCCTGGCGTGCGCCTGGCGATAGGTCTCGGTGTCGCCCTTGCTGATGTGCACGTCGAAGTAGGCGTGGACCTCGTCGACGAACCCGATGTCTTCGCCGGCGAACTTGCGGGCCGCGCAGTCCAGCGCGCGCAGGTGAGCGCCCACATACTCTGCGCGCTGTTGGTCGAACCCGTTGCGCCGCGGCACGTCCGGCAACGCGGCGATCAGCCGCCCGGCCTGCCGGACCAGATCGACCGGGTCGGGCGCGGGCTCGGCCGCCACGCTCTGGCGCAATGCCGGGTCGCCGGTGAAGGCGTCGACGTAGCCCGACTCGATCCGGTCGAAACGCAAACCGAGTAGCAGGTACTCACGGATCAGCGCGTCAGGGTCCACGCCTGCCGAGTCTATTCGCCGACTATTTCTCCGGCTCCTTGTCCGCCCCGGCGTGCACCCAGCCGCCCGTCACACAGCAAAGGCTGCAAGACTGACTGTCATGCCGCGGCCCAGCGAGCCGAGCCCCTATGTGGAGTTCGATCGACGTCAGTGGCGCGCGCTTCGTATGTCAACCCCGCAGCCACTGACCGAAGATGAGATCGTCGGTCTGCGCGGTATCGGCGAGCAGGTCAACCTACGCGAGGTCGAAGAGGTCTACCTGCCGTTGGCGCGGCTCCTGCATCTGCAGGTCGCGGCCCGCCAGGGGTTGTTCTCCGCCACCGCCGAGTTCCTCGGCGAGCCACAGCAGGCTCCCGACCGTCCGGTGCCGTTCATCATCGGCGTGGCCGGCAGCGTGGCAGTCGGAAAGTCGACGACCGCCCGGGTGCTGCAGGCGCTGCTGGCCCGCTGGGACCACCACCCGCGCGTCGATCTGGTGACCACCGACGGGTTCCTCTACCCCAACGCCGAGCTGGCCCGGCGAAACCTGATGCACCGCAAAGGCTTTCCGGAGAGCTACGACCGACGGGCGCTGATGCGGTTTGTCACGTCGGTGAAGTCGGGTTCGGACTACGTGTGCGCGCCGGTGTACTCACACCTGCACTACGACCGGGTGCCGGACGCCAAGCAGGTGGTCCGCCACCCCGACATCCTGATCCTCGAAGGCCTCAACGTCCTGCAGACCGGCCCGACGCTGATGGTGTCGGACCTGTTCGACTTCTCGCTCTACGTCGACGGGCGGATCGAGGACATCGAGGGTTGGTACATCTCGCGGTTCCTCGCGATGCGCACGACGGCATTCGCCAACCCCGCGTCACACTTCCACCACTACTCCGAGCTGACCGATCAGCAGGCCGACATCGCCGCTCGCGAAATCTGGCGTTCGATCAACCGGCCCAACCTGATCGAGAACATCCTGCCCACACGGCCGCGCGCCACCCTGGTGCTGCGTAAGGACGCCGACCACTCCATCAACCGGCTGCGGCTGCGCAAGCTCTAGATCGCGAACAGGCCGATGCGGGGACGCACACCGCAACCTCTGACGGCGGCGCCCCGCACCGGCGGGACGGGAGTCACGCCGGCAGGCGGCGCACTCCGACGTATTGCAGGTATCCCATCAGGGCGAAGTAGCCGCCGGTGACCAGCGTCGCGGCCACACCGGTCTCGGTCAGCGGCAACGCTCCGACGGCAACCACGACGAGCGCCGCCACCGTCAGGACGATGTTGCCGGCGATGAGACCCACTCCGACGCGGCGCAAGTCGGATGCCGCGGCCAGGGCGTACACCCCGAGGCCAGCTAGCACCAGCAGTGCGCCACCGATGAATTCGGCGACAGAACTCAGACCGGTCAGCGATGAGAGTGGATCCGCCATCAGGGCGATGAAGAGGCCGATCGCGCCACTCAGCGTTGCGTCGAGTCGCATGGCGAACCGCAACAGGGAGTCGGTCGAGTCATCGAAGGGCCGGGCGGTCAGTGGAGTAACAGCGGTCATGTCGGAACTCCTTGCGATAGCGGGTCGAACACCTTTGAGCCTGCCGTTCTGGGACTGCCAGATCGACGCCAGGCACTGCCAGGCACTGCCATGCGGAGGTCAACGGAGTGATCCAGGCCACCTATTCCATGCCTAGCTGGGCTAATCAGCCTCAGCGGCTAGCTCGAGACCGACACCCGGCCGCGCAGATCGGCGGCGATCAGCTTCGCGGCGGCGTTCTGCCAGTTGTGCAGCGAGCGTTGCGGCACCTCGGTGACGAACCATTGCCACGCCTGCCGGGCTGTCGGGTCCAGACCCGCGGCAGTGGCGTTCTGGGCGTAGGCCCGCACGCCGACGACGTACGGAAAATACAGCGAGTTGTAGTGCCGCCACTGCTCACTGGTGCCGAAGTCGCCGCCGTCGCGGGGCTTGAGCGCCGCGATCCGATCGGCCAGCAGCGCCTTGAGTTCGATGGCCCGCTCCAACGGCTGATCCGGGGCGCCGCGGGCGGCCAGTCGCTCGTCGATCGCGGGCAGCGCCGTCAGCGGATTGGCGACCAGCTTGGACAGATCGCCGTAGTGGCCCAACGCGCGGCGGGTCAGCCGGGCGAAGGTGTCGTCATCGAAGCCTCCCAGCGGATCGGCCAGCCGCAGCGGCAGCGCGGACTGGGTGCGCCGCAACGTCTCTCGATCGGCGCGCAGCAATGGCGCCCGCGAGAAGACCAACCGGTCGAGCAGGCCGGCCAGCGGATCGGCCAGCACCTGCACCGACGCTGCGATGGCCAGGCTGGTGAACAGCAGGACGGTCAGCGCGATCTGCGCGGTGCTCTGCCGGCGGGTCAACTCGATCGCGATCAGCATCTGGCCACCGATCAGCGCGACCACCATGCCGGTGCCGGTGAACGAGCGCACCATGTCGGCCCGCAGCGCCTGACCCTCGTCGAACGCGTCCCACAGCGCCACCGCCACGCCGAGGCTCAGCACATCGCAACTCGTCGACGCCAAGGCCAGCCAGCTGGGCACCACACCCAGCGGAATGATCAGGATCGCGTTGGCCAACGCGAAGAACATCGTCGCGGTGACGATCAACCCGACCAGCGGAATTTTCCGTGTCCGGTGGCGCAGGGCGGCGATCATCGCGCCCAGCGTGGACAGCGAGATCACCGCGCACATCACCACATGGCCGAGCCGCAGCGGCCCCTCGACGTGGCCGGCGAGCGTGGCGCCAACCAACGTCAGCGCGGCGGCGACACTGACCAGAAGGATCTCGCCGGTGCGTGAACGGTCGCTGTGGTCAGCCCGCGCGATCTCGAGCAGGACCGCGAACCAGGCCACGCCGGGTACGGCGACGAGGTAGATCTCGACGTGACCGAGCAACGCGGAGTGCGTCACCAGTCGTACCGCGTCCAAGGCGACCGCCATCGCGAAACTGCACAGGCCCACCGCGGAGAACGCGAGCACCGGCTTACGGGGGTTGCGGGCCAACAAATACAGCCCCAGCCACCAACTCAGCGAGAACACCAACGCCGAGAGCGCAGCCATATCTCAGTGTGGCATGAGGCCAAATGCCTCAAGCCCCGTATCGGCGACCCGCTGCACCCGGCTGCGCCGGGCTTGCGATCGCCTAGGCCCCGTATCGGCGACCCGCTGCACCCGGCTCGGACATTGCTGCCGCGTCCGCGACAGCGCCTAGGCCCCGTATCGGCGGTGTCGCTGGCTGAAATCGCGCAACGCACGCAGGAAGTCGACCCGGCGAAACGCCGGCCAGTGCGCTTCGGTGAACCACATCTCCGAATAGGCGCTCTGCCAGAGCAGAAAACCGGACAGTCGCTGCTCCCCCGAGGTCCGGATCACCAGATCGGGGTCGGGCTGCCCCGAGGTATAGAGGTTCTCCGAAATCGCATCGACCGTGACGGCTTCGATGAGTTCTTCGCCGCTGGCTCCGTTGGCAAGTTGCTTGCCGAGCAACCCGCGCACCGCGTCGGCGATCTCCTGACGGCCGCCGTACCCGACCGCGACGTTGACGTGGAAGGTGCCGTTACCGGTGACGGCGGTGCCCTCGACCGCGTCTCGGACCCGTTGCGCGGGCTCTTCGCCGATGAGCTCCAGGTCCCCGACGGTGCGCACGCTCCAGCCTTTGGCGGGTGCGCAGATCTGCTCGACGACGTCGGTGATGATCTCGATCAGCGCGGCCAGCTCGGTTGGGTCCCGGCGCAGGTTTTCGGTGGAAAGCAAATAGACAGTGGCCATTTCGATGCCGGCTTCCTGGCACCAGCGCAGCATTTCGGCGATCTTGGCCGCACCCATCCGGTAGCCGTAGCTGACGTCGTCGTAGCCGGCGTCACGCGCCCAGCGCCGGTTGCCGTCGCACAGCACGGCGATGTGCCGCGGCAGCGCAGACTTCGATGCGGCCAGTCCTTGCCGCAGCCGCAGCTCATAGATCCGATACAGAGGTTCCTTTAAGCGCGGCGGGATGATCTCCACAGGGACCAAGATTACTGTGGGCGCAAGAGCTCGACGGCGATCCTGCCGCAACTCATGGAGGTCTGTTGAATCGCGCGACCGACGTGCCCGTCAAGGCCGACGAGGCGGACGCCCATCACGGCGTCGGCGACGTTGCCGAGCATTTCGTCGAGGGCGTCAAGGACACCGCCCAGGCACTGGTCAAACCGCGGGCGCGCGGGTGGATACATCTGGTGTCGGCTGTGGTCGCGGTCATCGCCGGCGCAGCGCTGATCGCGGTGTCGTGGCCCCTGGAAGGCCTCAAGGCCGGCATGGCGACGTTCATTTACACCGGCGCGGTGGTCGGGATGTTCACCACCAGCGCGGTCTATCACCGGGTCACCTGGACATCGGTGCGGGCCCGCACCTGGATGAAGCGGCTCGACCACTCGATGATCTTCGTCCTGATCGCCGGCACCTACACACCGTTCGCGCTGCTGGCGATGCCGCACGACGCCGGCGTGCTGGTGCTGTGGATCGTCTGGGGCGGGGCGCTGGCCGGGGTTTTGCTCAAGATGTGCTGGCCCACCGCGCCACGCTGGGTCGGGGTCCCGCTGTACCTGATCCTCGGCTGGGTGTCGGCGTTCTACATCGCGATCATCCTGCACAACGCCGGGGTGGCCGCGATGGTGCTGCTAGCCGTCGGCGGCTTGCTCTACAGCGTCGGCGGCATCATGTACGCGCTGCACTGGCCCGACCCGTGGCCGAACACCTTCGGCTATCACGAGTTCTTTCACGCCTGCACCGCGGTGGCCGCGATCTGCCACTACATCGCGATCTGGTTTGCGGTGTTCTACGTCGAGTCGCCGCTATAACTGGGTAACGCTGTCGGGCGACCAGTAGGCCTTCATCGCGGTGATCTTTCCGTCGCCGCCGAACACCATCACATCGATCGGCTCGATCAGCATCCGGCTGTCGCCAGCGGTGATGGTCAGCTTGAAATGGAACGCCGCCTCGTGACCGGCCACCCTTAACGTCACCAGTTCGCACTCGCGCTGCACGGCTTCCATCGCGGAGTAGAAGCCGCGGATCGCCTGCCGGCCGATGTGTACCTCGCCACCGACCGGGTCCTCGACGGTCGCGTCGTCGGCATACAACTCGACGAGTTCGTCCGCGGTGCCGTTGCCGACCAGGCTGATGTAGCGGTTGACGGTCGCGGTGATCTGTTCGGCACTGGGCATGGGAGGGAGGCTACCGGGCGAGTGCGGCCGCCAGAGTTTCGGCGCTGGTGACCGGCAGATCGCAAACCTGACCGCGGCACACGTAGGCGGCGTCCGCGCCGGCGATCCGGTCCCGACCGACCAGCAACTCCGAGGAGTCCGCCGCACCGCCGACGACGATCGCACCACCTGGTGCCAGCAGCCTTGCGTCGGCCAGCAGCGGCGAGGACGGGCCGGCGCAGGCCACCGCGATCTGCAGCGGTCCGCGAACGGCGGCTTCGGCGACGGCCAGCCAGTGGCCGGCCGATCGCGGCGCGCGAGCCAGCAGCGGCGAATGTGCTTGTAGCGCATCAGCTGCCGCCTGCCGATAGCGCTCGGTACCGGTGAGATGCGCGGCGGTCAACAACGCCTCGGTGATCGAGGACGAGCCCGACGGCGTGGCGCCGTCGTACGGGTCGGCGGGCCGAAGCAACAGCTGCTCGCCATCGTCGGCGCTGTCGAACCAGCGGCCGGGGTGGTCGCGATCGGCGAAGTGCGCCAACGCAGTGTCGAGCAGATCGGTGGCCACGGCGAGCCGGCGGGCCTCGCCGCTCAGCTGATACAGCGCGAGCAGGCCGGTGGCCAGCATCGCGTGGTCTTCCAGGATCGCGGCGCTGTCGCCGACGCGACCACCCAGGCTGGCCCGTCGCAGCCGGCCGTCCACCAGATGCAGGTCTATCAGCGCGGCCGCGCAATCGACTGCGGCGTCGGCTAATTCGGGCGCGGCCAGCGCCACACTGGCCTCGGCCAGCGCGGTGATCGCCAGCCCGTTCCAGGCGGTGACGACTTTGTCGTCGCGGCCCGGCTGGGGCCGGATCTGCCGGGCGGCCAGCAGGGTTGCACGGACGCGCTCAAAGCGGCCCGCGTCTTCGGGGTCCTCGGGCCGTTGCAGCACCGATGCGCCTTCTTCGAATGTACCGGCCGCCGTCACGCCGAAAGCTGCAGCGGCCCAACGCCCGTCGCTGTCCCCAAGCACCTCGGTGAGCTGGTTGGGCGTCCAGACATAGGTCGAGCCCTCGCGGCCGTCGGCGTCGGCGTCCAGCGACGAGGTGAACATGGCGCCGTCGCGCAGCCCGTCGAGCAGAAACCGCGCGGTCTCGGCGGTGACGCGGCGCGCCAGCGGGTCGCCGGTCCGTCGGGCCCAGTGCGCGTAGGCACGCAGCAGCAGCGCATTGTCGTACAGCATCTTCTCGAAATGCGGTACCACCCAGGCGTTGTCGACGCTGTAGCGGGCAAACCCGCCGGCCAGTTGGTCGTATATTCCACCGCGGGCCATCGCGGTCGCGGCGCGTTCGGCAGCGGCCAGTGCCTGCGGCGAGCCGGTGCGCTCCCAGTGCCGTAGCAGCGCCTCGAGTAACGCCGACGGCGGGAATTTCGGTGCGCCGCCAAACCCGCCACGAGCGGTGTCCTCGTCGCGTAGGACCGCGGCGACGGCGTGGTCGCAGAGCGCCGGATCGACCTGCGGACCCTGGCCGGGCAGCGCGGAAGCCATCGCCCGCAGTTCCCCGGCGATCTGGTCGGAGGACTTCTCGACGTCGTCGCGGCGGTCTCGCCAGGTTTTCGATACCGCCGAAAGAAGTTGCAGGAAAGCAGCTTTGGGATAGTAGGTGCCACAGAAGAACGGCCGCCCGTCGGGCGTCAGGAAGCACGTCATAGGCCAGCCGCCCTGCCCGGTCAGCGCAACGGTGGCGTTCATGTAGACGGCGTCGATGTCGGGCCGCTCCTCGCGGTCCACTTTGATGCAGACGAAACCGTCATTCATCGCCGCGGCCACTTCGTCGTCTTCGAACGACTCGTGTGCCATCACGTGACACCAGTGGCACGCCGCGTAGCCGATCGAGAGCAGGATCGGCGCGTCGCGTCGCGTGGCCTCGGCCAGCGCGGCCGGCGACCACTGCTGCCAGTGCACCGGGTTGTCGGCGTGCTGGCGAAGGTAGGGGCTCGCCGCCCCGGCGAGCTGGTTAGCTCCCGGGCTCAAAGGCCCGGCTCATGGGGTGACTGATCGATCGTGCCGTCATCGACGGCCTGATCCGCCTCGGGGTGCTGCGGGTCGAACGATTCCGGCAGCTTCTTGAGATGCCGATTCATCGAGCGCACCAGGAACACCACGCTGATCAGCAGCAGCACCACGAGGAGCAAGCCGAACGGGCTGGCCTTGCCGAAGTCCGGTCCGCTGTTGTGCGGCCCCTCCTCGGCCAGCAACGCCCATGCGGCCAGTTGAAGATGCATCAGAGCTCGTCCTCGATTCCGGCGAACAGGTCGGTTTCCGGCAGCCGCACCGGGACACGCGAGCGCGCCAGTTCGAATTCTTCGGTCGGCCACAACTCCGCCTGCCACGAGATCGGCGCGGCGAAGAAGTCGCCCTTGGGATCGATCTGAGTGGCGTGCGCGCGCAGTGCGTCGTCGCGCTGACTGAAGTACGCCGAACACTCGACGCGCGTCGTCACCCGGTCGGCGTGCACATCGTGCGCGGGATCCCAGTGTTTGAGCCACTTCTCGAACGGGCCGATCTGCCCGCGCTTGGCGAACTCATCCTGGAGCCTCTGCATCCGCTGCCGCAGAAATCCGTGGTTGTAGTACAGCTTGGGCACCGTCCACACCGGGCCCGCGTCCAGGAACCGCCGATAGTCGCCCGCAGCTTCATAGGCGGCCACCGAAACCTGGTGGCAGCGAATGTGATCGGGGTGCGGGTAGCCGCCGTTCTCGTCGTAGGTGGTCATCACGTGTGGCCGGAATTCGCGTACCACCCGGACCAGCGCCTCGGTCGAGATCTCCAGCGGCGCCAGCGCGAAGCAGTCCTCCGGCAGCGGCGGAAGCGGGTCTCCCTGCGGCAGGCCGGAGTCGACGAAGCCCAGCCAGGTGTGTTCGACGCCGAGGATCTCGGCCGCCTTGGCCATCTCGTCGCGACGGACATCCGCGATCCGGCCGTGCACTTCCGGCAGGTCCATCGCCGGGTTGAGGATGTCGCCGCGCTCACCCCCGGTCAGGGTCACCACCAGGACGCGGTGGCCCTCATCGGCGTAGCGGGCCAAGGTGGCAGCGCCCTTACTGGACTCATCGTCCGGGTGGGCGTGCACCGCCATCAACCGCAGTTCGCTCACGTGCTCCCTGACTGTGTGCTGCTGTGTGTAGGCCTATAGTTCCATCCTGGACGCCGCCTGATCACCCGGCACCGACCACACATCATGACCGAAACTTCTCCTTTGCCACCGCAGACCCGTTACGGGCGTGGCCGCTCGCTGCGGCCGTCGCGACGCCGCGCCACCATCCTCGCCGCTGTGGTCGCCGTCGTCGGTGTCATTCTTGCCGCCATCGTCTATCAGCGGTTGGGCCGCGGCGACGTCGAAGGGACGCTGGCCGGCTACCAACTGATCGACAGCCAGACCGTGTCGGTAACGATCAGCGTGACGCGAAAAGACCCGTCCCGCCCGGTCGATTGCATCGTGCGGGTGCGCGCCAAAGACGGTAGCGAAACCGGCCGGCGCGAGGTGCTGGTCGTCCCCTCAGCGCAGACGACCGTGCAGGTGACGACGGTGCTCAAATCGAGTAAGCCGGCCGTCGTGGGCGACATCTACGGCTGCGGCACAGATGTGCCCAGCTACCTGCGTGCGCCCTGACAAAGTCCGGTCTGGCAAACACCGGCGACAAACGCCGAACTGCGAAAATGTCCTTGTCGACGGTTGCGGCGATGGTAAGCTGGTCGGATGCACGGTTCCGGCTGGGACCGTGTATTGCTGCATTAGCGGCCCTGTGGGCCGCCTAGGGGGTCTACCCGACTACTGAGGTCGGCAGTACCCGTGGTGGGATCGCCCGGCAGCACGACCGACAGCCTGACGAGGCGGTATACCGCCCACCCGACACTACGAGGAGCACGACGAGATGACGGACACCCAGGTGACCTGGTTGACCCAGGAGTCACACGATCGACTCAAGGCCGAGCTCGATCAGCTGATCGCGAATCGTCCGGTCATCGCCGCCGAAATCAACGACCGGCGCGAAGAGGGCGATCTGCGCGAGAACGGCGGCTACCACGCGGCCCGCGAAGACCAGGGCCAGCAGGAGGCCCGCATTCGTCAGCTGCAAGACCTGCTGAACAACGCCAAGGTGGGCGAGGCACCGAAGCAGTCCGGCGTCGCGCTGCCCGGTTCGGTGGTCAAGGTCTACTACGACGGCGACAAGTCCGATAGCGAGACCTTCCTGATCGGCACCCGCGAACAAGCCGTCCACGACGGCAAGCTCGAGGTGTACTCGCCGGCCTCACCGCTGGGCGGCGCCCTGATCGACGCCAAAGAAGGCGAGACCCGCAGCTACACCGTGCCCAACGGCAACACCGTCAAGGTAACGCTGGTCAGCGCGGAGCCCTACCACTCCTGATCATCGGAGCCCGGTGATACCACGAGCGGGGCGCCGCTAACCCAGCGCCTGCTCGAGATCGGCGATCAGGTCGGCGATGTCCTCGATGCCGACCGACAGCCGTACCAGGTCGTCGGGAACCTCCAACTGGGAACCGATCGTCGAGGCATGCGTCATCGCGCCCGGGTGCTCGATCAACGACTCCACCCCACCGAGCGATTCCGCGAGGATGAACACCTTGGTGTCGGCACACAACGCCTGCGCCGCAGCGCGTCCACCCTTCATGCGCACCGACACCATGCCGCCGAAACCGTTCATCTGCCGCGCGGCGACCTGGTGACCGGGGTGAGTCGATAGGCCCGGATACAGCACCACGTCCACCGACGGGTGTTCAGCGAGGAATTGCGCTACCGCAGCGCCGTTTTCGCTGTGCCGCTGCATCCGCAGCACCAGCGTCTTCAGCCCGCGCATGGTCAGGTAGGCGTCGAACGGTCCCGGCACCGCGCCGGCGCCGTTCTGCAGGAAACCGAACGCCGCGTCCAACTCCTCGTCGCTGGTCACCAGCGCCCCGCCCACCACGTCGGAATGACCGCCGATGTACTTCGTCGTCGAGTGCAGCACGATGTCGGCACCCAGCGTCAGCGGCTGCTGCAGCGCAGGCGAAGCAAAAGTGTTGTCCACCAACACCTTTACGTCGTGATCCGTGCCTATACTAGCGATCCCGGCGATGTCGGCGATCGACAGCAGCGGATTGGTGGGCGTCTCCACCCAGATCAGCCGGGTCTGCGGGGTCACCGCCGCGTTCACCGCGTCGAGATCGGACAAGGCGACCGGGGTGTGCTGTACACCCCATTGGCTGAACACCTTGTCGATGAGCCGGAACGTGCCGCCGTAGGCGTCGTCGGGGATCACCACGTGATCACCGGGACGCAGCAGCGCGCGCAGCACACAGTCGCTGGCCGCCATGCCGGAGCTGAACGCGCGGCCGAAGCTACCGTCCTCCACGGCGGCCAGCGCAGCTTCCAGTGCTGCTCTGGTCGGGTTGCCGGTGCGGGCGTACTCGAACCCGCCCCGCAGACCGCCGACGCCGTCCTGGGCGAAGGTGCTGCTGGCGTAGATCGGGGCGTTCACCGCACCGGTCGCCGGATCGGGTCGGTAGCCGGCGTGGATGGCCTTGGTGGCCAGGCCGGCTTTGGCGAAATGTTCTTGGTCGCTCATCGACGACAAGCCTAGTCATCGCGTCGGGTTCGCCCGGCCGCAGCGGACGTCGTAAAAGATAGGGCATTCACCCCACGCGCAGGGAGCCTGCAGGGCAGCAAAATGGCGCAGTATGAGGCGATTGTTTATTGGGCTGGCGACAACTGCGTTGCTGTGGGGCGGTGTTACGGGGGTGGCGGCCGGCCCCGCCGCCGCGAGCGCCTTTCCCGGCTGCCCTGAGGCCACCCCTGAAGGTCCATGCCATTGGTGCCCGGGCGACCCTGTGGTGCAAACCGGCAACCTGAAGTACGACCCGGTCCGCTGGGACGAGCACGTGTGCCACACCTACTGGCGCGTCGGCGGTGGGGGCAACGTTGCCCGGACCATTCTTGAGGGCGACGCGCCGCCACCGCCGCCGGCACCGGTGACGGGGCTTATTTGCGACCCCGGGACCTTCACGAACTGTCGGATCGAGACCTGGCCGTAAACCGACGTTCGCGGTCAAGCGGCTTCCGTCGGGTTCAGCGGCAGGCATACCGTGGCCAGCATCTTGTCGGCCAGCGTCTGGCGCTTGGCATCCCAGAGCGGGAACAGGTAGCCGACGTAGAAGATCGCCGCATCTACCGCGTGGGCGAACTCGCGCAGTACCGACAGGCCGAACCCGATCGGCTCACCGGTTTTCTCGCTGACGACCCGGAACCCCAGCACCGACTTGCCGATGCTGGATCCGGTGGTTCCCTGGCGGTAGCCGAGATTCCAGACGAAGTAGCCCAGCGCGACCAGACCCGCAATCCACATCACGGTGAGGCCAACCGTCGAAGGGCCGATGAAACAGATCTGCTCGCCGGAGCTCGGGGTCACGTCACACGCCGAGGTGGTGCTGTTGTTCAGCACCAGCCAGCCGACCCCGTGATCAGCACCAAAGGCAGGTGGTCGATGACGTAGGCCAACACGCGATTGAGCCACGGCGTGAATTGCTCACGCGCCAGCCCGCGCAGAACCGGTCCGGGCGGCGGCGGAACGTATCCGCCCGACGGCGGGGGTGGCGGTGGATAGTTACCGCCCCCCGGCGGTGGAGGCGGCGGGAACGAGGACGGGGGTTGTTCGGTCATCAGCGGCTTTCCCTACTTACGCAACGCGCCGTCGGACAGGAAGCCCAGTAAGTCATACCGGGTGATGACGCCGACCGGCTTGCCTTCCTCGACCACCATCACGGCGTCCAGATCCCGCAGCGTCTTGGCCAACGAGCTGACTTGTTCGCCGGCGCCGATGATCGGCAACGGCGGGCTCATGTGGGTGCCCACGGCGTCGGCCAGCTTCGCGCGGCCCTCGAAAACCGCCGAAAGCAGTTCACGCTCAGAGACACTGCCGGCCACCTCGCCGGCCATCACCGGCGGCTCGGCGCCGACGACGGGCATCTGCGACACCCCGTATTCGCGCAGGATGCCGATCGCGTCGCGGACCGTCTCGGACGGGTGAGTGTGCACCAGGTCGGGCAGCTGACCGGACTTGCCCCGCAGCACGTCGCCGACCGTGGGCTGCTCGATAGAGCCGTCGAGCCTGGTGCGCAGGAAGCCATACGACGACATCCATGCGTCGTTGAAGATCTTCGACAGGTAGCCACGGCCGCCGTCCGGTAGCAGCACCACGACCAGCGAATCGGGTCCGGCTTCCTCGGCGACCTTCAGCGCCGCGACCACCGCCATTCCGCACGAGCCACCGACCAGCATGGCCTCCTCGCGGGCCAGCCGCCTGGTCATGTTGAACGAGTCCGAGTCGGTCACCGCGATGATTTCGTCGGGCACCGCCGGGTCATAGGCGGACGGCCAGAAATCCTCGCCGACACCTTCCACCAGATAAGGCCGACCGGTCCCGCCGGAGTACACCGACCCCTCCGGGTCGGCGCCGACGACGCGCACCTTCCCGCCGGAGACCTCTTTCAAGTAGCGGCCCGCGCCGGTGATCGTCCCACCGGTTCCGATCCCGGCGACGAAATGGGTGATCTGGCCGTCGGTGTCGGCCCAGATCTCCGGGCCGGTCGTTTCGTAGTGGCTGGCCGGGCCCTGCGGGTTGGAGTACTGATCGGGCTTCCAGGCGCCGTCGATCTCGCCGACCAGTCGGTCGGAGACGCTGTAGTAACTGCCCGGGTGTTCCGGTGGCACCGCCGTCGGGCAGACCACCACCTCGGCGCCGTACGCGCGCAACACATTCTGCTTGTCCTCGCTGACCTTGTCGGGGCAGACGAACACGCAGTGGTAGCCGCGGCGCTGAGCGACCAGGGCCAAGCCGACGCCGGTGTTTCCCGACGTCGGTTCGACGATGGTGCCGCCCGGCTTGAGCTCGCCGCTGGCCTCGGCGGCGTCGATCATCTTGACCGCGATCCGGTCTTTGCTGCTCAACCCCGGATTGAGGTACTCGACCTTGGCGACGACCCGGCCCGAGCCCGGTGGCACAACTGAGTTCAGCTGAACCAGTGGAGTATTTCCGATGATTTCACTGATGTGTTGCGCAATACGCATAGCTAGATGGTCTCAGGTGCGGCAATGCCCCGCGCAGCAGCCCGGTCCGGCCTCAGCCGGTGGCCTCGCGAATGTATTCGCCGATCTGCCGCAGCGACCGGACCGCTTCGGGCACCATCGGGGCGGCCAGTTGGAAGTCGTGAATTTGGCCGGGCCAGACCCGCACCTCGGTCGGCACACCCGCCGCCGCCAGCGCGCTGGCGGCCAGCCGGGCGTCGTTCAGTAACACTTCCGACCCCGACACGTGGATCAGGGTGCGGGGCAGCCCCGGCTCGATGTGATCCAGCGGCTCGTAGAGCTGCTCGGGCTCGCCGTCGACGACGTGTTTGTGGGCGGCCTTGGCGACCAAGCTGAACAACGCGTCAAACGCCTTGGCGGAGAACATCGCATCGGTCTTGATATTCGGGTGCGTTTGCTTGGGCTCCTTGGCCAGCTGCAGCAGCGGAGAGATCGCGACCAGGGCCGCCGGTTCCTCGTGCGCCTGCTGAAGCCGTTGCGCCAGAGCAAGAGCCAGATATCCGCCGGCCGAGTCGCCGGCCACCACGATCTGGTCCGGCTGGAATCCACGCAGTCGCAGCCAGCGGTAGGCATCGTGGCAGTCGTCGAGCGCTTGGCCGACCGAGTGCTTCGGGATCAGCCGGTAGTTGACCACCAACACCGGAGCGTCGGCGAACTTGGACAGCGCGTTGACGATCCGGCCGTGCGAGTTGACCCCGCACGTCAAGAAGGCGCCGCCGTGCAGATACAGCACCACCCTGCGGGTGCCGTCCGCGGGCAGCACGCCGGGTGCGCGCACCAATTGAGCGTCGCAGTGCGGCAATTGGACGGTCTTGCGAACGGTTCCGGGTCCCGGGAGCAACGCCCGGCAGGCGAAGTCGAGGATGCCGAACGGGAACGGGACGTGCGGGATGTAGCTGACCACGCCGAGGGCCGGGCGGATCGTCAGCCGGCAAGCCAGCGCGGCCATCATCCCGGGGAGGCTGGGACCGCTCTCGACGACTTCGACGGGCTTGCCGTCAGTGGCGGGAAACCTGCGGGCCCGCAGTACGTCACGGGCACGAATTGCGGTACGGGGCGAGCCCGAAACCTTGCTCGGTGCGGTCATGCTCAACACTCCTACGCCGTTGTAGTGCATGTCGACGAGGTGGCGCGGGTTGCTCGGCCAACCTCGAGAACTTAGCTTGACACTTTAAAGAACTTCAACAATCAAAGAGTCTGTTTCGATATCAAGATTGCCCCGACCCGTGATGGCGCGAAGCGGGGGTCCGGGACGACCGGCGACGGTCCACCTAAGCTGGTCGTGTGGCACGACGCGCACCGCGGGGGTCGATGGTCGCGCTGGCCGCGGCGGGCGCGCTGGCCTCGAGCGGCACCGCCTATGTGGGTGCCCGCAACCTGCTGATCAGCCAGGCCGAGAAGGCCCGCAGCGTGATCCCGAAATCGTGGGATGTCCCGCCGAGGGCCGACGGCGTGTACGCCCCGGGTGGCGGCCCCGTGCAGCGCTGGCAACGCGGCATGGACTTCGACCTGCATCTGATGGTTTTCGGCGACTCGACAGCAACTGGGTACGGCTGTCGCAGCGCCGACGAAGTTCCCGGCGTACTGATCGCTCGCGGGCTGGCCGAACAGAGCGGCAAACGAGTCCGGTTGAGCACCAAGGCGATCGTCGGAGCCACGTCCAAGGGCTTGTCCGGGCAGGTCGACGCGATGTTCGTGGCCGGGCCACCGCCGGACGCCGCCGTCATCCTGATCGGCGCCAACGACGTCACCAAGCTGAACGGCATCAGCGCCTCGGCTCGCCGGCTCGGCGCTGCGGTACGACGGTTACGCGCCAGTGGCGCCGAGGTCGCGGTCGCCACCTGTCCCGATTTCGGTGTGGTCAAGGCGATTCCGCAACCGCTGCGCTGGACCGTGCGCACCCTGGGTCTGCGGCTGGCCCGCGCGCAGTCCGGCGCCGTCCGGTCCGCCGGCGGGGTGCCGGTGCCGCTGGCCTCGCTGGTCAACGAGGAGTTTCGGCATTCGCCGCATCTGATGCTTTCCGACGACCAATTCCATCCATCGGCGGCCGGCTACGCGCTGGCCGCCAGCCAGCTGCTACCGGCGCTGTGCCATGCGCTCGGCGACTTCGCCGACCAGCCGGTACCCGCCCTGCCGTCGTCGACGGACACCGAAGGCGGCCCGGGTTATTCGATGCTGCGGCTGCTCTCTCGACTGTGGCGGCGGCCCACGACCGGGGTTCCCGCGCCGATCGTCGCGACCTCCGCGGACTAGCTCATCCGGGCACTCAGCAGCTCCGGGCGGCGCCGGACTAGACCCGATTGCCCGGCTCCTCAGCAGCCCGTTTAACAGGCCGCATCGTCGCAGGGCTAAATTCGGGACCAGACCACACCGAACTTGGATGGAGCTGTCATGCCAGAAGCCGTCATCGTTTCAACCGCCCGCTCGCCCATTGGGCGCGCCATGAAAGGTTCTCTGGTCGGTATCCGACCTGACGACCTCGCCGCGCAGATGGTGCGCGCCGCACTCGCCAAGGTGGAGGCACTCAACCCGCATCAGATCGACGACCTGATTCTGGGCTGCGGACTGCCCGGCGGCGAGCAGGGCTTCAACATGGCCCGCGTAGTTGCCGTCGAACTCGGCTACGACTTCCTGCCCGGCACCACCGTCAACCGCTACTGTTCGTCGTCGCTGCAGACCATCCGGATGGCGTTCCACGCGATCAAGGCCGGCGAGGGCGACGCCTTCATCTCGGCCGGCGTCGAGTCGGTGTCCAGCTTCGTCAAAGGCAACTCGGACTCGTTGCCCGACACCAAGAACCCGTTGTTCGACGACGCCGCGGCGCGCACGGTCACTGCCGCCGAGGGTGCCGAGGAGTGGCACGATCCCCGCAAGGACCACAACATCCCGGACGTCTACATCGCGATGGGTCAGACCGCCGAGAATGTCGCGATCCTGAGCGGCGTCAGCCGCGAAGACCAGGACCACTGGGGCGTACGCAGCCAGAACCGGGCCGAAGACGCCATCAAGAGCGGATTCTTCGAGCGCGAGATCGTGCCGGTCACGCTGCCCGACGGCAGCACGGTCAGCACCGACGACGGCCCGCGACCGGGAACCACATACGAGAAGATCAGCCAGCTCAAGCCGGTCTTCCGGCCCAACGGCACGGTGACCGCGGGCAACGCCTGCCCGTTGAACGACGGTGCCGCCGCGGTGGTGATCACCAGCGACACCAAGGCCAAGGAGCTCGGCCTCAAGCCGCTGGCCCGGATCGTATCCACCGGCGTCAGCGGCCTGTCGCCGGAGATCATGGGCCTGGGCCCGATCGAAGCGAGCAAAATGGCCCTGCAACGGGCAGGGCTGTCGGTCAAGGACATCGACCTGTTCGAGATCAACGAGGCGTTCGCCGTGCAGGTGCTCGGCTCGGCCCGCGAGCTGGGCATCGACGAGGACAAGCTGAACATCTCCGGTGGCGCGATCGCGCTGGGCCACCCGTTCGGGATGACCGGTGCCCGCATCGCCACCACGCTGCTGAACAACCTGCAGACCCAGGACAAGACGTTCGGCCTGGAGACCATGTGCGTTGGCGGCGGCCAGGGGATGGCGCTGATCATCGAGCGGCTCAGCTGATTCGCTGACGGTCCCTGCGCCGCAGGGGTACCTGCGTCCTGTTTTGCCACCAAAACTGGCATAACCGCCAGTTCGGGCATGGAATCACCCGGGCTGGGTTACGGTTTGCCAGCCGCCGCCTGGTGGCCTACACAGTCCGGGAATGGAGCGGCGCGATGAGCGTTTCGCTGAAGACAATCGCACGGGTGGCGGCGGCAGTGGCAGTCACGTCAGCCTCGGCAGCCGGTTGCAGCAGCAACTCGAAGTCACCCGCGGCCTCGTCGAGCTCAGCCGCGGCCCCGACAAGCCACAGCTCGACGGCGAGTTCGGCGCAGGCCGACTCCGCCGACTACAGCCGTCTGCTGATCCACGTCACAGACATTCAGACGCCCATGCCCTTCACCGCCGGACCGGTGACATCGAACCCGAACGGCCAGGCCGGGGTGGAAACCACGTTCAGCAACGACGACAAGACCCGCCAGATCCACGACACCATCCTCGTGTACGGCGACCCTGCCGCGGCAGCCAGCGCGCTGGACGCCGCCAAGGCGAAGCTGGGCGATTCCGTCCAGGGAACACCCGCGCCGGCCGCGGTGGGAACTGGCGGTACCACCGTCTCAGGCAACTCACCCGACGGCTCCAAGGGTGTGATGATGTTGCTCTTCACCGAAGGCAAGGCACTCACGACGCTGAACTTCGTCGGACCGCCCGAGATGCTGCCGCCGCCCGATTTCGTCACCGACCTCGGCCAGAAGCAAGACACGGCCATCAAGAACGGGCTGAGCTAACTCCACGCATCAAAAAGGCCGGCACGCGTGCGTGCCGGCCTTTTTGATTGTCAAACGCTAATCGTTCTGCAGATAGCTGAGCAGACGCAGGATCTCGATGTAGAGCCAGACCAGCGTGACGGTCAGGCCCAGCGCAATGCCCCACGCGGCTTTCTCCGGCGCACCGGCGCGGATCATCTGGTCAGCCGCGTCGAAGTCGATCAGGAAGCTGAACGCCGCCAGACCGATGCAGACCAGCGAGAAGATGATGGCCAGCGGGCCGCCGCTGCGCAGGCCGAGGCCTTCGCCGTGGCCGACGCCGAACATGCCCAGCACCAGGTTGCCCAGCATCAAGGCCAGCACGCCGAACATGCCCGCGACCAACATCCGGGTGAACTTGGGCGTGACCCGGATGGCACCCGTTTTGTAGACCACGAGCATTCCGACGAACACGCCCAGCGTGCCCAGGATGGCCTGCCCGATCATGGCGCCGGCGCTGGTGCTCGACACCGAGAAGTTGGCCAGCAGGAACGAGATCGCCCCAAGGAACAGGCCCTCGAGCGCGGCGTAGGTCAGCACGATCGCCGGGTTGTCCTGCTTGCGGGCGAACGTCGCGATCATCACCATGGCCAGTCCGCCGAACGCGCCGACGAAGGTGAACGGGGTGGCCAACGCCTGGTTGGCCTCGACCATGAAGTAGGAGACGACCGCGACGGCAGAAAGCACCGCCAGGGTGATCCCGGTCTTGGTGACGACGTCGTCGATCGTCAACGGGCGGGAAACGCCTGCCCGCTGGTCGACGTACGGGGCATAGGGGTCAGCCTGCTGCCCTAACTGGGTCGCGGCGTTCGCTGCGCCGCTGCCGAACTGCGCGTAACCGCCACGCTGCTTGGGCAGCGAGCGAAATACCGGGTTGCTGGTCTCCCGCACCGTCGGTTCCTCTCGTGAGCTGTGGGTTCAAAGCTGTCCGAACAAGTGATCAACGAACGGTAGTCCAGCCGTGTTCCCGATGGAGCTTTTAGATCAATGTGCGACGAGATCAGTGTGCGGCCGGACGTACTCAGTTAAACCTTACCCGCGGGCGTCGCAACCGGGGTAACGATCTAGATTGCCTGTCAGGCCCCGACCAGCATTCGACCAGGTATTCACGCACCATTCACCGAGGGGAGACCGCCCGAGTGACGGACGAATCCGACGACATTCTGAGCCGCGTCGACAACGGCACCGGCTATCTGACGCTCAACCGCCCCAAGGCGATCAACTCGCTCAACCAGAGCATGGTCTCCCGCTTGCGTGCGGTGCTGACGGAGTGGGAGCAGGATTCCGCGATCAGCGCCGTGGTGCTCTCCGGGGCCGGGGAGCGCGGCTTGTGCGCCGGCGGCGACGTGGTGGCGATCTATCACAGCGCCCGTTCGGATGGCAGTGAGGCGCGGCGGTTCTGGTACGACGAGTACCTGATGAACGGTCAGATCGGCCGCTTCCCGAAGCCCTACGTCTCGTTGATGGACGGGATCGTGATGGGCGGCGGCGTCGGAGTCGGCGCGCACGCCAACACCCGGGTGGTGACCGACACGTCGAAGGTGGCGATGCCCGAAGTCGGCATCGGCTTCATCCCCGATGTCGGTGGGGCCTACCTGCTTTCGCGCGCACCCGGATCGCTGGGATTGCACGCCGCGTTGACCGGCGCGCCGTTCGCCGGGGCGGACGCGATCGCTCTGGGCTTCGCCGACCACTTCGTGCCGCACGACAAGCTGGACGCGTTCCGCGACGCGATCGCCGAAGTCGGTGTCGAGCAGGCGATCACCAGCCATGCGATCGAGCCACCTCCCAGTGACCTTGCCGCGCAACGTGACTGGATCGACGAGTGCTACGCCGGCGATACCATCGTCGACATCATCGCCAGTCTGCGGAAGCTCGGACAAGCCGGGGCCGGCCCCGCCAGCGACGCCGCGGATCTGATCGCGACCCGCTCCCCCATCGCGCTGTCGGTGACGCTGGAGGCCGTGCGCCGTGCCGCCAAGCTCGACACGCTGGAAGATGTTCTGGCCCAAGACTATCGGGTGTCTTCCGCATCGCTGCGCTCGCACGATCTGGTGGAGGGCATCCGTGCGCAACTGGTCGACAAGGACCGCAACCCGAAATGGTCGCCGGAACTGGCGCAGGTGACGTCGGCCGACGTCGAGGCATATTTCGCACCCGTCGACGACGAGCTGAAGTTCTAGAAAGGTAGCGATGACCAACACCTACGAAACGATCCTGGTCGAGCGTGACGAGCGAGTCGGCATCATCACCCTCAACCGGCCGAAGGCGCTGAACGCACTCAACAGCCAGGTGATGGACGAAGTCACTACGGCAGCGGCCGAACTCGACCACGACCCGGGCATCGGGGCAATCATCATCACCGGTTCGGAGAAGGCCTTCGCCGCGGGCGCCGACATCAAAGAGATGTCCAGCCTGGCGTTCTCAGAGGTGTTCGACGCCGACTTCTTCGCCCCCTGGGCCAAGCTCGCCGCGGTCCGCACGCCGACGATCGCCGCGGTGGCCGGATACGCGCTCGGTGGCGGCTGCGAACTCGCGATGATGTGCGACGTGCTGATCGCCGCCGACACCGCGAAATTCGGTCAGCCGGAGATCAAGCTGGGCGTGCTGCCCGGCATGGGCGGTTCGCAGCGGCTGACCAGGGCGGTCGGCAAGGCGAAGGCGATGGACCTGATCCTGACCGGACGCAATATGAATGCCGACGAAGCCGAGCGCAGCGGTCTGGTGTCGCGGGTGGTGCCCGCCGCCGATCTGCTCACCGAGGCCAAAGCCGTCGCCACCACGATCTCGCAGATGTCACGCTCGGCGTCCCGGATGGCCAAGGAGTCGGTCAACCGCGCCTTCGAGTCCACGTTGGCCGAAGGACTGCTCTACGAACGCCGGCTGTTCCATTCGGCTTTCGCTACCGACGACCAGTCCGAGGGCATGGCCGCCTTCATCGAGAAGCGACCGCCGAACTTCACCCACCGCTGAGGAGTTGTGGTGAACGAAGCTGCCACCGCCGAACCCGCGCATGCCGTCGAGCCGCAGCGCCGGGAAGCGTGGTGGGTTCGGCACTACACCTTCACCGGCACCGCGACCGGGCTGGTGTTCGTCTGGTTCTCGATGACGCCGTCGCTGTTGCCGCGCGGTCCGTTGTTTCAGAGTTTGGTGAGCGGCCTCGCCGGCGCAACCGGTTACGCCATCGGCGTTTTCGCGGTGTGGCTGGTGCGTTTCATGCTCTCCCGGGACTCCAGCCCACCGGCACCACCGCGGGCTTGGCTGGCGCTGATCGCCGTGGGCGCGATCGGAATGGTCGCGATGGTGATCTGGTTTCACGTGTGGCAGGACCGGGTCCGCGATCTGATGGGCGTCAAGCACCTGGTGTGGCTCGACTACCCGCTGACCACCGTGCTGTCGTTGGTGGTGCTGTTCGGCGTCGTCGAAGCCGGCCAGCTGATCCGCCGGCTGGTGCATTTTCTCGATCTGCGACTCGATCGATTTGCGCCGCCGCGTGTTTCAGCCGTGCTCGTGGTTCTGCTGCTGGTCGCTCTGACAATCGCGTTACTCAACGGCGTCGTGGTGAAATTCGCGATGCGGACCATGAACAACACCTTCGCCACAGTCAACAATGAAGTGGATCCCGAAAGCGCCGCGCCGCGCACACCGCTGCGGTCCGGGGGCCAGCAGTCGCTGGTGACCTGGGAATCGCTGGGACACCAGGGGCGCATCTTCGTCAAGGGCGGGCCCACCGTCGACCAACTCACCGCGTTCAATGGCGCGCCGGCGACCGAGCCGATCCGCGCCTACGCCGGACTCGACTCCGCCGACGGCATCACCGCGGCCGCGGAGTTGGCCGCGCGAGAATTGGAGCGCGAGGGCGGATTACGCCGCGCTGTCGTTGCCGTCGGCACCACCACCGGCACCGGCTGGATCAACGAGGCCGAGGCGGACGCACTGGAGTACATGTACAACGGCAACACCGCAGTGGTGAGTATGCAGTACTCGTTTCTGCCCAGCTGGCTGTCCTTCCTGGTGGACAAGGAGAACGCGCGTCATGCGGGCCAGGCGCTGTTCGAAGCCGTTGATCGGCTGGTGCGCCGGCTGCCGGAAGCACAGCGCCCCAAGCTCGTTGTGTTCGGCGAAAGCCTGGGCTCCTTCGGCGGCGAGGCGCCGTTCATGAGCCTGAACAACGTGCTGGCCCGGACCGACGGCGCGCTGTTCTCCGGGCCGACGTTCAAGAACACCATCTGGACCGATCTGACCGCGACCCGCGACCGCGGTTCGCCGGAGTGGCTGCCGCTGTACGACCACGGCCTTGATGCGCGATTCGTGGCGCGCCCTGAAGACCTCAAACGCCCTGAATCGCAATGGAATTCGCCACGCGTGGTATATCTGCAGCACGCCTCGGATCCCATCGCGTGGTGGGATCCCGATCTGCTCTTCCGCCAGCCGGACTGGCTGAGCGAAAAGCGTGGGTACGACGTGCTTCCCGAGACCGAGTGGATCCCGGTGGTCACGTTCCTACAGGTGTCGGCCGACATGGCCGTTGCGGTCGATGTACCGCAGGGCCACGGTCATGTCTATGTCGCCGACGTCGCCGACGGCTGGGCGGCGGTGATGCAGCCGCCGGGGTGGACGCCGGCGAAAACCGCGAAGCTCCGACCACTGCTGCACGCCAGCGACGGCTAACTCCAGGTGAACGGACGCTGTGAGTGTGCCAAGGGTTTTGGGCTACTAGCTAGTCGGTCGAACAATCAGGTGGCAGGATTCGCGGTATTCGATTTCCCGTGGAGGGAGAGCTCAATGACCTGGACAATTGCCAAGATTGCGGCGGCGGGGGTGCTGACCGCGATGCCTATCGCCGCGGTCGCCATGCCCGCCTGTGCGGTAGCGAGTTCCGGCAACGCGCCAATCGTGTTGCAGGCTCCGCTTCCGGCGGATCCGCAGATCGACCCGCAACCGGCGCCACCTTCGCCGCACGGGGAGTACTACAACCCTAATGACTACAACGACTGGTACAACTGGTACAACTCCGGTGCCGACGGCGGGGGTGGCGGCGGAGGCGGCGGCTAAGCCGAACTGAGTTAGGCCGAACCAGCTAGTCCGAACTGAGTAGGCAGGCGGCGGCCAGCGCGTGGTAGCCGCCGACCACGTCGGTCGCGCGGTGCAGGCCGAGGTCTTGGAGCGCCACCGCAGCGAGGCTCGAGGTGTATCCCTCTGAGCACAGCACCACCCACTCCACGTCATCGCTGACGGCTTCGGGCAGGCGGGCGTCGCTGGTCGGATCGCAGCGCCACTCCAAGACGTTGCGCTCGATCACGAACGGGCTCAGACTCTCGGGCACCTCCCCTTCACGCGTCCGCTGAGCCTGCGGCCGGATGTCGACAAGCAGTGCACCGCGGCGCAGCGCTGCGGGCACTTCGTCGGCGGCCAGTCGGCGCAGTCGTGTCCGCGCCGATTCCAGGGCCTGGTCGATACGGCTCATTACTTCTCCGGTTGGTCGGTCAGTTCAGTTCTCTTGCGCCGCAACCGATGTTCGTCGGTCACCTCGTAGTAAGACATCACGGTCAACGGCGGTGAGTAGGCGTGCACACTCAGCGACGGCTCCTGGGGCCCGGACAGCGACGTCACCGAGGTGCCCGGGCCGGGGGGCGCCCACACCACATCGTGCACCCAACCGAGTGGGAACCCGGCCTGATCCCCGGCCCCGAGTCGCCGGCAGCGCAATCGCTCTCCATCCCAACGAAATTCGTCCAGCGAACCGCTCAACAGTGTTGCCGCCCCGAGTGATCCGCCGTGGTCGTGCAGCTCGGTGCGGTGGCCGGGCACCCAGCTGATCAGCCAGACGTCGACTTCGTCGTCGCCGTGCAGCCGGATGAACCAACGATCGTCGCTGGGCACACCGCCCGCCGGGACGACATGGTCGTAACGGCCGCTGAGGACGTCGTCAGCGGTGCTGTCGGTGATGTGCAGCAGATCAGCCAGCCGCAGCCGGGTCGGGCCGGGAACGGCTCGCAGCGGCGAGGGCCGGGACAACGCAGGCCGGGACAAAACAGGCCCAGCGACTCGGGGATAGTCGGCGACGAGGTTTGCAGAAACCATGGGGAAACTCCAGGGCGAACAGACGTATTAAGGGGCGGGGGTCATAAAGACCGACAACACTCCCAAAACCCGATTCGCTGAGTCACGGTCGCCAGCATTGCATAGATTGACCGAATGCGGCGGCGCCCATCTCGTCTCCTGATATCAGGCACCGTTGCGTTTTTGACCGCTGGATCGGCGGTGACGGGCTGCTCGACGGATGGGACCAAACCCCCGCCCGCGTCGAGCACGACGAAGGCGGCGGCCACCCCGGCGCCCGGCGTGGTCTCGACTTCTCCCGCGGGCGTCACGACCAAGGTCGACGTGCCGGCGCACTCGACCGAAGAAGAGTATTTCCAGGCCTGTCATGCGGCGACGGTGTGGATGCAGGGCCATCCGGGCGAGCCGCAGACCCTCCCCGAGCGGTACCTGGCGGCGGTGCAAGCGCCGGGCGTCGTCGGCCCGGGCACCTGGAACATCGCCTGGGCCGCACTGCCACTGGCGCGTCAGGCCGGGGTGATCGTCGCGGCACACGCGGCGGCCGGCAACGAATGCGGCTGAGGCCGAGGGGGCCGGCACCGCAATTCGGATCACGATTGATAAAACCGGTGCCGTGCGGGCGAAGATGTAGCGCATGACCGACTCAGACATCATCCCCGAGCCGGGACCCGGGCTGCTCGATGCGCCCCGGCCCCGGGTCGCGCTGGCCCTCGGCAGCGGTGGCGCCCGCGGGTACGCCCACATCGGGGTGATCGACGAATTGCACGCTCGCGGCTACCAGATCGTCGGGATTGCCGGCTCGTCCATGGGCGCCCTCGTCGGCGGACTGCAAGCTGCGGACAAACTCGACGAATTCGCTGAATGGGCAAGGTCACTGACGCAGCGCGCGATCCTGCGGCTGCTGGACCCCACACTCACGGCCGCGGGTGTGCTGCGCGCCGAGAAGATCCTGGACGCGGTGCGCGACATCCTCGGCGAGTTGATCATCGAGGAGCTGCCGATTCCCTACACCGCGGTGGCTACCGATCTGCTGGCCGGCAAATCGGTGTGGCTGCAGCGCGGCCCGGTCGACGAGGCGATCCGGGCATCCATCGCCATCCCGGGAGTCATCTCGCCGTACGCCATCGATGGACGACTGCTCGCTGACGGTGGGATCCTCGATCCGCTGCCGATGGCGCCGATCGCGGCCGTCAACGCCGATCTGACCATCGCGGTCAGCCTGTCGGGCAGCGAGACCGGCGACGAACCCGAGCCGGAGCCGAAATCCTCGGGCGAGTGGCTCAACCGGGTGCTGAGCAGCACCTCTGCCATGTTCGACTCACCCACGGCGCGGTCGGTGTTGAGCCGATTCGGTGCATCGAACCCCGAGGACGGCGATGCCGCCGACGAGCCGGCGTCGGATTACTCCGCCGATGAGCCCGAGGTGCCCAAGCTGGGCAGTTTCGAAGTGATGAACCGGACGATCGATATCGCCCAGGCGGCCCTGGCCCGGCACACGCTGGCCGCCTATCCCCCGGATCTACTCATCGAGATACCCCGCTCGGCCTGCCGCAGTCTGGAGTTCCACCGGGCCGCTGAGGTGATCGAGGTCGGTCGCGCGCTGGCGTCGACGGCGCTGGACTCCGTCGACCTGGGCCGCCGGGTTACCTGACGCCGAGGAACGCGGCGACCTCCGCCGCGACACGGCGGCCCTGCGCGCGTCCGGCTCGCGCGCTCGCCGGGCGGCAGTTCGGATCCAGCGGGTTGGGCCCGAAGGCGGCCAGCGACTCGTCATCGGCGAACACCCCGAGTGCCGCGCCGCGAAACTCGTCGATTTCGTTCGCCGGCCCGGCGCCGAACGCCGACGGCGCCGATTCCCCGGCCGGCACCAGCACTACCGCCTCGGCGCAGTCGTCGGCGACGTGCAGGTTGATGGTGCTGCCGATACCGCCGTCGATGTAGCGCCGGTCCCCGATCGTCACCGGCGGCCACGCGCCCGGAACCGCGCAACTGGCGGCCACCGCGTCGACCAGGTCGACCCCGGAGTCGCCGTCGAACACCACCAGCTCGCCGGTGGCGACATCGATGGCGGTGACCCGCAGCACGCGCTCAGGCCAGACGTGGGAAGGCAATCGTTGCGCGATGACCTCTCGCCGGACCGGCTCGGCCACGGTGTCGGTGTCCAGGGCGACCGCACCGAAGCGCTGCCGCTTCTGCAACAGGGTGGTGTCCGGGTCCGACAGGGCGGCCACGAAGGATTCGATAAGCGCATCGACCGCGACTGCCGGGGCGATCTCGGCGGACGCTTCGCCGACTTGCCGCGCGAACAGCTCCGCCAGCCCCAGGCCGCCGCCGAGCTGCGCGACCACCGTCGAGCCGGCCGACGTGCCGAGCAGCACATCGGATTCCACCAATGCCTTTGCGGCAGCGGGTGACTCGTCGGCAATACCCAAAAGAATGCCGGTCTCCCAAGCGATTCCGGCTACACCGCCACCGCCGAGCACCAGCGCACGCGTGGTCATCGAATCGTTGGGTGCAGCGAGGCGCGAGCGGCGGGACTCAGCTCCTCGGTGCGCAGCAAGTGTCGCGGCGGATCCGGCAACACCAGATCGCGACTGATCCGCAAGCCGGCATCGACGTGGACCAACTCACCGGGCTCGAGGAGTCGCCAACGCTGCGGCGTCGTCCATCGGCTCGGTGGCGAAAACGACCGAAGGCTGGCCATGCAGATTCTGCGAGTCCGCCCGAATCCTGTTGGTGCGCAACTGAAATTGACGCTCCGCGGGAATCTTGCGGCGATCCGACACATACAACTCGTGCGACTCCGGGTAACGCAGCGCCCAGAGGTCGGTGGCCGTGCTCAGCAGAATGTTGACCGCGTAGATCGGCACGTTGTCGGCCAACCAGCGCATCGCGTCGACCAGGCCCGCGGTCACGTCGCCGCCGCGCGCCCGGACCGATGCGGTGATCAACGCGAACACGCGCTCGGAATCGGTCTGCCCCAATACCAGTTCGGCGGTGCCCAATTCGCGCAGCCTCGCGTCGAGGACATCGAGGCCTTCCAGAATGCCGTTGTGCGCGAAGATGCGGCCATCCTGCAGGAACGGGTGGGTGTTGACGACCTCGTGCGATCCTGTGGTCGCGTACCGGACGTGTGCGATGAAGGTCGTTCCAGTCAGATCGTGTGCCTCGGTGGCAAATTCGGCATCGTCCCACGCGGCGATCGGCTGCTTGTGCACCTGCGGTTGGCCCTGGCCGTCGAAGACTCCGAGCCCGCTGCCGTCGGGGTTACGTCTGCTCTGCTCGGCGAGATTGTCCGGCGCGTCAAGCAACCAAAATGTCGCGGTGACAACGTTAGTCCCGGCATGCAGCCCGAATAGCCGACACATCAGCGGGTCAGCTCGTCGGACAATGTCGCCAGCGACCGCCGCGCGTAGCCCCGCCACAGTCGACCCACCACCGGCAACAACGGCGCGGTCAGGGGCGAGGCGGCGTGAATGTTCCAGTGCCAGGTGACCGTGGTCGCCGGCGATCCGCTTCCGCTCGGCGTGAAGGTCCACTCCCCATCGGCTCGGTCGACCAGCAGCCCCAGCGGGCCGGCGATTCCGGTGATCGCGTAACCGAACGAGTGCGGTGGATCCACGCTCGTCAGCGTCTCGTGCATGAACCCCGGCCCTTTGAACGCGACCACTCGGGTCTGCCCGACCGTGCCCCAAGCGCCCTTCTGCTCGCGGATTTCGCCGACCGGAGCGATGGGCCCGTACCAGCGGCTGAAGATCCTGGTGAGCGGCATCGGCAAGGTGCCGGAGAAGGCGTCGTCGACGTCGACCGGGACGACGTGGGACTGCTGCACCGCCAGAGTTCGTGGCATGCGCGCAGGTTACCGCGCCAGCCCAGGTGCGGCCCGGCCGGTGATCAGCGGCAGGTCGAAGAAGCTCTGAATACCAGGCGCGGCCGCGCAAGTGGCCGGAACGGCGTTGACACAGTGGGCCGCGGTCGCCACCACCCCGGGATTGCTCTTCAAGCCCGCAGCCACGCTTTCCGGCTGCCAGCCCTTGACCGTGACGAAGGTGTCCGGATGGCCGCGGACCTCGATTTCGTAGCGCTCACCGTCCGGCCCGAAAGACCAAGGCGGGTCTAGGTTTTCCTCACCCATGAGCCAGTTGACCGTGATCCGGACTACGACGGTGTCGCCGACGAGCGCTTCCCAGTGGAAGCGGCGCCCAGCGACCTGGCCCGATTCGATCACGCCGATCGGTGAGTCGATCGGTCCGGTCGCCACCGCGATCTCCTGGGTGGTCCGGATCTGGGGATCGGCGGCAAAGCCGATCCTGTCGACGCACAACCGAACCGACTGAAAGAATCCGCCGTCGAGAATCTTCTGCATCGGTCCGGTGAGCGCCTTGTCCGGTGCATCGCCGAAACCCATCACATAGCGCAGCACATCCGGCGCGCCGTAGGTCCTGAGATCGGAAAACTCTTCGGCACGAACGAAATTCACCCCGGTCGACATCACCGAAAGCAGCAGCGGAAACAATTCGGTCGCCGCGCCCGGCCCGATGCCGGCGCCGTGCAGCGTGACGTTGCCGGCTTTGGCGGCCGCCTCCAGCGGAGCGGCCTCCTTCTCACCCGGGTAGAACCAGCCGACCGGCGTCACGACGTTCTTGCCGGAGCGCAACAGCGCTACGACTTCGTCCACGTTGGGCAGCAGCGGCGCGTAGATCACGGCATCGGCGTCCAGAGCGAGAATCTCGTCGACGCTGTTGGTCGCAGTCACACCGAGCGGGGACCAGTCGACGAGTTCACCAACGTCCTTGCCGTTTTTCTCTTCCGAGTGCACCCAGCACCCGGCCAGTTCCAGCTCGGGATGCTCCAGGATGCCCCTGATCGCGGCCACACCGACCGACCCCGTTGCCCATTGCACGACCCTCAGGCTCATGACGCGTTCCCTTCAGTCTCGTGCTTCGCTGACCTCATAGACGTCCTCGGCATACCGGGACCTGATGGTCTTCTTGTCGTACTTGCCGACACTGGTACGCGGAATCTCGTCGACAAATGTCCAGCGCTCCGGCAACCACCAACGAACAACCTTGTCGGCCAGAAACTTTCGCAGATCGTCGGCGCCAACGCCGGAGCCTTCCCGGGCGACGACGACGGCCAGCGGCCGCTCCTGCCAGCGCTCGTCGGGCACCGCGACGACGGCGGCTTCGACCACATCCGGATGCGCGACCAAGGCGTTCTCCAGGTCGACCGACGAAATCCATTCGCCGCCAGACTTGATCACGTCTTTGGCGCGGTCGGTCAGGGTGATGAAGCTGTGTTGGTCGAGGCGGCCGACGTCACCGGTGCGCAGCCACCCGTTGTCGAACTTGGACTCGTCGTGGCCCTGGTAATAGGAGCTGGTGATCCACGGGCCGCGGACCTCCACCTCGCCGACGGCCTCGTTGTCGTTGGGCAGTTCCTGCCCGTCGTCGTCGACGATCCGGGCCTCCACACCGCACAACGGCTGGCCCTGGGTCGCGCGGAAAGTCCAATGCTGGTCGTCCGGGGTGCCCGGCGGCGGCCAGGCCATGGTGGCCGTCGGCGACGTCTCTGTCATCCCCCACAGTTGGCGGATCTGGACGCCGTGGCGCTCCTCGAAGGTGCGCATCAGCGACACCGGCACCGCCGAGCCGCCACAGGGCACCATGCGCAATGAGGACACGTCGTGACCCGGGTTCTTCTCGAGGTAGTGCATGACGTCGTTCCAGATCGTCGGCACGGCGCCGGCGATGGTGGGTCGCAGTTTCTCGATCATGTCGACCAGCGACTTGGCGTCCAGGTGCCGGTCGGGCAACACCAGATCAGCGCCGGCCATCAGCGCCCCGTAGGGCAGACCCCACGCGTTGGCATGGAACATCGGCACGATGGGCAACACCGAGTCGCCGGAACCGATGCCGATCCCGTTGCTGGTACAGATCGCCATCGTGTGCAGATAAGTCGAACGGTGGCTGTAGACGACGCCTTTCGGATTGCCCGTCGTACCACTGGTGTAACACATTGCGGCAGCAGAGTTTTCGTCGACATCGGGCCAGTCGAACTCGGTCGGCTCACCGTCGACGATGTCGTCGTAGCGAAGCACGGTCTTGCCCGACTCCTCGAGTGCGGAGATATCGCCGTCGCCGACCGCGATCACGGTGTGAACCGTCTCGAGTTCGCCCAGGATCGGCGCCAGCAGCTTGGCCAGCGACACGTCGACCAGCACCACCTGGTCTTCGGCTTCGTTGGCGACGTAGACGATCTGCTCGGGGAACAGACGGATGTTCAGGGTGTGCAACACCGCGCCCATCGCCGGCACCGCCGTGTACGCGGTCAAGTGTTCGGCGTTGTTCCACATGAATGTGGCGACCCGCTGGTCACCACTGACGCCGATGCGCCGCAAGGCATTCGCCAACTGTGCCGCGCGCTGCGAGAGCTCGGCGTACGTGCACTCGCGGTACCCGTCGCCCGTCGCGGTGAAGACCTTGCGGGTGCCGTGGACGCGGCTGGCGTGCCGAAGAATGGCGGTGACGGTCAAGGGGAAGCTGTGCATGGTGCTGTACATCGCTGGACCGCCTTTGACTCCGCCTGGCTACCCGGGCCGGCCCGTCACAGGGCCGCCCTCGTGGCGATCATTGCACGTCCCGCGAATGGTCCTTGCGGCGATGCGGCCCCTAGGCCGGGGTGGGCTCGAGCATCCGCAGGTCGGAGAACGCCCACGCGTGCCGGGCGGTCAGCTCGTCGTCCGTAACGGCTGCTGCGGAGATCTCCAGCTCAGTAACTGTGCCGGCGTAGTCGGCAATGTAGAGCCGCTTGCCGTCCGGGCTCTCCACCGCACACGACGGCTGGTCGCCGACCGTGATGCTGCCGAGCACGTCTTGGGTGGCGGTCGACCACACCGTCACGTGCTTATCGCCGACCAGGTACACCCGGTCGCCGGCGCGGCTCACGGTGAGCTGGGCGAGTGACCCCGCGGCGTCACCGATCTTGTAGGTGGCGTTGATGGCCGAGTTCCGGGCGTCCACGATGTCCAGCACGGTGCCGAAGTCGGAACCACAGCTCCCCACGTAGGCGGTGGCACCGTCCGGGCTGAGCGCGATATCGCGGATGGGCGAACCGATTTCGACGGCGCCGGTCACTCGGTAGCGCTGGGTGTCGATCGTCACCAGCTCGGCGGTGGCGCGCCGTTGGCGGCGACGTAGAGCCGTCGGCCGTCGGGACTCACCCGCACGCAGCCAACGGTGGTGGCCGGCGATGGGAACATAGCCCTGCTTGCCGGTCGAAGTGTCCAGGATCGCGACGTCTGCACCGTCGGCGCCGGTCCGGCCGGTGTAGACGTACCGCCCGTTCGGACTGACCACCAAGTCGGTGATGCCGAACTCGACCGGGTAGGTCGCGACGATGCGCTCGGAATCGGTGTCGAAGGCCAGAATCTCGTCGTGCTCAGCGGACACGCTGCTCACATAGGCGCGATCGCCGGCCATCGCAACGGCGGCACGGTTCGTCGACGTCGGTGACCGTCAGCGTGGCCGCGCCGTCCGTGATGCCGATCAACGAGACGCTGTCATCGCCGTAGTGGGTGACGGTCAGCATTGCGCCGTCGGCACGGACCGCAATCCCGCTGACCGCGCCGTGTCCGGCAGCGATCGCGCCGATGGCGGTGAAGCCCGGGTGCTTCGTTCAGATCGGGAACTGATTCGCTCACAGTGGTACCAGCTTCCTTGTTGGTCCGTGGTGGGCGGACGTTCGGCATCTGAGCGATCAACGCTCCGCGCGGTTCGATGCTTCCCTGAACCGCTACCCAGATCCCAACGTGGCCCGGCCCAGACGATCAGGGCATCGAGCGCCGCTTCTAGGCGAGTCTAACTGCTGAAATTACCAGAGAATGGCGCGTATTCAACGACTGTCGCCTATGTCACTCGGGTAACTCAGGACGTCCTTATGCAATATTCATCCAGTGCCGCAAACGATTCCATTGAGCAAATCTGCGGATCGGTTGCGCCAGGTAGTTCGTACTTTTCGCTGATCGAAAATGGACTGGGTCCAGAATTATTCACCGCTGAGGACTTCTTAATGTTTCTTGCAGAAGAGTCCTACATCACAAGACGTAAAAGCCGCGGCTGCCGGGCTTCGCTTTGCGGGTGCCGGGTGGACGTGCGTACCGATGGAGCATCCGACGGGTGGACGACGCGCGCGACGACGTGGTCAGCCGTCAGTACCAGCGGTGGCGATACCCTCCTCCCGTCGAAAACCTCGCGGCGTGGAGCGTCACCGACTGGGACTGGTTCGACCCCTCGCACGCGCACCGCATTTTCTGGCCGGACCGGGACTACCGGACCGGATCTCGACATTTTGATCGCGGGTTGCGGCACCAACCAGGCCGCGGTCTTCGCCTTCGGCAATCCCGGGCGCCAGCGTGGTCGGGGTCGACATCAGCCAGCGCGTCGCTGGATCATCAGCAGTCATCTGAAGGACAGGCACGGGCTACACAACCTGCGCTTGCACCTGCTTCCGATCGAAGAGTTGTCGACGCTCGGGCGCCAGTTCGACCTCGTGGTGTCGACCGGCGTCTTGCATCACATGGCCGATCCGCTGGTCGGATTGAAAGCCCTGGCCGGATGCCTACGTCCGGATGGGGTGATGGCGTTGATGCTCTACGGAAAGCACGGCCGCATCGGAGTCGAATTGCTGGAGTCCGTCTTTCGCGACATGGGCCTGGGCCAAGACGATGCGTCGCTTCAGATCGTCAAGGACACGATCGCAGCGCTGCCGGACGACCACCCCGTCAACAGCTATCTGCAGGCGGGCTGGCGATCTGCAGGACGATGCCGCTTTGGTGGACACCTTTCTACATGGCCGTGCGCGCAGCTACACGGTCGACGAGTGCATCGAATTCGTCGAATCGGCGGGCCTGGTTTTTCAGGGGTGGTACCACAAGACACCGTATTACCCCCAGGATCTGGCCGGCCAGCCCGCGACCTACTACCCGGCAGTCAACGCGTTGCCCGACAACAAGATCTGGTCGGTGATGGAGCGACTGCAGACGATGAACGGCTGCCACTTCTTCATGGCGTGCCATCCAGAGCGGCCGAAAGCCGGCTATCGGATTGACTTTTCGGATCCCGCGGCTCTCGACTACGTGCCGCTATTCCGTTACCGCTGCGGCCTCTCCGGCAACGAGATCTACTGGCCGGGTTCGCGGATCGGTCTCAACCCGGCTCAACTGCCGTTCATCCAGCAGGTCGACGGTCGTCGATCGATCCGCGAGATCATCCGATCGCGTCCTCGTGCAGCACGGCGGATCCGAAACGGCCACAGACGAATTGGAGAGCTTTCGTGCGTCAGTTGTTCCGGACGCTGTGGCGCGTCGACTTCGTCGCGATGGCGCTCAACGCCGACCCGCAGGAGGACTCAGGTGACATCTGACGAACCGTTCGGCCGGCCAGAACCTCGACATGGGGCCGGTCGCTGTCGGCCCGCGGGTATTCATCGCCACGCCGATGTATGGCGGCATGGCTGCGGCCAGTTACACGATGTCGCTTGCCCACACGCCGGCCGCCTTCTTTCAAAAACGGTGTGGGAGTGAACTTCAGCTGCGCGATCAACGACAGCCTCGTGACGCGTGCCAGGAATTACCTCACTTACCAGTTCCTCCATTCACCGGCGACCCATTTGATGTGGATCGACGCGGATATCGGGTTCGATCCCCTCGACATCGTCAAGATGGTCCGGGCCGACAAAGACATCGTCTGCGGCATCTACCCCAAAAAGGAGATCCACTGGCGCGCGGTGGCGCAAGCGGCGAAGGAAAATGTGCCGCCGGAGCGGTTGCGTGACCACGAGAACTCACTGGTGCTTGAACCTCATCGACAACTCCCCGGAGCGGGTGACGCCCGAAGGCCTGATCGAAATCGCCAGCGCAGGGACCGGCTTCATGTTGATCAAGCGCTGCGTGTTCGAAGCCCTCGCCGGCGACGCGCCGTCCTACGTCGACGGTTCGACTCCGGGCATCGAACTCAAGGAGTACTACGCCGTCAGCATCGATCCCGATTCGGGAACAGCCTGCTCTCCGAGGACTACCACTTCTGCAAGCTGGCCCGCGATCGTGGCTTCAAGATCTATGCGGCGCCCTGGGTGCGGCTGAACCCACACCGGGACATACATATTCGGTCACCGCGAGATGCCCATTACATAGGCGTTCGATGCGAGCATCGTGAGTACGGGTTAGGAAATCGTCACGATGCTTGGCCGCCCGATCGCGACAGATCAATGGTGGAGCGACGAACACCTCGGTCCCACACAATGAGCCGAACCTACATCCTGCTGTGACCGCCGGCACATCTCGTCAGGCCTTGCCGCGGGGCAGTGCCCCCAGTCGGACTCGAACCGACACTGGGCGGATTTTAAGTCCGCTGCCTCTGCCAATTGGGCTATGGGGGCCAGCGACGAATCTAGCTTGTTAACGCCAGATTCCATCGCACAGCCGTTGTCGCAGGACGGCGCAAGGGACGTGTTAAAAGTTTCGCCGTCACTTGTTAATAAGCCATTAACCCGCTGGGCAAGGGGCCTGCCGCTCCGCGAAGGTTGTGCCCGTGGACGCCAGCGAAGCCCGACCTACACCCACGCACTGATCACCGTGGCCGACCCTCCCGGGGTCGGCTTTTCAGACCAGGAGACATACATGGCTTTCGTGAATACGCAGCCCGCAGCGATCGCGGCTGCCGCGCAGCAGCTCGAGGGAATCTTCAACTCGTTCGCGGCCGAGAGCGCCGGCGCAGCGGCCTCGACCACCGACGTGATTCCCGCCGCCTCGGACGAGGTGTCGATTTTGCAGGCGGGGGTGTTCTCGACCTACGGGCAGCTGTACCAGTCGGTGGCCGCTCAGGCTCAGGCCATTCAGCAGCAGTTCAACCAACTGCTGGGCCAGACCTCGGGTTCCTACCAGGAGACTGAGTCGGCCAACCAGGCCGGCGCAGCGGCCAACGCGCTGTCGAACGGCGCGGGCAATGCCACCTCGGCCGCCGCGCAGCCCGCTGACGCGTTCGACGACCTCGTCAACGGCATCAACAATTTCAACTCCTTCATGACCGACCCGACCAACCTCTTCGGTCAGCTGAGCAGCAACATCGGCAACCTGGTGAACATCAACATCGGTAACTGGGCATCGGCCGGATCGGACCTCATCGGCCTCGGCGGTGGTGGTCTGTTGACCACGCTGTCCGGGCCCGCCACGGCGGGTGCCGATATCGGCGGCCTCGGGTCCGCCTTGGCCGGCAACGTCGCGCCGGCGGGTCTCGGCGGAGCCGGCGCGATGGGCGCCGCTCCGATGCTGGCCTCGGCGGGCGGCGGGTCGTCGATCGGCGCTCTCTCGGTGCCTCCGAGCTGGGCCGGCGGAGCCGGAATCCCGGCAGCGGGCGGCGCGCCCGTCACCTTGGCGTCGCAAACCTTCGGCGCGGGAGCCCCCACAGGCGGCATGTCGAACGGAATCGCCGGCATGCCGGCAGTCGCCAACGGCGGCCGCGGCGGCTCGAGCTTCGGCGCCCCCCGCTACGGCGTCAAGCCAAAGGTCATGCCGTTGGTGCCGAAGCCGACGATGGCCTGATGCTCCCCGGCCGCCAATGCCGTTCGGCCACACGAAAACTCGAACTCATACCACCCATAGACAGGACCTAAGAAATGGTTTTTGACTTCGCAGCGCGACCCCCGGAAATCAACTCCACGCTCATCTACACCGGAGCGGGCGCGGGGCCCATGATGGCCGCTGCCGCCTCCTTCGGCAACCTGAGCTCGGAGCTGGCCACTAATGCGGCGGCTTACGAATCGGTGATCTCGCAGCTCACCGGCTCGGAATGGCAGGGTCCGTCGTCCGCCGCGATGGCGGCTTCGGCGCAACAGAATGTCGAATGGCTGCAGACCACATCCGCGCAGTTGACCGAGGCGGCGGCGAAGGCCACCGCATCGGCGGCGGCGTACGAAGCGGCCTTCTCGGCCTCCATCCCGCCGCCCGTGGTGTACGCCAACCGCGCTCAGCTGGCGATCCTGGTGGCCACCAACATCTTGGGCCAGAACACCCCGGCGATCGCGGCCAACGAAGCGATGTACGGCGAGTTCTGGGCCCAGGATGCCACCGCAATGGCCGCCTATGCTGCTGCCGCGTCAACCGCTTCGCAGGTGACTCCGTTACAAGAACCGGTCCAGTCCACCAACCCCGGTGGGTCGGCAGCGCAAGGTGCTGCAGTCGCCAACGCGGCCGGCAGCAACTCGGCCAACACGGGAGCCAACCAGTTGCTCGGCCAGCTGACGAACGCATCTGCGGCGGCGGCTCAGCCGGGGGCCGCCCCCGCGGCAACCATCGGCGACCTCTGGAATGCCATCCAGGGCACCGCCGGGATCCCGTTGTTCTCCAACGGTTTCAACTCCTTCGACGTGACACTGTCCTGGTGCATCATGATGATGGCCTCGGCGCTGGGAACCCTTAACGCACTTCGTGGCCGGCGCCCCCTTCGGCGTCACGATCGGCGATGTCGCTCCGCTGGGCGCGGGCCTGGGCTTTGGCACCACGCTGGCCGGATCGTCGTCCGGCCTCGGCGGCGCAACGCTGGCCGGGATGGGCTCCGCGGCGGAGGTCGGCGGGATGTCGGTGCCGGCCGGCTGGTCGGCGGCCGCTCCAGCTGCCACCACCGAGGCGACGTTGGCAGGTACCGGTTGGACCGCGGCCGCTGACACGGCCGTCACCGGCACCGGCGGCGCACCCGGCATCATGCCGGGAATGGCCGCGGCCGGCGGCAAGGCGGGCATGGGAATCGGCGGGCCGCGCTACGGCGTCAAGCCGCGTGTCATGCCGACAAAGGTGCTCGTCTAGAGACCGCGCGGTAGGCGATGCCGCCTTCCTCGGACACGACCACTATCACTACACATCAAGGAGAAAGAAAATGCCTTCACGTTTTATGACTGACCCGCATGAGATGCGGGCGATGGCGGGTCGTTTCGACACCCACGCCCAGACTGTCGAGGACGAGGCCCGCAAGATGTGGGCGTCGAGCCAGAACATCGCCGGTGCGGGCTGGAGTGGCAGCGCGCAGATGACCTCGCACGACACCATGGGTCAGATGAACACCGCGTTCCGCAACATCGTGAACATGCTGCACGGGGTCCGTGACGGGCTGATCCGTGACGCCAACAACTACGAGAGCCAAGAGCAGGCCTCTCAGCAGATCCTGTCCAGCTAGTCGATCACCACTCAAAACACTTTGTAGGAGAAACCTCATGTCGATCAATTACCAGTTCGGTGATGTCGATGCCCACGGCGCGATGATCCGCGCCCAGGCCGCTTCCCTGGAGGCCGAGCACCAGGCCATCGTTCGCGATGTGCTGGCTGCCGGCGACTTCTGGGGCGGCTCGGGTTCGGTGGCCTGCCAGGAGTTCATCACCCAGTTGGGTCGCAACTTCCAGACCATCTACGAACAAGCCAACAGCCACGGCCAGAAGGTGCAGACCGCCGGCAACAACATGAGCAGCACCGACTCCGCCGTCGGCTCCAGCTGGGCCTGACACCCGCACGATCACCTGTGGCCCGCACACTCCGGTGTGCGGGCCACAGTTTTTTCCAGGTGGCGGCCATCCGACCGGCAGCAGAAACATGAAGCTGCGCAACTCAATTCGCTGCATTCGTCAGCCTCGGGTTCGATCAGCGTCGGGAACGTCACCTCGGGCACAGCCGATGCGGTATCGCCGAGGCCCGCTCCCAGGCCGCCCAGCCCGCCCGTCGGGCAATCGGCGCCGAGGAAGTCGAGGCACGCTGGCCTCGCTTGGGATTAAGCACCGTAAAACCTTGGTGCACAACCGGTTAGCGATCCTCACCGCGGCCCGTTGCGCCATCGATGTGCCAAACACTCCGATGCCCGGAGTCTGCGCAGAGCCGGCTGATATCAGTGCCCGCCGCGGGGCCGACCGTCCGGCCGGGTGGCCACATTTGAGAACCGTATGAGGTTAGTGACAATAGGCTGTGGGACCAGGAGAATCAACAAGCATGGCGGTCATGTCGGGAACCACACGCGAGCAGCGGCCGCGTCAGGCCATCCTCGGTCAGCTTCCCCGGATCAGCCGGGACGACGGATCACCGATCCGGGTGTTGCTGGTCGACGATGAACCCGCGTTGACCAACCTCGTCAAGATGGCCCTGCACTACGAAGGCTGGACGGTTGAGGTCGCCCACAACGGCCGGGAAGCCGTCAACAAGTTCGACGACGTCGAGCCCGACGTGCTGGTCCTCGACATCATGCTTCCTGACATCGACGGCCTGGAGATCCTGCACCGAGTCCGGCAGTCCGGGCCCTACACGCCCACCCTCTTTCTGACGGCGCGCGACTCGGTGATGGACCGGGTGACCGGGTTGACCGCGGGTGCTGACGACTACATGACCAAGCCGTTCAGCCTCGAAGAGCTGGTCGCCCGGCTACGGGGACTGCTCCGCCGTTCCAATCATCTCGCCCCGCCGGCGGAGGAAAGCCTCACGATCGGCGATCTCACGCTCGACGGCGCAAGCCACGAAGTACACCGCGCCGGATCGTTGATTTCACTGTCCTCAACCGAATTCGAGCTGTTGCGCTTCTTGATGCGTAACCCACGCCGGGCACTGACCCGCACCGAAATCCTGGATAGGGTCTGGAATTACGACTTTGCCGGGCGGACCAGCATCGTCGATCTGTACATTTCGTATCTGCGGAAGAAGATCGATGCCGGCAGAGAGCCGATGATCCACACCGTGCGAGGTGTGGGATACATGCTCCGCGCGCCGGCATAACACCGAGGTGGCAGTGACATGACCGGGGCCCCAGCGACTCCGTGGTGGCGGCCGCGCACTCTGCGTGACCAACTGGTCTTGGGCGTCTCAGCAGTGGTTACGATCGTCATGCTGGTGGTCGGCGTCGTCTCGGTAGTGAGCCTGCGTTCCTACGTCAATGCGATCAACGACGCGGAAGTCTCCGAATCTCTTGACGCGCTGGATCATTCATTCGCCAAATACCGCTCGGGTGAGATAAGTCAGCATCGCGGGATCGAGCACGCCATGCTGAGGTTCACCGAGCAGAACCCGGGAAATGTCATCGCGGTGATCCACGGCGACGACGTGATCGGTTCGGTGGTCTTTTTCGAGGACAACCCGCGACCCGCCTCACCCGATGTCATCGCCGCCATCAAGGCGCTGCCGTGGCGCGCGGGCGAGATACACACCGCGAAGCTTGGCAGCCTCGGGCCGTACCGGGTCAGCAGTCAAAAGACCGCCACCGGTGACGTGCTGGTGGTCGGAGTATCGCT
>CAVVSN010000032.1:0-31294 GCA_963750885.1 uncultured Actinomycetota bacterium
GATGTGGCGGGTGAGAATCCCATCCTATCGGCTCACCCGACAACCGCTGACGACGCGCGCCGAGAGCGGCGCGATGAGGAAGCGGAACATTCAGCCTGAGTCGCTGATGACGCGCGCCGCGGAAAGCCTCGCGAGGCCGCGACATGGCGGCTGCGCTGCGGGGTAGCGCTGGCGTGATACCCGCGAGGCTGCGTAATGTGGACTCGTGCGCGACCACCTCCCGCCCGGGCTGCCGCCTGACCCATTTGCCGACGACCCCAGCGATCCGTCGGCGGCGTTGGATGCTGTCGAGCCGGGCCAGCCACTGGATCCCCAGGAGCGGATGGCAGTCGAGGCCGACCTGGCCGACCTCGCGGTCTACGAAGCCCTGTTGGCGCACAAAGGTATTCGCGGTTTGGTGGTGTGTTGCGACGAATGTCAGCAGGACCATTACCACGACTGGGACATGCTGCGTGCCAACCTGCTTCAGTTGTTGGTCGACGGCACCGTGCGTCCACATGAGCCGGCCTACGACCCCGAGCCCGATGCCTACGTGACCTGGGATTATTGCCGGGGATACGCCGATGCTTCGCTCAACGAGGCGACCTCGGACACCGAGGGATTTCACGGACGCCGCTGAGCGGCTTCCTTCTTCTTCTCACTTACTGAAGCAATAGCGATCCGGCAGATCTCAGGGCCGTCGCCAAATTCCGCCCCTGTGCTCGATAAGGACTGCGCAGTCGTCGCGGAGGTTGCGCAGATCCGCGGCCCGGTCTTCGGTGACGGCGAGATCAACGAGCAGGCAGGCCAGCGCCCAGCGCAACGGCAGTAGCCCTAGACGGCCCGTGACCTCCAAGGCTGCGTCGGCGACGTCCCGCGCACGCTCGAGCGCTCCGGCGCTGCACAGCGCCGCGGCCAGCACCACTTGACTCTTGGCGCGATGCCGGGCGCCGCCATCAAGGGTGGTCGCGGCCAGCTCGACCGCCGCCTCGGCGTGACGGACCGCGATGTCGCCTTCGCCGCCGACCATCGCCAGCTCGGCAGCCACCCACGCCCGCCGCACCGCCAGCCGGTGTGGCGCCCGCGCCACGAATGGCTCCGCCCGCGCAAGCAGCGTCGCCGCGACGGCCAGCCGCCCGACACCCAACGCGTCGGCCGCGAGCCCCGTCATCGCATCGCCGGCCGCCTCGGGGTCGTCGCCGGCCAGGGCCCAGGCGCGACCATCCCAGCCGCGGGCCAGATCATGGCAGCCCAGCTGGCGCAGAAACGACGCGCGTGCGCTGTGGGCGAGCGATGCCAGCCGGCCCGACGGGGTGGCTCGGGTCAGCGCCGCCAGATCGGCATACGCGCTGCCGTAACGACCCTGTCCCGCGGCGGCAATCGCACGCAGCCACCGCTGATGCGGTGTCGTCGATGCAGGCAGCGGCCAGCGCCCTGGCTCGTTACCAAAGGAAGCAGCCATTACGTCTGACTCATCGGACGAGTCGTAGGAGATATGTATCACGGTCCGTAATTCGTTAAGACTTCATGGTTTCTGAGTTACGCCGGTATTAAATCCAACGAGGATGGAATTTAGTGTGCATGCCCCCCGATTAGGCCGCCAACTGCGACATTTCCGGGTCGCAAGCTGCCCACATGCACTCCTCGACTCCTACCAGGCCGTCGCATCTATGAACGCAGCGTAAATTCCCAAGCCGCAGTTCAGCATTCAGCCGACTTTAGCCTGTTGACGGCAATTCCCTAGCACCCCTACGTTTAGTTCCGACGAGTAGTCACCGACGACCCGCTCGATTCAGTTGACGACCAACTAGATCGCGAACTGGCCTGAACATGGGCGTGTAGAGAGGGACTTCAATGCCGCAACCGGAGCAACTACCAGGTCCCAATGCAGATATTTGGGATTGGCAATTACAAGGCCTTTGCCGCGGCGTGGACTCGTCGGTGTTCTTCCACCCGGACGGCGAACGTGGCCGGGCCCGCCTGCAGCGTGAGCGTCGCGCCAAGGAAATGTGCCGCAGCTGCCCGGTGATGGCTCAGTGCCGTTCACACGCACTCGACGTGGGCGAGCCCTACGGGATCTGGGGCGGTCTGTCGGAGGCCGAACGCGAACTGCTGCTCAAGCGCGACATCGGCCGCTCGCGCGGTATCCGCCGCAGCGCCTAGTCGGAGGCCTAGACGTACTAGCAGGACGGGTCGGTTCCTAGAGGATCGACCCGTCCTGCTTGTACTGCTCGATTTTGTCCCAGTCGACCCCGGCGTCGAGCAGGATCTCTTCGGTGTGCTGGCCGTGTTCGGGTGCCCCGGTCGGCTGCACGTGGTGTCCGTCGAATTGAACCGGGTTCGTCGGCAGGATGTAAGGCTTGCCGTTCATCGCGGTGACCGTCGGGATGTAGCCGTTGGCGATGACGGCGGGATCTTCGTGCAACTCGCCGGTCTTCTGCAGGACGGCCCAGGCGCCCGAAAGCGGCTTGAGGATCTCGCGCCACTCGTCGACGCTCTTCGACGCGAACTCCTCGTCCATGATGTCGATGAGCTCGCCGCGGTTCGTGAAACGAGAATGGCCGTCGGCGAACCGCTCGTCGGTGATCAGGTCGGCGCGGCCGATGACCGTCATGAACTCGGGGTAGAACTTGTCGCCCTGCAACATCATCAGCGTGATGTAGCGGTCGTCCTTGGTCCGGTAGTTACCGACCAGCGGGTTGGGCATGTCGCGGTGGGTGAACGTCGGAATCGGGTCGCCGCCGTAGAGCATCGCGGCGGTCACCTGCGGGGTCATCGCCCACGCCGCGAGGCCGAGTAGCGACACGTCCACGATCGAGGTCTCACCGGTCGCCTTGCGTTTGTAGAGCGCGGCGGCGATCCCGCCGGCGATGGTCAGCCCGCCCATCAGGTCACCGAATGCGGGGGTCTGCATCACCGGCTCAGGAAGCTCGCGGGTCAGCGCATCGGCGATCCCGCCGCGTGACCAGAAGGAGACGCCGTCATAGCCGGGCCGGTCGGCGTCGGGACCCTCTGGCCCATAACCGGATCCGCGGACATAGACGATGTCGGGGTTCGCGGCGCGAATCTGCTCGATCTCGATGCCGAAGTGTTTGCGACGATTGGGCAGATAACTGGTGAGGAACACGTCGCTGGTCTTCGCCAGCTCATAAACAACCTCTTGACCGCCCGGCGTCTTCAAGTCGATACCGATGGATTTCTTTCCACGGTTGGGCATTTCGATCATGTAGTTGACGGCGGTGGGACCGCCGGGAATGAGGCCCATCGTGACCAACCCGCGCTGCGGATCGCCACCTTCGCGTGGTTCGACCTTGATCACGTCGGCGCCCCACTCGGCCAGCACCGCGCCGGCCGCGGGGACGAATGTCCATGCCGCAACCTCCAATACGCGGATGCCGCTCAGTGGTTTGGCGTCAGTCATGCGAAATCTCCGATCTTGTCGATGAGCAGTTAGTTGTCGATGAGCCCGTAGCGCCGGTATGCCGCGCGGATATCGGTGCGCGCTTGCTCGGGCAACTTCGCTTGGGGCGGGCGGGATTCCGGGTACGACCCGACCGGCAGTCCGACGACCGACGCGGCGTATTTGAACGCGCCACCCCAGTGGGTGAAGTAGTCAGGCCGCCCCGGGTAACGGGTGAACCAGCCGCGCATGTCGAGCTCGAACTGGTCGAGCCCGGACTCCTTGGCGAAATCCATTGCCTCGACCAGTTTGTCGTTCCATATCAGATCCCAATATTGCGACAGTGCGCGCTTTTCCGTCGTCTCGAACAGGTAGCCAGTGGTCCCGAGCTGCCCGGGGCCGACGATGCCGGATCGCAGCCAACCGGCCCGGTACACCGTCGTATCGCATTCCCAGATAACCAGATCCGGCGCAAGCTCATGCAGCATGCGGCTTTGATGTGGACGGAACGAGCCTTCTTTGGTGGCGCACACCGCGGGTATCTCTTCGACGATCCGCGCGCCTTCCTGTGCCGAGAGGACGTATCCCGAGCTGGGTGAGTTGAACATCCCCAAGGCGATGTCGGTGCGGTCGGCGATGTAGGAGAAGAAGCTCAATACTCCTTCGCCGCCGTGCAATTCCATCATCGGAGTCTGGATGTAGACGATGTCGGCGCCGGAGTCCTGGGCGTGTTGGGTCAACTCGAGGCAGTCCTTTGCGGACAGCGCCGCTGTGCAGGATTGGACGACCACCTCGGGGTTGATCCTCCGAGCTTCCTCGATCGCGACTTCCAACAGCTTCTTTCGCTCTGCGATGGTCAGCGACCAGAATTCGGCGACGCCGCTGGTCACCCAGAGCATGGGGTGATGCAGTGCGCCGACGCAGTGCCGGACCAGCGTGCGGTAGGCGTCCCAGTCGATGTCGTCACCGTCGCGTCCGCTGAACGGCGTGTAAAGCGAATCGCCGATGCCGTGCAATGAATTGCGCGCCCACTGACGAGCATCCTTGGCGTTAGCCACCATTCACTCCCAGAATTAGTGCCACTCCCTGAACTAGCTGACGATCTCGAAGATCGCTGCGGCTGACGTCACCGCTTTATCGGCATTGCCTTCATCGAGCAGCAGCATGCGCACACCGACCTTGCCGGATCCGCCCACGTGCGCCGCGCCCTCGACCCGGAACGGGCCGACCTTGCCACGCGACATGAACATCACATGCCAGCTCACCATCTGCAGCCTGCGGGTTCCGACGGCATCGGCGGCCAGGTCTATTGCCGCAGTTTCCAGCACCACGTGCTGCGGGCCGATGTGCAGGGCCGCATCCGGTGACGCCAGTTCCTCGTTGAGCGCGGGCAGCTGCCAACTGCCGTTGGCCCGCTTGGACGCGCCGAAGGCCTGCCAGAGCGGTGGCAGCTCGGGTGAATCCTCGATCACCAGCTCGGAGCCCGAAACATCCATCTTGCCAAGGCCTTCGGGCGGGATGCCGATGATCGCGCCTTGGCCCTCGTTGAAGGCGATGACCCGGTCGGGGTTGTCGGCGTCGACGATCTTGCATCGCCCGTAGCCCATCATCCGGCCCTGGTGGACGTTGCCGGACTCGACGATCTCCACCCTGCGCACGTCGTAGCCGGGATCGACGATCTGCACCGAGGCGATCACCGGGTTGGGTACGGCGACCATGTCGGTCTGGCAACCCTCGGGCGAGGCGATAGCCAACGGCGCCACCATGATTCCGCCCGCCTCGTTACGCATGTCGCGACGGATGACGACGGTGTCGTCGCTGTCGCCGATGTTCATCGACGAATGGTTGCGCCCGATGTAGCGGTAGCTCAGCAGTCCCGTCCAGCGTCGATGCAGCTCGTCGCGGTAGGCGTCGGCGTCACCCAGGAGTTCCCTGATGTCACGCAGCGGCCCGGTCAATCGTCTCGTCCCTCCTGCACCGAAATGAGCAGACGCTCAGCTAGGACATTACGGCTGACCCTGCCAATGTAAAGGCGATATCGACGATCTACTGCGGATCGAAGACCACCGGCACCGCGGTCGGCGACCGGAACACCTGGCCCCGGACGTGTGGATCGTCGGCATCCGGGTCGAGCCTCAAGTTGGGCAGTCGATCCAGCAGCAGGTTGATGGCGGTGCGCATTTCCAGCCGCGCCAGGTGCATGCCGAGGCAGACGTGGACGCCGTAGCCCCAGCCCAGGTTCGCCTTGGCCTGCCGGTGGATGTTGAAGGTGTCGGGATCGGGGTAACGGTCCTCTTGTCGGTTCGCCGCGCCCAACATCGGCATCACCGTGCAGCCAGCCGGAATCTTGACCCCGCCGAGCTCGGTGTCGCGGGTTGCCACCCGGGTGATGGTCAGCAGCGGTGGCTCCCACCGCACACCCTCCTCGATCGCTTGCGGAATCAGCGAGCGGTCCGCGCGGATCGCGTCCAACTGCTCCGGGTCCGACAACAGCCCGAGAAGCATGCTGCCCAGCGACCGGTAGGTCGTCTCGACGCCGGCGGGCAGCAGCAGCCGCAGGAACGAGAAGATCTCTTCGTTGGTGAGCTTCTCCCCGTCGATCTCGGCGGCACCGAGCGCGCTGATCAAATCGTCCTTGGGCTCGGCGCGACGGGCCTCCAGGATCGGCTCGAAGTATTCGCAGAGAGCGGCCGACGCCGCCAGCCCGCGTTCCGGGTTCATCAGCCAGCTCAGCAGCGAGATCGACCAGCGCTGGAACTGCGGATAGTCCTTTTCCGGCAAGCCCAGTAGCCCCGCGATGATCTGGCTGGGGTAATCGAAGGTGAATTCCTTGACCAGGTCCGCCTTGCCATTGGCCGCGAACTTGTCGATCAGCCCGTTCGCCACCCGGCCGACCAGCTCGTCTTGCCACTTCGCCAAAGCCTTCTGAGAGAACGCTTTCGATACCAGCGAACGCAGCCGACCGTGGATCGGCTCGTCCATGCCGAGCATCACACCCTCGCCGAGCACCGGACCGAACGCCGCAATGACGGCCGCCGAAGAGAACGTCTCGTTGTCGCGGAGCATCTGCTGAATATCCTCGTGGCGATACGCGATGAACATCGGCAGGGACTCATCGTGGGGAAGCGCTCCCGAGATGTCGAGTCGCTGCACCGGCTCCTCGCGACGCAGCCGCGCCAGCTCGGTGTACGGGTCACGCACATCCCCGGAGATCGCGTCGTCGAACGCGCCGAAGTCTTCGAGGTCGTCGAAAAGCTGTTCCATCTCTACCTACTCCTCATTGTCTTTGGTGCGCTTGGCCGCGAACGTCATCAGGCGTTGCAACACCGGTGCCGGAATGACTTTCGTCGCGGAGACCATCGCTTTCTGGGTGAGAGTCAACGGCCACGCGCCGTCGCGCATCGACCCGTGTTTGGGTATGCCGAGCACGATCCGGGACATGTGATGCATGCCGATAGCCGGCAGAATCCTGCTGGATATCAACAACATCGACGCGTCCGGTCCCACGCCATGTCGGTGGAACGATCCGCGGTCTTCGAGTGCCTTGAGCAGTCCGTCGGTGAATCGCTCGGGTGGCCTGGCGAGACGCATCGCAAACCGCCCGCGGCTGTTCATCGTGTTGTGCAGGCGGGCATAAGGACCTTCGAAGTTCCGATCGTCGATCGTGCCCGCATCGGTGATGATGTCGGTGTCGTAGGTCCCGGTAACCAGGATGGTGACACCGAGACCGAACGGCGCGATCTCGACCGCCATCGACTCACCCCAGCGCTCCATGGCGCCCTTGGCCGCGGAGTAGGGCGCGGTAGCGGGCTGACCGCGCACCCCCGCCGCGCTGGATATCAGCAGGATGCGCCCTTCACCCGCCGCGCGCATCGACGGCAGCAGCGCCTGAGTGAGCGCGACCGGACCTAAGACGCTGGTGGCAAACATCCTCTGCCACAACGCCATATCGGTCTCTTCCACCATGCCGGCGGCGGATATTCCCGCGTTGTGTATCAGCGCATAGGGTGCGCCGACAGCTTCTTCGATCGCTTTGGCCGCCGCGACGATCGACCCGGCGTCCAACAGATCGAGCTGCACACCGATCAGCCGGTCGTCATCGGCACCAGCGCCAACCTCGGCGCGAAGCAGTGGAAGCCCCCGGTCGGGTTCGCGCATTGCCGCGACCACCCGCCACCCCTCGCGGTAGAGGCGCACAGCCGATGCAAACCCGAGGCCGCGAGAAGCGCCGGTGACGACGGCGGTGCGCGGCTCAGCCATTTTTACTCGCACAGGCGCCTTGGCCGGGTGGCGGTGCGTCGACGTGCGGCCGGCCGTTCGGCTCGCCGCTGGCCCACGTCGACCAGATACCGACCGAGTACGGCCCCTGCGCTCCGGCCTTCTCGTAAAAACCTTGTGGGTCATACACTTTGGCTTCTGGATAGGGCCAAGGGCAGGCAACCGACGTGGCGGCATGGCTGACCTTGATGGCCCAGAACCAGGCACCGTAGGCGAAGTAGGACACGTTGATGATGGCGAACATCACCAGGAAGGTGCCCAGCACCGGCCGGGTCGGGAACAACTTCGCTTTGGCCGCAAGCTTTTCCGCTACCGACTTACCGGTGTCGTCGCGGTAGCAGAGAATCGCCGCGGGCACCATCACGAAGCACACCGAGAACGATTCCCAGATCAGCGGGAACTGGAACGTGGTGCCGGTAAAGATCGAGCCCCACGGGATCACCTGCGAGTAGATGTACATGCCCCAGTGGACGAGGATGTTTTCCAGGAAGGCGTCGAAGACGAAGCCGATCACCAGGGCCAGCAGACCGAGGCTGACCAACGGGTGCCGCGACACGTAACTCGTCGGTCCGTACTTCGCCTGCAGTTTGCGCAGTATCCAGACTGCCGGGAAGTAGGGGCCGAAGTAGAACATCACGTAGCCGAAGACCACGAACGGTTCGACGGTCGGCGACAGCGACACCAGCGGCCAGGATTCCGGCCAGTGGATCAGGTCGGGGTTGTAGACCGCGAACGGCGACCAGTTCATGATCGGGTCCTGCCACACGATCAGCGTGGTGCACAAGAACATCAGCATCACCGGGCTGCCCGGATTGCGACGCCAGCCTCTGACGAAAACGATCACCAGTAAGAGCAGCGACACGACCGTGGCCGCGTCGAGAAAGCCGATGTAGTCCAGCCCGAAGGTGAACTGCACCGGGCGCGGCCGGCCGTGCACATTCGGGTTGGCCACGCGCGGATCGAGCACCCAGCGGCGGTTCGCGATGAAGAACAACGCGAAGGCGGCCAGCGCGGCGCCGGCGATCCAGCCGCCCCATTTCCGTTGCGGCGCGGCGGGTTGTGCGCCGGCAGCGAGTGGAGTGGATTGATCGGTACTCATTTTTTGCTCACCCTTCTTGCCCGAAGCGGTCGACCAGGTGCGAGTTGACGCCGTCGGCATCCAGCGTGCGAGCCACCAGGTAGCCGGCGCCCATCCAGGCACGGCGGGTCCATTTACCGAAGGACACGCGGGTGCCGGGCGCGCCGGAGGCGGCGGGCATCATCTTGACCCGCTCCAACGCATCCTTGACACCGCGCGGGCTGAGCGGGTGGGCGTCGGTGAATGCCCGCACAAGTGTGGCGGCAACGTCGCGATTGACAACGGTCACACAGAATTCGGGGCGACTGCCGTCGTACTTCTTCGCGTAGCTGTCGAGGAAGTCCTGCCCGATCTGATTCGCCTCGTCGTACTGATCGACGCCGGTCCACCCCATGAACGCGTTCCACATGATCGGATTGACCCACGCGTTCTGCCATGCGGTGGTGGTGAAGCGCGGCGGGTCCCAACCGATGGCCTCCAGCGCGGGGTTGATGAAGACGATTCCGAATCCGAATCCCAGGTGCACGATCGCCTCGGACTTTGCCTCGTGCAGCGTTTGCACCGCGGCGTTGATGTCCTGAGCCGTCTGGGCGATGGAGGCCTCCGCGACGATTCGAATACCCTTGCGCCGGCATGCACTTCGCAGGTTCTTCAGGTAGCTCTCGCCAATGAGGCTCTGCTCGACCAGAACACCGATCTCGGTGAGTCCTCGTTTCGCGACGAGGTCCGCGATGAAGATCGGCTCGTCGGTCATCGATCCCTGCGGGAAGGCGAACGTCCACTCCCCCAGCCAGTCGTCGGTGCCCGTCACGCTGATGGCAGGCACCTTGAACCGATCCTCGATGGCTTCGCGCAACGGCACGCAGTTATCGGTGATGTTGGGGCCGAAGACCACGAGGCAGCCCTCGTCGACCAGTTCGCCATACGCGTCGATTACCGCTTTGACCGAACCCTTGGGCAGACCCTCCACCTCGCGATAAATCATCTGCACGGGGCGGTCCATCAGACCCTGCTGCATCGCCTCCTCGAATATCAGGTCGAAAGTCTGAGTGAAGGAGGCGAAAAGCTCCTCGGGGAAGCCCGGCGGAAGCTTGAAGTCCATCAGATAGCCGATCTTGATCGGCTCAGCAGTGCTTTCGTAGGACATTGGACCTCCACTAGGTCGCGCTCACCGCGTTCAGCCGCCCGGTCTTGGCAAACCTAATATTTGTTCAGACCTTAGCGGCGCCGCTGAGTCGCGTCAATCACCGGATCGGACAGGCTCGCTCAGATAGACGTTGATCATTTCTTTGAGGCTGCGGGTCACCGCGACATCGTCGGTGAGCGGGCCGGCGATGGCCGCCTCTGCCGCCGCGTACATCGAGAGGCCTTCGACGACCAGTCGGCCGGCCGCGATGAGTACCCGGGTCGACGCCACCTCGCGCAGACCACCGGATTCCAGACGGCGGATGGCCTGACCGAATCGGACCAGCTCGGCCGCCGTCGCGGCGTCCGACGCCCGACTCATGCGCGACGATCCCTTCCTCGACTTCGCTTGCAGGGAAGCCGAATTCGATGGCGATCATCCGCTGCCGGGTCGAGTCCTTGAGGTCCTTGAGCACGCTCTGGTAGCCGGGGTTGTAGGAGACCACCAGGCCGAATCCCGGTGCCGCGTCCAGCGTTACCCCGAGCCGTTCGATCGGCAGTTGGCGCCGGTAGTCCGCGAGTGGATGCAGCACGACGGTGGTGTCCTGACGCGCCTCCACCACCTCGTCGAGGTAGCAGATCGCGCCCTCGCGCACCGCGCGGGTCAGCGGGCCGTCGACCCACTCCGTCTCGCCGCCGCGCAGCAGATACCGGCCGACCAGGTCGGCGGTGGTGAGATCGTCGTGGCAGGCCACGGTGATCAGCGGTCGGCCCAGGTCATGGGCCATCGCCTCGACGAAACGGGTCTTGCCGCAGCCGGTCGGGCCTTTCAGCAAGACCGACAAGCCCTGACGGTAAGCGGCCTTGAAAACAGCTTCTTCGTTGCCGATTGCCGTGTAGAAGGGCCGCGCCGCGTCGGTCGTGGGCGAACACCGTTCTGGTGCGCGAGCGTGGGCTCGTTGGCCATTACTACCCTTCCGCCAGCCGCTGCGTTGCGGTCCATGGAGCGTAAACGGAACAGATGTTAGTTTCAAGAAAGCCAGCGGAGCAGTCGGTCGTCATGACACGCGCCTCTTCACCTCGGCCGAGCGAATCGCCGAACGGAAAAGTGGCCCAACGACACTCGTGAGTTCGTCGGGACGGGCGATGCTCGCGTGCGCGGTGCTCCCGAATACTCGGCGCAGCGATGCCACGTCGGTGCCCGCCCCTACCGTCAGGCAGACGCAGCCGGTGCCGCGGCGGCGTGCCTCGGTGAGAGCGCGACGCGCATCCGCGGCACCATAGGCGCGCTCGTAACCATGGTCGTAGGCCAGTCCGTCGGACAGCACCACCAGTAGTCGGCGCGACGTTCCGCCGCGCGCCTCCAACACCGCTGAGCCATGCCGGATCGCCGCACCGAGTCGCGAGTAGGCGCCGGGCTCCAGACTGTTCAATCGCCGGATCACCTGGCTGTCGAGGTGATCGTCGAATCGCTTGACCGGCACCATGCTCACCGCGGAACGGCCCTGCGAGTAGTACGCATACAGCGCCACCCGATCGCCCAGGTCGTGCAAAGCGACCGTGAGATTGGCGACCACGGTGCGTTGTTGTTGGTGCACCGTCCGCCCCAGCGTGCCCGCCTCGGCCGTCGAACCCGAGATGTCCAGCAGCAGAAGCACCGACAAGTCGCGCTGTCGACGCAGGCTATCGAGATACACCGACTCGTCGGGCACCGATCCGGCCATCGCTTCGACGCGTGCCTCGACAACGGCGTCGATGTCGATGTCGTCGCCCTGGGCCTGACGGTGGCGGCGGTGCAATCCCATTCCGAGCCTGGCCAACGGGCGTCGCAGACCAATGGCATCGTCAATCGCCGCACTCGCCGATACCTTTGTCGCCAAGTCGATCTCGACTACCGTGCACCAATCAGCCCGGTAGCTTTTGCGGTTGATATCCCACTCGGGATACTTCACGCCACGAGTGCTCATATCGACAGCGTGGTCGATGACATCCTCGCTCGCCGCGGTCGCCAGCGACGACACCGCGAACCCGCCGCGTGTCCCGGAGTTGGTGCGATGCGTCGGGTTGTCCGCGCCGGGCGGACCTCCACCGCTTCCGGCTTTTCGTGCCGACGACAGCATCTTCTTCAGCCATTTGCCGATGGCTCCGCCACCGCCCACCGGGCTGGTGAACAGGTCGGGGTCGTCGGTGTCGTCGACCTCACCATCGTCAAGCTCTTCCAATTCCTGACGCTGCGTGCCGCGGGGGACGTGCGCGGGCGTCTCCTGCTCGGTTAGCTTGGCCGCCCGCGCGGCGGCGGTGATCAGCTTGCCGACGCGCAGGACCCCGAAGTCCGGCGGCGGATCGTCGACCGCTTCATTTCCGGACGCCAGGCTCAGCGATTCTGCGGGCGAGTTGCTGCGGCGTGCGATGTCCGCGTTACCGAGCGACTCCAGCACCCTTGGCAGCACATCGGCATTGGCGACCAGTGCGCGATGCCCTTCGATCGCCAAATATCGCTTGGCTAAACGCGAATGGCGGACCAACGGACGCACGACGTCGGGATCGAGACTGCCCGCGGCAATCATCGACGCCTGCACGGCGATGGCGGCCAGGTTCGTCCGCGCCGGCAACGACGGGTCGACGAACACTGTCTGTCCATCCGTCCATGGCGGCTCGCCCGGTCGTTGCGCATCGACGCCTACCGCACGTCCGGCAAAGGCGGAGGCGAGCATGCCGAGGCTGTGCAGCCGGTCGGCGTCAGCGTCTTCCGCCACCGGCTACCTCCGCCCGACGCCACAGACCAAATATCTGTTCCAGACTAAAGCGGCGTCTCCGGTGCCGTCAACGAGGGTGCTGATCGACACCTCGAGGCGGCAACCAAATACTTGGCATTGCAGCAAGGGACCCGGCTGGGCGCCGTTAGTCTGCCGACATGCAGACACTGCTCTTCAGGCTCGGGCTGATCCTGTTTCTGATCGGCCTGCTCACCGGCTTCGCCATTCCTGCGCTGAAGAATCCGCGCATGGCGTTGCAAGTCATCTCGAAGCGGTTCTCAACGGCATGTTCCTCGTGCTGCTCGGCCTGCTCTGGCCGCACGTCGACCTGCCTCACGCGTGGGGCGTCACCGCAGTCGTCCTGATCGTGTACGCCGCCTACGCGAATTGGTTGGCGTCACTGCTCGCCGCATTCTGGGGTGCGGGCCGCAAACTCGCGCCGATCGCGGCGGGCGATCACGAGGGCACCGCGGCAAGGGAAAGCGTCGTCAGCTTCCTGCTGGTGTCGCTGTCGGTGGCGATGGTGGTTGGCATCGTCATCGTCATCGTCGGGATCTGAGGACGGCGTGAAACATCGCTGTGAACGAAGGAGAATCGCATGACTACAGCTGAAACTCAAGCAGCACCGCCCGAAGGCACCGTGACCGTGACAGAGACGGGCACAGGGACTTACACGCAGCGGATCATCGCGGGGCGCCACCAGCTTGTCGCCGACGAGCCGATGCCGATCGGAGACGACGAGGGGCCAAATCCGTACGATCTGCTACTCGCCGCGCTCGGGTCATGTACCTCGATGACAGTGCGGATGTACGCCGACCGCAAGGGCTGGCAGCTCGATCGGGTTCAGGTAACGCTGCGACACAAGCGGATTCATGCGCAGGATTGCGCCGACTGCGAAACCAAAGCCGGCTGGGTATCCCATATCGATCGCGACATCGAGTTGACCGGCGACCTCGACGACGATCAACGGCAGCGCCTGTTGTACATCGCCGAACGTTGCCCGGTCCACCAGACGCTGACCTCCGAAGTCGACATCGCCACGTCCTTGAGGTGACGGAGGTGACTGGCATCCCCACTAAGGGCGACCCGCCAGATTGGGTGAACGCGTTAAATGCCTTGTTCAAGAACCGAATTCCGGATCGTGGAGCTCCGGAAGGGATTCGTCGCCGGGACAGCGCGGTTGGGCGGCAACCTCAATTACCAGGGCTCGATGTATGCGGGCGCGCTGTTCGCTTTGGGTGAAGCTCTCGGCGCGGGTGTGTTCCCGGCGATGACGGTGTTCGCGCAGAGGCGTCGTTGGACGCGAGCACGATCGCCCGGATCAAGCGCGAAGCGGAAGACGCAGGCAAGACCGAGTTCGTCCTCGATGCGGAATTGACCGACACCGAGAGAACCCTGGTCGCGACAACTCAAGGGACATACCAGGTCCGCGCGATAGCTCTCACGGACACCACGAACCGCCGGGGCAGGTGCCCTCAGCCCTGACCTGGTGGACATGGGGCCGGGATGAAGAGGGCCCAGCACTGCCTCTGCGGCTGGGGTGGTGGCGGCGGTGGTGGAGGTGGCGGTGGATCATCCGGATCATCCATGAGCCAGACAAGCGGGGTGAGAACGGGTTTGGCCTGAACGGTAGCTGAAGCCGGGCCTATCCCGACGACCGCGACGCCGCCGGTCAACAGCGCGCCGGCGATGATTCGGTTCAGGGTGCTGTGGGTGCTCATGATGCGATGCCCCTTTGTTCGTGGCAGCCTCGCGGGCCGCCTCTAGCGGATTCTCCGCCACCCGGGGGTCGAAAACATGGGGCATTTGCCCTAGTTTGTCCACCGCGAGCAGCGAACGTGTTTACGGCTGGAGTGGGACCGCGCCTAATCAGCCCGTCACTGAGGGAGGGGGAGAGGACGCCGCCGCACCCATAATGATTTCCTCCAGCGGGACGATGGCTGTCGTGTTGAACGCGACGAGCTCGTCGGTACGCTGCGAGGCCGTATTCACCAGCGGAAAAAGCCGTTACGGCCGCGGTGAAATCCGGATCGCCGATCTCAGTGACAAACTCTTGGCCGAACGTGAAGCCTTGGGTCAGGGATTGCCCTATACATTTGCGGCCAGACGGCGTTGTACTGCGCCTTTGCGGATTCCGCACGGCGATCAGTTACAAGTTTTGAATGCTCGGCTGTCACAAGACGCCTAGGTGGTCAGGCAGCGCACGGAGGCAGAAGGCCGCGCCCTGAACGTGCCCTCAGTTGTGTCGCCGCCGCGGTCTCGGTGGCACTCGACTACAGCCCGAACAGCGCCCCGGGCGCGAGACAGCCCGAACGTTGCCCAGGTGTGAGAGAACATGGAACCCTGGATGGCAACAGCGCAATGCAGGAGATAGACAGATGACTACGCGCGACACAGAGCAATCGACCATCACGCTTCCGCGGTTTCGGAAGATCATCTGGCTGCTGCCCGCGGCGTACTTTCTGCACATCATCGAGGAATACGCCGGTGGGTTCCCCGCCTGGGTCACGCACGACGTCCATGGGAGCTTCGACGACGCCGCCTTCGCCGCCAACAACGTCGCCTTCATGGTCATCCTACTGACGCTCGTCTACGTGAACTTCCGCAAGAGCACTCCCCTTCGCGGCGTTCTTCTGGTGGTCTTCGCCAGTGCAAACCTGTTCTGGGACGCCCTCTTTCATCTGTTCATGACGCCGATCCTCGACCGATACTCGCCAGGCCTGGTCACCGCCATGCTTCTCTACTATCCGATCTGCATCCTGGTCGGCATCGTCATCACCAAAGACAAGATCCTGACGTCGCGCCAGTTCGTGCCGACAGTGCTGGGCGGCCTAGCCCTCTTTAGTTTTGTCGTCTGGTACGGCCTGTTCCACTTCGCCACCTGAGCGCGACCGTTGAAGCTTCCCCCGCCGTACGGGCCCGGGACCGCGCCGGCTGGCGCTGCGCGTGGGCCAGCGATGGTCCTGTTCATCCGGGTCCTCGCGTCAGAAAGACACCGCCGCACCGAGAACGAGTTCCTCAAGTGGGAGAACGGAGACCGACTCCGCACCGTCAATAATTCGATCCAAGCAGTATTCGTCCCGTCGCCAAGGAAAATTGGAACAGAGGCGAGGTCGTTCGCACCTGGACGACGTCCGCCTGGGCCACCGTCAATGCGTCGGCGAAAGTGGTTGGGGTCGTAAGGGCGAAGGGCAAGGTGAATGAGAACGCCTCATCCTGCAGCGGCTCGGCTGTCCCAAGCGCAAGGTTGTTCGGCGCGGTCAAGAATATCGGCGTCCAATCCTTCAATAAATATGGTGAGGCCGGGACCGAACTCATTGCCGTCGAAATCCGCAAAGGCGGTAGTGAAATTGCCTTGACCAGCCGTAAAGTCGGCTTATGACGGCGGTGACGATGTCGGTGAAGTCGTCGGCGCGGGCGGTGGGTGCGCTGGCTGCCGACATCATTGCCGCAGCCCCGAATGCGTCCACAGCATCAGCAACGCCGACCCGAATTCCGGATCGTGATCGATTGTCACTCATAGTTTCTTGCCCCAAAGCGTCGATCCGCGAACGGAACGGGATGATCGGCCATAAGTTTCGGCTTCGACCATCCTGTGCGCGGAGAAACGGTCATCGATAGAGGTGTTTCCCTACGCTTCCGGCGTTCAGCACGCCTATCCCCCGGCGGGGGCCGCTCTCGCCCATGACATCTACATAGACCGGCCAGTTTGGGTGGTCTAACTGTCAGAGCCCCAAAGCCTCCACCGCGCCAACGAGCAGTTCCTGCGCAGGAAGATCGAAGGAAAATAACGAACCGAACTCAGAGTAAAAAGCAGCGTCAACGAGGTCACCGCTGGTTAAAGCTGACGCAGCGTCGCTGAAATAGCCTTGGGCAGTGATGAAGTCGTCCTGCACCCCGGTCAGGGCGTCTGCGAGATCTGCGGGAGGCGTAAGCACGTTGAAGTCGAATAGAGATGCAGCGGTGATTGGATCGCCTGCGAGCGCCTCGAGCGTTCCTGTAGAGACAAAATCCGGAACACCCGCAGAGGCGTCATTCGCACCGTCGAAGAAGTATTGGAGACCAGCGGCCACCTCACCGCCGGCGAAATCCGTATCGGCGGCAGTGAAAGCAGTCTGACCATAACCTTCGATGGCCTCGACGCCGTTGACGATGTCGGTGAAATCGTCGGCTCGAGCGGTCGGTGCGGGGACTGCCGCCATCATTGCCGTGGCCCCACACGCACCCACAGCCGCAGCAAGGCCAACCAGAATCCCTGTTCGAGATCGAGTGCCACTCATGGTTTCTTCCCCAAAGCGTCGGAATGTGAATTAAATAACTCGGACATAAGTTTCGGCTTAGGCCATCCTGTGCGCGCAGGGCCGACGGTTGATAGAGGTGTTTCCCTACGCTTCCCGGGCTGGACCTGCTACTCCCGTCCGCAGTCCCAGCGCGACCCACCGCTCAGGGCTGAAACAGAAACGCCCCCGGCCATTACGGACCGGAGGCGTCATCCGCGCTATCGGCCGTCTCGGGCCGTGGCCGTCGTCGCTCTTAGCAGTTCGAGCGCGCCGCACTCCTCGCCAAACCAGACACTGGGTCAGCTCGCGCCGGCCGCGATCACCTCATCCACCTCGATAGCCCGGTCGGCCATCTCGGCGTGTGCCTGTCCAACGCGGCGGCCTGGTCCTCGTCGGCCTTCATCAGCGCCTCGATGTCGAGGCCGGCCATGTCCAGCACGCCCATGTCTCTGAAGGCCTTCTGCACCTTGTCACCCCACAACCCGATGTCCTTGACGATCGGCACGATGCGGCTGAACAGGTGCGAGCGGAACTGGATCATCAGCGGCGACGTGTCGACCCACTCGGCACACGCCTGGACGTCCATGCCAAGGGTTTCGAAGACCTCCTCGCCGCGGAACCGGTCGCGCATCAGGTAACAGGCGTCGACGACAAACTCTTCACGCTCGCCGCGCTCGGCCTCAGTCAGCGCGGAGTAGTAGTCCTTCAGCGAGATTCGGCCGAAGGCGACGTGCCGGGCCTCGTCCTGCATGACGTAGGCCAGCACCTTCCTGGCCAGCGAGTCCTGCGCCGACATGTCCCGCAGCACCCCGAAGGCGGCGAGTGCGAGCCCTTCGATGAGGACCTGCATGCCGAGGTAGGGCATGTCCCAGCGCGAGTCGCGCAGGGTGTCGTCCAGCAGCGCGGTCAGGTGCTTATTGATCGGGTAGACCACGTCGACCTTCTCCTGCAGGAATCGCGAGAACGCCTCGACGTGCCGGGCCTCGTCCATCGTCTGGGTGGCCGCATAGAACTTCGCGTCCAGGTCCGGGACGACCTCGACGATCTTGGCCGCGCACACCATCGCACCCTGCTCACCGTGCAGGAACTGCGAGAGCTGCCAGGCCTGGAAGTGCTGGCGCATCTCGGCGCGACGTGCGTCATCTGCGGCGTCCCACATCGGGCTGCCGAACAGTGGATGGAACTCGTCGGGCAGCCCGATCGGGTTCATCGGGTCGACGTCTTGCCCCCAATCGATCCGCGACTGGGCATCCCACTGCTTGTCCTTTCCCTTTTGATACAGCGAAAGGAGCCGGGCGCGCCCGTCGTCGTACTCCCACGTGAAGCGCGCGTCACCGGCACTGGGCGACCTCCCACGAGTAGGGCGCGGGCACCTCGGTGTATTTGTCCTTCGTGGTCATGGGCTGGCGCCTTTCTGCCGGTGCGACCAGTGGTCGTATGACGAGGATCACATTTCACCGCGTGCGGCGGCGCGTCAAGACCGGCTGGCACCGGCGCACCCGCATCAAGACAGCCCCACTGAGGCCCACGGCTCGAAGAAGGTCGGGCCGACCGCCTCAACGAACGCGGTAGGGAAATCGATATCACCGAACGGGGTAATCAAGAAAGCCTCCGGCGTAACGCCGATGTCGTTGTAGACCACGTCCCACTCGCCCAAGGAGTCGTAGAAAGTGAAGTCGTTGTACTGCTCACCGAGCGGGACATTACCGGCGATGTCCTGGGTGACGGAGAGGTTGAAGTTCTCGCCGCCGTATTCGCCCAATCGGTACAGCACCGTGCCCTCGAACGTCTGGTCCGGGGTGTTCAGCACGCTGAAGTCCAGGTTGGTCGTCTCGGTTTGCTGGTAGAACAACGGGTTGTAGAGCTCGTAGACGCCGATGGTGTTGAGGTTGAAGTCAATGTTCGTGGGCAAATCCGGGCAATCTGCAAAGCCGTTGCCCGGGTCCCGCAGGCGTGCGCCGTTCCGGTGGAAAAGGTCAGCATGGCGAGGGCGCCTGTCAGGGCGCCCGTCAGGGCGATGGTGATGCGAATCATCGGCCAGGTTCCTATCTCTCGCGCTAGCGTCGATAGGAATCGTCACTCGGGTGCGGCGAGACGAGCGCAGTAACGCACCACTGCATTCGCCCGGTTCTGGCGCGGTCCTACTTAGTTGAGTCTTGGGCGCTTGGACCGAAGACGTACATGTTTCACCGGTCAGATTGTCAGCAACGGGATCGATCGCCACCGCCGCACCGAGCAGGAGTTCCTGCACCGAAAGACCGTAAGCGTCGAAGCTGCCGATCAATTCCTCATAGGTACCGGCACCGTAGTCACCTGCGGACAAACGCGATGGCAGCGTTGGACAGCAGCCCTTGACCTTCGTTGAACAGTATCTGCGCTTCTTCTGTTGCGTCGGCGAAGCTGTCCGGAGCATCTAGCTCGCCAAGGAAAAGGGTGGAGGTGATTGGGTCGCCCTCCAGCGCTTGGACTGTCCCTAATAAGAGGTTGTCCGTTGCGGCCACCGAATCCTGGTCCACACCGTCAAAAGTATTCGCCAAGCCAGGTACGAAATAACCGCTGCCGAAATCCGTGAAAGCCTTCGCGAAATCAGCTTGACCAGCGGCGTAGTCGCCATCGATCGCGTCGATGATCAATGTCGTGTCGTCGGCGCGAGCGGTCGGTGCGGCTGCCCCTGACATCATCGCCGCGGCGCCGAAGGCACCCACAGCCGCAGCCAGGGCGACCAGAAGTTTTGATCGTGTGTCACTCATGGAGTGCTCCATTCTCTGTGCCCCCATCGACCGGATGAAAAACACATAAGCTTTTCGCTTAGATCACCGTAAGTGGCCTGGTGACGGCGGATCAATAAGGGATTTCCCTACACTTTGGCGTTCGAGCCTGCGTCAGACGCGGTGCCGAGCCAGGACGGAAACGAGCCAGCACGCAAAACACCCCAGCCCAAGCAGGGCCGGGGTGTTCTGTACAGCCAGTTTCTAGGACTTCGCGTGTTCGGGGTTTCTCTCGTCCGTCGGGTAAGCCGGTCAGTCTGTCAGAACGACACCGCCGCGGCGAGAATGAGTTCCGACAGGGAGTAACCGAACACCTGTTCCACTGTTGCGAAGGATGTCGCCTACTCGCACAACGAGGTCCCTACGCATTTTGTGACAGCGCAGGACGCGGCGTTGACGCTGGCGCCGCTCAAGATCGCTAAACCGCTGCCGTCGGGTCACTGCCCAGGGTCGGCTTCAAGAGTGGCAACCCCGCCGGGTTGGTTCACATCGCAGCATCGGGCTAATCGGCTGTCTGACAATTGAATAGCTAAACGAGGGAAGCCCTGGACCTTCGCGAGTCCGGGGTTTCTCTTGCCTGCCCGGATAGCCGTCACTGTGACGTGAAAGAGGCCACCACACCTTCGAGAAATTCCTGCACGCCAATAACGTCAGAGAACGAACTGAGGGCGCCGAGGTTTGCCGACTCGGCATAGTCACCCGCGGACAACGCCGTTGCAGCCTCGGTCAGCTGGGTCTGACCGAAAGCGAAGGCGGATTCCGCGTTAGCCAGAGCCGGACGGAGAAACTTGATTCCGAAAAGAGCCCGACGTCAAGGCTATCGGCGATGGGCTCGTTCGTGAGTAGGTCGAGCGTTCCGATGTAGAGGTTATCCGGAGCAGCTATCAGATCGTTGTCCACACCGGATAGAAACTGCGCCAGACCATCGTTGACATCACCGGCGTCGAAATCCGCAAGGCGTCGCACTGAAATCTGCCTTGGCAAAAGCAAAGTCGGTATCGACAGCGTTGATGAAGTCGGTGAAGTCGTCGGCGCGGGCGGTCGGCGCGAAAGTTGCCGACATCATCGCCGCTGCGCCGAACGCACCCACGGCTGCGGCAAGACCGACCAGAATCCCGGATCGCGATCGCATGTTGGTCATGGCTTCTTCCTGAGAATCAGTCTGTGAATCAGATGATTCACACATAAGTATTAGCTTAGAGCCTGTCGGTGTTGCCAGCCAGTAGCAAGCACTCGACGCACAGGTTCGCTCTAGCTGCCCAACGGGGCCTCAGAAGACCGGTGCGTAATGCGGGTGCACAGTCTTGCGAGCCGCAAAACGCTGATTTCCAGCAATCCGCAGTTCAGCGGCCAAATCGCTCGCTAGAAAGGCGCGCCTACAGAAAAGCACCCCGGCCCATTTCGGGACCGAGGTGCTCTGAACAGCTGTTTTTCTAGTGAGCGTGGCCGTGGTGCCCGTGGCCGTGGTCGTCGGCCTGCTCGGCCGGCTTGTGGACAATCGCGGTCTCGGTGGTACGAGGTGTACCAACATCACCGACAAGTAGGAGCGAGCCCGAAGACCTTTACCGCGGCCGACTTGCCTTTCAGTGCATAGGCTTTCCGCTCGGCAAGCCCGGTAGGCCGAGAGCGCAGGCTGTCGACGGTTTGCTGGGTAAGCAGGATCGCGTCGCCCGTGGTTTTCGTGAGCTGCTCCACGCGGGCCGCGACGTTCACGGTGTCACCGATCAGCGTGAATTCGAGCTTGCCGCCACCACCGATCGTGCCGGCGATCACGACACCACTGTTGATCCCGATGCCGATGCGCAGCTCGCCGCCAAACTTCTGGGCGACCAAGCGCTCAACCATCACCGCGGCGCCCACTGCGGCGTCAGCGTGATCCGCGAGATCGTTGGGGGCGCCGAACACGGCGAGCGCGCCGTCGCCAAGGAACTTATTCACGTGCCCGCCCGCACCAACGACAGACGGCACCACGATCTCGAATAATGCGTTCAACCTCGCGACGGTCTCCTCGGCGGTGTTCGCCTCCGCGAACGGGGTGAAGTCGCGGATGTCGACAAACATCACCGTCACGTCGCGGCGCTCACCGGTGAAGACATCGTCACCCTGTTCCAGCAGCCGGGAAGCGAGGACAGGGTCGACGTAGGTGCCGAACGCACCCTGAAGTCGTTGCCGCTCAGCCAAACCCGCCTGCATACGGTTGAAAGAGGCCGCCAGCGCGCCGAGGTCATCGTCCTGCACCACCGGCAGACGCCGGCTGTAATCGCCCGCCGCAACACGTCTGGTGCCCTCGGAGAGGTCGCGAATCGGGCGGAGAGACGGGGCGAACGCAAGTCCCGCTGTTATCGGAACTCCGAGGCCGAGTGTCAACGCACCCCCGAGGACAGCGAACAGAACGGGGTTCTCATGACCTCGACCTGACGCGGACGCCAGCATCCCGCCCACGACAGCGTTCACGAATGCGACGCCGACCACCGAAACGCTCGACCATGTGGCGAAACTCGGACTCGAACGGGGTAGCGCGTCGCCAATCGACGTGTCACCGGCGAGGGCGACCCTGATAGGCCGCATTGCTCCTTCCACGAGGCTATGTACACCGGTAACCCCCATCGCGGAGCCAATGAGAGCGCCCAAAATCCCGTACTGGGCGACCTGCGACGGGGCCGCCCGCGCGATCGCGCCGACGACGACCGACAACAGCGCCGTCCCTACCGCGTGTGTCGCGACAGATCGGATGACTGCGCGTCGGGCCCAGGAGAAAGTGGCGTCCAACGCCTGCGCTCGATCGACCTCGTGCCCGCGCGCCCATTGCGCCAGAAAACGGCTGCGGCCGATGCCGGGCAGGATAACGACATATTGCAGCACCGCTATGGCGATCGCGACGACCACGGCGGCCTCGGCGTAGTGACCGGACCCCTCGATCGCAACGATGAGATACGACCACAGTAGGTAGATCGGCAGTGTCATGAGGAGACCCACCGCATAGAGCGTCCAGAAGTACCTTGGTCCGTGCTGATCCCACGCCCACTGCCAGATGCGGTCCATGTGTGTAAACCAAAGCACCCCCGGCCATTACGACCGGGGGTGTTTGTCGAGCTTTATCTAGTGGTGGTGACCGTGGCCGTGACCGTGGTCGTCGGCCTCCTCGGCAGGCTTGTCGACAATCGCGGTCTCGGTGCTCAGCACCATGCGCGCCACCGATGCCGCGTTGAGCACCGCTGACCGGGTGACCTTGACCGGGTCGATGACCCCGTCGGCACCCAGGTCGCCGTACTCCAGCGTTGCCGCGTTCAGCCCATGCCCGACCGGCAGCTCGCCGACCTTGCTGACCGCTACCGCTCCGTCGAGACCGGCGTTGGTCGCGATCCAGAACAGCGGAGCACTGAGCGCCCTGGAGAACACCTCGACACCGCTGGCCTCGTCTCCGGACAGCGATGCCTGCAGCTCGGCGAGCGCCTTACGCGCATGTACGAGTGCGGATCCACCGCCGGCGACGATGCCTTCTTCCACCGCGGCCTTGGCCGCGGCGACCGCGTCCTCGACACTTTCCTTGCGCTTCTTGAGCGCGGTCTCGGTCGCGGCACCGACCTTGATCACGGCAACGCCACCGGACAGCTTGGCCAGCCGCTCCTGCAGCTTTTCGCGATCCCAGTCGGAGTCGGTGGACTCGATCTCAGCGCGCAGCTGCTTGACCCGGCCTTCGATGGCCTCGGCGCCGCCGCCGCCTTCGACGATCACGGTGTCGTCCTTGCTGACCACCACACGCCGCGCCGAACCGAGCACGTCGAGACCGGCCTCGCGCAACGAGAGCCCGACGTCGGGGTTGACCACCTGGCCACCGGTGACGATGGCCAAGTCCTCCAGGAACGCCTTGCGGCGGTCACCGAAGAACGGCGCCTTGACCGCGACGGCCTTCAGCGTCTTGCGGATCGCGTTGACCACCAGCGTCGACAGCGGCTCGCCCTCGACGTCCTCGGCGATCACCAGCAGCGGCTTACCCGCCTCGGCGACCTTCTCCAGCAGCGGCAGGAGGTCGGGCAACGAGCTGATCTTGTCGCGGTGCAACAGGATCAGGGCGTCTTCCAGCACGGCCTGCTGGGCGTCGAAGTCGGTGACGAAGTAGGCCGACAGGTAGCCCTTGTCGAAGCCGACGCCCTCGGTGAAGTCCAGCTCGGTGTTCAGGGTCGACGACTCTTCGACGCTGACCACACCGTCGTGACCGACCTTGGACATCGCCTCGCCGACCAGCGCACCGATCTCCTCGTCACGCGAGGAGACAGTGGCGATCTGCGCGATGCCGGTCTGGCCGGATACCGGGGTGGCTGACGCCAGCAGCGCCTCGGACACCGTGTCCGCGGCCTTGCTGATGCCCAGTCCCAACGCGATCGGGTTGGCGCCGGCCGCGACGATGCGCAGTCCGTGCTTGATGATGGCCTGCGCCAGGACGGTCGCGGTGGTGGTGCCGTCGCCGGCGACGTCGTTGGTCTTGGTGGCCACCGACTTGACCAGCTGGGCGCCCAGGTTCTCGAACGGGTCTTCCAGGTCGATCTCGCGGGCGACGGTGACGCCGTCGTTGGTGATGGACTGGCCCGCCAAAGGCTTTGGCCAGCACCACATTCCGGCCGCGGGGCCCAGCGTCACGCGGACCGCGTCGGCGAGCTTGTCCACGCCGGCTTCCATCGCCCGGCGCGCGGTCTCGTTGAACTCAATCTGCTTGCTCATAAGTCTTTCTTGTCTCGTCTCATAAGCGATCCGCCCCGGAAATCACCCACGTGTTGACGCGGTGTTTGCCGGGGCGGAACACGCCTCTAGGTCTTCCGGTTTGGATTTACCTACTTGGCGACGACGGCAAGCACGTCACGGGCTGAGAGGATCAGGTACTCCTCGCCGCCGTACTTGATCTCGGTGCCGCCGTACTTGCTGTAGATGACGGTGTCGCCTTCGGACACGTCCACCGGAATCCGCTTCGAGCCGTCCTCATCCCACCGGCCGGGGCCGACAGCGACGACTTTGCCCTCTTGGGGCTTTTCCTTAGCGGTGTCCGGGATGACCAGACCAGATGCGGTCGTGGTCTCGGCCTCGTTGGCCTGTACGAGGATCTTGTCCTCGAGTGGCTTGATGTTCACGCTCGCCACGATTGGAGCCCTCCACTTTAGTTGGTAGCAGGTTCGGAGCGGTTGCCCCGATTTACCCAGGTGTTTCGGCTTTCGTCCGTGCCTACGCGTCGTCGTCGCGGGAGCCGACGCCGGGACTTGTCCGATTGCCACCTAGCACTCTATACATGCGAGTGCTAGCACTCAAGGGTGGGCCGGTGCTTTAACCGACTTGGCCTTTGACCACCGGCAGGCCCGGGTCACTGGCGACATCCAGCGGGGACGGCGACGCACCGGCGGCCACCAGGTGCGCGGCGAAGGCAGCGATCATCGCCCCGTTGTCGGTGCACAGCCGCAACCGCGGGATGCGCAGCGCCAGGCCGGCGGCCTCGCACCGCTGCGCGGCCAACTCCCGCAGCCGCGAGTTGGCCGCCACGCCACCGGCGACCAGCAGCGTGGACACCCCCAACTCGGTGCCGCGCGGACCGCTTTCATGGTCAGCACGTCGGCCACCGACTCCTGGAATCCGGCAGCGACATCGGCGGTCGACGCATCCGGATGGCTTTCGACGTAGCGCGCGACCGCGGTCTTGAGGCCGGAGAAGCTGAACGCGTGTGGCTCGTCGCGCGGGCCGGTCATGCCGCGGGGAAACACGATCGCAGTGGCGTCGCCGGTCCGGGCCAGGTCGTCGAGCAGCTTGCCGCCGGGATATCCGATGCCCAGTAGCCGGGCCACCTTGTCGTAGGCCTCCCCCGCGGCGTCATCGACGGTGCTGCCCAGTTCGACGATCGGCTGGCCGAGCGAGCGCACGTGCAGCAGGTGGGTGTGGCCACCGGATACCAGCAGCGCCACGCTTTCGGGTAGCGGCCCGTGCTCGTAGACGTCGGCCGCCAGGTGGCCGCCCAGATGGTTGACCGCATAGAACGGCACGTCCCAGGCCGCCGAATACGCCTTGGCCGCAGCCACTCCCACCAACAGTGCGCCGGCCAGGCCGGGCCCGATGGTGGCCGCGACGACGTCGGGCTTTTGCAGGCCGGCGGTGGCCAGGGCGCGGCGCATGGCCGGGCCGAGCGCCTCCAGGTGTGCCCGCGAAGCGACCTCGGGCACCACGCCGCCGTACCGGACGTGTTCGTCGACGCTGGACGCCACCTCGTCGGCCAACAGCGTCACGGTTCCGTCGTCGTCGAGCCGTGCGATGCCGACACCGGTTTCGTCGCAGGATGTTTCGATCGCCAGGATCGTCGTCATGTCGTAGTGTCTCCCGTCGCATGGTGTACGCGTCGGCACCGCTGATCCGGTAATACCGCTTGCGCAGGCCCACGTCGGTGAAACCCACGCTGCGGTACAGCGCGATCGCCGGCGCGTTGTCGGTGCGGACCTCCAGATGCACGACGGAATCTCCGGCGATGTTCAGCAACTCTTCGAGCATCCGGCGGCCGATGCCGCGGCCCTGGAATGCGGGGTCGACGCCGATGGTGTGGATTTCGTATTCGAACGGCGGCGTGCGGCCCAGCCGGGAGATCCCGCCGTAGCCGATCAACGTGTCGCCCTCGCGGGCCGCGACGTAGTGGTTGTGGTCGGCAGCGAGCTCGCGGACGAAAGCGATTGTGGGCCATGGGTCGTCGCCGGGAAACAGCAGAGCTTCCAGCTCGGCGCAACGGTCGGCGTCGGATTCGGTCAGCCCGTCGATGGTCACGGTCATTGGGCGGCCCGCTCGGCCAGCGTCTTGGCGTCCGGTCGCCGCAGGTACAGCGGCACCAGGGCGGCGGGAGGGCTGCGACCAGTCGACCACTGCCGCGACGAGGCCGACCGAATCGGGATACAGCGGCTCCACGCATGGCAGCCCGAACTGCGCCGCGTGGTCTGGCGAGCCGGCGACCGACTGCGCCGGCCGGGGTCGACGTCGGCCGGCGCGCTGACCGCGGGACCTTCGATGCGAACGCCGTCGCGGTAACGGGCCCAGTAGATCTCGCGCCGACGGGCATCGGTGACCACCAACACCTCGCCGCTGGTCTGCCCGCCGATGGCATCGAGGCTGCAGACCCCGTACACCGGAATGCCCAGCGCGTGACCATAAGCCGACGCTGTTGCCATCCCGACCCGCAGGCCGGTGAACGGGCCGGGGCCGCAGCCGACCACCACCGCGTCCAGGTCGGCCATCGATCGCCCGGCATCGGCCAACGCGGCCAACACATTCGGGGTGATCCGTTCGGCATGTGCGCGGGCGTCGATGCTGACCCGCTCGGCCAGCAGGGCACCGTCGGCGACCACACCGGCCGTCACCGCGGGAGTCGACGTGTCGATGGCCAACACCTCTCCAGGCGACTCATGGGCAGCTCCAATGCCACGTCGCAGTTCGGGTGTCGGAGTTACTGATTCGTTCGAGCCGGATGTCGAGATGGCGGTCGGACAAGCGTTCGGCGAGACCTTCGCCCCACTCCACCACGACCACGGCATCGTCGAGTTCGGTATCGAGGTCCAGACTCTCCAGCTCGTCGAGCAGGTCGGCGCCGGTGTGGTCGAGGAGGCGGTAGACGTCGACGTGAATCATCGCCGGGGCGCCGGTCCGCTTCGCCGGGTGCACCCGCGCCAGCACGAATGTCGGCGAGGTCACCGGCCCGTCGACATCCATCGCTGCAGCAATTCCTTTGGCCAGCACAGTTTTTCCGGCACCAAGCGGGCCGGAGAGACGACGACATCGCCGGCTCGCAACTGGCCGCCCAGCTGCGAGCCCAGCGCGACAGTGTCTTCGACATTCGGCAGCGTCGCGATGCCCGACCTGCGGTCAGTCACGGCGCAGGACCCGTTCGCGCAACCGCTGGCTCAGCACCGCGAATCTCCCCGGACTCGCGTGCTTGACCAGCCGCACCAACCCGTCGCTGACCGAGTCCGGCTTGTCCAGCAACACCAAATGTCCCGCCCTGGCGACGATCACCAATTCGGATTCCGGCAACGCCTCTGCCATTTTTCTCGAGTAGTCGGCCGGCGTGACCAGGTCGCGGTCGCCGCAGACGATCAGCGTCGGGATCTTGGCCAGCGTCGGCAGCGCCGCCGTCTCGTCGTGCACCTGCAGGGCGTGCAGAAACTCCACCATGGTCGGCACCGGGGTGGCGAGCATCATCTTCTCCGAGAACGCCACGATGGTCGGGCTGACTCGCATGTCGGAGTATGACGCTGACCGCAGGATGGGCCCGATCAGCGAGCGCGCGGCGGTGCGGCCGCGCCGCACCAGCCTGGGCGCCGACCGCGCCGCCCGCAGAACAGCTTCCAGCGCAGGGTTGTTCAGGATTTCACCGAGCGGCGACTCGGCGACGCCTTCGGCCGCCGATGAGATCAATGCCGCCCCGGTGATCCGGCTGCCGTAGTGCTGCGGGAACTGCCGGGCGTGCGACAGCACCGTCATCCCGCCCATCGAATGGCCGACCAACACGATCGAGCCGCGCGGCGCGATCACCTGCAGCACGGTCTCCAAGTCCTTACCCAGCTGGGTCACCGTGTACGTCTCCGGCGGTGCTTCGCCGGACCGGCCGTGGCCACGCTGGTCGTAGAAGATCATCCGGACCTCTGAACCCCACTCCTCAGAGAGCCGCATGCGCTGAAAGTGGAAGGAGCCCATCCGAAGACAGAAGCCATGGGCGAACACGACGGTCAATGGCGCGTCGGTAGGCCCGACCTCGCGGACCGCGAGGTGCACACCGTCGGGGGTGGTCACCAGATAGCTGCGGTCGCCGTCGAGCGTCTCGAAATCCTCGTAGGCGAACGGGTCATCGACGACAGCACGCCGGTTGAGCATCTGGCGCGCAACGGTGGCGCCGGCGATGGTGCCTACCGCACCGATGCCGGCGGCACCGGCCAGCCAGCGTCCCCGCCTGGTCCTGCCGGCATGGAAGGCATCAAAACTGTCTTCGCTCAATGCTTTTCAGCCTCGCGGTAGGTTCGGATGATGCGTCCGCGCGGACTGGTCACCACCTCGTAGTGGATGGTGTCCAGCAGGTCCGCCCATTCTTGGGCCGTCGGCTCACCGCCGGTGCCCGGCCCGAACAGGATCGCCTCATCGCCGTCGGCGACATCAACGGCTCCGGGGCCAAGGTCAACCAGGAACTGGTCCATGCAGATTCGGCCCACGCCGGGCCGCCGCCGGCCGTTGATCTGAACTTCCAGCCGGCCGCCCAGCGAACGGAAGACACCATCCGCATAGCCGATCGGCATCAGGGCCACGGTGGTGTCCTGCTGGGCGATCCAGGTATCCCCATACGACACCCCCTCGCCGCCCGAACCGATTTCACCAGCGCAACAGCGCATTTCACCGTCATCGCCGGTATCAGGCCCATGTCGCGGAGAGTCGGGCACCGACTCAGTCCGTACACCGCAATCCCGGGGCGGACGATGTCGAAGGCAGCTCCGGGCGCGACATGGTGGCCGAGGAGTTCGACAGGTGTGCCACCTCGACGGCACCTTCTGGTCGCGCGTCAGCGCCAGCGATGTAGGTAGATCGTTGCTCCTGGACATCATTGATCGGATTGTTCGGCTGGTCGGCGTAGACCATGTGCGACATCAGGCCGCGCAGCCGAATAGCGTCCTCGGCGATGGCGCGGCCTGAGCGCGCGTCAGCGTCGCCGGATACTTGCGCCACGGGACGCCGATGCGGTCAGGCCCATGTCGACTTGAGGGTCACCGAGACGGTGCGCCCGGTTCGACGGACCGCAGCCAGCAGCGCGTCGAGCTGGCGCAGCAACGACACCGCGATCTGCACGTCGGCCAGCAGCACCGGGCCGAACTCGATCGCCGCGGATGCAGCCAGGCCAGCGCGGGCGCGTGATACCCGCGGCCCGTAGCGCCAACGCCTCGTCGACGTGGCGACACCCAGTTCGGCAGCGCCCGCGGCCAGCGCGGCCCGCGCGACCTGCGACAGCCCCGTGCCCGTAGCCATCGGCCTTGACCACGGCCATCACCTGCGCGCGGCCGGCGTGCTCGCGCAGCACCCGCACGTTGGCTGGGATAGCACCCAAATCCACGACGGCCTCAGCGAGGACGCCCGGCGTCAGGGAAATCGGCACTCATGTCCAAAACAGCCATTGTCCCAGAACCGGCCCGTGCGGCCGTATTCCTACAGGTCAGTGGGCGAAGTGCTGCGGCCTGGTGGTGGGCCACCGGGCTTGAGCTTGTCCAGGGAGGGCCAGTGCGGTGCGGGCGTCGTCGTGCAGCGCTCTGGCGAGGTCGGCCGACAAGCCTTCGCGCACCACGATGCGCAGCACCGAGATGTCGTTGGCGTTGTCCGGCATGGTGTAGGCCGGTACCTGCCAACCGAAACCACGCAGCTCGTGGGACACGTCGAACTCGGTGTAGCCCAGGCCGCGCGCCAGCCGGAAGGCGACGACGGGGATCGCCGAACCATCCGAGATCACCTCGCAGTGGTCGGCTTCGTGCAGCTGTTGTCCCAGCCAACGGGCGGTGGACGACGAAAGCCTGCATGACCTGCGTGTAGCCCTCTCGGCCCAGTCGCAGGAAGTTGTAGTACTGACCGATCACCTGGTTGCCCAGCGCGGGAGAAGTTCAGGGTGAAGGTCGGCATGTCGCCGCCGAGGTAGTTGACGTGGAAGACCAGGTCCTCGGGCAGGTGCTCGTTGCTGCGCCACACCACGAAGCCGATGCCGGGGTAGGTCCAGGCCGTACTTGTGCCCGCTGACATTGATCGAGACGACTCGAGGAAGCCGGAAGTCCCATTTTGACTTCGGGGTGCAGGAACGGCACCCGAACCCGCCGCTGGCCGCGTCGACGTGCACGGGGACATCCACGGCCACCGCTCGCAGCTAGTTTGTCGAGCGCCGCGCAGATCTCGGCGATCGGCTCGAGCTCGCCGGTGTAGGTGGTGCCCAGGATCCCGACCACCCCGATGGTGTTCTCGTCGACGGCGTCGATGACCTGTTCGGGAGTGATGACGTAGCGCCCCTCCTCCATCGGCAGATACCGCGGTTCGACGTCGAAGTAGCGGCAGAACTTCTCCCACACGACCTGGACGTTGGAGCCCATCACCAGGTTGGGGGTGCGCTTTGGGCCAGTCTTTGCCGACTTTTCGAGCGCCAGCGCCATTTCAACGCCAGCCCACCGAGCATCACCGCTTCGCTGGAACCGATCGTGGAGACCCCGATCGCGCTGGACGGGTCATCATCGCGCAGGTTATCGGCGTGAAAGAGATCGGCCACCATGCACACGCAGCGTTGCTCGATCGCCGCAGTCAACGGATATTCATCCTTGTCGATCATGTTCTTGTCGAACGTCTCGGCCATCAGCCGGTCCGGCCTGAGAGAACCATCCAGGTGGTCACGAAGGTGGCCAGATTCAGCCGCGAGCTCCCGTCGAGCATCAGCTCGTCATCGATGGCTGAAGCGATAGGCGGCGTCGCGATCCATCGATTCCTCGGGCAATCGCAACGCAGGTACCGGGGTGGTGAACATGCGGCCGGTGTAGGCGGGCGCGATGGCGTGTGCAGGCACGGATGGACGGCTCACGGGGAGATCCTTTCGATTGACGGCTAAGGGC
>CAVVSN010000033.1:0-8636 GCA_963750885.1 uncultured Actinomycetota bacterium
GCCTTCGCTCAGCGGTGTGCTGCGCAGCAGTGCCAGCAACGCGACACGGTCCGGCGCAGGAACGCCTTCGGGATAGCCGACCTGCAGCCATGCGATGACGGAACGAAAGAAGTTGGCCGCGGATGCTGGTGTTATCGCCACCCGACCAGTGTCACGGTTGCGGCCTCAGAGTCGCCACTTTCACGCCCGACTGACGCCACAATTCATGAGCCGTTCACGGAACGTTCTGTCCCAGGATCGGCCTCTGGCCTGCGGCTCTAGAAGTTCCAGTCCTCGTCTTCGGTGTTGACGGCCTTGCCGATCACGTAGCTGGATCCCGACCCGGAGAAGAAGTCGTGGTTCTCGTCGGCGTTGGGCGACAGGGCGGACAGGATCGCCGGGTTGACGTCGGTCTCCTCGCGCGGGAACAGCGCCTCGTAGCCGAGATTCATCAGCGCCTTGTTGGCGTTGTAGCGCAGGAACTTCTTGACGTCCTCGGTCAAGCCGACCTCGTCGTAGAGGTCCTGGGTGTACTCCGCCTCATTCTCGTACAGCTCGTAGAGCAGGTCGTAGGTGTACTCCTTGAGCTCGGCCTGCGTCGTCGCATCCTCGAGCGCCAGGCCCTTCTGGTACTTGTAGCCGATGTAGTAGCCGTGCACGGCCTCGTCGCGAATGATCAGCCGGATCAGGTCGGCGGTGTTGGTCAACTTGGCCCGGCTCGACCAGTACATCGGTAGGTAGAAGCCGGAGTAGAACAAGAAGCTCTCCAGCAGGGTCGAAGCCACCTTGCGCTTCAGCGGCTCGTCGCCTTTGTAGTACTGCATCACGATCTCGGCCTTGCGCTGCAGGTTCGGGTTCTCCTCCGACCAGCGGAACGCCTCGTCGATATCGGCGGTCGAGCACAGCGTCGAGAAGATCGAGCTGTAGCTCTTCGCGTGCACCGACTCCATGAACGCGATGTTGGTGTACACCGCTTCCTCGTGCGGCGTCAGCGCATCGGGGATCAGGCTGACGGCGCCGACCGTGCCCTGGATGGTGTCCAGCAGCGTCAGCCCGGTGAAGACCCGCATAGTCAGCTGCTTCTCGTTGGGCGTCAGCGTCCCCCAGGACGGGATGTCGTTGGACACCGGCACCTTCTCGGGCAGCCAGAAGTTACCGGTCAGCCGCTCCCAGACCTCTGCATCCTTCTCGTCTTGCAGACGGTTCCAGTTGATCGCGGAAACCCGGTCGATCAGCTTCATTCCATCGGTCACCAGAACCCCACTTCACCAGGACGGATTGTCGACGTTACGTAGGTCACAGACACTACCCCTGGGGTGCGACAAGGCCACGCAACACAAGAGCTTGTGTTCGCGTGTCGCGCAGCAGTTTATTTTCGTCACCCACGACGCGCCTCCGGTGTCGCCGTAGCAGCCAAAATCAGGTCGGCAGTCTGTTGCGGCTGGTCCCAGTGCGGGAAGTGACCGCAGTCGCCGAACCAGTGCAGGTTGGCGTCCGGAAACAGTTGCTGAGCATTGGCAGCTTCGCTGGGCGGCGTGACGCGGTCGTTGCGCCCCCAGCCGACGACCACCTTGCCGTTCGTGGAGCCGGCTTGCGCCCCTTGCTGTTTAGGCCCGTGCACCAGGGCCTTGAGCGCAGCATCAAAGCTCGGCGCCTGCGCGAAGCTGCGGAGTTCCTGCAGGACCAAGGCCGGCGGGATGCGCCACGGCTTGGCGGAGAACTGCAGTAATAGTGCCGTTCGCCCGATGCGACTGTTGGCCAGCATGGGCAACAACGGCTGCAGGCGTCGGACCAGCCAGATCGACGCCGATATCGTGGTGCCGAAAACCTTGACCTGCCGGTCGGTCCAGAACCCGCCGGGATCGAGCGCAACGACGGTCCCATGGTGTCCACGTCTGGCCATCTCCATCACCATCCTGGCTCCCATCGAACTGCCGACAACGTCGATGTCCCCCAGATCATGTTCGGCGATGAAAGACTCGACAGCGTCGGTCAGCTCTGCGATCGTCACCTCACCGGAAAGCGGTGGGCTACTACCGAATCCAGGCAAGTCGACGGCGATCACATCGCGCTGAGCGGTCAGCATCGGCAGGATCGGTTCCCAGTTGCGCCAAGTCGACCCTAGCCCGTGCACCAGCAGTAATGGTCCGCCGGATCCACGGCGGACGAAGTTCATCCGACCTCCGGCTTCGCGCCCTCTCACATTTCCTCCCCTTACTTATCGCCGCCCACCGCTCACTCGTAATGAGAGGATTTCGAACGACGTGCCCTGCCGACGTCTTGGCAGGCCTTACCTTCGAGTACCCGGCACCGAGAAGCTGAACCGCTCCAGAAGTCATGTTCTAAGCGCATAGCCAACGTCAGCATCTGCATGTACCATTTGGTACATGCAGACCGAGGACAATATCGAGATCGACGCTCCGGCGCAGTTGGTGTGGGAGGTGTTCAGCGAGGTCGAACGCTGGCCTGAATGGACGACATCTGTGACGTCCCTGGTAGGTCGCGATGGCACCAACTTGGCTGTCGGGAAACGGTTTTCGATCAAGCAGCCCGGCATGTCGAAGCTGACTTGGAAGGTGACCGAAATCGACCCGGGGTTGTCCTGGACGTGGGTGCAACGGTCGCCCGGCGTCGCAGTGACCGCTCGCCATCACGTGATCGCTCAGCCCGACGGTCGCACACTGGTGCGTCAGGAACTCGAGCAGCGCGGCGTGGTCGGCGCCCTGGTCGGCCGGATGATGCTGAAGAAGACCAAGCGCTTCCTCGAACTCGAGGCCCAAGGACTCAAAACCCGGTCTGAGCAGATCCATCGCGCCAGTGGCCAACTCTCCTGATCAGAGCCGGCGCACTCAGCTACTGGACAAGCTCGTCGAGGAGTTCGCCGCCAGCGGCGTCGGCCACCGATCGCTGCGCGAGGTGGCTGAGGCAGTCGGCACCAGCCATCGAATGCTTTTGCACCACTTCGGATCCAAGGAGGAACTGCTCGTCTCCGTCGTCGAAGAGGTCGAGCGACGCCAGATGACCCTTCTTCCGGATCTACCGACCGATCCGGCCGACAATTTCGCGGCCATGTGGTCCGACGTCAGTCGCTCCGAATTGCGAGGGGCCGAACGACTGTTCTTCGAGTGCTACGCCCGCGCTTCGCAGGGCGAGAAGCCGTTCGACCGCATGGTCCCCGGCGCCGTGTACGGCTGGCTCGATGAAGTCGACGCCGTCGCAGATTTCCCCGTCGACCGGGCCTTCGCACGGCTGGGGATGGCCGTCGTCCGCGGCCTGCTGCTGGATCTGGTGGCCACCGACGACGACGCCGGTGTGAAAGCGGCTGCGGATCTGTTCGTCAGCATGCTGCGGCGCTGACCATAATTGTTGCGCTACTTGGACTTCGGTAACAACACGATGACCGTATCGACGAGTTCTTCTGCCGTCGTGTGCCATTTGTCCAAGTCCATGTGACCGCTCAGATCCAGCCCGGTGATGCCGTGGGCCGTGGTAAGCAGAAGTGCACCATAGCGTTGCGCGTGCCGCGGACCGGTCATGCGACCCACGATGTCGAGGAACAGGCGCTGTGCGCGTTCGGCCGACCCGACCGCCGCAAGATCCTCCGTCCGCGTGGTGAACATCAGCCGATACAGATGCGGACGGGTGCGACCGACGGCGATGAGGGCAAGCAGGGCCGACCGTAAGCACGCCTGTGCCGAATCATTGCTAGCGGCAAGCGCTTCCAGCGCATCACCCAACTCAGTCATCGCATTGGTGGCCACAACCGTGAGCAGCGATTCCTTGTCGGCGAAATGCCGGTAAGCCGCCGAGCGCGACACACCGCTTCGGGCCCCTACCTCACGCAGCGTCACCGCCCCGGGCCCACCGAGATCGAGCAATACCCCTGCCGCATCGATCAGCGAACGGCGGGTGGCCGCCGCACTCTCTGCTCGCGTCGTCACTCGCCGAGCATAAGCCCGCCCGTTGAGTTGACAACGTCAACACAACTGCTAGCTTGAGTGGACAACGTCAACTCAAATGCTTGGAGCGCGCCATGGCAGCACATACCGACCGCAATGAGCTGATCGTCGTGACCGGCGCGTCGACGGGCATCGGTGCAGCCACCGTGAAAGAGCTGGCACGCAGAGGGTTTCACGTACTGGCGGGCGTTCGGCGCGAGGCTGACGCCGACGCATTGCGAGGCCTGGGCATCCAGGGCATCGAGCCGCGCATTCTGGACATCACCGTCGAGTCGGACATCGTTGCGATCGCCGACCGGGTCGCCCTTGACCCTCATGGTCGCCCACTTCGCGCGTTGGTCAACAACGCCGGAATCGCAATCAACGCGCCCGTCGAGACGCTGCCGATCGCGCAGTGGCGTCAGCAGTTCGAGGTGAATCTGTTCGGCCACATCGCCATGACTCAGGCTCTGTTGCCTGCCCTGCTGAACAGCTCGGGCACCGTGGTCAATGTCAGTTCGGTGGGCGGCAAGGTCGTGCTGCCGACCTACGGTGCCTATGCCGGTTCGAAGTTCGCCCTGGAGGCCGTCAGTGATGCGCTGCGCCGCGAGGTCGGCACTGCCGGAATCAAGGTCGTCGTCGTGGAACCCGGCGCGGTCAAAACCGAGATCGCCGAGCGCGGGATCGCCACGTCGCAGGTTCTGATGGCGGATATGACCGCAGCGCAGCTCGCTCGCTACGGTGAAGTCCTGGATGCCGTTATGGCACAAGCTCGTTCGTTCAACGAAACCGGCGTCTCCGCCGACGCCGCCGCCAGGGTGATCGCCAAGGCGGTGACCGCGTCTCGTCCCCGGACTCGGTACACGATCGGACGTGACGCCGCTATCCTGCTGCGGATCAGCCGATTCATCTCCGATCGCACCCTGGATCGCATTGTGCGGCTGCAACTTCGGCAGTTCGCCGGCAAGTCAAGTCAGCCAAGCACGGTACGCAGCGCTTAGGCGTTCGCCACCGCGCGCGAGCCGGTACCCACCCCGAAGAACTTGTACTCAGCGAGTTTCAGCGAGCGGGTGTCGCGCCAGTACTGCCAGGTCATGCCGCTCCACAGCGTCCGGTTGACCCCGTGCTCGTCGAGATACCAGCTGCTGCAGCCACCGGTGTTCCACACCGAGCCGGACAGCTTGGTCTGCAATTCTGCATTGGACCGGTCCTGCGCAGAACGGCTGGGCGCCAAGGCCTGTGCGCCCGCTTGGTCGACCGCGGCGATCGCCTGGGCGACGTAGTGGATCTGAGCCTCGATCATGAACACCACCGAGGTGTGCCCCAGACCGGTGTTGGGCCCGAGCAGGAAGAACAGGTTCGGCATGTCGGCCACCGCGATGCCGCGATGCGCGACGACTCCCTCCCGGTTCCAGCGGTCCACCAGGTCCTCGCCGCGCGGGCCTTTCACATCGACATAGGTGTAGGAGTCGGTGGTATGGAAGCCGGTGGCGTACACGATGACATCGGCCCGATGCTCGACGCCATCGTCGGTGATGATGCCTTCGGTGCTGATGTGGTCGATCCGGTCGGTGATCAACGTCGACTTGGGATTGGCCACCGCCTGGTAGTAACTGCCGGAGTAAAGGATTCGCTTGCAGCCTGCGCGGTAGGTCGGGGTCAGCCTGCGGCGCAGGTCTTTATCGCGGACATTGCGGCGAATGTTCCATCTACCGACCAATTCGACGGCACGCAGCAAGCTCGGCCGTTGCGTCATCGCGAACCCGAGACCCTCGAGCACCCAGTAGATACCTGACCGGCACGCCAGCCTCAGGCCGGGCACCACCGCGAAGGCTTTGCGAACCAGGTTGGGCAACAGGCTGTTCGGCCGCGGCACCACCCACGGCGGGGTGCGCTGATAGAGCTTTACCTCGGCGACGCCGGCGCCGCTGCGGACCAACTCCGGCAGGATCTGGATGGCGCTGGCTCCGGTGCCGATGATTGCGACCCGTTTCCCGGTCAAGTCGACGCTGTGGTCCCACTGCGCGGAATGAAAAGCGGCGCCGCCGAATTCGTCCATGCCCGCGATATCCGGCATGCTTGGGATATGTAGCGCGCCGGCACCCGAGATCAGGAACTGGGCGACGTACTCATCCCCCGAATCGGTGAATACGTGCCAGCGGTACTCGCTATCGTCCCAGTGTGCGCGGCTGACCTTCTCGCCGAACCGCACGTAGCGGCGCAGGCCGTACTTTTCGGTGACGCCCCTGAGATAGTCCAGGATCTCCGGTTGCGGCGAGAACAGCTTGCTCCAGGTGGCCTTCGGCTCGAAGGAGAACGAGTAGAGGTGCGACGGCACGTCGCATGCGCATCCGGGGTAACTGTTGTCCCGCCAGGTCCCGCCGACGTCGTCGGCCTTTTCCACGATGACGAAGTCCACACCCTGGCGCTGGAGTGCGATCGCCATACCAAGCCCGGCGAACCCGGTTCCGATGATGACCGCGCGGGTGCGGATAGGCGGCGCCGCTGCATCGGGGTGGATCGTCGACTCGGCAGTACTCATGAGCGCTGATGCTAGCTGGCAGCGGAGCTGTGCGGCATGACGTCCTGCAACGGCCGGTCAGGGTCCATCTTGATGCCGAGCATCTCCGCCGTGCCGCTGATCACGCCCAAGGTGATCGTGGTGAGGTGCTCGACGAACTGCGGGTGCGGCATCCGGCGCGGACTGCCGACATCGGAGCCGAGCCACCAATCGGTGGCTGCCGCCGCGCAACCGTATGCGGCGAACGCCGCGAGCTCGAAGGCTCGGGGGTCGAGTTCCATCTCGCGCAGCTCGTTGTTGAACATCTCCGCGATGGCCAGGGTGATCTCGCGGCCTTCGTTAAGCGTTCGCGCCGCGGTCTCCGATTGCTCAGGGAAGCGACCCTGGATGAAGAAGCGCAACACGTTGGGATGCTCGTCGACGAGGTTGACGTGCTCCTCTGCGGTGCGATGGATGATCTCGCGGACCGAGTCGTGGGCGAAGTCGATCGACGGTAGAACCGCCGCCCACAACATGTCGCGCAGACGCGCCCCGATCGCCTGGAACAGGTCGGACTTGTCGGTGAAATGCCGGTAGATCTTGGGTTTTGCGGTGCCGGCCTCTTCGGCGATCTCGCGGACGCTCAAGTCCGGGCCAAGCTGGTCGATGGCGCGGAACGCAGCCTCCACGATCTCGGCGCGCACCTTCTTACGGTGCTCCCGCCAGCGCTCGCTGCGTGCGTCGACCTTCACCGCAGGCTTGGGCCCGGGGTGAGGAAGCGCCGGCCGGGGAATTCTGACCACGTCGAACACCATACCTCGGCGCAACCGCTGACCTGGGCAGACTGGCTAACGCGACAGCGTGCCACGTCGATCAATCAGCGGTAACGCAGAGCATATTCGCCGGGACTGCAGCCGAGCATCGACCGGAAATCATTGATGAAGTGAGCCTGGTCGTACCAGCCCAGCCGAACCGCCAAGTCGGCGAAGTCGACGCTCGGATCGGTCTCGATCAACAGCGCGGCCTGTTGCAACCGATACCGACACAGCACCCATTTGACCGGAACCCCGACGTAGCGCCGAAACACACGTTGGGTGGTTCGCGTGCTCCACGGGGAGTGCACCATCACATGCTCAACCCGGTGCAGTGTCTCGTCGTCGCGTATCCGCTGCATCAGCGTGGTGAGGGCCGTGTATGTCGGGTCGGCCGGCCGAGCCGCACCGATCGCAGCGTCGAGTTGTGCGGTCGCCGCGTCGATGTCGTCGTCGAGAACTACAGAGCCATCGAACAAGTCATCGTCAGCGCGAAGGACGTGGCCGGTCAGCGCACCGGCGTCGCGACCGAATCGTGCGGTGAATCCACCGGGCCGAAACCGCGCACCGACTACTGCGCCTCGTCCTGAGAGCGTGACGGTGAAGACCCGCTGGACGACGCCGTGCACGAGTGTGGCCGGCAAGTCGAGCCCGTGCCGTCGCGCATCTGTACCCCATTCGCGGGTGATGTTGATCGCCGGGAACGTGATCACCAGGCTGTCGTGCGACGGGCGCCCTGTCAGATCCCAGTTCACCGACCACAAGTGCTCCACAAATTCGGCGGCCTCCGCTGATGGGGACTGACGCGTGAGGTCGAACAGCGATGTGGTGCCCGCGCGCCCGACTACGCCTGGCTCGGCCCCGCCGTCGCGTGGCGCGTTTTTCCAAGCCTTCACGAGACGAATCTAGCCAAGCTTGATGCCATGAATGCGAATCCAATTCCCCAGGGATATACGAGTTTGACCCCGTTCCTCGTGGTCAACGGCGCCGCAGCTGCCATCGAGTTCTACATCGACGTTTTTGGCGCGACACTCATTGAGAAGATGGCCGGTCCCGACGACGACACGATCGCGCACGCAGAGCTGGACTTCGGCAACGGACGGTTCCAGCTGTCCGATCCCAACCCGGCTTACCAACTCAAGGCACCCAGCCCTGGTGAATCGGTGACCCATTCAATGGTGTTGTACTGCAATGACGTCGACGAAGTGCTGGCGCGGGCGCAGGATGCCGGTGCGAAAATCCGGGAGCCGGCTCAAACGTTCGTGACTGGCGACCGGTTCGCGTCGATCCTCGACCCGTTCGGGCAACGCTGGTCCATCATGACGCGGGTTGAGGAAGTCGATGCGGCCGAACGCGAACGCCGACTTGCCAACTGGGGCGCCGAGAACCTGTAAGTCTCGACGCCAC
>CAVVSN010000034.1:0-15110 GCA_963750885.1 uncultured Actinomycetota bacterium
GATGCGCCCAGCCGACGACGATGATGGTGGCGCTGCCGCGATCGAGGAGTGGCGTCCATGAGATTTGCGAAAGGCCATGGCACCCAGAACGACTTCGTCGTGCTGGCTGACCTGGACGCCGCGCTGGCGTTGAGCCCCGAGGCGGTGTCGGCACTGTGCGACCGGCGCCGTGGCCTCGGTGCCGACGGCGTGCTGCGCGTCACCACCGCCGCGGCTGCGCTGGCCGCCGGGGTATTCGACCGGACACCCGACGGTGTGAGCCCCGACGACTGGTACATGGACTACCGCAACGCCGACGGGTCGATCGCGCAGATGTGCGGTAACGGCGTGCGGGTCTTCGCGCACTACCTGCGGGCCGGTGGCCTGGAGACCCGCGACGAATTCGTCGTCGGATCGTTGGCCGGCCCGAGGCCCGTTGTCATGCACCACGTCGACGCGACCTACGCCGACGTGCGGGTCGACATGGGCAAGGCCAACCGGCTTGGGCCCGGGCAGGTGATTGTCGGCGGCCGGACCTTCAAGGCTTGGCGGTCGACGTCGGCAACCCACATCTGGCCTGCGTCGACTCTGCGCTCACTCCTCTGGAGCTGGGGGAGTTGGATGTCGCGGCGCCGGTCAGTTTCGATCACGACCAATTCCCTGACGGCGTCAACGTCGAGATTCTCACCGCGCCGGTCGATGGCGTGGTCCGCATGCGCGTACACGAGCGGGGAGTGGGCGAAACCCGTTCCTGTGGAACGGGAACCGTCGCCGCCGCCGTCGCAGCGCTGTCGCAGGGCGGCGCGGCCACCGGCACCTTGACCGTGCGGGTTCCTGGCGGTGATGTCGTTGTCACCGTCACCGAGGCCACCAGCTACCTGCGTGGACCGTCGGTGCTGGTCGCCCAGGGCGACCTCAGCGAACAATGGTGGCAGGAGGCGTCACGTTAAATCGGATGCGCGCCGCCGCTTCGGCGGGCACCATCGGTAATTGCCTATGACATATCCAGAATCGCCCGGCACCCCGACCACCGGTGAGCTCGCGCTCGACGATCGCGCGGCGCTACGCCGGGTCGCCGGGCTGTCCACCGAACTCACCGACGTCTCCGAGGTCGAGTACCGCCAACTGCGGCTCGAGCGGGTGGTGCTGGTCGGCGTGTGGACCGACGGCAGTGCCGCCGACGCCGACGCCAGCCTCGCCGAGTTGGCCGCGCTGGCCGAAACCGCGGGATCTGAGGTGCTCGAAGGCATGATCCAGCGGCGCAGCAAGCCTGATCCCTCGACCTACATCGGATCGGGCAAGGCTGCCGAATTGCGTGACGTGGTGCTGGCCACCGGCGCCGACACCGTGATCTGCGACGGCGAACTGTCCCCGGCGCAACTGAACGCGCTGGAGAAGGCCGTCAAGGTCAAGGTCATCGACCGCACCGCGCTGATCCTGGACATCTTTGCCCAGCACGCCACCAGTCGGGAAGGCAAGGCGCAGGTGTCGCTGGCGCAGATGGAGTACATGCTGCCGCGACTGCGCGGCTGGGGTGAGTCGATGTCGCGCCAAGGCGGTGGCGCGGGTGGCAGCGGCGGCGGTGTAGGTACCCGCGGACCCGGTGAGACCAAGATCGAGACCGATCGGCGCCGGATTCGTGAGCGAATGTCCAAGCTGCGCCGCGAGATCAAGGACATGAAGCAGGTCCGCGACACCCAGCGCAGCCGACGGCGGAGCAGCGAAGCGCCGTCCATTGCGATTGTCGGCTACACCAACGCGGGGAAATCCAGCCTGCTGAACGCGCTGACCGGCGCCGGGGTGCTGGTGCAGGACGCGCTGTTTGCCACCCTGGAACCCACCACGCGCCGTGGACAATTCGATGATGGGCGCGCGTTCGTGGTCAGCGACACCGTCGGCTTTGTGCGTCACCTGCCGACCCAGCTGGTCGAAGCGTTCCGCTCGACGCTGGAAGAGGTGGTCGATGCTGATCTTCTGGTGCACGTCGTCGACGGCTCGGACGTCAACCCGCTGGCCCAGATCAGCGCGGTACGGCAGGTGGTCTCCGAGGTCTTCGCCGATCACGACAGTGGACCGGCGCCGGAGCTGATCGTCGTCAACAAGATCGACGCCGCAGGCGGTTTGGCGCTGGCCAAGCTGCGTCGCGCGCTGCCCGGGGCGATGTTCGTCTCGGCGCACACCGGCGACGGCGTTGAAGCACTACGCCGGCGGATGTCGGAGATGGCCGCTCCCACCGACACCGCGGTCGACGTGGTGATCCCTTACGACCGCGGCGATCTGGTGTCGCGCGTGCACGCCGACGGCCGGGTGCAGGAGACCGAGCACATCGGTGCCGGCACGCACATCAAAGCGCGGGTACCGGTGGCGCTCGCCGCCAGCCTGCGCGAATTCTCAGCCACCTGAAAGGCCTCGCAGATAACAGAAAGCGCCGGAGCCCCCCAGCTCCGACGCCTCTGTTCCCCCTGGTTTTACAGGCCGAGACCGCCCAGAAGCGAGCCCAGGTCGAGACCGCCGCCGAGAAGACCCGTGACGTCGGTGAGCACGGTGCTGAAGTCGGTGGTGAGGTTGGTGCTCAGGTCGCTGAAGCTGGCGCTCAGGTCGGTGAGCAACGTGCTGAAGTCGCCCAGATTGCCCGTGTCGGCCGCCAGTGACGTCAGGTAACCCTCGAAATCGCTGGCTGCAAGGGCGAAGTCCGCGTTGGCGATCGTCGTCAGGTCGGTGTCGAAGGCTGACGTACCCACGGCGCCCGCGAGTTCCGCAGCTGTGATGCCGGCACTGGCCGGGATCGGCACGAAATCGGTGGTCAAGATGGTCACCAGCTCGCTCTGCGACGCCAAGTCGGTAACGCCTACGAGCTGGTTCACCTGGTCTTGGGCGACGAGGCCGTCGAGGAACAGCGCCTCGAACGCCCGGCTCTCCGCGCCGTTGAAGTCCCCGGCGTAAATGGGGGTTGCGCCGGTGGCGTCGAGCAGCGTCGTCGCCTCGGCAGTGCTTGTCGTCGAGGCAAGTGCGGTGAACAGCTGCTCTTCTGCTCCGGTCGGCCCCAGAACGTCGTTGAACAGTGCGTTGTCCAAGGTGCCCTCGTCGAGCAGGAGCGTCGCATCCGCGTCCACCAGCGCGACATCGTGGTGCTGGACTGGCCCGCCTTGTTGTGCCAGCGACGATCCGTCATACGGGCAGCGACCCGAAGAGCCCTGCTGCGGCGAGTCCGGCCGCGGCGATTACTGCCCGTTTTGTTGCAGCGTGCATTTTCTTCCTTCCCCAGAAATGGTGTGGGCAGTTGGCGCGATCGCCACTGGAGTCACGCCAAATGCCGATGCGCCACCGCAGCGTCCTGTGAATCCAACGCTGCTGAGCAGACCGGCCATGGCCCCGTCCTCCCCATAGGACACCTGAGATTTCTCAGGTGCAATTAAGCTACCGCTTAATGTTTGTGCGAGGAATGAAAAGGGCCGACAAACCTTTGGACTTTTTTGTGCGGCATATTGATGCCGGTAGAAGGGTTTTCGCGCGTGTCAAGACCGATTCGAACAGCGCCTTTACGGCAGCGAAGAATTACTGAGTAGTAACTTAATATGGGAAAGCGATCTGACCTCAGGTCAGTAGACCAACTCGTAAACTTCTTCCGCGGACGCCGCCAGTATCTGGCGTGCCATCTGGAAATTCAGTTCGTCGAGGTACGCCTCCTCTGCCTGATCGCGTTCAGACTTGGCGGCCAGGGCGAAGAATTCGTCGGTGATAAAGCCGGGGCGCATCAGCAGCGTCGCGGTGCGACCGTTGACCGTGGCCTGAAAAACAAAGCCCTGCAGAATGCGTCCGCGATCGGGTCGCACCAGGGCCGGCTCAATGGAGTACCGGCCATCGGTGACCGCGCGGGTTACTGCCTCGATTCCGTCGCGAATCCCCAGTTCGTTGAAAGCGGCGCGAATGACTATCGATCGGCGCTGCGGCGGTTGATTAGGGGAGAGGGCGCCGAAGGCCCGCTGCAGCACTTTGAGCGCGCTGGCTACACCCGCCCGGGAAAACGGCCCGGCGTAACACAGCATGTCGGTGTAGGAGAATTCGAGGACCTGCCCGAGTTCCTGCACCAGGATTGTCTCGTCCATCTCGACGACTGTAGGCGTGGACCGATACCCCGGCCTACCAACCATCTGGTTGGTATATCTTGGGCGCAGAGTTCCCAACCCCGCCGGAGGTCATCTCATGGGTAGCGCCGTCAAATACCAGCGCACGCTGTTCGAGCCCGAGCACGACTTGTTTCGCGAGTCGTACCGATCATTCCTGGAGCGCCACGTCGCGCCGTACCACGACGAGTGGGAGAAGGAGAAGATCGTCGACCGGGGCGTGTGGTTGGAAGCCGGTAAGCAGGGGTTTCTGGGAATGTCGATCCCCGAGGAGTACGGCGGCGGCGGCAACTCCGACTTCCGCTACAACACAATCATCACCGAGGAGACCACCTACGGCCGCTTACAGCGGCATCGGGTTGGGTCTGCACAACGACATCGTGGCGCCGTACCTGCTGAGCCTGGCCAACGAGGAGCAGAAGCAGCGTTGGCTGCCGAAGTTCTGCACGGGTGAGCTCATCACCGCGATCGCGATGACCGAGCCCGGCACCGGCAGCGATCTGCAGGGCATCAAGACCCGCGCGGTCAAGCACGGCGACCATTACGTACTCAACGGCTCAAAGACCTTCATCACCAACGGTATTAACGCTGACCTGGTGATCGTGGTGGCTCAGACCGATCCCGACAAAGGCGCACAAGGGTTTTCGCTGCTGGCGGTCGAGCGGGGTATGAAGGGATTCGAGCGCGGGCGGCACCTGGACAAGATCGGCCTGGACGCTCAGGACACCGCCGAGTTTTCCTTCACCGACGTCGAGGTGCCTGTCGAGAATCTGCTGGGCGACGAGGGTAAGGGCTTCATCTACCTGATGCAGAACCTGCCGCAGGAGCGGATCTCGATCGCCATCATGGCCGTTGCCGCCATGGAGCAGGTGCTGGAGCAGACGCTGCAATACACCAAGGAGCGCAAGGCCTTTGGTAAGCCGATCGGCAGTTTTCAGAACAGCCGATTTTTACTCGCCGAACTGGCCACCGAGGCCACCGTGGTGCGGATCATGGTCGACGAGTTCATCGCACTGCATCTCGAGGAGAAGCTCACCGTCGAACAGGCCGCGATGGCCAAGTGGTACGCCACCGAGAAGCAGGTGTACCTCATCGACCGATGCCTCCAGTTGCACGGGGGCTACGGCTACATGCGCGAATACCCGGTTGCACGCGCATATCTCGACGCGCGCGTGCAGACCATCTACGGCGGTACCACCGAGATCATGAAGGAGATCATCGGCCGTAGCCTGGGCGTCTGAGTCCAGGATTCTTTGCACGCGAAATGCTTTCGTTCGCCATCGGCGGTGGCGTGCAACGTGGTCCCACTTCGATGGGCAGGGGAATTCGACCTGCGAACGGCGATTTCAAGAATTGGTCGCGCGGTAAGAGCGCCAGGCAAACGGATCTCGGTCGCCCCACCCGAGGTCAGGAGTCGCCGGCACCCGGTCAGTGCAGATTCGCCGGTCAATGTCGCCGCGACGTGCGCTCCTATATCGGCGAACCGTAATCTAAAGGCGAACGACACAAACCGGCGCTGTGGACGGCAATTCCGCATCGGCACGATAACCAGTCCGTAGGGTCCTCGTATGACTTCCCGCGCGTGGTCGCCCGCAGCAGAGTTGTGGCGGCCCGCAGGGCGGTTGACACTGGGCCCTGGATTTGGACTGGGCGACCGCGGGGAGGGCGAGATGACACGGCACCGAAAACGACTGCGCACCTTCGCGCGCTCAGCGCGCGGTCTGGTGGCGCTGGTGGCGGCACTCACCTGCACGGCTCTGCTGACGCCCGTCGCAAACGCATCCCCGATAGGCGACGCCGACAACGCGATCACCGCAGCCTGGAAAGAGTCCGGCGGAGATACCTCGGACCTGGGCGCCAAACAGGGTGATTGCTACGTGGCCGGCCAGGGATTTGCTCAGGACTTCCTGCACGGCAAGATGTTCTTCACCCCGGCCAGCGGCCCCACGGTCGATGATGGGCGCCGTCCTGGACAAATACGAGGCTCTAGGCGGCCCAGTGGCCTCCGACCTGGGCTTCCCGATCACCAGTGAAGTACGCGGTCTGGCCGGTCCCGACAGTCGGGTCAGCACATTCTCGGCCAGCGACAAGCCGTTGATCTACTGGACCGCCGACCATGGCGCATACGTGGTGCGCGGTGCAATCAACGCGGCATGGGACAAGCTGGGCAGTTCAGGTGGCGCCCTGGGCGTCCCGATCGGCGACGAAACCTACGACGGTGAACTCGCGACGCAGGCGTTCAGCGGCGGCAAGGTGTCGTGGAACCGGCTGACCAAGGCGTTTACCACCGTCCCGCCGGACCTGGCCGGTCAGCTCAGCGGGTTGCAGGTACCTATCGATCCGACGGCAGCCATCAATATGGCCTGGCGGGCCGCCGGCGGCGCCTCCGGTCCGCTGGGCGCAAAACAAGGCGACCAGTACCCGGTCGGCGGTGATGGACTGGCCCAGAACTTCGCCGGCGGAAAGATCTTCTTCAGCCCTGCCACCGGAGCCAATGCCGTCGAGACCGACATCTTGACCAAGTACGAGGCGCTCGGCGGCCCCGTTAACGCCGACCTCGGATTCCCGATCTCCAACGAGGCCGACGGCGGGCTCAAACCGGCCAGCAAGGTGAGCTCTTTCTCCGCCAACGACAAGCCGGTGATCTTCTGGACCTCGGATCACGGCGCCTTCGTGGTGCGCGGGGCCATCAAGGTCGCGTGGGACAAACTGCTCGGGGCAAGCGGCAAACTGGGTGCGCCGCTCAGCGATCAGGTGATTGCCAAGGACGTCGTCACGCAGAAGTTCACCGGCGGACAGATCGCCTGGAACAAGACGAAGAACACCTTCACCACGCAACCGCCGAATTTGGCATCGGCCCTTTCCGGTCTTCAGGTTCCCGGCCAGAAGACGCCGGCCGGTTCTGCATCGCCCAACGCTGGGGTCAGTTGGCTGACCGGGCATTGGTTGTGGTTGCTGGCCGGTGTTGCCGCGCTTTTGCTGGTGGTCCTGCTGGCATTGGTGGCGCGCTGGTGGCGTCGGCGCCGTGCTGGAACGCGACCGCGCGGTCCGGCGACAAGCGACTTGGACGACTCCGGGTACGAGGCCGTCACAGAGTCTGTCTCGCAGTGGTCGCCAGAGGGCGACAGCGACCTGGCGACGTCGAGCTTGTCCCCGGACATCCGGCCGCGTCCGCGGACCGTACGCCTGCCCAGTCAGCCTTCCAGCGCGTGGATGCCGCCGAGCCGCAAGAGTTTGGTCGACGAGCTGCTGGCAGAGGACGAAACCGACAGTCCTGAAGAGTTTTCCGGGTTCGACGACTTCGGTCATGACCAGGACTTTGATCGCGGCGTTGGTTTTGAGCGCGACGAAGAGTTCAAGAGTGATGTCGACGAGCACTTCGACGAGGATCCCGATGACGTCGACACCGACCCGACCGGAATTCCATTGGCGGGCGTCGATGAGCGCGCGGGACGACACGCGGCCGCGGACGGTGAGGACGCTCTGATTACCGAGGCCGTTCCGATACCGCGAATTGCGCCCGGGCAGTTGGCGATTCACCTTCCGATGGACGACCCATATCAGGTGCCGGACGGATACCCGGTCAAGGCCAACGCCAGCTCCGGGCTGTACTACATGCCCGACAGCGCCCTGTACGAAGACACCCAAGCCGAAATCTGGTTCGCCAGTGAGGAAGTCGCGAGGGCGAACGGATTCAACAAGGCCGGATAGCCGGCCCGCTGAGCGTCGTCAGATCTTGCGGATTACCGTGACGACCTTGCCGAGCACAGCCGCATCGTTGCCGGGGATGGGATCGAACAGCGGGGTTGTGTGGCATCAGCCAGACCTGCCCGCCGGTCCGTTTGAACGTCTTGACGGTCGCTTCTCCGTCGATCATGGCCGCAACGATATCGCCGTTGTCGGCCACATTCTGCTGACGGACCACCACCCAGTCGCCATCGCAGATCGCGGCGTCGACCATCGATTCACCGACCACCCTCAGGAGGAACAGCGCACCCTCGCCGACGAGTTCACGCGGCAGCGGGAAGACATCCTCGACGGCCTCCTCGGCCAGGATCGGGCCGCCGGCAGCAATACGACCCAGTACGGGAACGTACGTCGGCTCCGGCAGCGCGTCCGAGCCGGCGACATCGGTGACCACCGGTGTCCTCGACGGGTCGTCTGCTGAGCGGACATCGACGGCACGCGGACGGTTCGGGTCGCGGCGGAGGTACCCCTTCTTCTCCAGCGTGCGCAGCTGGTGCGCAACTGAGGAGGTCGACGTCAGGCCGACGGCGTCGCCGATTTCCCGAATGCTCGGGGGGTAGCCGCGACTGGTGACTGACGCTCGGATGACGTCGAGGATGGTGCGCTGGCGCGGCGTCAGCAATGACTCTGCAGGTCCAACGGCGCGCTCAGAGTCGGCGCTCGAAGTATCGCTATCGCTCATATGAACGAAGATAGCGGCATTTTGCCTGGATATCAAACATGTGTTCGAGGTATGTCGCGGTTTTCGCCTCCCGAAGGCCGCCGGAAGTTGTCGGTGGCCCGTCTTATGGTCTCTGGCATGTACAACAGTTCGATCACATGTTCGGTATTCGAACACACTATCGACTACTATTCGAACAAGTGATCGACCGCAAACCGACTGGAGGACCGCACATGATGCCCATCGAGACGATTTCGCCGCGAGCGTCGATCCGGGTTCGCCCGGTCCAGGTACGCCCGGCCAGCCGCGGTGGCCGGCCAGGAGCCAGAGGGCCGCAACCCTCCAGGCCCGTCGCGGCGCCTCCCCGCTACCGGGGCACCGGCGTGCTGATGTCGACGGCCTCGCACCGGCCCCGCCCGATCACCCCGGCGACGACGGTGGCGCTCGCTCTGGTCGCGGCGGGCATCACAGTCTGGCTGGGATTTGTGGCGCACTTCGGCGGCATGCTGCACGCCGGTCCCGAGAAGGCTGCGGTTCAGATGCCTGACCGGCTCGCCGTGGTACGGGTTGAACCGGGGGAGACGCTGCAGCACCTGGCCGCACGCGTGGCCCCGGATGCGCCGACCGGTCAGGTCACCGCCCAAATCCGCGAACTCAATGAGCTCACGTCGTCCGCTGTGACCGCCGGCCAGACCCTGATCGCACCGGTGGGCTGAGCCGTTACCAGTCGGCACTTGGTGGTGTTAGGCCCGCGTACCGCAGCGCAGGTAGGCTCGAGGGGGCCTAGGACGTTCCCAGGTCAGCGGGGCGAAGGAGCGGCCATGCATTGTCCGTTCTGTCGTAATCCGGATTCTCGAGTCGTTGACTCCCGTGAAACCGATGAGGGACAGGCGATTCGGCGCCGTCGCTCCTGTCCGGAGTGCGGCCGTCGATTCACCACGGTGGAAACCGCGGTGCTGGCAGTCGTCAAACGCAGCGGCGTCACCGAACCATTCAGCCGCGAGAAGGTCATGCGTGGGGTGCGGCGCGCGTGCCAGGGCCGCCAGGTCGACGACGACGCACTCAATCTGCTGGCGCAGCAGGTCGAGGACGCCGTACGCGCCGGCGGATCGGCGGAGATTCCCAGCAACGAAGTGGGCCTGGCGATCCTCGGCCCGCTGCGAGAACTCGACGAGGTGGCCTACTTGCGATTCGCCTCGGTGTACCGGTCTTTCGAGTCTGCCGAGGATTTCGAGCGCGAGATCAAGGCGTTACGTACCCACCGGACGGTGCCCGCGACCGGTTGACCGGCGTCGTAGTCTCGGACCATGACGCAAGTCGTGGAAACCCAGGTGTGCGTTGTCGGTGGCGGCCCCGCGGGCATGGTGCACGCTCTACTGCTGGCCCGCGCCGGAATCGACGTCACCGTCTTGGAGAAACACAATGACTTCCTGCGCGACTTCCGCGGCGACACCGTACATCCGAGCACACTGCGGGTCATCGACGAGCTAGGGCTGATCGACGAATTTCTGCGACTTCCGCACACCAAGGTCAATCGCCTCGCCTTCGATACCGACGGGACACTGCGGACTTTTGGGAATTTCAGCGCACTGTCGCGACTCGGCTTCAAACAGCCCTATATCGCGCTGATGCCGCAATGGGACTTCCTCGACTTCCTCGCCGAAAAGGCCAGCGCGTACCCGGAATTCACGCTGATTCGCAACGCCGAGGTCACCGACGTGATCGTCGAAGACGATCGGATCGTCGGGGTGCGCACCCCGGAACTCGAGGTGCGCTCCGAGCTGGTCGTCGGCGCCGACGGACGCAAATCCGCGGTGCGCGCCGCGGCGGGATTGCAGATCGGGAGCGCGAATTCGCCGATAGACGTCTTGTGGTTCCGGTTGAACTGGCGGCCTGGTGACCCCCAAGAACTCGTTGGAGTGGTCCGCAAGGGTCTGATGATGGCCATGATCTACCGGGGCGACTATTGGCAAATTGCCTACGTGATGCCCAAGGGCGCAGCGCTGCGAGACGGATCGCTGGAGGCGTTCAAGGCGCGGCTGGTTGCGGTGCAGCCCAACTTGGCTGAACACGTGAAGGACTTGCACTCGTGGGATGACACCAGCCAGCTCGATGTGCGGGTGGATCGGCTGAAAACCTGGTGGCGCAAAGGTCTGCTGTGTATCGGCGATGCTGCGCATGCGATGTCACCGGTGGGTGGGGTCGGCATCAACCTCGCGGTCGCTGACGCGGTGGCCGCCGCGAACATCCTCTGCGGCCCGCTCCGTGAAAACCGGTTGACCGAAGCCGATCTCGAAAAGGTGCAGCGCCGCCGTGAGCTTCCGGCAAGAATCATTCAGGCCGGTCAAGTGTTCGTGCAAAACAACGCGATAGAACCGAACCTGGCCGGCGACCTGTCGCCGATTCGAGTTCCGAAGATCGTCGGCCGAGGACCGTTGCAGTTCATCCCGCCGATCATCGTCGGTCGCGGTTTTCGTCCCGAACACGTGCGCACGCCCGACGTGCACACCCACTGATGTGCGCTGTGTCCGGTTCCTCAGCGGCCCATTCTGGGCCGCATCGTCGCCGCCTGATGCGCTATGTCCGGTTCCTCAGCGGCCCATTCTGGGCCGCATCGTCGCCGGACTAGGCTGACCGAATGCCGCCCGACCTGCATCCCAACTTGCATGCGCTGGCGCCGTTGCTCGGGACCTGGCAGGGGCGTGGATCCGGCGAATATCCCACCATCGAGCCGTTCGAATACCTCGAAGAAGTCACGTTCTCCCATGTGGGCAAACCGTTTTTGATCTACGGGCAGAAGACCAAAGCCGTCGTCGACGGCGCGCCGCTGCACGCCGAAACCGGCTACCTCCGCGTACCGCGACATAACGAAGTGGAACTTGTGCTGGCGCATCCGAGCGGTATCACGGAGATCGAAGTCGGCAGATTCATCGCCGACGGCGCCGCGATCGAGCTCGAGATGTCGACGACCCAGATCGGTGTGGCGCCAACCGCGAAGGAAGTGACAGCCCTTGGTCGCCGCTTCCGGCTCGACGGCGACGAACTCTCTTACGCCGTGGAGATGGGTGCCGTCGGACAGCCGCTGCAACATCACCTTTCAGCGGTACTGCACCGCAAGGGCTAACAGATCCGCCGCACGCCGTCGTCCACGACACGACCGCCGATCTGCACCCAACCCTGCGGGCTCCAGGCGGTTTCGATCACCGATCCCTCGCCTTGGGTGATGTGCAGGTCGCGGGTGAGGTAGTCGGTGATTCGCACCGCCGCAGAGCCCGTCGCTTCATCCTCTGCCACACCGAGATTGGCGGCGAACATCCGCGAGCGCAACGATCCGGCGGCCTCGTCAGTCCACACCCACAGGTAATGCGCGACGTCGTCGGAGAAGTCGGCCGGGTCGGCGGCGGCGAGCTCGTCAAGACTGCCCAGATCGTGAATGGCGAACTCCGGTGACCACTCCGAGCGGGCGCTGACGGTGGTGACATCGCCGTCGTCATGCACCTGAACCACACCGGCCGGCACGTGCAGCGTGCGAATCGGTGTGCCGACGGATCGCAGCCACCATGACGCCCCGACCGCCGGGTGTCCGGCGAACGCCAACTCGGTGAGCGGGGTGTAGATCCGCGCATCAGCCGTAGTGGCGCCGGCGGCGGGGACGGTTATGAAAATGGTTTCGCTGTAACCTAATTCGGTTGCGATGCGCTGATGTTGATCAGGTTCGACTGCAGCAGCGTCGACGACGCCGAGCGGATTGCCGAAATCGCCTTCCGCGTTGGTGAATACTCTCAACACCGTCACGTCGACGCTCATGAGAGCGACTGTACGACGCCACCTCTACGCGCGATCAGGTAGCGCTTCGTTCGTCGGCGTCCATGGCCTCCAGCACCGCGACTCGGGTGTCGATGCTCCCGGAAACGGTTTGTGCGCCACCGCCGGTCCGGAGCAGTTCGCGAAGCGCGGTCTGGTCGTAGTCAGCGGGCGTGGTGGTGTCGATGAAGCGCTGCACAACCTCGATGAAGCGGTCGGGGTCGTCGTGGAACGGGAAATGCCCGGAGCGCTCGAAGATCTCGAGTTGGGAGCCCGGCATGGCGGCGTGGGCCATATGAGCGTGACTGGCGGGAACGACGACATCGTCGCTGCCCCAAATAATCTGCACCGGAACGGATTGCGTCAAATAACATCGGTCCAGCATGGTGACGCTCTGGCCACGCCAGTCCACGACGGCGCGCAAGGTCCTGGTGAACGCTGCCGAGGCCATCGGCTCCGGGAGCCCCGCCAATATCCTCAGCATGTCTGGCAGGTCGTGGCCCACCGCGGTGGAGCCCAGCACCATTCCGGCTGCGCGTCCGAACATCTGTAAAGCGGGCAGCACCATAGGCAGCCGCAGCAACGCCAGCGCCTCGCTGCCGAGCGGCAGCGACGCCAGCCGCAACATGAGGTGGACGTCTTTGGTGACGCCGCCGGCGCCGACCAAAATCAGCCGCTCGACCAGTTGTGGAAATTGATAGGTGAACTGCATGGCGACTCCGCCGCCGAGCGAATGGCCGACCACTGTGACGCGTTCGATGTCCAAGATCGGAAAGTAGGTCGCGCATCCCGTTCGCGTAGGCCGCAGTCGAGTAGTCCGCCCGCGGCTTGTCCGACTCGCCGTGGCCCAGCAGATCGACCGCGATGACGGTAAACCGTTGCGCGAGTTTCGATTGCACCGTCGACCAGGTCGTCGAATTGTCACCGATCCCGTGGATCAGCAGGATCACCGGTCCGGAGCCCGCGATGCGGAACGCGCGCCGGTAGCCGTGCACCGTCCGGAATTGCAGCTGCGGCGTAACCTCGCGCACCGAGCGAAGATTGGGCTTGCGCTCAGTCATGTCGCCAACTTCGCTGTCGGGCCCGGGAGGGCGATCAGGTCGGATCGTCGTCGTCGAACTTCTTCTCGTCCTGCTGCGCAAGGAAACGCTCGAACTCTGCGCCGAGTTCGTCGCCGCTGGGCAGATCCTCATCCCGCGTCAGCAGCGACCGATTTTCCTGCGCAGCAATGAAAGCATCGTACTGTCGCTCCAGCGCGGCCACCACTTGAGCGACTTCCGAGCTGGCCTCGACCTGCTCATCGACCTTCACCTTGACCTCGGTCGCCGCCTCGGTCAGCGCATTCACCGGCAGGCGCAGCGACCCGGTCTTGGCCAACTGCTCCAGCAACGCCTGCGCGGCCGCCGGATAGTCGGTCTGCGCCAGGTAATGGGGTACGTGGACGGTGTAGCCGACGACCTCATGCCCGTGCTGGGCCATCCGAAACTCCAACAGATTCGACGCGCTGCCGGGAACCTGCACCTCGGAAATCCACGGCGTGAAGTCGGCGATCAGCTCGCGGTTGTTGGAGTGCGCGGTCAAAGTGATCGGGCGGGTGTGTGGAACGGCCATCGGGATAGCGCCCAAGCCGATGGTCTGGCGCACACCGAGGCGCTCTGCCAGCAACCGCACTGCGGTGATGAATCGCTCCCACTTCAAGTCCGGCTCCATGCCGGCCAGAAACAGAAACGGCGTCCCGACGCTGTCGTGCATGGCGTAGAGGCTTAATTCGGGGTCCTCGTAATGGGTGAAGTGGTCAGTCTTGAACGTCATCAGCGGGCGTCGCGACCGGTAGTCGAGAAGCTCGTCGATCGCGAAAGACGCGACCAACTCGGTGTCCAGGGTGTCCTTGAGGTGGCCCGCGGCCAGCTTGATCGCGTGGCCGGCGTCGGAAAACCCTTCCAAGGCATGAACCAGGACCGGCCCACGCCCATCGTTCAGCGACAACTGGGGTGCCGGGAACTCGAGCTCGTACATGGCGTTGTGCTCGGGCTGATAGCGCTTGTCCCGATCGGGTGTGTCGGGGGGCTCGTTGTGGCCCATCGGTGTTGCCTCCTCGCCACGGCGCGGTGTGCCGCACCGTGTCCAGATAGTGTCCCTCAGATCGACGAACAGCGGATACCTGACCCGCTACCGTGCGTCTGCTCCTGTGCTGCCAAACACGGTCAGAACCGGCGGCATTCCACGGGTTACCCGCTTCGCGCCGCGTCGAGCCGAAATCCGGCATGATCGACGGCGATGCGAATTCTGGCGGCAGGCCTGGGGCTGGCCCTGATAGCGGTCGGCTGCGGGCATCAGGCCCAATCCGCACCCGTCACCAGCACACTTGAACAGGCCGTCGCCGGAGTGGTGAATCGGGTCGCCGCCGCGCCGGTGGATCCCGACCCGAGGGTAGGCGCTTTTTTCCTGTCCGGCAGCGATGTACACACCTGCACCGGCTCGGTGCTGCACTCGGCGGCAGGCAATCTGGTGCTCACCGCAGCGCACTGCCTGACCACCGGCGGCCCGGCCCGGTTCGTCCCCGGATTCGCGCGCGAAGCTGCGCCCGACAACGTGTGGACGGTCGACACGCTGTATCTGGATCCGCGATGGCTGGCCAACCAGGATCCGCATGCCGATTATGCGATCGCACGGGTCAGCCGCCCGGCCGGCGGATCGGTGGAGGCCCTGGTCGGCTCGGCGCTCTCACTGGGTGCCGCGCCGGCTCCAGGAAGCCAGGCGACGGTGGTCGCCTATCCGGCGGGCGCCGGCGGATT